>CP054183.1:0-1200000 GCA_015709695.1 Gammaproteobacteria bacterium | reverse complement strand
GGGCAAGCGCAACAGCAATATTCATCTGCTATCGGGTGGCGAGAAGGCCTTGACCGCGGTGGCGTTGATTTTCTCAATCTTCGAGTTGAATCCGGCGCCGTTCTGCCTCCTGGACGAGGTAGATGCGCCCCTGGATGAAGCCAATGTCGGGCGCTTCTGTGACATCGTCCGGGAGATGTCGCAGAGAGTGCAGTTTGTCGTGATCACTCACAACAAGACCACGATGGAAATGGCGAACCAGTTGATCGGCGTGACAATGAATGAACCTGGAGTGTCACGCCTCGTGTCTGTGGATCTTGATTCGGCGGTTCAGTTGGCTGCGAGTTAGACCGGAGGATTCGTGTCGGAGATTCGCTGGCTTCTCGCTGTCGGCGGCGTTCTGATTCTCCTGCTGGTTTTCTGGCTATCGAGAAGGGAATCAGCCGGAGGGCAGGCACTCAATGCGACCGACCTGCTGCGTCGCCGTATCCCCCAGCTTGCGGCTGACAGCAAGGATGCAGAAGTTGTCGGTACAGAAGCCCAGGGTCCACTTCAGGAGATGGAGAAGCCACCGGGCCGCGAGATCAAGGTGCCTGAGAAAATCCTGACCGTGCGCCTTACGGGGCGCGGATCGGCTCCATTTGGAGGCGAAGCACTGCTTCTGGCGCTCATGGGGGCGGGCCTGCAGCATGGCCAGTATGGGATATTTCATCGTCATGACTCCACCGATGAGCGGCGGAGCCTATTTAGTGTAGCCAGTCTGGCGGAGCCGGGTTCCTTCGATCTGGCCAGCATGCCGGCCGCACGCTATCACGGGGTCAGTATTTTCCTGACGATACCGGGCCCGAAGGATGTCCTGGCCGCATTTGACGACATGCTGTCCACCGCACACGCTCTAGCTACCACGTTGGAAGGTGAGCTGCTCGACGAGCATGGTAGTCGCCTCAGCATCCAGCGCGAGCGGTTCATGCGAGAGGAGGTCATCCAGTTGCAGCACAAGCTGCACGCATCCTGAGGAGGGCGTGCTGTGCTGCCTTCAGCAGTTCGTGAGCAGGCAAGGCGTCTTCGGGCTGAAATTGAAGCGCATGACTATCGCTATTACGTCCTGGATCAGCCTTCGATTCCGGATCTGGCCTACGACGCCCTGATGCGGGATCTCGCAGACCTTGAACACAAGTATCCCGATCTGATCACTCCCGACTCGCCGACTCAACGTGTCGGGGGACAGGCTGCGCCGCAGTTTTCAGCGATTCGGCACGAAGTCCCGATGTTGTCCCTGGACAATGCATTCGGGGACGCCGAAGTCATTGCCTTCGATCGGCGCGTCCGTGACCGCCTCCACGTAGAGGGTGAGGTCAGCTACTCGGCAGAGCCGAAACTGGACGGAATTGCGATAAGCCTCAGGTACGAGCACGGCCGCATGGAGTGTGCTGCGACCCGGGGTGATGGATCCACGGGCGAGGATGTGACACACAGCGTCCGCACTGTCCGGTCAATCCCGCTGAGGCTTCGGGGTGTCGATACCCCGGCCATCCTGGAAGTCCGCGGCGAGATCTTCATGCCGAGGAAGGGTTTTGAGGCCTTGAATGCCAGCGCTCAAGCTGGTGGCGAGAAGTCCTTTGCCAACCCGAGGAATGCTGCCGCCGGAAGTCTCAGGCAGCTGGATCCACGGCTTGCTGCAGAGAGGCCGCTCGAGTTTTATGCGTACGGGATCGGAGAGGTTAGCGGTATTTATCTGCCTCCGTCCCACAGCGCATTGCTTTCGCTGTTGAAAGGATGGGGTCTTCGCGTGAATGACCTCTGTGAGGTTGTACACGGTGTTGATGGTTGCCTGACGTACTACAGAAAGATGGCGGCGAACCGGCGCCAACTACCATATGACATCGATGGTGTCGTCTACAAAGTGGACGATGTCCAGCTCCAGTCCCGGCTGGGATCTTCATCACGTGCACCAAGATGGGCCATCGCCCACAAGTTTCCTGCAGAGGAGGTCCTGACTGAAGTCGAGAATGTGGAGTTTCAGGTGGGACGGACCGGAGCTATAACGCCTGTGGCTCGCCTGAAGCCGGTGCTTGTAGGCGGCGTCACCGTCAGCAATGCCACACTCCACAATTTCGATGAGCTTTCAAGAAAGGATGTGCGCGTTGGGGACACGGTAATCGTTCGGCGTGCCGGTGATGTCATTCCGGAGGTTGTCGCTGTCGTGCCTGAGCGACGTCCGGCGAGGAGTGCAGCAGTGCAGCTTCCTCGTCGATGTCCAGCTTGCGGATCAGACATTATCCGCGCAGAAGGCGAGGCTATTGCTCGATGCTCCGGCGGTCTCGTTTGCTCTGCGCAGCGCAAGCAAGCACTGCTCCACTTCGCATCCCGGCGGGCCATGAACATCGATGGCCTGGGGGAAAAGCTTGTTGATCAGTTGGTCGAGTCGGGACTCGTTGCCAGCCCAGCAGATCTGTTCCGGCTGCGGATGGATCAGGTTGCTGGCCTCGAGCGCATGGGTGCGAAATCAGCCGCCAATCTCGTGGCTTCCATCTCGGGAAGCCGCAGTACAACTCTGGGCAAATTCCTGTTTGCAATGGGGATTCCTGGGGTTGGCGAGGCAACTGCGAGCGCCCTGGCGCAGCACTTCCAATCCTTGGAGTCCTTATTCGAGGCTACGGAGGAGAGTCTGCAAGAAGTTGTGGATGTGGGTCCGGCAATTGCTGGTGCAGTTTGGGCATTCTTTGCGCAACCCCACAACCAGGAGGTGATTGCAGACCTGCGCCGCCTCGGGGTCCATTGGCCGAACGAGCTTGAAGTATCGGGTACCAAGAGCCGGGCTTTGGCAGGGGAGACATTTGTGGTTACGGGGACGCTCTCTACGCTGACTCGCGAGCAGGCCCACCAGCGAATTCGAGATGCCGGCGGCAAGGTAACCAGCACGGTGTCGGCAAAGACGTCCTATCTTGTCCGTGGAGCAAATGCGGGCACCAAGTTGGAGCGGGCAGAGGAGCTGAATGTGCCAGTGCTTACGGAAGCGGAATTCCTGGCGCTCGTCGATGACGACAGGGTGAAATGAAATGAAGGCAGATGTAACCCAGGAGCGGATTCGCAATGTCCTGATGGGCGTGCTGCTACCACTCGCCCGGACCTTATTGCGCTGTGGTGTCAGTTACACCGAATTCGCCAGGCTTTCCAAGCGCGCTTTCGTCGAGGCCGCCTCGGCAGACTACGGGGTGCGAAACCGTCCAACAAACATTGCGCGCGTGGCGGTGATGACGGGACTGTCAAGGAAGGAGGTGAGCCGTATTCGTGTTGAGTTGAAGAAGAATTCGTTATCCGCTCTAACGTACCGCAATATTCCCGCAGAGGTTCTACATCGCTGGCATACCGATACTACGTACTTAGATACGAATGGGTATCCAAAGGCGCTCGCATTTGCGGGTCCTAAATCGTTTGTGACTTTGGTGAAATCTGTCACGGGTGATATTCCCGCTCGTACGATCGAACGCGAACTTAGTCGATCTGGTGCTTTGCGTTTTGTGCTTGGACGGAAGCTTCTTCCTGCCGTACGAGAATACGTACCCGATTCAGCTAGCAGCAAACTTATCGAAGGGTTGCAATTCGGATTGCGGCGGCTCACAGAAACCATCTGCTTCAATGCAGACCCGCAGAATATCAAGTCACCGCACATTCAAAGGATCGTACACACGGGTGGCATCGCAGCTTCCGACGTAAAACTAGTAAAGGACAGCATTTCAGCAATTGTGGCTGGATTTGGTCGACAGATTGACGACTATCTGACTAGTTTTCAGTGGCGGTCAGGCCGCAAACAGCGAAAAGCGGGGCCCTATTATCATGTAGGCGTTGGTCTCTACTACTTCGAGAACGAAGAAAAAGGCTAACGAAGCACAAGTTAGCTAATGTACTAACTGCCCAGGCGAAAATAGCAACGACCCATTAAGGGTAGCTGAGTTCCTTCTAGCCTTCGCTGTCGCTGTCGCTGTCGCTGTCGCTGACGCCACGGACGCCACTGCCCGTGATGCCGCGGACGCCGCTGCCGGTGATGCCGCGGACGCCGCTGCCCGTGATGCCGCGGACACCGCTGCCGGTGATGCCGCGGACACCGCTGCCGGTGATGCCGCGGACGCCGCTGCCGGTGATGCCGCGGACACCGCTGCCGGTGATGCCGCGGACGCCGCTGCCGGTGATGCCGCGGACGCCGCTGCCGGTGATGCCGCGGACGCCACTGCCGGTGATGCCGCGGACGCCGCTGCCGGTGATACCGCGGACGCCGCTGCCCGTGATGCCGCGGACGCCACTGCCATCGCCCGCATTTCTTGCGCTGGTAGCGACAAGAAGTGATGATGCATCTGGGCGAGTCACCTCGAAACCCATGATCTCCACGATATCATCCTGCTTTAGAACTGACATCCCATCGCCGCCGTAGGCCTGCGCAAGATCAACCCGGGCTTCGCCAACTTGTGCGATGCCTGTGTCGGTTAGGCTCAAAACGATTCCTTGGAGGTAGATTACAGAGCTTCCCGTGGAGTAGTTCCCTCCTAGGCGAATGATTGATGCGGCCTCGGCGTGCCCTTGCGGATCAAGATGACCGAATACCGCTACGTATTCACCTGGTGTGACTAGGCCCCTGGGGAAGTTGGTCTCGAAACCAACTACGGCTGTTTGGCCTAGCACGGTCACCATCGTTTGAGTTTCGTCGGAAGTAACAAGTCCAGGGCCAACAAAGAGGAGATTTCCATCGGATTGGTCGTAACCTTCTTGCAGTTGGTCCACCAACTCATGGGCAATCGACCCGGACACTGTCTCGACTGCTTCTGCATTTACGTGAGGAGTCCAGAAGGCGACCAGATAACCAAAAGAGAACGCAGCAGTGATTGCTGTGCCGCGACCTGACCTTCCTAGGTGAATCTGCATGAATGCTCCTCTTGCACGCTGTTCCCAGTCTCTTCGGAGGGACTAAGCTGCTCCGTAATCATCATTTCGTTGAATAAAGTGGTAGATTCCAACACCTGTGTGAACAACCGGCTCAGAGCTAGAACTTCCTGTCGGTTCGTGTTTGCTCAGCCAGTCATCAATTTCTTCAAGAAGAAGCTGTCCGCGTTCGCGCACGTAGGTTTGTAGCTCTTGTAGATCCGACAGATAGACACCGCTATCTGCAGTCACTGTTCGCTCCAACAGGCGTTTCTCGGGAATCGGCTCCTTACGGTTGTGATCTATGGTGTCCACAAAGTTGCGAACGGCATGGCCAAGCCTGTCAAGGCTCTCGGGTGCGTTCGCTTGCGGGAGAAAGGTTCGTGTCAATACCTTGATACGTCCTTCATCCGTCTCCCTTACGAGTTCAAATCTGAGCAGCTCAGCAAGCATGGATTGAGCCGACACATCCCCCGTATAGCGGCTTACAAGCTTTGCGAAAGTCTTTTCATCGTCTCCGGTGTACGGAATATCAAGCGGCAACCCATATGGCCCCGTGAACTGTGGGTCGGTGTGCCAACCGGACAAGAGATGGGCGATTCGTTTGATGTTCGAGGAATCACCTCGGTGTGTTTTCCCCCTCTCCACAACCAATCGCTGCACTTCACTCTTTGTTAGACCAGTCAGGATCGCGATGCGGTCCTGGGTCATGTTCTTTTCGGGTGACTGAAAGTCGTGTTCTGCGACCTCCACGAAGACATCTTTGGCGACCTCGCTGAACTCCGCGTACGAGACGTTGTTTCTGATCAGGATCCTTATCAGTGGCTTTAGGAGCCGCTTGTAAGCAGCCAGAATCGATGGCTTCAGGTCAACGGAAGGCATTAAACATAAATTCTTTGGTTAAGGAAAATATTCCCAAACTTCCGGTCCGTCAAGCTGATTACGTAAGCAGAAACCACGGCTTATCCGCATCACTTAGCAGCTGATTCATAGGAAGAAATTTAGAAATCACTATCAACATATTGTTAAATAAACGTAATCAGATGTCGATGAATGTCAAATTCAGACCTGGTTTTATGTCAAGTACAGAGGGTGCGATCTCTGCCTCGATTCGCATGGGAGATGTGTCCGGACTCGTCAGCCGCGCGTCAGCCGCTGCCTTGATCGCCTTCGATTTCAGCGAGCAGCGCCTTGGTGGCCTGGATGGCATCCAGTTGCTGTTGCTCTCGTGGGATGGTCGCTGTGGACAGGGCGGGGTCGAAGTCGGCAAAGCCCCAGTGGTCTGCACCGACAATTTCCAGCTGACGCGTAGCCTGGGGCAGGCGAGCCTTCGCGGCAGTAACCTTTGCGGGAGTCGCGACTTGGTCAGCTGTACCCGTGATCGACAGCACTGGCCATGGTGCATCCGAGAGATCAGTGAACCTTGGCGGGTAGGTGCCCCACAAGATCAGGGCGACGATGCTTTCCGGATTTCGTTCGGCGAATTTGCTCGCAGCCATGCCTCCCCGGCCATGGCCGGCAACAACCCATTTTCCAACCTCCGGATACTGCTTCATGACCTGCCGAGCAGTGTTCGGGGCGAGGGAGGCAAGATTCAGCGGCATGAGTGCCAGGACCACGAGGTAACCATCCGCAGCGAGGCGGTGCAGAACTGGTCCGTACGCCGCTGGCTCGGTTTTCTCATCTGGGTAGAAGATGACACCGATTTGGGACTCGCTATCGCGCGGGCGGAAGCTGATCCAGTCTTCTCGCGCAACAATGACGTTGTCGTCGGAATCCATGGCCATCGAGGCAGCAGGGTCGGCGGGAGCGACAACCCGCGCCCAGGCGACAAGCCCGATTGTGCCAAGCAGGGCAGCGCCCAGAGCGATAAGCAAGGTTTGCCGCAGGCCACGGAGCAAGACTCGTCCAGCGGTGGCGCAGGCGCTCATCAGCGGCGGCATGCCAACCTGCGCTACCAGGCGATGGTCTCGCCGTTGTATCGCAGGAATCGTCCGGAATCCGCAAGGGTCAGGCGGTCTATCAGCGCCCGGATCGCCGCAACACTCTTGGGGGCCTCGATGGTTGCACCGCCGACGTTCATGCGCGTCTTGACGTAGCCAGGGCAGACCAGCGTCACCGTGATGCCTTGCTGCCGCACCTGTTCTGCAATGAGCGTCATGGCCTTGTTGAGGGCGGCCTTGCTCGTGGTGTAGGCGAGGGCTTGCCGGCGGCTTTCACCGATAGACCCCGTGGTACTGGACAGGCTGATCACCTTTTTCTGGGCACTTGCCGCTACCAGATCGATGAAGGCCTCTGTCACCCTTACCGTCCCGAGTGTATTGGTGCGAAAGACCTCATTCCAGAGTTCGTAGTCCACCGAGCCAAAATGCTGCCGTTCCAGGTTTTCTGCAAACGGCAGAGCGCCCATGATGCCTGCGTTGTTGATCAGTACGTCAATGGGGGTTCCCGCCAGCCTCCTGGCGAGATGATGGACCTGGGTGCCGACGGTAATGTCGAGCGGCTCAATGCGAATCCTTGACCCTGATGTGGCCAGAGCTTGCAAGGAGGGCGAATACGTCGGGTCGCGGCAGCAGGCGATGACCTGCCAGCCCTCGGCAGCGTATTGCCGGACAAACTCCAGTCCGAGGCCTTGGCTTGTACCGGTGATCAGAACGGTCGGCACGGTAAGGTTGCCACCTTTTCGAGCAGGTGCCAGTTTGGCTGCAGATGCTAATCTGGTGCTTTGTGCTACACAATGCCAGACCGCCTGCGCGCATGCCCGATGAGGCGAGTGTCGCCTCCGGGTGCCGCCCCTTGGATCACCATGCGGGGCGAAGTCGTACAATCAATGAGAACCGATCTGCAGGTGACTTCCGATCTGTCGGGGGACCCATGATTTCTTTGGGTGACACGGCATGAAGCACTGGCCGGAGCTGTCACGTTACATCTGGCAAACGAGATATCGCTGGGGCCGCGAAGCCTCGATAGTGGATAGCTGGCATCGGGTTGCTCGCGCAGTGGCAGGCCGTGAGGGGGTGCACAGAGATGCATGGGCCGGGCGTTTCCGGCATTTGCTTGACGAATTTCGCTTTCTCCCCGGCGGCAGGATCCTGGCCGGTGCAGGCACGGGTCGCGATGCTACGCTGTTCAACTGCTTTGTCATGGGCGTCATACCAGCCAGCCTGGAGGGTGCTTTTGATTCACTGAAGGAAGGCGCACTGACGTTGCAGCGGGGTGGTGGTGTGGGCTTTGACTTTTCCACGCTGCTGCCGGCGGGTGCCGAAGACCGGATGACGGGTTCCATTGCTCCTGGCCCGGTTGCTTTCATGCGGCTATGGGATGCGATGTGCGCCAATGTGCTGCCTGCCGGTGTACGACGTGGCGCGATGATGGCGACCCTGCGCTGCGATCACCCTGACATCGCACAGTTCATCAGAGCCAAGCACGAGCGGCATTCACTGCGCCAGTTCAACCTGTCGGTGCAGGTAAGCGATGCATTCATGGAGGCTGTTGCGGCCGGTTCGTCCTGGCCGCTGGTATTTCCTGCGGCGCATTTCCACACGGGCGGAGCGGCGATCCTGCGCCGTCGCTGGACAGGCAGCGACGGCTTGGTGGACTGTGCCGTCGTCAACACAGTCCCGGCACGGGAGCTTTGGGAAGGACTGCTGCAAGCCGCATACGACTGCGCCGAGCCGGGCGTATTGTTTGTGGACCAGATCAACCGTGAGAATAACCTGCATGCGACGGAGTTCCTGACCAGCACCAATCCCTGCGGGGAAGTACCCTTGCCACCCTATGGCTCCTGCAACCTGGGCTCTCTCAATCTGACGGCCTTCGTTATCGACCCATTCGCACCGGGCGCCCGCCTCGACATGAATGCCCTGGAGGGTGCGGCGCGGCTGGCTGTACGCTTTCTCGATAATGTTATCGATGTGTCGGCATTTCCACTTGCCCGGCAGGCGGAGGCAGCATTCGCCACCCGCCGCATCGGCCTTGGTATCACCGGGCTAGCGGACGCGCTGGCCATGCTGGGCCAGCGCTACGATGGCTGGACGGCACGCGGTGTCGCTGGGGATATCTTGCGACGCGTCTGCCTAGCCGCTTACGAGGCATCGGTTGAGCTGGCCGGTGAGCGTGGAGCGTTCCCGGCCTTCGAGCCTGCTCGTTTTCTCGAATCCCGGTTTGTCGGGAGGCTACCCGGTTCGCTGCGAGCGAGGATCGGCCGAACGGGCATCCGCAACAGCCACCTTCTGGCAATTGCCCCAGCCGGGACGATCAGTCTCCTGGCAGGCAATGTTTCCAGCGGTATCGAACCGATATATGCACTCCAGGCACGCCGTCGCGTGCGTGAAGCAGACGGCTCGCATGCCATCCACGAGGTTGACGATTTTGCCTGGCGCCTGTGGCGCACGTGCCATCCAGGGCAGCCGAGGCCGGATGCGTTGCTGGGCGCGCAGGACACTGCTGGGGCGGATCAGTTGGCCATGCAGGCAGCATTGCAGCCATGGGTGGACAATGCCATTTCCAAGACGATCAATGTGGCCGAGAATATTCCCTTCGACGAGTTTCGCGAACTCTACGGGACGGCTTTCCGGCACGGCCTCAAAGGCTGCACCGTCTTTCGGCCCAATCCAGTGACTGGCTCCGTTCTCGAGGGAACGGGCGTGCAGGCACTCGAACGCTGCGGGCGCACGCGTGAGGACGATTGACAGGCGCAGGAGAGCGGCCGTCGCTGGCGAGGCGCTTCTGGGATAGGATGAGCAGGTGCTGGTAAGGAGCAGACCATGACGACTAGTGTTACTACCGACAAGCTGCTGGAGGACCTCCAGGTCGTAGTGCGCGACGCCGAGGCATTGCTGCAGGCAACAGCCTCCCAGACCGGGGAGAAGGTCGAAGGTGCCCGCGCAAAGGCAGCAGAATCACTGCGCCAGGCACGCCAGCGGCTGGAGGCAGCCCAGACCGATGTGGTCCGGGAGGTCAGGGCGGCAGCGGCGTCGACCGACGAATACGTACGTGATCACCCGTGGCAGGCCGTAGGTATGGCTGCCGGTGCAGGCTTGCTGATCGGCCTGCTCATCAGTCGCCGCTGATCGCGGTCAGGAAACCGGGCCAGGCGGGTGCATGGACGAACAGGCGAGAGGACCGATCGCGCGCTTCATCGGCTCAGTCAGCGCATTCCTGGCCACGATCCTCACGATTGGCCGCACCAGGCTGGAGCTGTTCACTGTCGAGCTGCAGCTCGAGGTACGCCGGCTTGCCGAACTCGCGCTCTGGGCGTTCATTGCTGTCTGTGCGGCCTCGGTGGCGTTTGTCATGGCTGGTGTCGCCATCATCGTCACATTCTGGGATGACAATCGGGAGCTGGCCGCGTTCCTGGTGGCAGCCGTGTATTTTGCAACCGCGCTGGCCGCCGTGATCATTCTGCGGGCAAAGCTCCGGCGGAAGCCGCCCATGCTCCATGGCACTCTGGCTGAGCTGGCTCGGGACAGCGAACGACTGGACAGGAGTTCCTGATGCCAACGGTGGCAGATCTGGAGAGCAGGCATGCCGCGATCCTGGCCCGTAGCAACAGTGAGAGGGAAGCAGCAACGCTGGCATTCGGCAGGATCGTCGCCAGCACCAGCGGCTTCGATGCCGGGCTGATGAAGATGCACCGCTGGCTCGGTGACCCGGCGCTGCTTGGTGCAGGTGCCGCCTTGGTGTGGCTCGTCGCCCGCAGGCGTGGAGGGCGTCGCGTATCCGGCCTGCTTGGGCTCGCCAGTGCCGCGATACGGATTCGTAGCCTGATCAAGGCAGCTGTGACGCAGCCCGCAGGGAGGAGGGAGTGACTGTGGCGATGGAAAGGATCCACGTAGCGTCGGCAGCGGAGGTGCAGGAGGGCCGCCTGCTGTCGGTGCAGGCCAAGGGCCAGAAGCTGCTCCTTTCGAGGGTCAAGGGCCGTGCCGTTGCCGTGATCGACCGCTGCCCGCACATGGGAATGTCCATGGCCAGAGGCACGGTGACGGAGGGAGTGCTGATCTGCCCGTGGCACAACTCACGGTTCGACTTCTGTACCGGCAGCAACATGGACTGGGCCAGCGCATTTCTTGGCATGTCCATGCCGAAGTGGACGCACAAGGCCATCGCGATGGGGAAGCCGCCGGCACCGTTGACGGTGGTGCCGGTGGAAGAGGTCGATGGACAGGTCTTCGTAAGCCTCAGATGACTCCGTCGCGACGGAGTGCCTCGATGGCATCGGGGCCGTAGCCCAGGAGGTTGCCAAGGATTTCATGGTTGTGGGCGCCGATTTCGGGTCCCGGCCATTCCGTCCGTCCAGGCGTATCGCTGAGCAGTGGCACCATCGCCGGGATGGTCATCGGCTCACCCCGGACTTCCACTGTTTCGAACAGGCCCCTTGCCTTGAAGTGCTCGTCGTTCATCATGTCGACGACGCTGTATATAGGCCCGGCAGGTACGTCGACCCGATCGAGTATCGCCAGCACCTCGACCGAAGTCAGGGTACTGGTCCATGCAGAGATGGCGGCATCGAGTTCCTTCTCGTGCCGGACCCGGCCAGCATTGTCGGTCATGCGAGGATCATTGGCCAGGTCAGCGCGCCCCATGGCGTTCATCAGACGCTTGTAGATCGAGTCGCCATTGCCGCCGATGATGACGAACCGTTCATCCCTGCATCGGTAGGTGTTGGTTGGCACGATGCCGGTCAGGGTGGATCCCGAAGGTTCGCGGACCACACCTGCCCCCGAGTACTCCGGCACGATGCCTTCCATCATGTTGAAGACGGCTTCGTAAATGGCGGTGTCGATGACCTGACCCTGATGTCCGCCGTCCTTGAGTCGATGGACGCAGGCCAGCAGAATGCCGATGACACTGTGTACGGCGGCCAGGGTATCGCCCAGGCTGAGGTTCGGCCGTACCGGAGCCTGACCCGGAAAGCCATTGACATAGCGGAAGCCACCGACGCCCTCGCAGACCGATGCAAAACCGGTCCGGGAAGCATAGGGTCCGGTCTGGCCGTAGCCGGAGATCCTCGCGTAGATCAGTTCCGGATGGCTCTTGCGCAGATTATCGGGACCGAGGCCCCACTTCTCCATGGTGCCCGGACGGAAGTTCTCCACCAGTATGTCCGACCTTGCAGCGAGCTGCCGGACGATGTCGCGGCCCTTGTCGGAGCGCAGGTTCACGGTGATGCACTTCTTGTTGCGGCCGAGGCTGTGCCACCAGAGAGACACGCCGTCCCTCATGACGCGCCAGGTGCGGATCGGATCCCCGGTGCCTGGCGGCTCGATCTTGATGACCTCTGCGCCGAAATAGCCGAGGATGCTGGTGGTAAAGGGACCAGCCAGCAGCTGCCCCAGCTCCAGTACGCGGAAGCCCTCCAGCGGGCGCTTGGTCTTGCTGTCGCTCATGGCTGCGGCAGTCTAGCGGACACGCCCCGCCAGCCCAAGCCCATCGACGCTGTCCAGGTCAGGCCAGGCAAGCCTCGCCCATGAAATGGTAGGCGAGGAACCGGGGGCCCTCGATGTAGGTTCTTTCGATGGCGGTAAACCGGAAGCCCGCGGCTTCTATGGCCTGATCGATGCGGCGATTGGGATGGCAGCCGGCCAGCAGGTGCAGCACTGGTGCCAGCCGGTCCTGGCGCTGCGCGACACCGGCGTCCGGGGATCGTCCATGTTCGAGGAACAGCAGCCGTCCGTCCGGCTTGAGCACGCGCCGGGCTTCGGCCAGGCCGGCGGCGAGATCCGGGATCGAACACAACGTCCACGTGGTGACGACCGTGTCGACCGATGCGTTCTCCAGCGGGATCGCTTCGGCCCCAGCGCCGATCAGGGACACGGGAAATGGCGCCAGCGGAGCCAGGGTGGCTGCCTTGTCGCGCAAGCTGTCCGATGGCTCCAGCGCGAACAGATGGGTTACAGCTGGTGTGTAGAAGGGCAGATTGAGTCCGGCACCGATGCCCAGCTCCAGCACGCGCCCCGCCGCCCGGCCCGGAGCCCGGGGACGGTAGCTGGCCATGATCCGGTTGCGCATGCCGCGGTCTATCAGCCAGGGCAGGACGCGGTTCTGGTACAGGCCCATGTGTCTCCAGTCCGTACCGGCTCAGGCCCGGTGCGTCCGCTACCGGTAGCGGCCTGACGCTGCTGCGTCAGAGCTCATGACCCGCGCCCTTTCCGGTCAATGGCGCCTGCAACCAGCTCGAGAAAACCGATTTCATCGGTTACCCGCCCCAGGTCCTGTGCATCCACCGTGTAGCCGTAGCGGTCCGCATAACGCTGGTAGAGCGGCCGGCGATGCTTGACGAGCTCGGGAAAGATCCATTGCACGAAACGATCAGGTTCAATCTGTTCGGGCCCGGACAGGCCGTGCCTTTGCAGATACTCGACGAGGCGGCGCTCGAAAAAGTCCTTGCTGTAGTAGAGGGGCTTCGGGTTTGCCAGAGCACGCCGGATGAGCTCCTGCTCCATCTCCTCGCCAGCGCGCAGGTACAAAATCAGCGTATGGTCCGCCAGCGTGTTCCACATGCCGGCATCGTCAATCTCGCAGATGCTGCCGCCCGCATCATTGAGGAAATGGTCGTAACCGTAGATGTCGTGAGCCTTCTGGATGAACCTGGCGACATCGTTCATTGCCTCGCGCTCGGCATCGCGATGGAGGTTCTGGCGACGGCGAAACTCCCCTAGTGACAGTCCTTCGGCTTCGGCCTTGCCCACCTTGCCGAGGAAGGTCGAAATAGGCTCGAGGTTGTGTACCGAGATATTGCTGGCGATATAGATGGAGTCGCTGCGCAGCAGTTTGCGCAGGAAACCGACCTGCATCGCCTGCTGCTTGATGTTGTCGAGAATGTGCTCCTCGAGGTACTTGGTGCCGATCCGGTAATCGCCGGAGTAGTGGAACCAATGGCTCTTGGGCAGCTTGTTGGCCAGCGTGGTCTTGCCCACGCCGGACATGCCGAGCAGGGTGATGGCCTTGCGTGGCCACGCCAGGAATTGTTCGCGGGTCATCTGCATTGCGGGTCTGGCTCTTCGGCGGGTGGCGTGACGACAGGCAACATTTCAACCAATTGTGCAGGATATAAGAAATATCGATAAAACAATAGAATAGTTATCTATTTTCATGAATTTGTTTATGTCTGACCCTAGAGCCCGGCCAGGCGGCGATGAAGATCCAGGGCTTCCGTGCTCGGCCGCAATTCCGCGCTGGACGGGAATCGCAAAGGCCGACCGGCGAGCACGCGGTAGTTGCTATCCAGCAGGTTATCGGCCATCACGGCAGTCATGGTGCGTGTATCCACAGCCAGCTTGCCGAGGTCGAACAACGTGTGCAGATCGGATCGCAGCAGCAGGCCATTCGACGGGTCATGGGTGAACTTGCCGCGGTAAGGGAGGATATAGGTTGCCTCCAGCGTGTCCAGCGCGTTGGAGTTCGTGATGGCACAGCGATACTCGTAGGCTGCCAGCAACTGCTGACGGAATGCTGGATGGCCGCGGCGGCGGAGGATGTTCTCGATGACCTGATTGCGGCCTGTCTTGCCGTTGTCCGGGTCGAACGCCTGCAGACGCGCCAGTTCCCGTTCGGACAGCTGGATCATTCCGCTTATATCGAGCATGGGCCCGCCTGCACTGCTCGTCAGCAATCGCTGCCGGACGAACCGTTCAACCGAGCCAAAATCCGCCTCCATGCGCTGGACCACCGCATCCTCGATCCGCTCGAACTCGCCGAATGCCTGCGGCAGGTAGTCGGCAAGAGCGGTGTAGGGTTGCCCCAGCGGAATGGGCTCGCTGATGAAGAAGAGGTACTGTCGCAAGTTTTCGGCAGACACATCCTCGCCCCAGATGGCCCGGGCTGCCCGCTCGTTGTGGTATCGACCGAGCACCTTGGAGTAATGCCGGAAGGCTCCCTTGTGTCCCATGAGTACGAAATCGCCCTTGCCCATGAGGAACCAGTTCTCGACGTGGTTCTCCCGGGGTGGCAGACCCCAGGCGAAGAAACCATGCCCGTGCCGCTCGATTTCGATCAACTCCGGATAAGTGGAGTCGCTGAAATTACGGATGACGGTCTGCCGGTCGACCGGATGGACCACCGACTTCTCGACGTCGTTGCGATCCTGCGGGCTGTCGCCCCCTGCCACGAAGATCCTGGGCATTTTGAAGACTGGTTCTGCCGCCGGGTACCCGCGAGCTAGTCTGGCAGGAAATGACGGGTTTGCAACGCCTTGCGCGTGTTCCCGCCGGTGCGAACCGGTTATGATTACGCGCTTTGCGCGGACCCGCGGGCGGGTCTGCCGGCAGCTGGCCGGAATGCACCCGGGATGATCGACATGGCTGACAACAGGTGGCTGGTACACAAGTTTGGCGGCAGCAGCGTGGCTGATGCCGAATGCTTTCGCCGCGTTGCTGACATCCTGCTGGCGGAGAAGGCACCGCGCCAGGCGGTGGTCGTCTCCGCCATGGCAAAGATGACCGACGCCCTGCTGTCGCTGGTGGCCGGAGCCGAGAAGTCCCCGGACACCATTGCGCCCGGTCTGGATGCGCTGGCAACGCGTTACCGTGGCGCTGTCCATGCCCTGTTGCCGCAGTCCCTGCAAGCACCACTGCTCGGCAGCTTCGAAGCGGATCTGGCGGATGCCCGGGATGTCCTGCATGCGATATCACTGGTGCGGTCGGCTGCCGAGCGCAGCCGGGACCTGATCGCGGGCTTTGGGGAACTCTGGTCATCCCGGCTGCTGGCTGCATACCTGAGCGAACGCTGCCGCCAGTCCGGAGCCAACCGCCCGGTCCGCTGGGTCGACGCCCGGCAGGTCATCGTGATCGAGCATGGAGACCTTGGGCCCGCAGTGCAGTGGGAGGAGTCGCGGCAGAGGGCTCGTCGGTGGCTGGGCGAGATGTCGGAAGGTATCGCTGTGGTGACGGGCTTTATCGCTTCGGACAAGTCCGGCCTCTATACGACTCTCGGCCGAAATGGCAGCGACTTTTCGGCTTCGATCATCGGCGCGCTGGTGGAAGCCCGCGAGATCATCATCTGGACCGATGTCGACGGCGTGATGAGCGCGGATCCGAACCGGGTGCCGGAGGCGGCCATCATCCGTGACCTTTCCTACAGTGAGGCAATGGAGCTCGCGTATTTCGGCGCCAAGGTGATACACCCGCAGACCATGGCGCCGGCGGTCCAGCGTTCGATTCCGATCTTCATCAAGAACACCTTCAATCCCGGAGCTCCCGGGTCCCGTATCGGGCCGACGACTGGCCAGCACCAGGAACAGATCAAGGGCGTCACGTCCGTGGACGATGTTGCACTGGTCAATCTGGAAGGGACTGGGATGATCGGTGTGCCCGGTACCGCTGACCGGCTATTTGGCGCCCTGCGCAGCGCCGGCATCTCCGTCATCCTGATTTCCCAGGCCAGCTCCGAGCATTCGATCTGCTTTGCCGTGCCCTCCAGGCATGCCGTACGGGTGGCAGAAGTCGTACGACAGGCATTCACCCTGGAGATCCAGCAGGGGCAGATCCAGAGCGTCGACGTGAAGACGGATTGCAGCATCATTGCCGTGGTCGGTGACGGCATGGCGGGCTTGCCAGGCATTGCCGCCAAGTTCTTTGGTACGCTCGGCGATGCCGGGATAAGTGTTCGTGCCATCGCCCAGGGCTCGTCGGAGCGCAATATTTCGGCGGTCATCGACAAGCGCGATGCGACGCGTGCCTTGCGGGCGACCCACTCGGGCTTCTACCTGTCGGCCAAGACCATTTCCATTGGCCTGATCGGGCCGGGCAATGTCGGTGCGACCCTGCTGGACCAGATGGCCGAGCAGGGCGAGCAACTGCGCCGGGAATTCGGCCTCGACCTGCGGGTACGCGCCATCGCCACGTCTGGCAGCATGCTGCTTGCTGACCGCGCCATCGACCTCAGGCACTGGCGCGAGGTGCTGGAGCGTGGCACCGAGCCGCTAGATTGGGGGCGGTTCGTGCGGCATGTGCAGGCAGATCACATTCCCCATGCGGCAATGGTGGATTGCAGCGCCAGCCAGGAAGTGGCCAACCGCTACCTGGACTGGTTCCGGGCGGGAATCCATGTGGCCACCCCCAACAAGAAGGCCCACAGCGGCACCCTCGCCAGTTACGATGCCCTTCAGCACGAGTGCCGCCGGCACAAGACGCACTTTCTCTACGAGACAACCGTTGGCGCTGCGTTGCCGGTCATCGGCACCCTTCGCGACCTGAAGCAAACCGGAGACGAGATCCTCAGCATCGAGGGAATCCTGTCCGGAACGCTGGCATACCTTTTCAATGTCTTCGACGGGCAGCGGCCGTTCTCGTCGATCGTGCGGGAGGCTCGCGACAAGGGCTATACGGAACCGGATCCGCGCGATGACCTGTCCGGAATGGATTTTGCCCGCAAGCTGATCATCCTCGGCCGCGAGATGGGCTTGCGGCTGGAGATGAAGGACATCGCCGTGGAGACCCTGGTGCCGACGGGCTTGTCGGGCCTGACAATCGAGCAGTTCCTGGATGCGCTGCCGCAGCACGACGCCAGAATGCTGGCACGGCTGCAGGAGGCACGGGGTGAGGGCAAGGTGCTGCGTTATGTCGGGCGCCTGAGCCGCAAGGACGGCGCTACAGTACGGCTCGAGGCCCTGGCAGCCGACCACCCGTTTGCGCACATGAACCTGACCGACAATATCGTCCGCTATGAATCGCGTCGCTACAGCGCCAATCCTCTCGTTGTCCAGGGTCCCGGGGCAGGGCCGGCCGTGACCGCCGCCGGCGTCTTCGCCGACCTGCTCCGCCTGGCGTCGTACCTCGGGCCGGCACGCTAGCGGCTCGCATCATGGAGTACCGGAGCACACGCGGCGGGCCGGCCGTGCCGATCGAGCAGGCCATCATGAGCGGTACCGCGGCCGACGGTGGCCTCTATATGCCGTGCTCGTTGCCGGCGCTGGCGCCTGCAGATTTTGCCGGATGCGATACGTTTGCCGGGATGGCCGCGCGTTTCCTCCGGCCGTTCGTCGCTTCCTCGAGCCTGGAGGAGCCCCTGGCGGCCATCTGCCGCGAAGCGCTGGATTTCCCGGTTCCGGTGCGTCCGGTGGAATCCGGGCTGGCAGTGCTGGAGCTTTTTCATGGGCCAACGGCCGCCTTCAAGGACGTGGGGGCCCGATTTCTCGCTGTCGCCATGGCCCGCATCCTGGCAGACGCCCGTTACGCGCGGCCGCCGGTCACCATCCTGGTGGCCACATCCGGGGACACGGGTGGCGCAGTGGCTGCTGCATTCCACGGCAGGCCGGGGCTGCAGGTCGTCGTGCTGTTCCCGGATGGCCGTGTCTCACCGCGACAGCAGCACCAGCTGACCTGCTGGGGCGACAACGTCACATCGCTGGCGGTCAGGGGCGAGTTCGACGATTGCCAGCAGCTCGTCAAGGCGGCATTTTCAGATCCGGTGCTGGCGTCAGCGCACAGCCTGTGCTCGGCCAACAGCATCAACGTCGGCAGGCTCCTGCCGCAGGCAGCCTACTACGCCAGGACAAGCCTGGATCACTACCGGCAGACGGGCGAACGTACCAGTTTCGTGATTCCGACAGGCAACCTTGGCAATGCCTTTGCCTGCGTGTGGGCCCGGCATGCCGGGCTGCCAATCGATCGAATCGTGCTGGCGACCAATGCCAATACGACTGTCGAGGACTACCTCGCGACCGGCCAGTGGCTGCCGCGACCAACGGTGGCGACGCTTGCTTCGGCCATGGATGTCGGCAACCCGAGCAATATGGAAAGGCTCAGGAACCTGTGCGGTGATGACCCCGCCCGTGTTCGCGACGAGGTGAGTGCCGTTGCGGTATCCGATGACGAGATCCGCGCGACGATCCGTGATGAGTACCGTCGCAATGGCTCGATTTTCTGCCCCCATACCGCTACCGGCCTCTTTGCATATCGCCACCTGCCGGCAAGCGAGCGCGCCCATCGGCACTGGGTCGTGGTCGCAACCGCGCATCCGGCCAAGTTCGACACCATCGTCGAACCGCTGCTTGGCATCACGATCGAGCCCCCGGCGGAGTTGGCGAGGCTGCTTCGCCTGCCGTCGCGCTTCGAGACGATCCGGCCCGATCTGGGAGAGCTTGCAGCCAGGCTGGAGAACAGGGCGGCACGTGCCTGAGAGCGGACCAAGCGTCGCCGGCCGGTGGCCACTGCTAGCCGGAGTTGCGGTGTTTGGCGTCGCCGGCGTCGCTGCCGTGGCATGGTGGTATGCGCGACGCCAGCGCAGCGGCAGTATTCCAGCACGGTTGCGACGGGTGGGCGAAGACCTGCTGTCTGGAGTACTGATCCCCCATGTGGAAGGCGGACAGATCCACCTGGAGCATATCGTGCTGACCCGGCAGGGGATCGTGGTTGTGGACTTGCGCGAGGCCGCAGGTCATGTTTTCGGCAGCGAAAGCATGCACGAGTGGACGGTGCTGGCGCGCAACCAGCGCTACACCTTTGCGAATCCCCTTCCGGCGCTCTACGACCGGATGGCTGCAGTCCGGCGCCTGTTGCCGGACGTGCCGGTGCGCGGTGTGGTCGTTTTCAAGCCTGGCGCCATTTTCAGCAAGGGCTTTCCGCCCAATGTGGCGCTGCTGGACGGCTTGCTGGCTGAACTGGGCGGCGCCACCGATGCGGCTGGTGCGCCTGCAGCCGATGTCCTTGCTGAAGCGTGGCGCCGGCTGCGCCGGGAAGCGGTCAGCTCATCACGCTGAGTCCGCCTGACAGCGGCGGCAGGCGGAAGAGGCACTCGGTATTCCGGGTTGTGGCCGCTGCCAGGGATTCCGGATCGACACCCATGCACCGCGCTGCCGCGGCCAGCACCACCGGCAGGTTGGCAGGCTCGTTGCGGCGGTTGCGCGAGCCCTTCGCCAGCGAACGGGGCAGCAGGTAAGGCGCATCGGTTTCGATCATCACCCGGTCCATGGGCAGTGCTGCCACCGTATGCCGCAGGCTTTCCCCGCGGCTGTCGTCGCAGATCCAGCCGGTAATGCCGATGTAAAGACCGAGATCCAGATAGGCCTCCATCTGCTCACGTGTGCCGGTAAAGCAATGGGCCACTCCGCCCGGCAGGTCGTCGATGTGCTCCCTCAGGATGGCGAGGAAGTCGCCATGGGCATCGCGCTGGTGTAGGAAGACCGGCTTGCCGATGGCGGCTGCCAGTCCAAGCTGCCTGGCGAATGCATGCTGCTGGGCTGCGCGTGGCGAGAGATCGCGGAAGTAATCCAGGCCGCATTCACCCACGGCCACCACTTCCGGATGCGTGGCGATTTCGACGAGCTCGGTTGCCGTGTCCGGTCCGAACTCCACGGCATGGTGCGGATGGACGCCTGCCGTGGCGAACAGGCGGCCAGGCGAACTGCGGGCCAGGGAGAGTGCCTGGCGGCTGCATCCGGCTGTGCTGCCGGTGATGATCATGCGGGGCACACCGGCGGCGGCGGCCCGGGCAAGGACCTCGCCCCGGTCGTGATCGAACGCATCGTGGGTCAGGTTGGCACCGATATCGATGAGGCCCGTCATGGCGCAGGCGGCTTCAGCCCAGCTCCGCCATGACTGCCGGCAATGCCTGTCCCGCCGTCATGCGCAGGGTAATATCGGCCTGGCGTGAAACCACGGTGTCCTGCGGGTTGATCTCGGCAAACCGGGCACCGGCAGAACGGGCCAGCGCTATCAGGTCCGCGGCAGGCAGCACCACCGAAGATGTGCCAATGGCGATCAGCAGGTCGCAGGTAGCCGCTGCCGCCTGGCTGGCGGCCAGCACCCGTGCCGGCAGCGGCTCCCCGAACCAGACCACATCGGGCCGGATATGCGCTCCGCAGGAGGGGCAGCGGGGAGGCTTGGTGGTTCCCCTGGTATCGATGTCGGCGGTACGATCCTCGCGGCTGCAGCGGTTGCGGTGGATATTCCCATGCAGTTCAAGGACAGCCCGGCTGCCGGCCTGCTGATGCAGGCCATCGACGTTCTGGGTGATGAGGGTCAGCCGGGGTAGCAGTCGATCGAATGCGGCAATGGCCTGGTGCGCCACGTTCGGCCGCGAGGCGAGGATCGCCTCGCGGCGCCATTGATACCATTGCCAGACCAGTTGCGGGTCACGCGTGAATGCCTCGGGCGTTGCCAGGTCCTCGGCCCGGTAGCGTGACCAGTGGCCACCCAACGGGTCACGGAAGGTCGGGATGCCACTTTCGGCGGAGACACCAGCGCCGGTCAGCACGACGGTATGCGCTGAGGTACGCAGCGCTTCCGCCAGGACCGCGACTTCCGGGCTTGGGCCACTCACGCTGCAGGCGTGGAATCCGCGATCTGCCGCAGCACGTAGTGCAGGATGCCGCCATGGGCATAGTAGGCACGCTCCTTCGGCGTGTCGATGCGCACCTGTGCCTTGAAGCGCGTGACCTTGCCGTCGTCACCGGTTGCGGTCACGGTGACGTCCTGGGCCGTACCGCCGTCCAGGCCTTCGATGTCGAAGCGCTCGCGGCCGCTGAGTCCGAGTGCCTGTGCGTTCTGCCCGTTGACGAACTGCAGCGGCAGGATGCCCATGCCGATCAGGTTAGAGCGATGAATGCGCTCGTAGCTCTCGGCGATCACTGCCTTCACGCCAAGCAGCATCGTGCCCTTGGCGGCCCAGTCACGGGAGGAGCCGCTGCCGTACTCCTTGCCCGCCAGGATCACCAGCGGCACTCCCTCGCCCTGGTAGCGCATGGACGCATCGTAGATGCTCATTTGCGCATTGTCGGGGAGGTGCAGGGTGACACCGCCTTCCACGCCCGGCACCAGCATGTTTCGCAGGCGGATGTTGGCGAATGTGCCACGCATCATGACCTCGTGGTTGCCCCGCCGGGCGCCGTAGGAATTGAAGTCCGTGGGCCTGACGCCGTGTTCCACCAGGTATCGCCCGGCCGGGCTGTCGACGGCGATCGAGCCTGCCGGCGAGATGTGGTCGGTCGTCACCGAGTCTCCCAGCACGGCAAGTGCTCGCGCGCCCCTGATGTCACCCACGGCCTGTGGCTTGCGTGACATGTCGGTAAAGTACGGAGGGTGCTGCACGTAGGTCGACCCGGCGTCCCATGCGTAAAGGTCCCCGGAAGGAGTCGGCACCTTCTGCCAGTTGGCGTCACCGGCGAAGACTCCGGCGTAGCTGGACTGGAACATGCGGGAATCGACACTCCCGCTGACCGTCTCGGCGATCTCGTGCTGGCTCGGCCAGATGTCGCGCAGGAACACGGGCTTGCCGTCGGCACCCGTGCCAAGGGGCTCGCTGGTCAGGTCGACATTCATGGAGCCGGCCAGTGCATAGGCCACCACCAGCGGTGGCGATGCGAGGTAGTTCATCCGTACCTGGGGATGGATCCGGCCTTCGAAATTGCGGTTTCCAGAGAGCACTGCGCAACCGACCAGGCGGCTGGCCTTCACGGCGGCGGCAATGTCATCGTCCAGCGGTCCGGAGTTGCCGATGCAGGTCGTGCAGCCGTAGCCGACCACGTCGAAGCCCAGCGCCTCCAGGTCCGGCAGCAGGCCAGCTCTCTCGAGGTAATTGGTAACCACGCGCGAGCCCGGGGCAAGGCTCGTTTTCACCCAGGGCTTGGCGGCCAGGCCACGCCGATGGGCATTGCGCGCCAGCAGGCCCGCGGCGACCATCACCGATGGGTTGGAGGTATTGGTGCAACTGGTGATGGCGGCAATGAGCACCGCGCCATCGGCGACCTCGAAGGATTTGCCGTGGCGGGTCACGCTGGCCTTGCCGGGACCCTCGCGCTTGCCGGCGATGTCGACCACCTGCTGGCGATAGGCGCTGGCAACGGTCGCCAGCGGCAGCCGGTCCTGCGGGCGACGCGGACCGGCGAGCGTCGGCTCGATGCTGCCGAGGTCCAGTTCCAGCACGTCGGTGTAGAGGGCATCAGGCTGGCCATCCTCACGCCACAGGCCCTGGGCACGGGCATAGGCCTCGACCAGCGCCACATGTCGGGCATCACGGCCCGTGAGCTTCAGGTACCGGATGGTCTCGCGATCGATGGGAAAGATGGCGCAGGTGCTGCCGAACTCGGGCGACATGTTGGCCAGGGTGGCGCGATCGGCCAGCGGCAGGCTGCCCAGGCCATCGCCGAAGAATTCGACGAACTTGTTCACCACTCCCTTCTTGCGCAACTGTTCGGTGAGGGTCAGGACCAGGTCTGTTGCAGTGGTGCCCTCGCGCAGGCTGCCGCTCAGCTTGACGCCGAGTACCTGCGGAATGAGCATGGTCACCGGCTGGCCCAGCATGGCGGCTTCGGCCTCGATGCCGCCGACACCCCAGCCGAGGACACCCAGGGCATTGACCATGGTGGTGTGGGAGTCCGTGCCCACCAGCGTATCGGGGTAGGCGAGTTGCCTGCCTTCGCGTGTGACGTCGAAAACAACCCGCGCCAGGTGCTCGATGTTGACCTGGTGAACGATGCCGGTGTTGGGCGGCACGACCTTGAAGTTCCGGAATGCATTCTGTCCCCAGCGAAGGAACGAGTATCGCTCCATGTTGCGCTGGAACTCGACGGCGATGTTCTGTGCAAGGGAATCACGGCTGCCGTAGTGGTCCACCTGGACTGAATGATCGATGACCAGTTCGGCCGGCGACAGCGGATTGATGGTTTCTGGACGGCCGCCCAGCTTGACGATGGCTTCGCGCATGGCTGCCAGATCCACGACAGCGGGGACGCCGGTGAAGTCCTGAAGGATCACCCGCGCCGGCGTGAAAGCAATTTCGTGGCGCGGTTCGGCCCGTGGATCCCAGTTGGCCAGTGCGCTGATGTCTGCTTCGCGGACATCACCGGCCCCACGGTGCCGGAGGAGATTTTCCAGCAGGATCTTCAGCGAGAACGGCAGCCTGGCGACATGACCTTCAGCGACTGCGTCGAGCCGATGGTATTCGTACGCAGTGCCACCCACGTTGAGGATGGAATTCTGATCGATGGCGGCAGCCATGGGACTTCTCCAGATTCAGGTCGGCATGAAGGACGGCAGGCCAGCAGGCAAGCCGCATGGTTTCCACTCTGGGCTGGCGCGGGCAGGGCAGCGCAAGCCCAGGTGGATGCTTGGCCAAACAGCGGCGGAATTATAACGGAACGCGGCAGCGGTCGCTCTCAGGCGACGCGTGCCTCTGCGGCGGGCCTGACGCCGGCACTCGCGATCACGGCGCCCCCCAGGCAGATATCGCCGTCATAGAAAACGGCATACTGCCCGGGAGTGATGGCCCATTGTGGCTGCTCGAAATGCACTATCAGGGAGCCATCGCCCGCGGCACGAACCGTGGCGGCGCCGGGCTCGTGCCGGTGTCGCAGGCGGACATGGCCCCGCCAGCCCTCCGGACTGGAGAATCCGGGCGGCATCGCGTCGATCCAGCTCGCGCGCCCGGTAGTCATTTCAGCGGACCACAGCATCGGATGCATGCGTCCCTGCACGACGACGAGGCTGCCCTCGGTTGGCCGCTTGGCCGCCACGTACCAGGGCTCGCCGGCGCCGCCTGCCCGCCCGCCAATTCCGAGGCCACAGCGCTGCCCGAGCGTGTAGAAGGCAAGTCCCTGGTGTCGGCCCAGCTCCCTCCCCGCAGGGTCGACGATCGGTCCGGGCGCCGCGTGCAGGTAACTGCCGAGAAACTCACGGAAGGGCCGCTCGCCGATGAAGCAGATGCCGGTACTGTCCGGTCGCTGATGGTTGGGCAGTCCGGCTTCGGCCGCGATTGCGCGCACCTCGCGCTTCGTCAGGTCCCCCAGGGGGAACAGGGCATGCCTGAGGGCACCTCCGGGTACGGCATGCAGGAAATAGGTCTGGTCCTTGCCCGGGTCGGCTGCCTTGAGCAACCGCACCGGGTCACGGGTGTCGATCCGCGCGTAGTGGCCGGTGGCGATGCGCGTGGCACCCAGGCGCCGGGCGTAATCGAGGAACACGCCGAACTTGATGTGGCGATTGCACAGCACATCGGGATTGGGCGTGCTGCCCGCCTGATACCCGGCGAGGAAGGTGGCAAACACCTGCTCCCGGTAGGCCGCGCTGAAGTTTGCCCGGTGCAGCGGTATGCCGATTTCGGCGCAAACCCGGCGGGCAGCCTGGAAGTCGTCAGCGGCCGTGCAATAGGCGTCGCCGTCCTCCCAGTTCGTCATGTGCAGGCCCTGCACATCGAATCCGGACTGCAAAAGGCGAAGGGCGGCAACCGCGGAATCCACGCCGCCTGAAATGCCGACTACGATGATCTCCCGCCTGGCCACGTGCACATTGTAGACGCGCCGATCGCGACCGTCGCGGAGGATGGCGTCAGGGCCCGGCCTGGCGGTGGTTCAGACCCGCACTTCGCGGAACTCGGGCCCCGGCTCCGACAGGTTCCACATGGAGTCGAACAGATCCAGATAGCGCCGCGTGACCGCCGGGTCGTGGCTGTCTGCCATGCCCTCCCAGCGCGACGAATCGATCCGATACAGCAGGGCGCTGTCGTCGGCGATGAGCAGCGCTTCCCGGTGCCCGAGAAAATCCGCATGGACATTGCGCAAGTCGATGTAGGTATTGAGGCGCCGCGCGACGCCGACGAAGCGGTTGTTGTTGCGGATGGCCCGCGCCGGGTCGGTCACCAGGACGCGGATTCTTGCATACCGCTTTGCCAGCACCAGGCGCTTGGCGACGTCGAGGAATTCCTCGTGGTCGTAGATGCAAGGCTCCAGATCGGGGGTCAGGATAGCCAGGGAGCGCTTTGCCGAGGAGGCAATCGCTACCGCTGCAGCCCGGGTTTCCTCCATCGAGGAGAGGATCCAGCGGCGATTGTGGACGCGCTCAGCTTGCATGGAACCGTTGGCCCGTTGGTCACGACGTCCGCCAGCGGCAGTGCGTCGGAAGCTGGTGCAACACGCGAGGCCGCGGACGTGCGGCCTACATGTGCCCTGGGCCTGCAGAGTTTACGGTTCTGCTCCCGAAGCCGGTGCCAACTGCGTCACAGTCCGCTGGCCGGCAGCGTGGATGGAATCAGGGCGTCTTGTCGAGGCTGGCCACCAGCTGCTCGGCCATTCCGGTATAGGTGCCCGGCGTGAGCTGCAGGAGCGCGTCACGAGTGGCACGGGGCAGCCCCAGGCCGCTTATGTAGGCATGCAGGTCGTCGGGGCGCAACTGGCGGCCGCGACTCAGTGCCTTGAGCTGTTCGTAGGCATCGCCGTGGCCATGGCGTCGCAGCACTGTCTGCACGGCCTCGGCCAGCACTTCCCAGTTTGCCTCCAGGTCGGCGGCAAGGCGTGCGGGGTCGGCATCGAGCTTCTCGAGGCCGGCGCCGAAAGCCTGGTACGCCAGCAGGCTGTGGGCAATGGCCACGCCGGTATTGCGCAAGACAGTCGAGTCGGAGAGGTCGCGCTGCCACCTCGAAACCGGCAGCTTGGATGCGAAATGGTGCAGGAGCGCGTTGGCGATACCGAGGTTTCCCTCGGCATTTTCGAAGTCAATCGGGTTGATCTTGTGAGGCATAGTCGAGGAGCCGACCTCGCGAGCCTTGGGACGCTGCCGGAAGTAGCCGATGGAGATATAGCCCCAGATGTCGCGTGATGCGTCGATAAGGACGGTGTTGATGCGTGCCAGCGCGTCGAAGTACTCGGCCATCCAGTCGTGCGGCTCGATCTGCGTGGTGAACGGATTGGCCTCGAGCCCCAGTGACTGCAGGAATTGCTGTGACAGCGTTGGCCAGTCGATGCCCGGGTAGGCAATGACGTGGGCATTGAAATTGCCCACGGCACCGTTGAGCTTGGCCAGCACCATGACGCCCTCCAGACTGGCCAGCTGCCGCTGCAGGCGCCAGGCCATGTTCGCCAGCTCCTTGCCGAGCGTGGTCGGGCTTGCCGGTTGTCCATGCGTGCGCGACAGCATCGGCAGGACAGCGGTGGCCCGGGCCATCGCGCGCAGCCTTGTCACCAGCTGGCGTAGTGCCGGCACCAGGTGCTCGCTGCGTGCGCTGCGCAGGATCAGGGCATAGGCGATGTTGTTGATGTCCTCCGAGGTGCAGGCGAAGTGCACGAAGGGGCGCAGGCGCGACAGCTCCGGATCTTCGGCTAGTCGCTCGCTGATGTAGTACTCGACCGCCTTGACATCGTGGTTGGTGGTCTTCTCGATTGCCTTGACCCGGCCAGCTTCCTGGTAGCCGAAGTCCGCCACGAGCCGGTCGAGCCAGTCGTGCACGACGGGTGACACCTCGGGGAAATCGGCCAGGGCGGCCTGCTTGGCCAGAAACTGCAGCCAGCGCACTTCGGTCAGTACACGGCGTTTGATCAGGCCCTGTTCGCTGAAGAGCTCCCGGCAGGTGTCGAGCTTGGCGGCATAGCGGCCGTCCAGGGGAGAAATTGCCGTCAGGGCCTGTTGTTCGTCCATGCCTGCCTGCCGAAAAGGACCTATACTTTTCGGCCCGAATCATACACCAAGGCACGGCCTGGGCCGCCATGAATGGCTGCGACCCGGCCACCAATCCGCAATCCAGGAGCAGGCGATGTCAGACAACGGCTACCGCGTCGAACGTGACAGCATGGGTGAACTGCGGGTGCCCGAGCGGGCACTGTGGGGCGCGCAGACTCAGCGCGCCGTGGACAATTTTCCGATCAGCGGCCTCACCATGCCACGCGCATTCATTCGTGCCCTCGGCCTCGTCAAGTGGGCAGCGGCCGGCGCCAATGGTGAACTCGGCCTGCTGCCCACCGTCAAGGCACGAGCCATCCAGTCGGCGGCACTCGACGTCGCCGCGGGTGAGTTTGACGCCCAGTTTCCCATTGACGTGTTCCAGACGGGCTCAGGCACCAGTTCGAACATGAACGCCAACGAGGTCATTGCACACCTCGCCAGCAAGCGTGGTCCCGCTGCGATCCATCCGAACGACGACGTGAACATGGGCCAGAGCAGCAACGACGTCATCCCGACGGCCATTCATGTGAGTGCCGCCCTGCTGGTTGCCGAGGACCTGTTGCCAGCGCTCCAGCACCTGCAGGCGGCCATCGAGGCCAAGGCCGTGGAGACTGACGGCATCGTGAAAACCGGGCGCACCCACCTGATGGACGCCATGCCCGTACGCCTCGGCCAGGAGCTGTCCGGCTGGGCATGCCAGATCAGCCATGGACGAGCCCGGCTGACGGAGTGCCTGCAGCGCCTGGGCCGGCTGGCGCAGGGCGGTACCGCCGTCGGCACCGGCATCAATGCCCACCCGAAGTTCGGAGCAAAGGTGGCCGTGCTGCTGAGCGAGCAGACGGGTATCCAGTTCCGTGCCTCGGACAACTACTTCGAGTCGATGAGTACCCAGGACACTGCGGTCGAGCTGTCCGGCCAGCTGCGGGTCATTGCGGTATCCCTGACGAAGATTGCCAATGACCTGCGCTGGATGAACAGCGGGCCCCTGGCTGGCCTCGGGGAGATCCAGCTGCCCGCGCTGCAGCCTGGCAGCAGCATCATGCCCGGCAAGGTCAACCCGGTGATCCCGGAGGCAGTCGCCATGGTGGCGGCGCAGGTCATGGGCAACGACGTGACGATCGCCATGGCTGGCCAGTCAGGCAATTTCCAGCTCAACGTCATGCTGCCGGTGATCGCCTACAACCTGCTGCAGAGCGCCGGGCTGCTGGCAACAGCCAGCCGCGTGCTGGCCGACAAGGCCATCAGTGGCTTCACGGTCAACGATGCCAAGCTTGGCGAAGCACTGGACCGCAACCCGATCCTCGTCACGGCCATGAATCCGGTCATCGGCTACGAAAAGGGTGCGGCCATCGCCAAGAAGGCCTATGCCCAGGGCCGGCCCATACGGGAGGTGGCCCGTGAACAGACCGATCTCAACGATGCGGAGCTCGACAGGCTGCTCGATGCGATGGACCTGACCCGCGGTGGCATCAAGGGTTGAGTGCGCTGCGTTGCTGATCAGGTCCAGGATCGAACAACGGCTGAGCCAGTCCTGCGCAGCCGTGGACCCCGAGTCCGAGGCACGTGCAACATGGCCGCCTGATGTGGCTGCGGTTCTGTTTCCGGCACCGCTGGTGCCTGCCGCGGTCCTGATGCCGCTCGTCGAACGACGCGGGGGGCTGGCAGTGCTGCTGACGAGGCGCAGCGACCACCTGCGCGACCATCCCGGCCAGATCAGTTTTCCGGGCGGACGCGTCGAACCGGGCGATGCGGGCCCGCTGGCCACCGCATTGCGCGAGATGGATGAGGAGCTGGGCATCGATCCGGCCCATGTCGGGGTTGCGGGTTACCTGCCGGCGCAGGCAGTAGTAACCGGGTTCGTTGTCACCCCGGTCGTCGGCTTCCTGCCTGGGGACATCGCCGTGCGTCCGGATGCACGCGAGGTAGCCGAGGCCTTCGAGGTCCCATTGCGGTATGTCCTCGACCCCATCAACCTTCGGGAATCCACTCGCGTTGTTCATGGCCTGGAAGTGCCGGTATTCGAGTACACCTACTCGGGCCACAGGATCTGGGGCGCCACGGCCAGCATGCTGCATACGCTGGCGCGGTTGATTTCGGCATAGCGTCATGACGAAGATCGAGAAACTCGTAGGGATCATGGCGCAGTTGCGTGATCTGGAGAATGGCTGCCCCTGGGACCGTGAGCAGGACTTCCGCAGCATCGTGCCGTACACCATCGAGGAGGCCTACGAAGTCGCCGATACCATCGGGCGTGGCGATCTGGTCGCCTTGCGCGACGAGCTGGGAGACCTCCTGCTCCAGGTCGTCTTCCATGCGCAGATGGCCAGCGAACTCGGCCTGTTCGACTTCGAGGACGTCGCCACGGCGATTTGCGACAAACTGGTGCGGCGGCATCCGCACGTATTCGGTTCCGAGCGCATTGAATCAGCGGGCGAGCAGCGCGAGGCGTGGGAGAAGCTCAAGGCGGGCGAGCGGGGAACGAGTCATGTCCTGGCTGGGATCGCGCTGGCTCTTCCCGGCCTGGTCCGGGCCGCAAAGCTCGGCCGGCGGGCCGCCAGTGTCGGCTTCGACTGGCCGGATGCGGGTGGGGTCATGGCCAAGATTCGCGAGGAACTGGCTGAAATCGAGGCGGCCAGCATTTCCTCGCCCGACTCGGTGGGCGAGGAGGTCGGTGACCTGCTGCTTGCCGTCGCCAGCCTGGCTCGTCACCTGGGCGTTGATCCGGAGGAGGCATTGCGGCGGGCCAATGCCAAGTTCGAGCAACGGTTCAGCCACGTCGAGCAGCGGGTGTCGGCGGCCGGCGGGGACTGGCAGGGCATGACGGCCAGCGAACTCGACGCCTTCTGGCAGGAAGCCAAGCGCAACGGCTGATGTCGTCGCCGGTCCTGCGCGGTCAATTGCGCCGGTCGCGGTCGAGGAATCCTTCCAGAAGGTCCATGGGCACCGGGAACACGATGGTATTGGTGCGGTCCTTGGCGATCTCCGTCAGCGTCTGCAGGTAGCGCAGCTGCAGGGCCTGCCTTTGCGATCCCAGCATCTGCGCGGCCTGGGCGAGCATTTCCGATGCCTGCTTCTCGCCCTCCGCATGGATGACCTTGGCACGCCGCGCGCGCTCGGCCTCGGCCTGGGCAGCGATCGCCCGCACCATGGTCTCGTTGAGGTCGATGTGCTTGATTTCCACGTTGGAGACCTTGATGCCCCAGGCGTCGGTCTGGCGATCGAGGATCCTCTGGATGTCGCCATTCATCTTGTCGCGCTCCGCCAGCATTTCGTCGAGCTCATGCTGGCCGAGGACCGAGCGCAGGGTGGTCTGTGCCAGCTGGCTCGTGGCCTCGAATACATTGGCCACCTGGATGACGGCCTTCTCGGGGTCGACGATGCGGAAATAGACCACCGCATTGACCTTGACGGAGACGTTGTCCCGGGAAATCACGTCCTGTGACGGCACATCCAGGACGATGACGCGCAGGTCGACGCGGATGACCTGCTGCACCCCGGGGATGACGAGGATCAGTCCCGGCCCCTTCACCCCGGTAAATCGGCCAAGCGTGAACATCACGCCACGCTCGTATTCCTTCAGCACCTTGATGCAGGTGAACAGCACCACCACGATGAACACGACGACAAAGATCACGATGGGCATGGGTGCCTCCTCTGTAATGCTGGCAGCTCAGCCTGGCTGTTCCGGGGGCGCTGGCTCGACGTGGAGCAGCAGTCCCTCGACGCGAACGATACGCACGCGGTCGCCCTTGCGCACCGGCTGGTTGCAGCGCGCCGACCAGCGTTCGCCCTGGACGAATACCGCGCCCGATCCGTGAAAGTCCTCGAGAACCTCGGCGTCCTTGCCGATGAGGCCTTCGAGACCGCTTACCACCGGGCGCCGATGCATGCGCACCAGCGCCAGCAGCAGGCCCAGCAGGGCCAGGCTGGCCACGCCCGCCACGGTACCAATCAGGCCGCGGGAGACCGTGAAGCCCGGTATGCCCGTGTCGAGGAGCAGGATCGAGCCGAAGACGAACGCGACAATGCCACCCAGTCCGAGAGTGCCGAAGCTGGGCACGAAGGTCTCGGCGATGAACAGCGCCACGCCAAGCACGATCAGACCCAGCCCGGCGAAGTTCACCGGCAGGAGCTGGAAGGCAAACAGCGCCAGCAGCAGGCAGATCGTGCCCACCACACCTGGCAGGTAGGTGCCTGGGTTGTAGCCTTCGAGCAGCAGCCCGTATATGCCCACCAGGAGCAGGATGTAGGCAACGTTCGGGTCGGTGATCGTCGCCAGCAGCCGGGTCCGCCAGTCCGGATCGTGGCGCAGCAGCTGCAGGTTCCGGGTGTCGAGGACGAGATCCACCTTGCCGACCTGCACCGTGCGGCCATCGGCCAGGGCGAGGAGGGCCTCGACATCCGGCGCGATGAAGTCGATGACGCCTTCGCGTAGCGCTGCTTCCGCGGTGAGGCTGGCGGCTTCACGCACGGCACGCTCGGCCCAGTCCGCGTTGCGATGGCGCAGCGAAGCCAGGCCGCGGATATAGGCGACGGCGTCGTTGATGGCCTTGCGTTCCGGCGCGGAACCGGGCTGTGGTGGCCGGTCGTCATTGCCGTCGCGGGCGGCAGCGCCATCGGCTGGCGGGCGCTCGTCGGGCGTGCTGCCGCCGATCTGCACAGGGGTCGCCGCACCGAGGTTGGTGGCCGGCGCCATCACTGCAAGGTGGCTGGCATAAAGGATGTAGGTTCCGGCGCTGGCCGCCCTGGAGCCTGCCGGGGCGACGAAAGTCGCCACCGGCACCGTCGATGCCAGGATCGCCTTGTTGATGTCCCGCATGGACGCATCCAGGCCTCCAGGCGTATCCATCTCGATGATCACCAGGCTGGCACCGGTGGCTTCGGCCGTGCCGATGCCACGCACGATGTAGTCGCTGGTTGTAGGGCCGATGGCGCCACGGATCTCCAGGCGCAGGCCGGTGCCCGCCGCTCCGGCCGGGTTGGCGCTGGCTGCCGGATCGAGCGGCTGTGCCGCAAGCGGCAGGCCCAGCAGGATCGAGAAGATGGTCACGGCACCCGCCCACATGCCGGCGATCATAGCAGGGGCAGTGCGCGGCCCGGCCATGGTGGCGGCGAATCGCTAGAATGCATGCCCATGGACAGTGCCCAACCCATCCCGGCCTGGGAACCCACCAGCTGGCAGGCCCGCAGCGCCACCCAGATGCCGGCTTATCGCGATGCAGCTGCGCTCGCCGGAGCGATCCAGCAACTGGGACGCCTGCCACCACTGGTGACCAGCTGGGAGATCGAAGCGCTGAAGGCCCGGCTGGCCCAGGCGCAGCGGGGCAGGGCTTTCGTCCTGCAGGGAGGCGATTGCGCCGAGACGTTTGCCGACTGCACCTCGGAGAACATCGTCCAGAAGCTGAAGATCCTGCTGCAGATGAGCGTGGTCATCGTCGCGGGATTGAGGCGGCCCGTGGTGCGCGTCGGAAGGCTTGCCGGGCAGTACGCCAAGCCGCGCTCCGATGATCTTGAAACCCGTGACGGCGTGGCCCTGCCGAGCTATCGGGGTGACCTCGTCAACCGGTCGGCATTCACCGCCGCCGATCGTGAGCCGGACCCTGCCCTGATGGTCCGCGCCTATGAACGCGCTGCCATGACGCTCAACTTCGTGCGCGGGCTGATCGACGGCGGCTTTGCCGATATCCACCATCCGGAGAACTGGAACCTCGCCTTCGTCAGCCACTCGCCGATGGCCGACCGCTACCACCAGACCATGCGCCGCGTGACCGATGGGCTCGCATTCTTCGAGGCTGTCACCGGTACCCGGGTGGATGATGCACGGCAGATCGATTTCTTCACCTCCCACGAGGGCCTCAACCTGTACTACGAGCAGGCCCAGACCCGCTGGCTCAGGCATCGCAACCATTGGTACGACCTGACCACGCACTATCCCTGGATCGGCGCACGCACGTCGGGCGTGGCCGGTGCCCACGTGGAGTACTTCCGCGGCATTGCCAATCCGATCGGCGTCAAGATCGGCCCCGCGACCACGGCGGATGACCTGCTGCGCCTGGCATCGGTACTCAATCCGGCCAACGAGCCAGGCCGCTTGACCTTCATCCACCGGTTCGGGGCAACGAAGATCACAGCGATCCTGCCGGGCATGATCGAGGCCGTGCGCAAGGCCGGGGCCACGGTGCTCTGGATCTGCGACCCGATGCACGGCAACACCGAGGTGCTCGCTTCCGGCTACAAGACGCGGCGCTTCGACCGCATCCTGGACGAGCTGGAAGCTGCGTTCCGCATCCATGGCGAGCAGGGCAGCCACCTCGGCGGGGTGCACCTGGAGCTGACCGGCGACCATGTGACGGAGTGTATCGGCGGGGCCCGGGGCCTCACCGAGCAGGACCTGCATCGTGCCTACCGGACCCAGGTGGATCCACGCCTGAACTACGAGCAGGCGCTGGAAGTCGCCATGCGCATCGCCGACCGGGGCTGAAGCGTGGCCCGCCGGCCCGCACCACCGGAGAGCGCGCCGTTCACGCCGGATTGCACGCGCTGCCCGCGTCTTGCGGCTTTCCTGCACGATGTGCGCCGCAAGCATCCCGGCTACTACGCACGGGCCGTGCCGTCGTTCGGCGATCGGCAGGCACGGCTGCTGGTGGTCGGTCTCGCTCCGGGGCTGCATGGTGCCAATGCCACGGGCCGGCCCTTTACCGGTGACCATGCAGGGATCCTGCTCTACGAGACCCTCCACGCATTCGGTTTTGCGAACCGCCCCGCGAGCGTGGCGGCCAGCGACGGGCTTCTGCTCGCCGATTGCCGCATTACCAACGCCGTGCGCTGCGTACCGCCGCAGAACAAGCCGGCCGGGGATGAGGTGCGGGCCTGCAACGATTACCTGCGTCAGGAGCTGGCGATGCTGCCAGCCGGCGCCGTGATCCTCGCGCTGGGTGCCATTGCCCACGCGGCGACGCTGCGTGCACTGGGACTGCGCATCAGGGATTTCCCGTTCGCCCACAACCGGCGCCATATCCTGCCGGAGGGCCGCCGGTTGTTCGACAGCTACCACTGCAGCCGCTACAACACGCAGACCCGGCGCCTCACGCCGGGCATGTTCCGTGAGGTTTTCGCTGCGATTCGCTCCGAGCTGGACAGTGCCGGAGCAGGTGATCATGTCCGGTGCATTTGACACTGCCGCGTTCCTGCGCACGCTGACGCACCGCCCTGGCGTCTACCGCATGCTGGATGCCAACGGCGGGCTGCTCTACGTCGGCAAGGCGAAAGACCTCAGGCGCCGGGTCGCCAGCTACTTCGGCAAACGGCCGCAGGACGCCAAGACGCAGGCCATGCTGCAAGCGGTCGCGTCCATGGACGTGACCGTGACCGGAACGGAGCAGGAGGCATTGCTCCTCGAATACAACCTCATCAAGGCGCACAGGCCGCGCTTCAATGTGGTGCTGCGCGACGACAAGAGCTATCCCTATATCCACGTCACCACCGACCTGGAGTTCCCGCGGTTCGAGTTCCACCGCGGCAGCCGGGCAGGTGCCGGGCGCTTCTTCGGGCCCTACCCGGACGCGACCGCGGTTCGCGATTCCCTGCAGCTGCTGCAGAAGCTGTTCCGTGTCCGGCAGTGCAGCGACACATTCTTCGCCAATCGCAGCCGTCCCTGCCTGCAGTACCAGATCCAGCGCTGCACCGCCCCCTGTGTCGGCCTGGTCAGCAGTGCCGACTACCGGCGTGACGTCGACGATGCGATCCGGTTCATCGAAGGGCGTGGTGCCGATGTCCTCGAGGGCCTCGCCGCCCGCATGGAGGCCAGCGCGGCGCGACTCGACTACGAGGCGGCAGCCCGCTACCGCGACCAGATCGCCGCCATCCGCCGGGTCCAGCAGCAGCAGGCCATCGACAGTGGCGGCGAAACCGATCTCGATGCGCTGGGCCTGGCCGAGGAACGTGGCCAATACTGCGTCTCCATCCTGATGATCCGCGGCGGGCGCGTGCTGGGCAGCCGGGCCTTGTTTCCCCGGGTTGCCAGGGGTACGCCAGCGGGCGAGGTCCTCTCGGCCGTGCTGGCCCAGCATTATCTCGCGCAGTCACCACCGCCGGAGGTCCTGGTATCGGCGCCGGTCGACGATGCGGAACTGCTGGGACAGATGCTCGCCGAGCGCTGCGGCCATGCGGTGGCATTGCGTCAGCGCGTGCGGGGCCATCGTCGCCGCTGGATCCTCATGGCCCTGGGAAATGCCCGGGAGGGCGCGCGCGCCAGGGTGGCGGCAGCGGCGACGCTGGGCGAGCAGTTTCATCAGCTGGCGGAAGTGCTGTCGCTGCCGGTGGTTCCGGAGCGACTGGAGTGCTTCGACATCAGCCACACCCAGGGTGGCGAGACGGTGGCATCCTGCGTGGCATTCAATGCCGAAGGACCGATGAGAGCAGCCTACCGCCGCTACAACATCCGCGACGTGGCGCCGGGGGACGACTACGCGGCCCTGGCGCAAGCCGTGGCCAGGCGTTTTGCTCCCGACAGGATTGCGCAGGCCGTGGTCCCGGACCTGTTGCTGGTCGATGGCGGGCGCGGGCAGCTTGCCCGCGTCACCGAAGTCCTGGAGAACCTGGGTCTGGCATCGCTGCCGGTCTTCGGCATTGCCAAGGGGACCGGCAGGCGGCCGGAGCAGGACCACATCATCGACCTGAACCGGCCGGCACCGCTGGAGCTGCCTGCAGGCAGCCCTGCCATGCTGTTGCTGCAGCAGTTGCGCGACGAGGCACACCGCTTCGCCCTGGCCGGCCATCGGCGGCGCCGTGGCCGCAAGCAGGCCAGCTCCTCCCTGGAAGAGATCCCGGGCCTGGGTCCGCAGCGGCGGCGGACACTGCTCCGGCACTTCGGCGGCCTGCAAGGCATCGCCCGAGCGGGCGTGGAGGACCTGACTCTGGCAGCAGGCATCAGTCGCGTACTGGCCGAGCGGATCTATGGCCGGTTCCACGAGGAGGGTGATGCCTGAAAGCCGCTCCCCGGGCGCGCTAGAATGGCGGCACCATGCAGCCCGAAACCTCCACCGATGCCCGGCACTATCCTCAGTTCAATGTCGCCACGGCGCTGACCTGGCTGCGCATCGCGGCAATTCCGGCGGTAGCGATGATCTTCTACTGGCCCGGGGAATGGTCGAAGCCGCTGGCCTGCCTGGCCTTCACCGTGGCGGGCCTGACCGACCTGCTCGACGGCTACCTGGCGCGCCGCATGGGGCAGACTTCCAGGTTCGGCGCATTCCTCGATCCGGTGGCCGACAAGCTGATGGTGGCCGTCGCCCTGATCCTGATCCTGCAGGCCGACCCGAGGGTGGTGATTGCCCTGGTATCGGCGATCATCATCGGCAGGGAGATCGCCGTTTCGGCCTTGCGCGAGTGGATGGCGGAAATTGGCGCCCGCAGCCGTGTCGCCGTTTCCGGCATCGGCAAGGCCAAGACCACCATGCAGATGATCGGCCTCGGCGCCATGCTGTACTCACGGGACCTGTTGGGGTTGCCGGTTTACGACATCGGCCTGGCCCTGCTGATCGTCGCTGCGGGCATTACCCTCTGGTCCATGGTGGGGTATATCAAGGCCGCCTGGCCGGGGCTCTCCGGCGACGGCCAAGGCCTTCCTTGACAGTCCGGCGCGCGCCGATACCATATGCGGCTCTCATGAGGCGGGAATAGCTCAGTTGGTAGAGCGATACCTTGCCAAGGTATAGGTCGCCGGTTCGAGCCCGGTTTCCCGCTCCATAACTCCTTGGCAGCCGCGGCTAGGTGGCAGAGTGGTCATGCAGCGGCCTGCAAAGCCGTGTACGCCGGTTCGATTCCGACCCTAGCCTCCACTGGTACCACGATGCCCGGGTGGCGGAACTGGTAGACGCAGCGGACTTAAAATCCGCAGATCCGCAAGGGTCGTGCCGGTTCGACTCCGGCCCTGGGCAGTTTGCCCGCCGGCTCAGAGCGGGTTCACCCGCCGACGCACCCGGGCCAGAATCCCGCCCCCCAGCAGCAGCAGCACCGGCAGGTCCAGTGCCGACCCGCCGCTGTCGGTTTTCGGGCCCGGGAAGACGTAGACGCCGACATCGGCGGTGTCCACCTTCCCCTGTGAGTCCGTGATCGAGTAGCTGAACTGGGCCAGGCCCGTGAAGTCACCCGGCGCCGTGTAGGTCACTGTCTGGTCCGGATTGACGACCGCCGATCCCCTGGCCGGTGCGGCAGCGATCGCCAGCGTGACCGGTCCATTGAGGAACCCGCCATCGTTCCTGAGCACGCTGAGGGTGACGCTGTGCCCGGAAGAGGTGGCGTAGCCTACGGACTGGAACACCGGCGGGAAATAGCTGCCGGCCACCGCCGGATCGAAATTGGTGGGGTCGTTGGCGGCATCCAGCACGTTCCTGACCGTGATCCGTACGGTTGCCTCGCTGCTGGCATCACCGTCGGCGTCCACGACCCGATATCCGAACTGGTCCGATGCCGGGAAGCCGGCGGCATCGTCGTAGATATAAACGGCGTAGGGCTTGCTGGCGGAGGTGAAGCCGGGGCAGTCCGGGCCAGCCGCGGCACAAACCTGTATGGCGCCATGTGAGGGTTGAGTGGTGATTTCCAGGACAAGTGGCGAGTCACTCAGTCCTTCGTCGTTGTTGAGCACAGCCAGGGAATTCCTGCGGCCGAAGTTGAGGCCGTCGAAGTTGTCGTCGTTCGCGACCGGTGCATCGTCCACCTTGACGATGGCGTAGCACAGTACCGGGTCGTTGACGGCTTCGCGTGCCAGGTAGGCGACGACGATGGTGCCTCCCTTGTCCGTGCCAGGAGTGACGGTGATGCTGTGGTCCGCATTCACGGTGGCGGTGGCACCGTCCGCAGGCGACACCTCTAGGACTTCCACGGTCAGCGGCAGGGCGTTGAGACCCGTGTCGTTGGCCAGAACGTCGACGATGGTGGGCGCATTGCGCAGCCCGTCGACCTCGTCATTGGCGCAACTGGGCAGGTCGTTGGCTGGCGGCCCGACGACGCTCATGGTGACCGTCGCGCTTCCGCTGCTGTCGCCATCGGTGTCGGTGACCACATAGCCGAAGGAATCGGTCCCGGCATAGCCGCTGGAAGGCGTGTAGCGGACCTGCGGTCCGGCGCTGCTGGCCTCGATGCTCACTGTGCCGTGGGCCGGCGGCTGGCTGATGGCGAGGCTGAGTGGCGTGTCGGAGACCTCCAGGTCATTAGCGAGGACATCCACGAGGACGCTTGCCCCCTGCAGGACCGCTGCGCTGTCATCCACCGCCACGGGCGTGCCCGGCAGTTTGACCGTCAGGTGGCAGGTCGCGGTGCGGTTGCTGCCGTCTCCCAGGGTGTACTCCGTGACGTAGCTACCGCCCTTGCCAGGGGGAGGAGTGAAGGTGATGCGACGGTCCGGGTTGACCTGCGAACTTCCGGCCGCCGGCTGGACAGAAATGGTGAGCACCACCGGCGGAAGGTCGTAGCCGCTGTCGTTGGCCAGCACATCGACCGTCACCGGTGTGTCCAGCGTGCCGGCCACGTCGTCGTCGGCACAGGCGACCGGATCGGTGATGACGACCTGCGCGGTCGCCATGGACGAGTGTCCCGCCGAATCGGTCAGCTTGTAGCTGATCTCCTGGATGCTTTCCGGCGCGTCGTTTCGCAGGTACCGGATCCGGTTCGATACCACGCTGGCAGTGCCCTGCGCGGGACCGCCCTCGATGGTCACGGTCACGGGAGCAAGGCCTGGCAGGTCGTTGGCCAGCACGTCGATGCTTACGGCGCCCAGCGGCATGATCAGTACGGAGCGGTCATCGAATGCCAGCGGGAGATCAGTGCTGCTGCCGGTAAAATCCAGTGTCGTGGCAATCCAGGTATCGGTCCCGTCGAGCGTCGCGGTACCGTCCGATTCCTGGACCAGCAGGGCCTGTGCAGCCGTGACCAGCCCGCTCGAACTCGTCGACAGCTTCAGCAGGACATTGCTCAGCGATGCTGCGCGATCACCGCTCCATGTCAGCCTGGAGTTGTCGCAGTCGTCGGCGGCGGGGGCGGCATTGCCGTCGCTGCACGCGTAGTCCCAGACCGTTGCCGTCGTGGTGGTGCCTGCCGCGAAGCCCGTACCGTCCAGCGCGGCGATGCCGTGGATACCCGGCCCGGACCAGTACGGCTGATCCGAGACATCCGCACTGGACTGCGAGGCAACCTGACTGGGGAAGTGATCACTGAAGCCACCGCCGGCCGTGGTGCTGCCTGGGAGGAGGGCGGGATAGGCCGGTGCGCCACCGGACAGGGCGACCACATAGTCATAGCCACCCGAGCCATTGGGCGTGGCGGAACTCACGCGCACGGGGGCGAGCCGGTGGATGATCCTGCCGAAGGTTTCGATCAGCCGGGTGCTGGCGCTGCTGGCGACGTTGCGGTCGAACCCTTCGAGTTCGATGGTGCCGGAGATGTAGTCGTCGCTGCCGGCAACCGTGTCCTGGTCATCCACGGCAAGAAAGGCGCTGTGGATGGCAATGCCGGTCGTGCTGCCGATAGGCAGCACCGCGGCGGCAGCGGTAACGGGCGCGGGAGCCGGCGGAGTGGTGAAGATCTGCGGCGCGGCACCTGGCAGGTAGTAGCCAGCGCTGAATACCGGCCCGATCCACTGTGCGTTTCCGGCGCCGAGCGGATGCCCGTTGTTGTATGAGCAGTCATCGTCATGGTTGGCGAGCACCCAGCCGGGACAGCCGTTCTCGACCGCTGCGGTGCTGCCAGTCAGCGTGTAGTAATGCGTCAGGGCGAGGCTGGGTGCGGACACCAGCGCGGACAGCATGGCCAGGGCCGGCATTCCCGCTGGCAGCCGCAGTCCGCACGGACGTTGCATCTGTTGCTGGCGAGTATCGCGGATCATTGCGTATTTCCCGATTCAGGTCAGGCGACTGGCCGTAATTCTGGTGTTGTTGCAGCCAGTGCGGGTGCGCTTCGGGCACTGTAAACACCGGTCCGGACCCCGTCAATTTTACGGTCCAGGTTCCCCGGCAGTCTCGCCGGATGGCACGCGCTGCGCCGGGAAAGGGTGAACTGCGTCTCAGATGGCAGCGTCGGCCACGGCCGCGATGGCCCTCACCAGCGCCTCGACGTCAAGCGCGAGCGTGGTATCGACAAGGATGCAGTGGCAATCCTCAGCGGACGCGGGCGGTTCGTACTCGGCGAGTTGCCGGCGTACGACTTCGATATCAGCCTCGGAGGGGTCGCGGGCTTCTCTCGCGCGCTGCGCCACACGCGCCGCCAGGGTCGCTTCATCAGCCGTGCAGGCGATCATCACGGCCGGCCGTCCGGCACGTCGCGCTGCTGCCAGGAAGGCGGCCCGGTGGTCCCTGCGCAGGCTGGTCGCGTCGAGGATGACGGGCAATCCGCCTTCCAGCACCGCTGCCGCCATTTCGGTCATGCGGTCATACACCCGGGCGGAGACTTCCGATGCGTAGATGCCCTGCCCGGGCGGCGCATCCGTGCGTGCCAGCGCCTGCAGGCCGAACAGCCGCTTGCGCTCCACGTCCGAGCGGACATGCACGGCAGGCAGTCGACTGGCCAGCTGCCTCGCGAGCCAGCTCTTTCCCGATCCACTGACGCCGACCATCACCACCACGATCGGCGTGACGTCGGGCAACGGTTTCGCGGCGTAGTCGAGCAGGGCGGTCACGCCTGGCGTATCGCCACCGTGGACCGGACTCAGCATGGCCACCTTGGCGCGGACCAGAGCCCGGTACGACAGATAGAGGCGCAGCCCGGCGAGACCACGATAGTCGCCAGTGACATCGAGATAGGCGTTCAGGAACTGGAAAGCCAGGTCGCGCCGTTGCCGTACGTCGAGGTCCATGAACAGGAACGCCACTTCATTCATGACGTCGATCCAGCGCAGGGCCGGGTCGAATTCCAGCGCGTCGAACGGCACTACCTGGCCATCCAGTCGTACGAGGTTGCCAAGGTGAAGATCTCCGTGGCACTCGCGCACCGCGCTGCAACGCCGACGGTCCTCGATGAAACTGTGCCGCCTGGCGAATTCGCCGGAGATGTAACGACGGCAATGCACCAGCCTGGCCTCCGAGGTACCCAGGATGGCGCCCAGTTGCAGCAGGCTCGAATCGATCGCCGCCCAGACGGATTCAGCGCTGCCCCAGGTGGTGCAGGGCGGGTCGGGAGGCAGGCTGAGGTGGAACTGGCCGATCAGCCTGCCGAGACGAGCCGCTTCATCCGGCGTCAGGTCCGCGGCCAGTGCGGCGCCCACGGCGGCATCGGGCGGGAAGCGCCGCATCTTCACCGCGTACTCCACGACTGGCCGCTCCAGCGAGCCGCCGTCATCGCGCGCGGTGCTGCGTAATACCTCCAGGCCCAGGTACACCTCAGGTGCCAGGCGGCGGTTCAGGCGCAGCTCCTCCTCGCAGGCATGGCGCCGTGCTGCGAGGCTGCTGAAGTCGAGGAAACCGAGGTCGACCGGCTTCTTGATCTTGTAGGCGATGTCGCCGGTCAGGATCACCCAGGACACATGCGTCTCGATGATCTGGTGGTCATCCGCCAGTGGACCCAGGGCACCACCGGCGAGCAGCGATTGCAGCCGATCGCGCGATGCCACTATGACCGCAGCATGCGGCAGTGTCCCGGAGATACCGCGGTCATGCCCGGCTCAGGCGACGGGGCTTGCCAGGCAGCTCCGAGTGGCGGTCGCCGTCCTCGGGCCTGATCACGGGCTGCAGGGAGCGCATCACCGTGGTCTCGCCAAGCTGCTCGTCGGCAGGCTCGGGGCCGGGGAGCCGGGGCGGAGCGGCAGGATTGTGGTAGCGCAGCCGGTGATTGCCGATGCTGATGATGTCACCGTGGGCGAGGCGGCGCTGGCGGATCAGTGTCGAGTTGACGCTGGTGCCATTCGTGCTCTTCAGGTCGACGATCCAGTCGCCGCTGTCATTGCGCAGGAACAGCGCATGCTGCCGGCTGACGAAGCGACTGAGTATCGGGATGTCGCAGTGCTCGCCGCGCCCGATCAGGAGGTGCTCGCCCCTGACAGGAAAGCGACCGCGCTCCGCCGAGTCCAGCGTCAGCACCAGGCAAGGGTCAGCTTCCGTGGGCAGGACGCTTGCGGCGCCAGCGGCAGCATCTGGAGGCGCGAGGTCGAAGCGGTGCTGCGCCAAGCCTGCAAGGCTGGCCATGCCCCTGGAGTCCAGCACGCGGTGCAGGGACGGCCGCCCCGCCAGCACGAACAGGGGCGGCGGGTTCAGTTCCCTGGCGTCCCGAATGAGTTCCCGGAGCAGTTCCAGTACGCGCGGCCCGAATTGCCCAGCGTCCTCGACCAGGATCACGGTGGTGCTGTGCTGGCTCGTTGCCTGGCGCAGCACGACATTCAACAGGCGCTGCAGATCGTCAGCACTGGACTCGAACGGCTCGAAGCCCAGCTGCGAGAGCAACGCTTGCAGGAAGCCGTGGCGGCAATCGGTAGGTGCACAGATGCGTGCAACCTTGCTGGAGCTGTCCACCCCCGCGAGGAAACGCTGCAGGACCAGGCGTATCGATTCGGGCGACTCACCCGTCACCACCGCCAGGCAGCGCCCGGCAGCCCGACACTGGTCCAGGTAGCGCACCGCCTCTAGAATCCGCCAGTCCATGGCGGTATTCGTACCCGATGCCTCGGGAAGGTAGCCGGTCTGCAGGTCTGTGTGCATTTGGGGAGAACCGCGAGCGCTCTTTCGCCACAATGTCATGGCGCCTTCTTTTGCCTGAGAGTCTAGGATCCGGCTGCGTTTATGTAAACATGCGGCGCGAAAGCGGGCCGTCAGCACTGCAAAGCGGCCTCCATTCGTCATTGAACGTTGAGAAATAATCAATAAATGATTGATAAAGCAGTTGTTAAAATGAAGAATCTAGCTTGCCCATGTTAGCAGCGCTGGACCTCACGCTCTGGCGTGGTGCGACCTGCCTGTTCGATGGGCTGTCATTCGAGGTTGCGGCGGGCACGGCATTGCTGCTGCGGGGTGCAAACGGCACCGGCAAGACGTCACTGCTGCGGGTGCTGGCTGGCCTGACGCAGCCCGAACGCGGGAGCATCCGCTGGAGGGGTGAGGGCCGGCCGGGCGCCCTGCGCGGCCTGGCCGCCTACAGCGGCCATAGCAGCGCGCTGAATGCAGACCTGACCGTGAAGCAGAACCTGACGTTCTACGGCCGCCTCATGGGCTGGCAGGGGAATCTCGGCAGCCTCCTCGATCCTCTGGGACTGGCCGCTTTCCGGGACCTCGAGGTGCGCCACCTGTCGGCTGGCCAGCGCCGTCGCGGCGGGCTCGCACGGTTGCTGATGTCGGACTGCCCGGTTTGGCTCCTGGATGAACCCTTCACCAACCTGGACGCCGAAGGGCGCCGGCTGGTGGAAACGCGCATCGACCAGCACCTCGGTGCCGGCGGACTCGCGGTGATCGCCGTCCACGACACCATGACGCTGGCCACTGCCTCCGTTGCCACCCTGCGCATGGGAATGGACTGAGCCTTGGGCCGGGTGTTCATGGCTGTCCTCTGGCGCGATCTGCGCATTGCCTGCAGTCGATGGGGCGATGTTGCCAGCCCGCTCGTGTTCTTCATCATCGTCGGCTCGCTGTTTCCGCTGGCACTCAGTCCGGAGGCCACCACGCTGCGCGTGATCGGGCCGGCGGTGCTGTGGGTCGCGGCGCTCCTCAGCACGCTGTTGTCCCTCAACAACCTGTTTCGCGCCGATGTGGACGACGGCACCATGGAGCAATTGCTGCTGCGTGAGGAACCATTGGCGGTGGTGGTGCTGGCCAAGACCCTGGCACTGTGGTTGACCAGTGCGACACCCCTCGTGGCACTGGCCCCGCTCATGGGATTAACCTACTATTTGCCCGGCAATGCGCTGCTGACCCTGTGCGTTACACTGCTGCTCGGCACACCGACCTTGTGCCTGCTGGGTGCCGTGGGTGCTGCCCTGACCACCGGATTGCGTCAGGCAAGCGGCCTGCTGGCGCTGCTCGTGCTGCCGCTGATGCTGCCGGTCATGATGTTTGGTGCCAGGGCCACGGACCTGGCCGCAGGCGGTGACGACGTGACGGGAATACTCTTCCTCATGGCTTCGATGGCGTTGCTGGCGGCCAGCCTGGCGCCTGTTGCTGCAGCAGCGGCCATGCGCATCACGATTGACTGACTTGCACACGCTGACCCGTCACAATCGCCGCTGGCTCCGCTTACGATCCGGTCCGCCCTCATGGCAATAGCCCTACCTGCCTGGATGCATCGCCTCGCTTCACCGCCGCATTTCTACCGGCTGGCCGGCGTCTTGCGTCGCTGGCTGCTGTGGCCGGCGCTGGCCTGCATCGCCGCAGGCGCCTATGGCGGTCTGGTGCTGGCCCCGCCCGACTACCAGCAAGGAGAGGGATTCCGGATCATCTACGTGCACGTGCCGAGCGCCTACCTTTCGATGCTGATCTACGTGGTCATGGCGGTGGCTTCGGCAATCGCGCTGGTGTGGCGTATCAAGCTGGCCCATGCGGTGGCCGCGAGTGCCGCACCCATCGGAGCCTCCTTCACCTTCCTCGCCCTGGTGACTGGAGCGGTCTGGGGCCAGCCCATGTGGGGCACCTGGTGGGTCTGGGATGCGCGCCTGACCTCGGAGCTCATCCTTCTGTTCCTCTACCTCGGCTATATCCTCCTGCGCAGTGCCTTCGATGACCTCGGCAAGGCCGATCGCGCCAGTGCGGTTCTGGCGCTCGTCGGCGTCGTCAATATCCCGATCATCCACTATTCCGTGATCTGGTGGAGCACGCTGCACCAGGGGCCGACCATCTCCAAGTTCGACAATCCGTCCATCACCATGGACATGCTCTGGCCATTGCTGGTGATGATCTGCGGATTCACGCTGTTTTTCCTGGCGGTCCTCACCCGGCGCCTGCAGGGCGAGGTACTGGAGAGGGAGCAGCAGGCGCGCTGGGCCCGGGAAATCATCGCGGGCTCGGCGGCGGGCTGATCCGATGAGCGATTTCCTCGATATGGGCGGTTATGCCCTTTGGGTCTGGAGTGCGTTCGGCCTTACGCTGGTCGTGTTGCTGGCGAACATCATCGGTGCCGATCGGCGCTATCACAGTACCCTGAGGCGCTTGCGCCTGCGGGCCAACCGGCCAGGGAGTTTGCAGAAATGACCCCGAGAAGACAGAGATTGATGGTGGTCGGGCTGGTGGTGGCGGGCGTGGCACTCGCTGCCGGCCTGGCACTTCGCGCCTTCAACGACAACCTGCTCTATTTCTATACGCCGACCCAGGTGGCGGCGGGCGAGGCTCCAGCAGGCAAGAAGTTCCGTCTGGGAGGCCTGGTGCAGCCGGGTTCGCTGCATCGCGAGCCGGGCCAGCTCAAGATGCAATTCCAGGTAACGGACGTGAAGAAAGCGATGACGGTGAACTACTCGGGCATCCTCCCGGACCTGTTCCGCGAAGGGCAGGGTGTCATCGCCTACGGCGTCCTGCTGCCCGATGGCAGCTTCCGGGCGGACGAGGTACTGGCCAAGCACGACGAGAACTACATGCCCCCGGAAGTGGCCCAGGCCCTGCGCGAACAGGGTCATCCGGGCGCGGTAGAGCCGGCGGCCAATCCCTGAGGCTACGACCATGGTTCCAGAGTTCGGACAGCTTTGCCTCATCCTCGCGCTCTGCCTGGCGATGGCACAGGCGTTCTTCCCGCTCGCCGGTGCGCAGTTGCACAAGGCCGGCTGGATGCGCGTGGCGATCCCGGCGGCAGCGGGACACACTGTCTTCGTGCTGGCCGCCTTTGCGGCACTCGCCTGGTCGTTTGTCAACAACGATTTCTCTGTGGCCTACGTCGCCCAGAATTCCAACACTTCCCTGCCAGCGGTTTACCGCTTTGCCGCCGTCTGGGGCGGGCACGAGGGCTCGTTGCTGCTGTGGGTGGTGCTGCTCTCGCTGTGGACGGCGGCGGTCGCCGCTGGCAGCCGCAGCGTGCCGCGGGAGATGGCCTGCCGCATCATCGGTGTCATGGGTTTCGTCAGCGCCGGGTTCATCCTCTTCATCCTGATGACTTCCAATCCCTTCCTGAGGGTGTTTCCGGCGCCGATCGATGGCAACGACCTCAATCCGCTGCTGCAGGATCCGGCGATGGCGGCCCATCCGCCTCTGCTGTACGCGGGCTACGTTGGCTTTTCCGTGGCATTCGCTTTTGCCGTGGCGGCCATGCTGGCAGGGCGGATCGACCAGCAATGGGCACGCTGGGCGCGGCCGTGGACCACGGCTGCCTGGGCTTTCCTGACGGTGGGCATCGCCATGGGGAGCTGGTGGGCTTATTACGAGCTCGGCTGGGGCGGCTGGTGGTTCTGGGATCCCGTCGAGAACGCCTCGTTCATGCCCTGGCTGGTGGGCACGGCACTGATCCACTCGCTGGCGGTCACCGAGAAACGCGGGCTCTTCAAGGGCACGACGCTGTTGCTCGCCATTGGCGCCTTCTCGTTGAGCCTGCTGGGGACTTTCCTGGTGCGCTCCGGTGTCCTGGTCTCCGTGCATGCATTCGCCTCGGATCCGGCCCGCGGGCTGTTCATCCTCGCCTACCTCAGTATCGTGATCGGCATTGCCCTTGGCCTGTATGCCTGGCGCGCGCCGCGGCTCGACCGTGCCATCGGCTTCAGGCCCTTCTCGCGCGAGACTTTCCTGCTCGTCAACAACATCCTGCTGTCGGCGGCGGCAGGCCTGATCATGGTGGGTACCCTCTATCCGCTGATTCTCGATGCGCTGAATGTGGGCAAGATCTCCGTCGGGCCTCCATACTTCGAAATGGTATTCCTCGTGCCCATGGTTCCGCTGCTGTTCGCCATCGGTGTCGGCATGCACACGGCCTGGCGCGCGGCCGATGCCTGGCCCGTGGGCCGTCGCCTCAGATGGATCGCGCTGGCGGCTGCAGCGGCCGGTATCGGCTTGCCGGTGCTGGTCTACGGATCCGCTCACCTCCTGACCATCGTCGGCGTCACGGCTGCGGCCTGGGTGGTTCTTGCCTCGCTGCTCGATCCCCTGCTGCGTCTGCGAGGCAAGGGCCCGCGCCTGACGCGCGGCATGATCGGCATGCAGATCGCGCACCTCGGGCTGGGCCTGTGCGTGCTGGGGATCACGATCACCTCGAGCTTCAGTGTTGTGACCGACGAGAAGATCAGCCCGGGAGAGACGCTGCACCTCGGCGAGTACCAGCTGCTGTTCCGGGGCATCACCTCCGCAAGCGGACCGAACTACGAGGCACTGCGTGCCGACATGGAGATCACGCGGGACGGGGCACCGGTGGCAACCCTGCACCCCGAAAAGAGGCTTTACCGTGTACGGTCCTCGCCGATGACGGAAGCCGGCATCGATGCCGGCTGGCATCGCGACCTGTTCGTCGCGCTGGGCGAGGATCTCGGCAAGGGCGCGTGGAGCGTCCGCCTGCAGTACAAGCCGCTGGTACGGTTCATCTGGCTTGGAGCCGCCATCATGGCATTCGGCGGCATCCTGGCGATCACCGACAGGCGCTACCGGATGGCGGTTCGTGAAAGCGTCGCCGAGGAGCGGCGCGACGGCAGCACGCCCGCTGCCGCAGGTTGACCTCGCAGTCCTGCCGTCAGTGCCGATGATCCGGTTCCTGCTTCCCATCGTCATTCTGGCTGCCCTGGTTGCATTGCTGGTGGTTGGCCTGAACCGCGATCCGAGCTACGTGCCATCGCCGCTGATTGGCAAGCAGGCGCCGTCGTTCTCGCTGCCACGACTCGACGATCCCGGCCGGACCCTCAGCAACCAGGATCTTGGCGGCGATGTTGCCCTGCTGAATGTCTGGGCCACCTGGTGTTCGGGCTGTCGCCAGGAACACCCCTTCCTGATGGAACTCTCGCGCACTGCGGACGTGAGGATCTTCAGCCTGAACTGGAAGGATGACCCTGACCTCGCACGCCAGTGGCTCGCGACGCTCGGCAATCCGTACACCGCGACGGGTGTCGACCAGGATGGACGCGCTGCCATCGACTGGGGCGTGTACGGTGCGCCTGAAACTTTCCTGATCGATGCGGGCGGCAAGGTGCTCTACAAGCACATCGCGCCGCTCAACGCCGAGGTCTGGCAAAGGGAGTTCCTGCCGCGTATCCGCCAGGCGCGGGGGCAGCATCCATGAACAGTGCCGGCTGTGGCGCCTGGTTGCGCGTGCTGCTACTGGCCCTTGCAGCCATGCCAGCCTGGGCCATCGACCAGGAACCTCCGATGCAGGACCCTGCACGGCAGGCACTCTACGAGAGACTCACGCACGAGGTGCGATGCCTGGTGTGCCAGAACCAGACGGTAGCCGATTCCACGGCGCCACTGGCGGCCGACCTGCGCCGCGAGATCCATGCCATGGTGGTACAAGGCAGGTCCGAGGATGACATCAAGCATTTCCTGCTCGATCGCTACGGCGATTTCGTGCTCTACAAGCCGCGCTTCGGCGCCGCCACCGCGCTGCTCTGGCTGGCACCTGGAATGCTGCTGCTGGCCGGTGCCGTGACCCTCGCCATCGTCGTGCGGCGCCGCGCCAGTCTGCCTGCCGACCAGGACGCGGACGAGAATCCACCGGCCACGACCGGATCGGGCACGTGATGCCGTTTCTCGCCATTGCGGCGCTGATGACCGCCGTCGCGGTCCTGTTCATTGCCATCCCGCTGTGCAGGTTGCGCGACGGGCGTGCCCCGCTGGCTGCGCTGATCGCTGCCGTGGCCATTCCCGTTGCCGTCGCCACGCTTTACCAGCGGGCGAGCAACTACCCCTGGAGCGACGCATCGACAGTGGCCGCCACAAGGCCGCCGCCGACCGACACGCCGGAGATGATCGAACTGCGGCAACGGACTGCCGATCAGCCTGGCGATGCCGACGCATGGATCAGGCTCGGGGATGCCTACATGGGAAACGAGCGCTTCGCCGAGGCGAAGCAGGCATTCCGCCAGGCTATCGCCGCAAGCAATGGTGGCGATGACGCACTGCGCCTGTCCCTGGTGGAAGCCTCGATCCTCGAGGACCGCAACGCCCTGCAGGGTGAAGCGTCGGCCATCCTCGACGATGTCCTGGAGCGGGATCCCTTCAATCCGAAGGCCCTCTGGTATGGCGGCATGGCAGCCCTGGCCCGCGGTGACACCGTGACTGCCCGCCAGCGCTGGAGCAAGCTTCTCGAGCTCTCGCCGCCACCCCGGATTCGCGAGATCCTCGAGCAGCAGCTCGCCAGCCTGGACCCCGGCCCGCGCGAAGGTTCCGCCGCAGTCGTGCCCCCGGCCAGGATTGCAGTTCGCGTCACCCTGGCACCGGACATGGCATCGCGGGTCAAGCCTGGTGCCGTGCTGTTCCTGATTGCACGCGAGGCCGGCAAGTCTGCCGGGCCACCTCTGGCCGTGGTCCGCCGCCAGGCACCACGGTTGCCGCTGGACCTGGAAATCAGCGACAGCGACAGCATGGTGCCCGGTCGGTCGCTGGCGAATCACGCAGCCATCGAGCTCACGGCACGTCTGGCAGCTGCTGGGGATGCCATGGCGGCGCCAGGGGATATCTTCGGCGAAGCGACCTGGCATGCCGGGTCGGATACGGGTGTGCCCGTGCAGATCATGATCGACCGGGTCGTGCCCTAGTTGGTGGAGGGGGAATGCCGGCTCGCGCAGCCAGCCGGGAGTTGGGGAGGGCAGGGTGGACAAGGATTGCAGGCTCATTGGCCGCAAGGGCCACGAACTCATTCGTGACCCGCTTCTCAACAAGGGCTCGGCTTTCAGCGAGCGCGAGCGACGGCTGTTCGGCCTGGAAGGGCTCCTGCCGCACCGTGCCGTCAGCATCGACGTCCAGCGGCAGCGGATACTCGCCAGGCTCGACAGGCTGCAGGATCCACTCGAGAAGTACGTGGCGCTTGCCAGCCTCCAGGACCGCAACGAACACCTGTATTTCAATGTCCTGGTGCATGGCATCGAGAATCTTCTGCCCATCGTCTACACGCCCACGGTGGGTCTTGCCACGCAACGCTACAGCCATGTCTTCCAGCGTGGCCGCGGTGCGTGGATCACGCCGGCGCACCGGGGTCGGATCGAGCAAGTACTGCAACAGGCCGCCGCCGGACGCCATATCCGCCTGATCGTCGCCACCGACAACGAATCCATTCTTGGCATCGGCGACCAGGGAGCAGGGGGGATGGCCATATCGATCGGCAAGCTCTCGTTGTACACGGCTGCGGCAGGAATCGACCCGGCGGTCGTCTTGCCGGTGAGCCTCGACGTGGGAACCGACAATGCGCAGCTGCTGACCGATCCGCAGTACCTGGGCTGGCCCGAACGACGGTTGCGCGGCGAGGCCTATGAAGCGCTGGTCGCCGAATTCGTCGAGGCCGTTTCCCGTACATTCCCGCAGGTCATCCTGCAGTGGGAGGACCTCCGCAAGGACAACGCGCTGCGCATCCTCGACCGCTTCCGCGGGCGGCTGCCCAGCTTCAATGACGACATCCAGGGCACCGGTGCCGTGGCGCTCGCAGGCGTGCTGACCGCGGAGCGCAGCACCGGCCGGCAGATCGATGCCGAGCGCGTATTGATCCTCGGCGGAGGCGCGGCCGGTCTGGGCATCGCGCGCCAGCTGCGCAAGGCAATGCGCGCTGCGGGCGCCAGCGAAACAGGGACGATCGCCGTGCTGGACAGCAAGGGCCTCATTGTCGACGACGACCCCATGGACGACTACAAGCGCGAACTGGCGTGGCCGGCTGCCGTGGCACGCAGTATGGGCCTGGAGCAGGGCAAGCGTGGCTTGCTCGATGTCGTGCAGCGATTCAGGCCGACCGTTCTGATCGGCACCTCCGGACAGGCCGGCGCGTTCAACGAACCGGTCGTGCGGGCCATGATGGCCGGTTGCGACCGCCCAGTGATCCTGCCGTTGTCCAATCCCACGTCGAATTGCGAGGCGAACGCGGCAGACCTCTATCAATGGACCGGCGGCCGCGCTCTGGTGGCCACCGGCAGTCCTTCCGACAGGGTCTGCCACGCCGGACAGTCGTATCTGGTCGGCCAGGGCAACAATGCTTTCATATTTCCAGGGGTCGGCCTGGCAGCCCTGGCGGCCGGCCTGGCGACCATCGACGATAGTGCTTTCCTCGTTGCGGCGCGGGCGCTGGCTGCATCGATCACCGACATCGAGAGGTCGAGCGGGTTGCTGTATCCGCCGATTTCGCGCCTCAGGGACGTGTCGAGGCAGGTGGCCCGTGCCGTGCTGTGTAGCCGTGAGCAGGGTCTCCCGGGACTGGCAGAGCAAGAGGCGGAGCAGCGGATTTCCGCCGTCTGGTGGGAGCCCGAATACCGCGATTACGCCCCGGCCTGAGCAGCCGATCCAGGGAATTCTATGTGTGATTTAACTTAATATACATTATGCGTATTACGGATCTACCGGGCTACACGGTGCTGCCGGTACTCGCGTTCCCCGGGCCAGCCCATGCGGCCCAGCATCTTCACTTCGCCGGTGACGGGCTGGGCCTCGGGGCCATCGCCCTGTTCGTGGTGGCCTACGTGCTGGTCGTCACCGAGGAATGGACCCGGCTCCGCAAGTCCACACCCGTGCTGGTCGCCGCCGGCCTCATCTGGGTTCTGGTGGCTCTGGCCGCACGCCAGCAGCAAGCGCAGGATCTGCTGGCGGCGTCCGCCAGGGAATCGCTCCTCGACTACGCGGAACTGCTGCTGTTTCTCATGGTTGCCATGACCTATGTGAACGCCATGACGGACCGGCAGGTTTTCGCCGCCATGCGCCGCTGGCTCATCGGCCGCCGGCTCGGCCTGAGGGCGTTGTTCTGGATCAGCGGTCTTCTGGCCTTTTTCCTGTCTGCCGTCATCGACAACCTGACGACTTCGCTGGTGATGGGCGCACTGGTAATCGGGATGTCCAGCGATCGACGTTTCCTCGTGCTGTCATGCATCAACATCGTCGTCGCTGCCAATGCCGGTGGCGCCTGGTGTGCGTTTGGCGACGTCACGTCGCTCATGGTCTGGCAGGCCGGCCGGCTGGAATTCTTCGAGTTCTTCCGGTTGCTGGTCCCCAGTGCCGTCGCCTGGCTGATTCCTGCTGCCTGCATGCATCCATCACTGCCACGCCACCTGCCCTTGGAGCAGTCGATGCATACCGGAGGCCTACGGCCGGGTGGCGCGGGCGTGGTGGCGCTCTTCGGCCTGACGCTGGCAACCGCGGTGTCGTTGCAGAACCTGGTGGGCCTGCCCCCGGTCATGGGCATGATGCTGGGACTCGGCTACCTCAAGGCCTACGGCTACTTCCTGCGGGGCCAGGGCGCGGGCGGCGTCGGCGACCAGACTCCATTCGACGTGTTCGGCTACATCGCCCGGGTGGAATGGGACACGCTGTTGTTCTTCTATGGCGTGATCCTCTGTGTCGGCGGCCTGGCTGCCCTGGGCTACATGGCCGTGCTGGCTGACCTGAGTTACGCGCGCCTGGGCCCGACCGTCGCCAACGTCATGGTCGGCATCGTCTCGGCCGTGGTGGACAACATCCCGGTCATGGCTGCTGTTCTCGAGATGAACCCGCCCATGTCTCAAGGCCAATGGCTGCTGGTCACGTTATCGGCGGGCATCGGCGGCAGCCTGCTCAGCGTCGGCTCGGCAGCCGGTGTCGCGCTGATGGGGCAGGCACGTGGGTTCTACACCTTTTTCAGCCACCTCTGGTGGACACCTGCCATCGCCCTGGGCTACGCGGCGGCAATCTGGACCCACCTGCTGGTCAACCGCGCCCTCTTCTGAGGAAACGGATCAACGCCTGCCGGCTGGCTCAGCCTGGCAGCTGATGGTCGACGAATGCACGAACCAGGTCGGGAAAATCGGTGAACAGCCCGTCGACACCCAATCGCACCAGGAACAGGTCCAGCAGCTCATCGAAATCAGCCATTCCCGCAGGCAGGTCGTCGCGGCGAAATGTATACGGATGCACCCCGAGACCGGCACGGTGGGCACTTTCGACCAGTCTGCTCATGGGGGCGCCCTCGCCCGCCGGCCCGCGATAAACCAGCTTCAGTGACGGGCCGATCGCCTGGGCATAGGCAGCGATCGTATCGATCTCCCGGTCCGACGGCTCGCCTGCAGCCGATTCGAGCAACTGCACGAACGGCAGCCGCGAGCCAAACTCGCCGCGCAGGCGCTGCAGTTCGGCGGCATCGAAGCACTGGAGGAACACGGGCAGCCGGGCATCGCCACAGGCCATCTCTTCCAGTACCTGCAACACCTTCGCTCCAAGATCGATGCCCTCCGCACGGTGCCACGCAGGGTCCTTGATTTCGGGATAGATGCCGACGACGCGTCCGCTTGACGAGACCAGTCCGCGGATGAAGCTGATCTCCTCGGCCAGCGTCGGAATGCCGAACCGACCACCCGATTCGGGAAACCGCGAGGGATAGCGCAGCTCTCCCTGCCTGCCCCGGCGCGCTCCGACTCCGAGGGTCCGCAATTCGTCGAGGTCGAAGTCCCGGCAGTAGAAGCGACCATCCGCACGCTGCCGCCCGGGAAACCGCAGGGCGACATCGGTGACGCCCTCGAGGGTCAGGTCATGGAAGACGATCAGTTCGTCGTCGCGCGTGGCGACGACATCCTGCTCGAGGAAGTCCGCTCCCTGCCCGAAGGCCAGTGCCTTGGCAACCAGGGTGTGTTCGGGAAGGTAACCGCAGGCACCGCGGTGCGCGATGACCAGTGGCCGGCGGGCGCTTGCCACAGCGAACGGGCGCCGGCGGCGCGCCGCCTCAGTCCTCGGCGGCAACCCCCAGACGCTGCTGCATCAGGGGGCTTGTCGTCGTGTACTGGAGGTGCACCTTCTTGCCAGGCTCGAGGTAGGCCTTGGCGGCGAACGCGGCCAGGGCAGCCTCGTGAAAGCCGCTGAGGATCAGCTTCTTCTTGCCCGGGTAGTCGCAGATATCGCCAATGGCGTAAATGCCTGGGGCGCTGGTCTGGAAGGTGGACATGTCGACCTTCAGCGCCTTGCCCTTCATCTCCAGGCCCCACTCCGCGATGGGTCCCAGCTTGGGCGACATACCGAAGAACACGAACATGTGATCGGCGGGAAGGACATGCAGGCTGCCATCATCGTGCTTGACGGTCACCTCGAGGAGTCGCTCGCCATCGGCCTTGTGGCTGACGGCATTGCCGAACTCGATGATTTTCGCTTTGCCGGCCGCCACCAGGGCGCGGAACGACTCCACGGTGGCGGGTGCTGCCCGGAACTGGTCGGAGCGATGCACCAGCGTCAGTGATTCAGCCTCTGGAGCCAGGGCGACTGCCCAGTCCAGGGCCGAATCGCCGCCGCCGAAGATCACCAGCTTCTTGCCGCGAAACCGGCCGGGCTCGCGCACCCGGTAGTGCAGTACCTTTTCCTCGAGCGATTCGATGTCGGCAAGCTTGATGCGCCGGGGCTGGAACGAGCCGACACCACCTGCTATGAACACGGTCCGCGCCAGGAACTCCTTCCCGGCACTGGTCGTCACGCGGAAACGACCATCTTCTGGTTTGAGACCCACCACTTCCTCGCCGAGATGCATGCCGGCACCGAAAGGCGCGATCTGCTTCATCAGTGCGTCGACCAGCCCCTGGCCGGTGCAGACGGGAACCGCCGGGATGTCGTAGATCGGCTTGTCCGGGTAAAGCCAGGTGCACTGCCCGCCGACCGCCGGCAGGGAGTCCACCAGGTCGGCATGGATACCCAGCAGGCCGAGCTCAAATACCTGGAACAGACCGCAGGGGCCCGCCCCTACAATCAGCGCATCCGTCTCGATGGTCATAGGCTAATTCCCGCCGGAATCAGGCGTCGTTGTTTGATGGACACAGGCGCTGGCCGCCCGCAGGCCGCGCCCGTCGAAGGCGGCGAATATTACTGGAGCCTGCCACGGGCAACAAGGGCGCTGCCCATGCGCCGGGCACGGTTAGTCGAGCTTGAACTCGATGACTTCCCACTGCCCCGAGGCGTCGTTGCGCGCCAGGCGCTTTATCGCTTCGGTAATGCTGCGGTTATTCCAGTCGACGATGTCGTCGGCCTTGTCCAGCAGGGACTTCTTGATGGCAATGGTCTCACCAAACGACTTGATGGCCAGCACCGGCTTCTTCATGCCCTTGGCGGTATCGATTTCGAAGGTGACCAGCACTGGGTTGGCGGCAAACAGCGTCACCGGCAGGATGACGATCTCGGCGGGCTCGATCTGCCGGCGCAATTCCTCGCGCATCGAATCGCCACCGCTCCCGACCGTCGCATCCGGCTGGCTGCAATTCTGGTAGTAGAAGTTGGGGCGGCTTTCCAGGTATTCAAACACCCTCATGTGGTCCGGATGCTCGGCAAAAGTGTGGACCACGAATACCTTGATCGGGTTGTTTTCGGACATCTGCGACCTCCCGCGCCATGCCGCGCCGCCGTGTGACCGGGAATCCGTCACGGATTTCGCGCCGCCAAGGTTCCAACCATGGTCGACGAGGAATTACACTGTCAAGGACATGCGTCTTCTTGTCTATAACATCCGCTACGCCGTCGGCGCAGGGGCGCCCGCCCACGTGCCCGTGCCGGGTGCCGGCTACCTGTTCGGCAACCCCGGTAATCTCGAGAACATCATCGCTTTCCTGAAGGTGGAAAATCCGGACATCGTCGGCCTCATCGAGGTGGATATCGGCTCGGTGCGCAGTGGACGCGTCAATCAGGCCGAGGCGATCGCCGATGCCCTGGGCCACTATTCCTGCTACGAGTGCAAATACGGCGAAGAGTCGGTAAACCAGTACCTGCCGATCCTGCGCAAGCAGGCCAACGCCTTCCTGGCGAAGCCAGGCGTCACGGGCGAGCGCTTCCACTACTTCGACACCGGCATCAAACGCCTGATCATCGAGCTGGAGCTCGACAGCGTGGCTGTCTTCCTGGTACATCTGTCCCTGAAATACCGCCACCGCCACTTCCAGCTGCGCCATCTCTACGAGCTGGTGAAGCGCTGCAGGAAGCCGGTGATCGTTGCCGGTGATTTCAATACCTTCTGGGGCGAGAACGAGATCTTCCTGTTCAAGGAATCGCTCGGCCTGCGCAGCGCCAACACCAGCAGCCTGGCTTCGTTCCCGAGCAGGGCGCCACGGCTGGAGCTGGATTTCATCCTTTATGGCCCGGGCATCGAGGTCACGGATTTCCGCATCCCCCGGATCGGCCTCTCCGATCACCTGCCACTGGTCTGCGATTTCGAGATGGTGCCACGCCGGGAGTGACGGGCATGCCGGAACAGCAGCGACCACGCAACTGGACCCTGGTCCGCGATGCGGCCGGCATCGCCTGGCTGGCGATCGATGTGCAGGCCAGCGCGGTCAATGTGCTGTCGCGCATCGTCATGGAAGAGCTCGACGGCCTGCTCGGCGAGCTCGAGGCTGCTCCCCCCGCCGGCCTGGTCCTCCATTCCGGCAAGCCCGGTGGCTTCGTGGCGGGAGCCGATATCCACGAGTTTCCGGGCATCAGCTCGGCCGATGAAGCGGCCGCCCTCTCGCGGCGCGGGCAGGCGGTCCTGGCGCGGCTCGAGGCCATGGCCTGCCCGAGCGTGGCGGTCCTCGATGGCGCCGCGCTGGGCGGTGGCCTGGAGCTCGCTCTGAGCGCCACCTGGCGCCTGGCGATCGTTTCCGACCGGCCGCTGCTGGGCCTGCCGGAAGTCCTGCTCGGCCTGCACCCGGGCCTGGGCGGCACCGTGCGCCTTCCCCGCCTGGTCGGCGTGCGCTTTGCGATGGCCATGATGTTGACGGGTCGCTCCATTCCCGTCAGCGAAGCCGCCGCCCATGGCCTGATCGATGACGTATGCCAGGGACCGGACTGGCGCGAGGCGGCTCTGCACCTGCTGGCACGACCTCGCCCGCGTCGCAGGCAGCCGCTCGTGGACCGGCTGCTTGCCTCCACCGTGGCTCGCGGCTATGTGGCCCGGTCACTCGGGAAACAGGCGCGGCGCAAGGCTGATCCACGGCACTACCCCGCCCCTGGCGCGATGATCGATCTGTGGCGCAGGCATGCCGCACAGGATCCCGCCGCTTACGATGCGGAAGCCGGCTCCTTCGGCCAGCTCGCTGTCAGCCAGACTTCGCGAAACCTGGTCCGCGTGTTCTTCCTGCAGGAGCGTCTCAAGAGCGCCGGCACGAGTCAGGTTGCAGCGCTGCGCCGCGTGCACGTGGTCGGCGCAGGCGTCATGGGTGGTGATATTGCGGCATGGTGCGCGTACCGTGGCCTGGACGTGACGCTCCAGGACCGGGAATCCCGGTTCGTCGAGCCGGCGCTGGCCCGTGCGCACGCCTACTTCCAGCGCAAGATCAGCGACCCCGCGGAGCAGGACCTGGCGCGCTCCCGTCTGCGGGCCGACATCGCCGGCGACGGCGCGGCCGATGCCGACGTGGTCATCGAGGCGATCTTCGAGGACTTGCAGGCCAAGCAGCAGCTGTTCAGGGAGCTGGAGCCACGGGTCCGGCCCGACTGCATCCTCGCCACCAACACCAGCAGTATTCCGCTGGAAGCTCTGATGACATGCCTGGCGGATCCGGGGCGTCTCATCGGCCTGCATTTCTTCAACCCGGTTGCCCGGCTGCCACTGGTGGAAGTGGTGCAGACCGCTGCCACCGGGAGTGCAGGTCTTGCCGCAGGCATGGCCTTCACGCGACAGATCGGCAAGTTGCCCCTGCCCTGCCGCAGCCATCCGGGGTTCCTTGTCAACCGCATCCTGGCTCCCTATCTGGCGGAGGCCATGGCACTGGCCGAGGAAGGCATTCCACTGGCGGATATCGATCGCGCCGCCACGGAGTTCGGCATGCCCATGGGGCCGATCGAGCTGGCTGATTCGGTCGGGCTGGACATCGCACTGCACGTCGCCCGTACCCTCGCGCCCGTCATCGGGCGGCAGGCCTCGCCGGTGCTGGAGAAGATGGTTGCTGATGGCCTGTTTGGCCGGAAGGCTGGCAAGGGCTTTTACATTTACCAGGAGGGTCGTCCGGTCAAGCCGCGGACTTCGACTGGCGATCTGTCTCCCGAGATCACCGACCGCCTGATGCTGGCCCTGGTGAATGAAGCCGCTCAGTGCCTTGCCGAGGGCATCGTGGCCGATGCCGACCTCGTCGATGCAGGCGTCATCTTTGGAACGGGCTTTGCGCCTTTTCGCGGTGGCCCGCTGCACTATGCTACGCAGGCCGGAACTGGCGCGCTGACCGGGCGGCTCGAGGCGCTGGCCGGGAAGTTCGGGCCACGCTTCCAGCCCTCCCCGGGCTTCCGGGAATTGGGCCGCACATGAGATCCCGTGCCTTTCTCGGTGCGGGACCTTGTGGTTACAATACGGCGCCCATCGCCGAGCCCGCTCGCTTGCGCATCGAGATGCAACCACTCTGACCGGCGTACCGACGCATGACAGGAATTCCTCTGAACATCGAGATCCTCCGCCGGTTCACACCGCTGGACAGTCTCAAGCGCGAGAACATCGCCGCCCTGGCCAAGAAGGTACAGAGCCATCAGCTCGAGGGCGGCAAGATCCTCTTCAAGGAGGGCGACAGTGAACGGCGGACCTTTTACCTGCTTTCCGGGAGCCTGCAGCTCACCAACCAGGAAGGTTCCCTGAAAACCCTCCGCTCGGGCAGCGATGAGGCACGCAACCCGGTGTCGGCCATGCTGCCGAGGCGCTGGACAGCCAAGGCGGTGGACCGGGTGGAATACATCTCCATCGACACCGACCTGCTCGACGTGATGCTGACCTGGGACCAGACGGGCAGCTACGAGGTCAGCGACCTCAATACCACGCAGACCGCACCGGCACCTGACGACTGGATGACCACGCTGCTGCAAACCAAGGCCTTCCACCGGGTGCCACCCGCCAACATCCAGGCTGTGTTCATGCGGATGCAGAGGGTCAACTGCAATGCCGGGGACGTGGTCATCAAGCAGGGCGACGAAGGCGACTATTTCTACGCCATCACCCGCGGTCGCTGCAGCGTCACCAGGGAAACCCCGCTCAACAAGGACGGAATCAAGCTGGCGGAACTTGGCGTCGGCGACACTTTTGGCGAGGAAGCGCTTATCTCCGAGACGCGCCGCAACGCCACCGTGACCATGCTGACCGACGGTTCGCTGATGCGCCTCGGCAAGGAAGACTTCCGCACGCTCCTCAACGAGCCCATGCTCGACTGGGCCAGCTACCAGGAGGCTCGCCAGATCGTCGCCCAGGGCGGGAAATGGCTCGATGTGCGCCTGCCAAGCGAGTTCGAGAGCTTCCACGAAGCCGGCGCGATCAACATTCCGCTTTATTTCATGCGCCTCAAGCTCGGGACCCTGGATCCGTCGCTGACCTATGTCGTGTGCTGTGACACTGGTCGCCGCAGTTCGGCGGGCGCATTCATCCTGAACGAGCGGGGTTTCGACACCCGCGTGCTCAAGGGTGGGCTCAACGTCCGCGTCTGAAGTCTTGTCGCTGCGGCCGCAACGACCAGTCCTCGTGCCTACATGGTGTGCGTTGGCTTGTCACCGCCGAGCGCACCAGCAAGGTAATTCTCGATTTTCTTCTGAGTCGTGCCCCCATCCTGATCGCTGAACTGCACGCCGATTCCGGCCGTGCGCTTTCCCTGCGCGCCCTTTGGCGTGACCCAGATCACCTTGCCTGCCACGGGTATCTTTTCGTCCTCACCCATCAGGTTCAGCAGCATGAACACTTCATCGCCAAGCCGGTAGCTGCTGTTCGTCGGGATGAACAGGCCGCCATTGCGCACAAATGGCATGTAGGCCAGGTACAGCGCACTCTTGTCCTTGATGGTCAGCGTCAGCAAGCCTGGCTTGGACATCGTCCTGTGCTCTCCGAACAGCGGGTCAGCCAAACCAGCGCTGCAGCAACGCCGCATACTGGATATCCGCCTTGACGGCCTTCGTGCCGAAGCGACGCAACTCCTCGACTTCGGCGAGCCGCTGCAGCAGCGCCTGCATGTTTAGGGCTTTTCCCGGCTTTTGCAAGGGCTGGCTGCCGGCTTTGGTTGCCTGCGGATCAACTCCGCCGTCGGCAGCGGCGCGAATCGCGCCCGCCAGCTTCCAATAAAGCCACTGCGGTACCAGGTCAGTATCGAATCCAGCCCATCTCTGCGCAACCGAGACAGGGCTCTCGCGGCCTGCCGCCAGTTGACGCAGGTCGTCGTTGAGCTGTCTTGCCTGGCCGGAAAAGCCCTGGCCGTGCAGGTCCAGGGCGCGCAACGGCGCTCCGGCCGCCACATCCAGCAACAGGTCCCAGTCCGCCCCTCCCGCCCTGCCGCCAAGCCAGTCCACCGCAACGGAGCGCTCTGGCCTGTGCACAGCCAGCCGCTGGCAGCGGCTGAGGACAGTGGCCGGGAGCGCGGCAGGCGTGGAAGCGACCAGCACGATGTGCCCTCCGGCAGGCGGCTCCTCGAGTGTCTTGAGCAGACTGTTGGCTGCCGCTGTCGTCAGGGATTCAGCCGGCCAGATCAGTGCCACGCGCGCACCGCCCTGGTGGCTCTTCAGCTGCAGGAAGCCGATCAGATCACGCACAGCCTCCACCGGGATCACGGATTTGTCCGGTGGTGGCCGCAGGAACATGAAATCCGCATGCCCCGGTTCCGGTCCTGTCTCACCGTCCGCTTCCATTGCGAGCAATCCAGCCAGACGGTCCGACGGTATGCCCAGCAATCGCGCTGCGTACCACAGGGCCAGGACGCGACGACCGCAACCAGGCGTCCCGTGAATCAGCAGCGCCTGCGGGTTGCGCTGCCTGCTGAAGCCCGCCTCGAGGCTCGCAGCGGGCCCGAGCAGCCACGGCGGAAGACCTGTCAAGTCATGCTTATCCATCACTTGGGGTGTCTGTTTCGAGTGACTCGAGAAATGATGTCACTGCCCTTCCTATCGCCTGCTGCACCAGCGGCAGCTCACCCCCGGCATCGATGAGCCGGATGCGCCCAGGCTCGGCTCGGGCACGGGCGAGATATGCGGCGCGGACGCGGTCGAAGAATTCGCGTCCCTCGAGCTCGAATCGGTCCGCAGCTCCGCGCCGGTCCCGCCGCAAGCGGGTCCCCTGCCAGCTTGCGTCAAGCAGCAGTGTCAGGTCTGGCCGGAAGGTACCCTGCACCGCTGTCTCGATGCTGGCGATGACGGCGTCATCGAGCCCGCGCCCCCCGCCCTGGTATGCATAGCTTGCGTCGGTGAACCGGTCGCATACGACCCACTGCCCCTGGTCGAGCGCGGGCCAGACGAGCTCGCGCAGATGGGCCGCACGGGCGGCAAACATCAGCAGCAATTCCGTCAGTGGCGGCATTGCCTTCGGGCTGTCCGCCAGCAACACCTCGCGGATCCGCTCGGCCACCGGTACGCCACCCGGCTCCCGGGTCATGATCACGGTCTTCCCGGCTGCCCGGAGCCGCTCGGCGACGAATGCCAGGTTGGTGGACTTCCCGACGCCCTCGACACCCTCGAGCGTGATGAAAGCCCCACGGCGATGCGAACGCAGTCCGGCTGTCACTTTCCATTGTCCCGAAGTGATTCGAGGTATTTCTTCACAGCGGCATTGTGCTCCCGCAACGTCGCCGAGAAAACGTGGCTTCCGTCGCGTTCGGGGCTCGCCACGAAGTAGAGCGCGTCGGAATCGTCCGGATGTACCGCCGCGAGGATGGATGCCTCGCCCGGCAGGGAAATCGGTGTAGGTGGCAGACCCGTCCTCGTATAGGTGTTGTAGGGGGAATCCCGGCTCAGTTGCCGACGTGTAAGATCCCCGGTGAAGTCTTCCCCGAGTCCGTAGATCACAGTGGGGTCGGTCTGCAGTTTCATGCCCGCCTTGAGTCGCCTGGCGAGAACCCCGGCCACACGCGGCCTCTCGCGGTCGAGGGCTGTCTCCTTCTCGACGATCGAAGCCAGGATCAGTGCTTCGTAAGGACTGCGCAGCGGCAGCCCGGCCGCACGACCTGCCCAGGCCTGGTCCAGCACGACCTGCATGCGCTCATGAGCCATGCGCAGCAGTTCACGATCGGTGGTTCCCTTGGGAAACCGGTAGGTGTCCGGGAAAAACCAGCCTTCGGGGCTGGGTCCTGGCAGCTCCACGGCGCGCACGAGCGTCTTGTCGTCTGCATCGCTCTCCGTGAAACGGATGTAGCTGCTCTTGCGCAGCGCACGGACGAGATCGCGCGTCGTCCAACCTTCGACGATCGTCAAGGAGTGCAACCTGACGCGTCCTTCGACCAGCTGCTGCAGCAGCCCCCTGGGGGTAGTTCCCGCGGCTATTTCGTACTCGCCCGCCTTGATTGCGCTCGCCTGACCCATGAGGCGCGCGTAGGCCACCAGCACAGTCGGGTATTGCAGCACATCCTCGGCCGCCAGCCGCTCGCCCAGGGCGCGCAGCGACATTCCTGCCGGCACATCGACCGTCAGCCCCCCGTCAGGAAGCGCCATGGGCTTGTTCAACACACCCTGGCCGAAGAACCAAGCAGCGCCAGCCAGGCCCAGAAACAGGCCCGCGAGGATCATGATCCGCCGCATCATGCGCAGTCCTCCTGCACTCCGCGGTCGCGCAGCGCAGCAACAATCGCCCGCGTCAGCTCCCCACCGGGCAACCGGCGCCCGTCGAACATCGTCACCGCTCGCAGCCCTGTCAAGGCATTGGTCAGGAACAGTTCCTCTGCCCCCAGCAGGTCATCGATAGTCATGCGCAACTCCCTGACAGCGATTCCATGCGTCCCGGCACACTCCAGCACCAGGTTGCGCATGATCCCGGCAACGCCCCCCTGCGACAAGTCCGGCGTCAGCAGGACCCCGGCTCTGACGGCGAAGACATTCGCTGCCGTGGCGCCGATGACATGACCGGATCCATCGCACATGACGCCTTCGTCAAAACTCGTCCCGGCCAGCTCGACCCGGGCAAGCACATTGTCCAGCCGGTTGAGGGTTTTCATGCCGGCCAGTGCGGTGTTGTTGCTGGCGGGTGTCTGGCAGAGCGCGAGCGACAAGCCGGGCGGCGAGGGTTGCCGGACGGGGTCAGGATGGAAGAAGACGACGCGCGTCGGCTCCGAATCATCGGCCGGGGCGTAACCCCTGGGGCCCGGGCCGCGAGTCAGCGTCAACCGGATCGTTCCATGCAGGTGTCCTGCAGCCAGCAGGGCAATCTCCCGATCCAGCGTCGCATTCCCCGGGAACGGAAGGCCGAGGCGGGAGCAACCCTGCGCAAGCCGGAGAAGGTGCCGGTCCAGAAATCGCGGCCTGCCAGATCGCCAGGCGATGGTCTCGAACAGCCCGTCGCCGTAGGCAAAGCCGCGGTCATCTGGCCGGATCAGGCCGCCACATTGGCCATTACGGAGCCAGCTGACGCCAGGCATGGTCAGTCCCGCAGCGCCAGGAGCATGCCTCTGGCCTTCGCCCGTGTTTCCGCGAGCTCGAGCTGAGGATCGGAATCGGCAACGATCCCGCTGCCCGCACGGAAGGACAGGTTTCGTCCTTTGAGCACCATGGTGCGGATGAGGATGCTGAAGTCGCAGCTGCCGTCATGGTTCAGGTAGCCCATGGCGCCTGTATAGGCCCCTCGAGGCCCATTCTCGAGCGCGGCGATCAGCTGCATGCACCGGACCTTGGGGCATCCGGTGATCGTGCCACCCGGGAACACCGCCCTCAGTACCGTGCCGGGACTGGCGCCGTTGCGCAGTTCACCCGTGACGCCCGAAACGATGTGGTGGACATGGGCGTAGCTCTCCAGAGACATGAAGTCCTCCACTCGAACCGTTCCCGGCCGGCAGATCCGTCCGAGGTCGCTTCGCTCCAGATCGATGAGCATGACATGCTCCGCGCGTTCCTTGTCGCTGCCCAGCAGGTCCGCGCGAAGCATTTCATCGTCACTTCCCGTGGACGCCACGGCCCGCGGCCGGGTGCCGGCGATGGGCCTGGTCTCCACGCTGCCGGCGTGCACGCGGACGAGACGCTCCGGCGAGGACGAGATGATGGCCGTGTCCTCGTCGAGCAGTGCCAGCCCCGCGAAGGGCGCTGGATTCGCCTGTCGAAGGCGCCGGTAGATCATCCACGGCAGGACACCTGCATCGATGTCCACAGCCCAGCGGCGACTCAGGTTTGCCTGATAGACATCGCCAGCGGAGATGTGGTGCTTTGCAGAGAGCACAGCGGCGAGGAAGGCTCCCGGGTCTTCCTCGTGGATGTCTGTTGCGCCGGTCACATCCGGCGGCATTTCCGGCAAAGCTGCGAGGCGTGATACATCGGCACCGATTTCGTCGAGGAGCCCTTGGCAGCCTGCTTCGGCCACCGCGCAGCTGCGTCCGGTCAGGCGATCGTGGATCACGGCAGCAGGAACGCGCACCGCCCTGGCCAATGGCACTTGCGGATCGACGGCCAGGTCCACGGATGGCTCGATCTGGCCAGCCAGCTCGTACGCCAGGAACACGAACCACCCACCTTGAAATGGCAGGCCTGCTGCCGATGGCGAAGCCACCCCCCAGGCCGCATCCAGTGCTTCGAGGAAGTCCTCCGTCCGCCTCTCGCCGGCAAGCTGGCCTCTCAGTATCCCGTTCGCGCCGAGGACCAGTTCCCTGCCGGGGAACGCGCAGAGGATATCGAAACGCCCCAGGCGGCCGTCACCAGCAGAACTTTCCAGAAGATACGGATAGCGCCGTGGATTGGCGGCATGCAGCGCCAGCAAATCATGCAACCCGGGCAGTTGACGCGTCTCACCCAGCATGAACCGTCATCACACCCGCACTGCCGGTACCCGATGCCGTCAGCATCCGGGCAGGCGGCGTCATGCAGTCTCAGACGCGGCGGAAAACCACGCTGCCGTTGGTGCCGCCGAATCCGAAGGAGTTGGAAATGGCCGCCTCGATCTTCATGCGCCTGGCCTCATTGGGCACGTAGTCGAGATCGCACTCCGGGTCCGGATTCTCGAGATTGATCGTCGGCGGTGCCACCTGGTCGCGGATCGCCAGGACCGAAAATACCGCCTCGACTGCTCCCGCTGCACCAAGCAGGTGCCCTGTCGTTGACTTGGTCGAACTGATGGCGACCTGCGATGCGTGGTTGCCGAATACCTGCTTGATGGCCCGCGTTTCCGCTATGTCGCCCAGCGGCGTGGAGGTGCCGTGCGCGTTGACGTACTGGACGCCCGTCGGATCCAGTCGGGCGTCCGCCAGGGCGGACTGCATGCAGGCCTGGGCGCCCGCGCCATCATCGGGCGGAGCCGTGATGTGGTGTGCATCCCCGCTCATGCCGAAGCCCACGAGTTCCGCGAGGATGTTGGCCCCGCGACGGCGCGCTGCCTCGTACTCCTCCAGGACCAGTGCCGCACCACCATTGCTCAGGACGAAACCGTCGCGGTCGCGGTCCCATGGGCGACTGGCGCGCAGCGGCTCGTCATTGCGCTGGGACAGGGCCCGTGCGGCGCAGAAGCCGCCCAGCCCGAGGATCGTGGTGGCGTACTCGGCGCCGCCGGCGATCATGACATCCGCATCACCGTAGGCGATGACTCGACCAGCAATGCCGATGCAGTGAGTGGATGTGGTGCAAGCGGTCACCAGCGCCAGGTTCGGGCCCTTGAAGCCGTACTGGATGGAGACGTGCCCGGAAATCATGTTGATGATGCTGCCGGGGACGAAGAACGGCGAAATCTTGCGCGGTGATTCGGCTTCCGCGTACTTGCGATAGTTGGCCTCTATGGTGCCAATGCCGCCGATGCCGGATCCCATGGCGACCCCGATACGGTTGGGAGCATAGCCGGCCTCGACCAGGCCAGCATCCGCGACCGCCTGCTGGGCGGCGACGATCCCGAAATGGATGAACGGATCCATCTTGCGGGCTTCCTTCGCCGGGATGTGCTCCTCGGCATTGAAATCCCGGATGACCCCGCCAAAGCGGGTTGAGAAATCCGCCACGTCGAATTCGGTGATGGGCCCGATGCCACTGACGCCACCCACGACATTGCGCCACGCCGTCGCAACGTCGTTCCCCACTGGGGAAATAATGCCCATGCCAGTAACGACTACGCGCCGCTTTGACATCCCGACTGCTCGATCAGAAAGGAATTGCGCGCTGCCCGGTGATCACCGGGCGCCGGCACGCCTGGATACTCAGGCCTTGTTCTGCCGGGCGGTGATGTAATCGATCGCCTCCTGGACGGTGGTTATCTTCTCGGCTTCCTCGTCGGGGATTTCCGTGTCGAATTCCTCCTCGAGCGCCATCACCAGTTCCACCGTGTCGAGCGAATCTGCGCCGAGATCCTCGACGAAGGAGGCGTCATTGGTGACTTCTTCCTCCTTCACTCCGAGCTGCTCGGCGACGATGCTCTTAACCTGCTCAGCAATACTGCTCATTGTCGATCTGTCCTCGTGATATCAACGAAATCCTGTGCCGATCGGGCACGGGGAAACGCAGCGCAGCGGTATTTTACGGAATTCGGCCGGGACAGGCTAGGCCACCGGCCGGTGGCCCCGCGAGGCCCGATTTCAACTCAGATCATGTACATACCGCCGTTGACGTGCAGGGTCTCTCCGGTGATGTAGGCCCCGGCCGGCGAAGCCAGAAAGACCACGGCGTTGGCGATATCGGTCACCGTACCGAGCCTCTGCAAGGGTATCTGCGCGAGCATTGCCTGGCGCTGGTCGTCGCCCAGCCTGCCGGTCATGTCGGTTTCTATGAACCCGGGCGCGATCACGTTGACGGTGATGCCCCGGCTGCCGACCTCGCGCGCCAGCGACTTGCTGAGCCCGACCAGGCCGGCCTTCGCTGCCGCGTAATTCGCCTGCCCGGCATTACCCATCACGCCGACAACCGAGGCGATGCTGATAATGCGTCCGCGCCGCGCCTTGAGCATGCCGCGCAGGAATGCCCGGTTGAGGTGGAACACTGCCGAGAGGTTGGTGGCGATGACGCTGTCCCACTCCTCGTCCTTCATCCGCATCAGCAGGTTGTCGCGGGTGATGCCGGCATTGTTCACCAGGATGGAGACACTGCCCTCGACATCCTCGATCGCCTTCTGTGCGGCGAGAACCTCGGCAGGTTTGGCAACGTCGAGGACGATGCCGCGGCCTCCCGCCCCGAGACTGGCAAGCCGCGCCGAGATCTGCTCGGCGCCGGCCGCGGTGGTGGCCGTACCGATGACCCTGGCACCGGCGCCAGCCAGCGCGGCAGCGACTGCACTGCCGATGCCACGCGACGCGCCTGTGACGAAGGCAACCTCACCGGTCAGGTCGAATGCAGCAGTCATGACTCGCGTTGCCCTCCATGTCTGTTTTGCCGGGGCGCAGCGCGGCGGATTATACCCGCGGCCTCCACTGGCACCAGATTGCTTCACCAGCGAGATACAGCGCGCCGCCCGCGGCGCCCCATACATGGGCGGCGGTGATGACCGTCCCCCCTGCCATGCTGGCTGCCCACGGCATGGACCCGCCCAGCTGCTCCCAGGTCATCTTGCCGACGACCACGGCCAGCAGCACGAGGGCCCAGCGGTCGCCTGCGAGGGCCCAGCCGCCGAAGCCCACGACCATGAGGCCATGCAGCACGCCGGACAGACCCACACACCAGCCTACCGACGGTGCGAACCAGTACAGGCCGAGGCCACAGCCGGCGGCGGCCATGGTCGTGGCCAGCAGCCAGCGCCGCGGGCTGCGATCGCTGCCGAAAAGCCAGGTGCCGAGGCCCAGGCCCGCAAGGTTCAGCGTCAGGTGGCTCCAGTTGAGGTGGATGAAGTGCGCGCTCAGCAATCGCCACCACTGGCCGGCCGCGATGGCGTCCCGGTCGTAGCGGATGGCGTGCTGCCACGCCAGCGGCATGGCCTGCAGCGCAGCCATTGCCATCATGGAAATGGCCACGATCGCGCTGATAGGCAGCATGGAAAATCTTGCTTGATCAGCGCGTAAGGCCATGTTGCTATAATTTGGATGGGTTCCGGGCACTGTGCGGCAGGTCCGCAACCGGGCCTAGACTACCAGTATCATCGCCGGGTAGGCCGCGGCTGCAGGGGTCGCGTCCCGGTTGGCAACACGGGTTGGTGCACATGGACAATCACGCATGCGGGCGCCGCTTGCTGGCGGACGCCGGTTTCACGCTCATCGAAATCATGGTGGTGGTGGTGATCCTCGGCATCCTCGCCGCGCTCATCGCGCCGAACATCATCGGCAACATCGACAAGGCCCAGGTGGCGGCGGTCAAGCAGGACATCCGGGTCATCGAAAATGCCATCGACATGTACCGCCTCGAGCGCTTCAAGTACCCGAGCACCGACGAAGGCCTCAACGCCCTTGTCACGCCGCCCAGCGACCCGACCGTTCCCTTCCCGCCCGGCGGCTACATCAAACGCCTCCCTAAGGATCCCTGGGGGCGCCCGTACGTGTACGTGCAACCGGGCGCGCATGGCGAGTTCGATGTCTACAGCCTGGGCCGCGATGGTGCACCCGGTGGCGAAGGCGTCGATGCCGACATTGGCAATTGGGACGCATCGAAGTAGGCGATCCCCGGCACTCCGTCGTGGCACGTCCCGGCTTGCGCGGCAGGAACCCCGGTCCCCAGCGTCTGCAGGCCAGCGGATTCACGCTGCTCGAGATCATGGTGGTGGTGGTCATCATCGGAATCATCGCCACCATCGCCACGCTGTCCGTTGGCGTGACCAGCCGTGACCAGGGCATCGACCGGGAAATCCGGCGGATCCAGGACCTGCTGGCGCTGGTCAGCGAACAGGCGGTACTGCAGGGCCGGGAGTACGGCCTGACCTTCTATGCGCACGAATACGGGTTCAGCGCCTACGACTACGGTATCGGGCGCTGGGAGCCGCTGCTGGACGATCCGGTGCTGGCGCCCCGCAAGCTGCCGCCGGATGCCGTTGTGGACCTCTACATCGACGGGCGGCAGGTACGGGTGGCACCGCAACGGCCACAGCCGGGACCTGAGGCGCAACCGGACCAGCCCAGGTCAGCGACCCGTGGCAGCACGAAGCGCACAGGGACAGCGAACACCGGCAAGGACGAGGAGATGCCGCAGGTCTTCATCATGTCCAGTGGCGATGTCACGCCCTTCGAGGTGCGCCTGCGGCCCGAAACAGGCAAGCCGGGCATCAGCCTGAAGGTTGCTGACAGCGGTGAAGCGCAGCGGGTGGCCGATGAAAAGTGACAGTCTGCGGGCATCACGCGGATTCACGCTGATCGAGGTCATGGTCGCACTGGCCATCGTCGCCTTTGGGCTCATCGCCGTGGTGGGTCAGCTCAACCAGTCTGCCACGGCGGCCCTGCGCCTGCGTGAGCGGACCTTCGCGCACTGGGTGGCGATGAACCAGATCGTCGAACTGCGCCTCGCCGGAGGTTTCCCGCCTGTCGGCACCCGCTCGGACGATGTCGAGATGGCCAACCAGCGCTGGCACTACGAAGTGAAGGTCTCTGCCACCGAGGATGATCGCCTGCGCCGCGCCGATGTCAGCGTCTCGCTGGCTGACCGGCAGAACCGGCCGCTGGCCACGGCGGTCGGCTTCCTCGCCGAGCCTCCGCAGGCAACCGGCCTGACCGGTGCCTCCGGCGGCTGGCCGATGCTGGGCATCGACGGCGACACCGGGGAACCGGCGACACCGCGCCCGACAGCCCCGGCCCAGGGAAACAACGAGGCGAAGCCGAGGTGACCCTGCCCATGCCGGCCTCCAGCCCGCACTCCCGCGGATTCACCCTGCTGGAACTGCTGGTGGCGATGACCATCTTCGGCATCATCGGCGCTCTCGCCATGGGCGGCCTCAACGCGGTCATGCGCCAGGAAAAGGTGGCGCGTACGCAGCTGGAACGCCTGCACGATGTCCAGCGCGCAGTGCGCATCCTCAGCAGCGATTTCGCGCAGCTGAACCCCAGGCGGATCCGCGATGCGCTGGGCACCTGCGAGGCCGCACTGGTCGCTCCCTGTGATGTCAGCCATCCGGTCTGCCTGAGTCATGACGGCTGGGCCAACCCTTTCGGGCGTTTTGCGCGCGGCACCCTGCAACGCACGCAATACCGCCTTGACGACGGCAAACTGATCCGCGAGTACTGGCGGGTGATGGACCGTACGCTTGCCAACGAGCCGCGGAGCGAGGTGCTGCTCGACCAGGTCGAGTCCTTCGAGGTCAGCTTTCCACCGAAGGCACCACAGGGCGCCGAGGCGTGGTCCTCGCAGTGGCCGGCGCTCGGCCAGGGAAAGAACAGCTGCGAGTCGGCCGAGCTGCCGCGGGCGGTGCGGATATTCCTGCAACTCCGGGACTGGGGCGATATCGAGCGTGTCGTGGAGGTGGTGCAATGAACCGCGGGCGGCACAACCCGCCGGCGCGGCAGGCTGGCGTGGCGGTCATCACCGCCCTGCTGGTCGTGACGATCGCCACCGTCCTCGCGGTGGAGATCGCCTGGCAGACGAACCTCGACCTGCGCCGCACGTCCGGGCTGATGGCCTGGGACCAGGCGCGCGAGTATGCGTACTTCGGCGAGACCGTGGCCATCGGCGAACTCGAACGCCTGCTGCAGGAGAAGCAGTACTACGACCGCTCGACCGACCAGCAGGCGCGGCGCGGGCTGAGTATCGTCCAGGACGACAAGAGCCTGGCCGGAGGCTTCAGCGACCTGCAGGGCCGCTTCAACCTCAACAACCTCGTCACCCGGCAGGGAAAGCCCGATGAACTCGTCATCAAGCAGTTCCGTCGTCTCGTCGAGGCTGTCGCCAGCCTCAACCCCGACCTGCAGCTCGGGCCGGCGGAAGTCGAGGTCATCGTGGGGTCCACCGTCGACTGGATCGATCCCGACAGCACCGCTGACTTCAATGGGGCGGAAGACGACTTCTACACGTCGGAAGTCGAGCCCTATCGTGCAGCCAACGGCTGGTTCACCTCGGTCTCCGAATTGCGTGCGGTTCGCGGGGTGACGCCGGAAATCTACGAGGCGCTGAAGCCGTATCTGGCAGCCCTTCCCGTCGGCAGCCATCACACCCTCGTCAACTTCAACACCGCGTCGCTGCCGGTGCTGATGTCCCTCGGTGACAACGTCAGCCTGGAGAACGCCAATCGCTGGGTGGAGTACAGCCTCGAGAAACCGGTGGAGGACGTGCAACTGGTCGCGGAGGGCCTGATCGATCCGGCCATGGTTCCCTACATCGGCTATACGTCCAGCTACTTCGAGGTCACGGGCTTCATTTCTATTGGCACCAATCGGCTCGATATGTACAGTCTGCTCGAATGGAACGGCCAGGTGGCAAGCGTGCGGTTGCGCCGTTTCGGTGTGGTGGAGTCTTCCTTGCCGGCGGATGCGACCCTGGAGCTCGGCACGGATGCGGAAGGCAAGGTGTCAGTGAGCGGGCAGCATGAGTGAGATCCTGGTCATCCGCCTGGGCGTCGCCGCCACAGACAATGCCAGCTGGATTGCCGTGGATGACACGGGTGCGCTCCTCGGCGGAGTCGGTACGGGTCCGCTCGCCGATGCAGCCGCGGCCGCCGGGTCCAGGCAGGTCATCGCACTGGCTCCTGCGCTGGACGTACTGCGCACCAGGGCCGATGTACCACTGCGCAGTGGCCCCCGGCTCCTCCAGGCATTGCCGTTTGCGCTCGAGGAGCAACTGGCCGAGGACGTGGACGCGATGCACTTCGCGCCTGGCCAGCGGATTGGCGATGGGCCATTGCCCGTGGCAGCCGTGCGCCGGGCCCTCATGGAAGAGTGGACGGCACGCCTGGCCGCCGCCGGCATCCGGCCGTCACGGCTGTACTCGGAGGCTGATGCCGTCGGCAGCATGCCGAATACGGCCACGCTGATGCTCCTGGGCAACGTGGCCATCCTGGCGCCACCGGAGGGGCCACCCGCCACCGTGGATGTCGTCACAGCCGCTGCCCTCCTCGAAATGTCGGTCGCCGGCGCCGGAGAGGAGGATGGCGGGGAAGGTGAGCCTGCCCATGTCGTCGTCTACGGCGACGAGGCATCGCTGGCGACGCTGGAGCCCGCCCTGGAATCCCTGCGCCCGCGTCTGGCCTCGCTCGAATTGCGTGCGCTCGCCGAAGGGCCCCTGCCCCGTCTCGCCGCCCAGATCGTGACCAGCCCGGGCGTCAACCTCCTGCAGGGAGAGTTTGCACAGCGTTCCAGTCTCATGGCGCATTGGCCGGCCTGGCGCCTGGCTGCGGCGCTGCTGCTGGCATTGCTGGTAGCCATGGCCGGGACACAGATCGCGGAAACCCATCGAACCCGCCAGCAGCTGGCAGCCGTCAACACCGCAGTCGATCAGGCTTTCCACTATGTCTTTCCGGATGCCGGCCCCATCGGGGATGCACGCGCGGAACTGTCGGCCCGTCTGCAACGGCTGGGGTCCCAGGGATCGGGCGGGAGTCACGAGTTCCTCGACGTGCTGCGTGTCGTGGCGCAGTCGCTCGGGGGCGGTGGCGGCGCCCGCATCGAGGCGATGAGCTACCGCGCCGGCACCATGGAACTGCGGCTTAGGGCACCCTCCGTCGAGTTCCTCGATCGCATCCAGCAGCAGATCAGCCAGACTGGCGGACTCAAGGCCCAGATCCAGTCAGCCAATGCCTCGGGCAGCGAGGTCATCGGTCGCTTGCAGATCACCCGGACGGGAGGCTGATCGATGACCCCCGCTGAACGCTTCGCCAGCCTCGCGCCCCGTGAACGCATGTTGGTCTTCGCCGCGGCCGCCCTGGGCCTGTTCGCGCTGCTGTACGCGCTCGGCATCCGGCCGCTGCTGGTCAGCCAAAGGCAGGCACGCGAGGACCTCGAGGAACAGCGCGCCGTACTGGCGGACATCGAGCGGGTCGCAGCCCGCTTCGGCCCCCAGCCCGGCGCCGGCCAGCAGGCTGCGGCACGTCCAGGCGAGGATTCACTGGTGCTGCTGGTGGACCGCAGTACGCGCGCAGCGGGTCTCGCAGCCTATCTCAAGCGCAACGAGCCCGAAGGCAACACCGGCATCCGTCTGCGCTTCGAGGATGCGCCATTCGATGAGCTCATCACCTGGCTGGCCCGCCTGCAGGCCGAACACGCCGTGGGCGTGGTGGCCGCCACTGCGGATCCCGGGCAGGAACCCGGCCGCGTCACCGCCAACATCCAGCTGGCCCGGCCGGCTCATTGATGAAGCTGGCACATCGACACTGGCTGGTCATCGCCGGGGGACTGGCGTTCCTCGTGTTCCTGCTGGCAGGCGTGCCGGCGCGGGTGGCCGTGCGCTGGCTGGCTCCCCCTGCCGTACAGTTCACCGACTTGTCGGGCACCCTGTGGCGGGGGTCCGTGACCAACGCCGTCGCGGGGCCGCTGCGGCTGGGCCCGCTCAGCTGGGATCTGTCCCCGCTGGCGCTTCTGACAGGGCGGGTTCGCCTGGATATCGACGCCCGGCTCGGCGCCGGCCAGGCCCGGGGCAGAGTCGATCTCGGGGCGGGCGGCCGGTTTGCCTGCAGCCGCTGCAGCTACGAGGGACCCGCAGCAAGCCTTCGCGGCCTCGTGCCGTCGCTGCAGGGTCTCGCCGGCCAGCTGCGCCTCGATTTCACCAGCATCGAGCTGCGGGACCGATGGCCCACACGGGTCGTCGGCACCGTCGCGCTCACCGATGTGCCATTGCGTGCGCCCGGCAGCCCGCCGCTGCCTGGTGTACCCACCACCAGCTTCAACGCCAGCGTCACCGCCGACCCGGTGCCCGAGGATGGCCAGATCGAGGCCATGCTCCAGGACGCTGGCGGCCCACTGCAGGTAACCGGCCGGCTGGTCATGACGCCACCGGGGAACTACCAGCTCGATGCCCGCATCAAGGCACGGCCCGATGCGCCCGCACAGCTGGTCAATGCGCTCGCCACCCTTGGTCCCAGGGGCCCGGATGGCAGCACCGACATCGGCATGTCGGGCAGCTTCTAGCCCGTGTCTTCGGGATCGGCCGCGACTTCACGGAAGACGCCGAGCAGCGGAAAGTACAGCGCGGTCCGTACCGGATCTCCGGTCAGCGCCTGCATCGCCTCGCGGTATCCCTGCAACTGCCCGCGGTAGCGTGCGACTTCCTCGAGGATGAAGGCCTCGATGTCGCCTCCCTCGTGCCGGCTGGTCTTGTAGTCGACCACCCAGCGCGTGCCATCGGCGTCGCGGAAGCTGCGATCCACCACCAGGTTGCGGAAGCGGCCACCTTCGCAGACTGTCACGGCCAGTTCGCTTGCGGCATCGCCGTGCTGCCCGGAGAGGAGCCAGCGGCCGCGCTCGTCACGCAGCGTCCGCTCCAGAGCCTCGGTAACGCGGCGGGCTGCTGCATCGAGTTCACGGGGTGGGACACCCAGGTTCGACAACATGCGGCGGACCAGCGGCTGCCGTTCGCGGAGCCACTCGGCCGTGCAGCGTTCCAGCCCTTCATCCGCCATGATCTGCAGCCAGCGGTGCACGACCGTGCCCACGTGCATGGCGAGAAATCCGGCCCATTCGTACACCACGGGTGCCGCTGCCCCGGGATCCGGCCCGTCCGTGGGCAGAGACAATGCGGCTGGAGGCGGAGGTACCTGCCATGTCGCCGGCAGTCGGCTGATGACCGGCTGCACGCGCGGCGGCGGCCCGGGCGATGCAGCCGCCGGTTCCCATGTCGAGGCCCTCACCGCGGCCGAGGCCTCGGCTGACACCGCGGACCAGAGCCGCGCCAGCAGTGACCTGGCCGACGGCCGGCGCACCTCGGCATGGCCGTCGCCTCGAGCCAGCTCAAGCTGTGCCACGAGATGCAGGCGGCGTCGCGCCCGAGTGCAGGCCACGTAGAGCAGGCGATCCGCTTCCAGCTCGCGCTTGCGCTCACGCAGCTGCATGACATAGGCATAGACCGGATCACGATCGGCGCCGGTCGCCGGAATGGGCGCCAGCAGCGGCACCATGCTGCCATCGGCCATCGGCACGTCCTGCCAGAGCAGCAGCGGCGGATCCTCGCTGGGTGCCGGCTTGCCCAGTCCCGGCAGGATGACCGTGTCGAATTCCAGCCCCTTTGCCTTGTGGATCGTCATGACCTGCAGTCCGCTGTCGCCGCTGCCGAGCGAACCCTTGTGCGCCTTCATCCGGGCGGCCAGCCACGCGTGATCCAGGCCGCCATCACCTGCTGTGCCCTCCTCGAGCAGATCGAGGAAGGTCATCGCGGATTCCAGCTGGCTTGCTTCCGGGATGGTCGCCGGGCCACCCAGCATCAGCCAGGCGGCCTCGACGCGGTCGCGCAGGGTGCGGCGCTCGCGCACGGCCTCGGTGCGCTCGAGCACGCCGCATAGCCTGGCCACCGCCGCGGCGCCGGCTGGGCTGAGTCGCTCGCGGCGCACCGGGTCGTGCAGCAGGTCCACGACGGCCGCCTGGTGATCGTCGCCGAGCAGGCACTCGAGATCGGCCAGGGACAGCCCGCAAAATGGTGCGCGCAGCACACCGATCCATGCCAGCCGGTCGGCGCGATAGCTGAGCGCACGGGTCAGTGCCAGCAGGTCGAGGCAGACACCGGAGCGCTCCAGCAACTCGATCTCCGGGGCGACGAATCCCACGCCTGCGGCCCGCAGCGCGGCGATGATCGGCCCCGCATGGGCGCGGCTGCGAACCAGGATGCAGATGCGCTGCGCCGGATCCTCGCGCCGTGCCGTGGCCACGAGGTCGAGCACCAGGGCGGGCTCGGCATCCTGGTCGCCGGCAGGCCGCCAGTGCCAGGAGGCAGCCAGCTTGCCGGAACCACCCGGCGCAGCGCCTCCGGACGTGGGCAGGCTCGGAGCGAAGCGGACCGCGCCCACCAGCGTGTCGTCCGCGCCAGCGAATGTCCTGGCAAACACCCCATTGCACCAGTCGACCAGCGCAGGCGTCGAGCGGAAATTGGCCCGGAGCTGCAGGAACGCGGGGCGCAGGTCGCCAATCCCGTGGTCCCGCAGCTGCGCAAACAGCCTGACGTCCGCCTCGCGGAAACCATAGATGGACTGCATCGGGTCGCCGACGACAAACAGGCTGCGGCCATCACCAGGCGTCCAGCCGGCCGTCAGCCGCGCCAGCAGCGTGAACTGGGCAAGCGAGGTATCCTGGAACTCGTCGACCAGGATGTGCTGCAGCCGATGGTCGAGCAGCAGGGCCAGGTCCGAAGGTGCATCCTCCGCACCGAGGGCATCCAGCGCGGCCGCTGCGACCCCGGCGAAATCGGTGATGCCGTGCGCCGCCTGCACCAGGCGCAATTGCGCCGCGGCCAGCCGCAGCACCGCCAACAGGGAGCGCAGCATCTCCCACTGCTCGTCCGTGTAGCCTGCTCCAGGCAGCCCGCGAACCGCGATCAGGGCGAGACGCAGGTCTTCCCGTCCGGCGAGTTTCTCCAGCAGGGCTTTCATGCGCGCCTTCTCCGGGGTCCGCGCGGGAAAGCCGCAGTTCTTGTCGATCTTCTGGCGCCAGGTACCCTCGTCCGCCGTGAGCAGGGCATCGGCGAGCGCCCGCCACGCGGGCCATTCCTCCGCGGTGGCTGCCGGCCAGGTGCTGCGCCCGGTCCACGGTGCCAGATGATGCACCTTGCGATTCCCGCCCAGGAAATCGGCTGCGAACGGCAGCAAGGCGAGCAGCTCCGCAGCGGCATCCGCAGGCAGTGCCGACGCGACACACTCGATGCCGACCTGCGTCAGGCGGCGCAGCGGCGCCTCGATGGCGTCGCGCCCGGGCCGGGAACCGGCTGCGTGCCGGAGCCATTGGTCCCGCTTCGGCAACATGGTCACCATCAAGCGCTGGAATCGCGCCGCATCGTTGTCGAGGTGCCTCATCAGCAAGGCGACTTCGGTGCCCGCGTCATCGTCATCGGCCATGAGTCCGAGGGTGGCCAACGCCGCTTCCTCGTAGAGACGCTCGGGTGCCGGCGCAATGCCCTGCAGGGCGTTGGCTCCGGCGGCGATCGGGTTGCGGTAGGCGATCGAGGCGTTCACGGCATCGATGGTGGTGATGCGCAACCGTGCCGGATGCCGATGCAGCTGCCAGCGCTGCCGCTGCTCGTCGCCGAGTACCTCGCGGGCGAGGTCGTAGGCGCGTCGCAGATGCGCTGCCTCGGGTGGACGCTGCTCCTGCGCCTCGACCAGCGCCTTGATCACGCGGCCCCGCATCTCGCCCGCGGCCTTGTGCGTGAAGGTCACCGCCAGCACTTCTTCCGGCTCCACCACCGTCGCCAGCAGCCGCAGGTAGCGCTGGATCAGCAGCTCCGTCTTGCCGGAGCCAGCGGGTGCCTGCACGATGAAGGATCGCGACGTATCGAGTGCCGCCTCGCGCTCTGGCTGGTCAGGGGGCTGCATCCCGTTCACGGCGCTTCCCCATCCGTCATCCCGGCATCCTGCGGCCGGATGGCCATGACCCACTCGCCACGTACCGCATCGCCCGGCTGGCTCCCCAGGTCGAAGCAGCCGGCAAGGAATTCCTTCGCGAGCGACTCGAGTGCCTGACTCCACTGCTCCCGCAGGGCGCTCCAGGTACTGATTCCTTCCTTTTTCAGGTCGCCAACTGATTTGAGGCCAGCACCGGCCCAATCGACGTCCACCAGGCCTCGCCAGCTGACGTTGCCTGCGGCGAGCTGCACGAAGGCGATTCCGTCGGCATCGGCCAGGGTTGCATACAGCGGCAGCTGCGGCGCTCGCGGGCGAAAGCCCCGCCATCCGGCTGCCGGCGGCAGCTGCCTTGAGGTCTTGTAATCGATCACCAGCAGGCGACCATCCGGCATTTCGTCGATGCGATCCACCTGCAGCCTGAGCTGCAGCCTGGCTACCGAGGGCAACCCCTTCCCTGCAGCCAGCGGGCTCTCGATGGCACGCACCCGGAATCCGCTACGCTCCCGCTCCAGGCGCAGGAACTCACCCACCAGGCGCAGCTGGCGCTCGTGTTCCCGGTCGGCAATCCGCCGCAGCAAGGGATCCGTCGATGCCTTGAACTTCGCCAGCGCCGCGTTGGCTGCGACATCGAGTCGATGCCGCTGAGCGTCCGGGTCGAGAGCCCGCAACGCTGCATGGCTGTCCGTCTCGCGAAAAAATGCTTCCAGTATCCCGTGGGTGATCTTGCCACGCATGGCGGCATCGAGCCCGGCCGTGGGCAGCGGCATTTCACGGGCACCCAGGCGGAACTGGACGAATGCCCGCGCCGGGCAGCGCGCCTCCTGCTCCAGCAGCGCTGCCCCGCCGCGCAGGCGCGCGCCAGGACTCACCGGTGGCGGCGGATCCGGAGCGAGCTGCTCCAGCTGCCCCGTTGCCAGCATGCGGTCGATCCACAGCGGCTCGGGCCATGCCGGCAGATCGTCCGCGGACCCGGGGATGCGCTCGAGCAATGGACTCGGCGCCAGCGGTTCGTCGCCGGCGAACTCGGGTGAGCTGAAGACCACCCTGCCGGCGCCGGTTTCCAGCCAGCGCAACAACCGCTCGGCACGTTCGCGAGCCAGCGCCGGGGAGCTGTCCGGCAACCGCCGCTCGCGCTGCAAGCGCAACGAGAGCAGCGGGTTGCTGCGCACGGCCGGCGGCCAGGCCTGGCTGGTCATGCCGCAAACCCAGAGCGCGTCGAATCGCTGGCCCACTGCTTCCATCAGGCCGAGAACCTGAACGGCGGCCGGATCACCGGCCGGCTGGAACAGCTGCGCCTGGGCGAGGCCCGAAACGAGGCCAAGCGCTGTTTCCCTGTCCACCGCACCCAGGATCACATCGCAGCTGCGCAGGCGGTCCAGCGCCTCCTGCCACGCGTTCGCGGCCTGGTGCTCGTCGCTGGACAATGCTCGATCGCCTGGCCAGCCAAGCGTCTCGAGCACGATGCGGAAGGATGCAGCCCAGCCGCTCGGCGGCTGGCGTCGTGGCCCCTGCGCGGCCAGGCTGGCGACTGCCACGAAGCGCGCGGCGATTCCCGGTGCCTCACCCGTGCACGCCTCCGCCAGCTCCGGGATGGACAGGGTCGCGCCGGCACGCCGGCGCAGCACCAGGTCGACACGCACCCTGCCACTGGCTTCCTCTCCGTACCCCGGCAGGTACCGGCTGGCGAGGAGCAGACCGGCGAGCTGGATGTCGATCTGGTCCGTGGAGGCGCGCAGGGCCGCCAGGGCAATGCGCACCAGGCCCACGCTCGCCAGCGGCTGGCCATAGGAAAAATTGACGGGCAGCGGGCGGTCGATGTCCAGGCGCCACTCCGGCGCCAGCACGTCGAGGACGGCGCGGCGCACGGTGCCGATACGCTGTGCGAGGTCCGGCACGACGATGCCGATGGCCGCATCGGTATCCCGCTCACGCAAGGCACGGGCCCAGCGCGCGGCCTGTCCAGCCTCGGCCTGAGCATCCCGGCAGCGCAGCTTGCGGACGTCGCGCGCACCATGCGGATGCGCCACCTCCTCGCTGACGGTACAGCCGCTGGCCACCAGGCTGCGAAGCAGGTCCTCCTGCAACGGTGTGCGGTCGGCGAATCCGGCGAGATGCAATTGCCGGGGCACATCGATGGCGCCTGCCCGCAGGTCAGCCTGCAGCAGTGCGCAGACCGACGCTGAATCGGTCCAGCCCGACGCTTCGCAATGCTGCCGGTAGTCAGCTGCCCATCCGGCGAAGGCACGGGAGGCCTCGCTGTCCGCGGTTGCCTGCATCTCCGCTTCGCCGATACGCCAGTCCTGCGCCAGGCGCCAGGCCTGGGCGGCCAGCTCGGCCAGCGGCGCCGCCGCACCGGGCAGGACGTCGCCATCACCGGCGGCGACGATGCGTTGCCAGAGCAGCCGGGCCTGGTGCTCGGCAAGCAGCACACGCCCGCCGGCACGGCCTCCGCTGGCCAGCGAGCGGGCACACAGCGCCTCGATGAACGCGCGCCAGCTGAGCACGGCCGGCGTACGCCAGGCGAGACGGCCCGCGCTGTGCTCGCGGCGATTCCAGGCGAGCGTGATGCTGCGGGCCAGGCGGTCGTTCGCCGTCACCACAGTGCCGCCTGTGGCAAGGACCGCGAAGACTTCCCTCATGTGGAGCGCAGCGGCATCAGCCGATCGTTTTCACCACCGCAGCCGGGCGCCTGGCGGCATAACCATCCAGCACTTCCTCCATGCGCCGGAAGACCTCGGCAAGGGTCGCGGCATCGGGCAGGTTCGTCACCCTGAAGTGGTTATTGTACGGCGTGTTGAAGCTGGTGCCGGGCGCGACCAGCACGTGCTTCTGCTCCAGCAGCTCCAGGGCGAACTCCTGGTCGTCGAAATGCGGGATGGCACGCCGGTCGACACCGATGAAGGCGTACATCGCGCCCTCCGGCTTCACCATGGTCAGGTAGCGGCTCGCGGCCACGCCGTCGATGAGGGCCTGCCGCGATTCGAACAGGCGTCCGCCCGGCCGCACCAGCTCGCGGATGCTCTGGAAGCCGCCGAGCGCCGTTTGCACGGCCCATTGCCCCGGGACGTTGCTGCACAGGCGCAGCGAGGCCAGCAGGTCCAGGCCCTGCAGGTAGGCCTGCGCCGCTTCCGTCGGCCCGCTGAACGACACCCAGCCGACGCGGTAGCCGCAGGCCCGGTAGATCTTCGACAGGCCGCTGAACGTGGCGCAGAGCGTGTCCTTGACGATGGTCGCCATGGGGATGAACGCGGCATCGTCATAGGTCATCTGGTCATAGATCTCGTCGCTGAAGACGATGAGCTTGTGCTTCTCGGCCAGCCGGGCGATGGCTTCCAGCGTGGCCCGCGAGTAGACCGCTCCGGTCGGGTTGTTGGGATTGATCAGCACCAGCGCCCGGGTCCGTGCCGTCACCAGGCGGGCCATGGCATCCAGGTCGGGCTGGAAACCCTGCTCCGGGGGACAGGGATAGTGCACCGCGCGTCCCCGATTGAGGGTGACGCTCGCCGTCCACAGCGGATAGTCAGGGCTCGGCACCAGCACCTCGTCACCCGGATCGAGCAGCGCGCGCAGGGTGAGGTCGATCAGCTCGCTGACCCCGTTGCCCATGAACACATGGTCGGCGGTCACGCCTGCCACGCCGCGGGCCTGCTGCTGCATGACCACCGCTTCGCGTGCCGGGAAGATGCCCTGTTGATGGCAATAGCCCTCGCTGGCCTGCAGGTTCTCGATCATCGCCAGGCGCATGGTCTCCGGCGTGCGGAAGCCGAACGGCCCCGGGTTGCCGATGTTCAGGGCAATGACCTCGTAGCCGCGCCGCTGCATTTCGTGTGCGCGCCGGGCCAGGCGACCGCGGATCTCGTAGCGCACGCCCTGCAGCGAATCACTCGGCTTGATACGGAAGTCGACGCTCATGGCTGCCACCCGTCCTCAATCCTTGCTGTGCACGAGCTCGGTGAGCTCGTAGCAGGTCTGCATGTAGCCGCCGATGACGCCCTTGAGGAAGACGAAGTCGCCGTCCGCGGTGCACCAGATGTCATAGGGTGGATGCTCCACCGGCAGGCCGGGCGCCGAGACGAAGCGGAAATGCAGCGCATCGAACCGGCCTGCTGCCACCTCGATGCTCTCTTCGCCGACGAAATCGATGCACAGCCCGGCGCGGAACAGCAAGGGGCCGGTGGCGCCCCGATGATCCGGGGAGGAGAGCAGGATTTCATCCACCATCTGCACGCCCCGGCGCTTGCGGTCGTACAGGCGCAGGTGCCAGGCGTCGCACTGGATGGCGTGGTTCTGGAAGGTACGCAGCCGCCCGCTGGTTTCCATCCGCTGGGTCACGCGCCCCTCGATCGCCGTGAAGGTCTCGCATTCGGCGTAGTCGGCACCGAAACGGAACCATCCCGTGCCCATGAAGCGGTCGTCGACCGACAGCCGCACGAAGCAGTCCGTCGGGTACCAGTCCGCGTCGAGGCTGTAGGTGATGTCACGCATGACGCTGGGCCGGTCGTCGATCTCGCAGTGGGCGATGCAGCTGCGGCGGCCATCGCTGTGGGTATCGATCATGAAATACTCGCGCCCCCGCTCCTGGCCGAGCCGGTCGGGCTTGTTGCTGGTGTAGCGGATCGTGCCCCGTACCGAACGGTGGTCACGCTGCAGGATGCTGCTCATCGTTTTCATTCCTCGCCTTGATGTCTTTCCATGATGCCCGCGGTCAGTGGCGCTGCTCACCCGCCAGGTCCCGCTCGATTTCCGCGCCGGCGGCCGGTTGCGGTACCGGCTTCGCCGGCACCGCCGCCTTGCCGAAACGCGCTTCGAGGCCAGCCAGGGCTGGTTCGTCGAGCCGGTACACGCCGATCACCGACAGCCTCTGGAGGCCGCCGCCAGGCTGCTCCACCAGCAGCGCTTCGCCGGCGTAGCCGCAGATGCGCGCGCTGCTGGCCTCGAAGGCGAGCACCGTCGCGTGACGCAGGCCGGACGATGGCGGGCTGACCTGCATATGGTACGGATCGGAGCGGCTCGGCGCGAACACGATCAGGTTGCGGTCGTCCAGCACCTCGAAGTCCATGACCGTGCGCCTGAGGAAGCAGTCGGCCTGGCCGAATTCGCCGGCGCGGACGAAAGGCCGCGCCGGTTGCTCCTCGCCTCCGCCGCCGGCACAGGCCGACAACAGCGGCAGGACCAGCCATGCCAGCGCCTGTCGGTGCAGCCGCATGTCAGCCCGGCCCGCCATCCGCCGCCGTCGCTACCGGCCGGGCCGGATCACGGATCCACTCGCTCCAGGAGCCGGGATACAGGCTGGCAGTGCCGAGACCCGCCCGCTCCAGCGCGAAGATGAGGTGGCAGGCCGTCACCCCTGAACCGCACATGGCGGCGACTTGCCGCGCCGCCTGTGCCGGGCCTGACAGGGCCGTCCGCAGGCCGGCGGGATCGAGAAACCGGCCGTCCGCACCCAGGTTGTGCTGGTAGGGTGCATTCAGCGCGCCGGGAACGTGGCCAGCCACCGGATCGAGGGCCTCATCGCGGCCCAGATAGCGTGACGGCGCGCGGGCGTCCAGCAAGGCGAGGGACCGGTCACGCAACCCGGCGGTGATCTCCCGGGCGTCGCATGTCGGCATCTGCCCGGGTGTCCCGGCAAACCGGCCCGGCCCAGGCTGCGGTGCGGTGGTCGACAGCGGCAAGCCCTGCGCCAGCCAGGCGCCGAGGCCGCCGTCGAGCAGTGCGGCCCGCCGGTGCCCCATCCAGCGCAGCAGCCACCAGAGGCGCGCGGCAATGGCGCCGCCGGCATCGTCGTAGGCCACGACCAGGGTCGTGCTGCCTACGCCCCAGCGGGAAAACAACGCAGCCAGTGCCGCGGGTGCCGGCAGCGGATGCCTGCCGCTGGCCGGCGTGACCGGCCCGGCAAGGTCGCGATCCATGTGCGCGTACCAGGCTCCCGGAATATGGCCGGCCCGCCAGGCCTGCTCGCCGGCCTCCGGCCGGGCGAGATCGAAGCGGCAATCGACGATGACGCGATCATCGGCCGGCGCGGCCAGCTGCGCCGCCGACAACAGCATGGCCGATGTGTGCTCAGCAGGCATGGCAGCCTCCTTCCGCCACGGGTGCTTGTAACCGCCGCACGGGCCAGACGAAAATACCGGCCTTGCTGCCGCCGACCGGACCGGTAAGTACCGACCGCCGGACGGCGGCCAGGGCTGGCGCCGCCAGCCCCACAGCGGAGTCCCGAACTTGCAGAAGATCATGGTATGCCTCAAGCGGGTCGTTGACTACAACGTCCGCGTGCGCCTGAAAGCGGACAATTCAGGTGTGGTCACCGAGGGGGTCAAGATGAGCATCAACCCCTTCGACGAGATCGCCCTCGAGGAAGCACTGCGCCTGCGCGAGCGCGGTGCAGCAGCGGAAGTGCTGGTGGTCACCATCGGCCCGGCGGACTGCCAGCAGCAGTTGCGTACCGGGCTCGCCATGGGAGCCGACCGCGCCATCCTCGTGGAGCATGCCGGGGAGATCCTGCCGCTGACCGCGGCACGCGCTTTCCTGCGGCTCGTGGAGCGCGAGCAGCCGGGCCTGGTGCTGCTCGGCAAGCAGGCCATCGACGATGACTGCAACCAGACCGGCCAGATGCTGGCTGCCCTCTGGGACCGGCCGCAGGCCACCTTCGCCTCCAGGCTGGAGGTGACGGGAACCACCGCCAGCGTGACCCGCGAAGTCGATGCCGGCCTGGAGGTCATCGACGTCGACCTGCCGGCGGTGGTGACCACGGACCTGCGCCTCAACGAGCCCCGCTACGTGAAGCTGCCGGACATCATGAAGGCGAAGAAGAAACCGCTGGAGACGCTGACGCTGGCCGCGCTGGGTATCGAGGCAGCCAGCCACCTGCGGACCGTGGCATGGGAAGCGCCGCAGCCGCGCCAGAAGGGCACCATGGTCAGCGATGTCGACGGCTTGCTGGCCAGCCTTCGCGACAAGGGCTTCTTCAACTGACCTCCCCTTCACGCCGAACTTCCAACCAGGACTGGACCAAGATGGCCAAGGTACTCGTCGTCGCCGAACATTCGGGGGGCAGCCTCAACCAGAGCACGGCCCGTTGCATCAGCTGTGCGCTGCAGATCGATGCGGCGGGCGCCGACGTCGTGGTGCTCGGCAGCGATTGCGCCGCACCGGCGGCGCAGGCCGCGGCATTGCAGGGCGTGGCCCGGGTGCGCACCCTGCAGAGGGCCGAGAACGCCGCGCCGCTGGCCGCGGTGCTGGCGCCGCAGGTGGCGGCACTCGCAGCCGGCTACAGCCACGTGCTCGGACCCTCCACCACCTTTGGCAAGGACCTCATGCCGCGCATCGCCGGACTGCTTGGCGTCGACCAGGTCAGCGACCTGATGAGCGTCGAGGGACCACGCCGCTTCAAGCGGCCGGTCTACGCGGGCAACGCGCTCATCACGGTGGAAGTGGCAGATGGCGTGCCGGTGGTGGCCACCGTGCGTGCCGCCTCGTTCAAGCCGGCGGGGCCCGGCGGGCCGGCGCCGGTGGAGACAGCGGAAGCGGCGACAACACTGCCAGGGCACACGCGCTTCGTGGAACTGCGCGCGGGCGGCGGTGGCGACCGCCCGGACCTGCAGACCGCCCGCGTGGTGATCTCCGGCGGCCGCGGTGTCGGCAGCGAGGCCAACTTCGCCCTGCTCTATGATCTCGCCGCGAAAGTCGGCGCCGCCGTCGGTGCCTCGCGCGCAGCGGTCGATGCCGGCTACGTACCCAATGACATGCAGGTCGGCCAGACGGGCAAGATCATCGCACCGGAGCTGTACATGGCATTCGGCATATCCGGTGCCATCCAGCACCTGACGGGCATCAAGGACGCCGGCCTGATCGTCGCCGTCAACAAGGATCCCGAGGCAGCCATCTTCCAGGTCGCCGACATCGGCCTGGTGGGCGACCTGTTCGAAGTCATTCCCGCGCTGGCAAAGCGGCTGGCCTGAATTGCCCGACGCCGAGGCAGCACGGCCCTCGCTGGTCCTGCTCAGCCTGGCGAGTTCGCTCTCGCCATTCGGCATGATCGTCGTGGTGCCGACACTGGCGGCCATGGCTGCCGCCTTCGGCATCGACAACGGCGAGGCGCAATACCTGATCGCCGCCTATTTGTTCGGTCTCGGGGTCGGCCAGCCGCTGGCCGGCGCGCTGTCCGACCGCATCGGACGCCGGCCGGTGATGCTGGCCGGCTTCGCGCTGTTCACCCTGGCAAGCCTCGGCTGCCTGTTCAGCCCGACTTATCCGGCACTGGTCCTCATGCGCATCCTGCAGGCCCTCGGTGCCAGCGTCGGTACCGTCGGCTCCCGCGCCATCGTGCGCGACACCCACGACGCCCTGGGTGCGGTGCGGGCACTGGCCTGGATCGGAGCGGCCATGGGTGTCGCGCCGGTGGTCGGGCCGGCTGTGGGCGGCCTGCTGGGTGCATCGGCAGGCCCTACATCGGTTTTCGGGGCCAGCGCAGTGCTGGGATTCGTCGTCACCATCGCGCTCGGCATGCACCTGCCCGAGACACGGGGCACGGGCGCCACGACCAGACGCCAGACCACCAGCTGGCTGGTCAGCTACCGGGAGCTGCTGGGCTCCCGTGTCTTCATGGGCTACACGCTGATGTATGCGTTCACCCAGGGCTGCTTCTTCGCCTTCCTCGCTGTCGGCGCCATCGTCTTCCAGGAGCATCTGGGCCTGGGCCAGCAGCAATTCGGCCTGATCTGGAGCAGCATGGGCCTGGTCTACATCGCCGGGGCAACCATGGGCGCGCGGCTCAGCTCGGGCATCAGCGTGTCGAAGGCGTTGCGCTGGGCCGCCCTCGGCGCCGCTGCCGCCGGCATCGCGCTGGCGCTCGCCGCTTCGGCCCTGGGCGTGTCACTGGCCGGGCTGATGCTGCCGCTGGCCGGATTGATGTTGACCGCGGGTATCACCACACCGCTTTCCACCGCGGGCACGGTGAACCACCGGCCGGACATTGCCGGCACCGCATCGGGTCTGTCGAGTTCCCTGGCGCTGGTCACCAGCGGCAGCTTCAGCATCATCGCCGGCCAGCTCTACGACGGCTCGTTCGCCCCCGTGGCCTGGATGATCGCCGCCTCGGCCACGCTGAGCGCCTGTGCCTGGTGGATGACCCGTGGCCAGCCCGTCGGCTGACCGGCTCAGCCGCCGGCGCCGGGCTTCCAGACGCCGATGAATGCCGACAGGGCAACCCCCACCCAGATCGCCCAGACGTAGGGCCGGCAGGCCATCAGGCCGTCGAGCATCTTCTGGTTGCTGGCCGGTGTGGCGCCCTGGCCGGCCATCATGCGGAAACCCTCGATGAACGGCGGCAGTTTCTTGCGGATCATGAAACCGCAGAAGATCAGGAAGGCGAAGACCAGCAGTTTGGCGGCGATCCAGGGAAACGGCTGCAGCGGGCCCGTGACCCAGTGATAGACGACCGACACGACGAGCCCGACGATCATGACGCCGCGGAAGTAGTAGTCACCCCTGGCCAGATGCTGGCCAAACGTTGTGCCCTCCTTCGCGTGCACCATGTGAACGACCCATACCCAGATCGGACCCAGGGCGACGATGCCGATCATCTGCCATAGCGGATGCCGGTAACCGACGAACTCGGCCAGCACCCCGCCCACCGTCAGCATCAGCGCCAGGCAGTAGCGCGGCAGCATGTCCAGGTTGACGAAGATCTTGAAGGCCGTCAGTCGGGCTTCCTTCGACAACTTCTCGTTGACGACGAAGGTGCTGGAATAGAACACGCCGGCATCGGCGCCGAGCCAGTAGACGAACAGCAGCACGTGCAGGTACTTCACCAGCGCGTAGCTGATGGGCAGGGTGTGGACGAGTGATTCTTCCATGGGCTCTCCGCTGGCCTGGGCGGGCCGCCAGCGGCTGGCGGCCCGTGCATGCTGGCCGCCGCAGGCGGCCGCCGCGTCCTCAGAGGCTTTTCAGCACATGCTCGGCGGCGCTGACCTTGAACTCGCGCGGCGCCTCGACGTGCAACTGCCTGACGATGCCGTCCTTGACGACGATGGCGAAGCGCTGACTGCGCATGCCGAGGCCAAGGCCGGAGACGTCGAGTTCCAGGCCCAGCGCCCTGGTGTAGGTGCCATTGCCATCGGCCAGCATCAGCACCTTGTCGCCGACCTGCCGGTCGCGTCCCCAGGCATCCATGACGAAGGCATCGTTGACTGCCATGCAGGCGATAGTGTCCACGCCCTTCGCGCGGATCTCCGCTGCGTGCTTCACGTAGCCCGGCAGGTGGTTCATCGAGCAGGTCGGCGTGAAGGCGCCGGGCACGGCGAACAGCACGACGGTCTTGCCCTTGAAGAGATCCGCGGAGGACAGGCTTCCCGGGCCATCCTTGGTCATGATGCCGAAGCTGCCTTCGGGCATGCGGTCGCCGACTTTGATCGTCATGGTCATTCTCCCCGTCGCGGTGAATCGAGGGCCGGTATCGTACCAGAATCGATCGCGCCGCCCGCCGGGCCTGCCCCGTCCGCCGGCTCGTCGATCCTGCGAATCTGCGGCACCAACCAACTGATGAACAGCGCCGAGAGCAGCTGCGTCAGGCCGACCGCCCAGAACACCGGCGCATAGGCCATGTGTTCGCTGATCCAGCCGGCGGCCGTGACGAACGCCATGCCGCCGAAGCTGCCCACCGCCCCGAACAGGCCCCAGACGCTGCCCGCGCGCGTCGAAGCAAACAGGTCGATCGGCAGCGCGAACAAATTGGCGGCCTTGAACTGGATGGCGAACATGGCCACGGCGATGAGTCCCAGCGCCAGCGCCGCGGAGTCGACGCTGACCGCCGGCAATGTCAGTGGCACCACCAGCGCACCGGCCCAGATCAGCCGCTTGCGCGCGCGGTCCACCGACATGCCGGCCGATATCAGGCGACGGCTGGCCCAGCCCCCCGCGAGGCTGCCGGCGTCGGCGGCGAGGAATGGCAGCCAGGCGAAGGCAGCGATTTCGCGGATATCGAAGCCGCGGGCCTGCGCCAGGTAGGTCGGCAGCCAGGCAATGAAGAAATAGAATCCGCCGTCGTTCGCGAAACGGCTGAGCACCAGGCCCCAGACTTCGCGGTGGCGCAGATACCCGGCCAGATCGCGCCAGGACTGGCTGCCTGCGCCGCCAGCAGCCTCCTCACGCTGCGCGAGGATCAGCGCCCGTTCGTCGGGGTGCAATCGCGGATGATCCTCCGGCAACCAGTACCAGCGCTGCCAGACCCACAGCCAGGCCAGGCCAACGGCCCCGGGCACCAGGAATGCCGCCTGCCAGCCTGCCACGGCGACCAGGCCGCCCAGCAGCGGCGGAGCGATGACGGCGCCAAGCCCGGGCCCGACGGTGACGATGCCCACGGCGAGCGACCTCTCGGCACGCGGGAACCACTCGGCAACCGCCTTGACCGCGGCCGGGAAGTTCGCGGCCTCGGTGAGCCCCAGCAGTGCCCGCAGGCCGAGCAAGCCGAGGAAGCCGCCGCCACCCGCATGGGCCATGCCGACGATGCTCCACGCGAGTACCGCGATGAAGAATGCCCGCCGGGTGCCGGCCCGGTCGATCAACGGGCCGCAGGCCAGGTGGCCCAGGGCGTAGGCCAGCAGGAAAGCCGAGTTGATCAGCCCGAACTCGGTGTTGCTCAGCCGGAACTCGTCGATGAGCACGGGGCCGGCCACCGCCAGTGCCTGCCGGTCGAGATAATTGATGGTGGTGATCAGGCACAGCAGGATGGCGATCCACCATCGCAGGGCCAGGCGGCCTGGACGCAGCGACACCATCCTCAAAAGGGCAGGATCGCGCCATCCCAGGCGAGCAGTTGTCCCGCCTGGGCTGCCGTCAGCCCGTCGATGACCCGGCGCACACCGGCAACGGCCGTCGCCACATCCAGTGGCGCCCCGGGGCCACCCATGCCGGTGCGGACCCAGCCCGGATGGACTGCCGCCGCGAGTATCCCCCGGGGAAGCAGGTCGATGGCCATGGATTTCATGACCGCGGTCACCGCCGCCTTGCTGGCCCGGTAGCCGTACAGCCCGCCGCTGGTATTGAGCGTGTTGCTGCCCACCATGCTGCTCAGGGTGATGATCTTCCGCTGGCTGCTGCGGGCGACGTGCGCAACGAACGCCTCGGCCATTTTCATCGGTCCCACCACGTTGGTGCGCCAGGCCAGTTCCCAGGCGGCGAAGTCGGACTGCCCGAAAGCCTGGTCTGCTCCGGCACCCGCGGCGAAATCACGCCCGCCCATGACGCCCGCATTGTTCAGGAGCACGTCGATGGCCTCGCCTTCCAGCGTTGCCGCAAGTCGGTCGATCTCCGCGTGCCGGGTCACGTCCAGCCTCGCCAGGGTCACCGTCGGCGAAGCCGCCGCCAGGGCCTCGAGTTCGGGCGCCGTAGCCCGGCTGCAGGCCCAGACACGCCAGCCTGCCGCGGCATACTGCCGCGTGAACTCCAGTCCCAGGCCGCGGCTGGCACCGGTCACGAGGATGGCTGGCATGGCTTGCCTTGATTCGCCGATGACCGGCCAATTATGCTCACCGGCCAGCTTTTTCGCATCGACGCCAGCAAAGGACCTGCACATGAGCGCCGCGCCCCGCAGCATCACCCCGTCACAGGCTGCCCGAGATTTCCTCGCCCGCCGCCACCAGCTCTTCATCGGCGGCCGATGGGTGGATCCGGCCGAACCCGGCAGCATCGAAGTGTTCGATCCCGCCTCCGAGGCGCGGATCGCCACGGTCGCCCGGGGTGGGCCGCGCGACATCGACCGCGCCGTCGCCGCCGCCCGCACCGCTTTCGAGGGAGAGTGGTCACGCATCGGCTCGCACCAGCGCTCGCGCCTGCTGTTCCGCCTTGCCGACGAACTGGAGGCGCATCTCGACCTGGCGGTGGAACTCGAGGTCCTCGACAATGGCATGCCCCGGCCCATTGCCCACTACTCCATCGCCAAGTTCGGCTGCGATTTCCTGCGCTACTACGGCGGCTGGTGCACCAAGATCCTCGGCGAGACGATCCCCGTGCAGCCGCACGACGTTGCCAATGGCGAGTCGCTGACCTACACGCGCCGCGAACCCATCGGCGTGGTAGGTGCCATCGTGCCGTGGAACTCACCGCTGATCATGGCGGTCCTGAAGCTGGCCCCGGCGCTTGCGGCCGGCTGCACCGTGGTGCTGAAGCCCGCGGAGCTCACGCCGATGACGGCGCTGCTGCTCGGCGACATCATCGCCAAGGTGGGCATCCCGGCCGGCGTCGTGAACATCGTCCCGGGATATGGCCATGATGCCGGCGCCGCCCTCGCGGCACATGATGGCGTCGACAAGATCGCCTTCACCGGCTCCACCGAGGTGGGCCGGAAGATCCTGCTGGCAGCTGCCGGCAACCTCAAGCGGGTCACCCTGGAACTCGGGGGCAAGTCACCCTTCGTGGTGTTCCCCGATGCCGACCTGACGAGGGTGATTCCCGGCGCCGCGCGCGGCGCATTCTTCCTGCAGGGCCAGAACTGCATGGCGAGCACGCGCCTGTTCGTCCATGACGACGTGTTCGAGCCGGTTGTTGAAGGCATTGCGAAGCTCGCGGGAGCATTTCGGCTTGGACCCGGCCTGTCACCCGAATCCGACCTCGGGCCGCTGATTTCGGCCGAGCAGCGGCAGCGCGTCATGGGCTACATCGGCGACGGACGCAACTCCGGTGCCGAACTGGTCTGCGGCGGTGACGCGCCGGCCGGCAAGGGTTTCTTCGTGCGTCCCACGGTGTTCGCGCACACCAGCATGGACATGAAGATCGCCCGCGAGGAGATCTTCGGACCGGTGCTCTGCGTACAGTCCTTCAACGACAGCGACCTGAAGGCTGTCGCCGCGGAGGCGAACAAGACCATCTACGGGCTCTCCGGCAGCGTCTGGACCCGCGACATCTCGGTCGCCCACCGGATGGTCAACCTGATCGACTCCGGCCAGGTCAGCATCAACTGCCACGCGGCAGTAGACCCTGCCATTCCCTTCGGCGGCAATCGCCAGTCGGGCTGGGGCCGCGAATTCGGTCGCGAGGGCCTGGACCCCTACCTGAAAACCAAGGCCACCACCGTCATGTTCTGATACGGGTGCCGGTGTTACGGTTTCGGTAATCGCACCCCGGAATGCCGGCAGCGAGCAGCCGCCTGCGCCGGCATGGCCGGACCGTCAGGAAATGCGCCCCGGCTGCATGCGGTCCACGACCTCGCCGTGCATGAGGCGCTGGAAAAACTCGCTCCCCAGGAGGGCTTGCGGGTACTCGGGTACCGGCGCCGACAGGCCATCGATGCGGGCGAGCTGTGCAGCGGTGAGCTGCAGCCCCAGGCTGCCGATGTTCTCCTCGAACTGACGCAGACTGCGCGCCCCGATGATCGGCACCACGGTGACGGTGCTGCGCTGGCAGAGCCAGGCCAGCGCCAGCTGTGCAGGACGACAGCCGGTCTCCACCGCCATGGTGGACAGCGCCTCGGCCACCGCCCGGCTGCGGTCGTTGAGGACGCGGGCGGCACGTGGGCCCTGCCCCAGGCGTGCGCCCTCGCGTCCCGAAGCCGGCGCTGCGGCATCGAACTTCCCGGTCAGCAATCCGCCAGCCAGCGGACTCCAGGGCGTGATGGCCATGTCCTGGGCCGCCGCCAGCTGGAAGAATTCCCGCTCGATGCTGCGCTCGACGAGGTTGTAGTGCAGTTGCACCGCGGTGAACGGCGTCCAGCCGCGCTCCGCCGCGAGCGTATTGGCACTCGCCACCACCCAGGCCGGGGCATTGGACACCCCGATATGCAGCACCTTGCCCGCGCGCACCTGGTCGTCGAGGGCACGCATCAGTTCATCCAGCCTGGTGCTGGCGTCCCAGCCGTGTACCCAGAAGAGGTCCACGTATCCGGTGCCCAGGCGACGCAGGCTGGCTTCCAGTGCCTGCGCCAGATTCTTGCGGTGGTTACCGCCTGCATTGGGATCATCGGTACGGGTGTTGAGGCTGAACTTGGTGGCGATGACCAGCCGATCACGCTCGGTGCCGATGAACCGGCCAAGCATGCGTTCGCTGGTCCCGCGGTTGTAGACATTGGCGGTATCGATGAAATTGCCGCCGGCAGACAGGAAGGCGTCGAAGATCGCCCGGCATTCGGTTTCCGCGGCCCCGATGCCCATTTCTTCGCCGAAGGTCATGGTCCCCAGGCAGAGTTCGGAAACCTGCAGGCCGCTGCGTCCTAATTTCTTGTATTTCATTGTCTTGTAACCACTTTATTCAAATACTTATCAGGTACCGGTCGTTGCTGGACTGGCCTGCGCGCCCGAATCTAGCAGATTGTCCGGGACCAGGCCGCTGGCAATGGCAGGCGCGCCCTCTATAATTGTCCACCTGTCAGACTGATTTCGATACCAACACAATGACATCCACCCGACCAATTCGCGCCCTGCAGCGGGGCCTCGAAGTCCTGCAGGTGCTCAACCTGCAGAACGGCGCCACGGTTTCCGAAGTCGCCGCAGCCATCGACCTGCCGCGAACCACCACATACCGCATCCTCGAGACTCTCTGCATTGCCGGCTATGCCTATCGCGCCGCCAGCGACGAGCGCTACCGCCTGACCATCATGGTCAGGGGGCTCAGCGACGGCTTCGACGACGAGGCCTGGGTCACGCAGATCGCACGACCCTACATCTACGACCTCTGCAACGAGTTCGTCTGGCCGATAGCCGTGGCCACGCTGTCGGGCACCAGCATGCTCATGCGCCAGACCACCGATCACCGCAGCCCGCTGGCCATCGAGAAACGCGGCCCCGGCTTCCGCGTGCCGATCCTCGCCTCGGCATCGGGCGTTGCCTACCTGGCTTTCTGCCCCGAGCAGCAGTGCGAGGCTATCCTCGACATGCTGGCCAAGTCGCGGCACGAGGAGGACAAGCCCGCGCGCAACCGCAAGAAGATCCACGAGGCCCTGGTGGAAGTGCGTCGGCGCGGCTTTGCCTCGAATCGGCGCGCGCGGCGAGTATCCGACGAGATCAGCCTGTCGGTCCCGGTGATGGCAGCGGATCGTCTGCTGGCGGCACTGACCATTCGTTTCGCCTGCACGGCGGTTCCCGAGGCCGAGGGCATCGAGCGCTTCGTCCCGCGCCTGCGCAGCACCGCGGCGAGGATCGGCAGCGAATTCATGCTTCAGGCGGAACAGGACGCTCGCGCCGCGGCAGGCCAGCCACCCATCGTCGCGACCCAGTAGCACGCTCCGCGCGATTGCCCCGGAAAACGACCGGGCCCGTGTGAGGGGCCCGGTACGGTGCCGCGCCAGCGCGAACCTCAGGCAGCCTTGCTGCCCTTGCGCTTGCCTGTGGACTTCGAAGCTGCCTTCTTGGCGGCCTCGATGAAGCGCGGCAGTTGCGGCTGCAGCGGCGGCGCCAGGCCGGTTTCCGCCTTGCAGCGCTTCTTCAGTTCCGGGATCGTGCCACCGAAGTTGAAGACCTGCGTCTTGCCCCGCTTCTTCGCCAGCTTGCCGCGCAGGGCAGCAGTGGCCTTCTGGTCCAGGCTGCCATCCTTCTTCAGCACCACGCCGTAGTTGGCCCTGGCGCCTGCTGCGGTCACGAGGCCCGCCTCGACATCGAACATCACTGCTGCCGGATCCCTCTGGTACGGGTCACCCCAGCCGCCACCGCCCCAGGTATCGAAGAGCAGCAGGTCGCCCTCCTGCACCGGAATGCGGTCGCACTTGGACGGGATGATCTCCTTGCCGCCATTCTTGCGGCGCAGCTCCTTGCGGCTGCGCTTCCCCGGGGTACCGCCGTTGACGCCCCACGGATAGGTCAGCCAGCGGTCATCGTGGATGGAAATCTCGCCATCCTCGAGGAAGCGGTAGCCCACGCGCAGCGCGTTGCCGCCACGGTGCTTGCCGGCGCCACCGCTGTCCGCAATGGTCTCGTAGGTCTCGATGCGCAGCGGGAAGTAGCTCTCCACGAACTCGTTGGGCACGTTGGTGAAGCTCGGCCACATCGAATGACCGTCCGGGCCATCGCCGAAGGGCCGGCCAGGCACGCCACCGAAGCCGATCTGGAACAGCTGGAACCATTTGCCGTTGCGGTCATAGCCGGAGTACATGAAGTGCGGGCTGTCGGAGAACCCGGCGGCGTTGAGGAACGCGGGATTGCCCTGGCCCAGCAGCCCCCCCAGCACGTCGAACAGGCGGCCAAGCGCATGGGTACGGCAGGAGAGCGCAGCCGGCTCCCGTGGCTTGAGCAGGGTGCCTTCGGGGATGTGCACTTCCATCAGGTCGTAGAAGCCGTCGTTGAACATGATCTTGGGGTCGAACACCATGATCATGTACACGCCGCAGAACATCTTGAACATCTCCTCGTTGAGGTAGAAGTTCACCGAGCTGATGGACTGCGGATCGGTTCCCTCGAAGTCGAACTTGACCTTCTCGCCCTCGCGCCACATGGCGCAGCGGAGCTTGTAGGGGCCCATTCCCATGCCGTCATCGCAGATATAGTCCTCGAAGTACTGCTTGTGCGTGGGGACTGTCGTCTTGATGAGGTGGGCCATGGCGCGCCGGTTGCGGTCCAGCAGGTCCTCCAGGGCAGAGTAGTAGACGTCATCACCGAAGCGGTTGGCCATCTCGATGACGCGCTTTTCCGCCGTGCGGATCGCCGCGACGATGGCGTTGAAATCGCTGCGGTTCCAGTGCGGCAGCCGGCAGTTGTGCAGGATGAGGTTGAGGATGTCCTCCTGCAGCACGTCCTTGCGGAAGATCTTCGTCGGCGGGATGCGGATGCCCTCTTCGAAGATCTGGCGGGCGTCGGTCGGCAGACTGCCCGGGACCTTGCCACCCACGTCCGTCATGTGTCCGAACATGGCGGCGTAGGCAACCAGCCGGCCATCCTTGAAGATGGGACGCAGCAGCAACCAGTCGTTGATGTGGCTCACCGCTCCCTTGCAGGAATAGGGGTCGGTGGTGAGGAACATGTCGCCTTCCTCGATCGTGCCATGGTAGGCCTCCTTGAAGCCGTAGATGAAACTGCCGAACTGGCCGACGACCATCTTGCCGTCGACATTGGCGATCATCGGAAATTCATCGTGCTGTTCACGGATGCCCGGCGACATCGCGGTACGGAACAGCACCGCATCCATCTCGTAGCGCGCGTTGAGCATCGCGTTCTCGATGATGTCCAGGGTGATCGGGTCTACGGATACCCGCTTGAACGCCCTGGGCCTGGTCTCGACAATCTTGGCTGGCATTTGTCTTCGCTCCCTGGTGTCCCGCGGCTATTCCGGGGTGATCAGAATGTTGCTGAAATCATCGACGCGGCCGATGTGGCCGGGAAGGATCAGCGTGGTCGTGTCCATCTGCAGGATCACGGCCGGACCCTTCACGACGTTTCCGGCCTTGAGCCTGCTGCGATCGTAGAGCTTGCCCTTCTGGTCCCTTCCCTCCACGAACATCGTGTGTTCGCCCAGCACGGCGGCCGAGGCGTCGCTGCCACCCTTCTCGAGGCGCAGCGCCATGACGGCCGTCGCCTTGCCCTGGGCTACTGCGCGGAGGTTGACGATCTCCTTCTCCTCCGGAAGCGCGAAAGTGAACAAATGACGGTGCATCTCGTCGAAGCGCTCGCCCACCACGTCCAGGCCGCGCTGCTCCAGCTCGGCAATGTCGAAGTCCACCGTCAGCAGCAACCCCTGCCCGTGGTAGCGGATATCCACCTGGTAGGACTGCGTCTGCTCCGCGCGCGGGATTCCCTCCTGGTCCAGCGCCTTTGCGGCATTGGCCGCCAGTTGCCGGAAGATCTTGCTGATCTCCTTGCCACTGGTCTGGCTGAAACCGCGGATGAAGGTGCGTGAAGCCTCGTCACGCACGCTGGTGGTGGCATCGCCCAGGGCACAGAGCACGCCGGGGCCTTGCGGGATGATGACCGGCCAGGCGCTGGACAGCTTGCCGAGCGCGTTGGCGTGCAGCGGGCCGGCCCCGCCGAAGCCCATCAGCGCGAAGTCGCGCGGATCGTAGCCCTTCTCGACCGACACCAGGCGCAGCGCGCCGTACATGTTCTCGTTGACGATGTCGATGATGCCGGCAGCCGCCTGCTTCACCGACAGCTTGAGGGCCTTGGCCACCTTGGAGACGGCAGCCTCTGCCAGGTCGCGGCGAATCACCATGTCACCACCGAGGCGCACTTCGCCACTCGGCAGATAACCCAGCACCACGTTGGCATCGGTGACCGTCGGCTCGACGCCACCCTTGTCGTAGGCTGCGGGCCCCGGCACCGCACCCGCGCTTTGCGGGCCCACGCGGAGTGCCCCGGTGATCTCCGGCACGTAGGCAATGGATCCGCCACCGGCGCCTACGGTGCGCACGTCCACCGACGAAGCACGCACCGTGACCTCGTGCACGCTGGTCTCACGACGCAGCTGCGCTTTGCCATCCTGGATCAGCGCCACGTCCGTCGAGGTGCCGCCCATGTCGAAGGTGAGGATATCCTTGAAACCAGCCTGGGTGCCGACCCAGATGGCACCGGTCACGCCGCCTGCGGGACCGCTCATCAGCATGTTGACCGGATACGCTTCGGCTGCCTTGGCGGATGCCAGGCCACCGTCCGAACGCAGCACATGGAGCTGCACGTTCTTCATCTTCTTCTTCAGCTCGCGGTGCAGGTTGCGCACGTAGCGGGAAACCTTGGGGCCGACGTAGGCATTCGCCACGGTCGTGACCGTGCGCTCGTATTCCTGCATCTCCGGCACCACCTCCGACGACAGGGACACCGGGATGCCCGGCAGCACCTTGGCCGCGACCCCGGCGATCTCCTGTTCGTGGACAGGGTTGGCGAAAGAGTTGATCAGTGAGACGGTGAGGGATTCGATACCCTTCTTGCCAAGCGCCTTGAGGTCCCTGGCGAGCCTGGTCTTGTCCAGCCGGGTCACCACCTCGCCCCTCGCACCGATGCGCTCCACGGCCTCGATGGTGAGGGCCAGCGGCGCCAGCGGTGGCGGCTTGTTGTAGATGACCCAGCCGCCGAGTCCTCCGGGAACGAAGGATCGCGCAATCTGCAGCACCTGCCTGTAGCCCTTGGTGGTGACCAGCCCCACCTTGGCACCGGTGTGCGTGAGGATGGTGTTGGTGGCGACCGTGGTGCCGTGCATCACATGGGTGATTTCGTTCGGATCGATGCCGGCAATCTGGCAGACGCGCTCGATGCCATTGAGCACGCCGACCGAGGAATCATGCGGCGTGCTGGGCACCTTGGCCGAATGAAAGTCCCCGGTCTTTTCGTTCACGAGGATCAGGTCGGTGAAAGTTCCGCCGACATCGACCCCAAGATGGTAGCTCATACGCTCACCTCGACGCTTTCGCGTTTCTTCGTCATACCACACAGCCGCACAGGACCAACGCGGGCCCCTGCTTGCGGGAAAATTGGTCCGGGCTCACTGGATTCGGTCTGGTGCTGTCAGTGTCCCGTGCATGCAGTTCGCGGCGCCTGCTCAGCCTGCCGCCCGATGCTGCTCTGCGATCTTCGGAAAGATACCGGCTTTCGGCAGCATGGCCGGGGTGCTACGGCCCAGCTGCTCCTGCAGCCACCTGCTGGTCTCGATCACCCGTTCCAGCGAGATGCCCGTCTGCACGCCAGAACGATCCAGCATGTAGAGCAGGTCATCAGTGGGGATATTGCCTGTCGCTGCCGGCGCAAATGGGCAGCCGCCGATGCCACCGATGCTCGCGTCCAGCGAAGCCACACCAGCATCCACGGCGGCCTGGGCATTGGCGAGACCGGTGTTCCTGGTGTTGTGGAAGTGGCAGCGGATGGGGACGCCCGGGGCACGCTCGCGGATGGCCTGGATCATCTCCGTCACCTGGTTCGGGACACCGACGCCGATGCTGTCGGCAATGCCGAGTTCGACGGGCTCACCGGCCAGCACCTGGTCCACGAGATCGAGCACCCGCTGCAGCGGAACCTCGCCCTCGAACGGACAGCCGAATGCGGAGGAGATCATCACGTTGGCGCGCATGCCGGCTGCCCTCGCCTCCCTGGCGATCGCCAGCCAGGCGTTCACCGACTCGCTGGTCGGCACGCCCTGGTTGCGCTGGTTGTAGGTATCGCTGGCGACCACCGCCATGCCGATCTCGCCGAGCCCGGCATCGCGGGCGCGCTCGAAGCCCTTCAGGTTGAGGACGAGGCCGATGTAGCGGACATCGCTCCTCTGTGGCAGGCCCTTGATGACGGCCTCGGCGTCGGCCATCTGCGGCACGCGCTTCGGATGCACGAAGCTGGTGACCTCGATCGCACGGACGCCGGCGTCGATGGCGCGCCGGATGAACTCGACCTTCGCCTCGGTGCCGAGGATCTCCGGCTCGCTCTGCAGCCCATCCCGTGGACCGACCTCGATGATGGAAATCCGTCGTTGCAACTTCGTCATGGCTGCCTTGCAGGCCATCTAAAATGAGGTATTGTTATACAAGGCATTGGGCGATACAACCCGCGGCCAGCGCGAGCTGAACGCATCACGCCCAGCGAATCCGTGCCTTGCCTCGACCCGCTTTACCGCTGCCCATCATGCCATGATGCCGCGGAAGGCGAACGGCGGGCTGGCATTCGCATTGACACCGTGCCGCCGGCTGCGCCGCCGCGTGCGCACACTGCTTGGAAGGGATTGGATATGAGCACGGAAACCAGCAAGACGCCAGGGCCCCTTGCGGGCGTGCGCGTCATCGAGATGGGGACATTGCTGGCTGGTCCATTCTGCGGCCAGCTGCTCGGCGACTTCGGTGCCGAGATCATCAAGATCGAACCGCCAGGCCAGGGCGACCCGATGCGCGACTGGGGCCGCGAGAAGTCGCACGGCATGTCGCTGTGGTGGCCGGTGGTGGCCCGCAACAAGAAGTCCGTGACCCTGAACCTGCGCGAGGCCGAGGGCCAGGCCATCGCCCGCTCCCTCATCGGCAAGGCCGATTTCCTGCTGGAAAATTTTCGGCCGGGCACCATGGAGAAGTGGGGCCTGGGTTACGAACAGCTGCGCCAGGCCCACCCGGGGCTGATCATGGTCCGGGTTTCCGGTTTCGGGCAGACCGGACCGTATGCCAAGCGTGCCGGTTTCGGTGCGGTCGGCGAAGCGATGGGCGGACTGCGTTACGTCTGCGGGGATCCCTCGACACCGCCCAGCCGGATGGGCATCAGCATCGGTGATTCGCTCGCAGCCACCTTCGCCTGCATCGGGGCCCTGTCCGCACTCCACCACCGGGAAAAGACCGGCCAGGGCCAGGTCGTGGATTCGGCCATCTACGAGGCCGTGCTGAACATGATGGAGTCGCTGATCACCGAGTATGACAAGGCCGGCTATATCCGCGAACGCACCGGCGCCATCCTGCCGAACGTGGCGCCCTCGAACGTTTACCCGACCAGCGATGGCCAGTTCATCCTCATTGCCGCCAACCAGGACACGGTGTTCAAGCGCCTGGCGGAGGCCATGGGCCGGCCGGAACTGGCGGCCGACCCGCGCTATGCCAGCCATTCCTCGCGTGGCGCCAACCAGAAGGAACTCGATGACCTGATCTCCGACTGGACCCGGACCATCGCCGCCGGACGCCTGGAGACGCTGATGGAGGAGTTCGGCATCCCTTCGGGCAAGATCTACCGCACGCCCGAGATGCTTGCCGATGCACACTTCCAGGCGCGCCAGGCGATCATCAGCGTGGCTCATCCACGCTTCGGCCAGCTGAAGATGCAGAACGTCGCACCCAAGCTCAGCGCCACGCCCGGTACTGTTCGCAGCCCGGCTCCGGAACTGGGCGAGCACAACCGCGAGGTGTACGGCGGGCTGCTTGGTTTCTCCGACACGCGCATGGCCGAGCTGCACGCCGCCGGTATCATCTGAGTGGGCGACCAGGCCGCGCCTGGCCCAGGCATCGGGCCCATCACCGGCGTGACCATCGCCACGCCGGATCTCGCAGCCAGCGAGGCGGCCTATGGGCGCCACCTCGGATACCGCGTCCGCCAGCGTGGGAGGATCAGCGCAACGCAGGCCACGGCCTGGCAGCGGCCCGCGGCAGCCGGCGCGCGCTATATCAGCCTGGTGCCGGAAGCCGCCGATGACTTCGAATTCCGCTTCATCGAGGTACCGGCGCCACCCGCACCCTATCGTGCGTTCTCCGCATTTGGCTGGAATGCCGCGGAACTGATCGTCCGCGATGTCGACGCCCTGGCCGGCGAGCTGGCCGGAGGGGATTTCGAGATCCTCGGTCCGCCCCAGGACCTGTCCTTCACCGATGCCATCCGCGCCATGCAGATCCGCGGGCCGGCCGGCGAGATCCTCTATCTCACGCAGTTCAAGCGGGACCTGCCGGCCTTGCCGGCACCGCCGGCGCGCTGCAAGGCCGACCGTGTCTTCATCGTGATTGTCGGCGGACCCTCGCTGGACGACCTGCTCGGCTTCTATGCCGACCAGTTCGGCATCAGCGCCCCGCAGCGGATGGAATCGCGTGTGAAAGCCATGTCGGAGGCCTTCGGGCTGTCTCCGGAGGAGCGCTATCCGATCGCCGCCCTGCCGTTGCAGGCACGATGCTACATCGAGGCGGACCAGATGCCGGCCGCGGCCCGTCCGCCGCCAACCCCTTCCGGCGAACTGCCACCCGGTATTGCGGTCGTTTCCTTTGCCAGCCAGCGACCAGGCGCAACCACAGCGCTGAGTGGACCAGCCGGAGAAATCATCGAGATCGTTGGCGGCCGCTGAGCAGCGGCAGCCTCGTCCCGCAGCAGGCAGGGCCGCCGGTCAGCCTTCGTTGTCAGCCACCTGCAGTTCGAGACCGTCGAGGGCATCGGTGATTTCGATCTGACAGGTCAGGCGGCTGTTCGCCCGCCGCTCCCTGGCGGATTCCAGCATGGCCTCTTCCATGTCGCTCGGCGGCGGCAGCTTCGCCAGCCACTCGTCCGCCACATAGGCATGGCAGGTGGCGCAGGCGCAGGCACCACCGCATTCGGCGACGATACCGGCGACGTCATTGTCGACGGCCCCTTCCATCGCCGTGGAACCGATGGGCACATCCACCTCGATGCGACGGCCTTCGCTGTCGTGATAAATTACCCTCGGCACAGGGCTGCACCTCATGACATGACCGTGGCCTCCGGCGAGCGCAGGCGGCAACCAGTCAGGACCGGAAAGACACCGCCGCCCTGACGGGCGGCGGTGCAGTGACAAACAAACGGATCCGGGAGGGCCGGGCCCGGGAACTGGCCCCCAAAGCTGGCCTCAGCTCGTGCCGCTTCGTGCCACGATGGTCCACAGGCGGGCCAGGTCGGCCATCTGCGGGTCGCCGTTGACCTGCTCGAAGGCCTTGGCGGCATCCGCCTTCTTGCCCAGCTTCAGGTCGGCAATCCCCAGCATGATCTGCGCCTGGTCGGGATCACGGACGCCACCCTTGGTGAGGCCCTTGGCCAGGGCCGCAGCGGCCTTGTCGTACTGCCCGAAGCTGGAGTAGGCCATGCCGAGGGCCACATCGCCCTGGCCGGTGGTGCCCTTCTGGGCGTCCTTCTCGAACTGCGGCAGCGATTGCAGATCCTTTGCAGCGGCCGCCTTCGCATCGTCGAAGCGGCGCTTGTAGCGGTCCGCCTCGGCCTTGTTTGCCGGATCGACCACCTTGGCGGCATAGCCGGCCTCGAGCGCACTCTTGGCCTCGCCCGGGAGGCCTGCCTCCAGGAGCAACTCGGCCATCTCGAGGTACTGGTCAGCCGAGCTGAGCGTGCCGACCTGCTGTGCGAGGCGCAGGGTATTGAGCATGACCCTGTCGGAAGCCTTCTGGTTGAGGCGGGTACCGATGAGAAAGTTCCAGTACTCCGGCTTCGGGTACAGCCGCACCAGCTTCTCCATGGTCTTCGCCGCACCATCCTTGTCGCCCATGTTGACCTGGGCGCTGCGCACCAGCTGCAGCCAGTTCTCGTCGACCGTCTTGCCAGCCTGCTCGGCGCTCTTGATCGCGCCCTGCATGATGGAAACCGCTTCCTTGTAGTCCTTCTGCAGGTAATGCGCTTGTGCAACCAGCACGCGCGTGTCGATATCCTGCCCGCCGGCCTTGATCCAGCGATCGCCATACTCCATGACCTTCGGGTAGTTCTTGGTCGCGGTATTGAGCTGGACGATGGTCTTCAGTCGGTCGTCGACCTGCTCCGGCGGCAGCCTGCCCGATGCCAGGCTCCCCTCGTAGAGCCTGGCGACGTCCGCATACTTCCGCTGCTGCAGGAGGACGTAGGCCTTGAATTCGTTGATCTGGAACTGGTCGAATGCGGTCTTGCTGCTGACGGCGTCAGCCTCGGCCACCTTGGCCAGCGCCTGGTCCCACTGCTTCTTCTGGATGGCTTCCTGGGCCGCCTTCATCGGCTTGGCGACCTTGGCGCTGATCTTGTCCTCGGCCATGGACTGGCCGGCAGCCAACAGGCTGGCCAGGACGACCAGCATGGCGCCCAGGGCGCGGAATGATGCGTTTGCTCGCATGATCGTGGCTCTCTCCTGCTATGCCATTGAAGGCTTGGACCTGGCCTGCAGCCAAAGGGTTGCAGGCCAGGTCATGCTGCTATTCAGCAAACTGCTCCATGCCGACGAAGCCGATCTTGTTCACGCCCTGACGCTGTGCAAGCGCGAGGACCTTGGCAACGACGTCGTACTTGGCCCGCTTGTTGGCGCGGATGTGCAGTTCCGGCTGCGGCTCCTTGACGGCTTCCTGGCTGAAATACTGCTCCAGCGTGTTGAGGCTCGGAACTGGCGTCTGGTTCCAGAGGATGGTGCCGTCGTAATCGATCTCGAGCTCGATGACCTCCGGTGGAACCGGGGGCGTCACCGCATTCGGATTGGGCCGCGGCATGTCGAGCTTCACGGCGTGGGTCATGATCGGGATGGTGACGATGAACATGATGAGGAGCACCAGCATGACGTCGATCAACGGCGTCATGTTGATGTCCAGCATCGGGTCGTCGTCGCGGCCCCCGCCGCTAACGTTCATTCCCATGTCTGTGTCTCCCTCAGGGGTGCCCCGCCGGCGGGCTAGCGGCGCATGCCGCGGTCGGGCTCGGTGATGAAGCCTACCTTGATGACGCCACCGCGCTGGATCAGGTAGATGACACGCCCCACCGACTCGAATTTAGCCCGGCCGTCGCCGCGGATGTGGATCTCGGGCTGAGGATCCTGCACGGCGACCGACTTGACCAGTTCCAGCAGCGCCTGGTCGTCGGGCACCCGGGCCTGGTTCCAGAACACGTCACCCGCGGCGTTGATGGCCACGGTGACGTTTTCCGGCTTGGTCTTGGTCGGCTGGTTGGCAACCTTGGGCAGTTCCACCGGGACCGTCTGCGTGATCACCGGAATGGTGATCAGGAAGATGATCAGCAGCACCAGCATGATGTCCACGAGGGGCACCACGTTGATGTCGGACATCGCCTTGTCGTCGCCACCGCCCTCGCCGGGGACCGACATGCCCACTTTACTTGCTCCGCTGGCCCGGAGCGTCCATGCGGGCACCGCTCACCAGGTACTGCTGCACTTCGGTGGCGAAGTAGCGAACCTCTTCCAGCAGGGCCTTGTTGCGACGCAGGAGCCAGTTGTAACCCAGCACCGCGGGCACCGCGACCGCAAGGCCGAGGGCGGTCATGATCAACGCCTCGCCCACCGGGCCCGCCACCTTGTCGATGCTCGCCTGGCCGGCGATGCCGATGGCGATGAGCGCGTGGTAGATGCCCCACACCGTGCCGAACAGGCCGATGAACGGCGCGGTCGAGCCAGCGGTCGCCAGGAAGGACAGGCCGCTCTGCATGTCGTTGGTCACCTTGTCCACCGCACGCTGCAGCGAGGCGGTGATCCACTCATGCAACGGGATCTGGTCCGTCAGGCGCCCCTCGTGGTGCCGGGCAGCCTTGACACCCTGCTCCGCGATGAGCCGGAACGCGTTGTCCGGATCGTTCAGGGTGGCAATGCCATCCTGCAGGGACTTGCCGGCCCAGAAGCCCTTGTCCGTCTGGTTGAACTGGCGACGCAGGCGGGCCTGGTCCCAGAGCTTGGTCAGGATGATGAACCAGGAAGCGAACGACATGACGACCAGGATGACCAGCGTCCCGCGGGCCACGAAGTCGCCTTGCGCCCAGAGCTGGCTCAGGCCGTACGGGTTGGCCTTTTCCTCGGTCTGTGCCGGCTCGGCGGCCGGGACATCGACCGGTGCCTCCGCCGGGGCCATTTCGGCCGGAGCCGGCGCGGTGGCATCCGCTGCGGGCAGGGTCGTCGTTTCGGCGGTGGCCGGTGCTGCTGTAGCGGCGTCGGTCGTCGGCTGCTGGGCCGCGAGCGCGATGCTCAGAGCGAGAGCTGCTAGTTCAACCATGATTGCGTCTTCCCCTCAAGTACGTAGCTCAGTTCGTTACTGTCCGTCATAACCCGCGTCGCCCCGTGAACCGTGGCGACGCTGGCCATTCTTCCCCTACCGTTCGTTCACGATCTTCCAGACGACGCGGAATTCAAACCACATGGGCACCGGCTTGCCGCCCTCGGTGCCAGGCATGAATTTCCATGCGCGCTTGGCGTGCCGCAAAGCCGCCTCGTCCAGCTGCTCGTGGCCGCTGCTCTGGGCGATCTGGGCATCGCCGACACTGCCATCCTCGAGGATGTACAAGCGCAGGACCGTGGAGCCCTCGAGGCCGAGGCGCTTGGCCTGCGGCGGGTAGTCGGGAAGGCTCGGCGGCCGGCGCGGGTTCTGCTTTGGCGGAACGCGCGCGATGGCCACCGGGGCCGGTGGCGGCTTGGCCACGGGCTTCTGGGTGGTGGCCGTGATGGCAGTGGTCGCGGTGGTCTCGACCGGCAGGTCGATCGAGATATCCGGAGGCGGTACGAATGGCGGTGGCGTGGTTTCGATCTTCGGCGGCGGCGGCGGTGGCTTGTCCTGGTCTTCCTTGACCTCCTCGATCATCTTGGTCTCGATCGGCCCGTAGATCATCTCCACGGCCTGGTGCGCGAGACCTGCATTGAGGACATAGACGAAGCCCACATGCAGCGCCACGATACCGACGAACACCAGCGCGCGCCGTGAGAGCATGGGTGTACTGACTGCGACGGCCATATCAACCTGGACTGATCAACCTGTTCAGACTTGCCCCCGCGGCAAGCTGCCGCCGGGGCGCGTATGTTGCCACAAGCTCCGGGCAAATCACCACAAGCATAGCGCATGGACGCCATGCGCTCGTACCCGAACCGCAGGAGTGGGCTGCTGCCGGCCGGGCCCGGGCCGCCACTCGGGGCGCGCCGGCTGCCCTGCACGCCGCAATTGCCGTGAAGCTGCAGGACGCAGTGCTGGAATATAATGGCGGCAGATTCCGCTGCTCCGGCATCGGCCTGGCCGGCACCGGGGCACTGGCCCACCTGGACGTCATCCACCGCAACTTCGGCGCGGCGTAGCTCCGGACCGACAAACGGTGTGCGGGCCGGGCTGGAGCGCGGGCTCCCGAGCCACAGCGGATGCAGCTGTTTCCCGAGGAAAGACAACATGCCCATCAAGACGAGTGAGTGGATCTGGCACAACGGCAAGCTGGTGCCCTGGGCCGAGGCCAAGGTCCATGTCCTGACCCATGCCCTGCACTACGGCTCCTCCGTGTTCGAGGGCATCCGCGTCTATGCCACGCAGCGTGGCCCCGTGGTGTTCCGCCTGCAGGCGCACACGCGCCGCCTCCTCGAATCGGCGAAGATCCATCGCATCGAGGTGCCCTGGTCCGCGGCGCAGATCGATGCCGCATGCAGGGAGGTCGTGCTCCGCAACGGCCTGACCCGCGGCGCCTACATCCGGCCCATCGTCTACCGTGGCTACGGCGAGGTCGGCCTCGCCCCGCCGCCCGGCCAGCCGATCGACATGGCCGTCGCGGCCTGGGAATGGGGCGCCTACCTCGGGGCCGACGCCCTCGAGCAAGGCGTCGACGTCTGCGTCTCGTCCTGGCAGCGCGTCGCGCCCAACACGATCCCGGCGCTGGCCAAGGCGGGCGGCAATTACCTCTCCAGCACGCTGGTCAGCCTGGAAGCCAGGCAGCGCGGCTTTGCCGAGGGCATCGCGCTTTCCACCGACGGCACGGTGAGCGAAGGCGCAGGCGAGAACATTTTCCTGGTGCGCGACGGCATCCTGTACACGCCACCCTCCACCGCCTCCATCCTCACCGGGATCACGCGCGACAGTGTCATGGTGCTGGCCCGGCAGGCAGGGATCGAGGTGCTGGAGCGGCCCATTCCGCGGGAGATGCTCTATATCGCCGACGAGATCTTCCTGACCGGCACGGCTGCCGAAATCACGCCGGTCCGCTCGGTCGACCGGATCGGCGTCGGTGCCGGCAAGCGGGGCCCGGTCACCCGGCGCCTGCAGGATGCCTTCTTCGGCCTGTTCAGCGGTGCGACCAGCGACCAGTGGGGCTGGCTCGAGCCCGTGGAGAGTTCGACATGAGCAAGCGTTCCCTGTTCGAGAAGGTCTGGCAGGACCACCTGGTGGTGCCGGAGACCGCCGACGCGCCGGCGGTGCTCTACATCGACCTGCACCTGACCCACGAGGTCACCACGCCGGAAGCGTTTAACGTACTGAAGTCGCGCGGGCTCCCGGTGCGTCGCCCGGACCTGACGCTCGCCACGCTGGACCATTCGACGCCGACGGTGCCGGTGCGCAGCCTGAAAGATCTGGAGCGCGTCGCCGAATCCTCGGCGGCAGCGCAGATCCGCGTCATGATCGAGAACTGCCGCGAGGCCGGCATCCGCCTGCTCGATTTCGACTCCGACCAGCGGGGCATCGTCCACATCATCGGGCCGGAGCTCGGCATCACCCAGCCCGGCAAGACCATCGTCTGCGGCGACAGCCACACCAGCACCCATGGCGCCTTCGGCGCGCTGGCCTTCGGCATCGGCACCACCGAGGTCGGCCACGTGCTCGCCACGCAGTGCCTGTTGCAGCGCAAGCCGAAGACGCTCGCCATCGATGTCTCCGGCCACCTGGCCCGCGGCGTCACCGCCAAGGACATCATCCTCGCCATCATCGGCAAGATCGGTGTCGGCGGCGGCACCGGCCATGTCATCGAGTACCGGGGCGAGGCCATCGGCGCGCTGTCCATGGACGAGCGCATGACGGTCTGCAACATGAGCATCGAGGCCGGCGCCCGGGCCGGGATGATCGCCCCGGATGACGTGACCTTCCAGTACCTCCACGGCCGGCAGATGGCGCCCGACGGCGCCGCCTGGGACCAGGCCGTGAAGCGCTGGCGCAGCCTGCCCTCCGACGCCGGCTGCCACTTCGACCGCGAAGTCAGCCTCGATGTCTCGCGGCTCGCGCCCATGATCACCTTCGGCACCAACCCGGGCATGGTCATTCCGGTCGATGCCGCCGTGCCCGCGGACAGCGGCGATGCCAGCTTCCGCAAGTCGCTGGCCTACATGGGCGTGGAAGCCGGCAAGCCGATGCTGGGTCGCCCGGTGGACGTGGTCTTCATCGGCAGCTGCACCAACTCCCGGCTTTCCGACCTGCGCGAGGCCGCCAGCCTGCTGCGCGGACGCCAGGTCGCGGGTTCGGTGCGCGTGCTGATCGTGCCGGGCTCGCAGGCCACCAAGAAGCAGGCGGAGGCCGAGGGACTGGACCAGGTCTTCACCGCCGCGGGCGCCGAATGGCGCGAGTCCGGCTGCTCGATGTGCCTGGGCATGAACGGCGACACCGTGGGTCGCGGCCAGATCTGTGTCAGCACCAGCAATCGCAACTTCGAGGGACGCCAGGGCATCGGCGCGCGCACCGTGCTGGCCAGTCCGCTGACGGCAGCCGCCACGGCCATTGCCGGCCGCATCAGCGACCCGCGCGAACTGCTCCCGCAATAAGCACCAGCAAAACTCCAAGCCGAGGCCGCCAGCCATGGACAGGATCACCCGCTTCACCTCCCGGACGGTCGTGCTGCCGCAGTCGGATATCGACACGGACCAGATCGTGCCGGCCCGTTTCCTCACCACCACCACCCGCAAGGGGCTGGGCAAGGCGCTGTTCGCGGACTGGCGCTACGACAAGGCAGGCCAGCCGCGCGCGGATTTCGCGCTGAACCGGCCCGAGGCCGCCGGCTGCGAGATCCTCGTCGCCGGCAACAACTTCGGTTGCGGCTCCTCGCGCGAACACGCGCCGTGGGCACTGGTGGACTTCGGCATCCGCGCCGTCATCAGCACCGGCATCGCCGACATATTCCGCAACAACTCGCTGAAGAACGGCCTGGTTCCCGTCATCGTCGATGGCGCAACCCACGCCTGGCTGCTGGCCAATCCCGGCGCGGAGGTCACCGTGGACGTCGAATCGCGCAGCCTCGGCCTGCCCGGGGATCGTCGTGTCGAGTTCCCGCTGGACGGCTTTTCCCGCTACTGCCTCCTCAACGGCGTCGACCAGCTCGGCTACCTGCTCGGCCAGGCCGATGCCATCAGCCGCTTCGAGAAAGCCCGCGCATGGCAGCCCTGATCGGCGTCCTGCCCGGTGACGGCATCGGGCCGGAGGTCGTCGAGCAGGCGCTGCGGGTCCTCGATGCCATCGCGCGGCGCAGTGGGCAGCGCTTCGAGCTGCGGCATGGCCTGATCGGCGGGGCGGCCATCGACGCCACCGGCAAGGCCTTCCCGGAGGACACGCGACGCCTGGCACTGGAAGCCGATGCCGTGCTGCTCGGCGCGGTGGGTGGCCCGAAGTGGAGCGACCCCGCGGCGCGCGAGCGCCCCGAGCAGGGCCTGCTGGACCTGCGCGCGGCTATGGGCGTCTACGCCAACGTGCGTCCGGTGCGCACCCACCCGTCGCTCTACGACGCCTCCCCGCTCAAGGCCGAGCGCATCCGTGACGTCGACATCATGGTGATCCGCGAGCTGACAGGAGGCATCTATTTCGGCGCCAAGCAGCGCGAGGCCGACCGTGCCTCGGACCTCTGCAGCTACAGCCGCATGGAGATCGAGCGCGTGCTGCGCGTCGCGGCCGGCATGGCCCGCGGCCGGCGCGGCAAGGTCACCTCGGTGGACAAGGCCAACGTGCTGGAGACCTCGCGCCTGTGGCGCGCCGTCGCCGGCGAGCTCTTCGCCCGCGAGTTCCCCGAGCTGCAGCTCGAGCACATGCTGGTGGATGCTGCGGCGATGCACCTGCTGTCACGCCCGCGGGATTTCGACGTCCTGGTGACCGAGAACATGTTCGGCGACATCCTCACCGACGAGGCCTCCATGCTGGCCGGCTCCATGGGCATGCTGCCCTCGGCCTCCCTCGACGACAGGGCCCGTGGCCTCTACGAACCGATCCATGGCTCGGCCCCGGACATCGCCGGCCGCGGCATCGCCAACCCCTGCGGCACCATCCTCAGCGTCGCCATGCTGCTGCGGCATACGCTCGGCCTGGAAGCCGAGGCGGCACGCATCGAGCATGCAGTCCACGAGGTGCTGGACTCGGGCCTTCGCACCCGCGACATCGCCACCGCCGGCAGCCGCGAGGCCAGCACCGTGCAGATGGGCGATGCCGTGGTGGCCCGGCTGGACGCCTAGCCGAGGGACGAGAGCGCCGCGCGGACGTCCGCCACCAGGTCATCGGTGGCCTCGATGCCTGCCGAGAGCCTCACCAGGCCGTCGCCGATCCCCGCTGCCCTGCGCCCTTCCGGGCCCAGTGGCAGATGGGTCATCGTCGCCGGATGACAGGCCAGGCTCTCGACGCCGCCGAGCGACTCGGCCAGCGTGAACAGGCGCAGCTGGCCGAGGAACCGCCGGGCGGCATCCTGCCCGCCGCGCAACTCGAAGCTGAGCATGCCGCCGAAGCCCCGTTGCTGCCGCCTTGCCAGGTCGTGGCCCGGATGGCCGGGCAGCCCCGGATAGTGGACACGGGCCACGGCGGGGCTGGCGGCCAGGGTCTCGGCCAGCGCCCTGGCGTTGGTCTCGTGCTGGCGCATGCGCACGAACAGCGTGCGCAGCCCGCGCAGCGCCATGAAGCTGTCGAACGGCGCACCGGTCAGTCCGAGCGCATTCGCCCATGTCGCCAGCTCGGCGTGCAGGGCCGCATCCCTTGCCACGACGACGCCGGAGACGACGTCGCTGTGGCCATTGAGGTATTTGGTGGTCGAATGGATCACCAGGTCGGCGCCGGATTCCAGCGGACGCTGCAGCGCTGGCGACAGGAAGGTGTTGTCGACGGCCAGCAGGGCGCCGCAGGCATCGGCCACCTGGCGCAGCCGCGCGAGGTCCATGATCCTCAGCAGCGGGTTCGTCGGGCTCTCCACCCACAGCAGCCGCGCCGGCTCGCGCTCGGCCGCGGCCAGCTGGCCGGTATCGGCCAGGTCCATGAACCGCACCTGGAACAGGCCCCTGGCCGCGAGGCGGCTCAGCAAGCGGTATGTGCCGCCGTAGCAATCCACCGGTGCGATCACCAGGTCGCCGGGATTCAGCAGCTGGCAGGCCAGGGTGATCGCCGCCATGCCCGAGGCGGTGACTGTGGCGCCCGCACCGCCCTCGAGGTCGGCGATGGCGGCCGCCAGGGCATCGCGGGTGGGATTGGCGGTGCGGCTGTAGTCGTATTCGCGCGGCTTGCCGAAGCCTTCGAAGGTGAAGTTGGTGCTCAGCACGATCGGCGGCATCACCGCGCCGAACTGCTCGTCGCTGTCGATGGCCGCCCGCACGGTGCGGGTCTCGTGGCGGAAGCTGTCGCTCATGCGCTGCCTTTCGCGGTTCCGGCAGGGATTGGCGGGACCGCGAAGTGTAGGGAGCCCTGTTTGCAGGGGTCAAGGCGGGCGCCTGGCCGGGTGGCTTGCCCGGCATCCACTGCCGTGCTACTGTGCTAGCGTGTTAGTACGTTATTGCGGACGCCCATGAAGGACCATCGCATCCTCAACGCGCGCGAGGAACTCGCTGCCGAAGACCGCCTCTACCGGGCGATCCTCGCCTCGCGAAACATCGACGAGTGCCGGGCCTTCTTCCACGACCTGTGCACCCCCGCCGAGCTGCAGGCCCTCAAGGACCGCTGGGCAGTCGCCGAACTGCTGGCCGCAGGCGAACTCAGCTACCGCCAGATCCACGAGCAGACCGGGGTCAGCGTCACCACCATCGGGCGGGTCGCCCGCTACCTCAGCGCCGGCGCCGGCGGTTACGCCAAGGCCTTGCAGCGCACCACACGCCAGGGAAGACACGCACCATGACCGACCAGGCCTCCCGCATCAAGGTCGCCATCCAGAAATCCGGCCGGCTCACCGACCGGTCCCTGGAACTGCTCGAACGTTGCGGCTTGAAGTACACGCGCGGCCGCGACCAGCTCATCGGCTTCGGCGAGAACATGCCCGTCGATGTGCTGCTGGTCCGCGACGACGACATCCCCGGCCTGGTCCGCGACGATGTCTGCGACCTCGGCGTGGTCGGCATGAACGTGCTGGAGGAGCGGCGCCTGCAATTCCAGGCCGAGGGCATCGCCGAGCCGTTCCGCGTGGTGCGACCGCTGGATTATGGCCGGTGCCACCTCGCCTTCGGCTATCCGGAGGACGGGCCGGTGAGGTCGCTGGCCGACCTTCCCGGCCGGCGCATCGCCACCAGCTATCCGCGCATCGTGCAGGACTTCCTCCGCCGCAGCGGCATCACCGCGCAGGTCGTGGAATTCTCCGGGGCGGTGGAGATCGCGCCGAGCCTGGGCCGCGCCGATCTCATCTGCGACCTCGTGTCCACCGGCGCCACGCTCGCCGCCAATCGCCTGCGCGAGGGCGAAACCATCCTCGACAGCCAGGCGGTGCTGATCCAGACCCCGCGCGAGGTGCCGCCGGCCAAGCTGGAATGGATCACGCGGCTGCTCCAGCGCATCGATGGCGTCATGCAGGTGCGTGAGAGCAAGTACGTCATGATGAATGCCCCGGTCGCCGCGCTGCCCGAGATCACGCGCCTGCTGCCGGGCGCCGACGCGCCGACCGTGATTCCCCTGGAGGGCCGCGGCGACAAGGTGGCCGTGCATGTCGTCTGTCGCGAGAACGTCTTCTGGGAGACACTGGAGAACCTGAAGAAGGCCGGCGCCAGCTCGCTGCTCGTACTGCCCGTGGAGAAGATGCTGCCATGAGCACCGGCAGCCTGCTCACACGGGTGGACTGGTCCGTGCTGGACGAGGCCGGGCGGCGCTCGCTGCTGGAGCGCCCGGCGGTGCGCGGAGGCACCGGCCTGCCCGCGGCCGTGGCCGACATCATCGGCGAAGTGCGCAGCCAGGGCGATGCCGCGCTGCTGCGCCTCACCGCGAAGCTCGACGGCGTGACCCTGCGCGAGCTCGCGGTCAGCGACGCGGAAGCGGCCGCCACGCAGCGTGAACTCGATCCGGCAGCCATCCGCGCCATCGACGTCGCCATCCGCAACGTGAGGGCCTTCCACGCCGCCCAGCAGAGCCAGCCGGTCCGCGTCGAGACTGTGCCCGGCGTGGTTTGCGAGCGCGTCGTGCGCCCGCTGCGGGCCGTCGGCCTCTATGTGCCAGCCGGGCGCGCCCCCCTGCCCTCCACGGCGATCATGCTCGGCGTGCCGGCCGCGCTGGCGGGATGCCCGATCCGTGTGCTCTGCACGCCACCGCGGCCCGACGGCCGCGCGGATCCGGCGGTGGTGGTGGCCGCGCGCGCCTGCGGCGTGCAGCAGATCTTCAAGGTCGGCGGTGCCCAGGCCGTGGCCGCCATGGCCTATGGCACGGCCACGGTCCCCAAGGTCGACAAGATCTTCGGCCCCGGCAACGCCTGGGTCACGGCGGCCAAACAGGCGGTGGCGCTCGATCCCGCCGGAGCGGCCCTCGACATGCCGGCAGGCCCCTCCGAAGTGATGGTGGTCGCCGATGCCGGGGCCAACCCGCGCTTCGTGGCCCTCGACCTGCTGTCGCAGGCGGAACACGGGCCGGACTCGCAGGTGTTGCTGGTGACCACCGCCAGCGACATGGTGGACCGGGTGCGCGCCGAGATCGACGCCGCGCTGCCCGGCCTGTCACGGCGCGACATCATGGCCGAATCCCTGTTGCATGGTGCCGCCATCGTCGTCGCCAGCCTCGCCGAGGCCGTCGACGTCGCCAACCGCTATGCGCCGGAACACCTGATCCTGCAGGTTGCGGAGCCACGCCGCTGGATCGACGGCATCTGGAGCGCGGGCTCGGTGTTCCTCGGCCCCTGGACGCCGGAGTCGGTCGGTGATTACTGCAGCGGCACCAACCACGTGCTGCCGACCTATGGCCATGCCCGTGCCTACAGCGGGCTGTCGGTGACGGATTTCCAGCGGCACATGACCCTGCAGGAGGCCAGTGCGGCGGGCCTCGCGGCGCTGGCGCCGACCGTCGAGACCCTGGCCAGCCTCGAAGGCCTCGAGGCCCACGCCGCCGCCGTGCGCGTGCGGACCGGCGGTGGGGTGTCGCGGCCATGAGCAGCATCCTCGACCTCGTGCGTCCGGAGATCCGTCGCATGAAGCCGTACCGGAGCGCGCAGTTCGCCGACGGCCTCGTGCGCCTGAACGCCAACGAGAATCCCTGGCGGCCGCCCGGCGACCAGAGCAACGCGGGTCTCAACCGCTACCCGGAGCCGCGCCCCTTCGAACTCACCGCGAGCCTCGCGGCCCACTTCGGCGTGGCGGCAGCCCAGGTGCTGGTGACCCGCGGCTCGAGCGAGGCCATCGACGTGGTCATCCGCGGCTTCTGCCGCGCGGGCCGGGACGGCATCGTGATCTGCCCGCCGACCTTCGGCATGTACGAGACCTACGCGCAGATACAGGATGCGCCGATCCGGCGCGTTGCCCTGCTGCGTGACCGCGGCTACGCCGTCGACGTGGACGGCATCCTCGACCAATGGTCGGCCGCCACGCGGGTCCTGTTCCTCTGCTCGCCCAACAATCCGACCGGCAACAGCATGGCACTGGCCGATATCCACCGGCTGGCGACGGCGCTGGACGGCCGGGGCGTGGTCGTGCTGGATGGCGCCTACGCGGAATTTTCCGCTACCGATCCCACGCAGGAACTGCTGGGGCAGCATGCCAACGTGATCGTCCTGCGCACGCTCTCCAAGGCGCTGGCGCTGGCCGGCGTGCGCTGCGGGGCGCTGCTGGCCGCGCCCGAACTGGTGGCGTTGCTCGGATGCGTGCTGCCCCCCTATACCTTCCCCTCGCCCTGCGCCGAGGCGGTCCAGCGCTGTCTCGAGCCCGGTCATGCCGCCGAATGGCGCCGGCGCGTGGAACGCCTGCGGGCCGAGCGCGCCCGCCTCGCCGCTGCCCTGGCCAGCCTGCCCGATATCCGTCGCGTCTGGCCCAGTGACGCCAACTTCCTGCTGGTGGAAGCGGTCGATGCGCCGCGCCTGGTGGAAGCCGCCCGTCGTGGGGGCGTCCTGCTGCGCGACTTCAGCTGGGACCCCGGGCTGCCCGACTGCGTGCGCATCACCGTCGGCGATCCCGCCGAGAACGACCAACTGCTGGCAGCACTGGGCCGACCATGAGTACCGCGAAAATCGCTTTCCTCGACCGCGACGGCACGCTGATCCTCGAGCCGGCCGACGAGCAGGTGGACCGCCTCGACAAGGTGGCACTGGTCGAAGGGGTGATTCCCGCCCTGCTGCGCCTGCGGGCCGCCGGCTACGGCTTCGTCATGGTGAGCAACCAGGATGGGCTCGGCACCGCGAGTTTCCCGGAGGCTGATTTCCGCCTGGTCCAGGATTTCGTGCTGCGGCTGTTCGCCTCGCAGGGCCTCGTGTTCCGCGAGGTGTTCATCTGCCCGCACCGCCCGGCGGATGGCTGTGCCTGCCGCAAGCCCCGCACCGGCCTGCTGCGCGATTTCCTCGCCGCCACGCCCATCGACCGCAGCGCCAGCGTCGTCATCGGCGACCGCGAGACCGACCTCGAGCTGGCCGCGAACCTCGGCCTGCGGGGCCTGCGGCTGGATCCGCACCAGCCGGGCGCCTGGGCCGCCATCGCCCACGAGCTGGTGGACCTGCCGCGCCGGGCCAGCATCCGGCGCGAGACCCGCGAGACCCGCATCAGCTGCACCGTGGACCTCGATGCCGAGCAGCCGGTCGAGATCCGCACCGGCATCGCCTTCTTCGACCACATGCTCGAGCAGCTGGCCCGGCACGGCGGCTTCGCCCTGCAGCTGCGATGCGATGGCGACCTGCACGTCGACGAGCACCACACCGTGGAGGACACGGCGCTGGTCATCGGTGAAGCCCTGCGCCGCGCGCTCGGCGACAAGCGCGGCATCGGCCGCTACGGCTTCGTGCTGCCCATGGACGAGGCCCAGGCACAGGTGGCGATCGACCTCTCCGGGCGCGCGCATTCCAGCTTCGAGGGCATCTTCCCGCGCAACGAAGTGGGCGGCTTGCCGACCGAAATGGTCCCGCATTTCTTCCGTTCGCTGGCCGACAGCCTCGGCGCCGCGATCCAGATCAAGGTCGCTGGCGAGAACAGCCACCACATGGTGGAGTCCTGCTTCAAGGCCACGGGCCGCGCCCTGCGCCAGGCCCTGCTGCGCCAGGGCAGCAGCCTGCCGAGCACCAAGGGCGTGCTGTGAGCGCAGCGCCGGTGGCGATCATCGACGGCGGTGGCGCCAACATCGCCTCGCTGACCTTTGCGCTGGAGCGGCTCGGACGCACCGCGCTGCTGACCACCGACCACGACTGCATCCGCCGCGCCGGACACGTGATCCTCCCGGGCGTCGGTGCAGCGGGTGCCGCGATGGCCCGGCTTGCCGGCGCCGGCCTCGACCGCCTGATCCCGCAGCTCACGCAGCCCGTGCTCGGCATCTGCCTCGGCCTGCAGCTGCTGTACGAATCGTCCGAGGAAGACGACGTCCGCTGCCTGGGCGTGATCCCGGGCCGCGCGCAGCGCTTCGAGCCGGCGGCGGATCGCCCCGTACCCCACATGGGCTGGAACCGCATCCAGCCCACGGCAGACAGCGAACTGCTCGCCGGCATCGCGCCAGGCAGCCATGCCTATTTCGTGCACAGCTATGCCCTGCCGGTGGGCGCCGCCACCGTGGCCACCGCCACCTATGGCCGCGAGTTCACCGCCGTGGCCCGGATGCGCAACTTCCACGCCACCCAGTTCCACCCCGAGCGCTCGGGTCCCGCTGGGGCGGCCATCCTCGCCAACTTCCTGGACCGCTGCTGACACACACCATGGAAATCATTCCCGCGATCGATCTGCTGGGCGGGCGCTGCGTGCGCCTCTACCAGGGTGACTTCGGGCGCGTCACCGGGTACGAGAGCGGGCCGCTGGAAATCGCCGCCAGCTACCAGGCCGCCGGTGCGCGCCGCCTCCACCTCGTCGATCTCGATGGTGCCCGTACCGGCCAGCCCGGCAACCTCGACCTCCTCCGCAGCCTCGCAGCCGGCTCGGGGATGAAGGTGCAGGTCGGCGGCGGCATCCGCGAGCTCGCCACGGCACAGATGCTGCTCGCGGCAGGCGCCGACCGCGTGGTACTCGGCTCGATCGCCATCAACGAGCCGCCGACCGCCATCGGCTGGCTGAACGCCCTGGGCAGCGAGCGCGTGGTCCTCGCCTTCGACGTGCGGCTGCAGGACGACGCGGCCGGGCCGGTTGCCGTGACCCACGGCTGGCGCGAATCCAGCGGGCGCCGGCTGTGGGAGCTGTTCGAGGTGTTCCTCGCCGCCGGCGCCCGCCATTTCCTCTGCACCGATGTCGGCCGCGACGGCACGCTCGCCGGCCCCAACACCGCGCTCTACGCCGAATGCCTGCGCCGTTATCCGCAAGCCCGCATCATTGCCTCCGGCGGCCTGTCATCGGCAGCCGACCTGCCGGCGCTCGCCGCCACGGGCGTGGCGGCCGTGGTCACCGGCAAGGCCCTGCTGGAAGGGCGCATCAGCCTCGAGGAGATGGGACGATTCTCGCGCGCCGGATAATTCCCTGCCTCGACGTCCGCGATGGCCAGGTGGTCAAGGGCACCCGCTTCCGCGACCACCGCGTCATGGGCGACATCCTCGAACTCGCGCGCCGCTACCGCGACCAGGGCGCCGACGAACTGGTGTTCTACGACATCACCGCCAGCCCCGAGGGGCGCGGCGTGGACCGCGGCTGGGTGCATCGCGTGGCCGGGGTGCTCGACATCCCCTTCTGCGTCGCGGGCGGCATCCGCAGCGTCGCCGAGGCCGAGGCCGTGCTGCACGCCGGTGCCGACAAGATCTCGGTCAACACCCCTGCGCTGGCCAATCCGGCGCTGATCGGCGAGCTGGCACGGCGTTTCGGCTCGCAATGCGTGGTGGTCGGCATCGACAGCAAGGAGCAGGACGGCGCCTATCGCGTGCACCAGAACACCGGCGACCCGGCCAGGTCGGGCGAATCCGGACGCGATACCCTCGACTGGGTGCGCGAGGTGCAGGAGCGCGGCGCCGGGGAGATCGTCCTGAACTGCATGAACCAGGACGGCGTCCGGCACGGCTATGATATTGCGCAGCTGCGCCGCGTGCGCGCGATCTGCAGCGTGCCGCTCATCGCCTCGGGAGGCGCCGGCGCCCCCGCGCACTTCGCGGACGTGTTCCGCGACGCACGGGTCGATGGCGCCCTGGCTGCCAGCGTGTTCCACACGGCGGCGATCGACATCGGTGAACTGAAGGAATACCTGCGCGGGCAGGCGATCGAGGTCAGGACATGAGCGACGCGGGAATCAGCTACCTCCAGGAACTGGAACGGGTGATCGAGCAGCGCAAGGCCGCCTCTGCGGAGCAGAGTTATACCGCGCGCCTGTATGCCGCCGGACCATCGCGCATCGCGCAGAAGCTGGGAGAGGAAGCCGTCGAGCTGGCGCTGGCCAGTGTCCAGGGCAACCGGCAACGCACCCTCTCCGAGGCCGCCGACCTGGTCTACCACCTGCTGGTGCTGCTGCGCAGTCACGACCTGACGCTGGCCGACGTGGCCCGCGAGCTCAGCCAGCGCCAGCGCTAGCCGGGCGCCGGCCACCTCGCCGCCGGCCGGCGCCGAAAACGGGAAGACCCGACGCCGGCGCGGCATTACCCTTGCGCGCATGAAGAAGCGCCCGCCTGCGTCCCGCCCACCCCGCCCGGCAGCCGAAGCCCGGCGTCCGGCGCCCGACTGGGCCGGACTGGTGGTGGCAGCCTGCCGCCGCATCGAGGATGCCGAACCCGGCATGCCCATCGGCGAACTGCTCGCCGGCCCCGGCGCCAGCCCGGCCGAACTGCGCCGCCAGTTCCGCGCCCGGCTGGGCACGACGCCCAAAGCCTACCTGCAGGCCCTGCGGCTGACCCGGCTGGTGCGCCGCGCCACGCAGGAGCCGGGCGCGCTGGCGGCCACCCTGGCGGCGGGCTTCGAGTCCGGCTCACGGGGCTACGCGGCGGCACGCCAGGCGCTCGGCGTGGCCCCGGGCGGCCTGCGCCGCGAGCTGCGCATGGGCTGGTGGCTCGGGCTCTCCGAACTCGGCTGGATGCTGATGGCGGCGACACCCGCGGGCATCTGCTGGCTGAGCTTCGGGCCGGCGCCGCAGGCGCTGCTCGATGAACTCGCCACCGCATTCCCGCGTGCCACCTGGGTGGCCGACGGCTCGCGCCTGCGCGCCTGGTTCGAGCAGGTGCGCCAGCACATCCTGCTGCCGGAGGCGGCGCTGGAGCTGCCGCTGGACGTGCGCGGCACCGCCTTCCAGGCGCGCGTGTGGCAGGCGCTGCGGAGGATTCCGCTCGGCCATACCCGCAGCTATGGCGAGCTGGCGCAGGCGCTGGGCCGGCCCAGCGCGGCGCGGGCAGTCGCCGCCGCCTGCGGCGCCAACCGCGTGGCACTGCTGATCCCCTGCCACCGGGTGATCGCGGCAGACGGCTCGATGGCGGGCTATCGCTGGGGCGTCACCCGCAAGCGCAGGCTGCTGGAACGCGAGGGCAGCCTGTGCGGCGGGGCTGCCGCCGGCGGTCAGATGGCGATTTCCACCGCTGGCTCGCGCAGGTTGTAGCGCGAGCTCATCACATGGCCGTAGGCGCCGGCGTTGGCGATCGCCAGCACGTCGCCTTCACGGCACAGGGGCAGCAGGCGGTCCGTGCCGAGCCGGTCGCCGGTCTCGCAGTTCGGGCCGACCACGTTCACCACCTCGGCCGAGGGCTCGCCCCAGCGCGAGAGGTTGGCGATCTCGTGGTAGGCGCCGTACAGGGCCGGCCGGATCAGCGAATTCATCCCGGTGCTCACGCCGACGTACTGCACCTCGCCCTTGCCCTTGGTCTGGGTCACCGTGGTGACCAGCACGCCGGCCTCGGCGATGAGGTAACGGCCCGGTTCGAGCCACAGCTCGTAGGCCGGCCAGGCGGCGCGGATCTCCTCGAGGCTGGCGCCGAGCGCCGCCAGGTCCAGCCGCCGGCCATCGCGCTTCTCGGGCACGCCCAGCCCGCCGCCGAGGTCGAGGAACCGCAGCTGCGGGAAATCCTGTGCCGCCGCGGCCAGCAGGCGCGCGACCTGCTGCCAGTTGCCGTGGCTGAGGATGCCGCTGCCGGTATGGGCATGCAGGCCGACGACGCGCGCGCCGGCGCGCTCGGCCAGGGCGCGTGCTTCCGCCAGCTCGAACAGCGGGATGCCGAACTTGGAATGCACGCCGGCGGTGCGCACGTGCTCGTGGTGGCCGTGGCCATGGCCGGTGTCGATGCGCAGGAACACCTCGCGTCCGGCGAACAGGCCGCCCCACTCGCGCAGCGGATACAGGTTGTCGAGCGTCAGCCAAACCTGCTGCTCGAGGCCGAACTGGTATTCCTCGCGCGGCGCGAAGTTGGGCGTGAAGAGGATGCGGCCGCGGTCGATGTCCGGGAACAGCTCCAGCACGCGGCGGATCTCGCCGGGTGACACGCACTCGAAGCCGAGGCCGGCCGCATGCACCTCGCGCAGTACCGCGGGATTGCTGTTGGCCTTCATGGCGAACAGCACGCGGCCCAGCGCGGGAACCGCCTTGAGCCGGGCAATGGCCGCGCGCACCGATTCGAGGTCGTAGACGTAGGCCGAGGAATGCCGGGCGGCGAGGCCGATCAGCTCGGCGCGCCGCCGCGCCCACCAGGGTTCGGGCAGCGATGCCGGCGCCGGGGCAGCTTCCCGCAGCTCCTCCCAGGTCGGCCCGAACACGGCGTCCTGGCGCGCGGGCTGCACCAGCAGCTCGTGCAGGGCCTGGATGACGCGGCGCGACTGGCCCTCCTCCACGACGATGCTGAGGTTGAGGTCGCTGGCGGCCTGGCTCATGAGGTGGATCGGCAACTCCTGGAATACATCGAACGCCGGACCGATCTGGTGGAGCACGGAGCGGATCTTCTGGCCAACGAGGCTGACGACCTCCACGTTCTCGATGATCTTCACCCGGCAGAGCTTCTCCAGCGCGGCGCGCAGCGCGGCGAGCGTGGCGGCGTCGATGGCATTGGCGCCGGGATCCAGGGTCACCGTCACGTTGCTCTCGGAGGTCGACACCAGGTCGATGGACAGGCCGAGATCGGCGAAGCAGCGGAAGGCGCTGGCGAGGAAGCCCACCGCCTGCCACATGCCGAGCGTCTCCATGGACACCAGCGTCACCCGGGTGCGCCCCGAGATGGCCTTGACGCGCGGCGCATCGCTGCCGGCATCGCGGCTCACCAGCGTGCCGGGCAGGCCCGGCTGGGTGGTGTCCTTGACCCGCAGCGGGATGCCCTGGTGGCGCACCGGCGCCAGGCAGCGGGGGTGCAGCACCGAGCCACCCGTGGAGGCGATTTCCTGGGCCTCGGCATAGCTCAGGGCGCGCAGCAGCCGCGCACCCTGCACGGTGCGCGGGTTGGCGCTGAACATGCCCGGCACGTCGGTCCAGATCTCCAGCCCGGCCGCGCCCAGCTTGGCGGCAAAGTAGGCGCCGGAGGTATCCGAGCCACCCCGCCCGAGGATCACGGTCTCGCCACGCGCATTGCTGGCGATGAAGCCCTGCGTCAGCACCACCCCGTCGGCTTCGCGGCAGCGTTCCTGCAGCGTCGCATCGGCATCGAAGCCGCAGCTGGCATTGACGTAGCGGGTACGTTCGCTGGTGCCCGGCACATCGACCGACTGCAGGACCTGCCGGGCATCGAGCCAGGTGGTCGCCAGGCCGCGCGCCTGCAGGTAGGCCGCGCCCAGCGTCGTCGACATCAGTTCCCCCATGGCCATGGCGCGGGCATGCAGGCGTGGCGTCACTTCCCCGGTGAGGCGCATGCCGGCGAACAGCTGCTCGAGCTCGAGCAGCAGGCCACCGACCAGGGCCCTGCCATCCACGCGCATCTCCGCGGCCAGCGCCAGGTGAGCGGCCTCGATCGCCGCCAGCTGCTCGCGCACGTCCTCGCGGGCGACACGGCCCAGGGCGTCCTGGATGCGGTTGGAGACGCCGGCCAGCGCCGAATGCACCACCAGCGGCCGGTAGCCCGCCGCCACCCGCTCCAGCAGCAGGTCATGGATGCCGGCCCAGTTGCCGGCAGTCGACACGCTGGTGCCGCCGAACTTGAGCACGATCCACGGCGCCTCGCGCAGCGAGGCTGCGCGGGGCCGGGCGGGAAAGGTATCGGCATCCAGTGTGGTCATGGGTGGTTTTCCTGCGTTGATGCGGCTGCACCGGCATTGGCTGCGCCCACATGCAAAAAGCCCGCGCCGGTCGTACCGTTGCGGGCTTCCTGGATGAACGCCTGGTTCCGGGCCTTGCGATTAAGCGCCTTCACCCCCGCAACACGGCGCCGGGGCCCGGGAGGCCTTGCGCTTGAGCCTGGACTGGCGGGGGGTGGCTGACATGGGGCGCAAGTAGACCGGATGCAGGCCAGCCGGTCAAGGGTCCGGCTGGCCCGTGGTGACGGCACCGCGCGAGGCCGAACTCACCAGCTGCGCGTACTTGGTCAGCACCCCGGGCCGCGCCGTGGCCGCGGGTGGCGTCCATTGCGCCCGGCGGCGCTGCAACTCGGCTTCCGTGACGTCCAGGATGATGGCCCGGGCCGCGGCATCGATGGTGATGACATCCCCGTCCCGGACCAGGGCGATCGGGCCGCCCACCGCGGCCTCGGGCGTCACGTGGCCGACCACGAAGCCGTGACTGCCACCGGAGAACCGGCCGTCGGTGATCAGCGCGACGCTGTCGCCCAGGCCGCGCCCCATGATGGCCGAGGTCGGGCTGAGCATTTCGCGCATGCCGGGGCCGCCCTTCGGCCCCTCGTAGCGGATGACGACCACATCGCCGGCGACGACGACGCCACCGAGGATGGCATCGAGCGCCAGTTCCTCGGAACCGAACACCCGCGCCTTGCCGGAGAAGCTCAGGCCCTCCTTGCCGGTGATCTTGGCGACCGCACCGTCCGGCGCGAGGTTGCCCTGGAGCACGACCAGGTGGCTGTCCTTCTTGATGGGCTGGTCGAAACCACGAATGATCTTCTGGCCGGCCGGATAGCTGCCGGCGCCGGCGAGGTTCTCGGCGAGGGTCTTGCCGGTGACGGTCAGGCAGTCGCCGTGCAGCAGGCGCGCGTCGAGCAGCATTTTCATCAGCGGCTGGATGCCGCCGATGGCCACCAGCTCCGACATGCTGTAGTAGCCGCTGGGCCGCAGGTCGGCCAGCACCGGCACCCGTGCGCCGATGCGGGTGAAATCCGCGAGGCCGAGCTCGATGCCCGCCTCGTGGGCGATGGCGAGCAGGTGGAGCACCGCGTTGGTGGATCCACCGACGGCGATGACCAGGGTGATGGCGTTCTCGAAGGCCTCCCGGCAGAGGATGTCCGAGGGACGGATGCCGCGGCGGACCAGCTCGACCACTGCCGCGCCGGCGCGTCGGCAGTCGCTGTGCTTGTGGCTGGACACGGCCTCCTGGGCCGAGCTGTCGGGCAGCGACAGGCCCAGCGCCTCGATGGCCGAGGCCATGGTGTTGGCGGTGTACATGCCGCCGCAGGAGCCGGGGCCCGGAATGGCCGTCTGCTCCACCTCCAGCAGCTGCGCCTCGCTGATGCGCCCGCTGGCCACCGCGCCCACCGCTTCGAATACCGAGACGATGTCGCGGCGCGCGGCGCCCGGCTTGATGGTGCCGCCATAGACGAAGACCGACGGCCGGTCCAGGCGCGCCATGGCCATGACGCAGCCGGGCATGTTCTTGTCGCAACCGCCGATGGAGACGAAGCCATCGAAGCCCTCGGCGCCGACCACGGTCTCGATGGAATCCGCGATGACCTCGCGGGACACCAGCGAGTAGCGCATGCCGGGGGTGCCCATGGAAATGCCGTCGGAGACGGTGATGGTGTTGAACACCACCGCCTTGCCCCCGGCCGCATCCGCACCGGCCGCCGCCTCGCGCGCCAGCGTGTCGATGTGCATGTTGCAGGGCGTGACCATGCTCCAGGTCGAGGCGATGCCGATCTGGCTCTTCCTGAAGTCGGCTTCGGTGAAGCCCACCGCCCGCAGCATGGCCCGGCTGGGTGCCTGGGCGATGCCGTCGACGACCACGCTGGAATAGCGGCGTTCGCCGCCTGGCCTGGAGCCCTTGTCCGTCATGTCCGGTTCCTGGTGCTGCTGGATTGGCGCGGCCACGCACGGTGCCCGCGGCTGGATCCGCCTAGTCTAGCATCCGCGGCGCGCCGGCCGCGCCCTCAGTCGCCGAGGATCTTCCCGGGGTTCATGATGCCGGCCGGGTCGAGCACCTGCTTGATGGCGCGCATCAGGTCCAGTTCCACGCCGCTGCGGAAGCGGCGCAGCTCGCGCGCCTTGAGCAGGCCGATGCCATGTTCCGCGCTGAAGCTGCCGCCGAGCCCGACGGCGATGTGGTTGACCTCGGCCGTCAGCGTCTCCCAGAGGTCGACGAAGGCCGCGGCTTCCATGCCGGTCGGCTGCGTGAGGTTGAAATGGATGTTGCCGTCGCCGACGTGGCCAAAGGCCACCACGCGGACGCCGGGCAGCACCTCGGCCACGCGCTGCGTCGCCTGCCCGAGGAACTCCGCCACCCGCGACACCGGTACCGAGACGTCGTTCTTGATGCTCGCCCCGCCGACCCTCTGCGCATCGGAAATGTGGTGGCGCAGCGCCCAGAATTCCTCGCGCTGGGCGCCGCTGCGCGCCGCCACGCCGTCGAGCACCAGGCCGGACTCCAGGCAGTCGCCGAGGAAATCCTCGAGATCCTCCTCGGTCCCCGCCTGGTCGCGGGCCGTAGCAATTTCCAGCAGCACGGTCCAGGGCGCCGGCTTGTCGAACGGCTCGCGGGCCGAGGCGAGGCTGGCCAGCACGAACTCGATCGACTGGCGGCTCATGAGCTCGAAAGCGATCAGCTCGTCGCCGAGCGCCAGGCGCGCACGGCTGTGCAGGGCGATGGCTGCCGCGGCATCCGCGAGCGCCACGACCGCGGTCGCCACGCCGCGCGGACGCGGGTAGAGCATGCAGGTGGCCGCGGTGATGAAGCCCAGCGTGCCCTCGGCGCCGATGAACAGCTGCTTGAGGTCGTAGCCGGCATTGTCCTTGCGCAGCGAGCGCAGGCCGTCGAAGACCCGCCCGTCGGGCAGCACCACCTCGAGGCCGAGGACCAGCTCCCGCGCCGTGCCATAGCGCAGGACGTTGGTGCCCCCGGCGTTGGTGGAGAGATTGCCGCCGAGCATGCAGCTGCCCTCGGAGGCGAGGCTCAGCGGGAAGAAACGGTCGGCCTCCGCGGCGGCCGACTGCAGGGCCGCCAGCACACAACCGGCTTCCGCGGTGATGGTGTAGTTGTCCGGGTCCAGGTCACGGATATCGGCCATGCGCCGTGCCGAGAGGATGATCTCCGGGGCCCCGACGGTCGAGCGCGCGACGGCGCCCCCCACCAGGCCGGTATTGCCCCCCTGGGGCACCACGCCGATGCCGTGGCGGGCGCAGAGGCCGATGACAGCGGCGGCTTCCTCGGTGGTGGCCGGCAGCAGCACCAGCTCGGCCACGCCACGATACAGGCGGCGCCACTCGGCCAGGAAGGGATCGAGATCCGCAGGATCCTCGAGGCAGCCACCTGGCCCGACGATGTCCCGCAGTTCGCGGGCGACCGCGGAGTCGATGATGCTGCTCATGTTCCTTGCGACGCTCCGGCGGCCGGCCTGCGGCTTGCGCCGTCGCCGATGGATGCAGTACGTTCTACCGCGCCTCATGTTAGTTCCCCATGGCCGGGGAGCCAAGCCTGGCCCGTACCCCTGCCGGGCCCACGAGTGACTGGATGGATGAAATCTTGCGAGGCCACGGCATGTCGGCTGACGCGGAGCGGGAAGCCGACGGCACGCTGGCCGGCGCCAGCCTGGGCTTGCGCCAGCGCAGCACCCTGCTGGACCTCGACCGGCAACTGCATGCGCACTGGAACCTCGGTCGCAACCTGATCCTGGCCTGGTGCCCGTACGAGAGCGGCGTGCTTGCACTGGTGGTGCCCCACTACGCCGTGGCCGAGTACGCCAGCGCAGGCGGTGGCGCCGCTGCCGCGGAGGATGCGCGCCAGGATTTCGTGCTGCGGCTCTTGTCGGGGCCGCGCCGCTTCGACCTGCGCCAGATCAGCAATGCCGCCCGGCTGCTGCATGCCGAGCCGGTGTACCTCGCGCTGCGCCAGCCGCTGGCGGGCAGCGACGGGGAAACGCAGCTCATCGACCACATGGTGCGCCGCTACGGGGTGAGCTTCGTGCCGAGCCGTGCGGTGGCGCTGTTCGACATCGTCGGCTTCAGCCTGTTGCGGCCCTTCGAGCAGATGACCCAGCTCAACAGCCTGGCGCACTCGCTGAATTCCGCCCACAGCAAGATGATCGGCAGCCGCGTCAACGTCAACTTCGCCCGCTCGGGCACCGGTGATGGCTTCTACATCTGGAACCGCGACCTCGGCGTCGAGGCGAACACCAACCTGTACCACCTCATGCACCTGGTGCTGGCCGACAACGCCATCGCCCGGCGCAAGGCCGTCGGCCGCTCCGTGCCGCTGCTGCGCGCCTGCTTCCATGCCGGCAGCTGCTACGAGTTCCACCATGCCGAGGGCCTGAACCCGACGCTGACCACGCAGATCGTCGGCGACGTCACCATCGAGCTGGCGCGCATGATCGAGCGCGCGCTGCCGGGGCAGATCCTGGTCGGCGACTTCCATGCCAGCCTGCCGGACGACGACGCCGCGGCCGGCCGCACCTTCGACCTCGATGCGGTGCAGTTCATGGACCGCGCCCAGGGCAACCTCTCGCGCCTCAACGGCCTGGAGCTGGCCGGCGAGGCGATCGAGTCCATCAAGTGCTACCTCACCGGCCGCGCCCGGGCCGACGGCACCTTCACCATCCGCCGCCTCGCCATCAGCGACAAGCACGGCCTCACGCACCGCGTGTTCAACGCCAAGGTGAACATCTACCGGCGGGCCGCCGAGCCCATCCTGCTCGGCATCGAGGACCGCTACCTGCAGGGCGACCAGGGGGCGCTGGCCACGGCCGGCCACATCGTCCGTCCGGCCACCACGCACTGATGATCAAGGGAGAGTCCAGTATCAGCTGTGTCCGGGGCGGGGGCGGCGTCACTTACGCATGCAATACATCAGTGGGCACTGGTATTGCCTGCTTTCCCGTTCGAGATGCGACCTTGAGGAATCCAGACAATCTGTCCTCGAGTCAGTGGCTCATCCCGAATCAGAATCTCTTGCCTCCCATCCGTCAGAGACACCGCTGCGACGTGCCAAGTCTCCACCGGGAAGCCACGCCACCACGCGCCGCGTGTCAGTTGCACAAGCAAAGCGTTGTACTCCTCAATGTAGACAAGGGGTGATGCATGCGGCGGCAGTTTCAGCTCCTGATAATCTCTGCCATCGAGGCCGACAAAATAGTGCTCGTCCGTTCCATCTATGCCACACAGAAGTTGGTGCGTTATTGTCCGCCATGCGTATGGGGTGCATCGTCGTGCAAACGGCAGCCGGGCGGCTTGATTTGTCGCTAGATTGACCAGCCAGGGAGCTATTGCTTGCCCCACCCCACTGCCTGCCTGGAGCACGATCTGATGAAGGCCGACCTGAACCACATTGTTATACGAGGGAAGACGACCCAATGCGGGCACTACCTCCTGAACATCGTGGTCATCAATCAGATCCGCCAGGAACAGGCGAGGGCCTGTTTCGGTGGAGGTACGAAAAAAAACATAGCTGTCGGAACCAGCCAGAAACGTCGGGTGGTAGCCCGCATGACGGTCATACGCGGCTGAAGTGTCCCGATCAATCACCACAATTCTCGATGGTGGGCCCATTCTGCTGGTATCCACCAACAGTCTCCTCTCGTCAACCACTGCCAGCGACCCGTACGGCGCATACGCCGACGCGGACCACTCGATCAATCGGACACTTGTTCGTGATTCCAGATCGAATTCGATGACCCCCTCATTGTTTGTCGTATAAATGAGGGTCCCGCGCGGCAAGATGCTACTGTGCATACTTTCCCCAGTGGCAGTAACCGGGAGCGACCATAAGGCAAAAAGAAGCAATGCTCCGGCAGGGCCATTGGCCCTTATTGGGTACGCGAGCAACTTTGGAAAACACATGTCCTAGTCGCTGAACCTAAGAAGGGTCTGATCTATGCGCTGCACGGAGGCGTGATAGGCCTCTCGTGCAGAAGACTTTCTTAAGCCGCCGACACGGTCGGATTGCAGAAGTACTCCAATGTCACGGGCCGGGCGCCCTTCCTGACGAAAATAGAGCGGGTGGTGCTCGTGCCCGGTGAACCCGCGCCGTGTGGTCGCCGTGATGGTGGTCCACTCCGCCGCCAGCAGCTGGTCCTGCCAGGCGCTGCCGCGGCGGGTCCCGAAGGCAGCGAAGCTCAGCTGGCTGAGCAGCGTGCCGTCGGCCTGCATCACCGCGGTGGCCGAGCCCAGATGATCCCCGGTGACGTAGTAGGTGGCGCTGGCCGGGCTGCCGGCGCTCTTGCGCACCTGCAGCGCCATCGTGCCCGCCCCTGCCGGGATGTAGTGCTTCCACTCGGTCACCGCGCCGCGGGTCACCTTCTCCATCACCCCGCCGAGGTAGAGCGTGGTCTCCGTGGTGCTGGCGGAGTACACCGCCACCTGCTTCCAGCGGCTGCGGTTGGGCCCATAGGCAAACTGGCTGGAGGCAAACTGGCTGGAGACACCGTCCTGGGTAATCAGGACGGGCAGGTCGTAGCTGCTCCAGCTGATGGTCCTGCCGTCGGTAGCACCTCCGCGGGTAGTCATGTTGCCGTTGGCGTCGTAGGCGTAGGTATCGCTCAGGCAGTCGCAGCCGCAGTCGTGGAGCACCTCGCTCACCGCGTGCGGGTGGGCCGCGTTGCTGTACTGGTAGCTGTAGCTCATCCCGCCCTCCAGCCGGCTCGCGATGCTGCCGTTGGCGTTGTAGCCGAGCGCGAGGTTCTGCATCCCGGCGCGCTGGGAATAGGACAGGCGGTTCAGCGCATCGTAGAAGAACGTCTCGGTCAGCCCGCCCTGGGTGTGGTCGGTGCGGGTCTTCAGGTTGCCGCCGGCATCCCAGCTGAACGAGAGGTCCTGGCGCACCGCGCTGCCCACGCTCGCCGTGCGGCTCTCCAGCAGACCGGTCAGCGGATCGTGGCTGCTGATCACGCCGATCCCCGGGCTCGCGCTGCCGAGCGTCTCATCGAGCGCCTGGCCGCGGGCATCCATGGTGTTCAGCTGCCAGAACACCGTGGCCGGGTTGTCGTAGTCCGAGACCTTGTTCAGCAGGCCGTGGTCGTAGCCGTAGCGCACCCGCAGCGGCGTGCCCGTGCTCGCCGGGTAGGTCAGCGAGTCGGGCATCCCGGCAGCGTTGTAGTCGCGCTTGAGCACATAGGGTCCGCCATCGGCCGTGATCGTGGTCTGTGCCAGTCGGCCGGCCGAGTCGTAATCATAGACCTCCGCGTAGCCGTCCGGGCCGCTGACCTGGCGCAGCTGGCCGATCTCGTGCAGCCCCGCCTGGGTGCCCCAGGTCCAGGTGCTGGTGCCCTCGGGTTCGGTCCGGGTCAGGGGGCGGCCGAGCGGGTCTGGCCGCCGTGCCATCGGCCCGACGGACTTCGTGTCGGTGGGTGACCGCGGCTGGCTCGACGCACAGGGCTATCTCTATCTCAGCGGACGGATCGATGAGGTCATCAACAACGGGCGCCTCAAGGTTTACCCGGAGGAGATCGAGCAGCTCATCCTCAGCCATCCGGCGATCGAGGACTGCGTGGTCTTCCCGATCCCGGACCCTGTGTATGGCCAGGCCATCGCCGCAGCCGTCACCATCGCGGCCGGACACACATTGCGGGAAGCGGATCTTTGCGCATGACTCGCCGGCCGCATGTCGGAACACAAGCTGCCTGTACGCATCTGGTGCGAAACCCAGCCACTGAGGGCCAGCGCCGGAAAGGTCAACCGGCACGCGCTGGCGGAGCGGCTGCTGGCCGGCTCGACCCGAGCGGCCGAGCGAATCTGCCCGCATCGGGTCATGCAATGATGCGTCTGGGTTCCCGACATCCGGCAAAACCAGGCTGCCAGGCGAAATGCCGGAACGTCCGGTCGCGGAAGCTCACTGGCAACCGGCTGCTGCGTCACTCGATCACCGCTACCGCAGGTCGCCGGCTGCGCGCCGGTCGGCTACACTCCGGCGGCATGGGCTTTGAACGTCCTATACGCGACGACGCTGCGGCCAACATCGTCCGCCCGGCCACCACGCACTGATGAACCGGCAATCCATACGCTACAGCGCGCTGGCGCTGCAGGTGACCACGCACTCCGTGGGGCATCTCGCCAGCGGCGACGACACCCGGCGGCAGCTGCGGGAGCACATCGCGCGCCTGGCCCGGACCGTCGCTGCCAGCACGCAGCTCGTCGCCCACACCAGCGGCTCGGCCGTGCGGCTCGTGGTACTGCCGGAATACGCGCTCACCGGCTCGCCGACGCCGGGCCGGTTCGCCATCTGGCGCGCGCGGGCGGCGCTGGTGCCTGGCGGCGCGGAATACGAGGCGCTGGGGAGGATTGCCCAGGATGGCGGCCTGTACCTGGCGGGCAATGCCTACGAGGCCGATCCCGCCTTCCCCGATCTGTATTTCCAGGCCTGCTTCATCATCGGCCCGGCCGGCGACGTCATCCTGCGCTACCGGCGCATCGTCTCGCTGTATTCGCCCTCACCCTACGATGTCCTGCAGCGCTACCTCGACCTCTACGGCCCGCAGGCGCTGTTTCCCGTGGTCGACACGGACATCGGGCGCCTGGCCGCGGTCGCCTCCGAGGAGATTCTCTATCCCGAGATCGCCCGCTGCCACGCCATGCGCGGCGCCGAGATCCTCGTGCACTCCACCAGCGAGATGGGCAGCCCACGGCCCACCGCCAAGGACATCGCCAAGCGGGCGCGGGCCGCCGAGAACCTCGCCTACGTGGTCTCCGCCAACGCCGCCGGCGTGGTCAACACCCCGCTACCCGCCCAGTCCACCACCGGCATGGCCAAGATCATCGACTACGAAGGACGCATCCTCGCCGCCGCACCCGGCGGCGGTGACAGCCTCGCCGCCCACGCCGAAATCGACCTGCACGCCCTGCGCGCGCGCCGTCGCCAGCCGGGACTCACCAACGTCCTCGTCCGCCAGCCCTTCCAGGCCTATGCCGAGAGCTACCGCAGCGTCACCTTCCACGCCGCCGGCCAGCTCGAAGCAGCCGGCATCACCGCCGAGACCGCCACGCTGCGCGAAGCGCAGCTGCGCGACATCGAGCGGCTGGCGGGGCTGGGGTTGATTTGAGGGCCAGCGTGGCCAGCTAGCGACGCCGCCCCTTCGCGCCGCCCTTGCGGCTGCTGCGTTCATGAGCGTGCGCCTCGCCGTCCCCGTGGTCGTGAACGTAGAGGTCGGCAGTGCCTGCGCCAGCCTGGCCGTCCTCGTTGGCGTAGTCGTAGGCGGGGAACTCGAAGTCGTGCGGATGGTTGTGGCCGTCCGGCGAGCGGATCCACTTGTAGAGGTTCGGCTTGTTCCGGCGCAGCTGGGCGGCGGAGCGCTCGCGGTTCTCGTCGGGAGTGGACCACGGGTTGAAGTGGAAGTAGTTGTGCAGGATGCTGTCGGTGCGGCCGAAGCCCAGCACGCCGAGTTCGCTGGCGAAGGCGCCGTGGTTGATCCAGGCGGGCCGCCAGAAGTAGCCGCCGGTCGGCAGGTTGCCGAACTGCATCATCGAGGAGGTGCCCCAGATGTGGTAGCTCTCCTCCGCGCAGTCGTGGTAGGAGATGTTGTCCTGCCAGTAGTTGGGCGTCATGCAGTAGAGCAGCGAGTGCGCGTGGGTCTGCGGGTCCGAGCGCAGCATCTTCACCATGCAGCCGGGCGCCACCGACGGATTGACGAAGTTGGCGACCTTCCACTGCAGGCCCTCGTAGGCGTCCACCATGATGAGCTGGTCACGCAGCGCCCGCGGGTGGTCCTCGTCGGACTCGAGGAAGCTCGGCTCGCCGTAGTTGTAGAACATCAGGCCCTCGGCACCGCGCGGCGAGCTCATCGCCGGCATGGACACGCCCGCCGGGACGAAGAAGTAGTTGCCCTTCCCGTACACCTTGTCGCCGTACTGCACGGATCCGGACAGGATGAACAGTTCCATCTCCGAATAGCTCATGCCCGGAGGCTGGCGATAGCCCGACTCGAACCGCACCGTCATCGAGCAGGCCCCGGTGTCGGTATCCAGGCTCAGCATCTTGTACTTCATCCCCTTGGGGAAACCCGGCAGGGTCATTCTCTTGAAATCGACATCGCGGTCGACGAAAGGCTCGATATGCGGACGTGCCATGGCTGTGGATCTCCGTGAATGCGCTTGCTGGCCGGACTCTGCACCGGAACGACGCGCCCGGCAAATCGGCCGGGCGCCGGGCTTTGTCATGTCGTAATGACAATAGAATGCCGAAAAAAGCCCCGGAGTGAAAGCAGCATGACGCCGCGAGGCCTTGAACGGAAAATGGTCGGGGCGAGAGGATTCGAACCTCCGACCCCCTGCACCCCATGCAGGTGCGCTACCAGGCTGCGCCACGCCCCGAATCGGAAACTGCGGAATGATCCTGCCACCTGCGGATCGTGCGAACCGGCGAGCCGCGCAACGTGTGCGGAGACCGCCGGTCGGGGGTAAAGAGCCCGCAAGGGCGCGCAATCATAACCCAGCCGCCGCCGCCGGGGAACCGCGGGCGCTCAGCGGCGCAGGATCTTCAGGATTTCCTCGAGCTCGACGCGCAGCTGCCGCACGATCTGCTGGCTCTGGGAGACGTCGCTCTTCGCTTCCTCGCCGGTGAGCTTCTGGCGCGCACCGCCGATGGTGAAGCCTTCGTCATACAGCAGGCTGCGGATCTGGCGGATGATCAGCACGTCCTGACGCTGGTAATAGCGCCGATTGCCGCGGCGCTTCACCGGCTTGAGCTGCGGGAACTCCTGCTCCCAGTAGCGCAGCACGTGCGGCTTGACCGCACACAGCTCGCTGACTTCGCCGATGGTGAAATACCGCTTCCCTGGGATGGGCGGCAGTTCGTCGTTATTTCCCGGTTCCAGCATAGGCTTCCACTCGGGCTTTTAGTTTTTGTCCCGGACGGAAGGTCACGACCCGCCGCGCGGTGATGGGAATTTCTTCGCCCGTCTTCGGGTTCCGGCCCGGCCTGGTATTCTTGTCGCGCAGATCGAAGTTGCCGAATCCGGACAGCTTCACCTGTTCGCCGCTGGCAAGGGACGCTCGCAGGTCCTCGAAAAAGAGGTCGACGAGTTCCCTGGCTTCACGCTTGTTGAGGCCAAGCTCGTTGAACAGGGATTCTGCCATATCGGCTTTTGTCAGGGCCATGACTGCTGATTCTCTCGCTGGCCGGCCTATTGTCTGATTCTGGCCTTGAATTCGCGGCCCAGCGCCGCAGTCACTTCCTGCAGGACGCCGTTCGCTTCCTCGTCCGTTAGGGTGCGGGATGTATCCTGCAAAATCAAGCCTATAGCAACGCTTTTTTCAGCGTTGCCAACCTGCGGACCGGTGTATATGTCAAATACGAACGCATCCCGCAGCAGCGCGGGCGGCGTGGTGGCACGCACCCGTGCCAGCAGGCTCGCCACGGGAATGTCCCGCGTCACCACCATGGCGATATCGCGGCGCACCGCCGGCAGCTGCGAGAAACCCGCGAACGAAGGCTTCGACGGGATCAGCGCTTCCAGCGACAACTCGAAGAGCATCGTGCCCGGCAGCTCCAGTTCCGCGGCGAGCGCCGGGTGCAGCTCGCCGAGCCAGCCGGCATCACGGCCCGCCACGCGGATGCGGGCGGACCGGCCCGGGTGCAGCGCCGGATGCGACGCCACCTCGAAGCTGACGGCATCCAGCCGGCCACCCCGGGCCAGCAGGGCTTCGACGTCCGCCTTCACGTCGAACACGTCCACCGGCTGGGCGCGCTCGCCCCATTGCTCGGGCCAGCGCGGGCCGATGGCGATGCCGGCCAGGCAGCGCTGCTCCTCCGGCGCCTGCCCGTCACGCCCCAGGTAGCGCGCGCCGGTCTCGAACAGGCGCAGCCGCGGTTGCTGCCGGCGGAGGTTCTCGCGCGCCGCCAGCACCAGTCCGGGCCACAGCGACTGGCGCATCACCGCCAGCTCGGCGGAGATCGGGTTGGCCAGCTGCAGTGCCGCCGCCGGATCGGCGCCGAAGCGGCTCGCCATGGCCGGCTCGATGAAGCTGTAGGTGATGGCCTCCTGGTAGCCGCGCGCCACCAGCAGCATCGCTGCATGGCGCACCGGATCCGGCACCTCGCCCACCGCTGCCGGCTGCACCGTTGCCGCACCGGGCAGGGCGGGAATGCGCTCATAGCCGTGGACGCGGGCAACCTCCTCGATGAGGTCCTCCTCCCGCTCGATGTCGAAGCGTGCCGCCGGCGGCGTCACCAGCCAGCCCTCCCCGTCCGGTTTTACCTGCATGCGCAGACGCACCAGGATCTCCTGCACCTCCGCCGGGTCGATCTCCACGCCCAGCACCCGGGCGAGACGCGCGCGGCGCAGCCGCACGGCATGGCGCACCGGCAGCCGGGCCGGTTCGCAGCGATCCACCACCGGCCCGGGCCGGCCACCGGCAATGGCCAGCACCAGTTCCGTGGCGCGCTCGATGGCACGTGGCGGCAGCGTCGGATCCACACCACGCTCGAAGCGCAGCGAGGCCTCCGTATGCAGGCCGAAGCGCCGGGCCCGGCCGGCCATGGCGGCCGGCGTGAAGAAGGCGGCCTCGAGAAAGATGTCCCGCGTGGTGGCGCTGACCGCCGTACGGCTGCCACCCATGATGCCCGCCAGCCCCACCGGCCCCGTCCCGTCGGCGATGACCAGCACGTCTTCCTGCGGGTGGACCTCCTGGCCATCGAGCAGCACACAGGCCTCGCCCGGCCTGGCGAGCCGCGCGGTGACAGCGCCATCGAGCCGCGCCAGGTCATAGGCATGCATCGGCTGGCCCAGCTCCAGCATCACGTAGTTGGTCACGTCCACTACCGGGTGAATAGGGCGCACGCCGCAGCGGCGCAGCCGCTCGCGCATCCACAGCGGCGTTGCCGCATCGGGCCGCAGGCCGCGGATGATGCGGCCCGCGAAACGCGGGCAGGCGCCAGCATCGGCGAGTTCGATCGGTTGCACATCGGCAATCGTCGCCGCGATGGCCGGCTGCGCGGCCTCGGCCCGCGGTGCCGCCTCGAGGGCCGCGACTTCGCGGGCGATGCCGAGGATGCTGAAGCAGTCGGCGCGGTTCGGCGTGATGTTGAGATCGAGCACCGGATCGCCCAGCTTCAGCAGGCCCGTGACATCGCTGCCCGGCACCGCATCGGCATCGAGTTCCAGCAGGCCGTCGACACCGGCCTCCAGGCCCAGCTCCCTGGCCGAGCACAGCATTCCGGCAGAGGGTTCCCCGCGCAGTCGCGTCGGCTTGATGACCAGGCCACCCGGCAGCCGCGCACCTTCCAGCGCCGTGGCGTACAGGCCGCCTTCGCGGACATTGGCGGCGCCGCAGACGATGCCGAGCGGCTCGGTGGCGCCGATGTCCACCTGGCACAGCGACAGCTTGTCGGCGTTGGGATGCCGCCTGAGGCCGACGACGCGCCCGACGACCACCCGCTCCAGCGGTTCGCCTGCCCTGTCCAGGGCATCGACCTCCAGGCCGAGCATGGTCAGCCGCCGGGCCAGCGCCTGCGGGTCCAGCCCGTGGGGAACCTGTTCCTGCAGCCAGGAGTCGCAGATCTTCATCGGCGCCTCAGTTGAACTGGCGCAGGAAGCGCAGGTCGTTGTCGAAGAACAGGCGCAGGTCGTTGACGCCACAGCGGAGCATCGTCAGGCGCTCCACGCCCATGCCAAAGGCGTAGCCGGTGAACTCCTCGGGATCCACACCGGCCTGGCGCAGCACTTCAGGGTGAACCATGCCGCAGCCGAGGATCTCCAGCCAGCGCCCGGATTCGGCCTGCACATCGACCTCCGCCGACGGCTCGGTGAAGGGGAAATAGGACGGCCGGAAGCGCAGCGTCGCCGGGCGCTCGAAGAAGCGCTCGACGAACTCGTGCAGCACGGCCTTCAGGTTGGCGAAGCTGACACCGCGACCGACCACCAGGCCCTCGACCTGGTGGAACATGGGCGTGTGGGTCATGTCCGAATCGCAGCGGTATACACGCCCTGGGGCGATGAGCCGGATCGGTGCCCCCTGCGCCCGCAGCGCGCGGATCTGCACCGGCGAGGTATGCGTGCGCAGCAGCCGCCCGCCAGGGAAGTAGAAGGTGTCGTGCATCGCGCGCGCCGGATGGTTCTCCGGGATGTTCAGCGCCGTGAAGTTGTGGAAGTCGTCCTCGATCTCCGGCCCCTCGTGGACCGCGAAGCCGGCGCCGCGGAAGATCGCCTCGATGCGCGCCAGCGAGCGGCTCACCGGGTGTTCCCCACCCGGCGCCGTACCGCGTCCGGGCAGTGTCAGGTCGACGCGTTCCCCGGCCAGCGTGGTCGCCAGCTGCTCGGCCTCGAGCTGGGTGCGGCGCTGTTCCAGCGCGGCGATGACGGCATCACGGGCCACGTTGATGGCCTGGCCGGCCGCCGGGCGCTCCGCGGCCGGCAGCCCGCCGAGCTGCTTCAGCAGCGCCGTCAGCTCGCCCTTCTTGCCGAGGAAGCGGACCCGGACTTCATCGAGCACGGCGAGGTTCGCGGCCTCGGCCACGGCAGCCCGCGCGCGACCCATGAGCCCTTCGAGTGCGTCCATAGGTTCCTGCAACAGAACGGCCCCGGCACCTCTGCCGGGGCCGTCCGGTGATCTCCGCCAGCGGCCGCGGCCGGATCAGGCCGCGAGCTGGCCCCTGGCCTGCTCGGCCAGGGCGGCGAAGGCCTCGGCATCGTGCACCGCCAGGTCGGCGAGGACCTTGCGGTCGACCTCGATGCCGGCCAGCTTCAGTCCGTTGATGAACCGGCTGTACGACAGGCCGTGGGGCCGGATGGCGGCGTTGATGCGGGCGATCCACAGGGCGCGGAACTCGCGCTTCTTCACGCGGCGGTCGCGGAACGCATACTGCCCCGCCTTGATGACAGCCTGCTTGGCCGCACGGTAGACCTTGCGGCGACCGTTGTAGTAGCCCTTGGCCTTCTTGAGGATCTTCTTGTGGCGCTTGCCTGCGGTAACGCCACGCTTGACTCTTGCCATGTCCTGTTCCTCCCGTTACGCGTAGGGCAGCTGCTTGCGCAGGCCCGGCACGTCGCATTCCTCGACCTGGTGCATCGGGCCGAGCTGGCGCTTCCGCTTGGCGCTCTTCTTGGTGAGGATATGGTTCAAGTGGGACTGGCCGTGCTTGAAACCGCCATTCCCCGTTGCACGGAAACGCTTTGCAGCGCCGCGCTTGGTCTTCATCTTCGGCATGTCACTCTCCTGGGGCCTGAACCGAACCTCGCGGCCGGGGCAGGCGGGTTTCGGCCAGAGGCTCCGGGCGGGATGCCCGGCGCTGGCTGGCCGTCACTCACTTTCTCTTTGGTGAAATCACCATCACCAGCTGGCGGCCTTCGAGCTTCGGCATCTGCTCGACTGCGCCATGCTCCTGAAGGTCCTGCTGCACACGTTGCAGCAGCTTGAAACCCAGGTCCTGGTGCGCCATCTCGCGCCCCCGGTACCGCAGGGTCACCTTCGCCTTGTCACCTTCGCTCAGGAAGCGCACCAGGTTGCGCAGCTTGACCTGGTAGTCGCCTTCCTCGGTGCCGGGGCGGAACTTCACTTCCTTGACCTGGATCTGCTTCTGCTTGCGCTTGGCAGCATGGGCCTTCTTGTTCTGCTCGAACAGGAACTTGCCGAAATCCAGGATCCGGCATACCGGCGGGTCGGCGGTGGGGGAAACCTCCACCAGGTCCAGTTCCTGGGACGATGCCATCTCGAGCGCCTGCTCTCTGGTCATCACCCCGATCATCTGCCCGTCGGCGCCGATGACCCGCAACTGGCGGGAGTCGATTTCCTCGTTCCGCCGAATCCTCTTGCTAGCGACGATGCGTCAATCCTCCATAGCGACGCGGCCGCGGCTCGCGACCTCGGAACCAAGGTGCCGGGACAGTGCCTCGAGGGACATCGTGCCCAGATCCTTGCCGCTTCGCGTGCGCACGGCCACGGTCTTCGTTTCGGCTTCCCGGTCGCCCGTCACCAGGAGATAGGGAACCCGCTGCAGCGTGTGTTCGCGAATCTTAAAGCCGATCTTCTCGTTTCTCAAGTCCGCCGCGATTCGAAAGCCCTGATTTTCCAGTACTTCCTTGACCGTGCCGGCGTAGCCGGCCTGGCGGTCGGTGATATTGAGGACCACGGCCTGCACCGGCGCCAGCCAGGACGGCAGCCGGCCGGCGTGGTGTTCGAGCAGAATGCCGCAAAACCGCTCCAGGGAACCGAACATGGCCCGGTGGAGCATGACCGGCACCCGCCGCTGGCTGTCGTCGGCGACGTAGCTGGCCCCCAGACGCCCCGGCAGGTTGAAGTCCACCTGCAGGGTGCCGCATTGCCAGTCCCGGCCGATGGCGTCGCGCAGCACGAATTCGAGCTTCGGGCCGTAGAAGGCCCCCTCCCCCGGGTTGCGGGTCATCTCCAGGCCCGCCGCCTCGGCCGCGGCCAGCAAGGCCGCCTCGGCCCGGTCCCAGATGGCGTCGCTGCCGACACGCTTCTCCGGCCGGTCGGAGAACTTGATGCGGATGTCCTCGAAGCCGAAGTCGCGGTAGATACCGAGGATCAGGTGGGTGATCGCCACCGACTCCGCGGTGATCTGCTCCTCGGTGCAGAACACGTGGGCATCGTCCTGGGTGAAGGCGCGCACGCGCATCAGGCCATGCAGCGCCCCGGAGGGCTCGTAGCGGTGGACCTTGCCGAACTCGCAGATCCGCAGCGGCAGCTCGCGGTAGCTCTTCAGGCCCTGGTTGAACACCTGGATGTGGCCCGGGCAGTTCATGGGCTTGATGGCGTAGACCCGCTCGTCCGGAGTCCGGGTCATGAACATGTTCTCGCCGAACTTCTCGACGTGACCGGATTGCACCCAGAGGCTGCGGTCCATGACCTCCGGGGTGTTGACCTCGAGATAACCCGCCTGCTGCTGGCGCTCGCGCATGTAGCCGATGAGCTGCTGGAACAGCGTCCAGCCCTTCGGGTGCCAGAAGACGGCGCCGGGCGCTTCTTCCTGGAAGTGGAACAGGTCGAGCTCGCGGCCGATGCGGCGGTGGTCGCGCTTCTCGGCCTCCTCGAGACGGTGCAGATAGTCCTTGAGCGACTTCTCGTCCGGCCAGGCGGTACCGTAGATGCGCTGGAGCATCTCGTTGCGCGAGTCACCCCGCCAGTAGGCGCCGGCCACCTTCATCAGCTTGAACGCCTTGAGCTTGCCGGTGGACGGCACGTGCGGGCCGCGGCAGAGGTCGAACCAGTCGCCCTGCCCGTAGAGGCCGATCTCCTCGCCTGCCGGGATGCCGGCGATGATCTCCGCCTTGTACTTCTCGCCGAGGTCGCTGAAGACCCTGACGGCCTCATCGCGCGGCAGCACGCGCCGGCTGACGGGCAGGTCGGCCCTGGCCAGCTCCTTCATCTTCGCCTCGATGGCGGCGATGTCCTCGGGCGTGAAGGGCCTCTCGAAGGCAAAGTCGTAGTAGAAGCCGTCCTCGATCACCGGGCCGATGGTCACCTGCGCGGCGGGGAACAGCGCCTTGACCGCCTGCGCCAGCAGGTGCGCGGTGGAATGCCGGATGACCTCGAGACCGTCGGCGTCCTTGTCGGTGACGATGGCGACGCGCGCATCGCCGTCGATGCGGAACGAGGTATCGACCAGCCGGCCATCGACGCGGCCCGCCAGCGCGGCGCGTGCCAGGCCGGGGCCGATGGCGGCGGCCACCCCGGCCACCGTGACCGGGTGATCGAAGCTGCGGGTGCTGCCATCGGGCAGGGTAACGACGGGCATCGGTGGCCTTCGGGGCTGTACGCTGGAATGGTAGGCGCGAGTGGAATCGAACCACCGACCCCTTGCATGTCAAGCAAGTGCTCTAACCGCTGAGCTACGCGCCTGTGGGCATTCGGGCCGCCGGCAGGCGGCCACGGAGGCGCAACGATACCCAATCGGCCGCCCCCGCCGCAAGGCACTCAGCCCGCCTGGCGCGACGGGGGCAGTCCCAGCCCCTGCTCACGCAGCGCCGCGATCTGGTCCCGCAGCCGGGCGGCCTGCTCGAATTCCAGGTTGCGGGCATGCTCGTGCATGCGCTTCTCCAGCCGGCGCAGTTCCTGCGCCGTGCCCGCGGGACCCAGGCTGGCGTAGTCCGGCGCGGCCGGTTCGGCCACCCGCCGACGCTCGCGGCCCCTGCCGCGGGCCGGCTCGCTGCGCGCACCCTCGAGGATGTCGCGCACGTCCTTGCGGATGCTGGCCGGGACGATGCCGTGGGCCTCGTTGTAGGCCAGCTGCCGGGCGCGCCGGCGGTTGGTCTCGGCCATTGCCCGCTCCATGGAACCCGTGACGCGGTCCGCATAGAGGATGGCGGTGCCGCGGACGTTGCGTGCCGCCCGGCCGATGGTCTGGATCAGCGATCCCTCCGAGCGCAGGAACCCTTCCTTGTCGGCATCGAGGATCGCCACCAGCGAGACCTCCGGCATGTCGAGGCCCTCACGCAGCAGGTTGATGCCGACCAGCACGTCGAAGCGGCCGAGGCGCAGGTCGCGGATGATCTCCGTGCGCTCCACGGTCTCGATGTCGGAGTGCAGGTAGCGCACCCGCACGCCATGCTCCTGCAGGAAGTCGGTCAGGTCCTCCGCCATGCGCTTGGTCAGCGTGGTGATCAGCACGCGCTCGTCGTCGGCCACCCGGCGGTTGATCTCCGACAGCACGTCATCCACCTGCGTGGCGGCGGCGCGCACCAGAACTTCCGGATCCAGCAGCCCGGTCGGCCGCACCACCTGCTCCACCACGGCCTGCGATTCGCGGCGCTCGTACGGACCAGGCGTCGCCGAGACATACACGGTCTGCGGCGCGATGCGCTCGAATTCGTCGAAGCGCAGCGGGCGGTTGTCCAGAGCCGATGGCAGGCGGAAGCCGTACTCCACCAGCGTCTCCTTCCGCGAGCGGTCGCCACGGTACATGCCGCCCAGCTGCGGGATGGTCACATGGCTCTCGTCGACGATCAGCAGTGCATTGCGCGGCAGGTAGTCGAACAGGCAGGGCGGCGGCTCCCCGGGCTGGCGCCCCGAGAGGTAGCGGCTGTAGTTCTCGATGCCGTTGCAATAGCCGACCTCGTTGATCATCTCGAGGTCGAACATCGTGCGCTGCTCCAGCCGTTGCGCCTCGAGCAGCTTGCCCGCCTGGCGAAGCACCGCCAGGCGCTCGCGCAGCTCCTCGCGGATCTGCTCCACGGCGCGCAGCATGATGTCGCGCGGCGTCACGTAGTGGGTCTTCGGGAACAGCGTCAGGCGCGGCACGGACTCGCCCTGCTCGCCGGTCAGCGGGTCGAACCAGGTGAGCGACTCGATCTCGTCGTCGAACAGCGCGACGCGCACCGCCTGGCGCTCCGAATCCGCGGGGAACACGTCGAGGATCTCGCCACGCACCCGGTAGCTGCCCTGGGACAGCTCGAGGTCATTGCGCGTGTACTGCATCTCCGCGAGGCGACGCAGCAGGTCGCGCTGGTCGACGCGATGGCCACGCGAGAGGTGCAGCACCATGCTCAGGTAGGCCTGCGGATCGCCGAGGCCGTAGATGGAGGAGACCGTGGCGACGATGATGGCGTCGGCACGTTCCAGCAGCGACTTGGTGGCCGAGAGCCGCATCTGCTCGATGTGGGCATTGATCGATGCGTCCTTCTCGATGTAGGTATCGGTGGACGGCACGTAGGCCTCGGGCTGGTAGTAGTCATAGTAGGAGACGAAGTACTCGACGCGATTGCGCGGGAAGAACTCCCGCATCTCGCCGTAGAGCTGCGCCGCCAGGGTCTTGTTGGGTGCGAGGATCATCGCCGGACGCTGGATCGCGGCGATGACGTTGGCCATGGTGAAGGTCTTGCCCGATCCGGTGACGCCGAGCAGCGTCTGCCTGGCGAGCCCGGCCTCGATGTCGGCCACCAGAGCGCGAATGGCCTCGGGCTGGTCTCCCGCTGGCCGCAGCGCTGTCGTCAACTCGAACCTGTCCATGTGCGCCCTTGGTTGCCGCAGGGGGATACCTTAGTATCTGCAGCCGCCTCGTATCGGCCGGATTGCCGGGGATCAGCCGTTGAGCCTATCAGTTTCCCAGCGCCTGCAACGCGCCAGGCCCTCACCCACCATGGCCACCAGCGCGCTGGCCACGGAGCTGCGCAGCCAGGGCCGTCCGATCATCGACCTCAGCGCCGGGGAGCCGGACTTCGACACGCCGGCCCACGTCCGTGCCGCCGCCATCGAGGCCATCGGCAGCGGCCTGACGCGCTACACGCCGGTCGAGGGATCGGCGGCACTGAAGGCTGCCATCATCGGCAAGTTCCGGCGCGAGAACGGCCTGGAATTCGCGCCGGAGCAGGTCATCGCCTCCTCGGGCGCCAAGCAGTCCTGCTTCAACCTGGCCATGGCCGTGCTGAATCCGGGTGACGAAGCCATCATCCCGGCGCCCTGCTGGGTGTCCTATCCCGACATGGTCCGGCTGGCGGACGCCGAGCCGGTGATGGTCAATGCCAGTCTCGCCGACGGATTCCGCATCACGCCGCGCGCGCTGCAGGCCGCCATCACCGAACGCACGCGGCTGCTGTTCCTCAACAGCCCGGGCAATCCCACCGGGGCCGCGTACAGCCGCGCCGAATGGCAGGCGCTGGGTGCGGTCCTGGAGCAGCACCCGAACATCGTCATCGGCGCGGACGACATCTACGAGCACATCTACTGGGGCCCGGAGCCGTTCGTGAGCTTCGCGGCGGCCTGTCCGTCGCTTGCGGATCGCACGGTGACCATCAATGGCGTCTCCAAGTGCTACGCGATGACGGGCTGGCGCATCGGCTACGCGGCGGGACCGCGGAAGCTGGTGGCCGCCATGAAGAAACTGCAGGGCCAGAGCACGTCGAATCCCTGCAGCATCTCCCAGGCTGCCAGCATCGCCGCGCTGGAGGGTGGGCAGGATTGCGTGCGGGAGATGACGCAGGCATTTCGCGTGCGCCATGACTACATCGTGGCCGCCCTGGATGCCATCCCGGGCCTGCGCTGCATTCCGGCTGCCGGCGCGTTCTACGCCTTCCCCGATGCGGGCGAAGCCATCCGCCGCCTTGGTCTGGCGGATGACGTGGCCCTGTGCGAGCTGCTGCTGCGCGAGGCCGACGTCGCGGTCGTGCCGGGATCGGCCTTCGGTGCCCAGGGGCATTTCCGCCTGTCGTATGCCTGCGGTATCGACACCCTGAAGGAAGCGATCGGCCGGATGCGCCGCGTCCTGGCCTGATTGGCCCGGCCGACGGACAGGTGCCTTGACTTGGCCTGCCGCTTAAAACAGAATCGCCCCGCTTCTCAAGGGCTTAAGCCCCGCAGCATGAGTCTGGTATCCACTCCCCGGTAGCTCAGTGGTAGAGCGATCGGCTGTTAACCGATTGGTCGCTGGTTCGAGTCCGGCCCGGGGAGCCAGTCTCCTGCTGCCGCTGCGATAACGCAGCCCCCCATTCAGCGTTCCTCCCCGCCGAAGCGCACGCGCGCCGTGAGGCCCCAGGTGGCCAGGCGGGGATGCGTCACCGTCAGCCGCCAGGGAAAGAAGTCGTCCGGGGTCGAGGATGGCGGCGCCTGCTGGTAGACGTCCGTGGCATTGGTGAAGAAGACGTCCCGATAGGCGGCGATCGGGCTGTCGTCGTTGAAGACGTTCCGTCCCCAGAGCTCGACCGAGTAGCGGCCCGATTCGATGCCGAGCGTCAGGTTCACGTAGCTGTGGTCCGGCAACCAGCTGTCGTTGCTGTTGCCCTCGTAGACCTTGCCCTGGTAGCTGTAGTCGGCACGCGAGAACAGGCTCCATTCGCCGGACAGCTGCCGCCGGTAATCCAGGCTGGCGCTGGCCTGCCACTCCGGCTGGCGCAGCATGGTGTTCCCCGAGATATCGCCGGAGCGGGCCTTGCAGTCCGCTTCCGCGGCAGGGTTGGTCACCGCCGCCTGGCAGTCATCGGGCCGGAAACCCGGGAAGGTCGCCAGCGTCGCCTGGCGGGTCCCATGGTCCCAGGTGGCATCGGTATGCGAGCCGCTCAGCCGCATGGACAGGTCATCGGTGATCTGCACGTCCATCACCACTTCCCAGCCGATGATCGTCGCGTTGCCCAGGTTGCCGTTGAAGCTCACCGGTGTCTGGAAAGCCCGGCCATCGAAGGGGCTGCTCTCGTAGACCTCGGGAATGACCACGTCATCCCAGTTGTTGAGGTACACCGACATGTCGATCGCCATGCGCCCGTCGGGCGTGTGCCCCTTGATGCCCAGTTCGGTGGCCAGCAGCTTCTCCTCGTCGAAGGGCTTGATGAGCAGTCCCGAGCTGAGATCGACATAGTTGACGCTGACGACGTCGAAGCCGCCGGATTTTTCACCCCTGGACACCGACGCGTAGGTCATCCAGTCGGGGGAGACGTCGAGCTTTGCGCCCAGCCGCCAGGTGACGGCATCCCAGCTGTCCTTGTCGTGGGCACTGAGGAGCGGGTCGGCAGCGGCGAGATTCACCTCGTCCCAGCGGTACCCCTGCACTTCCTTTTCCTCATGCCCGTAGCGCAGCTGGGCATCGAGCGTCAGGGCATCGGTCACATCCATCTCGCCCGAGGTGAAGACCGACCAGGAATTGTCCCGGTTCTCCTGGATGTGACGCTCGAGCGGATCGGCATCACCCCCGGGCTTGAACCAGGGGCGGAAGGCGGCATCGCCGATGATGATCGGGAAGGTCGTGACGATGGGGCCGAACTGGTTGGCCGGGAAGGCGGGCGCCGGCTGATTGGTCGCCTCGACGCCACGCTCGCGCACGTCTCGATCCACGTCGTACCAGTAGGCACCGGCCGACCAGCGGAAGGGCTGGTCCTGGCCGCTGGTGAAGCGGATTTCCTGGCTGATCTCCTGCGTCTCGCTCTCCTGCTGGAGCTGCAGCAGCCCAGTGGTGAGGCGGTCGACCTGGAGCACGCCAGCGAGGCGGTTGCAGGTGTAGGCCCCGCCACCGAGGTCGGTGGTGCTGGTGCAGAAGACGAAGGGCAGGTCGACGCCGAGGCTGCGGTTGCCATCGACCAGGGCAGACTGCGTGGTTCTGGAATAGCCGGTCAGGGCGGTGACCGTCCCGCCGAGCACGTCCCAGTCGATCGTCAGGTGGCCCCGCGCGAGGTCCCGGTCCTCGCCGAGTGCGCGCGCGATCTTGGGGATGGACTCGTTGGCCAGCGCATCGGCAAGGTACTGCGCAGACGGGGTGCCGATGCCGCGCAGGCTGTCGGCATACTCGTCCATGCTGGGGATCCGGCCGCAGAAGTCCTGCAGGCGCTTCAGGTTGAGGTTGGCATCCACGCGGTTCTGGCAGGTGGCCGGGTAGGCCGTGGTCGCCGAGTCGTCTATCTCGTCATTGGAGTAGTACAGCGCGCCGGTCATGCTGAAGCTTTCCGCCGGCACCCAGCGCAGTGTTCCCTGGGCACTGCGATAGCGGTAGCCGGATATGTCCTGGTGGCCCAGCGGATTGCCATAGGTGCCGTCGAATTCGTCGTAGAGCGCCGACAGGCGCCCGGTCAGCTGGTCGGAGAAGATGGGCCCGGTGATCGCCGCCTGCCCCCCCATCCGGCCATCCGAGCCACCGGTCATCTCCGCCTTCATGCCGAACTGGTCGGAGGGCATCTTCGTCACGTAGTTGATGGCGCCGCTGAAGGCATTGCGGCCGTACAGCGCGCTCTGCGGCCCCTTGACCACTTCGATGCGTTCCAGGTCGAGCTGGGAGAAGTTCAGCCCCTCGCGACCCGAAACGTAGATGCCATCGACGAAGATCGCCGCGTTGTTCTCGCCGAAGATGTCCGTGGGTGCCATGCCCCGGATCACCGGCACCGCGAGGAACTCGCCCTGCGCATTGAAGAAGGACAGGCCTGGTGTCAGCTCCGCGACGTCATAGAGGTCACGGATGCCCGCACTCTCGATGGCGTCGGAGGTGAAGGCCGTGACGGCCACCGGCACCTCCTGCAGGTTCTCGGCCTTCTTGCGCGCGGTGACGACGATCTCCTGGATCATCGTGTCGACCTGCGCCAGTGCCATGCCCGTGGGCACACTCACCAGTAGCGCGGTGGCGACGACTGCAGACAGTTGGACGATGCCATTGCGACGGCATGGCGCTTGCTGCTTTCCCATGGTTGCCCCCCCCTGACAAACCCCAGTCAACCGGGCCCGCCGGGCAGTCCGACAGGGCGCCCGAACCGGTCCTGTTGGCTGGTATAACCGAATTTCAGCCCGGGCGCCACATCCGCGGCCGCCGAAAGCCGCCGGGTGCGGGCGGGAAAACAACGGCGGCTGCCGCGGTGCCCAGGCCTCAGCGATGCGCGGCGAGGTGCGCCTTCAGCGACTCGCGCAGCGCCTGGTCCTCCATCGCGAAATCGACGATGGCCTCCACGTAGCCGAGCTTGCTGCCGCAGTCGTAACGCCGGCCGGCGAAGCGGAAGGCGTGCACCGGCTCCTGCCGCAGCAGCGCCGCGATGCCGTCGGTGAGCTGGATCTCCCCGCCCGCGCCGCGGCCGATATTCTCCAGCATGTCGAAGATGGCGGGCGTGAGCAGGTAGCGGCCCACCACCGCCAGGGTCGATGGTGCCTTGTCGGGTGCCGGCTTCTCGACGATCCGGCGCAGCCTGCCCTCGCTGTCCGCATCGACGATGCCGTAGCTGCTGGTCTTCTCCGCCGGCACGTCCTCCACCGCCAGCACGCTCGCGCCATGCTGCTCGTAATGCCCGCGCATCTGCGCAAGGCAGGAAGTACGGGCGCGGATCAGGTCATCAGGCAGGTGCACGAAGAACGGCTCGTCGCCCACCGCCGGACGGGCACAGAGCACGGCGTGGCCGAGGCCGAGGGGCTCGCCCTGCCGGATGTACACGCAGGACACCCCGTTCGGCAGGATGTTCCTGACCAGTCCCAGCAGCTGCTGCTTGCCGGCCGCTTCCAGCGCGCGCTCGAGTTCCGCATCGCGATCGAAATGGTCCTCGATCGAACGCTTGGTGCTGCCCGTGATGAACACCAGCCGTGTTGCACCGGCAGCCAGTGCCTCTTCCACCGCATACTGGATCAGCGGCTTGTCGACGATAGGCAGCATCTCCTTGGGCATCGCCTTGGTAGCGGGCAGGAAGCGTGTGCCCCGCCCGGCCACCGGGAAGACTGCCGTTCGTACCGGCTTGAACCTGGCCATGGTTGCTGGATCCGCCTGGGAATGGACGCAAGATCTTAGCGAAATCCCCGGGCGAATTCCGCGACGGGCATGGCCTGTGGACGGGTACGGCGCCGCCGGCGCCGCACCCGTCCCGCAGGAGCCGCCTACCTGGCAGGATCGCGGAGCTGGAGGTTGGCCTTGTTCTGCTGGAGGACCTGGGGCCCGATGCCCTTGACCTTGAGCAGCTCGTCGGCGGAGCGGAACTTGCCGTTCTTCTCCCGGTATTCGACGATCGCCTTGGCGCGTGCCAGGCCGATGCCGTCGAGTTCCCGCGCCAGGGTGGCGGCATCCGCGCTGTTGAGGTCGACGGGCCCGGCCAGCCCCAGGGCAGGCACCAGCAGCGCCGCGGCGATGATCAGCCAGTTTCGCATGTCAGTCTCCTTGATGTGTCAGCAGGGGTATCACCCGCCACCATGGCGGATGCTGACAGCCTAGGATCCGGACCAGGACGATCCCAGCGGGAAAACATGCGTGAAACAGCGGAAACGCGGGCCACGGCGCCGCGACAGCTTCAGCGATCACCCGACTCGAAAGCCAGCCGCACGCGCGGCCGCACCACGTCCCAGGCCGCGCAGCCCGGGCACTGCCACTGCAGGCTGGCACTGGCGTAGCCGCACTCGAGGCAGCGGTAGGAACGGCCGGCGCTCGCCATGTGGCGCAGCGCCCGGCGCACCCGCTCCAGGGCCTGCGCCCGCTCGGCCTCGGGCGCCGATGCCAGCCGCTCGCCATCGACGAGCGCCTGCAGGGTGGCATCGGCACGGATGAAATCCCGGAGGCAGGCCAGTGCGCGCGGGTCATTGATGCCAGGATCGAGGATGGTGGCAAACGCCACCGCGCGTGCTGCCCGTGGATCCTGCGCCAGCAGGTCCTCGATGAACCGCGAGAAATCAGCATCGCGGCCGGCAGCGCGGCAGGCCGCGGACAGGCGTGGCAGGACATCCACCAGCAAGGACGGCTCGCGCTCCGCGACGCGCTGGTAGCAACGGATGGCCTGTTCATGGTCGCCGGCGTCGGAGGCCACCGCGGCGCGCACCAGCGCCAGCCGCACGCTGTCCTGGCGAGCCTGTGCGGCCCGGTCCAGCCAGGCGATGGCCTGCGGCAGGTTCCTGGCAAGCCTGGCCTGCTCGGCCAGTTCGCAGAGGTAATGTGCCACCCGGCCGGAACGCGCTGCCGTACGATCCACCGCCTCCAGCTCGCGGTGCAGCTCGATGGCGCGCTCCCACTCGTGGGTGAGCTCCGCCAGGCGTATCAGGCGGCGCAGCGCTTCGATCCCCTGCCGCGGGGAACCGCGCAACTCCGCCAGCAGGGTCTCGGCGCGGTCGAACAGGCCGGCACTCAGGTAGTCCTCTGCCAGCGCGAACTGCGCCTGCTCCCGGTGGTCGCGCCGCAGGTTGGGGCGATCGATCAGGTCCCTGTGGACGCGGATGGCGCGCTCCACCTCGCCCCGCTTGCGGAACAGCTGCCCGAGCGCGAAATGGGTCTCGATGGTGTCTTCATCGAGTTCGCCAGGGGTGGTGAAGGCCTCCAGTGCCCGGTCCGGCTGCTCCCTGAGCAGGAACCGGAGGCCGCGCACGTAATCGAGGCCGCTGGGTCCCAGTTCCTCGTCGTCCAGCTGCCCGAGGCGGGCGAATACGTAGCCGAGCGCTGCCGCGATGAACAGCAGCCCGGCAAAGAAGAACGCCGCCTCAGTCGGCATGCGGCGGAGGCAGGCTGCGCAGCGTATGGACCTCGGCCTCGGCGAGGCGCAGCGCCTTGCGCAGCTTGCGCCGCTCCAGCCACATGCGCAGCAGCACCAGCGCCAGGCTCAGCAGGCCGAATACCCAGCCGGCGGCAAATGCCAGCGTCAGCGCCAGCGACTTCTGCATGCGGGTCTCGAACAGCCCGAGGTCGAGGTCGACGAGTCCCGGGTTCATGGCCGCGAACAGCACGGCCAGCACCAGCATGAGGAACAGCAGCAACAGCCAGAAGATCCTGTGCACGATGATCCCTGCCACCTCCGCCGGGGTTGGGGGACGGCTATTCCTTGATCGGCAGCGACTTGTTCTCGTTGACGCGGTCGCGCAGGTCCTTGCCGGGCTTGAAGTGCGGGACGAACTTCCCGGCCAGCGCCACGGCCTCGCCCGTCTTCGGGTTGCGCCCCTGACGTGGAGGCCGGAAGTGCAGGGAAAAACTGCCGAAACCGCGGATCTCGATGCGCTCGCCCGATGCCAGCGCGTTGCTCATCAGTTCCAGCAGGTGCTTGACCGCCAGTTCGACGTCCTTTGTCGGCAGATGCTTCTGCTTGCGTGCCAGCAGCTCGATGAGTTCAGACTTCGTCATGGCCAAGGCAGTACTCCCCCTGATCATCCGTCACCGCCGGCCCGGGTCTGCTGCCCCGGCAGCCGGCGGTGGCGCCCCATCACGCCCGGTTGCGCTCAGCCCTCGCTGCCGCCGCCGGCGATCCGCTCCTTGAGCAGGTCGCCCAGCGTGGTCCCGGAAGTGGCATCCGAGGAACGGTAGCTTTCCACCGCCTCCGCCTCCTCATGGGCCTCCTTGGCCTTGATGGACAGCGAAATGACGCGGCTCTTGCGGTCCAGGCCGGTGAACTTCGCCTCCACCACGTCGCCGACCTTCAGCACGGAACGCGCATCCTCGACGCGGTCACGCGCCAGCTCGCTGGCGCGCAGCTGCCCCTGGATGCCGTCGCCAAGGTCGATGACTGCGGCACGGGCATCCACCTCGATGACCGTTCCCTTGACGATGCTGCCCTTGGGAAACTGCGCCATGAACGTCGACAGCGGGTCGTTGTCGAGCTGCTTGACGCCGAGCGAGATGCGCTCGCGCTCGGGGTCGATGCTGAGCACCACCGCCTCGACATCCTCGCCCTTCTTGTACTTGCGCACCGCCTCCTCGCCGGGGGCATCCCAGGAAATGTCGGAGAGGTGCACCAGGCCGTCGATGCCGCCAGGCAGGCCGATGAAAATGCCGAAGTCGGTGATCGACTTGATCTTGCCGGTGACGCGGTCGTTCTTGTTGTAGCTCGCCGCGAACTCGGCCCAGGGATTCGGCTTGCACTGCTTGAGACCCAGCGAGATGCGCCGGCGCTCTTCGTCGATGTCGAGGACCATGACCTCGACCTCGTCGCCGATCTGCACGACCTTCGACGGATTGACGTTCTTGTTGGTCCAGTCCATCTCCGAGACGTGGACCAGCCCCTCGACGCCCTCCTCGATCTCGACGAAGCAGCCGTAGTCGGCGATGTTGGTGACCTTGCCGAACAGCCGGGTATTGGGCGGATAGCGGCGGGAGATCGCCTCCCAGGGATCCGAACCCAGCTGCTTCACGCCGAGCGAGACGCGGTTCTTCTCGCGGTCGAAGCGCAGGATCTTGACGTTGATCTCGTCGCCGACATTGACCACTTCCGAGGGGTGCTTGACGCGCTTCCACGCCATGTCGGTGATATGCAGCAGGCCGTCGATGCCGCCGAGGTCGACGAAGGCACCGTAATCGGTGAGATTCTTGACGATGCCCTTGACGGTGGCGCCTTCCTGCAGCTGCGAGAGCATGGCCTCGCGCTCGGAGCTGTATTCCTGCTCCACCACCGCGCGTCGCGACACCACGACGTTGTTGCGACGGCGATCGAGCTTGATCACCTTGAACTCGAGGTCCTTGCCCTCGAGGTAGGAGGGGTCGCGCACAGGGCGCACGTCCACCAGCGAGCCCGGCAGGAATGCGCGCACATAGTCGACGTCCACCGTGAAGCCGCCCTTGACGCGCCCGCTGATCAGGCCCCTGACGATCTTGCCGTTCTCGAAGGCATCTTCCAGCTGCTCCCAGGTGCGGGCGCGCTTGGCGCGTTCGCGGGACAGGCGGGTCTCGCCATGGCCGTCCTCGACGGAGTCCAGCGCCACTTCGACGTGGTCACCGATCTGCACCTCGATCTCGCCACGTTCGTTGCGGAACTGGCTGGTAGGAATCACGGCCTCGGACTTCAGTCCGGCGCTGACGACCACGACCTCGTTGGACACCTCCACCACTCGACCGGTGAGGATGGTGCCGGGGCGGATACGGCTGCTGGCAAGACTTTGCTCAAAGAGCTCGGCAAAAGATTCGGTCATTTATGTTCATCCGGCCGCCAACATCAGGGCGGCGATTGGTTGTGTCCGCAACATCCTGTCGCGAAACGGTTCAGTTGCAACTCCGCAGGTCACCCACGCCCCTGCGGTCCGGTCCCGGGCGCCACTCCGGGGAATGCCGCGGCTGCCCAGCCGAGCACCCTCGAAACCACCTCATCGACACCGATGCCGGTGGAATCCAGGGTGCGTGCGTCCGGGCAGGCCCGCAGCGGCGCGACGGTTCGCTCCGCATCGCGGCGGTCGCGCTCCGCCATGTCCTTGGAAAGGGCGGCAAGGCTAACATCAATACCCTTCTGCTTCAACTGGTTATGGCGCCTGCGGGCGCGCTCGTCCACGGCGGCCGTCAGGAACACCTTCAGCCCGGCATCCGGGAAAATGACCGAGCCCATGTCGCGCCCGTCGGCCACCAGTCCCGGGGCCACGCGGAATCCCCGCTGGCGACCGACGAGGGCGGCGCGCACGGCCGGCCACGCGGCCACCCGCGAGGCGGCGGCGCCGGCGGACTCCGAGCGGATGGCGCTGCTCACGTCGCGCCCGCCCAGCAGCACCCGGCCCTCGGGGCCGGCGAAGGCATCGAAGCGGGCATCGAGGCTGGCAGCAACCGCCGCCAGGCCGGATTCGCCGTCCAGGGAAAGCCCCTGCTCCAGCGCCGCGACCGCGACGACCCGGTAGAGCGCACCGCTGTCGAGCAGATGCCAGCCGAGGCGACGCGCCACGGCCCGGGCCACGGTGCCCTTGCCGGAACCACCCGGGCCGTCGAGGGCGATGACCGGGACGTCAGGCGGGGCGGTCACTGCCAGCGGTCTCCTCGATACGCAGGCCGATGCGCTGCGCCAGGGCGGCAAAGCCAGGGAACGAGGTGGCGACGTTGGCCGTGTCGAGGATGCGCACCCCGCCCTGCGCGCAGCTGGCACCGACCGCGAAGGCCATGGCAATGCGGTGGTCGCCGGCACTGTCCACCTCGCCACCACCGAGCGGGCCACCCTGGATGCGTGCGCCGTCGGCGGTCTCGATGATCCCCGCACCGAGGGCCCGCAGGCCGCTGGCCATGACGGCGATGCGATCGCTTTCCTTGTGCCGCAGTTCCTCGGCGCCGCTGATCACGGTTTCGCCGTCGGCCAGTGCGGCGGCCACGAAGACCGCGGGAAACTCGTCGATGGCGAGCGGCACCAGAGCCGGCGGAATCACGGCTCCACGCAGCTGCGAGGGGCGGACGGTGATGCGCCCGACCGGCTCGGCACCCGGCGCGACCTCCTGCGCCTCCACCGTGAAATCCAGGCCCATGAGGCGGAATATTTCCAGGATGCCGGTCCGCGTCGGGTTCAGGCCAACGTGTTCGATGACCAGCGAACCCTCCCGGGCCAGGCCGGCGGCGAGGATCAGGAACGTGGCGGAAGACAGGTCCCCGGGCACATCCACCGGCACGGCCTCCAGCTTCCCGGCCGGCTCGAGGTGGACCACCAGCCCTTCGCGCCGCACGGCCTGGCCGAAGGCCGCCAGCATCCGCTCGCTGTGGTCGCGGGTCACCGCGGGTTCGCGCACCGTGGTCGTGCCGCTGGCGTACAGCCCGGCCAGCAGCAGCGCGGACTTCACCTGTGCGCTGGCCACCGGCATGGCGTAGTCGATGCCATGCAGGGCGGCACCGCCGAGGATGCGCAGCGGCGGGTGCCCATCGACGGTCTCGATGCCGGCACCCATCTCGCGCAGCGGCTGCGCGACCCGCTCCATCGGCCGCTTCGACAGCGAGGTGTCACCGACCAGCGTGGACTCGAAGGACTGCCCTGCCAGCAGGCCGGCCAGCAGCCGCATGGCGGTGCCCGAGTTGCCCATGTCGAGCGGACCGGCGGGCGGGCGCAGCCCGCGCAGCCCGGCACCGGCCAGGGTGACTTCGGTATGGCCGGTGCGGACCACATCCACGCCCATGGCCTGCATTGCCGCCAGCGTCGCCAGGCAGTCCTCGCCGGGCAGGAAGCCGCGGATGCGGGTGGTGCCGGAGGCGATCGCGCCCAGCATGATGGCGCGATGCGAAATGGACTTGTCGCCCGGTACCCGGATGGCGCCATCGACGCGCCCGCCCGGGCTGGCCAGCAGGCACTTCACGGGCCACTCCGGCCGACAGCGTCGGTGAGCCGTGCCATGCGCGGCCTAGAGGATGGCCTTCGGGTACGAGCCGAGGACGCGGAACAGGTCTGCCTGGCGGCGCAGCTGCTCCAGCGCGCGTGCAACGTGGCGCTCCTCGGCATGGCCGTCGACATCGACGAAGAACACGTAGTGCCACTTGCGCTGGCGCGACGGCCGGGATTCGATGCGCGTCATGTTGACCTTGTGCTCCGCCAGCGGCGCAAGCAGGCGGTGCAGCGCGCCGGCGTCCTCGCCCTTGCTGCTCGAGAGCAGCAGGCTGGTCTTGTCGTCGCCACTCGGCGGGAACAGCTTGCGCCCCACCACCAGGAACCGCGTGGTGTTGTCCGGCCGGTCCTCGATATCGGCCACCAGCTTGTCGAGGCCGTAGACCTCTGCCGCCGCATCGCCGGCGATGGCGGCGGTGCCGGCCTCGTCGCGGGCGCGGCGGGCACCTTCGGCGTTGCTGGTGGCCTCCACCGTCGGCACTCCCGGCAGGTATTCACGCAGCCAGGCACGACACTGGGCCAGTGACTGCGGATGCGCGCAGACCCGCGCTACCTGTTCCAGTGCCGGCATCGTGCCCAGCAGATGCTGGCGCACGCGCAACTCGACCTCGCCGCAGATCTTCAGCGGCGAACCCAGGAACAGGTCCAGCGTGTGGTTGACGGTACCCTCCGTGGAATTCTCCACCGGCACCACGCCGAAATCCGCGGCGCCGGACTCCACTTCGTGGAACACCTCGTCGATGGTCCCCAGGGGCAGCGCACGCACCGAATGGCCAAACTGCTTGTAGACGGCCGACTGGCTGAAGGTGCCTTCCGGGCCCAGGTAGCCGACCTTCAGCGGCTCCTCCTGCGCCAGGCAGGCGGACATGATCTCGCGGAACAGCCGGACCATCTCCTCGTTGCTGAGTGGCCCGCGGTTGCGGGCGGCCACGCCGCGCAGCACCTGCGCCTCGCGTTCCGGCCGGTAGAAATCCACCGCACCGTGCCGGCCCTTGGCGACGCCCACCTGCTGTGCCAGCCGGGCACGCTCGCTGATGCGTTCGCCCAGCTCGGCATCCAGCGCATCGATCCGCGCGCGGATGGCGCCCAGGTCCGCCTCCGGCGGCGCCGGACGTGCCCTGCGCCGGGATCCGGGCGAGGACTTGCGCTTGCGGGCCATGAAGGGAGCGATCCCGGTCAGGCCGACTGCGGCCGCCCGAGGTCGCGCACGCAGAGCACGCCCTCGATGCCGCGGATCTTCGCCAGCACCTGGGGCGTGGGCGCGCCATCCAGGTCGACGATGGTATAGGCGAGGTTGCCGCGCGACTTGTTGAGCAGGTCGGCAATGTTCAGGCCCGCATCGCCGAGGCTGCCGGAGATCTGCCCGACCATGTTCGGTACGTTGGCGTTGGCGATGGTGATCCGGTGCGCGTTCATGCGCGGCAGGTCCGCATCGGGAAAATTCACCGAGTGGCGGATCAGGCCATTCTCCAGGTAACCGCGCACGGTGTCGGCCACCATCACGGCGCAATTGATCTCGGCTTCCTCGGTGGATGCACCCAGGTGCGGCAGGGCGATCACGCCCTCCCGGCCCAGCAGCCGGCGGCTGGGGAAATCGCAGACGTAGGCGGCGAGCTTCCCGGAGCCCAGCGCATCGAGGATGGCCGCCTCGTCGACGATCTCGCCGCGCGCGAAATTCAGCACCACGGCCTTGCCGGGCATCAGACGGATGCGGGTCTCGTTGACCAGCGCGCGGGTGGCATCCAGCAGCGGCACGTGCAGGCTGATGACATCGGCACGGCTGAACAGCTCGTCGAGACTGCGCGCCTTCTCCACACCGGAGGACAGCTCCCAGGCACGCTCCACCGTGATCTGCGGATCGAAGCCGATGACGCGCATGCCGAGTGCGAGCGCCGCATTGGCCACCTGCACGCCGATGGCGCCGAGGCCGATGACACCGAGCGTGCGGCTCGGCAGCTCGAAACCCACGAACTTTTTCTTGCCGGCCTCGACGGCCTTGTCGAGTTCGGCACCCTCGCCGGGCAACTGACGGGTGAAATCCCAGGCCTGGCAGAGGTTGCGCGCCGCGAGCAGCATGCCGCCGATGACCAGTTCCTTCACCGCGTTGGCGTTGGCCCCGGGCGCGTTGAACACCGGGATGCCCAGCTTCGACAGACGCTCCACCGGGATGTTGTTGGTGCCGGCTCCGGCGCGGCCGATGGCCAGCACCGATTGCGGAATGTCCATGTCGTGCATCTTTGCCGACCGCACCAGGATGGCGTCGGGATGGCCGATCTCGGAAGCCACTTCGTAGCGTTCCCGCGGCAGCCGCTTCAGCCCCTGGACCGCGATGCTGTTGAGCGTGAGTACCTTGTACATTGCAGTGCTTGCTTCGTCGTTTCCGGGTGAGTGCTGCCGTCAACCGTGACGGCGCGCGAAATCCGCCATGAAGGCGACCAGGGCATCGACCCCCGCCTCCGGCATCGCATTGTAGATGCTGGCGCGCATGCCGCCGACGGAGCGATGGCCCTTCAGCTCGGCCAGCCCCGCGGCTGCTGCCTCGGACAGGAACACCGCATCCAGCTCCGCATCCGGCAGGGTGAACGGCACGTTCATCCACGAACGATGCGCCTTCGCCACCGGGTTGCGGTAATAGCCCGAGCCATCGATGGCCTGGTAGAGCTTGGCGGCCTTGCGCCGGTTCACCTCGGCCATGCATGCCAGGCCACCCTGGCGCTTCAGCCACTGGAATACCAGGCCGGCGATGTACCAGGAATAGGTCGGGGGCGTGTTGAGCATGCTCCCTTCCTTGGCCTGGGACGCGTAGCGCAGGATCGGTGGCACGGTCTCTGGCACCCGATCGAGCAGGTCCCGGCGCACGATCATGAGCACCAGGCCCGCCGGGCCGATATTTTTCTGGGCGCCCGCATAGATCACGCCGAACTTCCGCACATCCACCGGACGCGACAGGATGGTGGAGGACATGTCCGCCACCAGCGGCGCCATGCCCACATCCGGCACCTCATGGAACTCCAGCCCGCCGATGGTTTCGTTCGGGCAGTAATGCACGTAGGCCGCCCCGTCGCTCAGGCGCCAGCTGGCGCGGGCGGGCACGTCGGTGAAATTCCCGGCTGCGCCATCGGCGACGACGTTGACCTTGCTGACTGCCCTGGCCTCGGCGGCCGCCTTCTTCGACCACTGCCCGGTCACCACGTAGTCAACCACCTGCCCGGGCGCCGCCAGGTTCATCGGCAGCAGCGCGAACTGCTGCGTGGCGCCACCCTGCAGGAACAGCACGGCGTAGTCGTCGGGCACGGCCAGCAACTCGCGGACATCCGCTTCGGCCTGCGCCGCCACATTGATGAAGGCCTTGCTGCGGTGGCTGATCTCCATGACGGAAACGCCGCGGCCCTGCCAGTCGGTCATCTCGTCCCTGGCCTGCTCGAGCACCTCCAGCGGCAAGGTGGCCGGACCCGCGCTGAAATTGAATATGCGACCCATAAGCCTAGCTTCCTGTCTCCGTTGAGAATGGCGAGGGCCGCCGCCTGCGGCCTGCGCCCGTTGCGGTCCGTCCTGCCGTCACTCCTGGTCGTCGTCGCCCGAGAGGGCGATGATGCGGTCCAGTCCGACCAGGCGCTCGCCTTCGTCGAGGCGGATGAGGCGCACGCCCTGGGTGTTGCGGCCCTGTTCGGAAATCTCGTCCACCGGCGTGCGCACCAGCGTACCCACCGAGCTGATGAGCACGACATCGTCGCCGGGCTCGACCTGGATGGCGCCGACCATGCGGCCGTTGCGTTCCGAGGTCTGGATGCCGATCACGCCCTGGCCGCCGCGGCCCTGCAGCGGGAACTCGTCGACGCGCGTGCGCTTGCCGAAGCCGTTCTCCGTCGCGGTCAGGATGGTGCCGTCGGCAACGATCATGAGCGCGATGACCTCGTGGCCGTCACCCAGGCGGATACCGCGTACCCCGGCCGCGGTCCGGCCCATCGGCCGGACATCGTCCTCGTGGAAGCGGATGGCCTTGCCGGAACTGGCGCAGAGCATGATGTGGCTCCTGCCGTCGGTGATGGCCACGTCCACCAGCCGGTCGCTCTCGTGCAGCTCCACCGCACGGATGCCCGCATTGCGCGGCCGCGAGAACGCATCGAGGCTGGTCTTCTTGACGATGCCCTGGCTGGTGGCCATGAACACGTACTTGTCCTGCTCGAAGTCGCGGATCGGCAGCACGGCATTGACGCGCTCCCCTTCCTCCAGCGGCAGCAGGTTGACGATGGGCCGGCCGCGCGCTTCGCGGCTGGCGCGGGGCAGCTGGTAGACCTTGAGCCAGAACAGGCGCCCGCGGCTGGTGAAGCACAGCAGCGTGTCGTGGGTGTTGGCCACGAACAGCTTGTCGATGAAGTCCTCGTCGCGAACCTTGGCCGCCGCGCGCCCCCGGCCGCCGCGGCGCTGCACGTGGTAGTCCGCCAGGCTCTGCGCCTTGGCGTAGCCACCGTGGGAGAGCGTGACCACCACGTCCTCCTGCGGCACGAGGTCCTCGATGGACAGGCTCTCGTGGCTCTCGATGATCTCGCTGCGGCGCGGATCGGCGTAGCGCTCGCGGATCTCGCCGAGCTCTGCGCGGATGACGGCCATGAGCTTGTCCGGGTTGCGCAGGATCTCGGTGAACTCGCGGATGTTGTCGAGCAGCTCCCGGTACTCGTCGAGGATCTTGTCCTGTTCCAGCGCGGTCAGCCGGTGCAGGCGCAGATCGAGGATCGACTGGGCCTGGACCGCCGACAGCCGGTAGCCGCCGTCGACCAGGCCGAATTCGCCACCGATATCCGGCGGACGCGTGGAGATCTCGCCGGCACGTGCCAGCATGTCCGTCACGGCCCCGGGCATCCACACGCGCGCCACCAGCGCCTCGCGCGCCGCGGCCGGCGAAGCCGAAGCCTTGATGACGGCAATCACCTCGTCGATGTTCGCCAGCGCCACGGCCTGGCCCTCGAGCAGGTGGGCGCGCTCGCGGGTCTTGCGCAGGTCATGGATCGTGCGCCGCGTCACCACCTCCCGGCGGTGCCGCAGGAAGGCCTCGAGCATCTCGCGCAGGTTGAGCAGCCGCGGGCGCCCGTCGCGCAGCGCCACCATGTTGATGCCGAACACCGTCTCCAGCGGCGTCTGCGCGAACAGGTTGTTCAGCACCACGTCGGTGAGCTGGCCGCGGCGCAGCTCGATGACGATGCGCATGCCGTCCTTGTCGGACTCGTCGCGCAGCTCGCTGATGCCCTCGATCTTCTTGTCGCGGACCAGGTCGGCGATCTTCTCGATCAGGCGCGCCTTGTTCACCTGGTACGGCAGCTCGGTGACGATGATGGCCTCGCGGCCCTTGTCGTCGATGGGCTCCACATGGGTGCGGGCCCGCACATGGCAGCGGCCGCGGCCGCGGGCATAGGCCTCGTAGACACCGTGCGTGCCGTTGATGATGCCCGCCGTCGGGAAGTCGGGACCCGGGATGCGCTTGATCAGTTCCGCCAGCGTGATGTCGGGGTCGTCCATCAGCGCCAGCACGGCGTCGATGACTTCACCGAGGTTGTGCGGCGGGATGTTGGTGGCCATGCCGACGGCGATGCCGGATGAGCCATTGACCAGCAGGTGCGGGACCCGCGTCGGCAGCACGGTCGGTTCCTGCTCCGAGCCGTCGTAGTTCGGCACGAAGTCGACCGTCTCCTTGTCGATGTCCGCCAGCAGCTCGCCGGCGATGCGTGCCATGCGCACCTCGGTGTAGCGCATGGCGGCCGGCGCGTCGCCATCCACGGAGCCGAAGTTGCCCTGCCCGTCCACCAGCAGGTAGCGCATCGAGAAGGGCTGGGCCAGGCGCACGATGGTGTCGTAGACGGCCACGTCGCCGTGCGGGTGATACTTGCCGATGACATCACCGACCACGCGGGCGGACTTCTTGTAGGGCTTGCTGTGGTCGTTGCCGAGTTCCCGCATGGCGTACAGCACGCGGCGGTGCACCGGCTTGAGGCCATCGCGGACATCGGGAAGCGCGCGGCCGACGATGACGCTCATGGCGTAGTCCAGGTAGGACTGACGCATCTCGTCCTCTAGATTGACCGGCAGGATTTCCTGGGCTATGTCCGCCATGATCGCAACAATTCACCGTCACCGGCCCCCGGCGCGACGCGCCAGGAACCGATTGCAAGCACCGTCTTTCGAAACCCGGCCGGGCAGTGGCCGACAGACCGATTCCAGCCGCGAAGTCTAGCACAGGCAGTGCGCCGGCCGCAGGCTTGACATGCGTTCCCGGGCAGCGAAATACCGCGGTTTTATCGCGCCATGTGATCAGGCAATATGCCCCGCCGATGTCTCATTCAGCCACCAGTCATGCCGACCTCATCATCCGTGCACGCTGGCTCCTGCCGGTGGAACCGGCGGGTGTCAGCCTCGAGGAACATGCACTGGTGGTCGGCGATGGACTCATCCTCGCACTGCTGCCACAAGCCGAAGCCATGCGGCGGTTCGGCGCCGCCACCGTCATCGACCGGCCACACCATGTCCTGCTGCCGGGCCTGGTCAATGCCCACAGCCGCGCTGCCACGAGCCTGATGCGCGGACTCGGGGCAGGGCTGCCGCCGGAGGAACGCCAGCAACGGCATATCGGCCCCGCGGAAGCCCGCTGGGTGGGTCCCGGATTCGTCCGCGACGGCACGCGACTCGCCATGCTCGAGATGCTCCGCAGCGGCACCACTTGCTTCGGTGACAGCTACTACTTTGCCGATACCGTGGCGGCGCTCGCCGTCGAGCACCACATGCGCGCATCGGTCGGCATGCTGGTCGGCGAGCGGCCCACGCCCTGGGCGCAGGGCACGGAAGAATGCTTCGCGCGGGGCCTCGCGGTCCACGACCAGTACCGGGACCACGCGCTGGTGCGCACGCACTTCGCGGCCGATGCGCCGAATGCGCTGGGCGATCCGACGCTGCGCCACCTGCGGTTGCTGGCCGACGAGCTCGACGTGCCGGTGCACATGCCCCTGCACCAGACCACGGACGAAGTCAGCCTGGGCATCGCCAGCCATGGCTTGCGCCCGCTGGAGCGCCTGGCCGGGCTGGGCCTGCTGACGGGCGGCTTCGCGGCGCTGCACGCCACGGAGATCTCCGGCGAGGACTGCGCCCGGCTCGCGGCCGCTGGCGCCAGCATCGTCCACTGCCCCACGCGCAGCCTCCTGCATGCCAGCGGCTGCATCCCGCTCGCCAGACTGCTCGACGCCGGGGTCGGGCTGGCGCTCGGCACCGGGGGTGCCGAGTCCTGCAATCGCCCCGACCTGTTCGGCGAGCTGCGCCTGGCCTCGCTGCTGGCGCGTGGCCAGAGCCGCGCTGCCTCGGCCATTCCGGCCGCGACGGCACTGTCCATGGCCACGCTCGGCGGCGCCCGCGCCCTCGGCCTCGGCGAACAGCTGGGCAGCCTGGTGCCGGGGAAGTACGCCGACCTGATCTGCGTCGACCTCGGCAGCAGCGGAATCCCGCCCGGTCCCTGCGACCTGTGGCAACTCGTGCTGGGCGACGACCACTGCGTCACCGACAGCTGGATCGGCGGCCGCCAGGTACTGGAGGATGGTCGCGCCCTGTACTTCGACGAGACCGCGGTGCGGGCTGCGGCAGCAGCCTGGCGCCAGCGGCTGGGCAGCGCATGAGCGACCCGGGCCGCAATGCGGATGCCGGGGAAGTCACGCGCTTCAACGCGCTGGCGAACCGCTGGTGGGATCCGGCCGGGGAGATGCGCCTGCTGCACCGGATGAACCCGGTGCGCGTCGCCTTCATCGCCGCGAGGGCACGGCTGGACGGCGCCCGCTGCCTGGATGTCGGCTGCGGCGCTGGCTTGCTGAGCGAAGCGCTGGCACAGGCCGGGGCCAGCGTGACGGGTATCGACCTGGCGGCCGACTCCCTGGCCGTGGCGCGGCTGCACCAGCTGGAGTCGGGCCTGGATGGCATCCGCTACCTGCAAACCACGGCGGAAGAACTGGCGGCGACGGAGCCGGGCAGCTACGACATCGTCACCTGCCTCGAGGTCCTCGAGCATGTGCCCGATCCCGCGTCCACGGTGGCGGCCTGTGCACGCCTGCTGCGCCCGGGTGGCGCGGCATTCTTCTCCACCATCAATCGCAACCTGGCCGCCTACCTGGTCACCATCGTTGGCGCCGAGTACCTGCTCGGCGTGCTGCCGCGGGGCACCCACGACTACGCCCGTTACATCCGGCCCTCGGAACTCGACGCCTGGGCCCGGCAGTCCGGTCTCGTGCTGGAGGACCTGGCGGGCATCGAGCCCTCGGGCACCGACGACTTCCGCATCGGCGACAGCGTGCGCGTCAACTACATCGCCCACTGCCGGAAGGCCGCCTCGTGACTTCCGGCCTGAGTACCGTGCTCTTCGATCTCGACGGCACCCTGCTCGACACGGCACCGGACATGGTGTCCGCGCTGAACGACCTGCTGCGGGAGGAATCCGCGAGGCCGATGCCGTTCGAGGTGGCGCGCTGCCACGTTTCCAATGGCGTGCTGGGCCTGATCCGCCTTGCCTTCGGCGATGTGCCGGACGACGAACGCGGGCGGCTGCAGCAGCGCTTCATCGATCTCTATTCGCGACAGCTCGCCCGGCAGACTCGCCTGTTCCAGGGCATGGATCGCGTCCTCGCCACCCTCGAGGCTGCGGGCGTCCCCTGGGGCGTCGTCACCAACAAGCCGGGCCGCCTCACCGAACCGCTTCTCGCCGCGCTGGCGCTGCGGCGTCGCTGCGCCGCGGTCGTCAGCGGCGACACCACGCCGGAGCGCAAGCCCCATCCGCAACCCCTGCGCCATGCACTGGCCGAGATCGGCGCCGATGCCCGCTCTGCGGTGTACGTCGGAGACGCAGCGCGCGACGTCAGCGCAGGGCGCGCCGCCGGCATGCGCACCGTAGCCGCGCTCTACGGTTATATTCCGCCCGGTGAGGACCCGCAGGCCTGGGGCGCCGACCACCACATCGAGGCTCCGGAAGACCTGCTGGCCATGATCGAGGCACGGGCTGACAGGATGGGACGGCGATGAACCCCGACGTGACGTCCATGCTCGCTGCACTGCTCGCGGCCGCGGCACTGGGCGCGCTGCTCGGCTGGCTCTGGGCCTCGCTGCGGGCCGGGCGCCGCCAGGCACAGCTCGAGCAGGAACAGGCGGGACTGCTCGCCCGCCTCTCGGGCGAGGAAGCGCGATCCGCTGAGCGCGCTGCCGTCGTCGCCCAGGCCGAGGAACGCCTCGGTGCGGCGTTCAGCCGCCTGGCCGGCGATTCCCTCACCCGCAACAGCGAAACCTTCCTGCGCCTCGCCCGGGAAAACCTCGGCATGCACCAGGAGAAGGCCAGGGCCGAGCTGACGGAGCGGGAACAGGCCGTCGCCGCGCTGCTGGCACCGATCCGCGAGGCGCTGGAGAAGACCACGCAGCAGATCTCGGCCATCGAGAAGGAGCGCACCGAGGCCTTTGGCAGCATCCGCACGCAGCTGGCGGCCATGACCGCCGACCAGCAGCTGCTGCACACCGAGACGCGCAACCTCGTCAATGCCCTGCGCCGCCCGGAAGTCCGTGGCCAGTGGGGCGAACTGACGCTGCGCCGGGTCGCGGAGCTGGCCGGCATGGTGGAGCATTGCGACTTCGTCGAGCAGACCACGATCAATACCGCCGATGGAACCATGCGTCCCGACATGGTGGTGCGGCTGCCGGATCGCGGGGCACTGGTGGTGGACGTGAAGACGCCGCTGGACGCCTACATCGAGGCCATGGAGGCCGGCAGCGACCAGGAGCGGCGCGCCGCGCTCCAGCGGCATGCGCGCAAGGTCGCCGACCGCGTGCGCGAGCTCTCGGCCAAGGCCTACTGGGCACAGTTCCCCGAGAGCCCCGAGTTCGTCATCCTCTTCATCCCGGGCGACCAGTTCCTCTCGGCGGCGCTGGGGGAGAACCCGGGCCTGCTCGAGGATGCGCTGCGCAACAAGGTGGTTCTGACCACGCCATCGAGCCTGGTGGCGCTCCTCAAGGCGATCGCCTATGGCTGGCGGCAACTGTCACTGGAGCGCAATGCCGAGGAGATCCGCCGCCTGGGCCAGGATCTCTACGACCGCCTGGCACCCTTCATTGGCCACATGGCACGCCTCGGCAAGCAGATCGAGGGTGGCGTGAAGGCCTTCAACGACGCCGTCGGCTCGCTGGAGCGCAAGGTGCTGCCCGGCGCGCGCCGCCTCACGGAACTCGGCATCAGCAGCCGCCAGCAGCTCGATGCGCCCCAGCAGGTGGAAACCACGCCGCGCGAGCCGCTGCCACCTCCCACGTCAGGCGCTACGGAATCCGGCGATCCGGAGCCGGCCGCCGAGAGCGACGACCTGCCACGCCCGCACTGAGCGGCACTGGATTCGACCGACATGAGCCGTATCGACCACCGCAACTACCAGCCGCACCCGCAACTGCTCGACGGGCGCGTCATCCTCGTCACCGGCGCGGGCTCGGGCATCGGCGCGGCGGCAGCCCAGGCCTTCGCCGCCCACGGCGCGACACTCATCCTGCTCGGCCGGACCACGCGGAACCTCGAGTCGGTACACGACGCGATCGTCGCCGCGGGCCATCCCCGGCCCTCGATCGCGGTGATGGACCTGGCAAAGGCGCAGGGTCCGGCGTACTTCGACCTCGTGGCGCAGCTGCGCGCGACCTATGGCCGCCTCGACGGCCTGCTGCACAACGCGGCGATGCTCGGGGACCGCACTCCCATCGAGCAGTACGATGTCGGCACCTGGCACCAGGTGCTGCACCTGAACCTGACGGCGCCTTTCGTGCTCACCCAGCAGCTGATGCCGCTGCTGCGCGAATCGGCCGATGCCTCGGTGGTCTTCACCAGCAGTGGCGTGGGCCGGCATGGTCGCGCCTACTGGGGCGCGTATGCGGTGTCGAAATTCGGCATCGAGGGCCTGGCGCAGGTGCTGGCCGACGAGACCCGCGACGTCACCCGCATCCGCGTCAACTGCATCAACCCGGGCGGCACGCGCACCGCCATGCGTCGGCACGCCTACCCGGCCGAACTGCCCGATGCCCGCCCGGAGCCGGCCCGCATCATGGGGCCTTACCTCTACCTGATGGGGCCGGACAGCGTCGGCTGCACCGGCCAGAGCCTCGACTGCCAGTAGGCCCGCGCGGCCTCAGCCCGCGTCCGCGCCGGGCGCCGGCAGGCCCGCTGCCGCGTAGAGGCCGGCGAGCTGCTGCGGGCTCATCTCGGCGAAGCGCCCGCGCGGCAGGTGACGGGGCAGCCGCACCGGTCCGAAGCGCACGCGGATCAGCCGGCTGACCTGGCAGCCGACCGCCTCCCACAGGCGCCTGACGATGCGGTTGCGGCCCTCGGCCACGCACACCTTGTACCAGCGGTTGGCGCCCTCGCCGCCTTCGGCCGCAACGGACGCGAAGCGCCCCGGTCCGTCGTCGAGCTGCAATCCCTCGCACAACAACTGCAGCACGTCCTCGGTGACGACACCGCGGACCCGCACGGCGTATTCGCGCTCCAGCCCGCTCGATGGGTGCATCAGTGCGTGGGCCAGCTCGCCATCAGTGGTGAACAGCAGCAGGCCCGAGGTATCGATATCGAGCCGTCCGACGCTGATCCAGCGGGCACCGTTCGCCCGCGGCAGCGACTGGAAGACGGTCGGACGGGCCTCCGGATCGGTGCGGGTGCACACCTCGCCCACCGGCTTGTGATAGACGATCGCCCGGGGCTTCGGCCGGCGCCGCCGCGACACACCGCGCAGTGGCTGCCCGTCGAGGGTGATGCGCTCGCTGCCACTGACCTTCTGCCCGAGGCTGGCCAGCTTGCCGTTGACGCGCAGGCGGCCGGCGGCGATCCAGCCCTCGATCTCGCGACGCGAGCCGAGGCCTGCCGCCGCCAGGAATTTCTGCAACCTCTCCGCCATGGCGGCCGGCCCAGCGCCGCGCGCGGCGGCAGCTCAGCGGACCTGCAGCGGTATGACGTCGGCCGATTCCGCCGCGTCCGTCCCGGCGGCCACCTCGACGTGGGCCACCAGCGCCGCAGCCCGCGCCTCGGCAATCGAAGCCACTGTGGCCGGCTCTGCCGGCAGATGCGGGTCCAGCGGGCGCACCAGGGGCTCGGCCGTGCCCGGCGCGGCCTCCGCGGCGAACCCGCCTTCGCCCAGGTCCAGCTGCGCGGTGAGCCGGTCCAGGTCACGGATCTCCGCCAGCGGCGGCAGGTCCTCCAGGTGGCGCAGGCCGAAGTAGTCGAGGAACTCGCGCGTGGTGCCGTACATGGCCGGCTTGCCGGGCACGTCGCGATAGCCCACCACCTTGATCCAGCCCCGCTCCATGAGCGTGCGCATGATGTTGGTGGTGACGACGACTCCGCGGATCTGCTCGACGTCACCCCGGGTCACGGGCTGGCGGTAGGCGACGATGGCCAGCGTCTCCATCAGCGCGCGCGAATAGCGCGGCGGGCGCTCTTCCCACAGCCGCCCGAGCCAGGGCGCCATGGCCGGGCGCACTTCGATGCGAAATCCGCTCGCCACCTCGTTGACCATGATGCCGCGCCCGTCGTAATCCTGCTGCAGCTCGTCGAGGGCGGCCCGCAGCTCGGTGCGCTCCAGCGGGGACTCCTCTCCGAACAGCCCGCGCAGCTGGTCCAGCGTCAGCGGCCTGCCCGCCGCCAGCAGGGCCGCTTCGATCACGTGCTTGATCTCGTTCTTCTCCATGGTCGGCTACTCCGGATGCTCGTTGGCGCCGCCGGGCAGCCCCGGCGCTTCCGGCCCGGCTGCCGTGGCAATGCGCACGTGAATGGGTGCGAACGGCTCGGACTGGACGATTTCGATGAGGGATTCCTTCAGCAGCTCCAGCATGGCGAGGAAGGTCACCGTCACGCCCATGCGTCCCTCGCGGGGTTCGAAAAGGCGGTGGAATTCCTCGAAGCCACCCTGGTTGAGGCGGGACAGCACCTCGGACATGCGCTGGCGCACGGACAGCGGTTCGCGCTGGATATGGTGGCGGGCGAACATGTCGGCCCGCTGCAGCACTTCCTGGAACGCCAGCAGCATTTCCTTGAGCGTCACGTCGGGGAGTTTCACCACCACCGGCCGCTCCCGCAACCCGGCGCTCGCCTGGAAGGTGTCGCGCTCCAGGCGGGGCAGCTGGTCCATGGCTTCGGCCGCCTGCTTGAAGCGCTCGTACTGCTGCAGCCTGCGCACCAGTTCCGCGCGCGGGTCGGCCTCCTCCTCGTCCAGCGACTCGGGTCGTGGCAGCAGCATCCGCGACTTGATCTCCGCCAGCATGGCAGCCATGAGCAGGTACTCTCCCGCCAGTTCCAGCTGCAGCTCCTTCATCACCTCGATGTAGTTGACGTACTGGCGCGTGATCTCCGCGATCGGGATGTCGAGGATGTCGAGGTTCTGGCGGCGGATCAGGTAGAGCAGCAGGTCGAGGGGGCCCTCGAAGGCCTCGAGGAACACCTCCAGCGCATAGGGCGGGATGTAGAGGTCGCGCGGCAGCTCGGTGACCGGCTGGCCCTCGACGACGGCGAACGGCATCTCGCCCTGCGCGGGCTGGCCACCCGGCTGTTCCGGCAGGAACACCCCGGCCGGCCCGGTGGTGTTGTCGACCACCGTCAGCGCGGGCTCGCCTGCCACCTCGGCCATGGACATCGTCAACCGCCTTTCACGCCAGCGACCAGCAACACCAGATCCCGCACCACCGCGAACAGCGGCCACAGCACGTCGTTGAGCACACCGAGAAGCAGCAATCCCAGGATGATTATAAGGCCGTAGGGTTCGATGGCATCGAGCCGGCGCCCGATGGACTCGGGCACCAGGCCGCGCAGCACCCGGCCGCCATCGAGAGGCGGCACAGGAAGCAGGTTAAAAATGCCCAGCAACACGTTGAATGACACGCCAAGCCTCGCCATGCGCGCGAGGAAATCCGCGGCCACCGGCGCCCACTGCGCCAGTCCGGCCGCCAGGTGCAGCGACGCTGCCCAGCCGATCGCCATCAGCAGGTTTGCACCCGGGCCGGCTGCGGCCACGGCGATCATCGCCCGCTTCGGGTTGCGCATCGCGCGCGGATTGATCGGCACCGGCTTCGCCCAGCCGAACAGCAGGCCACCCATCCACAGCGTCAGCAACGGCACTACCACCGTGCCCAGCGGATCGACGTGGCGCAGCGGGTTGAGGCTGAGGCGGCCCAGCATCTCGGCGGTCCGATCGCCGTAACGACGCGCCATCCAGCCGTGCCCGACCTCGTGCAGGGTGATGGCGAAGATCACCGGGATGGCGCCCACGGCAATCATGCGGATGAATTCCGGGGCGTTCCCTGCGTCCATCGGTGGAGTATACGGGGCGATGCCGCCGGGAATCAGCTGAACGCCGCGGTGTCGCCGCGGCCCTGCCGCAGCACGCGGGGGAAGCCGGCGATCAGGTCGACGACCGAGGTCGGCTCGACGCTGCAATTGCCGCTCTCGATCACCAGGTCCACCTGGCCACGCAGCCGCGCGTAGATCTGCTCGGGATCGTTGAGCGGCATGGCATCGCCGGGCAGGATCAGCGTCGAGCTCATGATGGGTTCACCCAGTTCACCGAGGATGGCCAGCGGCACCGGGTGGTCGGGCACGCGGATGCCGATGGTGCGGCGCCGCGGATTCTGCAGGCGGCGCGGCACTTCGCGCGTCGCCGGCAGGATGAAGGTATAGGGACCCGGCGTGCGCGCGCGCAGCAGCCGGTATGCCCAGTCCTCCACCCGCGCATAGGTGGCGATCTCCGAGAGGTCGCGGCACACCAGGGTGAAGTTGTGGTCCTTGCCGGTCTGGCGCAGCCGTTCGATGCGCGCCACGGCGTCGCGTGCACCCATCTGGCAACCGAAGGCATAGGAGGAATCCGTGGGGTAGACCATCAGGCCGCCGTCGCGCAGGATAGCGACCGCCTGCTGCACCAGGCGGCGCTGCGGATTGTCGGCGTGCATGATGAAACGCTGGGTCACGGCCGCCATTCTAGTCAGGGCAGGCCACCGGCGCCGGGAATTTTCGCTATCATCGGCGCCACCGAAACGGCTCCTGCCATGCAATCACTCATCGACCTGCTGCCCGTCGTCCTTTTCTACGTCGCCTACAAGTTCAGCGACTTCCGCACCGCCATTGCCGTGATGATGGTGGCGATGACCCTGCAGGTCGCGCTGACCTGGCTGATCACTCGCCGCGTCCATCGCATGACGCTGATCTCCGCCGGCCTGGTGGTGGGCCTCGGCGGCATCAGCCTGTTGCTGCGCAACGAGCTCATCTTCAAGTGGAAGCCGACCATCCTGTTCTGGGTCTTCGCCATCGTCTTCCTTGGCAGCCAGTTCATCGGCGCGAAGCCGATCGCACAGCGCTTCGTGGAATCGGCCAGCAAGGACGCGCTCAGCATCCCCGCGGACGACTGGCGCACGCTGAACATCATGTGGGTGGCATTCTTCGCGCTGGTCGGCGCGCTCAACCTGTACGTGGCCTACAGCTTCCCGGAGGATGTCTGGGTGAATTTCAAGCTGTTCGGGCTGACCGGGCTGACCCTGCTGTTCGCGCTGGTGCAGGCGTTCTGGCTGTCGCGCCACGAAGCCAGGGACGGGGGTTGACCATGCTCTATGCCATCATCGCGGAAGATGCCGCGGACAGCCTGCCCGGACGCAGGCAGGCGCGGCCGGCCCACCTGAAGCGCCTCGAGCAGCTGCGCGACGAAGGCCGCCTGGTGCTGGCGGGGCCGCATCCGGCGCTCGATGCCCCGGACCCCGGGCCCGCGGGCTTCACCGGCAGCCTGGTCGTCGCCGAATTCGAGTCGCTCGAGGCGGCCCGGCGCTGGGCCGACCAGGATCCCTACTGCGCGGCCGGGGTCTATGCGCGGGTGGCCGTCAAGCCGTTTCGCCAGGTGCTGCCGTGAACGCCGCGGAACGCCGCGCTGCCATCCATGCCCGCATCAGCGCCAGCCTGCAGCCGCAGGAACTGGTGATCGAGGACGAAGGCCACCTGCACATCGGCCATGAAGGTGCCCGCGACGGACGCGGACACTTCCGCGTGCGGGTGGTGAGCGAGCGCTTCTCCGGGCTCGGCGCCCTGCAGCGGCACAGGCTGGTCTACGCCGCGGTGGGTGAGCTGATGCAGACCGACATCCACGCCCTCACCGTCGTCGCCCTGACGCTCAGCGAGGCAGCCCGGCAAGGCTGACCGGCGTCGAGGGCAGCACTTCGCCGGGACGGGTGACGCCCAGCCAGGCCGCGGCGGCCAGGGCCAGCCAGCCCGCCAGCATCAGCGGCAGGACGGCATTGAGCCGCGCCACGGCCACTTCGCCGCCCTGGCCCGCGGCGCCGCCGCGCGACCGCCGCTCCTCGTCCGCGAAGACGCGCCAGGCTGCCCTCACCCGCAGGCCGAGGGCCAGCAGCAACGCGAACAGCAGCAGCTTCACCGCCACATACGGCGCCGTGTCCAGGCGGCCGGTGAACCAGGACCAGGCCACCGACAGCGGCACCGCGACGATCAGCAGGCGACGCAGCCCCTCCTCCAGTCGTGACGCGTACTGGCCGGCCACGCTGCCGGCAGCGAACCAGGCCACCAGCACCAGGCCTGCCCAGGCGGGGCCAAGGGCAACGATGGCTGCCATCTGCCACCAGGGGTGGCCGATGCCGACGTACTCGGTGAGGATGCCGCCCACCGTGAGCATCAGGCTGGCAGCCAGGCGTGGCGCCAGATCGATGGCGCGGGCCAGCTCCAGCGTGCGCGAGCGCTGCTCGGGCAGCAGCCGCGAGGCCGCTGCCGCCCGCACCGCGAGCACGACACCGAGATCCGCGCCCAGCCAGAAGACGAACAGGATCAGGTGCGCGAAGGTCCACAGCCGGTGCGCGGTGATGCCCGGCACGCTGCGTTCGCCGACCGCCGCCGCGGCCAGCGCCAGCGCCGGCAGCAGCGCCAGCAACACCAGCGGCCAGGCCGTGCCGCGGCGGTTCATCAGTCGCGCGCCGGCAGGACGCGCTCGCCCAGCACACTGTGCGCGCACCCACCGACCCCTTCGTTGATCGCCACCAGCCCGGCGAGCCTCGCGCCGGAATGACTGGCCTCCAGGACGACATCCACCCTCATGGCTCCTCCTGCCCGCAGCCGGCGCCACGCGCGGCCGGGCCCGGAGTATACGCAGCGGTCATCCGCAGGGTCCACGCCGGATGCGCGCGCAGCGGCTAATATCCGGCCATCACCAGCCGTCGGGATTACCTGCACATGAGCTGCTTCCGCCGGATCGTCCCGGGGCCTGTCCTTGCGCAGCTGCTGATCGTCACGGCCTGCGCCCTGCCCGCTGCCTGCAGCACGACCTCCCTGCCGGAAGCTGACCCGGCGCTGCAGGCCTTGCCGCAGGCCGGAGACTACTGCCTTGCCGCCGAGCGCGTGGTCAGCCGCAGCAGCCTGCCGATGCAGCTCGTGGTGCACCGCGATTTCCAGGACTTCGTCAGGTCCAAGGCGCTGATCGCCGGGCCGACACTGCAGCAGTTCGACTGGATGGATGCCGACGGCAAACCCCTCGGCATCTCCTGCAAGCTGAAGAGCAGCGACCATCTCCTGCAGGCCTTCGGCCCCGGCAGCGCCGGGCCCGATGGCCGCTGCCAGGACATGAACCGCGCGGTCCTCGCCCTGGTTGCCCGCCAGGTGCCACACCCGGCCTTTCCGCGCGTGGTGCTCGACCCCGACGAGGTCGTCGTCAACGAACAGCAGCCGGGCATGACCGGCCCGGACTGGCTGGCACCGTTCACGCTGGCGACGGTGGATGCCGATGGCAGCCTGCGGATCCACAGCAAGGGATTCATCGTCGATTTCCTCGACCCCCGCTTCGCGGCGATGCCGGAGCGCTTCCGCGGCGTGCACTACTGCCACTTCATCGCACCGGATTACCTGCGGGCACTGCTCGAGGGCAAGGCCGGCGCCGGCGCGGTCATCGGCCGGAAGCTGGACCTGCCCGCAGCACGCTGACCGGCCTCAGCGCAGGCTGGACTCGCACAGCCAGCGCAGCAGGCCGGCTTCCGGGCCCCACCCGGCCAGCGCATCGAGGGCCTCGCGCTGCAGCGCCCGCATGCGCTCCCGCGTGGCCTCCGGCCCCAGCAGGGACAGCAACGTGGCCTTGCCGTGCCGCTGGTCGCTTCCCCGCGGCTTGCCGCTCGAGGCCGGCGGCACTTCCAGGTCGATCAGGTCATCGGCGAGCTGGAAGGCGAGGCCGTATGCCCGGCCGAAGCGCTGTGCCGCCTCCAGCCAGCGCGGCTCAAGCCCGGGACGCAGACGACAGGGCATGAGCACCGCGGCTTCCAGAAGCCGGCCGGTCTTCAGCCTGCAGATGGCTTCCGCCTGCTCCACGCCAGCGGGCCGGCCCGCCGCCTCCATGTCCAGTGCCTGGCCACCGGCCATGCCGGAAGACCCGCTGGCCATCGCCAGGTCGCGCACCAGCTGGCAGCGCGCCGCAGGCGAGGCATCCATGTCGCTGTCGGTGGCCAGCACGAGATAGGCATGGGCCTGCAGGGCGTCGCCGACGAGGATCGCCGTCGCCTCGTCGAAGGCCACATGGGTCGTCGGCCGGCCGCGTCGCAGGTGGTCATCGTCCAGCGCCGGCAGGTCGTCGTGCACCAGCGAGTAGGCATGCACGATCTCCAGGGCGACGGCAATGGCATCCACCCTCGCCGGCGGCAGCCCGAGCCAGGTTCCGGCAGCATGCGCAAGCAGGGGGCGCAGGCGCTTGCCGCCGCCCAGAACCGCGTAGCGGATCGCCGTGTGCAGGCGCGCCGGGCAGGTGGCGGCCGGGGGCAGCCAGCGATCCAGCGTCTGGTCGACGCGCAGGCGCAGCTGCTGCGCCAGTTCTTGCGGGTTCACGGCGCAGGCACCCGTGCCGCCGGCGGCATCAGCGGCAGTAGCGGTAGTACTCGACACCCTCGTCGGCGAATTCTGCCGAGCTGCTGGTGCCGATGCGGTCGATGACGAATTCGTCGTGCCCGGCCAGCGGCCGTGGTCCGGTTCCGGTCCGGTGCAGTGCCACGTACTCGTCCTGCGTGAGATCGACAGCCGGCTCGAGCGCATCCGCGAAACCGATGCGGCCGGCAGCCACGGTCCAGCCCGGCACGACACGCATGGGCATGGCCTCGGCGGCATCGCCGCTGCCGTAGCCGAGCGCCAGCACTTCCCTGCCCGCCAGGTCCATCCCGGATTGCGCCGCCTCTTCCAGTCCCGCCGCCAGCCAGGCTGGCAGCGATGCCGAATAGACGTTGCCGAGTTCCCGCATCGGCCGTGCGCCGAGCCGCATCCTCGCGGCGACGAGTTCCTGGTACAGCGGCTGGTCACGGAATTCCCGCAGCAGCCTCATGGTCAGCGGCCAGGGATCGCGCTCGAGGCCGCCCTCGCGGACCAGCGCCAGGATATCCGGGGCCGCGCGCATCTCGGCCAGCACGTCATCGATGCCGACACCGGCCGTCTCGCAGTAGCCCGCGAGCTCGGCCTGGCCCGCGGCACCGCTGCGGGCGAGCCCGGTGAGATAGCAGAACCCGAGCGCATTGAGCGGCATGCGCTCGTAGGGGCGATGCATGAACACGGCGCCGACCGAGCGGAAGTAGCCGAGAGGATCGCGGCCCAGCCGGCGCAGCATCTCGCGGACGGCGTGCTGCGCCTCGTCGAGGTAGCAGGTGGTGGAATACTTGCCGTTGAAGACCGGCGTTTCCCTGAAGCAGCTGCCCTGGCCGTTGGCGCGGACCATCGGCTTGCGGAAGTCGATGGCCCGGTAGGCCGAAGCGCTGCCGCAGCCGGCGAGATCCACCTCCAGGAGTCCAGGCCGCTTCTCCAGCAACACCGCCACTGCCCCGGCGCCCTGGGTCGCTTCCCCGGAACTGCCCCGCTCGTACTTGGCCACATCCGCGCTGATGGCGATGCCCACGGCATCCCCGGGTTCGGTCGCGAGGAACCGCAGTGCGCCCTTCATGGCATAGATGCCACCCAGGCAGGCATGCTTGAACTCGGGCACCTCGCAATGACGGCTGAGCGGCGCCACACCCCGCTCCTGCATGGCCAGGTCCAGCATGCCGCGGACGATCACCGCACCGGCGGAGTTGTCGGTGCTCGATTCGGTGCCCAGCGCCAGGAACCGCACCCGGCCCGGGTCGATGTCGTAGCGGTCCATGAGCCGCAGCGCCGCGGTCGCCGCCATGGTGTAGATGCTCTGTCCGGGACCGGCCATGCGGAAGCCGGTACCCACCACCGAGCTGACCTTGTCCCAGGAAGTGCCGGTCCAGCTGCACCACTGGCGCAGGTCGACGCGATACGGCGGCAGGTAGGCTGCAAAACCCGAAATGCCGACGGCTTCAGTGCTCATTGCGATGGCGACCATGTTCCGGAGGGCCAGCCACCCCGCTGCACCCGACATCCGGGGGCGAATAGTAAAGGAGCGCCGCCGGCCTCGAAAGCGGAGTATCCCTTACCAGGCCGGCCGCCAGTCCCTGCCGCCCGGCGGCAGCAGTGGCCTGCACGGCCGCCCTCCCCGCCGCAGCCGGCGGGGGCGCCCGCTGCGCTAGTGCTGGCCGAAGCGGTAGGTTGCCCGGATGCCGAAGATGCGCGGATCCGGCAGCGTGCCCCAGTAGTGCATGATGCCGAGGCCGCCGGTGAAGCCGGTCTCGGAGACCTGCCGGCCGAAATCCGGGCCGGATCCGCCGCTGCGGATGGTGTCGTCGTCGAGCAGGTTGTCGATGTAGGCGATGATCTCGTACTTGGGATGGATCAGGCCGACCCGCGCGTCCACGTTCCAGTACGGATCGAACCAGACGCCGTTGTCCTGGTCGAGATAGCGCCGGCTCTGCCAGTTTGCATTCACCTCGGTCAGCAGGTCGATGCCGTCGTCGGTCAGCGGATGCTTGTAACTGGCGCCCAGCGCCAGCGCGTGCTCGGGTGTCCGCTCGAGCCAGGCGCCGTCATAGTCGATCTGGCAGGCGACGGAACCGATGGCCTGGAAAGTCGCCGGATTGACGGTCTGCCCATCGGGCACCGTCGGATTGTCGAGGTAGACCAGCTTGCAGCCGCGTCCCGAGCTGTACGCCTGGGCGATGCGCTGCGCGCTGGTCACGTTGTCGACGAAGCTCGTGTACTTGGCATCGAGATAGGTGTAGGCCGCCGTCAGCACCAGCCCGTCGACGAACTCCGGCTGCCACAGCAGTTCCAGCTCCAGGCCCCAGATTTCTGCGCCGGAGGCGTTGAGCACGCGTGGCGTGGCCACGCCGTCGACCATCACCTGCGTGGTGATCTGCTTGTCGGTGTAGTCCTGGAAGAAACCGGAGATGTTGGCCTGCAAGGGGCCGAAGAAATTCGTGGTGTTCTTGCTGCCGATCTCCCAGGCCTGCAACTCCTCCGGGTCGTACTTCTCGGCGGTCACCGTGGAGGCGACCCCGCCGGACACCAGCTGGTTGATGCCGCCCGGCTTTTGCGCCTTCGCCCAGAAGAAGTACAGCAGGTTGTCCGGGGTGACCTTCCAGTTCAGCGTCACCTTGGGAGTATGGTAATTGGAGGATGTCGAGGCCTCCAGCGTCCGGTAGCTGTCGTTGCTGGTGAGGTTGTTGCCGATGATGACTTTCTCGGCCGAGCAGATGACGTTGGTGCCACTGGTCTGCTCGTCGAGGAACACCTGGCCGATGATGCCCATGTAGCCGAGGTTGGTGCAGCCGACCTGGTTGGGCTTGAGCAGGCGGAAGCGCTCGGACACGAGCCGGTCCTCCACCACCAGCTGCCAGTCGTCGGTGATCTGCCAGTCGATGTTGCCGTAGAACGACCAGTGGCGCGTATCCGCCTCCCAGTAGGGCGCGGGCATAGGCAGCGTATTCAGGTACTCCTGCTGCCAGCCGATGACGGAGTTGCCGGTGCCGTCGCAGACGCCGGGCTGGTAGCCGAAGGTCGGGTAGGTGAAGCGGCCGCTGCCGTCGACATCCAGCCGGCCCTCCTTGTCCAGCGGCATGCACAGGTACAGGCCGTTGCGGTCGTCCAGGGTGCGCTTCTCGTCCCAGTACAGCGCGCCCACCGTGTACTGCCAGGCGCCATCGAGCCGCGATTCGAACCGCAGTTCCTGGCTGAGCTGGTCGACGCCGGACTCGGTGTCGGCGATCTGGCTCGCCAGCAGCTGGTCGGGGCGGCGGCCATGGTAATAGGCGCCCGGTGGGGGGGTGGCCGGGTAGCTTGCCGGCGCGCCCCCGGGCGGCGTGAACTTGTAGTCCGCCTCGGCCTGCCAGTCCTGGTCGAAGCTGTCCCGGCCGTTGAAATTGGTCCAGCCCGTGAAGGAGCTGAGACGGCCGCCGTCGAGATCGAAGGTGGCGATGATGCTGAGCCGGAAGGTTTCGAGGTCGCTGCCATCGAAGTCCTGGCCAGTGAGCGGATTCTCGCTCTGCTTGACCACCCGGCCCTTGCCGTTGCCCATCGAGGTGGGCTGGCAGAATCCCGGGCCTTTCGACGGATCCTTCAGGCTGTCGGGGCAGTACTGGTTGAAGTCGAGGAGCGCGGTCGAGCCGTTGCTGCCGGACTTGGTGAAGCCCAGGCCATTGAGCAGCACGTCGTCGTTGCCGGGCTGGGCGGCACGCACCGCGAACATGTTGCGGGCGTGCTGGAGCATGGCATCCGGGTAGGGCATCAGCCGGTTGCCAGGCCCATCCTGCCAGCCGCCGCCGACGCGGGCGTTGGCCATCGGACCGTAGTCCTCGCGGCTGTACTCGCCGCGCAGCTTCACCTTGGTGATGTCATCCGGGCGCCAGACGGCGGTGAGCGCCGCCCCGGAGCCGCTGCTGTCGCCCACGTCCTGGCCCGACATGGCATTCACGTAATGGCCACCCTGGCTGTACCAGAAGCCGGTCATCCGCAGGCCCAGCGTGTCCGTCACCGGACCACCGAAGGCCGCGTCCACCTGCTGGAAGCCGTCCTGGGCGAAATCGAGCCGCGCGGTGCCGTTGAACTCGTCGCCGGGATCGCGGGTGATGTAGTTGATGGCGCCGGCGAACGCGGCACGGCCATACAGCGCGCTCTGCGGCCCCTTGACGATCTCGATGCGCTCCACGTCGCTCAGCAGGCGGCGATTGGCGAGCAGGCCGGAGCCGGCCGAGATGAGGTTTTCCGTGGTGACGTCGATGTTGTCCACCAGGAACGCCACGTTGGAACGGCCGCGGGTGTTGGACAGGCCGCGGATGGTGATGCGCGTGTCCGACGGGCCGAAGGCGCGGTCGAACTGCACGCTGGGCGAGCTCTTCACCACGTCGCTGAGATCGGCGACGCCCTGGCGCTCGATCTGGTCGGCGGTGATGGCCGACACGGCGATCGGCACGTCCTGGAGGTTCTCCTCCTTCTTGCGGGTGGTCACCACGATTTCTTCGATCTGTGGCCATGCCGCGCCGGGCATTGCCGACATGGCAGCCGCCGCGAGCAGTGCCAGGCGCCGTACGCTCACCATATATCCCCCAAAGCAAAGCCGTCACGCCGGCCGGCGATCACCTCGCCATCGCCCGGCCAGCGTGCTTTCGTTACCGGCAACCCGGATGACCCCGACCACCTCGACCGGTAAGGCTATCTCAACGAACCCCAGCTTGCCTATCCGCACATCGGACAGCGGCAACGGATAGTGGCTGCCGATGCGATTCGCTATAGTCGCGCAGCTAGAATCGCCGGAGCAGAAAATCCGGCACCCGGCTGATGCGTCGGCCGTGGCAGCGGCCTGTACCAACCCGGGAAGACAGCATGACGAGCATTCTCAAGCGCGCCAGCATGGCGATCCTCGCGTTGTTGCCGATGACGGCCGTCGCCGATGTCAGCTGGTACGTGGGTGGCGGCGTCGGTGGTGCCAAGCTCGAGGAGGATGTCGATGTGGCCATCGGCGCCTTCGTCAACGACGGCAGCGGCGGCCTCACCCCCCTGACCTGCCAGCAGCCAGCCGGCAACATCTATGGCTGCACGCCCGGCCAGCCCGTCGAGAAGAGACTCGGCAAGTTCCGCGGCAGCGACCTCGGCTACCGGCTGTTCGGCGGCGTGCGCTTCGGCCGCTACTTCGGCATCGAAGCCGGCTACGTCGACCTCGGGGAGCCGGAGGACTCGCTGGACCTGGCGATTCCGCCCTCCGCCACCAGCCCGGAGACGGACGTCGCCCTGAAGCTGTCCGACGAGATCCACGGCATCGATGCCTATCTGGTGGGAGCCCTGCCCCTCGGCGAGCGCTGGGAGGTCATCGCCAAGCTCGGCATGATCAGCTGGGACTCGACCTTCAAGGCACGCAATGCCTACGGCGAAACCTTTCCGAACACCGGGACGGCAACGCTGCCGACGGTGCTGCCTTCGAGCTTCTCGGTGGGCACCGACGGCACCGACCTCGCCGGCGCCATCGGCTTCAACTACAAGGCCAGCGAGCACATGACGCTGCGGGCCGAGGGCAGCTGGTACGACATCGAGGACACCGAGCAGGCCTGGCTGCTCGGCGGTTTCGTCATCTATACCTTCTGAAGGGCCGCGCGCCCTGCTCGGCAGCGTGGCCGCCGGGCCTCACTGGTCCGCGGTGGCTGCGGCGGGCGCTTCCAGCGGGGCCGGCAGCGCCACATGGTTGCCGGTGCTGAACTGGTAGTCGCGGAAGACGTGGGTCGCGGTGAGGATCTGGTAGCGGCCATCGGCAAGGCGATGCGTCGTGTCCTTCAGCCGGTACACGTAGTGGCCGCAGGTGTAGCAATTGAACTTGCTGAAGTGGTAGCAGAGGCACACCTTGCCCTGCACCGGCAGCTTGTGGCCCTTCTCGTCGACCGGCGTCGCGTCGTAGGCGTCGAGGTAGGCACAGGTGCCCTCGCGGCTCAGCAGGTAGCCGAAGGCCTCGCACTGCGGCTTGATGTTCGAGTCGAAGCAGGGGCTGTAGGACAGCAGGCGGATGGGATAGCCGGTCGGTGACACGCCGGAGACCACCAGGTCCTCCTCGCGGGCGCGGGCGTAGTCCTGCTTCACCCGGGCCGGCAGCCCGCACTCCTCGGTGATGGTGAAACGGGTGGCGACCTGGACGGCGGCCGCGCCCATGCGCAGGTAGGACGCGGCATCGGTGCCGGTGAAGATGCCGCCCGCCGGCAGCACCGGGATGTCGAGCTTCTCTTCCCGGAGGAACGCGAGGATCTCGGCGACGATGCTGCGCAGGTCGTAATCCCGCCAGTCATCACCGAAGCCGAGATGCCCGCCGGCGAGCGGGCCCTCGACGATCACGTAATCGGGCATGCGCTTCAGGCGCGCGGCACCCTTGAGGAAGATCTTCAGCGCGCGGACGCTGGAGACGATGGGGCCGATCTTCACGTCGCGGAACCGCGGGTGGTCCTCGACCAGCTTGAGGCTGCCGATGTGCAGGCCGGCCGACAGCGTGATGCCGTCGATGCCGCCGTCCATGGCACCCGCCAGCCGGGCCCGCAGCGTGTCTCCCGGCGCACCCATGGTCAGCTTCTCCATCACGTTGATGAAGATCGCGCCGGGACCCTGCTTGCGGTCCATGGTGTGCCGCACATGGTTGAGCTGCGCCTGGCGCAGGTGCTCGAGGTCGAACTTGACCGTGGTCTTGTCGATGCCGTCGCGGGTGCCGCGATGCTTCTCGGACTTGGCCTTGGTGAAGTGGGTGTCGTACTTGCGGTCCGAGACGTGCTGGACCATGGCATCGGAAATGTGGCCCACCCCGCCGAGGCGGCAGGCGGTCAGCGCCAGCTCGGAGGTGGAGATGTCGACGCCCATGCCGCCGATGACGATCGGCACCAGCTCCAGCCGGCCGAGTTGCCAGCGGTAATTGTCGACCTTGTCTTCGGAAAGGTCCCGAGCGTCCATCACACCTTCTGCGACAACAAGCCAGGAGGCGATATTAAAGGAGTATCACCCTCCGGAACAGCACCGCCTGCGGCAACCGGCATCCGGGGGCCACCGGTGATACTGTCGTTTCGAAACCACTTTACCACCACTCCGGGCATGTCGGGCGCTGAAACCGCGCCACAGCCCGCGCTGGTACTGCCGGCAGGACTGGTGGGCCGTGCGCGATTCGAACGCGCGACCAACTGGTTAAAAGCCAGCTGCTCTACCGACTGAGCTAACGGCCCGGGGGGACTGGGCGCGAATCATAGCCGATCGCGACCCGGCCGACCTAGCCAGCCGGGCTGCCGGCCTGGTAGCGGGTGACGTCGGCCATGCCCGCAGCCTCGAAGCCTGCCCGTCGCAGCCGGCAGGCATCACAGGCACCACAGGCGGCGCCACCGGCATCGGCCTGGTAACAGGAGACCGTGGCGGCGAAGTCCACCCCGAGATCGTGTCCGAGGCGGATGATGTCCGCCTTGCCCAGCGCGATCAGCGGTGCCCGGATCTCCACCGGCCGGCCGTCGACGCCGCGGCGGGTCGCGAGGTTCGCCATGGCCTGGAAGGCGGCGACATATTCGGGGCGGCAATCCGGATAGCCGGAGAAGTCCACGGCGTTGACGCCGGTGTAGATGAAATCCGCATCGAGGACTTCGGCCCATGCCAGCGCGAACGAGAGGAACACGGTGTTGCGCGCGGGGACGTAGGTCACGGGAATGCCCACGACGGGATGGCGTGGCACGGCAATGCCGGGATCGGTGAGCGCCGAGCCGCCGAGCGCACCGAGGTCGATGCGCAGGCAGCGATGCTCGCATGCGCCGAGCAGGCCGGCGACGCGGACTGCGGCATCCAGCTCGGCGCGATGCCGCTGGCCATAGTCGAAGCTCAGCGCATGGCAGCGGTGGTGCTCGCGGCGCGCGGCCAGCGCCAGGCAGGTGGCGGAATCCATGCCGCCGGAGAGCAGGACCACGGCCCGGCCACGCTCAATGGCCACGGGCATCCCCCCAGAGCAGCTTGTGCAGCTGCAACTGCAGGCAGACATCGAGACGGTCGGCGAGGATCCACTCGGCCAGCAGGCGCGGCTCGAGCAGGCCCCAGGCCGGCGAGAACAGCACCGCGCAGCGTGCCCGCAGGCCATGGTCGGCGAGCACCTGCCTCGCCCAGTCGTAGTCACTGCGATCCGCAATGACGACCTTCACCTGGTCGCGGGGCTTGAGGCTGTCGAGGTTGACCCAGAGATTGCGTGCCGACTCGCCGGAAGATGGCGCCTTCAGGTCCATGATCACCGCCACGCGCGGGTCGATGCCGGTGATGTCCAGGGCGCCACTGGTCTCGAGCTGCACGAGGTAGCCGGCATCGCAGAGCCGGCCGAGCAGCGCGCGGCAGTCCGCCTGGGCCAGGGGCTCGCCTCCGGTCACGCACACGTGGCGGGAGCCGAAGGCCGCCACGGCATCCATGATCGAGTCGAGGCTGCGCAGCTCGCCACCGCTGAAGGCATAGGCGGTATCGCACCAGCTGCAGCGGAGCGGGCAGCCGGTGAGGCGCACGAACACCGTGCGTTCACCCGTGGTGTGCGACTCCCCCTGGATGGAGTGGAAGATCTCGCTCACCCTCAGCCGCGCCGGGCGGCTGGTGCTGCTGTCCGCTTCCGGAGTCATGGCCGTGGGCACGGCGGCACCCGCGGTGCCGCGATCAGTGGCCCTCGCCGGCCATGGATTGCAGGCGCTGGCTGGCGAGGCGGGCGGCGGTCGTGTCGCCGTAATTCTGCACGACCGTCGTCAGCGCCTTGCGGGCGGCGTCGTAGCGCTTGAGCTCGTAGTTGCAGTAGCCGACCTTCAGCAGCGCATCGGGTGCCTTGCGTGACTGCGGGTACCTCGACATCACGGCCTCGAATTCCGGCAAGGCCTCCTTGTACTTCTGCGCCACGTAGAGGCTCTCCGCCAGCCAGTACTGGCCGTTGTCCGCCAGGCTGCTCTGCGGGTAGCTGGCGAGGAACTGCCGGAAAGCCTGCGTGCCCTGCTCGTAGCGTCCCTGCTTGAGCAGGTCGAAGGCGGCCTGGTAGCTGGCACGGTCATCGCCGGCCGCCGTCGCGGCGGCAGCCGCCCCAGCCACGGCCGCTGCGCCCGGTTCGGCCACTGCACCGCGTTTCTCCAGGGCCTGCAGGCGCTGGTCGAGATCGAGGTAGAGCTGGCGCTGGCGCTCGCCACCCTGCTCCACCGTGTTGCGCAGGGTCTCGACGTCGTTGCGCAGCGAGCGGTTCTCCTTCTGCAGGCTGTCGATCTGGGACATGAGGTTCATCAGTCCCTGGTTCTCGACCACGCGCTCCACCCGCGTCAGGCGGTTGTCCAGCTCCACCTGCTTCAGGTGACCCGGGTCCTCCTCGGGAGGCACCATCTGGCACCCGCCGGCCATGACGGCCAGGGCGGCGAGTGCCAGCGTTGCGTACGAGGTGCCGCGCGTACTCATTGCCGGCTCAGGGTGCGTAGACGATTTCGACGCGACGATTCAGCGCCCAGGACTCCTCGTCGCTGCCGGTGGCGGCCGGGCGTTCCTCGCCGTAGCTGACGGTGCTGATCTGGCTCGCTGCCGCCCCCTGCAGCAGCAGGGCCTGCTTGACCGCCTGCGCGCGGCGCTCGCCGAGGCCGATGTTGTACTCGCGGCTGCCACGCTCGTCGGTGTGGCCTTCGAGCCGGACCCGGGTGCCCGGGTTGGCGGCCAGGTAGCGGCCATGGGCGGCGACGATCTCGCGGAAATCGGCCTTGATGTCATCGCGGTCGTAGTCGAAGTACACGGTGCGGTTCTTCACCGACGCCCTGGGACCGGCTGCGGCGGAATCATCGATGGCCGTGCCCTGGCCCATGCCGCCATCGGCGACCCCGCCCGACTGGGCGCCGGCTGCCGCACCCGACTGGGTGCCATAGCCGAGCGCATCCTGCTCCTTGGTGCCCTTGCCCGCGCAACCCGCGAGTACGACCATCATCAGAACCAGGCAGACATTCTTGATGCTCATGAAACTCGTCACTCCTGCATTGGCTCGATGGGCGCCGCGGACCATCCGCGGCATCCCCGTCGAAATCAGTTCGTGCGGAACGGCGACCAGGCCGGCTCGCGCACATCGCCCTCTGCCGCCGGGATCCGCTGCCGGACACGCCCGTCCGCCGACACCGTGGCGAGCACGCCGCGCCCGCCCTCGCGGGTGGCGTAGATCAGCGTCTCGCCATTGGGCGCGAAGCTCGGCGACTCGTCCTGCCGCCCGTCGGTGAGGACCTGGCTGAAACCGCGCTCCAGGTCGAGGATGGCAATTCTATAGTTGCCCCGGTCATTGGTCACCACGGCCAGCCGCTTGCCGTCGGGGGACACGCGCGGCCGCGCGTTGTAGTTGCCCTCGAAGCTGACCCGCTGGGCGCCGCCACCCGTGGCGAGAATGCGGTAGATCTGCGGCCCCCCGGCCCGGTCCGAGGTGAAGTAGATGCTGCGCCCGTCGATGGACCAGGCCGGCTCGGTCTCGATGGAGCGCTGGTCGGTCAGGCGCGTGAGCACCTGGGAGCCCAGGTCGAGGGTGAACAGGTCGAGGTTGCCCTCCCCCCGTGACAAGGTCAGCGCCAGCATGCGCCCATCCGGGGACCAGGCGGGCGAGCCGTTGACGCCGGAGCGCGCCGAGACTTTCTGCCGCGCCCCGCTGCGCACGGTCTGCACATAGATCTCGGCCACCTTGTTCTCGAACGACACGTAGGCGAGCTTGCGCCCGTCCGGCGACCAGGCCGGCGACATGATCGGCTCGCGCGATTCCACCATGACCTGCTCGTTGGCCCCGTCGGCATCCGCGATGATCAGCCGGTAGATGTCCGGCTTGCCGCCCTTGTGCAGCGCCGCCACGTAGGCGATGCGCGTGGAGAAGATGCCGGGGACGCCCGTCAGCTTCTCGTAGACGACGTCGGCCACGCGATGCGCCGCCAGGCGCAGCTCGGCGGCAGTGGCCGGCTGGCGATAGCGCAGCAGCCGCTGGCCACGCAGCACGTCGAAGACGAGGAACTCGATGTCGTACTGGCCGGCCGCTGTCTCGCGCAGCTGGCCGATCACCACGGCCTCGGCGCCGACGGCCTTCCAGTCCCCGAGGTCCACCTCGGCCTCGGTCGTCGGCCGTTGCACCAGGTCACGCCCGGCCAGGGGCTCGAAGCGGCCGGAACTCGCCAGGTCCCGGGCAACGAGGCCGGCCACATCGAAGGGTGCCGTGCCCGCGCCCTGCCAGCCGAAGGGCACGACGGCGATGGGCACCGGCCGGGCCACGCCACCGACGATCTCGATGCGCAGCTGCGCCGGAAGCGGCAATGCCAGCATGGTCAGGCAGCAGAACGCGACAAATCTCGGCAACAGGTGCTTCGGCATGGCGTGCACATCGACCTCCGGAGGGCGGCTATTGTTCCGGTTTGAAGGTAAAGAGCAAGTTCCGGTCGAACAGGCGCGGATCCGAGGGCAGCGGCAGCGGCGAGGCCCGCAGCACCGCGGCCTCGACCGAACGCGCGAAGGCGGCATCGCCGGTGCAGTTGAAGGCCACCGCGGAGGTCACCTCGCCACCCGGGATCTGCTGGACACGCACCTCGCAGCTGTCGCCCGTCCTGGCGCTCGGCGGCTGGTTCCAGTTGCGCCGCACCTTCTGGGCGATGATGTCCCGGTACTCCGCGGCCGCCGGCGATCCGGCCACCGCCGCCAGCGCTTCCTCCTCCGCCATCTGGCGCGCGAGGTCGGCCTGGCTCTGCGCACGGCGCTTCTCGGCCCTGGCCCGGGCTTCGGCTTCCGCCTTCGCCTTCGCGGCTGCCTGGGCATCGGCCTGTGCCCTGGCACTGGCTTCGGCACTGGCTTCGGCCCTGGCTTCGGCCTCGGCCTTCTCCTGCGCCCGGGCCTTCTGCTGCGCATCCGCCCTGCGCTGCGCGGCTTCGCGCTCGCGCGCCTGGGCCTGGGCCTGGCGCTCCTGCTCGGCCTGCCGGCGCTGGTCGGCGAGGCGGCGGGCCTCGGCTTCGCGCCTGGCGTCTTCCCTTTCGCGTCGCTGCTGCTCGGCCTGTTCCGCCAGCCGCGCGCGCTGCAGCGCCTCGGCCGCGCGCTGGCGCTCGGCGCGGCTGTCGATCACCGTCGCCTGGATCGCCAGGCGCGCCGGCTGCGGCGGAGTCCGGGGCAGCAGGTCGAGGTTGAGCGCCAGCAACACCAGCAAGGCCAGGTGCAGCAGCGCCGACACCGTGAGCACCACGCCGTGCTCGCGCAGGAACTCGTTCTGGAACCTCAGGGTTTCAGTCATGCGTAGGGGATGCAGCCCGGACAATGGTCCTAGGTCTGACCGCGCCGCCTGCGGGAAGTGTCGGGCGGGTCGGTGAGGAAGCCGACCTTGGTCGCCCCGGCCTGCTGGAGCAGCACCATGGCCTCGACGACGCGCCCGTACGCCACCTTCTGGTCCGCCTTCACCAGCACCGGCGTCTCCGGCTTGCGGCGCAGCACGGCCGAGGCGAGTCCCACCACTCGCTCGGCGTCGATGGGCGCATCCTCGCGGTCACCCACACTGAGGTAGAAGCGGCCGGCGGCATCCACCGAGAGCACCAGCGGCTCGTCGTTCTTTCCCGAGTCGATCGGTTCGGCGGCCGCCTTGGGCAACTCCACCTCCACGCCCTGGGTCAGCAGCGGCGCGGTCACCATGAAGATGATGAGCAGCACCAGCATCACGTCGATGTAGGGCACCACGTTGATCTCGCCCATGAGGCGGCGTTTCGGCTTGCGGCGCATGGGCGGCTACTTCCCCTCGCGCTCGCCCGCCGGCCGCGGGTGCGCGTGGCGCTGCAGGATGGCCGAGAACTCCTCGGTGAAGGTATCGAAGCGCACCTCCAGGCGCGTCACCTTGTCGGCATAGCGGTTGTAGGCGATCACCGCCGGGATGGCGGCGAACAGCCCCATGGCCGTGGCGATCAGCGCCTCGGAGATGCCCGGCGCCACCATTGCCAGCGTCGCCGACTGCACGTTGCCGATGGCCTGGAAGGAATTCATGATGCCCCAGACGGTGCCGAACAGCCCGACATAGGGGCTGGTGGAACCGATGGTGGCCAGCGTGGCCAGGTTCTGCTCGAGGCGATCCATCTCGCGCATCTGCGCCACCTGCATGGCACGACGGCAGCCCTCGAGCAACTGCTGGGGCGCCAGCCCCGGTTGCTGCGCCAGCCGGCGGAACTCGCGGAAGCCCGCCTCGAACAGTCCGGCCATGCCGCTCGGCGCGCTGCCGGCCTTGGTCACGTCGCGGTAGATCGCCGTGAGATCGCCACCACCCCAGAAAGTGCTCTCGAAGGCGTCGGATCCCAGCGCCGCCTCGCGCAGCGTCCGGCGCTTGCGCAGGATGATCGCCCAGGAGGCGATCGAGGCGCTCACCAGCAACAGCAGCACCAGCTGCACGACGAAACTCGCGCCCAGCACCAGGTCGAGGAAGGAATGGCTTCCGGTCATGCGTCATCACCCATGTCGGTCGGTCCCTGTAAGGATATCGGGCAGGATTCCCGGCGGTATCCGCCGTGGACGGAAGTTCGCCGCCTCGAGGCAGGCGGCCTCGCAGCGCGCGCTCGCCAGCAGCACGCCGTCGCCGGCGCGGCACACCTGCTGGTCCAGCGAGAAGCGCACCCGTTCACGGCCGACGAGCCGCGTGCGCACCAGCAGCTCGTCGTTGAAACGCGCCGGCTGGTGGAACCGCAGGTCGGCCGCCGTGACGGAAAAGCACAGGCCGTGTGCCGCCAGCAGCTGGTCCTGCTCGACGCCGTGGCTGCGCAGCCACTCCGTGCGGCCCCGCTCCATGAAGCGCAGGTAGTTGGCGTAGTACACGACGCCCTGTGCATCGGTGTCCTCGAAGTACACGCGCACCGGAAACTGGTGCCAGCCTGCGGGGGATGTGCCGGTCATGCCTGCTTCAGTCGCCGTCGCCCGGCGCCTGGCCCTCCTGGCCCTCGTGGCCCTCGTGGCCCGCAAACAGCGAGAGCGAGGACTCGCGTGCGCTGCGCGGCACGGGCAGGCCGAAATGCTGGTAGGCACGCGCCGTGGCCATCCGCCCCCGGGGCGTGCGCATCAGGAAGCCGCGCTGGATGAGGAACGGTTCCAGTACATCCTCGATGGTGCCGCGCTCCTCGCTGACCGCCGCGGCCAGCGACTCGATGCCCACCGGCCCGCCGCCGAAGTTCTCGATGATGGTCAGCAGCAGGCGCCGGTCCATGGTGTCGAAGCCGTTCGGATCGACCTCGAGCATGTCCATGGCGGCGCGGGCCGTGGCTTCGTCCACCCGGCCGCTGCCCTTGACCTCGGCATAGTCGCGCGCGCGCCGCAGCAGCCGGTTGGCGATGCGCGGCGTGCCGCGGGCGCGGGCGGCGATGAGCCGCGCGCCCCCGGCATCGATGGCCACACCGAGGATGTGGGCCGCGCGACTGACGATGTCGTGCAACTCGTCCTCGGTATAGAACTCCAGGCGCTGCACGATGCCGAAGCGGTCACGCAGCGGCGAGGTCAGCAGGCCCGCCCGGGTGGTCGCGCCCACCAGCGTGAAGGGCGGCAGGTCGAGTTTGATCGAACGTGCAGCCGGACCCTCGCCGATCATGATGTCGAGCTGGAAGTCCTCCATGGCCGGGTAGAGCACTTCTTCCACGACCGGGCTGAGGCGGTGGATCTCGTCGACGAACAGCACGTCGCGGGCCTCGAGGTTGGTCAGCAGCGCCGCGAGGTCACCCGGGCGTTCCAGCACCGGCCCGGAGGTGTGCCGCAGGTTCACGCCCAGTTCGTTGGCGACGATGTGCGCCAGAGTGGTCTTGCCGAGGCCAGGGGGACCGAAGATCAGCACATGGTCCAGCGCTTCGGCACGCTGGCGCGCGGCCTGCACGAAGATCTGCATCTGCCGCTTCACCGATGCCTGCCCGATGTAGTCCGCCAGCGTGCGCGGGCGGATGGCCCGCTCGTAGGCCTCCTCCTCGCCGCGACCGGCGGCGGCAACGATCCGTTCCGGTTGTGCATCCGTCATGGCGCGGGCCTCAGCTGCGTCCGCCGGGCGCCGCCGCCCTGAGGGCAGCGCGCAGGATGTCGGCCGTCGTCGTCGCCCCGGCCGCCTGCGCCTGCTCCACCAGGCGGCGCGCTTCCACCGGGCGATATCCCAGCGCCTGCAGTGCATCGACGACCTCGGCCTCGGCCCGGGCCGCGGGAGGGTCCGCCGGCGCCACGGCGGCACCGAGGCCGGCCGCAGCCATTTCCTCGACACGCTCGCGCAGGTCGAGGATCAGCCGCTCGGCCGTCTTGCGGCCCACACCCGGCACCCGCGTGAGCGCCGCCGTGTCACGCGCCTGCACACAGCGCACGAAGCCATCGACGCTGATGCCGGAGAGGATGGCCAGCGCGATGCGCGCGCCGACGCCGGTCACCTTGAGCAGGTCGCGGAACAGCCGCCGCTCCGCCTCGGAGGCAAAGCCGAACAGCAGGTGCTGGTCCTCGCGGATCACCAGGTGCGTGCGCAGCTGCACTTGGCCGCCGATCTCCGGCAGGCGCACCCAGGTGGACGCGGGCGCCTCCACCTCGTAGCCGACACCGGCCACCTCGACCAGCAGCTGCGGCGGATCCTTGTGCACCAGCGTGCCGCGCAGGAAACCGATCATCGCCGCACCACGCGCAGCCGCCCCATGCCCACCAGGCGCGCGCCGAGGGGCCGCGTATGGGCGTGGCACAGCGCGACGGCCAGTGCATCGGCCTCGTCGGCCGCCAGCGGTGCCGGCGGCTGCAGCAGCGCGCGCACCATGTGCGCCACCTGCGGCTTCTCGGCGCCGCCCTGGCCCACCACCGCCAGTTTCACGGCCCGGGCCGCGTACTCGTGCACCGTCAGCTGCCGATCGAAGCTGGCACAGATGGCGGCGGCACGGGCCTGGCCCAGCTTCAGCGCGCTGTCGGCGTTGCGATGCACGAAGACGCGCTCCACGGCGAGTTCCACCGGCTGGTGGGCGGCGACGATGGCGCCCACGCCGGCGAAGATCTCGCGCAGGCGCGCCGGCAGGTCCTCGCCTTCGGTGCGGATGCAGCCGCTCGCCACGTAGCGCACCGTGGCGCCGCCGGCATCCACCACACCCCAGCCGGTGACGCGGGAGCCGGGATCGATGCCGAGGATGCGTGTCCAGCCCGCATGGCCTGCCGCCCCCATGACCCTGCGCTGGCCGCCTCAGGCGAGGCGCGCCAGCACCCCCCCGGGGAACCCGGCGTTGCAACAGACCTGCTGGACGTCGTCGATTTCCTCCAGCGCATCGAGCAGGCGGGCCACGGCCAGGGCGTCCTCGTTGCCGAGCGGCACCGCGGTGGCCGCGCGCTGCATGACCTCCGCCGCCACCGGCTCGAGGCCCGTTGCCCGCAGCGCATCACGCACGGCGACGAAATCCGCTGGTGCGGTCAGCACCTCGGCCGAGCCATCGGCGGCGATGACGACGTCCTCGGCGCCCGCATCGAGCGCCGCCGCGAGCAGTCGCTCCTCGTCGATCCCGGGCGGGAAGGTCAGCACGCCTGCCTGACTGAACAGGTAGGCCACGGACCCCGCGGCACCGAGGTTGCCCCCATGCCGGGCGAAGACATGGCGCAGCTCCGACACGGTGCGGTTGCGGTTGTCGGTCATGCACTCGACCAGCACCGCGACACCACCCGGGCCGTAGCCTTCGTAGCTGATTTCCTCGATGTCGCTGCCCTCGAGCCTGCCGGCGCCGCGACGCACGGCGCGCTCGATGGTATCCCGCGGCATGTTCTGCGCCCTCGCGCGGTCCAGCGCCAGGCGCAACCGCGCATTGGCTTGCGGATCCTCGCCCCCCATGCGCGCGGCCACGACCAGCTCGCGGATGAGCCGCGAGAACGCCTTGGCGCGCTTGCTGTCCTGGGCGCCCTTGCGGTGCTGGATGTTCGCCCACTTGCTATGGCCGGCCATGCGCATCCCGTCCGGAGCGGCACCGGCCGGGACGGCCTGGCGCCTGCGGAAATGGCGAGCGCCCGCGGCTGGCGGGTCCTCGCGACGACAACGCCGGCATCATAACCGAAACCGGGCGCCGGCCGGGCCGGCTGCGGCAGCCCGATTCAGCGATTGATGGCGTGGATCGCGCGCCGGTCGACCGACAGCGCCGCCTCGTGCACCGCCTCGGCGAGCGTCGGATGCGCATGGATGGTGCGCTGCAGGTCCTCCGCGGTGCCCTGGAACTCCATGGCGACCACCGCCTCGGCGATCAGCTCGCCGGCCATGGGCCCGCAGACATGCACGCCGAGGATCTCGTCGGAGCCGGCATCCGCCAGTACCTTGACCAGCCCGGCCGCCTGGTCCATGGCCTTGGCGCGGCCACTGGCGGCGAAGTTGAACGTGCCCGCCTTCCAGGCGATGCCCGCCTGGCGGAGTTCATCCTCGGTACGCCCCACCCAGGCGATCTCGGGTGTCGTGTAGATCACCGACGGGATGATGCTGTAGTTCATGTGGCCGTAGCGGCCGGCGATCAGGTCGGCGACCATCACGCCCTCCTCGGATCCCTTGTGCGCCAGCATCGGGCCGCGTACCACGTCGCCGATCGCCCAGACGCCGGCGACCGTCGTGCGGCACTGCCCGTCGACCTCGATGAACCCGCGCGCGTCCACCGCCACACCGGCCAGCGGATCGAGGAGGCCCTCGGTCCAGGGTCGGCGGCCCACCGCCACCACGACCTTGTCGACCTCGATCTCGTGGGAACCCTGGCGGTCCTCGTAGCGCAGGCGGACGCCGCCGGCGGTGCGCTCCCCGGACTGCACCTTCGCGCCCAGGTGGATGTCCAGCCCCTGGCGGCGGAACTGCCGCTCCGCCTCCTTGGCGATCTGCCCGTCGGCCATGAACAGGAAGCGGTCCATGGCTTCGAGGATGGTGACTTCGGCGCCGAGCCGGCGCCAGACGCTGCCGAGCTCGAGGCCGATGACGCCGGCACCGATGACGCCGAGGCGCCCCGGCACGGCGTCGAAGGCCAGCGCGCCGGCCGAGTCGACCACGCGCTCGCCGTCGAACGGCAGGGACTGCAGCGCGGTCGGCGCCGATCCGGTGGCGAGGATCACGTTCGTGGCCTCCAGCAGCCGCGGCTCGCCCGCCGCCGGCGTGAAGCGCACCTTGTTGCCCGGCAACAGCTGGCCATGGCCCGCCAGCGAGGTGACGCCATTGGCCTTGAACAGCCCCTGGATGCCGCCGCAGAGCTGGGCGACGATGGCCGCCTTTCGCGCCTGCATGGCCGGCAGGTCGAGGTCCACGCTGCCCAGGCGGATGCCGTGGGTGGAGAACTCGTGGCGGGCACGATGCAGGAGTTCGGAGGACTCGAGCAGCGCCTTGGAGGGAATGCAGCCGGCATTGAGGCAGGTGCCACCCAGCGAGGGCTTGCCCTCGGGCGTGACCCAGGCATCGATGCAGGCCGTGGACAGGCCGTTCTGCGCCGCGCGGATCGCGGCCACGTAGCCGGCGGGCCCGCCGCCGATGACGACGACATCGAACTTGCTGCTCATGGCATCAGACCTGCAGCAGCAGCCGGCCCGGATCTTCCAGGACGTCCTTGACCGCGACCAGGAACTGCACCGCCTCGCGACCGTCGATGATGCGGTGGTCGTAGGTCAGCGCCAGGTACATCATCGGCCGCGCCACGACCTGGCCGTCGACGATGACCGCCCGCTCCTGGATCTTGTGCATGCCGAGGATCGCGCTCTGCGGCGGGTTGAGGATCGGCGTGGACAGCAGCGAGCCGAAGATGCCGCCATTGGTGATGGTGAAGGTGCCGCCGGTGAGGTCCTCCATGCCGATGCTGCCCTCGCGCGCGCGCCGGCCATACTCGTTGATGGCGGCCTCGACCTGCGAGAAGGAGAGCCGGTCGGCGTCGCGCACCACGGGCACGATCAGCCCGCGCTCGGTGGAAACGGCGATGCCGATGTCGTAGTAGTCATGATGGACGATGTCGTTGCCCTCCACCGAGGCGTTCACCACCGGATAGCGGCCGAGTGCCTCGATGCAGGCCTTGACGAAGAACGACATGAAGCCAAGCTTCACCCCGTGCTGCTTTTCGAAGGCCTCGCGGTAGCGGCTGCGCAACGCCATCACCGCGCTCAGGTCCACCTCGTTGAAGGTGGTGAGCATCGCCGCATTCTGCTGGGCATCGACCATGCGCTGGGCGATGCGCGCGCGCAGCCGGCTCATCGGCACGCGGCGTTCCCCGCGCCCGCCGTCGGCCACCGCTGCGCGTGCCTCCGCCGGCCGGTCAGCGGCCGGGGCGGCTGCCACGGTGCCGGCAGCCGCGGCAACGTCGGCCTTGAGGACGCGGCCCTCGCGGCCACTGCCGCCGATGGCGGCGAGATCGACGCCGGCCTCGCTGGCGGCACGCCGGGCAGCCGGACCCGCCTTGCCTGCGCTGCGGCCCGCCGACGCGCTGGCCGCAGCAGGCGCGGCGGCAGCAGTGGCTGCGGGCTTTGCCGGGGCTGCGGCGGGCTTCGCCGCCGCGCCCGCAGCCTTCGCCTCGCCCTCTTCCAGCACGGCGAGCAGTTCGCCGGCCTTGACGGTCGCGCCGTTCTGCACCCGCAGCTCCTTGATGATGCCGTTCACGGGCGAGGGAACCTCGAGGACGACCTTGTCGGTCTCCAGCTCCACCAGGCTCTCGTCGCGGCGCACCGCGTCACCGGGCGCCTTGTGCCAGGCAATCAGCGTCGCGTCGGCGACCGATTCCGGCAGCTGCGGGACTTTCACTTCGATGGTCATGGCCATGCGATCTCCGGTGAATGCGCTCAGGCGTCCGGCGCCTTGATGCCGAGCGCCGCGTTGACGAGAACCTGTTGCTGGTACACGTGCAGCTGGAACACGCCGGGCGCCGGCGCGGCGGCGGCCGGCCTGCCGGCGTAGTAGAGCTCCTGCGCACGCCCCAGCGGCTCCTGCAGGCGGTGGCGGATCTGGTACCAGGCGCCCTGGTTCTGCGGCTCCTCCTGGCACCATACCACCTCGCGGACCGCCGGATGGCGGTCCAGCACCGCGGCCAGCTCGCGCGACGGGAACGGATAGAGCTCCTCGATGCGGACGATGGCCACGGTCCCCAGCTGCTGCTTGCGGCGCGCTTCCAGCAGGTCGTAGAACACCTTGCCGCTGCAGACCACCAGCCGCGTGACGGCGCGCGCCTCCAGCGGATCGATTTCGGGGATCAGCGACTGGAATCGGCCCTGCACCAGCTCGGCCAGCGGCGAACTCGCCAACCGGTGGCGCAGCAGGCTCTTCGGCGTCATCACCACCAGCGGCTTGCGCAGGTCGCGCAGCATCTGCCGGCGCAGCAGGTGGAACATCTGCGCCGGAGTCGACGGCACGCAGACCTGCATGTTCATCTCGGCGCAGAGCTGCAGGAAACGCTCGAGGCGCGCCGAGGAATGCTCCGGGCCCTGGCCCTCCTGGCCATGCGGCAGGAACAGCGTCAGGCCGCAGAGCCGGCCCCACTTGGCCTCGCCGGAACTGATGAACTGGTCGATGACCACCTGGGCGCCGTTGACGAAGTCGCCGAACTGGCCCTCCCAGATGACGAGCGACTGCGGTTCCGTGCTGGCATAGCCGTATTCGAAGGCGAGCACGGCCTCCTCGGAGAGCAGCGAGTCGGTAACCGTGAACGCACCGCGCCGCCCACCGAGGTTCTCCAGCAGCACATGGGTGTCGCCGGTGACCTGGTCATGCAGGGCCGCATGGCGATGGAAAAAGGTGCCGCGACGGCTGTCCTGGCCGGTCAGGCGCACCCTGAACCCGGCCTTCACCAGGCTGGCGTAGGCCATCATCTCCGCGAAACCCCAGTCCATCGGCAGCTCGCCGGCCGCCATGCGCACGCGATCCTGGACAATGCGGGCCACCTGCGGATGCAGCGTGAAGCCGGCCGGGATCCGCGTGACCTCGGCGGCCAGCAGGGCGACATCCGCCTCCGGCAGCACGGTCGACACCGGCTCGTTCCAGTCGGCCTTGCGGTAGCGGCTCCAGTCCACCGTGTACTCGTTGCCGATCATGCCGAGCACCGCCTGCGGCAAGGGCTGGCCCTGGTCCAGCCGCTCGCGGTATTCCTCGGCGAGGCGCTCGGCCTCGGGCGCATCCATGACGCCGCCCTCGACCAGCCTGCGCATGTAGAGCTGGCGGGTGGTCGGGTGCTTCTTGATGGCCTGGTACATCAGCGGCTGGGTGGCGGCCGGCTCATCGGCCTCGTTGTGGCCGTGGCGGCGATAGCAGACGAGGTCGATCACCACGTCCTTGCGGAACGTCTGGCGATACTCCAGTGCCAGGCGCGTGACCAGCACGGCCGCTTCCGGGTCGTCGCCGTTCACGTGGAACACCGGCGCCTCGATCATCCTGGCGACGTCGCTGCAGTAGGGTGTCGAACGCGCATCGTCCGGGTTGCTGATGGTGAAGCCCACCTGGTTGTTGACGATGATGTGCACCGTGCCGCCGGTGGTGAAGCCACGCGCCTGCGACATCTGCAGTGTCTCGGCGACCACGCCCTGGCCGGCGAACGCCGCGTCGCCGTGGATCAGCACCGGCAGCACTTCCTCGCCGCTGCCATCGCCGCGCCGTTCCTGGCGGGCGCGCACCGAGCCCTCGACCACCGGATCGACGATCTCGAGGTGCGAGGGATTGAATGCCAGCATGACGTGCACGTTGCCTCCCGGGGTACGGATGTCCGAGGAAAACCCCATGTGGTACTTCACGTCGCCCGAGCCGGTCATGGCCTCGATGTTCTGCTTGCCCTCGAATTCCCTGAACAGCGCCTGCGGCGCCTTGCCCAGCACATTGACCAGCACGTTGATGCGGCCGCGGTGCGCCATGCCGATGACGAGCTCCTGGATGCCGCGGGCGCCGCCCTGCTGGATCAGGTCGTCCAGCATGGGAATGAGGCTGTCGCCGCCCTCCAGCGAGAAGCGCTTCTGGCCGACGTAGCGCGTGTGCAGGTAGCGCTCGATGCCTTCCGCGGCCGTGAGCTGGCCGAGGATGTGGCGCCGTTCCGCACTGGTGAAGGGTTCGCCCAGCTGGCCGCGCTCCAGGCGCTCGCGGATCCAGCCGCGCTCGCGGCTGCGCGACAGGTGGGCGTAATCGGCACCGATCTTTCCCGAGTACACCCGGCGCAGCAACGCCAGGATGTCCCGGAGCTTCATGCGGGCACCGCCGGTGCTGGCCAGCCCGTTGGTGAAGAACTCCGTCTCCATGTCGGCCTCGCCCAGCCCGACATAGTCCAGCCGCATCACCTGCGGCAGGCGCCGCTCGGCGAAGCCCAGCGGGTCGAGATCGGCAACCTGGTGGCCGCGCTGGCTGTACACCTGGATGAGCCGCGACACCGCCGCCTGTTTCGCGCTGAAGGCATCGCCTGGCCGGCCCGCCGGCGCCACGGCAACGGTTCGCGCAGCGGCAGGCCGGGGCCCGCTGGCCGCCGATGACGGCAGCTCGACGACCCGGGAAACCTTGTCCGGGACCGGCCCCATGCTGGCGAAGAACGACCGCCAGTTCTCCGGCACCGATGCCGGATCGCGCTGGTAGGCCTCGTAGAGGTCCTCGACGTAAGGGGCGTTGGCGCCAAACAGTGGCGAAGAAAGGTAGTGGTCCCTGATGGACTGGCTCATGGACGGCCCGGGAAGCGCTGAGAAGCTGCGAATGATAGAACGAGGCGCAGGCCCGTGCTACCGCGTGCTGCCGCTCATCCGCCGAACAGCATCCCGGCGCCGCCGGCTTCCGCCATGACCTGGTACAGCAGGTACAGCTCCCAGCCGATCAGCGTGACATAGCCGAAGACACAGGCCTTGAGGAGTCCCAGCACCGGCACGCTGCCGAAGATGCGACGCCTCGCGGCAACGGCGAGGGCGACGACGCTGGCCGCGGTCAGGCCGATCTTGGCCCTGAGGAACCAGTGCGGCCCCTGGCCCAGCAGGGCCCGCATCAGCACGTTGAGTTCCTCGCCGCCGACCGCCAGCAGGTTGAGGGTGAACAGTGCATCCGCACAGCTCATCAGGACGATGGCCAGCGCCAGGTACAGCACCCGCGGCTCATGCCAGTCGAGGAAGATGCGCTGCTCGTCGCCCCGGCGCCGGCCCACGCGTCGTCGCGGCCTCAGGCCTCCATAAAAGAAGGACCAGGTCGAGTGATGCCGGCGATCGGCGGCGCCACGCCGCTCCTCCCGGGTATCGGAACCGGCCTGGGCATCCAGCGCCGGCATGGCGGACATGGCATTCCTGCGGAGAAACGGCACGTTAAGTTTAATTGCTAAATTATTGTTATTACAGGGCAGGAGACTAACAGGAACCGGGTTATCCGGCCAGTGCCCGTAACCGCTCATCACCCCTGGCGCAGGACGGCCGGCGCCGGGCGGCTACCCCGGCCGCCGAAGCCGCCGCAGCAGGCTGGAGGTATCCCAGCGCCCGCCCCCCATGGCCTGGACTTCGGCGTAGAACCGGTCGACCAGCGCGGCCACCGGCAGCTGCGCGCCGTTGCGGCCTGCCTCGGCCAGGCACAGGCCGAGGTCCTTGCGCATCCAGTCCACGGCAAAGCCGAAATCGAAGCGGTCGCCGATCATCGTCGCGCCGCGGTTGTCCATCTGCCAGCTCTGTGCCGCGCCCTGGCCAATGGCCTCGAGGACACGATGCATGTCGAGGCCGGCCGCCTGGCCGAAGGCAATGCCCTCGGCCAGGCCCTGGACGAGCCCGGCGATGCAGATCTGGTTGACCATCTTGGCGAGCTGGCCCGATCCCGGCGGACCCAGCCGGGTCACCGCCCGGGCAAACGCCAGCGCCACCGGCCGCGCCCGCTCGAAGGCCGCCTCCTCGCCGCCGCACATCACCGTCAGCTGTCCGCGGAGCGCGCCCGCCTCGCCGCCCGATACCGGCCCGTCGATGAAATGCAGGCCGCGGCGGGCGGCCTCCGCCGCCAGCTCGCGTGCCAGCACGGCCGAGGTGGTGGTGCAGTCGAAGAAGATGGCCCCGGCATCCATGCCGGCGAAAGCACCCGAGGCACCGAGCACCACCTCGCGCAGGTCGGCATCCGCACCCACGCAGGCGAAGACGATCTCCGCGCCACCGGCCGCCGCCTGCGGCGTGGTCGCGACGGTTCCCGCAAACTCGCCGGCCCAGCGCTGCGCCTTTGCCGGGGTCCGGTTGTACACCATGGTGTCGTGCCCGGCGCGGACCAGGTGGCCCGCCATCGGGTAGCCCATGGTTCCGAGACCTATGAATGCCACGCGCATCTGGGGCCTCCCTCCATCTGGTGGCCATCGCCGCCACATTATGGCAACGAGTCCTTGACCTGTGCGAACCGGCGCGGACATCCTGCAAGCGGGGCCCAACAAATCCGATCAACATGCTCCCGGGGAGGGAAACCATGAAACAGCTGATGGCTGCAGCAGCGCTGCTGCTGGTCGCTTCCGTGTCGAATGCCGCACCGGTCACCTACACGCTGACCGGCGTGGACTACATGAACTCGTTTGCCAGCGCACCCGTCATCTGCACCGGATGCGGGACCGGCACCGCGATCGACGACGGTGCCGGCAACATCACCATCAGCGGCATGGCCTGGGAACTCAACGCCGGCGGCAACCACTACCTCGCCAGCTTCGATGGCACCACCACCCTGGCACCCACGCAGACGCCGGTCACCAATCCGGTCAATTCGCTGCCCGCCGGCAGCGTGCTGACCCGCAGCGGCGGTTTCTGCACCACCATCGTCGTCGGCACCTCCGACCTCTGCGATCCGGCGTCCGTGCGCTCGGGTTACGCGGCGTCGTTCAACTTCTACACCGGCACCAACAGCGCCGGCGGCACCTGCGGCCAGCCGCTGACCAACTACAACTCCATCAACCGCTGCCGCGTGGACCTGTCGGTGTCGGGCAACACGCTGACGCTGCAGCTCAAGCGTGCCCTGTCGGAGAGCGCCACCTCGGGCAGCTACCAGTTGCTGACCTTCAGCTTCGAATCGGCCGTGGTGCCGGTACCGGGTGCGGTCTGGCTGTTGGGCTCGGCGCTCGGCTTCCTGGGCCTGGTCCGTCGCCAGCTCGCCTGAGCAGGAGATACACAGATGAAACCGCTCAAGCTGATCGCCGCAGCGGCCGTGCTCGGCACGGTCTCGCTGACGTCCCATGCCGCCCTGCTTGGCCGTGACCTGAATGGCAGCCCGGCGAGCATCGAGGGCTACTACGATACCGCGCTCGACATCACCTGGCTGGCCGACGCCAATCTCGCCGCGACCAACACCTTCGGCGTGTCGGGCATCACCGGCACCGGCCAGATGAACTGGACCACGGCCAACGCCTGGATCGCTGCCATGAACTCCGCCAGCTACCTTGGCATCAGCAGCTGGCGGCTGCCGAACCTGTTCGACATCGGTGGCGACGGCTGCACCGTGTACTCGTACAGCTCCTACAACGGCGGCGACTGTGGCTACAACGTGGTCAGCACCGGGCCGCAGGCGTCGGAGCTGGCCTCGCTGTACCACGCCACGCTGGGCAACGTCGCCTACTACAACACCAGCGGCGGCGCGAACTACGCCGGCCCCCCGCACATCCAGGCCACCGGCCCGTTCCAGAACCTGGGCAACACGCTGTACTGGTACGGGCAGTCGACCGTCACCGACAGCTCCGGCAACAACTGGGGCGAACCGCCGCTCAATGCCTGGTACTTCGGCATGCCCTCCGGCGGCCAGCGCCCGATCGACATGACCCAGGTGACCACCATGACCGCCTGGGCCGTGTTCGATGGCGATATCCAGGCCACCGTGCCGGTGCCTGGTGCCGTGTGGCTGCTCGGCTCGGCCGTCGGCCTGCTCGGCCTGGTGAAGCGCGTCAGGCCACGGGCGGAGCGGGCGTAAGCAGCTCGGGGCGGTTGTTTGCGGGGGAATTCACCGCGGTCGTCACCGTCCAGGCTTCCATGCCCGCCTCGGGATAGGGGGCGAGGCAAGCCAGGGCCGCATCCGGCCCGCCTGCCAGCCAGGCAGCGTGATCCTCGCGTCGCAGGATTGCCGGCATCCTGCGCTTCGCGTTGTGGATCTCCGCCATCAGCGGGTTCGCCGGAACGGTGATCAGCGTCACCGATTCCAGCGTATCGCCATCCGCCGGGGCCGACGCATCCCAGAGCCCCGCGAGGCCGAACAGCTCGCGGTCGCGCAGATGGATGAACCAGGGCTGCTTGCGTGCGCCGATCAGCTGCCATTCGTAGAAGCCCAGCACGGGCACGATGCAGCGCTGGCCCTTCTTCCAGGGGCCCCGGTAGCTCGCCGCCGTGGTCATCGTCTCCACCCGTGCGTTGATGGTGCTGAACTTCGGCACCACGCCCTTCGCCCAGAACGGCACCAGGCCCCATCGCAGCAGATCACAGCTGCGCCGCCCGTCGCGCTCGCGGACCACCGGCACCCGCTGGCTGGGCGCGACGTTGTAGCTGCGGATGTAATCGCCCAGCGGATCGTGGCGCGGCGGCAGCGACCACTCGAGCTCGATGGCGGCGATGTCGGGGCTGACGTAGCGGCCACACATGGGGCGATCTTACGCCCGCCGGTCAGGACCGGGACGGTGGCAGGCTGGTACCCCGGCCGCGATTCGAACGCGGGACCTTCCGCTTAGGAGGCGGACGCTCTATCCCCTGAGCTACCGGGGCACGGGGATCGGAAGCGGGGGATTCTAGACTGTAGAGTAGCGGCATGACACCCGAACGATTCGCCAGGCTCAGGGCCGTGCTCGACCGCAGGCAGCCGGACCTCACCGTGCTCTGCGAGGACGTGCACAAGTCGCACAACATCTCCGCGATCCTGCGCACCTGCGATGCCGTGGGCGTGGCCGAGCTGCACGCCGTGTCGCCGGGCGGGGAATGGAGCCGCCACCGGGGCGTGTCCGGAGGCAGCCGCAAGTGGGTGAAAAGCCGTGTCCACCGGGATCTCGGCGAGGCTGCCTCCGAATTACACAGCCTTGGATATCAGATAGTTGCAGCACATTTCTCGGAATCCGCCATCGACTACCGCCGCTGCGATTTCACCCGCCCCACCGCGGTGCTGCTCGGCGCGGAGCGGCTCGGCGTCAGCGCGCGTGCCGCAGCGCTCGCCGATGCGCACATCGTCGTGCCCATGCGCGGCCTGGTGGAATCGCTGAACGTCTCGGTGGCCGCCGCGGTGATCCTCTACGAGGCGGCACGCCAGCGCGAGGAGGCGGGCATGTACTCCAGGCCGCGACTGGACGGGCAGGCCTACCGCGAGCTGCTTTTCGAGTGGAGCTACCCGGCGGCCGCCCGGCATTGCCAGGCCCGTGGCCTGCCCTACCCCGCGCTGGACGCGGAGGGCTTCATCCAGCGCCGGCAGCTGGCGGGTTCGCTGCGGGAGTCCCGGCTGGCGCAACGTAGGGCACGCCGTACTTCAGGCGCAGGGTCTTGACCTTGCCGTACCAGGGAATGCTGACGACATAGAGGTTGTCGTACTCCTCGGCGGCCATCGGCGGCAGCTTCTTGCTCCCGTGCAGCTCCTGGATGAGCAACGGCAGCGGCTCGGTGTGCGTGACCACCAGCACCACCTTGCCCTTCCATTCCTTGAGGATGTGGTCGAGCAGGCCATCGATGTCCTTGACGTCCGTGACCTGGACCTTCAGGTGCAGCCGGCGGGCCAGCGGCTCGGCCGTCTCCTGGGTGCTGCGGTACTGGTTGGCGAATATGGCATCGACGCCTGCCACCACGTCCACGTCGCCGAGCACGCGCGCGAGTTCCTCGGCACGCGCCTGGCCTGCCGCGGACAGGCCGGGGTTGTCGCCCTGGCTGCGATCGATGTCGGCGTAGCGGGTGAGGATCACCGTGGTGGTGGCCTGCGACTCGAAGAACCAGGCGAGCGCGAAGGCCATCATCAGGAAGACCAGCACGGCCGCCTGGCGCCGCAGGCGGCGGCGCTTGCTCCTGCGCTGGTCGTTGGTCATGGCGCGCGCCCTCCCCCCTTGCCCGGCTGCTGCTCTCCACGCATGGCGGCACATTCTACCGGCGCCGCGGCGCCATGGGGCAGGCCGGCTGGCACGAGGTCAGGCAACGACGCCCTCGAGCAGCGACAGCGTCGCCGGCGCAGGCAGCGGCAGCACGCGCACCAGCCGCAGATCGGCCGCCTCGAACAGGCGGCGGAACTCCGCCTCGGTCCGCTCGCGCCCGCCGGTCAGCGCCATCATGTTCACGTCCATGAACTTGTTCGGGTCCGGGGCATTTCCCGGTTTCATCACCGCATCGATGACGAGGATGCGCGCGCCGTCGCGCAGTGCCTCGCGGCAGCCGCGCAGCACCGCCAGCGCATGCTCGTCGTCCCAGCCGTGCATGATGCGCTTGAGCACGTAAAGGTTGCCGCCGGGCGGGATGGTGCGGAAGAAATCCCCGCCCACCACTTCCCAGCGGCCCGCATAGCGATCGGCAGCGAGCTGCTCCGGGGCAGCGACCACCTGCGGCTGGTCGTAGAGCACCCCGTGCACCTCGGGATGGCGGTCGAGCACCGCGGCCAGCAGGCCGCCCTGCCCGCCACCGACGTCCACCACAAAGGGGAAATCGCCGAAAGGATAGCTCGCCGCGATCAGCGGGTTCTCGATCTGCGACAGGCGGGCCATCGAGCGGTCGTAGATCGTGTTGATGTCGGGGTGCGAGGCCAGGTAGTCGAAGAACGAGCGGCCATGCGCCTGGTCGAAGGCGGTCACCCCGGTGCGCAACATCTCCGGCAGGTGCTCGTAGCTGCGCCAGAGCAGGTCCTGCCAGGGGCGGCGCAGGCGGTCACGCACCGATCCGGGCACGTTGACACGCAGGAACTCCCCGCGCGGCGTCAGGTGGAAGCGGTGGTCCTCGTCTTCCGCGAAGAAACCGAAGGGCGCGAGGAAGCGCAGCATGCGATAGAGCGTCTCCTCGTGCAGGCCCGCGCCCGCTGCCAGCTCCGCCGCGGTCTTCGGGCCCGGCCCGAGGCGATCGGCGATGCCCTGCTCGGCCACCGTGACCAGGCAGCGCACCAGCAGCGCATTCGCGTAGAGATCCTGCAGGAAAAGCGCCGTCTCGGCGCCTGGGTCGAAGGACCCGGAATCGCTCATCGTCTGTTCGCTCCTCGTGGACTGGCGGGAGTGAGGGATTCTAACCAGACTGCAAGCTATTGATCCTCAACCTCATTTCCGTCTGCTGGAATATCAGTACCATAAGAAGTACCAAGTTCCATTTCATCCCGCGCCGCCAGCAACTTTCTCTCGGCGACAGCTACATTTTAGCCCAAAGACCCTCCGTCAGTCTTTAGCTTCGGTGTCTTCAATATTCGCCACCGACGACGCATTGTCCACAGCATCCTTAATGGTTAGTGCAAGCTTTCAGCTACTGCAAGACAAGACCTAGCCGGACAGTGCGATGACACTTGCAACTGGCCGTAGATAGATGCCCAAGGTCAGCGCCTCTCCAACTGCAGGCGGCTTGTAGCGAATAAAGAATGACTCGAACAAGAACACATGCGCATCACCGTTGTCGTCCTGCAGCACAACTTCTGCGCTCCCTAGAGGTCCGCCCATCTTCGCGGTGCAGTACCTCTCCACAGCTTGAAAAAGAGTTACCTCATCTACTTTTCCAAATCGGGTATCAAAAGCCGGCGACTGGATGCAGTGACGACAAGGGTGAAAGGGATCAAAATCGGAAAGCCGACGGGTGATGTGAGGATGGCCACTGATCATCGCCACCATTGGCTGACTTTCGCCCAGCGTCTCAACAAACCTCCATAGCGTGCTCGAAATCGTGTTGCCAAATTTCCCGTTCAGGGACTGGATAGTTTCAATGGTAGGTTGCAGGGATCTAGCCTCCTCGCCAAAGCGATCGCGGAGAAAGAGCAATCGCCCCGCGGCATAGTTAGCCTCGGCTTCTATTTCAGCCTGGCAATGCGGCAATAGCGTGTGCCGGTTGTCTCCGTGCATGACATCGTCATGCCAGGGAATCAGACTGTGCCCCACTTCATGAGCTTCGCTCCATCGATGCTTTTTCTCCGGAAGCGAGCCATCGAGAAGAATTCTCTTTCTGTCTGGTACGTATAACGCCTGGAGCGACCATTTCTTGATCGCATCCAGCAAGAGCATGGGGCGCTGCGCGACTTGAATTGTTGCAACCCGGATCCGCGACACAACCTCGCGAAGAAGCGTTGGGTCATCGGCGCGATAGAACTCCCTGTCGAGTTTCAGTAGATCGCGGACGTCTTCGAGCCTCAATGGGGGCTCGGGATTTCCGAGCCCCCGTATTACGCGTTCGATCCGACCGTCGATGTCCCGGGCTGTCCGCAGCGTTATTCGAGTATTCTTTGCCAACAGACTTTCGCTCCGTTCACTTCTTTTCGCTCAACACCGCGACAAAGGTTTCAAGCGCCTCTCGCTCCTCCCGAGTCAGAGCCACAACGGGCTCTGAGCGCGCGGCAAAGCGCACAGCTTCTTCATAAATCCGTTCATTCTTGGGCTGGGTAAGTCCGGCGATTTGCAACAGGTTGGATCGTTGCACATCGAAAATCATCGACAACTGATAAACCGTACGGACTTCCGGCTTGAAATGCGGATCATCCTCAATACCCACCAGCTCGCCAATATCTACATCGGCATCATTGGCTAGCTTTTCAATGGTCAAGCCGCGGCTGCGCCGCATTAAACGCACAAAACGGCCAAACGCAACCGCAGGTTCGTCGTGTGCGCGTTGTTCCATCAGCTCTCCGTCAAATACGGGATCGATGGCGAGAAAGCCCGCACCGATATCCGCATCTCCTTCGAGCTGTGCCATGTTCATGCACCACTCTTCTGTGAGATCAATTTTCATGGCTGTATTCCTTTCGCAATAAAAGCCTCCGCTTGTTCAGGTGTCATTTCGAAATAACGCATCGGGCTGTAGTTCGGATCTGTATCCACACCAAAATCACTCATCGCGCACGTCTTCGCATAGAAGGCATTCGACTGTGGCAAGGCGTGCAGCCCAATCCGCCCCCGGAAACCTTCGCTGCGACTCAACTCTATAGCCGCCCGAACCAGGATTGACCCTACGCCACGGTAGCGCGGCGGATCGAACAGCTCCTTCTGGTTCCACGGCGCGTTCTCCAAATACCGCACATAGACCAAGTTCTTCCCCCGATGCGCTTCGACGCGGCATCGCTTGGTCGTGGTATCCAGAATCATCATGCCCTGAGTTACGCCGCCGCAGACGACACTGAACCCCGGATGCGCCAGCAACCCCTGGAGAGAAGCGGTCTTCTGGCGCCAGTCCCAGTGGCGGCTCTGCGGCCAGAGCTTTCGCGGCACGCCCGCCCGGTGCAGTCGCTGCAGGGCCTTGAGCATCTCAGGGACCCACTCGCCTTCCCAGTCCGCGAGCTGCTGTTCCGTGATGGCATCCCATAGCTCAGCTCTTTCCGGCTTGCCGGCCTCCGTATTGAACAGAAATGCCGTTGAGACGATGACGCTCACAACATCATGACCTCAGCCTTTTCCTTGGTCTTGTCATCTTCAAAAAAGAGCTTTTCGCCCTTCTCGATTCGAGCCTCAAAGACCTGATAGAGACGCAAAGCCTGCCGAAGTACAGCGGTCTTGCTCAGATCCTTCTTCTCACAGAGCTCCTCAAGCACCCGCATTTCTGCATCCGTCAGATTCAGGGTCATGGTCCGTTTTGCATTCATGAGAATTCTTATACTCGACTAGATGATTGAATTTCAATCAGTATTTAAATTCTTCAGGGCTATTGACTAGCTATTATTTAGCTATATTATATGTATTCATGGGCTCTAGGGCCCTCCAGCAATCAGGTGACCCATGACCAATTCGGATACTTCGGTTGAAGACCTCGGCGAGGCACTGCGAGCCGGTCGCACTCCTCGCGAACATGGCCCCTACCGCATCCAGCTCGGCGACGAGCGCTTGCATTTCCGACCCGTCGTCATCGCCGACCCCGTCCCGACCGGCCTTCAGCTGCTGGAAGCCGCCGGCGCGCTTCCGATTGCTGAGCACCTGGTATTCCAGATACTGGCAAACGGGCTGCTGGAAGGACTGCGACCGGACGAGACCACTGACCTGCGCACCGCTGGCGTGGAGAAGTTCGTCGTGTTCCGGAGCGACCGATCCTTCCGCTTCATTCTGGACGACCGCAATTTCGAATGGGGTGCAGAACGAATTCTCGGCGGCGTGCTGCAGAAGCTTGCCGGCGTCGATCCAAGTACGCATGCCGTATACCAGGACCGTCCCGGAAGCCAAGACAAGCTGATTGGCGAGAGCGAGTACGCGAACCTGCAACCCGCGGGCGTAGAACGGTTCCACACCCAGTCCATTGGGGTCACTATCGTCGTCGAAGGCACGCCGCACGGATGGACGAAGGAAACCATCACCTATGCGCAGGTGGTCACTTTGGAAGTGCCTGACTACGCGCAACACCCCGAAATCACCTACTCGGTGAAATACAAGAACGGCCCCAGCCAAAATCCAGAAGGCGTGCTTTCTCCGAATGGGTCAGTGTTGTTTTGCGCTTAAAGGTGACCCGGGATTTGCATCTAAAGTTGACCCGCCTTGGTCGTTGTCAGTATGTCTCAGGCAGGGGTGGATTTGGTGGTTCGTCGCTCCTTGCGGGGTTGGGTTGAGCTGTTCCTGAACCGGTAGCTGTCATTGCCGGTCTCGACGATGTGACAGTGATGGGTGAACCGGTCCAGCAGGGCCGTGGTCATCTTCGCGTCCCCGAACACGCTGGCCCACTCTGAGAAGCTCAGGTTGGTGGTCACCAGCACGCTGGTTCGCTCGTAGAGCTTGCTGAGCAGGTGGAACAGCAGTGCTCCTCCGGCCTGGGAGAACGGCAGGTAGCCGAGTTCGTCCAGGATGACCATGTCGGTGTTGGCAAGGCCCTTGGCAAGATACCCGGCCTTGTTGAAGGCCTTCTCGGCCTCGAGCTGGTTGACCAGATCGACGGTGGAGAAGAACCGCACCCGCAGGCGATGATGCACGACGGCCTGGATGCCTATGGCGGTGGCCAGATGTGTTTTGCCGGTGCCGGGTCCGCCGACGAGCACGACGTTGTGGGCGCTGCGCAGGAACTGGCACTCGTGCAGTGTCTTGACCAGCGCGGCATCCACGCCACTGTGCTCGAACCGGAACCCGGCCAGATCACGGTGCGCCGGGAACCGCGCACCCTTGAGCTGATAGTTGACCGAGCGCACTTCACGCTCGGCGACCTCGGCCTTGATCAGGTCTTCCAGGATCGGCCGAGCCTGGGTGAACGCCGGACCCTGCTGGGCAGACAGGTCATCCACCGCATGGGCCATGCCGTAGAGCTTCAGGGACTTGAGAGAAAGGGCCAGGGCGTCAGCCGACATGGCGATCTCCCAGCAGGTGATCGTAGCGGTCCACGTTGGCTTCGGGTTCCTGTTGCAGGGCCAGGCGCGCCGGGGTGTGGATGGGCGCTGGCACATCGGCGGCCAGCAGCCGACTCAGCAGGTTCAGGATGTGCGGCTTGGAGACGGTGCCGGAGTCCAGCGCCAGCTCGACGGCGCACAGCACCGCCTGCTCGTCATGGCGCAGCACCAGGGCGAGGATCTCCACCATCTCCCGATCTCCGCCCGGGCGCTTGAGCAGCACCGACTGCAGGCGCCGCAGTCCTTCCGGGAACGTGGCAAAGGGGGCGCCATTGCGCAGCGCGCCGGGCTTGCGCTGGATGACGGCCAGATAATGGCGCCAGTCGTAGACGGTGCGAGCTGCGTTACTGCTGTGGTCGCGCGCAAACAGGCGCGCATGCTCGGCGATGATCTGCCCTTCGGCCACCACGACGAGCCGATCGGCATAGGCGCGCACGCTCACCGGCCGGTTGGCGAACGAGGCCGGGACGCTGTAGCGGTTGCGCTCGAAGGTGATCAGGCACGTGGGCGAGACGCGCTTGGTGTCCTCGACATAGCCATCGAACGGCGAAGGCGCAGGCATCAGGTGAGGCTGCTCCTCGGCCAGCACCTGGGCCACGGTGCGTTGCGGATGTTCCGGGTGCTGGATCTGGCTCCACAGGCCGATGCAGCGTCGCTGCAGCCAGTCATTGAGCGCCGGCAGATCCGGGAACCGGGGCACCTCGTGCCAGATGCGCGGTCGCGCATCCTGCACGTTCTTCTCGATCTGGCCCTTCTCCCATCCGGCGGCCGGGTTACAGAAGTCGGTCTCGAACAGGAAGTGACTGGCCATGGCCCGGAAGCGCACGTTGACGATGCGCTCCTTGCCGCGTCCGATCTTGTCCACCGCGGTCTTCATGTTGTCGTAGATGCCGCGCCGGGGTACGCCGCCAAAGACAGCGAAGGCGTGATTATGGGCGTCGAAGAGCATCTCGTGGCTCTGCTGTGGATAGGCCCGCAGCAGGAAAGCGCGGCTGTGGCACAGCTTGAACTGCGCCACGGAGAACTTGCAGCGTTCCCCGCCGATCACCGCCCAGTCCTCGCTCCAGTCGAACTGGAACGCCTCTCCAGGCGCGAATCTCAGCGGCACGAACGTGCCGCGGCTGGTGCGCTCGGCTTCTTGAAGCTGGCGCTGCCATGCGCGGGAAAAGGCCGCTACGCGGTCATAGGAACCCTCGTAGCCCAACGCCCGCAGATCGTTGTGCAGCTGGCGCCAGTTGCGCCGCTGCTTGCGGCCGCGTCCGGCCTCTCGCTCCAGCCAGCAGGCGAGCATGTCGGCAAACGGGTCGAGCTTGATCGGACTCTTGCGCTGCGGGTAGACCGGCTCCACCACGCCACTGGCCAGGTACTTGCGGATCGTGTTCCGGGACAGCTTGGTGCGCCGGGCAATCTCGCGGATCGGCACCCCTTCGCGCAGGTGCCAGCGTCGTATAACACTCAATATCGCCACGTCGATCACTCCAGAAATCTCCTGCCCCAAAGAGCAGGACGGGGGTGTACACGTGGGTCAAAATTGGATGCAAATACCCGCTATAGGTGGGTCAGTTTTAGGCGCAAATCAACACATGAAGCCACAGCCCAGTGGTTTGGGAGCTGAAAAGGCCCGAAACCACTGGTAGATCCGATCCGTTCCCCAGAACTTCTGCGTCCCCCACGGGAAGGCAATCTCCAGTGGCAGGGGCGTACGCACGGCTTCTTCGTAGTAGTCCCGATATCGGTGGAACTGCCGCCACGCCGTCATGGCGTGATTGCACAGTTCCCGTAACAGCCGCAGGGCTTCGTCCGGTGACGACTGGAATAACGAATGGAATGGCTCGCGCAGGGGAGATTCCGGCCAGAAATTGCGAAAATCGCGATCAACACAGAGTTCTTCCCGCTCGAAATGTGAGATTCCACCGCCGATGAGTGGCGAGGGCGCATCAGCCATGAGTTGCTCAAGGCGAGTTCTCTCAGCTTCCGGCTTTGCGAGCACCTGTCGCCGGCGTTCCGCATTTCTGGCGGCCTCTTCTCGCTCTCGCTTAAGCCGATCATCCGGCAACTCCTGTTTAAGATACGCGAGCGCAAAGTCGACAAGGAGCTTCGAATGTGTCTGGGAGAGCCTTGGCGAAAAGGCAACGATATCCTCAAACCGGTCCCTGAGAAGTCGCTTGGACGTCATGAGGCGTCTCAGGTAATCATCGACCAAACTTGGCTCGGATCGCGACCCTTTCAGGACAAGATTGGAAAGTGACTTTCTGAATTCATCCCACCCGGAAATACTTCCCCACCGTTCAGAGGGGCGATCCCACGAACGTTCGACCTCAGCAGCATCCAGTTCTGCTAGCCATTCGGCGCCCTTTTCGAGAATCGCCTGCGAGGTCCGCAATTGCAGGTCAGCAAACGCGTTCTGCCATACCTCGAAAACCGAAAGGATATCGGGATAGAGCCGAACAGGGATTTCAGATACATGATGGAGAAGAAACGATATAAGCCGACGCCACGCACTGAAATCCGCTGGCCATCCCAGTAGGTCCGCAAAGCGCTGCCTCTGGTCCTGCGGCAGATTGCTTGCAAGAATGTCTTGGTTTGGAATGGTCTTTTCAGCCTGAAACCACACCAGCGCCTTCTTCAGGAACCTGAAGTCTTCCTCAAAGGCCACGTTGGCGAATTGCCCTTCGTCGGCTGAGAAATTGGAGATTCCCATTGGACCCAGGAGCCACGCCCTGGTCCATTGAGATCGCATCTGTGAACCCGCAACACGCGCCAGATGCGCCCCCCAGCCTTGTCCACGGCTGTATTCCCATTGCGCAAGAAGCTCGACGACACGAGACACGGCCGGCGGCTCTCCGCAGGAGCGAATTTCCTCCAGCCAATCGTCATTTCGATCAGTCAATGCGTGGAAGAACGCCCATTCGAAGAAGATATCGTGCGAGAAGCGCACCGAGTGGCCGCGCCTGAACTCCTGAAGAATTCCATCCAGGATGAGCTGGTCGAGTAACGCCACCGACGGCTGGGATAGAAGCCGCAGGGCAATGGGTTCGCTCAGTTTGCGGCTGCGCAGTCCAGCCAGTTCCACGATAGCTCGCTGCCGGGCGATGGCATCCTGGCCGGTGGCGCTGTAGCCTCCCCGAGCCCACCAGTTCTCGATGAGATCGACTTCAGATGCAGGTTCGAACTGCGGGCCGTTCGCATTGGCCGTGTAGTTCTGATTGAGTATCTTGGTGAAGAACGGCCGACGGACGACATCGCGCACGGCCTGCGTACCGAACAGCAGGCTCCTCAGCTGCGGCTTTGCCGTGGCAATCACCTCCGCCTCGTCGTCATCCAGCGACCCGACAGAGACGCTGGCGACACTGACGTTGTCGAGTATGTCGGCCATCCAGTTGCGTAGCATTTCGATGCCGGCGTCCCTGACGGAAACCACGATTCGCCAGTTTTCTAGAACCTGGGATCGAGTGATCTGCCGCAAGACATCCAGAACAACAGACTGGTTCTCCTTCTCGACACGGTCTATGGCGTCGATGTAGAGCACCGGAGTACCAATTGCACCGATCTCCACGAGCAGATCTTGCAGGGCAGCTCCTGACAATCCATGCGCCGATGCGAAGCCAATCCAGTTTCGGCCATCTATCTGGTCGGCTTTCAGGAACAGAACAGGACCACGTCCTAGCGCGCGCTCGACACGCTGACGCAACAGGACCGATTTCCCACTACCTGGGAGTCCCTTGATCTGGATGAGACGTGACGCCGCCAGCTTGTCGTCGAGACTCACGGAAAGCGATGGACGATCCAGTTTGACGCCACCAATATCGTCCTGAATGCCATCTACATAGCTGCGCGCCAGAGTTACCAGCTTGTCCAAGTCCGGCTTGAGGGAGACAGCGACCCGCAGGCCGGCGACCTCCGAGACGGACCGAACCAAACGAGCGCGATCATATTCACCGGCCTTCCCAGCTGATGTACGGGCAAGATTGACCAGATGTGACCAAACCAGCGGGGCCTTCCCTGCTTCAGCGGGAAGCAAGCAGTCACGCACTCGTGACATGGCTTGGGGCGGGTCCACGGCGCCGTCATGGAGGAAGTCAAATTCGATCAGCACGAAGTGCGCCAGGAAGTCTTTGACCTCAACGTCGGAACATGATTCTCCGCGGACTTCGAGGAGAAGGGCCTCGATATCATTCCGGACCGCCCGAACCCCAGTACTCGCGTTGCCTCCTGGAACGAACCGCGCTGTGAAGTGATCTACCGTCACACTCTCTCGGGCAAACTCGCACAGTGTGTTCAATGCCCTCACCTTGTCTTTGGCAACGCTGCCAACGGCTGCCCCATAACGATCTTGCTGCCGCCGAAAGCCAGGTTTCTGAAGCGTCAGCCAGCAGTCGCGAACAACTTCGCAGAAATCCGTATTTGTCTTGGCTTGGCTGATGACCAGTGAACGTTTGGCTTGGAGGCTGAGTCGGGCCAGATCACCTGTTGCGGATCTGGAATCGACGATGATGTCGTCCAGCGGCTCACCGAAGTCACGCTGCTGGAACGCAACGCGGCACACTGCCCGATTGTCGATTCCGGGAGCGAAACCTTCGGCCAGCAGGCTCGCGAGATACAGGGCTCCTACTGAACCTTCGAAGGTAAAGCCCGCCCCGCCGGCTAATTCAGGAGACTGCGACACATTCTCTCCAGATCAAGGTAGGCACAAGACCATCTTCCTAGGAGGATAGTTTTTTTACGACCACGACGACCTGCCTTGCAAGGCGCCTCCGTCTCCACTAGGCGAATACTGACTTCTGGAAAGCTGATGCTGAAGCTAGCGGCTCTGGAATTCGTAGAAATCCCTCTCTATAGCAGTGCCGCGATCTGTATGTTCTTCTCCGAGAAGTCGCAGCATCTTTCGGAAGGCAGATTTTCCAGGTGGAGCAAGAATTAGACGGCAAATTTGAGATCGGACACCAAAGCTGTTGCGCAGCGCCGTCGCTACGCAGCCAACATTCACACCGACCTTGGGCTGGAAATCGATGCCAAGCTGCACTGATGCGATTCCCTTAGAGTCACTTTGTCCGATGAGTCGATCAATGTTAACGCTGACGCTCTGGAGAGTCTTCCTGCGAGCCAAAACCTCACGCATGTCTTCCCCGTCTAGCCCCTGTTGCAGCTCTCCCAACCATCCGCGAAGCTCTGCATAACGGCTGCGGAGCGCGATTGCAGTCGGAATAAGCTGTCCTAGCGTTGCGCATTCGGAGATGACTTCTACGACGATCGGTGGCAGCCTCAGAGTGCCAAAAATCCCATCGGTGCCAGTCCGTTCGTACAACTTGCACTGCTCGCTATCGACAAACTTAGTGAGCATCTCCCGCGCGTTGGGAGGTCCGCCTAGAAATCCAGAATGCATCAGTAAACGCTCTCGTAGTGGATGGGGCGTGTACGGCAGCCGAGACATCTCCGCACGAGCCAGCATGCCTGCTGCACCCCACAGCACTTGGCTCAGCATGGCATCGGATGCCAGTCCACGCTGCTCGAACTCCTTTTTGTTCTCGTCGTGCCCGGCCTGAATGCCGGGTGCACATCGACTGAGTTGATTGGCCAGGATCTCTCGTCGGGGAACCCAGAGCGCTGCCGAACTGCTGTACTCTCGACCGACTATCAACTTCTTCGAATGTAGCGCTGCCGTTGACGGCAGGTCTGTCCAGCTAGAGATGAAGGCCGCATCAACGACAAGCTCATCATTTAAGACGAGATGTTGCAGCAGCTGGCAAAGACAGGCTAATCCAACTACATCTTGCGAGACATCCTGATACTTCGGTTCTCGAGCACTAGCAGTGATGTCAAGCTCGTGCGCGCACTCGCCTCGACACTGCCAGTGGAGTAGTTCACCTGCGTTTTGCAGTGTCCAGTTGTCTACAAGCGCTTTGATGACCATAGCTCAACGCAACCTAGCTTAGTGGCGACTGTCGTGCGCACGCCCGTCTTGTGAATTCAACAGAGAACAAGTCGTGACGGAGGAGCTGGCTAGCAGGGCTCCTTATCGACTCATCAGCAGCGCGGCCAGCAACCCAAGGCCAATCACAATCGCGGCAGAATTGCCTTGCTTCTCAGCCACGATCTCGACGCCCTGCAGGCGCAACTGCGCCTCGTACTGTTCAGCCCAGGTGAGCACGGCAGACGGATGCACACCCAGCCGCCCCGCGATGTTGCGCAACTGCGAGATGTTCAACACAGACTCACCTGATTCTAGTCGCGAGTACGCTGACTGCGACAAGCCCAAGGAGGCTGCGAGGTCTCCTTGCTTTATGCCTTGCGACTCTCGCTGATGTGCCAATATCCTGCCAATCAATGCCGGATAGGCGACCACGGGCTGTGGTGGGGATGTTGACTTCGCTCTCATGTATGCGTTTAATGCAAGTATGCAAGAGGAGAGACTATCATGAACATTGCCCAGCGTCAGCAGTCTGTCTGGGAGCTACCGGCTGGAACCATCATTCGAGTACGCCACGACTGGTACTACCACGTGGGACTGATTGGCGATCGCATCGTGAGTGCGGAGCGTAGCGTGCTCGCCTTCTCGGCCGACACTAAAGGCTTCGTCGAGCAGCCCTACTCCGAATTTGCGAAAGGGCGAGATGTCACTGCAGACGGCTACCCAGGCTGCTTGCCAGCAGCGACTGTCTTGCAGCGAGCACGCGCCATTCGAGACCGGCCCTATTCCTGGGCAGGATTCAATTGCGAGCACTTCGTCAGACACGCACACGGTCTTCCGGTCGAAAGCCCTCAGCTTAGGGAATGGACAATCCTCGCCAGCATCGTCGGGCTGCTGGCGTGCGTAGCGGCGCGCTCGTGAGGGGACCGGTGTGGACCGACGTACCAGCAGATTCAACACCAAGGTCCAATTTGAGCCGTACCTCTCCGTGAATAATGGTGCAGCCGCAGCCACCGGCCTCCGCCCGCCCCCTCCAGCTCCTCTTGCGCTAGCTGGTCCGCCGGCATTGGCGGAAAATCGAGAGCCCGCTTCTCCCTATCAGGCATCTTCCAATGGGCGGGCCGGCCGATACACTCTGGCAGGCTCGTAACTAACTAATCCAACAACGGAAAACCAGGGACGGTACGGTGTATCTGGCGCAGTTGAACATCGGGAATTTCAGGAAGCTGGCCCAGGTGGAGCTGAAGTTCCAGCCGGGGCTCAACGTATTGGTCGGCGCAAACAATGTCGGCAAGACCGCAGTCATCGATGCACTCCGGGCACTGCTGGCAGGCCACGATGAACCTTATCCTCGGCTGGACATCGACGATGTCCACCATCCCAGGGCTGGTCAGCCGGCCGGCGACATCGTCTTCCAGTACATCTTCCGCGACCTCGATCTGGACGAAGAAGCAGATTTCCTTGGGGCTCTGAAACCCGGTAGCGGCGGAAAACTCGAAGCCCATATCACCATTCGCTATACCGATGCCGATAAGACCGGCCGAATGCGCGCCAAGCGCTGGTGTGGCGACCACGAGGACGTGGGCCTGACTGCTGAGATGATGGAGAACCTGCGGGGCGTTTATCTCCCGCCTCTTCGCGATGCTTCGCAGAGCCTGAAACCCAACCGTACGAGCCAGTTGTCCAGGCTGTTCCAACTGCTCGCCGACGACGTAGGGCGAGACGGCATCAACGTTGCCCTGCAGAAGCTTGACGAGGAACTCAAGAAGCACCAGCCGGTAGTCACTACCCAAGATGCCATCAAGAACCGACATAGCAGCATGCTCGGGCCCCTTCTAGCCCAAGCCTTGGATCTCGGCCTAAGCGGCAGCGACTTCCAACGCTTGGCTTCCCGCTTGTCATTGCTGGTGGATTCCTTCGAGATCGAGCAAAACGGACTCGGGTTCAACAACCTGATCTTCATGGCCGTCGTACTCAGCGAGCTGGCAAAGAACCCTGAGGCCAGCTATCGTGGCCTCATCATTGAAGAGCCAGAAGCACATTTGCATCCGCAGCTCCAGGCCGTGCTTCTTGGTTATCTGGAGACCATCAAGACTGCGGAGGGCGAGAAGCCCGTTCAACTCTTTGTAACCAGTCATTCACCGAATTTCGCCAGCATCGCGAACCTCGATACGCTGACATGCTTAGTGGACATGGAGGGCAAGATCGAGGCCTTCTTCCCGCGAACAATCGAGTTCCCGGCAGGAAAAAGAGAGAAGCTCGAACGCTACCTCGACGTGACCCGCGCCGAGTTATTCTTCGCACGTCGCGTGATCTTCGTCGAGGGGGCCGCGGAACTGATGCTTGTAAGTGTTCTTGCCGAGAAGTGTGGCCACAAGCTACGCGAACATGGCATCAGCCTTATCAGCGTAGAAGGCTTGAACTTCGACTCCTTTCTGCCGCTCTTCGGAGAGAAGGCGCTGAGAATTCCCGTGGCGGCGATCACGGATGCCGATCCCGTAGATGATCCAGGAGATGGTAACGAGCCGCAGGCGCTTTACCCTGCGCCAGGGGACACCATCACGGTTTCCAGCAACACCGCCAAGATGAAGACTCGCGAAGACACTTTCGTTAAGGTCTTTCACGGGCTTAAGACATTGGAGTATGACCTTGCCCTTCACGCTGACAATCGTGCGGCGATGTTGAAGGCACTCAAGGAGCTGCATCCCAGAATCGGCGAAATAGTCGAATCGTCTGTTGAGGCCGCGACGGACGACGCAGCTAAGGCGCGAGCGCTATTCAGCGGCATGTTCGAGCGCAAGCAGAATAATGTTCAGAAGGGTCGATTCGGCCAGGCTCTTGCTCAAGTGCTGTCAGATGGCGCGCCGTGCCAAGTGCCAGACTACATCAAGAACGCCGTTGCGCACGCCTGCCAACTGAAGCCAGCAGTGCTGTGACGACGCTATCGCAGGAGCAACTGGATGTCATTGGCTCGGACCCTGTGCCGATGTCGGTGATCGCCTGCGCCGGCAGTGGCAAGACACTCACGGCAGTACGTCGCCTCGTACGCCTACGGCAACACCTCGGGGCACACCGCAGTCGCGTTGCGCTGCTGTCGTTTTCAAATGTTGCCGTTGATACCTTCAGGAAGGGTTATCACGCACTGATTCAGGATGCACCCGCCGGCGCTGCCCTCGGCCGCGTCGAGATCGACACTCTTGATGGATTCATCACTGGAAACGTACTTCGCCCACACGCCTACAGGACGATGGAGGCGAAGCAAGCTGCCTTTCTGGTAACCGGTGGTGAAGCGTTCTTGAGCGGTTTCAACTTCCGGACCGACACCTATCCTCGCGATATTGCATCTATGCAGGTCGGGATCGACACCGGGTCTGTTTATTTCTGCTATTCGAACAATGACGAGACAAGGCGACTCGATACTACCTATGCCTCCGACATCGTCCAGCGACTGGGGAAGATCGGCGCCTACACGCACAACCTCGGTCGCTACTGGTGCTACCGCACCCTCCAGCATCAGCCGGCCATACTTCGCGCACTCGCCCGGCGCTATGCGCACATCCTGATAGATGAAGCGCAGGACATCGGCTCCTTGCACCAGGCGATCATCGAGCAACTTATTCAGGCAGGGTGTCAAGTCTCGCTAATCGGTGACCCAAATCAGGGGATCTACCAATTCGCGGGAGCGGACGGGGCGTTCCTATCGCAATACGGACTCCGACCTGGCGTGAAGAATCTTGGCCTGACAAGGAATTACCGCTCAGTGCCAGCGATCCTGGATGTCGCGAACAAGTTGGCGACACGCACGGACGCCCCGGACCGATGCGCGCCCGCGACGACGCACGGCAGCTTCTACGTTCCATATAAGAACGCCGACCGCGAGAAACTCGTGGCCGCCTTCCGGGCTGCCGTCGAAGCCGCTGGACTGAGCGTCCAGCGCTCTGCGGTACTCTGCCGGGGCCGCGATCTCGCAGATAAGCTCGCCGGCAATCAGGGCGCTCCCGGCCAAGGACTTGTGCGAGGCATGGCGCAAGCCGCAATACTTCGCGATCGGCATCAGGACTTCCTACGCGCCTTCAAGCATGTGACAGCCTGCATTGTCGGTCTACTTTCCGCTCCGCCACCGGGACTCATTGCAAGGATAACGCAGGCATCACAACAGCCTGCAGACCGATCGCTACGCCGCCTGATCTGGGCATTCACGCGCGACGCTGGTTCCGGCCTCCCATCCTCTGCATTGATTGCCGACACGCAGTGGCATCCGCAGATGGTTGCGCGAACCAAGGCGCTGCTTGCGACTCTTGCGAAGGACCACGGCTTGGCGACTGCCGACAATCTCGGAAACAAGCTCGCCAAGAAGAGCCTGCCGAACTCGCCCCTTGCTTCCGCCAATGATCTAGCTGCGGACGCAGACGCACGCATCCGCGTCGATACCGTCCACCAGGTAAAGGGAGAGAGTCTGGATGCGGTCCTCTACCTAGCCAACAAGGACCACGCCAGCGCACTACTGACCGGTGTGGGCAGCGAGCTAGGGCGAATCGGCTACGTGGCGATAACCCGCGCGCGAGACCTTCTATGGCTCGGCGTGCCTACCAATGCGCTCTCCGAATTGCAGCCAGCCCTGCTCGCGAGTGGCTTTCAGGAATTCAGCGCTACGCCGCAAACGTCCTGATTATCGGCCACTCAAGGAGGCCATGAATCAATGGGGATTAATTATCAGTCCACGGTGATCGGCGATGTGCGCCTTACGCAGGTTAGTGCCGTGCCAGCTACAGGGGCGATGCTGCTGCGATTCACGCTCGAATGGAGCATTCATCCGAGGCGCGACCAAGACTATGCCGTCTTCGGGACCTATGTCCGCATATGCGTCGCGGTCGAGGGCGGCTCTGACTCCGTTCATCTCGGACACGGTCACCCCGAGGTTGCTTGGACCGAGCGCGCACGCGAAGGTATCCCGTATCGCACCCCCCTCATATACAATCTCACTCTGCCCGCCGACCAACTGCTCGCCCTGGAGAGCCGCCGCCAGAACCGCGGCTTGGTGTTCAGAGTCGAAGTCCGCGGAAACACTCTCGGTCAGTACGGCGTCGGTCCGTTGGATGAGACACTCAGTATCAACGTCGGCCTGGGTGACTGGCTGCGGATTCTTGCGGAAGGCGGCACTGCCGAGGCGCTTCTGATCGGCCTCCCACTCTCGCTCGCACCTGATTCGGACGCGAGCACGCCGTTGGTACTCGTCCGCCAAGCTCACCGATTCCTGCAGAGCGGGGAGTATGACGCCTGTGTTGCAGAATGCCGACGGGCCATGGAGAGCCTGTGGAAGGCCGCAGGTGTACAGGACGCAGCCAAGCGCGCACGCGGCGCTCTGGCGAATCCCGCACAGCGTCGCGCCATGACCAAGCTAGATAGGACTCTGGCCATGGGCGAAGCCCTCGTCTCCCTCACCCAGCCTGCTCATCATGTCGGTGACGACGGCGATCCGGAGATTTTCAGCCGAGCGGAGGCGACTTTGGCGCTCGCTACAGCGGCGTCACTAGTCGGAGCAATATCAGCACCGAAACATAGACCAGACCCTTCCGAAGAGACAACTTCGTGACAGTTACGGCATCAGCGGCGCACGCCTTGGCTAAGGCTACAGCTTCGATGGGTCTCAGCAGGGAACAACGCCAACCTAGTGAACGACGAGCCGGTCACCTACTTGAGGCCATAGGAGCCAATATGGTCGCTCGCACTCTTGCAGCCATTCAAGAATCGCGAACCACCCACTATCACCCATGCGGGCACCTTAGGCTTTGTTCGCGTCCTGCGCGACGCGCATTTGACGGCTATTTTCCCAGAAACGCGTCGCCCGGCCGGCATCGCTTGCGACCTCGATAAGTTCGCCACGAGGAAACCGCTATGGAAGCGAACCGTTCGCCGCACCTGCAACGACTGACCCAGGAAGAGCTGCAAGACCTCGTGCAGGCCGTTCAATCCCGGAGATTCGTGATAATCCGCCTGACGTCTGACCAGTTTGGAGCTTTCACCGAACGACGATCCATAGGGCGCCCATTCACGATGGCCATAGCGCCAGATCTCATCAAGGATGTCCGACCACCGACGATCTGCATTATCGTCTCCGCACCAAGCCCGTTTTCCGAAGATCCAGAGGACCCGACAGACGCGCATATCGGCATTCTCGTCGCTAAGCGTCAGCTCACAGCTATCGAGCGCGGCATCAAGATCAATTCCACGCGACCCATCACGCCGTCTACCCTGAAGGGGATTGCAGACCTCCTCCATTCAGGAGCAACTCCCCACGACTTGCGCGCCCGCCTACTGGAGGGAGCCGCCCTCACCCCACTTCCGCCCGTCTCCAGCTCGCACCTCATCAAGGCACTTGCGCAGATACCAGACAATCACGCAGCGATGAGCACCCTCGCTTCCCGCCTACATCGGCCATTGGTCGACCGGCCCAACCGACAACTGCAGGCTGACGCCATCCGTACCGCACTTGAGATTTTCGGTCTTCCCATCGACGCCTTGCCGCGCGAGCTTGACGTGCTCAAAGCCAAGGACACCGAACTTTCAACGTACTGGCTACAGGAGGATTCCGTCATCGAGCATGACGCCCGCCACATACCAGGGCTCGCGCTGGGCCCTGTCCATGTAACAGGTCGGGCGGAGTTTCGACGGCACAACGAAGTGTTGGAAGTGATCACCGCCAATCGCCGTCCGCTGGAGCGGGTTTTTGGTATTGATCTTATCTACCACAACGTAATCCGCAGGAGCTTAGTGATGGTTCAGTACAAGATGCTGAACCCACACCCCGCGGCCCGCAAGGCTGGCGTCCCTGGTGATTGGATCTACAGACCCGACGCCAAACTCTCCCAGGAAGTCGCACGAATGAAGAGGTTCCAGCGAAAGCTCCCATCGAGACCTTCCGACTATCGTCTCAATCCCGGGATGTTCTACATGAAGTTCGTTCGGCGGGACAAGATTGGCGCACGCGCAGCGATCACCGTTCCTCTTGAACACTTCGAGCGACTGCGACGTCGCCCCACCAACAGGGGGCCTCGGGGCGGAATGCTGGTTAGCTACAACGCCCTCGGCGGTACTTATCTGCGTGACGACGCGTTCTTCAGTCTGATACGCGCGGGATACATCGGCTCGCCCGCGGGAACGACCAAAGTTCTGCTACCCCTCATTCAATCTTTAGTGAATGGCAATCGCGCCGTGATCGTGGCTATTCAAAAGGCGGTCCCATAACAACCGCCTGATGCTCTCAGAGCCATCACGCTACTTCTCTGGGAAGTACCTCATGCAGAGCCAACTCGACAGCACGCGCCACGTCAGCCCTAACGAGCGCCGCGTTCCATACAATGACCGACGCCAATTTGTAGCTCAGGGCTGCGGTTTCCCGCGGTTTTCGAAATAGAAACATCGCAGCGTGGATATACTGGCGTGGATGCGGTTCGCCACCAGATACCTTATGCACTTCGGCGACCCATCGGTTCTGCTCAGTACCGGCAGTATCGGGGATCGACTCGAACACGCCAACAATACCTTCGCGACAATACGCAGCATCAAAGTACCGACTCACGACAGCATTGCCGCCCGCAGCCAGCAGGCAGTCGGCGATATCGACAGTCCCCAGCTGGAGTTCGCTAACATCCACAGCCACGATGTTCAATGCTGTCGCCGACGGATTCGGATGAAATTTTCGAGTAGTCGCCTTTTGGATGATGTCACGCTGAAGTCTCACGACATCCGGCAAATCATTGTCGATATGCATGGCGCCTAAGCTGGTTCTCTCCAGTTGCCGATTGATCTCCGCCTTGGTGTTTCGATGCTGCCCGAGAAGTTTCATCTCAATGAACATCTCGCGACCGGCCACGTTCCAACGAAAGTCGATGTCTCCTGTCATTCCCTGCCGGGCACCATAGATCAGATCATGTCCCTTCCTGACAAACAGTTCGGCAAAGTTGACCTCAAGGACACGCCCGCGGAAATCCCCCGCCTCTCGGGCAGTGCAGAACTGGCTGAGCAGACCGGCGAAACGTCCGCTGGCTTCAACGCGATCTATCTTTTCGAGCAAGGCATCGGCGTATGCCATCGCGTTCTCACGACCTCCAGCGGCCCGGATGATTCTTGTAAGTTCCTCGATGGTCATACGACACCCCTAGAGTCCGCGGAATGATACGCGCCTCGCAGGGCTTCATGGCGGCACAATAGCCAATTGGGTTGGCTGAGCGAGCAGGATCAATGCCACACATTCTTTTGACTGGAGCCGGCTTTACGCGAAACTGGGGCGGATGGCTCGCAAAGGAACTTGAGGGCGACCTACTAGCCCGCCTGGCTCAGCACGATCCGTTGCGCCGCCTGATTCAATCCTCAGACAACTACGAAGAGGCGTTAGGAAAGGCGCGTTCTGGTGGTGACGGACGTGTGCGAGTATCCCCGGAGGAAGTAAGGATACTCGAGGACGGGATCAAGGAGTCCTTCTGGGCCATGAACATCGCCTTGGGTCAGCGTGTATCAATGTATCTGGCAGGCGAGACAGAGCACTCCATTCTCAGCTTCCTTCCCAAGTTTGATGCGATATTCACGTTGAATCAGGACTTGCTTCTGGAGTTGCACTACAACGCCGCACACCGGCCCGGTCGTTGGGCTGGGAGTTATTACCCGGGAATCGAGCCGGCCGTAGCGACCCCACTGAACAGCCGAGAGGTCATTAGGCTTGAACGACGTGTTGGGACAGTAGGCCAGCCAGATCCCAGTAGACAACCGATTTACAAGCTCCACGGTTCCATTGAATGGACTGATGGAACGGATTCCTTGTTTGTTGTCGGTGGTGGAAAGGAAGCTTACATCCAAGAAAAGCCGCTTCTCACGCAATACTTCAAGATTCTTAAGGACTATCTGCACCAACCCAATACTCGACTCATGATTATCGGATACGGTTTTGCAGACAATCACGTCAATCAATTAATCGAGTCCTCGTCTCAGGCAAATCCCTCACTGAGCGTTTACTACGTTCATCCACACGGACGTGACGCCATACGCCGAGGAGTGCAGAACAGGGCAGTTATACAACCCATTCCACCACTGGCCGACGTGCCTTGTATCGGAGAATCGCGGCGGCCACTGACGACCACATTCGGGGGAGACACCCTTGAATACGACAAGGTGATGCGATTCTTTGAATGGCCTTTGAAGCATTAGACGGTGAAATGCCGTTGTATCGAGTCATCCACATCTTCACCCACCTCGCTCTGGACTACTCACGCTTGCTCGGTCAACTCTATGCGTCGTCGCGCGAATTTAGCTAGTTGGCTTTCGAAGTGCCGATCCCACGACCTACCGTGACCGGCTCCTGCCGCGCTCGGCGCCCAGATGGACGTTTTGAACCAGTTCAGCAGCAATGAGGTCACGATCGGTACGTGGCGATCCCATATTCGCAACGAACTGCCGCACGTCATTCGCCAACCCATGCCGCCCCTCCGACTCCAGCTTAGATGCAACCTGATTCCATCCCTGCACGACATGCTTGCGCGTCTCGACGAGATGTCGCTTTCCAGGTTCCACACGTATGTCTCCCTTCAAGAGGTCACGCGCGACAGCCTCTGCCTGCGCTCGCATGTAGGTCGAGTCACCACGCTGGCTAGCCCGATAGATGCCATCCTTTTTTGACGAACGGCTCTCACCCCTCACCGCTCGCTCTGTGGCATTGGCCGCCACGCCTAGCAATCTCAGGTGCCGCGCGAATTCCGAGCGCCAGTGCCGCAGCGTCGCCTTCTTGATGTTTAGACGCACGCCCTGCTCACTGACTGCCTTCAACACGAGATGGACGTGAGGATGCGGCTCGTCCGTGTGGAGCACGAACGCATAGCGATGCTGGAGGGCGAACTGCTGTCGGGCAAGATTGCGAACCGCACCGAGCACCTTGTCCGGCGGAGTGCCGGGCGGCATGGAGAACATGAGCTTGTGGATCAGTTTCGGAGGCTTGCGACCGTTGGCCACCACTAGGCCAGACTGCTGGCGCACGCCATCCAGATCGAGATCCCAGTCCTCCAGAAGTGCGTTACCAATGCACCCCTGCAGGCGCTCCCCATCATCGCCCTCAAGTTCCAGCTCGCCGTACCGGCCGATGTAGTCCAGATGCTTGCCGGCCGCCTTGAGGTCGTTGCTGTCGCGGGGCAGAACCTTCACCACGGCCTCGGGGACACGCTGCACGGTCCTCCGCACCTGCTCCACCTGCGCAGGCGTCAGCCGGTCAGGCGGCCGCATCCCTCCCCGCGCATAGCTGGCGATGTCGAGCAGGGGTTCGCCCTTTGGGAACCTAAACGTCTTCGCCACAGCCGCTCTCCCAACTGGTCAGGTTCGCTTTCAGAAGGCCCTTGGTGTTGTCGCGCAATGCCTCGCAGACCTTCAGCATGGCCCGGAACTCGTCCCGCACAGAGCCGGGTGGCCGGCCGCCCTCGTTCGCTGCCCGGGCGATCTGGTTGATGTTCCGGCCGATGGCCGCCAACTCGCCAATGCTGCGCTTGAGGGCCAGCAGCTCATCCTTGGGCAGCGGTGCGAGCTTGCGTAGATGCGCCCGAAGCAGGACGGACGCGTAGGTGGCAGGCCGCATCCCACGCGCCTCAGCACGCGCGTCCAGCAACAGCCGGTCGTCGTGCCGGAGCCGGACGAACATCGGCCGGCCACACGCGCTCGACCCGTGCGCCTCCCGGCCCGGTTTCCGGACACTGGCCGCGCGGCACGATATGCGCTCCCCTACATCCGTTCCGCGCGCGCTCCGAATCTCCCGGATGACGAGCCGCTTCAGCCACGCCGCCTCGGAGAGAAGTTCGCCGTCGGCGAGCGCCTTCGCCTGGACTTTCAGTTCCGGAGCGACTCTGGTCTTCAATACTTCGTTGTCACCCATGGGGCCAATTTGGCCCCAACAGCAAGCCGCAGGCTATCCTGCGTTTTCGGGAAAATAGCACCCAAACCCTCACCACTTCCGCGCCCGACCTCCAGCGACTCCGCACCGCCAGCGCTGAAGCCCTCGTCCGATCGAGCCCGATGCAGCCACCTGCACCGGGCTCTCTTGGTCTACAGCCACCCACCCGCCCGCAGCGCCTCGCGGTTCGCTCGGTGGGCCTCCAGCGTCGATTCCCGCTGCTCCGGTGGCGCCTGCTTGTAGTGCTTGCCCCGACTCTTGATGGCGTGGCTTACGGTAGTCGTGGATACGCCCAGACTGTCGGCCAGCTGCTTCAAGGTCATTCGCGAGTCATGCCAGGCCAGCACGGTTGCGATCTGGGCCTCGGTCAACGCCCGGGGGCGACCCAGGACAGACCGCCTGAGATAGCGATCGGATTCAGGGATGGGCTCCTGCTTCGGAGAGGAATTCTGCGATGCATTGCCCCGACGACGTGGGCTGGGCGGCAGTCTGTCTGCACGTTCTAGACGGTTCATGATGACGGTATCTCCTTGGGTTCGAAGCGAGCCTCATGCCCGCTCACCACCCCGGAAAACCTCTTCAGCGACCCCAAGACGCCGCCGACCGTCCAGCCAGAAAAATCCGTGACCGGCGCAGCCGGCGAAGCAGCGCGGCCTTGCGCGCTGGTGCGGATTTTGGGAACGCCAACGTTGAACGAAGCCCTGCGGCAGCGGCCAACCCACAGGCCCGCCCCCACCCTCCAACGGATCATCACGGAAGGAGCGCCAAGCCGACGCTCCTTCCCAAGCCATCACAGGACGCCGCGCTCCGCCAGTGACACCACCTTGGCACCGGCGACGATCAGGTGATCGAGCACCCGGATATCCACCACACCCAAGGCGTCCTTCAGGCGCAGCGTGATCAGCTCGTCGGCCTGGCTCGGCTCGGCCACCCCGGATGGGTGGTTGTGCGTCAGGATCACGGCTGCGGCGTTGTGCGCCAGCGCCCGCTTCACGACCTCCCGCGGGTGCACGCTCGCCCCGTCGATGGTTCCCCGGAACAGCTCGTCACAGGCGATCAGCCGGTGACGGTTATCGAGGAACAGACAGCAGAACACCTCGTGCTCGAGACTGGAGAACCGCAACGCGAGGTACCTGCGGGTCACAGTCGGACTCTCGAACAGATCGCCCCGCACCAGTTGCTCGGCCAGGACTTTCAGGGCGGCATCGATCAGGACTTCATCGCTGATCGGGCCACCACTCGCCGATACCCAGCCTGTGCTGAACTTCGGCTCGGCGATCCGGATCGCTCCCGAGACCGGACGGACACTCAATACTCGCGCAACGCGCTGCCGTGTAGACATGAGACTTCTCCAACTCTGCAGGCGGGATTGCCTGCTGAGCCCTCGCCACACGCCGCAGCGCAGCCGTCAGGGCCGCGCGTAGCGCGCTCGCGAGCACGGGCCGCAGGCCCGCGCGCAGGCCTTGACGGCGAGAACGGCGTGTTACGCTGAAATCCATAAAGGCAATCCCGCCTTCCTGGTCTTGCTCTCCGGCGGAAAAAAAAACGGGAGAGAGCACCGAGTGGTGCCCTCTCCCGAATCCGCTCAGGCCGCAAGCCTCTGCGAGGCCAGGTCCCACAGCCGGCTGTTGATCCGCACGTCCTCCCGGATCGAGCTGATCCGGCGCGTGCGCGTCAGGCGTCCGCTGACCGACCGCCGGCTGAGGCCACCCCGCAGCAGGTTCTCCTGCACGCGGTTCAGCACCCGCCACAGGTCGTCACCCACGTCCTCCACACGCCGAGGCGCCAGCAGCGCCGAAGGCTGCATGCCGGCCTGAGCGATATCCTCGAATCGGATCGCCAGCGCCTGGGCAGCGAAGTCGATCTGCTCATCCTTGAACATGGAGCGCTGCTCCATGAGCTCCACCTGGCCGGCCAGGACCTCGAACCGCTCCGCCATCTCCAGCGCGCCCGTGATGACGGCATCCACCACGTCGCCGCGATGGTTGACCCGCACCATCGGGAACGCACCCTGCGAGACGATCAGCCCGTTGGTGCAGATGACGCGATAGATACCCACCCGCAGCTGGTAGGCACTGGTGCCGTCGTGGCTGTTCAGGAACACAATCTCCGGGATCGAGTCCTTGAGCTGCACCGTCTCGAACCGCCGCCGCATCCGCAGGATGTGACGCGTGTGGAGCGGACTACCCTTGCGCGACTGCGCCTGCCGGCCCTCCACCGGCACGAACCCGGCGTTCATCAACCCCGACAGCACGCGCTCGGTCGGAATGAACGTGTACTTCTCGCTGAGGCTCTCATGCGCGGTCGGCGCGAACACCGCCGGCACCTGCTCGCGCAGCGCCTCCATCGACAGGGCATGAGTGAACGCCGTGCTGCGAGATGCAAAGAACATGGAAGTGGAAACTGCATTCATGGTCGTGATCCTCGAAATGTCTTGGGCGGGATTGCCCGCATCCTCGGAATCACGGCGCGCGCAGCCGTCAAGGATCGCCAGACCGCCGCAGGCGGCGAGCGCGGTCGCCGCGCTCGTCCTTGACGGCGAGCACGGCGTGATAGGCTGAAGCGAAACAGAAATCCCGCCCTCTTGGCTCTTCTTCCACTGGCGGGACAAAGAGGATGCAGACCGCAATGAAGACCCACCCATTCACTCGCCCGACTATCATCGCCGCGACCGAATTCCTAGGGGAGACGCTGACACAGGCGAAGTTCGATCAAGTCGTAGTGCGGTTGGGACTTGAGGAAGACATTCCGCAAGGACCTGGAAAGAGCGTTACCGCAAAGAGCGCTATGTTGGCGCGCCTCGTTAACCAACGCGCTTCTCACATTGTCAGCACTTTGGATGGGCCCGCGACCCTGGCCGAAGCCACGGTACGGGAAGCCGTTGGAGCGACCGTATTCCAGTACGCCAATGCCGGACAGGAGCGGCTTCTACGAGGGTTGGCGCTCGACGGTTACGTAGTCTCCTGGGATCCGGTCACACGAATGCCGCTACTGCGCGCGGCGTTGCCGGGCAACGTGGATCTTCCCGCAGCCGATGACGAAGTTCACCAGCTTCTGAAGAAGTTCAACTTCACTGTATCGTTAGGACACCTGGAACAAGCCATCGATGCGCACACACGCGGCGACTGGGCTGCGGCGAACAGTCAGATACGCACCTTCATGGAAGGTCTGCTCAACGACATTGCCATGCACGTTGATCCGCAAAAGGCTGCTGCTCTGGCATCGAGCGAGAACCGACGCGCGTGGCTGGCTGAGCTAGGGTTCCTGTCGATAGGCAGAAACGAATGGACTCCTGATGGAAAGAACTACTTGAACGGCCTGTTCAAGATGCTTCATACGGACGGATCACATCCAGGTCTATCGGACGAAGATCACAGCACATTCCGGCTACACCTTGGCCTTATCACCGGCCGGACTTTGCTTCGCCGTCTTAATAACAGATGCTGACCGGCATCCCGCTCATGACATAGAGAGACTGTAGTAATGGGACAAGCAGCAAAGATATTCTGGTCCTGGCAGAGCGACTATTCACCCAAGACATGCCGCCACTTCATCCGCGAATCCCTGGTAGATGCAATCACCCAAGTCGCCGAAGAGATCAGTGTTGATGATGCAGACCGACCTGAGATTGATCATGACACCAAGGGCGAACGGGGCATGGCCGACATCGCAACCACGATCCTCAACAAGATCGAGAATGCGGCGGTATTCGTCGCCGACCTCACCCCCATCGCGCGGTCTCCAGAAGGAAAGTGGCTGCCAAATCCTAACGTGATGATCGAACTCGGGTGGGCAATGCATAGGCCCGGCTGGGAGCGAGTCATCGGAATCTTGAATATGGCCGGCGGAGCGAAGGTGGAGGATCTTCCCTTCGATATTCGTCAACGGCGAGTAGTCACATTCGTGCTGAACGATGCTGCCGACAAGTCAACGCGAGCGGCAGTCCGATCGAAGCTCGTAAGTGAGCTCAAGGAGGCCCTAAGAATTAATCTCGAGGAGCGACTCGATGACCTCTCGGAACCTCAGCAGGTTAATGGCATTGCTTCAATGGCAAGCAACTATTCCATTTGGTCTTCAGCGGGTGAGGCGCTAACACACAACGATGCCTTTGGAGGAGCAAGACGCAAGAAAGTAGCGATTCCAGACGTTCCGCGTGCCTACGTGCGAATCATCCCCGCAGGCTGGAAGGGCGGTGCACCTTTAGTTTCAGACATTGCCAAGCTGGATCCGTCAGAGAGCGTCGATGCACCATTCGGCGGCGGAAGTAGTGGGGATTATGGAGCGACGGAAGAAGGTCATGTTCGCTATTGGATCACTAGCCAGTTGGAAATGAGTGAAGCATCCTCTATTGATATGACCATGTATTTCGAGGACACAGGCGAGTTCTGGATGTTACATGGCAGTGTGATCGCACAGCACGAAGGTCAGCTCTTGCTAAGAGACCATCCGATGCTCGGACAATGGTCACAGTTTCTGCGGAAGGCAACAGCTGTGATGGATCGTTTTCAGGCACTGAAGATGCGAAAGGTCGAAGCGGGACTCTTTGGAGTTAAGGACCTTCAGTGGTACTCCGAATGGCGAGGAAGTCGGACACCTTCCCGACGGAACGACACGCGAATAACTAGGCAGAGCCAGGACTGGGGACAGGAAGCGCAACTGACCTTTCTAACCGATGCCTACAACCGCGTTAAGAACCTATTTGGCCTTGAGCGAAGTACGGAAGCCGAAATTTCCCGGATATTGCAGCAGTTCGATCCAGCTCGGCTTCGAGAAAGAACTTAGTCAATTGAGACCAACCAGTTCCGAGAGCTACTGTGATGGTTCGTCGCGGACTAACCTCGGCGTCCGACTCCGGTTACGATCAGCGTGGCGCGGCTGGGGTGCCGGCCTGCCTTGTTGCACGGAGGCTTCCATCACGGCTTGGACACGGCTCACGAACAGCTCGCGGTCGCGCGGATCACGGATATGCCGCTCTGCGTAGGCGCGCGCGATCCCCAGGCAAACAAACGCGCTACGCAGCTCAGGACGTTCGCTCATTGCGCGTCTGTCCTCCAGGCGCGCTTTGACCTCGCGTCTTGCCTCCTGGGCGGACTGCGCGAAGTAGCTGACGCTCTCCACAACCCACCGGGCGCGGTGAAACGTCCGCTGCCGATCCGTGCTGCGATCCCCTTCCCTGGCCGGGATGGTGACGGCTTCTGAGCCTACCCGCCGGACGCCGACCATCGCGCCGATCTTCGGCTGGGTCCGGGAGCGCGTGATCGCGCGCTCCAGGTCCGTTCCCCACAGGGTCTCGATGCCGCGGCCCGTGACAAGCTTGAGGTAGTAGGACGGACTGCCGTCGGGCTCGAACTGGTAATTGGCCCTGCCGTGACCTTCCAGGCGGCCGGTGATCAGTTCCCCTCGCCGGCCGCGCGGTGGTACCAGCGTGCGGTTCACGCTCATGCCCTTTCAGCGCGTCGGGTGGAAATCGCGGTCCTGGCTACGCGGTTGCACGGCGCGCTCCTCCGCGGCTCGCAGGTGCACCGGCTCCAGCGGCTGTCCATACTCGATGCGCTGCGCCAGATGCGCCCGCAGGTGCTCCACGAACTGCTCACGTTGCTCCTTGCTGCGGAACCGGTCATCGGCCAGCGCACCACCCATCTGCAGCTGCAGGTAGGAGCCCTCCAGCTCCGGATGTCGGCGTATCGCATCGGTGGCGCTCAGGCTGGTATCGCGCAGCACCTCGGCCATCTTGCGCCGCTCGTCCAGAAAACTCTTGCGCTCCAAAATCCATTGATTGCGGTGCGTATCCAGCGGCTCGGTCCCGATCTGGCGGCCTTCCTTGTCCGCCTTCGCCGCGAGCACCGTCACCGCCTCCTTGCCTATCGCGCGCAAGCCGACCACATCCCCGATCCCTGGCGTACTGAGCGAGTGACGGAACGCGCGCTCCAGATCGACGCCCCAGATCTCCCGGTCCCCGCGCTCGGTCTCGATGCGCACGAAGTACGACATGGCCTGTTTGGGGTCATGGGAGTACGGCGCCGCACCGTGATCCACCAACCGGCCAACGATCAGGTCGCTACCCGGCGGTCGCCGATCCGATGCCTTTTCTGTCGCCGAGGGCGATGACGGCTCGCGCTCGCCCGCGTCGGCCGATTTCGTGTCGGCCGCCGGGGCGCGACGCGCGGCGATGGCGCGCGCCAGGCGCTCGCGCTCGAACTCGGTGGGCTCGTAGCCCCGTACTTCGAGGCCGGCGAGGTTGCCGGCGAACCAGGCCTCCTTGCGAAAGAACTCCGTGCCTCCGACCGTGACCGGCCCGGAAGCCTGCTCGCGGGCAATCGCCACCATGCTCTGTATCACCACGGCGTTCTCGGAGCGCGTGGTCAGGCGGTTGCCCTGGTGTGTGAACGCCTCCGTTCCATCCGGAAAGTGAAACTTGTTGCCGATGTGGATGAACCGCTCCTGCACCGAATCCGGCACACGCAGCCTGCGGCGGGAGTCGTCGGAAGCCTTGGCAGCAGACGCCGCGTCGGCCTTGCGCCCGGGCTGCTCGGCAAACGCCAGCGTGTTCTGCGCCGGGCGCTTGCCGGCCTCAGCTTGGCCGAACTGTATGAAGTTGCCATCGGCCTCGACGACGGCATCGGTGCGGACCGGTGCCGCGGACTTGCGCGGCGCCTTGGCCCGCTTGCGTTCGGGTGGAGAATCTGGGGTCTTGGCCATGAACGGCTCCTAGCGCTCGCGCAGCGCGGAGAGAAAGGACTCGACAGCGGTATCCAGCTCCTGGGGCGTCAATCGTTCTCCTTCGGGCTTGTCGGGCAGTCGCACTCCACTCAAGTCCACGTCGAAATCCTCCAGCTTCAGTTGCTCGATCCGTTCAATGTCCTGCGCCGTGGCACGCCGACGGCGCCTGGGCTTCGCCGGCGGCGGCGCCATGGCCGCCTCGACACCCGCCACGTCGGGCGGCGAAGCCGCCGGCTTGACAGTGGGCGGTGCCGCGGCCAAACCCGGCGCCGCATGGCGCGGCGGCGGACTGATCAGCCGCTTGAACCGCCGCTCGCGGAAGTAGCGGATCTTCGTGCAGCGGATCGGCCGGATGCCCTCGTAGAACACGATGGCCTCTTCGCCCTTCAGTGCCTGCACCTCCTGCGGCAGCATCAACGGCCGGCGCTGCTCGCTGACACTAACGCTGCGCGAACGGTGCGACTTTCTGAACAGGTCGAACGTGGGCTTGGACACCGATCGCGCCTCAACCGTGATCGTGCCCAGCTCCTCGGAGATCTCCTTCGCATCCGAATACTCATCGGCACCAAATACCACGCGTGCGGCGAGGTTGCGAAGGATGGTTTCGGCGGCATTTGCACCATAAACCTCACGCAGCTGCGACCTGGCCTGGATTACCAGCACCGTGCGGATGTTGTAGCCGCCCATGAGCCCGATGGCCTCGGCAATGATCGGGATGCGCCCCAGCGACGTGAACTCATCGAGCAGGAACATGACCTGGTAGACCAGTGCCGGATTGTGCTCGGGCAGCTGCCGGGTCTGCAGCGCGATGGCCTGCTGGAAGAACAGCGACAGCACGGGGCGCAGCCGATGCAGATCCTCCGGCAGCACGCCGACGTAGATGCTCATGCGCCTGGCGCGCAGCTCCCGCAGATCGAAGTCATTGGCCGAGGTCGCCCAGTCCAGGATAGGGTTCAACCACAGGTCGAGCCGCGAAGTGAACGTCTTGCGGATGCTGGAGGCCGTCACCGGCGCCAGATCAATCACATCGCACAGCGCCCGCACACACTCGGCCGACAGCGGATACTTGCCGCTGTTGCGACCCTCGATCAGCCGCTTCCAGTGCGCACCGAACCCCTCATCATCCGAAGCCATGCCCTGCCGCAGGATCTCCCCGATGGTCTTCGGCAGGCTGGGTGTCTCGAACACGTACAGTCCGATCCCCAGGAACAGCGTTCGGGCCGACGCACTCCAGAACGGATCCACACCGGGGGATTCCTGGTAGAGCATGTCCGCGATGCGCTGCAGCCCATTGATGCGCAGCGCCGGGTCGTCGGAGATATAGCCCAGAGGATTCCAGCGGGCGGTGTTGCGGCTTTCCGAGAACGGATCAAACAAGAACACGGCATGGCCGGTGCGCGCCCGGTGACCTGCCGTGATGGTGTAGTTCTCGTGCTTGGGATCGACGCAGATCAGTGAGTCCGGCCATTCGAACAGGTTCGGGATCACGATGCCCGCACCCTTGCCACTGCGCGAGCGGGCAATGACCGCCACCCCCTGCTGGCCGAACAACCGCAGCAGCTTCCTTCCCACCCGCGCCAGAATGATCCCGCTGGGCGCAAACAGTCCCGCCCGACGCACCTGCCCCTTGGTAGAGAACTTCGCATCCCCATGCAGCGGCGGCGAGCGCGGCCTCAGTGCAATGACCAGCGGGATGAATGCGAGCAGCAGGCCGGCGCCGGAGCTGACCCAGAGCTTGCGCCGGATGTCCTCCCGCTCACCGAAGTAGTACCCGTAGCGGAGCACCGTCAGCGGGCTCGCGGCCTTCGGATCAGCCCGCACCCACTGCAGGAACACGAACCCGGCCAGGTACTGCGCAGCAATCAGCAGGCACACCGCCACGACGAGGCCCTTGAGCGTGCGCGCGAGCCACGCCGATCTAGCGGGCGGCCGCCAGCGAGCGGCGCTTGCGTGAAGGGTCATACCAGATTTCCTTGATGCAGCGCTGCCGGTGCTCGACACCGAACTGCACCACCACATCGATGAGCAGATACAGGAGGTGTTTGATCTCCTCGCGGGCCAGCTCCTGGCCGGCACGGCTCTGCTTCACCAGCAGCACCAGCTGCTCGAACGCGAGCTCCGCGCTGGCCGCATGGATGCTGGTGATCGAGCCCGGATGCCCGGAATTCACATTGCGCAGGTAGTCGAACGCCTCCTCGCCGCGCAGCTCCGCCAAGAGGATGCGATCAGGCTTCATGCGCAGACAGCTCTCCAGCAACTGCTTGGGCGTCACCCGCGCCAGCCCCTGATCGTCCTTCGAGTAGAACAACCGCACATGGTTGTCGTGCCGGTCGAGCACCAGCTCCTTGGCATCCTCGATGGTGATCAGCCGCTCGTCGGTGGGGATTTCCCGGATCAATGCCTTTGTGAACGTGGTCTTGCCGGAGCCCGTCGGTCCGGAGACCAGAATGTTCCGCCGCCGCGCCACGGCCAAGCGCAGGAACGACTGATAGTCCTTGGCTTCCAGCAACCGCAGCAGTTCATTCTCTGTGTCATCCGGCGCTCCGCTCGCCCGACGCGTGGCCCGGAACACGCCACGCTGCTCCAGCTCGTCCAACGTCCACACCTCATCGGCTGGCCTTCGGATCGTGATAGCCACCTTCCCCGGCGTCGTCGCCGGCGGCAGCACGATCTGTATGCGCTCGCCGCCAGGCAATGCCGCCGACAGCAGCGGCGATTCGGCGTCAATGCGCTGGCGCGTGGAGTTCGCCACCAGCCGCGCCAGCAACTGGCACCACTCGAACGTCGCGAATGGCAAGGCTTCGCACCGCCAGCCAGTGCGTGTCTCCACATACGCCTCGCCCGGACGGTTGATGCAGATTTCCGTGACCTCCTGATCCGTGAGGATCGGCCGCAATGCCCGCAGCGTCAGATCGAGCGCGGAGGACTCCGCCACGGCCGGCGGCCGCGTGAAGCTCGCCGCCGGCACGGTGACTTCAGCGACTGACGGGCTTGAGTTCATACACGCTCCGGAAATCCAGATCCCGTGCCACCAGCACCTGGATGCGATCCCCCTGCGGCTTCACGACGGTGGGCGGAATGTTCACCGTGGAGCGCAACACCTCGGTCATGATGTCCCGCGTCCCTGAGGGATCGACGACCACCGTCGAGCCCTCCTGGCGCTGCGAGGCAATCGCCGTCTGGATGACCCCGTCAATGACGCTCACCAAAATAGCCGCCCCGAACCGCTCGAAGAAGTGCCCGTTGACCTGTCCCGGCAACCCCGAGCGCCCGAGCTCGTCCGTGCCCGGTGAGGCCAACGGCACCACCACGCCCCCCGGTGTGCGCGCCTCCGTCCACAGCACAAACACGCGTGCCGCGCCCTGCCGCACCTGACCGCGCGTCTCACCCACCAGCTTGGTGCCTCGCTCCAGCAGCACCACACGACCATCCGCGCTGAACGTGTCGGTGGCCAGGATGCAGGTGGTCATGCCCGGCAGCGTCGAGTCGAGCGCCGTCTCGAGCGTGCAGTCGAGGAACGCGCCCTTGGGCAAGAGCAGCCGCCGCGTCGGCAGCACCTGCGCCTGCACCGCCGGCGTCACGCTGGGACGCAGCATCGACGTGAGGTCACCGGAGGGCGCAGCTTCCTCACCCTCAGGGATCGCAAGTTCCGCGATGCCGCCGCTCCCGACACTGCTCGACGCAAACGCGCGACCGGCGAGCAATCGCTCCTGCCGCAGATCCTCTGGGGTCTTCACCGGAGCAGCCGCCGCCGGTGTATACGGCGCATACGCGGCCTCCTGTGCCGGCGCCAACCACGCGTCGGGAGTATCCTCCGGCGGTGGCTCCTCCGGTGCCTCTCCCAGCAACCCCTGCAGCATGGATGGCGGATCGACACGACCCAACGGCCGAAGGTTTATCTCGCCTTCTGCCTTCTCCTGCGCCGAGGACTGCGCCGCCTCTCGCGCATTGGCCCGACCACCGACCCAGTTTGCGTAGTACCAGGCCAGGAGCCCGACACCAATTGCCGCCATCAGCCCGACAGCCAAGAGATTGCTCAATCGCGATTGCAGCGACGGCGGCCGTTGCACAGCGCTCGCCCCACGCTCACCCGGAACCTCTCCGTCCGCCGGCGTATCAACCGGGTCCCGTGAACCTGTCTCAGGTGGCCGACCTCGCAGCCGATCCAGCAGGCTCACGGCGGCGCCCCCTTCACATCGCGCTCCACCAGCGGAGAAACAGTGCCGGATTCCAGGCGCTGCCCTGCCCCGGCAAAGCCCTTATTGACAATGCAGCCGGTCAATCGTCCCCGCCGCAGGATCAGTCGCGGCGCCAGGCGATGGATCACCACATCCCCGGCATCCATCGAGAAGTTCAGCAGCGACTCCGTACCATCCTCGTTGCCAATGAACAGTGCGGGGATCTCCGAGCGGTCGCTGAACGTGATGCGCGTCTGCACGCCATCATCCGAGGCCGCAACGGGCCGAAGCGAGGCATGTCCGCAGTACCAGTAGTCGGCATTGCGAGGCCTAGCTGCCGCTGCGGTGGCCAACTCCCGCTCCATCCGGACCCTAGGATCTTCTCCATCGATCTTCGGAGGCGGCGGATAGGAGAACCGCACGGCATACATCAGTTCATCGGACCGTTCGGGCCGGCGCGCCAGCACCGTGTAGTCAAACCGATACGCGCGCCGATCCGTGAACACCACGAGATTGGTCGCCACGATGGCGGCGCGCGGCTTCAGCAGCACCGAGCTGCCATGACTATCGACCGTCACGCCTTCCAGATCGCCACCACCGGTTCCCGAGAACTGTTCACCCTCCTCGAAGATCAGCTCGATGGCATAGCCCACGAACCCCTGCAGCTTGTAGACCTGATCGGCGTGGTAGGACGCCGTGCGGATACGCGGATCCAGCTGCCCACGCACCGGCAGCGTCTCAGCCCACAGTGCGGCAGACAGAAGAACACCAAGAACAGCCGCGGCGACCCGCCTCACGGAGCACCCCTTGCCGGACTCGCCGCACTGGTTGGGAGGGGTTCCGCCGGCAGCGCCTCGGCCTCGGTCCGGTAATCCACCACCTTGAACCCCAGCGGGTTCCAGCGCCGCATCCGCGCATCCCGGGCCGGTGTGCCATAGACGTACTGGACGGTGGCAATCCAGTGCGAGAGCTGCTCATTGCCATTGCCCGTGCGCTGGGACTTCACGTAGCGCACCTGCGCCAGGTCTTCCACCCCGTTGCCACGCTCGAAGAACGTGATCGAACTGACCTGCACGCGGATGCTGGAGCCATCCTTGTGTTGGTTCAGTGGCGAATCGGGATTGGCACGGTCCCACAGCGTCATCCACTCCTGGTGACGCGCCGGCGCATGGAAGCTCGAACACTCCTCGTAGTCACTCTCGGCGGTGGCGAAATTGAACCGCTCGCACACGGTCAAGTAGTGATCCAGAAAGTAGCGCGTCACGACCTCCGGCATCGAGGCCTGCCCCGCGAACGCCGGCACCACATCGACAATACCCGTGGTGTTGTCCACCCGGATCACGAACGGCTCGACCTGCTTCAGAGGCACCAGCAGCATCAACGCGAACAGCGCCAGCACGGTGACGACGCAGGCACCGGCGGCGACGCGCCAGGCGGTACGCACACTGCGGGCGTTCAGGGCCGCACGATCCGCATCCCAGGAGGCTGCTTCCGCGAAGTACGCCGTCAGCGCCTCATCCTGCTTCATCGCGGATCCCCGGCAGGAACCGGCACAGGCTTTGGCGTCGGTGCATTGATGGGCTGCAACCGCTTCTCACAGTCCACCCGCAGTGCCTGCGTACTGCACCCGGCCACGGCCAGCACCGCCAGTACCAGCAAGCCCACCGACCTGAGTTGCTGTGCAGCTCTCATCATGGTTCACCCGTAACGGATCGAGTTCTGCCGGGGTCGCTTCTCGCGCACCATGCGCGCACCCACCATGCGCTGCCCCGCTTTTCTGGTGAGGCTGTCCCAGCGGCTGCTATCCCGGTCGATGAGCGCACCGCGCCCGAACTGCCCCGCGTGCCGCACCCCGGACTTGAGCCCACCCAGTCCCATCCGCACCAGGTTCCCCACCGCGCCGAACCCGGACAGCGCAATGCCACTAGCCATGCCCTGCGCCATCGCCGGCACCTGCCGCATGATCAGGAACGTCAGCGCCGCGGCCGCGCAGACATGCAGCGCATGGGCGATCTGGATGCCGCCGCCGGTGGCCGCCGCAGCCTCGGCCGCGGTAGAGATCACATCCAGCATCAGCGCCGCCACAAGAATGGTCAGGATCGCAAGGAACGCGTAGTTGCTAAGCTGCGCCAGCCATGCCTCGAAGAACCGCTTGCTGGACTCAAAGAACAGCATCGCCAGGAACAGCGGCCCCAGCGCCAGCAGCACCGCGAGTGCGATCTTGCTCATCGCCAGCAGGAACATCGTGTAGACCGCAGTCAATCCCACGATCAGATACACCGCAAAGGCGGCGAGATAAAACACGATGTCCTCGCCAAAGATCTCCCCCTTCTCCATCAGGAGGCTTGCCGCATCATCCCCGTCGAAGAAGATCTCATCGACCACGGACACCGGCGCGAACGGCGGCGCGGCAGGATCACGGGCCGCGATGATCCCGGCGGCGAGCTGCGTCGGCGCCTGGAAGAACGTATCGACAATGACGGCGTTGTAGTGCCAGAGCTGCAGCGACAGCCCCAGGATCACCCCCAGCGTCAGCAGCCGTTTGGCCCCCTCGATGAACGGTTCCTCGATCTTGCCCATGAGCTGCAGATAGCCCCAGACAATCACGTAGAACACGCCCAGCGTGACGATGGCCGGCTCCAGGATCGCCGCAATCACCGCAAGATTGCTGCCGATATAGGCCGACAGAATGCCGGTCAGCCATGCATCGAACTCGCCGAAGAACCCCATACCCTACTTCCCGGGCACCGGATCGAGCCCCAGCGGCGGCAGATCGCGCAGCGATCCACGGCTCTCCAGCCGCTCGGCCTCGATGGCATTGATGCAGTCTGGCGTCTCGCCCAGCGAGCCCGGATCTGCCTTGCAGCGCCCGAACATCGCCTGCCGCAGCCGCGCATCGGCGCGGTACTCATCCACCGTGTGCTCGGCCACCAGAGGTTCCGGAGATTGCAGCTGGTAGACCAGGACGACCACCCCGAACACGGTCGCCAGAACAGCCAGGAGGATATTCCGGCGCATCTAATTGCCAAGCCCGATCGGTGGCAATCCGCGCAGCGAACCATAGTTCGCAATGGCCAGTTCCCGCGCCCGCTGCTGCTGCGCCCGCTCCTCGGCCAACGCCGCCTGGTGCAGCACCATCAGCTTGGTCTGCTCGTTCTGCAGCATCGCCTGCTCGGCCGCGATGCGCGCCTGCAGGTCCAGCGCCGCCTTGGTGTCGGTGGCCGTCGGTATGGCGTCGATCAGCCCCTGCAGCGAGGTAAAGCGCTGGCTGCTGGCCTGCAGCGCCTGACGGCTCGTCACCTGCATCATGGCCACCGAACGGCGATCGGCCTCCAGCTGCGCTAGTGAGTCCGTCGCCAGGTGCGCCGTCTGCGCGGGGGTCAGCACCGCGTTGCCACGCAGTACCGCGTCCATCTGCGCCGCCAGCGCCGCGTAGCTGGACTCCGCACCACGCACGGCGGCTTCGAGTGCCACCCAGTCCGGCGGCAGATAGTTGCGGGCCGTACCCGACAACAGCCGCTCCATGCCCCGCGTGCCGATCATGGACTGGTACTGCTGCTGGGCCTGCGTAAGCTGGTTGCGGGCCGTGGTCAACTGGTTCTGCAAGGCCTGCAGCTGACTGCGCATCTGCGCAATGGCACGGATGTCGACGACCGCCATCGCGGCCTGCACGCCAGGCGCGGCCAACATGCAGGCGAGGATCAACACGAACACGCCGTATCGCTTCATGACACAACCTCCTGTTCGAGAAAGACCGGCAACCACACTTTCGGATCGGACCCAGTCCGCGCCATCACACGGTGCAACTGCTCCACCGTGCTGGCACGGCCGGAGATCACCTTCAGTTCTGCATCGAACCCCTTCAGATCCAGCTGGCACACCACCGAGTAGTGGCCCTGCTTGATGAGGAACTGCCGCGAGCCCGGCTCCAGTTGTTCTTTAAGCAACTTGAACTCGCGCTCGGAGAGCCCGAACCCCTCGATGTACTCGGCGGCATTGGCATCCGGGTTGGGAAACAGGATCTTGGTCGGCGTCTGCTCGATGATCGTGCGGCTGATCGGACTGTCGAGCACGTCGCTCGCGCTCTGCGTCGCCAGGCACATCACGCCGTTGAGCTTCCGCCAGGTCTTGGGACCGTCCTTCGCGAACCCCTCGAACGCCGGATCGGCGAGCAGCTTCCAGAACTCATCCATCCAGCACACGAAGCGCCGCCCATCCAGCAGCTGCCGGATCACATGGAACAGGTACAGCGTCACCGGCGAGCGCGTCAGTGCGTTGTCGAGGAAGTCCGTGACATCCACGCCGAACAGATTGGCCTGCGACAACTGCCCGGCGAGCGAGTCCGCCGCGTTGTCGAACACCCAGGCATAGTCACCGCGGCTGCTCTCGCACCAGCGCGACAGCCGCATGTGGATGCCCTCGGCCCGCGTCGCATCGGTGAACTCGATCAGGCGCGAGAGCCGGCGGGACGGCGCATCCAGCGCCAGCGTGCCCACCAGCGCCGCATCTAGGTCCGCCTCCTCCCGGATGGTCAGCGTCACGGTGCCGCGCACCAGCGCCCGCAGCCAGATCTTCAGGAACTCGATGTTCTCCGGCGTGGGCGCGAGCTGCAGCGGATTGAACCCAGTGGGCACCCCGTTTTTCAGCGACAGGTACGTGCCGCCCAGCGCCCGCGTCAGGATCTCAAGCCCCCGATCTTTGTCGAACAGCACCTGGGTTGCGCCCTGCCGGGCCAGCATCGTCACCAGAAACCCGATCAGCACCGACTTGCCCGATCCGGTCGGACCACAGATGAACGTATGCCCCGTGTCCTTGCGGCTGCCGCCATCCGGATCGCGCGGATCACTGGCATGCAGCGAGAAGTAGTACGGCGAGCGGGCACTGGTCACGAACAGCGCCAGCGCGTCGCCCCAGTGATTGCCTGTGGGCCGCCCGGCCGGGAAGTTGTGGAACGGCGCCATCGCGCACAGGTTCCGCGAGGTGATCGGCGCCTTGCGCGGGCGCATCGCGAAGCAGCCCGGCAGCTGCGCCCAGAACGCCGCCTCCAGTGCCAGATCCTCGCGGGCTGTCGTCAGCCCCGTATCCGCCAGGATCGCCCGGGCGAGTGCCACGTCGTCATTCAACGCCCGCAACCGCTGCTCGGCCGATATACCGGCCTGCTTGCCCGCGATACTGCTCAGCACCTGCAGCGTGAAATGATGATCTCCCATCACGAACTCATTGGAGGTCAGCTCATCCAGCGCATCCTTCAGCTGCTCGGCCTGACTCACTGCGAAGTCGCCGGCATTGGCCATCTGGTTGTACTGGCGCTGCAGCAGTCCCTGCCCGGCCGCCTTGGTCAGGAACGAGAACGACTGCGTCAGCACGAACTCGAACGGCGCCGACAGCAGCGCGTCATACATGCCTACCGTCGTCGGCGTCGCATACTCCTTGATGCCCAGCACCGCCCCGAAGCGTGTCTGCGTCGGCAGGCGGTACTCCACGGTCTCGCTGCCGAAGATCACCCGCGTGGTCGCCAGCACCTCATTGATGGGCGCCGTGGGCAGCGGCACCGGCACGCGCTCGGCATTGAGCAACAGGCCAAAGAACTCCAGCACCCGCGAACAGTGCCGCCCTCCCAACAAGTACACACCTAATCGCTCCGGGTCATAGCGGGCCAGAGACGAGCTGACCGTCTGCGCCAGCTTCTCGCAGGCATCCAGCGCATCCGCCCGCTCCATCGCCCCAGAACCTGCAGCCGGCGAGCGCATCAGCCGCACGAGCAGATTGGGCGCCGCGCCGGCAATCGGCCGGTAGACCACCGACAGGCACAGCTCGTTGACCATCAAGGTCTCGGTGGACAAGCGCGCCTGATAGCGCAGGGCCAGGCGCTCCGCGAACCCCTCCTGTGACCGCACATCCGAGGCCTGCACCTGCTCTCGCCGGCGGATCACATGCACCCACAGCGCGACATTGGGCCCTGCGATGTTGCGCCACAGGACATTCAGGCGCTCATGCCAGTTGTTGAGCACCTCATCATCGGCGGTCTCGAAGCTCGCGCCATCGAGCCGGAACACCTGCACGTAGTCGCCGGCTTCCGTGCGCACCACATGCGGCGACAGATGCACGCGATAGGGACTCCGGAACGCCGCCGGCAACTCTCGCCGCAAGGCGGTGGCCCTCTTCATGCCACACGCACCACGGCAGCCGCCCTGCGCCGTCCATGCCGATCCGGCAGATCCAGTACCAGCGGACTGTAGCTCACACCCTTCCAGAACCGGATACTGCACACATAGCCCAACAGCCGCGTCTTCATCCACATCATGAGCAAATCGAAGTAGCGCGCATCCCGCGCACACAGCAGCATGCACACGCCGTGGATCGGAAACAGCATCAACAGCACAAGCAGGTTCTTCGTCACGAGGAACAGCTCCATCGTGAACGCCGCATTCAGGAGCAGCGCCGCATAGGTCACCCCGAAGCGCATCGGCGGCCGCGTCACGCCCACGAACAGCGGATCGGCGGTGACTCCGGCGTTGCGCGCCTCCATGTCTACACGCCGAACATCGAGCGAATCCACGCCACGATCTGCGGTGCACCGAAGATCGCCGCAATGCCCACCAGCGCACCGATCACCCAGCCCCAGGAGATGCGGCCGACTGCCGCGGCCAGAGCAAGGCCGATCACGACCAGCACGGCAATGGGTGTCGCGATGGTCAGCGCAAAGCTCACCATCGAGTTGGCGCCGGTATCAAAGGGCGAGGCCTGCGCCCATGCCATGCCCGGCAAAAGCATGAATAGGAGTGAGACCCGGGCAACAATACGGCTGCCGTAGCAGGCTTGAGGCTGATCCACCGGGCACCTCCCTTTTTTTTGAGGAGTGCCATCGGATCACGACCGAAGTCACCAGCTGGAGGGGGAGTTTCCGGGACATTCACCCCCAAACCCACACATCACACCTCATCAGGCTGCCAAACACTTCCCCGGACTCATCTTGCAGCCCCCTGCTCCAACGACGCCCTCTCCAACTGGAGTTTCACGCATAGCAGCATTCACTTTTCCAGTGAAATCACGGCGTTGCGGATCTTTCAATGCGAATTCCGGGAAGTCGGTGATATATTTCAAAGCGTGCTGAGACGCGCCATCTTCTTCCATGTGATATTTGCGCTCCTGCTGGTGCAGGTAAGCGGGTTACATCTGCATCTTTGCGCTGGGCACGAGACAGGCAACAGCCACCCGGTCGCTCACTATGCCGATGATGGTCTTTTCTTTGGTGAGGACCACGCCGAGGATGACTCTAACGACCGCGAGGTGTCGCTCCCTGCGTCGACATTCACTTCGTCAAACCATGCCGAGTATCTGTTTAGTTTTGATTTCGATTCTGCGTGGGTATTGTTCCTTGCTCCAGCCGCTGACCTTGTATCGGCAGCAGTAGAACCTTTTTCCAAGCGCGCGTTTTTTGCAGCATCACTATCCTCACAGGCTTTTGATACGCCTCCCGCGAGGGGTCCACCCTCCAACTCCTGAGTTTCGCCGCCCGGACCAGCCGCATCGACTGGTTCTTTCAGCGTCCCCTAGGAGTTCTTCATGCTTCCTCTTGCTTTTGCTGGGCGTCAGACGCCCATTGTCAGGCTAGCTGTCGAAGGGCCGAAAGATGCTTATCGTGCAGATTCACCACATGCCGGGAGCGGTGTTGCACCATTAGAGGCCAAACGCGCGACAGGAGTTGCCCGCTTAGGGCTGACCTGGGCCCATGAGCATGATGCTGAGCAGACGCCTCTCCGCGTGGTGCCTCAAGGAAAGAAACCGATCTTCGGCGGCCGCCCTAGACGCGTTAAGAATCTCACGCCAGAACTTCGGCTTGTCGTCCCATCGAATGCGCATCACTTGCGCGCATTGGACAGAGATGATCCGGACACCCTGCATCGACAACGACGCTATGTTTCGTGCCACTTCTGGCGCCATTCCGAAGACCATATGCGCGACTCTCCGATCTTCACGCGCAACTTGCCACGCAAACATCAGAGCTTCAAGTGCAAGGCACTCCCATCGCGAACCCGTTATGCCAGGAGGGACAGGACTACCCTCAAGTCGTGCTGGACCTTTACTTCTCACTTTCCCCCACCACGCCTCGTCTCCAAAGCGGATGTCAATGATGACAAATGGAAACGTGGTCAGGCGACGCCGCGCCTCTGGATCCAAACGACTCCACAAATCTCGGTTGGACAAGTAGAACGGCCATTGAACGGAGACCATATTGTCATTGGCCAATTCACAGAGAAGGTCAATGCACTGCTCATTCATCTGATGGGCAAGATGAATGGCTGCAGACCCCTTCCACTGCGTGAGAGACGATGAGCAATCCTTCTCTGCTTCTGTCCCGATCTCTGATTGATTCATTGACGCCGTCGCCATACCTCATAGGCAAAGCGGAATTGTCGGCAGGATCGAAGCAAAAAACGCTTGAGGGTTTCCTAGGTTCAGATGGTAGAAACTTAAACAAGGACGGCCTCATGGATACCAAGGTTGGTGATGATAGGTTCGACCGCCACTATCGGCGGCTACATCTGGGATTACGCCTTCTGACACATGGCGCTCGCGCACAGACCGCCAGCGAGTGGAGCGGACTGACCCCGGATCGATTGACCACCCTGAAACGTCGTTGGTTGCCGGAAGCCGGAGATGGATTTAGGGGTCCAGCGCCGACATCATTCCAGCCTCATTTCCGCTCCACTACCCGGGCTGTTCACGCAACTCTCTTCACTGGCATCTACCAAACTCTGTACCGGCACGATCGGCGCCACAGCTCCGTACGCGAACTGCAACCAAGCCTGGAGAACGGAGAGTTACTGTGCGAAGCCTATGAAGTGTTTCGCATGTGGGCCGAAGAGTCCGATCTAGAATTTGATCAAGCGGTCTTGCTGGCAAAAGGCGTCTCAAAGTCCGACACCATCGAATTGGCACAGTGCAAACACTGCGAGGGCGTATTACTAGTCGACAGGTTGGCCAAGAGAAAGGAACTCTGCAGCGACTGTCGCCATGGAGATTTTGATTAGTTCACTCCTGCGACGTGCAATGGCCAGCACAAAGGACCGCCATCCAGCTCATAAGCATCATGCCGCTATGAAGATACTTCGATTACACCTTGGATCATTCTGCAGATTCTCCCCGACATCGCACGCATACCGTATGCGGCATGGTCCCCCCAAAGCATCGATGGGACAGCCATCAGGCAGACCACGCTCTGGTCCAGTCTACATTCGTGCCTAGAAAGCGAACGTCACGACGCAGGGGCAAGCATGCGCAGCCTGCAAGGCAATCCGAGTTCTCTCGGCGGTCTCGCCGTGGTGCCAACCGCCTGCTTGTCGCGTTCGCAGCATTCAGCACGCTGGGCTTTGGATTGATTCTATGGCGTATCGTGGACAACCTAGCACTGGATCTTGTGGTGTTCTCGTCCAGCAGGACGATCACCCACGCGAACCAGTGGGTGGAGAATCTGCGAAGCAGCGGATTTCACGTCCATCTCGTTGAAACGAGCAGTCCGATACCCTGTCTCGACCTACACATTCCCAAGCAACTTTCTTCCAAGGTCTGTGCAATCACGAAGAACCCTACACGCTATGTCCTGTCTGGCTATGTACCCGCCGAAACGATCTCTCAAATGCTTCGTGAAAAGCCCGGATTTTATGGAATCGCCGCACCTGATTCGAACGCGTCTTCGGACGATCTAGCTTCACCCACGGAGTCACGGCAGCTGATCTGGGGCTTCTGGACTAACGGACACCACGAACTCTTTGCAGTGCCAGGTAGATCGCGCCTTTGAAGCCGCCACATGGAGTAGCTACGCGGCCACACCCGCCATACCCCCGACGACGCAACTAGCGCGAGAAGGATTACGCTCCATATTCCTGGGTAGTAGCTCCGAACGGCATGAAAGCACTCCCCTCGCTGAAGGTGGCTTCGATAGATATTTAGCCCCTCCCACCCCGAGAGGAGTTCCCCTTGTTAGAGCGAGGCGCCGCTGCTCACCACTGCTAGTGATTGAATTCACGCTGTTTTTTGAAAACGCGGTGGCCATCTCAGGATTTTCCGGCTCTTGATGCTATATTCACAGCGTGGGTAAACGTGCCACCTACATATTTCTGATTTTTTCGGTCCTGCTGGTGCAAATCAGCGGGCTTCATCTGCATTTGTGCACCGGTGAAGAAAGCGGCACGGACCATGCGAGCGCTCACTATGCAGACGGCGGTCTCCTATTCGGAGAGCATCATCAGGAAGATGATTCCGACGACACTGAAGCGTCATTCCCGGGCGCAACATTCTCGTCTTCTTCAAGCGCACAGCACGAGCCTGATTTCAGCTTCGATTTCACATGGGTATTGTACGAAATCCCCGCCGTGGAATCCCCGTATGCACGACTTGCAAGAGTAGCGATCCGCACTCAGCCGCAGGTTCCGCTCCCGTCTCAACCGCCTGATCTTCCGCCTGCGAGGGGTCCACCCTCCTACTCCTAAGGTATCGCTCGCCGAGGTGGCTATTGGCCGCCTTTGACTGCGTCCATTAGGAGTTTTTCATGCTTCGTGTTTCTTCACTTGGGCGTACAACGCTCATGGTGCTGCTGTCCATGGGGTGGGCCGGCCACGCAGTGGCTGCCCAAAGCCCACTTACGCTAAGGGATGCCCTCTCCCGAGCCGTACGCTCCAACCCGGAGCTTAGTGCCTATGAATATCTGCTCATCGCACAAGATGGTCGCATTGCTCAAGCCGGTGTAAGGCCGAATCCGACGCTCAACGCCAATCTAGAGAACGTGTTGGGCACCGGCGATGTCAGTGGGTTGAAGGGCGCCGAACTGACCTTGGGCCTAAGCCAGCTCATTGAGATCGGCGGCCTGCGAGATCGCCGTATTGAGGTAGCCCAGGCCGAGCGGGACGGCCTCCAGTCTGAGAAGGCAATCCGTCGCCTCGATCTGGTTGCCGAAACCGCACGGCGCTTTATCACCCTTGTAAGCATGCAGGAGCAGCATGCGCTGACCCATCGCAGCGTTACGCTGGCAGAGGAGACTTTGGCGGCAGCGCAGGCGCGGGTCGAAGCCGCTCGGTCACCTCAGGCTGAGCAGGATCGCGCTGGGGTGGCGCTGGAGCGAGCACGCATTGCGGACGCCCATGCTGAACACGAGCTGATCTCGGCCCGGTATGCGCTTGCCGAAGCGTGGGGCGAAGAACAGCCTGACTTCGAAGCTGTATCGGCTGACCTCTACGCCCTGCCCCCTCCAATCAACTACGAGGAACTACTCCGCTCCCTGGAGAAGGCACCAGACATTTCGCGGTACATCTCGGAATCACGCCTGCGCGAATCTGAAATCCGCCTCCACACGGCCACACGTCGCCCCGGAATAGAACTTGGGGCAGGTCTGCGGCGAATGGAGGCGACAAAGGATACAGCGCTGGTCTTCTCGTTCAGCATGCCCCTCGGTATCAACAATCGCAACGAAGGTCTCATCGCCGAGGCACGAGCACGCCGCGACGGCGCCGAAGCCAACCGCTCCGTGGCTCTCTTGAAGGCGCGAACTCGTCTTGGTCAGCTGTACCGCGAGATGCAGGACCGGGCCCGGGAAGTACCCGCCCTGAGGGATCGCGCCCTCCCGCAAATGGAGGAAGCGTTGCGCAACACCACCTACGCCTTCGAGCGGGGACGCTACAGCTACTTGGAGCTGATCGATGCGCAACGTGAACTGCTCGACCTGCAGGCAGATTTGATCGATGCCGCGACCGAATACCACCAGACACTCATTGAAATCGAACGGCTGACCGGGACGGCGGCCATCGAAGAAGGAATCCAGCCATGAATAAGCCCATCACCATCGTTCTCTCCATTCTCTTCTCCGCAGCACTCGCAACCGGCTGCTCGGACAAGCCTGCCGAAGACAATCACGATCACGACTCGCACTCCGAATCTCAGGAGCACGCCGAGCACGACAAACATGACGATCACCGCGAGGGTGACAAGCACGAGGATCATGGCGACCACAAGGATGAGGCAAGCCATGGCGCCACTGAGGCTTCCACGGCAAAAGGAGCGCAGAAGTGAACAAGCCCATGACACGCGCTGTCGCAGTTCTACTTGCCACCCTGCTCATCGGTGGTTGTGGCGACAGATCTGCTTCCGAGACTGCAGCGTCTTCCGAGCATGCCCATGAGGAAGGCGAAACGCATGGCGATCATGAAGAGCATGGCGACGAAGCAGCGGGAGAGCACGGCGAGCACGAGGAAGGTGGCCACTCGGAAGCACTCCAGCTGACCGCAGAAGCTCGTAAGAATGCCGGCATCGTGGTCGCAGCAGTCGGAGCCGGAAGCATCTCAGAGGTAATCCCGCTCTACGGGGTACTGAAGCCGAATGCCGAGGCCGTTCGCAGCGTCGCCGCACGATTTCCAGGTGTCGTTCGGTCGGTCTCGGCGGTCATCGGGCAAACCGTGAAATCCGGCAGTCCTATGGCAACGGTGGAGAGCAATGAAAGCCTGCAGGTCTATACCGTCACAAGCCCACTGGACGGCGTGGTCACCGAACGCTTCACTAACGTTGGCGAGCAGGCCGGCAGCACTCCCCTGTTCACGGTCGCCAATTTGTCCACGCTCTGGGCTGAGCTGTCGCTGTTTCCTCGCGACCGCACCCGCATTCGTGTTGGTCAGACGGTCAAGATCCGCGTAACGGATAGCGACGACACGATCACCGGAAAGGTCGTGTTCATCTCCCCGCTGGGCACGAGCGCCTCGCAGAGTCTCACAGCGCGCGTGGTCGTCGACAACCGCGACGGCGCATTGACGCCAGGACTCTACGTCCGTGGAGACGTTGCTGTGAGCCAGACACAAGTTCCGTTAGTGGTACCTGCCAGCGCACTGCAAGAACTCGAAGGCGGCACCTCGGTGTTCGTGGAAGACGAGGATGGAATGGAGCCCCGGGTAGTCAAGACGGGACGTACGGACGGCACAGCCGTAGAACTTCTGGAGGGACTCAAAGCCGGAGAACAGGTGGTCGTAGAAGGTAGCTTCGTGCTCAAGGCAGAGCTCGGTAAGGGCGAGGCCGAACATGAACATTGAGGCCGCATTCCTCTGCATCCCCTTCTTCGGAGTACATGTCCATGCTTGAATCCCTGCTGAGGGCGTCCATCGCCCGCCGGGGCGTAGTGATGATCGCCATGCTGGCCATCGCTGCCCTTGGAGTTTGGAGCTATCAGAAGCTTCCCATCGACGCCGTTCCCGACATTACCAACGTTCAAGTCCAGATCAACACCCAAGCTCCCGGCTCTACGCCGCTGGAAGTCGAACAACGCATCACGGTGCCCATTGAGACCGCCATCACCGGACTGCCTGGACTCGATTACCGGCGGTCACTCTCTCGTTACGGACTTTCGCAGATCACCGTGGTGTTCAAGGACGGCACGGACATCTACTTCGCCCGCACGCTGGTAAATGAACGCCTGCAATCGGTACGTGACCGATTGCCCGCAGACGTTGCGCCTGCGATGGGACCGATCGCGACAGGCCTTGGCGAGATCTACGTCTACACCGTTGAAGCCGATCCCGAGGCGCGTCAGCCCGACGGAACAGCCTACGATCCCATGGCATTGCGTTCTCTGCAGGACTGGGTTATCCGACCGCAGCTCTTGCAGGTCGAAGGTGTCACGGAGGTCAACTCCATTGGCGGCTTCGCCAAGCAGTTCCACGTGCAACCTGACCCTGCGCGCCTACTGGCATTCGGCCTGACCTTCAAGGATTTGGCTGAGGCACTGGAGCGCAACAATGCCAACCAAGGCGCAGGTTACCTGGAACGCAACAAGGAACAGTTGCTGGTTCGCATCCCAGGCCAGCTCTCCGGCCTTCAGGATATCGGTGAACTTGTCATCGCCACGCGCGACGGGCTACCCATCAGGGTGCGAGACGTTGCGGATATCAGCTTGGGCAAAGAACTGCGCTCCGGCGCCGCGACTCGCGATGGGCATGAAACCGTGCTCGGCACGGCGGTCATGCTGATCGGGCAGAACAGCCGTACGGTAGCCAGGTCTGTGGCCGAACGGCTGGAAGTGGTCAACAACTCCCTGCCTGACGGAGTCAGGGCCGTGCCGGCCTATGACCGTACCATTCTGGTGGACAAGGCCATTGCCACTGTTCAAAAGAACCTGATCGAAGGGGCCGTCCTCGTCATCGTTGTTCTTTTCCTACTATTGGGGAACCTGCGCGCGGCCCTGCTGACTGCCGCAGTCATTCCCATCGCCATGCTGATGACGATCACCGGCATGGTGCAAACCAAGGTGTCGGCAAATCTGATGAGTCTGGGCGCCTTGGACTTCGGGTTGATCGTTGACGGCGCCGTCATCATTGTCGAGAACTGCCTGCGACGCCTGTCTGAAGAGAGTTCTGCTCGGGGCACGCTAACGCTACGGGAGCGCTTGGACACGGTCTACACTTCCACTGCCGAAGTAATACGTCCAAGTCTGTTCGGCGTATTCATCATCACGGTTGTCTACATCCCGATCTTTGCGCTGGAGGGCGTGGAAGGAAAAATGTTCCATCCGATGGCCCAGACGGTGGTGATCGCTCTTGTGTCGGCGTTGATCCTGTCGGTGACCTTCGTACCGGCGGCCGTGGCCTTCCTATTCCGGGGTCCTGTCAAGGAGAAGCACAACATCATCCTGAGCGGCGCGCGGCGTGGATACGAACCACTGCTGCGCTTCGCGCTGCGCGCGCGCCTGGCATTCGTAGCAGGCGCCGTCGTGCTGGTAGTGCTCTGCGGCCTGCTCGCGTCGCGCATGGGCAGCGAGTTCATTCCCAGTCTGAACGAGGGCGATCTTTCCGTACAGGCTTTGCGCATACCGGCGACGGGTCTCACGCAATCGGTAGAGTTCCAGAAGCAGATCGAAACTCGCCTCATGCAGTTCCCGGAAGTGCAGACGGTGTTTGCGAGGACCGGAACAGCAGAGGTCGCGACAGACCCGATGCCGCAGAACATCTCTGATGGATACGTAATGCTCAAGCCTCAGAAGGAGTGGCCCGATCCGAAGAAGCTCAAATCCACTCTCTCGGCGGAAATGGAGGAGGCGCTGGCAGACCTGCCAGGCAACGCCTACGAAATGAGTCAGCCGATCCAGCTGCGATTCAACGAGCTGATCTCCGGCGTCCGTTCTGACTTTGCCGTGAAGATCTACGGTGACGACATGGACACGCTGCTGGCAACGGGTAATCGTCTCGCCGGTGCTCTGAGAGATGTGGATGGTGCGGCCGACGTGAAGGTCGAACAGGTAACGGGCCTGCCGGTCCTGTCAGTGAAGCCCCGTCTGTCAGCTCTTGCTCGCTACGGCATAGAGCCGGCGATCGTCCAGTCAGTCGTGGCAACCGCCATCGGCGGCTTGCAGGTCGGACAGATCTTCGAAGGCGACGCCCGTTACGACATCGTTATCCGGCTTCCAGAACGTGTCCGTGATGATCTGCACGAGATCGAGCGCCTGCCCATTCCGCTTCCCTCCGGTGGACAGGTCCCACTGGCAGAGCTTGCGGAACTGAACATCAGCCCCGGACCGAACCAAGTAAGCCGCGAAGACGGTAAGCGGCGCCTGGTTGTGACCGCCAACGTCCGGGGCCGGGATCTGGGCAATTTCGTGCAGGATGCGCAGGAGAGCATCGAAGCAATCAGGTTGCCAGCTGGCTACTGGATCGACTACGGCGGAACGTTTGAGCAGCTGCAGTCGGCCGCGAGCCGCCTTTCCATCGTCGTACCTGTGACGCTGCTACTGATCCTCGCGCTGCTGATCCTTGCCTTCGGCAGCGTCAAGGATGCTCTGATCATCTTTTCCGGAGTGCCTCTTGCACTTACCGGTGGCGTGCTGGCGCTGTGGCTCAGGGACATCCCGCTGTCCATCAGCGCCGGGGTGGGTTTCATCGCACTGTCCGGTGTCGCTGTACTGAACGGGCTGGTGATGGTGAGTTTCATCAGGAGCCTGCTCGCTGATGGGAAGGAGCTCTCGGACGCCATTATCGAGGGGGCGTTGACGCGCTTGCGGCCAGTGCTGATGACGGCGCTAGTCGCAAGCCTGGGTTTCGTGCCAATGGCGCTTAACGTCGGGACGGGCGCAGAGGTGCAGCGCCCACTGGCAACAGTCGTCATTGGCGGGATTGTCTCCTCGACGATTCTGACCCTGCTTGTGTTGCCGGGGTTGTACTACCTCGTCCATAACCGCCGAAATCCGAAACTTGGTCCAACGCCCATACCCGCAGTGGAGACGTGAGATGGTCAAGCCAGGCGTTACAACCACGGAGCTGCACATTCCAGCGATGGACTGTGCCTCCGAGGAGGCGGAGATCCGGCGCACCCTTGAGAAGGTGGCCGGCATTGATGGCCTGAACTTCCGTCTGGGAGATCGGGTACTGAGCGTACGCTCTGCCCCCGAGGCCATCCCATCCGTGCTGCAAGCTATTGAAGACGCCGGCCTGCGCGCAACAGTACGTCAGAGCGGCGCCACAACGGCTGCCTCTTCCCGTTTCGCCGGACTGACGCGAGAGATGATGCAGCTATGTGCTGCCCTACTACTCGCACTGGGCGCGGAGGCCATCTCGTTCGCACTTCCCGAAAGCTCGCTCAGTACGGTGCTGCAGCTCGTCCTGTCGCTCGCGGCGATCGCATTGTCGGGTCTGGAGACCTACAAGAAAGGCTTGCAGGCACTTCGCAAGGGTCGGCTCAACATCAACGCCCTGATGAGCGTAGCTGTCACGGGCGCGTTTCTGATCGGGGAATGGCCCGAAGCCGCAACGGTCATGGCGCTCTATTCGATCGCAGAGCTGATCGAGGCCCGTGCAGTAGATCGGGCGCGCAATGCCATCAAGTCCCTGCTGGCCCTCGCGCCCGAAGAAGCCCAAGTGCGCCAAGGCAGCGGCAACTGGGAAACCGTCCCCTCAAGCTCCGTGGCGATAGGCCAGGTCATCCGGGTCAGACCCGGTGAACGATTGCCGCTGGATGGCAAGATCGTCAAGGGCGCGAGCGCCATCAACCAGGCACCGGTGACGGGTGAATCCCTACCAGTGGACAAGCGGGTTGGCGACCCTGTATTCGCGGGAACGATCAACGAAGCCGCCGAGCTGGAGGTCGAGGTCTCGGCGGTGGCGAGCGATTCCACGATCGCGCGTATCATCCATGCGGTCGAAGAGGCTCAAGGCAGTCGCGCACCGACGCAGCGCTTCGTGGACCGGTTTGCGGCGGTCTACACGCCCGGCGTGTTCTTCCTGGCCCTGGGGGTGGCCATCGGCGCCCCGTTGCTGTTCGACTGGGAGTGGATGGCCGCAATCTACAAGGCACTGGTATTACTTGTGGTTGCCTGCCCCTGCGCACTGGTCATCAGCACGCCCGTCACGATCGTCAGCGCATTGGCAAGCGCAGCTCGTCGCGGCGTGCTGGTCAAAGGCGGCGTTCACATGGAAGGCGCCCGAAAGCTTTCGGTGATTGCGCTCGACAAGACGGGCACTGTAACGGAAGGGAAGCCGAGGCTGGTCCATTCCGCAACGCCAGGCCGATCCCGTCCGCCCGACCAAGAGGTGCAGACGCTGGCCGCCAGTCTCGCGTCTCGTTCGGATCACCCCGTCTCCCGCGCCATCGCGGCGGGACTCACTGGGATACCGCACAAAGAGGTGAACGAATTTACCGCTCTTGCGGGCCGTGGTGTTCAGGGCAGCATCGATGGCCAGACCTACTTCCTCGGTAACCATCGACTCATTGAGGAGAAGGGGTTATGCGGCCCGAAGCTCGAAGCTGAACTGGAAGCACAGGAGGAACAGGGACGTACCGTAACCTTGCTTGCAACGGCTGATCGCGTATTGGGCATCTTCGCGGTAGCAGACACGATCAAAGAGAGTTCCAAGGACGCCATTGCAAACCTGCATGCACTGGGCGTCGCCACCGTGATGCTCACTGGCGATAATCAGGCGACAGCCAACACCATCGCCCAGGAGGCTGGCATCTTTGCGGCCAGAGGGAATCTGCTGCCCCAGGACAAACTTGAAGCGATCAAGGAACTCCAGAAGTCCAAGGGGCCTACCGGCATGGTGGGTGACGGCATCAACGACGCTCCCGCACTGGCGGCTGCAGACATCGGCATCGCAATGGGCGCCGCGGGTACCGACACAGCCATAGAGGCAGCCGACCTGGTCGTGATGAACGACGATCTGCGACGCCTGCCAGAAACCGTCAGTCTCTCGCGAAAAACACACGCTGTTCTAGCACAGAACATCACGCTCGCGATCGGCATCAAGGCTGTGTTTCTGGTGCTAGCGATTCTTGGCAACACTTCCATGTGGATGGCTGTGTTTGCGGACATGGGCGCAAGCTTGATCGTCGTTGCAAACGGGCTTCGCCTGCTTCAGGCCAGCAACATGAATTCACTCGCACGTACGTCTCAGCCGCCGACTGCGGACGATGGCCGTGAAAACCCAGGAGTTCGCGAATGAAGTACTCAGATGCTTACGCAAGAATGCTTGTTGCAATGCTCACGGTCACCGCTACGGGCTGCGTGAATCTTCCCGAACCGCATCCGCATCCCATTTCTACGTTCGACGAGGCACTGCATACATGCCGATCCTTGCAGCCCGTTCGCGTCACCAGGAGGTTTCAACTCGCCCCAACCGACTCCCGCATATCGGCATGCCTGGGGCGCCACGGCTGGAATTCTGACGCGACAAAGCTGGCAAGCTCATGAACCTAGAGCATAGACCCGAATCCGAATAGCAAAGAGACCCCCAGCAACAGGAAGATTGCGGCAGCGATCCCATGCACAGCCCGCACAGGTAGCTTCTTCGCAGCCACCTCGCCCAAGAGCACTGCCGGCACATTGGCCAGCATCATACCCAGTGTAGTGCCACCAACCACTGCAGCCAGCGCGCTGTACTTTGCGGCGAGCGCAACCGTTGCTATCTGCGTCTTGTCCCCCATTTCGAGCAGGAAGAAGGCGACCAATGTGGTGCCGAACACACCGAAACGTGCGGTGGAATCCTTGCCGTCGTCGATCCGGTCGGGCACCAGCATCCAGATGCCCATCGCAATGAACGATGCGCCCAGTATCCAGCGCATACCCACTGGACCGATCAGTGCGGACACCCATGCACCCACCACGCCAGCCAGAGCGTGGTTCACCAGTGTGGCGACCAATATGCCGAGGATGATGGGAACGGGTTTGCGGAAGCGGGCGGCAAGCACCAGAGCCAGTAGCTGGGTTTTGTCGCCAATCTCGGCGAGCGCGACCACGCCGGTAGACACGAGGAAAGCTTCGATCAAGATGGAACTCCAGGGTCAGGCCCGCGACGCAATGACGCACTCCTCGCCCAACCCATGGATAAGGAGTACATCATCGGTCTCGCCAAGCCCTGTGCCGGCCGCGCCATGGAGCGAACTCCAAGTCTGTTGACGCGTCCCCGCCTTTTACGGCGGCGGCTACTCCCCAACGAAGTAACGCGAGTGTATCAGGTTTGTCGCGCCCACCAAACCCCACCATCAGCAAGCAATCAACTCAAGTTGGCATGCTAGCGCCTACGGAATCGCTTCTATCCCTTCAGAAGCAGCGCGATCAAAGCATGGTAGAGAATCAGAAGAGCACCGAACGCCAAAGAAATCCAAAGGATGACCAAGAAGGGGAACCGCGGACCGACGGCGGATACTTCGAACAGGATGCCCGCGAAGACACCGCCAAACATCATGAAGCAGCAAACGAAGCTGACAACCGGCTCCAGTAAGACCAGCGTGGTCAGAATCGGGACCAGCAGCATTTTCGCCACTATGCGTACGGAGGTGCGCAAGACTTGATGAATCTTCACGACCGCCTCATCGCAGGAATGCCTGTCCATATTGCCGGGGCGTCATTCCGTAATGGGCGCGAGTTTCCACTCCGATTCGAGCAATAACCCCTATGCGAGAGGCTGGGGCGCTGCGTTTTACCCGGATTCTTCCCGACTACCCACAGCTGTCTTCCACGACGATCTGAACGAGCCTAGATCCCGACGCATCAATTAATGCTCGGGAGTGAACTTCAATGAGTGCCGATGCTGTTTTGTCGAGCCGGGCGACTTCCAAGGTCTCGCCCCCGCCTGTCGTCCTGTCACGCTGGGTCAACGAGCGGTGCCCGGCACTGGCGGAAATCCTCAGCGCCCACGACGTGGCGCGACTGACCCGCAGGCCATGCTGGGTACTGCTGGGCTTGAGCCTAGTCGGCCGTTTTCCGAAGAGGACTACATACAGAGGGCGCTCGGTCGGCTGGAGTCGCTCGGAGGTACTAGCATGGATGACGCGGGAATTGGAGCTAGACCCCGAACAGAGAATCCCCCGCCGTTGCAGGCGCGGCCGTCCGCATCAACGACGCCTACCACTTAGCTTGCCGCCGCGGCGTAGCGCACCTTGAGGGCTGTGCCATGGATCAACCCTTGTTGCCTTCATGCGTGGGGCAGGCCACGGCCCATCAAGAGCAGCTCGCCCCTGCTTTCTTCCGGATGCGCGATGTACTGCGGATAACCGGACTCAGCCGACCCACCTTGTATCGGCGCATCGCCGCTCGCAAGTTCCCGCCACCAGTCCACTTGGGTGGACGGGCTTGCGGGTGGCCTTGCGCTGCCCTGCGATCCTGGGTGGCCGATCCCGAAGGCTACCGTGCTCCCGAGGCCGACCACGATCAGCTGCCCCGTGGGAGGGGTCGGCCCCGCAAGTACGCGACATAGCGAACCTTGCGAGCGATCAGGCAGCCAGCTTCTGCTCCTGCCCGGTCTTCTGCTGCCGCAACTTGTCCAGATAGTCAGCCCACGCCTGCATCATCTTCGCTCGCGGCTCCAGGTACAGCGCATGATTGTAGGCGGCACTCACGGCGTTACGCTCCTGATGCGCGAGTTGCAGTTCGATGTGATCATGCGGCCAGCCTTGCTCGTGCAGAATCGTCGAAGCAACACCCCGGAACCCGTGCCCCGTCATCCGGCTGCGGTACCCCATACGGTAAAGCGCGAACAGCAGCGTGTTGTTGCTCATCGGCTTCTGCGGGTTCACATCTCCGGGAAAAACCAGTTCGTGATCGAAGGAGATTTCCTTCAATCGCTTAAGAATGGCCGTGGCCTGAGTGCTGAGCGCCACGATGTGGGGCGTCCTCATCTTCATCCGTTCGGCCGGAATGTCCCAGCGAAGCTCCTTCATATCAAACTCCGACCAGCGGGCGCCGATCAGCTCGGAGGTCCGCACGAAGGTCAACGCCATCAATTGCAGGGCCAGCCGGGTATGCTCACTGCCAATGTATCCGTCGATCGCCCGGAGCAGGTCAGGGAGCTCCTTGGCGGTCACGCGGGGGTAATTGCGCCGCTTGTGCGGTTTCAGGATGTCGGCGGGTTTCACGTCCGCCACGGGGCTGTGCGCTACCAGATCGTTGACCACGGCATGGCGCATGATCTGACCACAGGTCTGCAGAACCCGGCGGGCGATGTCCAACGCACCCCTCTTCTCGATTCTCTGAGCCAGATCCCGGAAATCCGACGCCGAGAGCCCTGAAACCGGACGTGTTCCGATCCATGGGAAAACATCCGCTTCCAGTCGCCGCAGCACATAGACGGTATGTCGCTCATTCCGACCCGCCTTCCAGCGGCCGTACCATTCCCGGGCCACGGTCTCGAACGCCTTGTTCGTGGCCCGCTTCTCGGCAGCTGGATCTATCCCGTCCGCCAGCTGCTCCCTTGCCGCCTGCAGGCGGTCTCTGGCCTTGGCAAGCGACACATCAGGATAGATGCCCAGAGCAAGCGTCTTCTGCTTGCCGCCAAACTGGTAGTTGAAGCGCCAGTAGCGCCCGCCATTCGGCATGACCTGCAGGTACAGGCCCCTTGAATCCGCGAGCTTCCAAGGGCGATCCAAGGGCTTCGCGCTGCGAACCTGGCTGTCAGTCAATTTCATGGTATCTCCCGAAGTTGCGGTGCCGATACCATGATTGATACCGGCGCCGGGTTGAGACATACCGAGAGTCTATGAAACACCTTGAATCCCCTAAATCGTTGGATTCATGGCATTTTTGGGCGTTTCTTAGACGACTTGAGACAGCGTGGGATCAATAATTGGCGGAGAGGGAGGGATTCGAACCCCCGAGGGACGTGAGTCCCTAACGGTTTTCAAGACCGCCGCATTCGACCGCTCTGCCACCTCTCCGCGCTGCGACATCGGGCAGGCCGCGCACCCGGCCGGCCCCGGAAACCGGGGCGGATTGTCCGCTGCCATGCCCCGGGGGCGCAAGTTCCGGGGTACACCGTAAAGGCGTGCCCGACCTGTGTCGAAGCGGAGTGCGCAATGCAACAGGGGGCAGGCCTGCGCCTGCCCCCTGTCTGCCGTGATCAGCCGGCTGCGCAGTGCGTCAGCCGGGAAAAACCAGCACGCCCGTCAGTGCGGGAGCTTGCGCCGCGCCAGCCCCAGCACGCCCAGTGCCGAGCCGAGCAGCCACGCCGCCGCCGGCACCGGAACCGGTGAAACCTGAACCAGGGCGTCGGTGAATGCCGCGTCGGCATGCTGCACCGTGAGGATGGCCTGGTCGCCGATCGCGGGCAGCACGTGGCCGGGAACCAGGCGATCGAGGAGCGAGGTGTTGAGCAGCAACTCCCATGAGCTGACATGCCCCACCGATCCGTCATAGATCCAGATCATGCGCGCGGCATACTTGCTCGGCTGCGGATCCGGCCCGATGCCAGCCCAGTCGATGTGGCTGTCCTTGTCCAGCACCAGCAGCTGGCCGGAGTTGCCGGCCCAGGTCCAGGGTTCCGTCTGCCCTCCGGTGACCACGGTGGCGCCGAAGTAGGCCGAGGTCTTCACCTGGACCCGGCCGCCGCCGCTGCCGCCGCTGCTGTTGCCATCGCCGCTGCCTGGCGCGATGGTGCTGGTGGTCCAGGTGGCGGCACTGGTGCCGAACTTCGCCTGCAGCTTGAGGTTGCTGGGATTCTGCCCCGCCGGCAGCAGGGCGTTGACGGCGCCACCCGAGAAGGCGCCCCAGCCTGCGGCTGCTGCCGTGATGTCCTGGAACTTGCCACCGACGGCCACGACGTTGTCCCCGGCCAGCCAGGAGTACATGCCATCGCTGATTTCAAGGTTCGATCCGGACGCGATCGAGAACCCGAGGCTGTAGGTGTCGAAAGCGTAGTTCGCCGAGCCTGTCACGTAGACGCCGGACGCCAGCGAATTGCCACCGTAGACCCAGCCGTCCGCTCCGGGATCGCCGGTGACCGACGCCGCCTGCGCAATACCCGCCAGCAGCAGCGACAGCGCCGCGCCGACCCGGATTCCAGTCTGCTTGTTCATGTTCCCCCCGCTACGCCTGTTTGCTGTTCTTCCCGGCAGTCCCTGCGGCTCCCGGGTCTTCACCATGGACCGTACCGCCTCGCCGTACCGCCTGTACATCCCCCGGATGAGTGAATTTCGGCACGCTCCACGCTTCGTTATGTGAAAAGCGGCGGCATCGTCAGGGGGAAATGCTCTCCATGCCGCCCATGTAGCGCCGCAGCACGTCCGGGATGCGGATGCTGCCATCGGCCTGCTGGCCGTTTTCCATCACCGCCACCAGCGCACGGCCGGCGGCGACACCCGAGCCGTTGAGGGTGTGCACCAGCTCGGGCTTGCCCGTCTCCGGGTTGCGCCAGCGCGCGCCCATGCGCCGCGCCTGGAAATCCCGGAAGTTGCTGCAGGAAGAGATCTCGCGATACCTGCCCTGCCCCGGCAACCAGACCTCGAGATCGTAGGTCTTCGCCGAGCCGAAACCGATATCGCCGGCGCAGAGCGCCATCACGCGGTAAGGCAGCTCCAGGCGCTGGAGGATGGTCTCGGCATGACCCGTGAGCACCTCCAGTGCGGCACCGGAATCGGCCGGCGGCACGATCTGCACGATCTCCACCTTCTCGAACTGGTGCTGGCGGATCATGCCGCGCGTGTCCTTGCCATAGGAGCCCGCCTCGGAGCGGAAGCAGGGCGTGTGCGCCGTCAGCTTCAGCGGCAGCTCGCGCGCCTCGAGGATGCGCTCGCGGGCGAGGTTGGTCAGCGGCACTTCGGCGGTCGGGATGAGATAGAGACCCTGTGCGCCGTCGACCGCAAACAGATCGGCGGCGAACTTCGGCAGCTGCCCGGTGCCCTGCAGGCTCGCCGCGTTGGCGAGGTACGGCACATACGCCTCGGTATAGCCATGCTCGCCCGTGTGGGTATCGAGCATGAACTGGATCAGCGCCCGCTGCAGCCGCGCCAGCGGCCCGCGCATGACGGCGAAGCGCGCCCCGGCGATACGCCCGGCCGCCTCGAAATCCAGCCCGAGACGCGCACCGAGGTCCACGTGATCCAGCGGCTGGAAGCCGAACTCGCGTGGCGTGCCCCAGCGACGCAGTTCCTGGTTGGAGGATTCGTCACGCCCATCCGGCACCGAATCATCCAGCAGGTTGGGCAGGCCGAGCTGCAGTTCGTCGAGCTGGCCCTGCACCGCCTGCAGTTCCGCCTCGGCCGTGGCGAGCGCGGCACCGAGGTGCTCGACCTCGGCCAGCAACGGGGCGATATCCGTCCCCTGCGCCTTGGCCTTGCCGATGCCTTTGGAGCGGACGTTGCGTTCGTTGCGCAACTGCTCGACCCGCAGCTGCACGCTGCGCCGGCCCTCCTCGAGGGCGAGGAACTCCGCGGTGTCCAGCCGGAAGCCACGTCGTGCGAGGTTGGCGGCAACGCGGTCGAGGTCGGTGCGCAGCAGTCGGGGGTCGAGCATGATCCTGGTTCTCCGGCGGGCGGGGCTTGCCGTCCGCGGCGAATTCTACCCGCTTGCGGGCGCGCTACCCCGGCTTCCTGCTGTGGCCCGCAGCGCGGTTGCGCTCGCGCAGCTCCTCCAGCCTGGCGGCGATCTTCAGCTCCATGCCGCGGCCGGAGGGCTCGTAGTAGGTCCGCGGTGGCAGCCCATCCGGCAGGTAGCGTTCGCCGGCGGCAAAGGCATCGGGCTCGTCATGGGCATAGCGGTAGCCCTGCCCGTGGCCGAGATCCTTCATCAGCCGCGTCGGCGCATTCCTGATGTGCAGCGGCACCTCGAGCGAGCCGTGCTTCACCACGTCCTCGCGGGCCGCCGCGAAGGCGCGGTACACCGCGTTGCTCTTCGCCGCGCAGGCGAGGAACACCACGGCCTGGGCGATGGCCAGCTCGCCTTCCGGGCTGCCGAGCCGTTCGTAGGCGTTCCATGCTTCCAGCGTCATGGTCAGGGCCCGGGGATCCGCCAGCCCGATGTCCTCCACCGCCATGCGCACCACCCGCCGCGCGAGGTAGCGCGGGTCGCAGCCGCCATCGAGCATGCGGGCCAGCCAGTAGAGCGCCGCATCGGGGTCCGAGCCGCGCACCGACTTGTGCAGCGCGGAGATCTGGTCGTGGAAGGCATCCCCGCCCCGGTCGAAGCGGCGCCAGCTGCCGGCCACCACCTGGGCCACGGTGTCGTCACTGACTTCCCGCGCGCCGGCATCGGCTGCGCGCTCGACCGCCGCGGCAAGGTCCAGCAGGTTGAGGGCGCGGCGCGCATCGTCATCCGCGGCCTGGGCGATCGCCTCCAGCGCGGCATCGCCGAAGGTCAGCTCCAGGGCACCCAGCCCGCGCTCGCGATCGGTCAGTGCACGGCGCAGCAGCGTGACGATGTCGGCGGGCTCCAGCGGCCGCAGCACATACACCCGCGCACGGGAAAGCAGCGCGTTGTTCAGTTCGAAGGACGGGTTCTCGGTGGTGGCGCCGATGAAGATCACCGTGCCATCCTCCACGAAGGGCAGGAAGGCATCCTGCTGCGCCTTGTTGAAGCGGTGCACCTCGTCGAGAAACAGCACGGTTGGCTGGCTGCGGTCGCCCTGCGCCGCCGCGATCGCCTCGCGCACGTCCTTGACGCCCGCGAGCACCGCCGACAGGCCGATGAAGCGTGCACCCGCGGCCTGCGCGACCAGCCGCGCCAGCGTGGTCTTGCCGGTGCCCGGCGGCCCCCAGAGGATGGCCGAGTGCAGCGGCCGCGCCTGGAGCAGGCTGGTGAGCGGCCTGCCCGGGCCAAGCAGCTGCGTCTGGCCGACCACCTCGTCGAGGCTGCGCGGCCGCATGCGATCGGCGAGCGGTTGCCAGCCCGGCGCCGTGTCTTCCCCCGTGATGCCGCTGCCGGCCACGGCGGCCGCCTACTCCGGGCTGGCGCCCAGCCAGCCCTCCACCCAGCCGCACCAGCGGCGCAGGCCGGCGCCGGCCAGGAGCCAGCCGATGCCGATGCCGGTGAAGTCGGCGAGCACGTCCCAGGGATCGGCGGCACGATACGCGAGGAAGCTCTGCAGGAACTCGATCAGCAAGCCATAGGCCGCAAGCAGCGCGATCACCCTGAGGGTCATGCCCTCGTCGACCACGCCAAGGAACCAGGTGACGAGGACGGCGAACGCCAGCACATGCATGAGCTTGTCGCCATTGGCCATGGCGATCGGCGTCGCCATCGGCAGCAGGGCGAGCCCGAGGGTCAGCGCCAGGCCGCCCAGTCCCGCACCCAGCCAGAACCACTTGTAGCGCAGCGGCTGCATGGCGCGACTAGAGGCCGCCCTCGCGGATCACGTCGGCCCCGGGCGGCACCTTGAAGACGAAGGCCTCGTCTTCGACCGGTGCGTTGAGCCGCACGTCGGTGAAGTACACATGGGTCTGCTGGCCCAGCCGGTCCTCCAGCACCAGTTCCGCCGGGCGCTCGCCGGCGAACGCCACCGCCACGCTGCTGAAATCCGCATCCTGCGCCCGCGGCCTGAGCTTGACCCAGGCCAGCTTCTCGCCGCTCCAGGTGCTGACCCGCTCGAAGCGGTCGAGGACCTTGCGGTCCCCGGTCAGCAGCGCCGCCGGCGTCTCGCCCAGCGTATCGGTGAGCGGACGCACGGTGACCTGCTGCAGGTCGGCCTCGTAGAGCCAGAGGCGCTGGCCGTCGGCGACCAGCACGCGTTCGTAGGGAGTGCGGTAATCCCAGCGAAAGCGCCCCGGCCGCTTGAGCAGCAGGGTACCCGCGGCACGCTCCACCACCTGCTGTTCGCCGTCGACGACTTCCTGGCGGAAGCCGGCGCGCATCGACCGCGTGCCTTCGAGGAAGGCCTCGAGGCGGGCCATGCCATCCGGCGCGGCTACGGCTCCGGCGCTGGCAAGGCCACCGAGGAGCAGCAGGACAGCCGCCAGCAGCTGCGGACGAGCCACGACCTCAGGCTTCGGGCGGCGGCGGCGCCAGGACTTCGCGGAAGCCATTGGATTGCAGCGGCCCGACCAGCCCCGCCTGCTCCATGGTTTCGACGAGGCGCGCGGCGCGGTTGTAGCCGATCTTCAGGCGGCGCTGGATGCCGGATACCGAGGCGCGGCGCGTCTCGGCGACGATCTGCACGGCCTGGTCGTAGAGCGGATCCGCCTCGCCATTGCCGTCATCGCCACCGGTCGCCGGCTCGCCCGGCAGCCCGGGGATCGGCGTCGACGGCCCTTCGAGGACCTCGTCGAGGTACTGCGGGGTCCCGGAGCCCTTGAGCTGGCCTGCGACGCGGTGGACTTCCTGGTCGGAGACGAAGGCGCCGTGCACCCGCAGCGGTGCGGCCGTCCCCGGCGCCATGAACAGCATGTCGCCGTGGCCGAGCAGGCTTTCGGCACCGCCCTGGTCGAGGATGGTGCGCGAATCCACCTTGGCCGAGACCTGGAAGGCGATGCGGCAGGGAATGTTGGCCTTGATGAGGCCGGTGATGACGTCCACCGACGGGCGTTGCGTGGCGACGATCATGTGGATGCCGGCGGCGCGCGCCTTCTGCGCCAGCCGGGCGATCAGTTCCTCGACCTTCTTGCCGACGATCATCATCATGTCGGCGAGCTCGTCGATGATGATGACGATGAACGGCATGGGCTGCAGCGGCTCGGCCTTCGCCGGCACGCCTTCGGCGGTGTTGGGCGGGAACGGATCGGGGATGGTCTCGCCCTTCTCCTGCGCGGTGCGGATGCGACGGTTGTAGCCGGCGATGTTGCGCACGCCGAGTGCCGCCATCAGCCGGTAGCGCCGGTCCATCTCCACGACGCACCAGCGCAGCGCGTTGGCGGCGTCCTTCATGTCCGTCACCACCGGGCAGAGCAGGTGCGGGATGCCCTGGTAGACCGAGAGCTCGAGCATCTTCGGATCCACCATGATGAGGCGCACTTCCTCGGGCTTTGCCTTGTACACGAGGCTCAGCACCATGGCGTTGATGCCCACCGACTTGCCCGAGCCGGTGGTACCGGCGATCAGCAGGTGTGGCATGCGCTGCAGGTCGGCCACCACCGACTTGCCGCTGATGTCCTTGCCCAACGCCAGCGTCAGCGGCGAGTTCATCTCCTCATACGCCTTGGAGCGCAGGATCTCGCCCAGCGTCACCAGCTCGCGGGTCTCGTTGGGGATCTCCAGTCCCACGGTCGACTTGCCGGGGATCACCTCGACCACCCGCACGCTGACCGCCGACAGCGAACGGGCGAGGTCCTTGGCGAGGCCGCTGATCTGGCTGACCTTGACGCCCGGTGCGGGATTGAGCTCGAAGCGCGTCACCACCGGGCCGGGATGCACCGAGACCACCTCGACCTCGACGCCGAAGTCGCGCAGCTTCATCTCCACCAGCCGCGACATGGCCTGCAGGCCCTCCGTGGAGTAGCCCGGCGCCTGTTGCGGCGGATCATCGAGCAGCGACAGCGGCGGCAGCTCGCCCGGCATGGTCTGCTCGAACATCCGTACCTGGCGTTCCTGCTGCACGCGGGCGCTGGGCTCGGGCGGCTTGACCACCGGCTCGATGCGCGGGGGCGGCTTCTTCGCCACCTTCTTGCGCTCGGCGCGCACCACTTCCTGGCGCTGCTCCTGGGCCTGCTTCATGTCGGCCCGCTCGCGGAGCTGCCGCACGAGGCTGCGCAGGCGGTCGAAGCCGTCGAGGACCAGGCGGCCGGTGGCATCCATCAGCGCCAGCCAGGACAGGCCGCTGAAGATCGAGACCCCGGCCAGCCACAGCGACAGCAGCAGCAGCGTGGCGCCGGTACTGCCGAGGCTCCCTGCCAGGCCGGTGCCGACCAGTTCACCGAGTGCGCCGCCGGCCGACTGCGGCAGCGAACCCGCGGCGAAGTGCAGGGTGCCGAGCCCGCAGCTGGTGAGCAGCGTCAGCAGGAAACCGGCGAGGCGCGTGCCGAGGACGACGCGATCCAGCGGCCCGGGGAGCTTGCGCATGGTGAACACCAGCCAGCCGGCCAGGGCCGTCATGGTGGGCAGCAGATAGGCCGGGCCACCGAAGAAACTGAAGGCGAGATCGGCAAACCACGCGCCGCCGGAGCCGATCTGGTTGTGGACGGACGAGCCGCTGCCGGTGTTGCTGAAACCGGGATCACGGGGGTCGTAGCTGAACAGCGCCACCAGCATGATCAGCGCGAGCGCACCCAGCACCCACAGGGCGGACTCCCTCAGGGCATTGCCCGCGGGACCTGCCGGAATGCTGTCGCCGTCGAGACGGGCTGCTTTGCTCACAGGGGATTTCACAACAACAACGGGTGACCGCTCCTGCGCCAGAAGCAGTCGCGGGTCATCATAGCAGCAAGTCCCCGGAGGGTTGAACTCTCGCCCGGACGCATGCCGGCAGGCACTTGGCCCATTGCGGCATTCTTCCCTACACTACCGCGCCGGGCGGCACGCCCGCCCCGGATCCACCCGCGGCAGCGCGCTGCACAACCGTCACCCGAAGGATTGCCCGATGGCCGACGCCCAGCACGCCCGACTCCTGATCCTCGGCTCCGGCCCCGCAGGCTACACGGCCGCGGTCTATGCGGCACGGGCCAACCTCGAGCCGCTGCTGGTCACCGGCATGGAGCCGGGCGGCCAGCTCATGAACACCACCGAGGTCGACAACTGGCCAGGCGGTCCCGATGGGCTGCAGGGCCCGCAGCTCATGGAGCAGCTGCGCGAGCATGTCTCCCGCCTCGGTGTCGAAATGGTCTTCGACCACATCCGCGAGGCAGACCTGGGCGGCCGGCCCCTGCGCCTCAGGGGCGGCGAGCGCGAGTACACCGCCGACGCCCTGATCATCGCCACGGGTGCATCCGCGCGCTACCTCGGGCTGCCCAGCGAGACGGCCTATCGCGGCCGGGGTGTCTCCGCCTGCGCCACCTGTGACGGATTCTTCTATAAGGGCCGCGACGTGGCCGTGGTCGGCGGGGGCAATGTCGCGGTGGAGGAAGCCCTGTATCTCGCCAACCTCTGCAACCGCGTGACGCTGATCCACCGTCGCGACAGCCTGCGGGCGGAGAAAATGCTGCAGGACCGGCTGCTGGCCCGTGCCCGCGACGGAAACATCGACATCCTCTGGAACCACGAGGTCGCCGAGGTGCTCGGTGACGAGGCCGGCGTCAACGGCCTGCGGCTGCGGGACACCGGGGGCGCCAGCCGCGAGCTCGCCGTCCATGGCTTGTTCATCGCCATCGGCCACGACCCCAACACCGGCGTGTTCACTGGCCAGCTCGCCATGAACAATGGCTACATTACGGTGCGCTCCGGCCTGCACGGCGGCGCCACCGCCACCAGCGTGCCGGGCGTGTTCGCCGCCGGGGATGTGGCCGATCACGTCTACCGGCAGGCCATCACCTCCGCCGGCTCGGGCTGCATGGCCGCGCTCGACGCCGAGCGCTACCTCGATTCGGCCTGACGTTTGACAGCTCGCGGATCCGCGCCGACGCTGTGGGCCCAGGCCACCCGGGCGGTGGATCATCGGACAAGACGTGCAGCTGCAGATCCTCGAGAGCGTCAGCGCGACCACCGCCGCCGAATGGAATGCGCTGGAGCACGGCGGCCAGCCGTTCCTGCGCCATGAGTTCCTCGCGGCGCTCGAGGACAGCGGCTGCGTGGGCCCGGCAACCGGCTGGACGCCGCGCCATGTGGTTGCCCGCGATGCAGCAGGCCGGCTGGCGGGCGCCCTGCCGCTGTACCGCAAGACGGATTCCTGGGGCGAGTTCGTCTTCGACTTCGCCTGGGCCGATGCCTACCGGCGCGCGGGGCTGCGCTATTTCCCGAAGCTGGTGGCGGCGGTGCCGTTCACGCCCGCCACCGGGCCACGCCTGCTGACCGCAGCGGGGACGGACCGCCCGGCCGTGGCTTCGGCACTGCTCGATGCCGCACTGGAGCACGCGCGCGAGACCGGGGCCTCGTCCCTGCACGTGCTGTTCCCCGACGGTGACGAAGCCGCCAGCCTCGGCAGACGCGGACTGCTGGTGCGCAAGGACTGCCAGTTCCACTGGCACAATCGCGGCTACGGCAGCTTCGATGACTTCCTCGGGCAATTCACCGCCGAGAAGCGCAAGAAGGCCCGGCGTGAACGGCGGCGCGTCGCCGAAGCCGGCATCCGCTTCCGCATCCAGGACGGCGGCGACATCGACGCGCCGCTGTGGGACGCGATCATGCCGCTCTACGCCAGCACCTTCTGGCGCCGCGGCCGCGAACCCTATCTCAACGAGGACTTCTTCCGCCGCGTGGCACGGGCCCTGCCCGGGCAGATGCTGGTCGTGCTGGCAATGCTGCACGAGGCGCCGGTCGCCGTGGCCATCCTGTTCCGCAGCGCCGATACCCTGTACGGCCGCTACTGGGGCAGCTCGGGGGATTACCACAGCCTGCACTTCGAGACCTGCTATCACCAGGGCATCGAGTACTGCATCGCGCATGGGCTGCAGCGCTTCGAGCCGGGCACGCAGGGCGAGCACAAGATCGCCAGGGGCTTCGAACCCGAGGCGGTATGGTCGGCGCACTGGCTTTCGGACCCGCGCTTTTCGGCGGCGATCGATCGCCACCTGGAGCGCGAGCGCGAGCACATCGACGGGTACATCGACGTGGTGCAGGACCACGTGCCCTTTCGCAGGGAGCTGCCATGAAGCGCGGCGCGCGCCTCGCGTGGCTGGATCCGGGCGACCCGCCCGATGCCTTTCCCGATGCCGCCCGTGCCCTCGAACAGCCCAACGGGCTGCTGGCCGCGGGCGGCGACCTCGCCCCGGAGCGGCTGCTGGCAGCCTACGGCCGCGGCATCTTTCCCTGGTTCAGCGCCGGCGAGCCGATCCTCTGGTGGAGCCCCGATCCGCGCGCGGTACTGCGGCCTGGCGAACTGCATGTCTCCAGGCGCCTCGCGCGGACCCTGCGCAGCGGCCGCTTCACGGTATCGGTGGACCAGGCATTCGGCGAAGTCATCCACGCCTGCGCCGCCACCCGCGGCGAGTCGGCAACCTGGCTGACGCCGGAAATGATCGACGCCTATTGCCGGCTGCATGAGATGGGGGTGGCCCATTCGGTGGAATCCTGGTCGGCGGGACGGCTGGCCGGCGGCGTCTACGGCATCAACCTCGGCAGCGTGTTCTTCGGCGAGTCCATGGTGAGCCTGCTGCCCGATGGCTCGAAGGTCGCCATGGTGAAGCTCGCGGCACTGGCGACCGGTCTCGGCATCCACCTCATCGACTGCCAGGTGCCCAACCCGCACCTGATGCGGCTCGGCGCCGTGCTCATGCCGCGAGAGGAGTTCCTGGGTCTCATCGGCCGCGGGACGCGGGAGGCGCCGGTCCGGCGCCTGCGCGCCGAAGCCGCCGGCCCCGTTCCCTTGCGCCCATAGGCAAGTTCTTGCACAATCCGCCCGCCCCCGATACCGGAAGCCCCAATGCCGAAAGAGGAAGCCCTCCAGCTGGATGGCGTCGTCACCGAGACCCTGCCGAACACGACCTTCCGCGTGAAGCTCGACAACGGCCATGTGGTGACGGCACACATCTCGGGCAAGATGCGCAAGAACTACATCCGCATCCTCACCGGCGACCGCGTCACCGTCGAGCTGACGCCCTACGATCTCACCAAGGGCCGCATCACCTACCGCGAACGCTGAGCTTCCCGGGGCAATCCCCGCGGATCGGCACCGTGCGACTTCAGCCAGGCTCGGCGAGATGCGCCAGCTTCCTGGTGTTCGGCAGTGACCTCAGGCCGAGCTGGCCATCATCGTCCAGCACGATGCGCACATGCCCGCCATTGGCCAGGTCGCCGAACAGCAGGTGTTCGGCCAGTGGCCTCTTGATGTGCTCCTGGATGACGCGGGCCATGGGTCGCGCGCCCATGGCGGGGTCGTAGCCCTTTTCCGCCAGCCAGTCGCGCGCCTCGGGGTCGAGTTCCACCGTCACGTCGTTGCGCTCGAGGGCCGCCTCCAGCTCCATGACCATCTTGTCCACGACGCGCAGGATCGCCTCGCGGCCGAGCGGCTTGAACTGGATGATGGCATCGAGGCGGTTGCGGAATTCCGGCGAGAACAGCCGGGTCAGCGCCACCATGCCATCGGTGGCGTGGTCCTGGCGGGTGAAGCCGATGGAGGCGCGGCTCATCTCCTGGGCACCGGCATTGGTGGTCATGACGATGATGACGTTGCGGAAGTCGGCCTTGCGGCCGTTGTTGTCCGTCAGCGTGCCGTGGTCCATGACCTGCAGCAGCAGGTTGAACACCTCGGGATGCGCCTTCTCGATCTCGTCGAGCAGCAGCACCGCATGGGGATTCTTGCTGATGGCCTCGGTCAGCAGGCCACCCTGGTCGAAGCCGACGTAGCCGGGCGGCGCGCCGATCAGGCGCGACACGGTATGCCGCTCCATGTACTCGGACATGTCGAAGCGGATCAGCTCGATGCCAAGGCAATGCGCCAGCTGGCGGGTCACCTCGGTCTTGCCCACTCCCGTGGGTCCGGAGAACAGGAAGGCGCCGACCGGCTTCTCCGGTTCGCGCAACCCGGAGCGCGCCATCTTGATGGCCGAGGCCAGTGCCTCCACCGCCTGGTCCTGGCCGAAGATGACCAGCTTGAGGTCCCGCTCGAGGTTGCGCAGCTGGTCGCGGTCGGATGCCGAGACGCTCTTCGGCGGGATGCGCGCGATGCGCGCCACCACCTTCTCGATCTGCCCGACGTCCACCACGTTGCTGCGCGTCTCCTCCGGCTCCAGGCGCATGCTGGCGCCCGCCTCATCGATGACATCGATGGCCTTGTCGGGCAGCTGCCGCTCGTTGATGTGCCGCGCGGACAGTTCCGCGGCCGACGACAGCGCCTCGTCCGTATAGCGCACGCCGTGGTGCTCCTCGAAGCGCGACCTCAGGCCCTTGAGGATCTCGACCGTCTCCGGCACCGATGGCTCGGGCACGTCGATCTTCTGGAAGCGCCGCGCCAGGGCATGATCCTTCTCGAAGATGTGCCGGTACTCGCGGTAGGTAGTCGAGCCGATGCAGCGCAGCTCGCCGTTGGCCAGCACCGGCTTGATGAGGTTGGAAGCGTCGAGCACACCTCCCGAGGCGGCACCGGCGCCGATCACCGTATGGATCTCGTCGATGAAGAGGATCGCGCCCGGGTTCTTCTTCAACTCGTTGATGACGCCCTTCAGGCGCTTCTCGAAATCGCCGCGGTACTTGGTGCCCGCGAGCAGCGCGCCCATGTCCAGCGCATAGATGGTGCAGTCCTTGAGCACCGGCGGCACCTGGCCGTCGACGATCATCTTCGCCAGGCCCTCGGCCAGCGCGGTCTTGCCGACACCCGCCTCGCCCACGTAGAGCGGGTTGTTCTTCCTGCGGCGGCAGAGCACCTGGATGGTGCGCTCGATCTCCGCCTGCCGCCCGATGAGCGGATCGATACGACCCTCCGCCGCGCGGCGATTGAGGTTCGACGCGTAGTTCTCCAGGGCACTGCCTGCCGGATCGCCGTCACCCTCCTCGGCCTCTGCACCGCGGGCGCCCGTGCCGCGGCGCTCGCCGAACTTGGCGAGCCCGTGGGAAATGAAATTGACCACGTCCAGGCGCGCGACATCGTGCAGGCCCAGCAGGTAGACGGCGTGCGACTGCTTCTCGCCGAAGATGGCGACCAGCACGTTCTCGCCCTTCACTTCTTTTTTGCCGCTGGACTGCACGTGGAACACGGCCCGCTGCAGCACGCGCTGGAAGCCCAGGGTGGGCTGCACGTCCTGGTCGCTCTCTCCCTTGAGGCGCGGGGTCGACTGGTCGGTGAACTCCTCGAGCTCACGGCGCAGGCGCTCCATGTCGGCACCGCAGGACTTGAGGATCTCCGCCACCGACGGGATATCGAGGATGGCCAGGAGCAGGTGCTCCACGGTCATGTATTCGTGACGATTCCTGCGGGCCTGTTGAAAGGCCTCGTTCAGGCAGTATTCCAGTTCGCTGCTCAGCATGCCCGCCTCACGTTTCCTCCAGCGTACACAGCAGCGGATGCTGGTGCTGCTGTGCGTACGAAGTGACCTGCGCGACCTTGGTTTCGGCGATCTCGTAGGTATACACGCCGCAAACGCCCTTGCCCTTGGTGTGCACCTCGAGCATCACCCGCGTCGCCTTGGGCCGGTCCATCGAAAAGATGCGCTCCAGGATCTCCACCACGAATTCCATCGGCGTGTAGTCGTCGTTGATCAGCACCACGCGGAACAGCGGCGGCCTCTTGAGCTTCGGCCGGGCCTCCTCGACAGCCAGACCACGCCCGTCTTCCGGCCGGTTGCCGGGTGGATTGCCTTCACTGGCCATGGCGGAGTTGGTGAACATCGACAGCCTGCACGACAGCGACCATATTACCGCCGGGAAGCGCGACATCGATGCATCCCGGGGCGGACCGGGCACGACAATATGTATACCATCCGCCCGGCGGCCGGACCGTGCGACATCGCACGGCAACCGCGCGGTCGCCGGTGCTTCACTGCGGCTGGCGCGTGACCCGGTCTCCTGCTGATCCCGCGCGTGAAGTCCCGACGCCATCCCGATGCCCCGCCAAAGGAAATCCCCGCCTTCTACGCCCTTACCCCAAGCCCTTGATTATGCTAATTTGCGGTCTCCCGGGCGCGGACTGCGCCGGCCCGGTCCTTCCTGTTGCATGCCCGTGGAGCATCATTGAACCTCGCCGAAACCATGCAGCGCTGGACCGCGCAGAGCCCCGAGGCCCTCCTTGGCCGCGCCAGCGAGACGCTGCCATTCTGGGTGTCGCTGCTGCTGGTGATCGGTATCGGTTACTACTGCGCCCGGCTCATCTGGTTGCTGGTTCCCGGCCCCGCTCCGGCCGCGTGGACACCACCGCCACCGGTTGCTGCGGCGGCCCCGGCCGCGTCGGCCGGCAGCGGTCCGGGTGCCTATGCTGCCGTCGGTGCCGCCCACCTTTTCGGGCAGGCTGCAGCCGAACCCGCCCCGGGCCTCGCCAATGCCGCCAACGCACCGGAGACACAGCTGCAGCTGCAATTGCGCGGCGCGGTCGCCGCCCTCGACGAGCGTTTCGCCCATGCCATCATCGCCGACAGCGCCGGCAACGAGAAGGTGTATTTCATCAAGGACCCGCTGCCGGGCGGTGCGGTCCTGCAGCAGGTGCAGGCCGACCGCGTGATCCTCAGTCGCGGGGGCGCGCTCGAGGCCCTTCTCCTGCCGCGCCTCTCCACCGGCGGCAGCGCGGGCGGGCCGCGCACCCAGGCACCGCAGCCACTGGCGCGCCGGCCGGCCACGCCGTCGATGCAGGAAGCCGTGTCGCAGAATGCGGCGACCATCACCGAGATCATCCGGCCGCAGCCCTTCATGCCGAACGGCGAGCTCAAGGGCTACCGGGTGTATCCCGGCCGCAACCGCGAGCAGTTCGTGGCCCTGGGCCTGAAGCCTGGGGACCTCGTCACAGAAATCAATGGCATGGCCCTCAATAATCCCGCGCAGGCCATGGAGACCTTCCGTTCCCTGGCCAACACGACCCAGGTCACGGTGACCGTCGATCGCGATGGCCAGTCCCAGACGCTGACGCTGGATTCCAGCCAGGTGGCAGCGGCCGGCGAGGGGCCGGCCGGCGGGGCCGCGAGCGCCGCCGCACCCGGGGCCGCCACGACACCCGCAGCAGCGGGCCAATCCGATGCCACGCCGGCCGCGGCGGGCCAGCAGTAGTGTGGACAGGCGCATGCGCAGGATTTCGGGGTTGACGCGGGTGATGCAGCAGCTGGTCGCGCTGGCCGTGGCGCTCGCCCTGGTCTCGGGCCCCGTGGCCGCGCAGCAGGCACAGGGCGCCATCACACCCAACTACAAGGATGCGGACATCCGCCAGGTGATCGAGGCGGTCGGTGCCGTGACTGGCAAGAATTTCGTGCTCGATCCGCGCGTCAAGGCGCAGGTGACGATGCTGTCATCGGCGCCGATGACGCCCGATGCCTTCTACGAGGCATTCCTCTCCATCCTCGCGGTCTACGGTTTCATCGCCGTGCCGTCGGGTAACGTCGTGAAGATCCTGCCCGATGCCAACGCCCGGCAGGTTCCCGGCGCGGAAATCGGCCCGGGCGGCGGCCGTGATGCCGACGACATGGTGACGCGCATCCTGCCGGTGCGGAACGTGGCGGCAGCGCAGCTGGTGCCGATCCTGCGGCCGCTGATCCCGCAGTACGGCCACCTCGCCGCGCACCCGCCGTCCAACATGCTCATCATCTCCGACCGTGCCGCGAACGTCGAACGCATGCAGCGCATCATCGAGCGCATCGACACGGAGAGCACCTCGGACATCGAGGTGATCCGGCTGGAGAACGCCTCGGCGGCCGAAGTGGTGCGGGTGATCACCACGCTCGGGCAGGGCGCCAAGACCGAAGGTGGCGCCGCACCTACGGCCACCATTGTCGCTGACGAGCGCACCAACAGCGTGCTGGTGAGCGGCGACAAGACCGAGCGGCTGCGCCTGCGTACCCTGGTGGCCCACCTCGACACGCCGCTGCAGGAAGGCGGCGACACCCGCGTGCGCTACCTGCGCTACGCCGAGGCGAAGGACCTGGCCACCAAGCTGCAGGCCCAGTACCAGAAGCAGGGCGGTGGTGGCCCCGCCGCGGCGGGCGCCAATGCCGCACCGCCCACGGAGCGTGGCGAGGTCAGCATCTGGGCCGATGAGTCCACCAATGCGCTCATCATCACCGCCCCCCCCAAGGTCATGAAGGCGATGATGGCGGTGATCGACAAGGTCGACATCCGCCGCATGCAGGTACTGGTGGAATCGCTGATCGTCGAGGTCAGCGCCGACAAGGCTTCCGAACTCGGCGTGAACTGGGCCGTCGGGGACTCCAATCTGGAGAACATGGCCGGCGTCACCCGATTCGACCTGCCGAACACGGGCGGCGGCGGCATCATCGGCCTGGCCGCCGCAGCCAAGAGCGGCGAGACGGCGGCCATCGGCGCCGCCATCGGCAAGGGCCTGAACATGGCCGTGGGCAAGGTGCAGGACTCGGGCACCAGCTTCGCCGCGTTGATCAATGCCCTGGCCTCGGATGCCAACACCAACATCGTCGGCACGCCGGTCCTCGTGACCATGGACAACGAAGAGGCCGAGATCAAGGTGGGCCAGGAGGTGCCATTCGTCACCGGCCAGTTCACCAACACCGGGGCCACGGGCGGCACCACCAGCGTGAATCCATTCCAGACCATCCAGCGCGAACAGGTCGGGCTGACCCTCAAGCTGACGCCGCAGATCAACGAGGGCGACGCCGTGCTGCTGAAGATCGAGCAGGTCCTCTCCGCCCTGGCCGCCAATGTCCGTGGCGCCGCCGACCTGGTCACCACCAACCGTTCCATCACCACCTCGGTGATCGTCGAGGACGGCGGCACGCTGGTGCTCGGCGGCCTGATCCAGGATGACCTCACCGAGCAACAGCAGCGGGTGCCGATCCTCGGCAGCATTCCCCTCCTCGGTCAGTTCTTCCGCGTGGACAGCACCACGAAGAAGAAGACCAACCTGATGGTGTTCATCAAGCCGACCATCCTGCGCGATGCCTCGCAGGCCGCCTTCGAGACCAACTCGAAGTACAACTTCGTGCGCAACCAGCAACTCGCCCTCAACCCGGACAAGGTGCGGCTGATGCCCGGCGAGTCCCGGCCCATGCTGCCGCCCGTCGCACCGGCGGCCCCGCCCGCGCTGGACCTGCGCCAGTTGCGACTGGACGCCGCGCCGACCTCCGGCCAGGCCGCTCCCGAAACCGATGGCAACGCCGGCCAGCCAGCTCCCTGACGACGTGACGCTGGAGTTGCCGGCAGCCCCGATGCCGGCAGCGCCGGCCGGCACGACTGCCGGGAACGGCCTGCGGCTGCTGCCGTTTCCCTTTGCCAAGCGCCATGGCGTGCTGGTGCTGGGCTGCGAGGACGGCCACGCGCAGGTTCTCGCCCGCCCGGGCGTGCAGCCGCTGGCCATTGCCGAAACCCGGCGCTTCCTGGGCATGCCGCTCGCCCTGCGACGGGTGGGCAGCGAGGAATTCGACGCCCGCCTCCAGGAAACCTACGAGCGCGAGTCCAGCTCGACCATGCAGATGGTCGAGGGACTGCGCGACGACACCGACCTGCTGCAGGTCGCGCAGCAGCTGCCGGAGCCGTCGGACCTGATGGAGAGCGATGACGACGCGCCCATCATCCGCCTCATCAATGCGGTGCTGACCGCGGCGGTGAAGGAAAACGCCTCCGACATCCACATCGAGCCCTACGAGAACCGCCTGGTCATCCGCTTCCGCGTCGATGGCGTGCTGCGCGAGGTGCTGCAGTCGCGACGGGCGGTGGCGCCACTGGTGGTGTCCCGCATCAAGGTCATGTCGAAACTCGACATCGCCGAGAAGCGCCTGCCCCAGGACGGCCGCATCTCGTTGCGCGTGGCGGGCCGCGCCGTCGACGTGCGCGTCTCCACCATGCCATCCGGCCACGGCGAGCGCGTGGTGCTGCGGCTGCTGGACAAGCACGCCGGGCGCATCGACCTCGACAACCTCGGCATGGACCCGGCGACGCAGGACACCATCGACGAGCTCATCCACAAGCCGCACGGCATCATCCTCGTCACCGGGCCCACCGGCTCGGGCAAGACCACCACACTGTATGCGGCGCTCGAGCGCATCAACGACAACACCCGCAACATCATGACCGTGGAGGATCCCATCGAGTACTACATCGACGGGATCGGCCAGTCGCAGGTCAACACCAAGGTGGAGATGACCTTTGCCCGCGGCCTGCGCGCCATCCTCCGCCAGGACCCTGATGTGGTGATGGTCGGCGAGATCCGCGACCTCGAAACCGCGGAGATCGCCGTGCAGGCGAGCCTCACCGGACACCTGGTGCTGTCGACGCTGCACACCAATACGGCCGTGGGCGCGGTGACCCGCCTGCGCGACATGGGCATCGAGCCCTTCCTGCTCTCCTCGAGCCTGGTCGGCGTGCTGGCCCAGCGCCTGGTGCGCATGCTCGATCCCGATGCGCGCCAGCCCTACACCGCGTCGGAGTATGAATGCCGCGTGCTCGGGGTCGATCCCGGGAGCCCCCCCACCCTGTACCGGCCGCGGGATGACGTGCCGGGCAGCAACGGCTACAAGGGACGCACCGGCATCTACGAGCTCGTCACCATCGACGACGAGCTGCGCACCATGATCCACGACGGCTCGGGCGAACATGAGCTCGAGCGCCACGCCCGCACCCGCAGCCCCAGCATCCGCGACGATGGCCTGAAGAAGGTCCTCGCCGGCGTGACCACGCTGGAGGAAGTCCTGCGGGTGACGCGCGCCAACTAGCCGCCGGGCACGCCGGACCGGCAACGGCCCATGGGAGCCTTCGAGTACACCGCGGTCGACAGCGGCGGGCGCGAGACCCGCGGCGTCATCGAGGGCGACACGCCGCGACAGGTCCGGCAGCTGCTGCGCGAGCGCAAGCTGCTGCCGCTGACGGTCGCCGAGGTGGCCCAGCGGGAAGCGACGCGGCAACGCTCCTTCACGCTTCGGCCGTCCATGACCGCGGCAGACCTCTCGCTGGTGACGCGCCAGCTGGCCACCCTGGTGCAGTCATCCCTGCCGCTGGAGGAGGCCCTGCTGGCCGTGGCGGAGCAGACCGAGTCGCCGCGGGTGAAGAGCATCCTGCTCGGGGTGCGCTCCAAGGTCATGGAAGGCCACACCCTGGCCGATGGCCTCGGCGACTTTCCCAAGGCCTTCCCGGAGATCTACCGGGCCACCGTGGCCGCGGGCGAGCAGTCCGGCCATCTCGATGCGGTGCTGGAGCGCCTCGCCGACTACACGGAGAGCCGCCAGGAACTGCGGCAGAAGCTGCAGAACGCGATGATCTACCCCGTGGTGCTCACCAGCCTCGCGCTGCTGATCGTGGGCGGCATGCTGGTCTACGTGGTGCCCAAGGTGGTGTCGGTCTTCGCCAGCACCGGCAGCGAGCTGCCGGTGCTGACCCGTGCGCTGATCGCCGTCAGCGACTTCCTGCGCGGCTACGGCCTGTTCCTCGCCGTCGGCATCGCCTTCCTCGCCTGGGGAGCGAGGCGGCTGCTGCAGCAGCCCGGGCCCCGCCGCCGCTGGCACCAGACGCTGCTGCGCCTGCCGGTGATCGGCCGCCTGACGCGCGGCTTCAACACGGCGCGCTTCACCCGCACGCTCAGCATCCTCACCGGCAGCGGCGTGCCGGTGCTGGAAGGCCTGCGCATCGCCGCCGAGGTCGTCACCAACCTGCCGATGCAGTCCGCGGTGCAGGATGCGGCAGCACGCATCCGCGAAGGTGCCCCCATCGGCCGCTCGCTGGCAGCCAGCGGCCACTTCCCGCCGATCTGCATCCACCTGATCTCCAGCGGCGAAGCCAGCGGCGAGCTCGAGGCCATGCTGGCCCGCGCCGCAGCCAACCAGGAAAAGGAAGTGGACGGCCTGATTTCCGCGCTGATGGGCCTGCTGGAACCCGCGCTCATCGTCACCATGGGAGCCATCGTGCTGATGATCGTGCTGGCGATCCTGCTGCCGATCTTCCAGATCAACCAGCTCATCAGCTGAGCGTACGCGGGGCTATTGCCAAGCTGCGGAAATCCGATTATATAGCCGCCAATCAGCGCAGCCTGGGACGTCATGTGAGGAAGGCCAAGACAGTCAAGAACCCTCCGGCAAGCCGGCCGGAAGTCGAGTCCGAGCCGGAGGGCGACCAGCGGGTCGACGACGCTGACGCCGAAGGCGATGGAGAAGCCGGCAGGACTGCAGGATCCACCGACAACGTCGGTGACATCTCCGTCGAGGTGAACGTCGAGGATCTCATCGCGCAGATCGAGACCGAGAACAAGGGCGGGCTGGCACCCGACGGCTCGGCACGTCGCAAGATCGAGGACATCCTCGAGGAGAAGCGCGTGGCAAAGGAGATCATGGATCTCGAGGACTTCGACATCGGCGACTGACGGCAGGCTGGCCGGCCTGCATCAGTGGAAGTCACGACTGCGCACCGCCAGCTTCCCGAGCAGCGGACTGTGATCCTCCAGGCTGCCGGCGATCACGTGCAGCACGTCACCCTCCCGCTGCAGCCTTCCCCACACACCCATGAGCATCGCCCGCAGCAGCACACGCCGCTGCCGCAGCACCAGCCGTCCCCGGACGATGACGTTGACCTGCCCGGTTTCGTCCTCGAGGGTCACGAACACGACCCCGCCGGCGCTGCCGGGACGCTGCCGCGTGATGACCAGGCCCGCCGCATGGACCAGGCTGCCTGACTCCAGGCTCCAGAGTCCGGCGGCGCTCACCACCGCCTCGCGGGCCAGCCGTGCGCGCAGCAGCGCCAACGGATGGCGTCCCAGCGTCAGGCCGGTGCTGGCATAGTCGGCAACGATGTCCTGGCCCTCGCTCGGCCTGGGCAGCAGGGGGATGCCCTCGGCGACCTGCGGCCTCGGCCACAGTGGCAGGGGCGGCTCCGTGCCGGCCACGCTCCAGGCAGCGCGGTGGCGATGGCCGGCGATGGCCGCCAGCGCGCCACAGGCGGCCAGCGCATCCAGCTCGCGCCTGCCGATGCCGGCACGTGCGGCGAGATCCTGCACGCTGGCGAAGCGCTCCGTCCCGCGCGCCGCCACCAGCCCCAGGGCCGACGCCGCGGACAGGCCGCGGGCCAGGCGCAATCCCAGGCGCAGCGCCGGTCCCGCCTGCCCGGGCTCCAGTCCGCAGTCCCAGTCGCTGGCATTGACGTCGATGGGGCGGATTTCCACGCCATGGCGACGCGCATCCTGCAGCAATTGCGCCGGCGCGTAGAAACCCATCGGCTGGCTGTTCAGCAGGGCGCAGGTGAAGGCCGCGGGCTCGTGATGCTTCAGCCAGGCGGAGACATATACCAGCAGCGCAAAGCTTGCGGCGTGGGACTCCGGGAAACCGTATTCGCCGAAACCGAGGATCTGCCGGAAGACCTGCCGGGCGAACTCCGGGGCGTAGCCGCGCCGGCGCATGCCTTCCATGAGACGGCGTTCGAAAGGCTCGAGCCCGCCGCGGCGTTTCCATGCCGCCATGGCCCGGCGCAACTCGTCGGCCTCCCCGGGCGTGAAGCCTGCGGCGACGACGGCCAGCTGCATGACCTGTTCCTGGAAGATCGGCACGCCCAGGGTGCGCTCCAGCACCTTCCGCACCTCGGCGCCCGGATAGCTCACCGCCTCCTCGCCATTGCGCCGGCGCAGGTAAGGATGGACCATGTCGCCCTGGATCGGCCCCGGGCGGATGATCGCCACCTCGATCACCAGGTCGTAGTAACAGCGTGGCCGCAGCCGCGGCAGCATGGCCATCTGCGCGCGGGACTCGACCTGGAACACGCCGACGGTATCGGCACGGCTCAACATGGCGTAGACGCCGGGATCCTCCGCCGGCACGCTGGCCAGCGTGAGGTTGCCGCCGCGGCAGGCGTTGACCAGCGCCAGGGCACGGCGGATGGCTGACAGCATGCCGAGCCCCAGGATGTCCACCTTGAGCAGGCCGAGGGCATCGAGGTCATCCTTGTCCCACTGGATGACCGTGCGCTCCGCCATGGCCGCATTCTCGATGGGCACCAGCCCGGCCAGCGGGCCGCGGGAAATCACGAAGCCGCCGACGTGCTGGGACAGGTGGCGCGGAAAACCGATGAGCCCGCGGACCAGGCCCACCAGGCGGCGCACCACGGGACTCGCCGGATCGAGCCCCGCCTCGGCGATGCGCCCGTCGCCGATGTCGCTGCCATCCCACCACTGCATGGCACGGGCCATGCGCTCCAGCTGCGGGCCCGCCATCCCCAGGGCCTTGCCGACATCACGCACGGCACTGCGGGGACCGTAGCTGATCACCGTCGCGGCGAGCGCGGCGCGGTCCCGGCCATATTTTCCATAGATGTACTGGATGACTTCCTCGCGGCGCTCGTGCTCGAAGTCCACGTCGATGTCCGGCGGCTCGTTGCGCTCGCGGGAGATGAAGCGCTCCATCAGCATGGCCATGCGCGCGGGATCCACCTCGGTGATGCCCAGGCAGAAGCACACTGCCGAATTGGCCGCGGAGCCCCGCCCCTGGCAGAGGATGCCGCGCTGGCGGGCATGGCTGACGATGTCGTGCACGGTGAGGAAGTAGGGCTCGTACTGCAGCTCGGCGATGAGCGCCAGCTCGCGGTCGATCTGGCTGCGCAGGCTGGCGCCGATGCCGCCGGGCCAGCGCCGGCCGATGCCCTCTTCCACCAGCTGCCGCAGGTGGCTGGCGGCTGACATGCCGGGTGGCACCAGTTCCCGCGGATACTCGTAGCGCAGCTCGTCGAGGCTGAAGTCGATGCCCGCGGCGATATCCAGGGTGGCGCGCAACAGCTCCGGCGGATAGATCTCGCGCAGGCGTGCCAGTGGCCGCAGGCTGCGCTCGGCGTTCGGCTGCAACCGACCGGCTGCGCCAGCCAGCGTGCTGCCGAGGCGGATCGCCGTGAGCGTGTCCTGCAGCGCGCGCCGGCTGCCGTCATGCATGTGCACGTCACCGGCAGCAACCGCAGGCAGGCCGCAGGCCGTGGCCAGGGCCAGGAGACGGCCAAGCCGGGCCCGGTCGCGGCCGCCGGCAAACAGCCCGATGCCGAGCCAGGCACGCCCCGGGAAGCGCCGGCTCACCCAGGCGGCCTGCGCTGGCGTGGCGGCCTCGTCGGCCAGCCAGATGGCGAGGCAGCCTTCGACACGCTCGGGGAAATCCCCGGGTCCCAGCCGGTAGCTGCCCTTGGGAGCGGCACGCCTGCCGCGGGTGATGAGCTGGCAGATCCCGCCATAGCCGTCCCGGCTGGCCGCCAGCAACACCAGGCGCAGGCCGTCGTCCAGGCGCAGTTCCGTGCCGACGATGAGCTTCAGCCCCAGCTTGCGTGCGGCAACATGGGCACGCACCACGCCGGCGACGGAGCACTCGTCGGTGATGGCGAGTGCCGCATAGCCAAGCGCCGCGGCACGCTCCACCAGCTCGGCGGGATGGGATGCACCCCGCAGGAAAGTGAAATTGCTGATGCAGTGGAGCTCGGCGTAACCGGGCACCGCCTGCAGCCGTGCTGCTTCCGGCACCGGATCACCCGAACAGGCCGTGCAGGTACCAGCGTCCGCTGCGGCGTTCACGAAACACCCACAGCCGCATGCCCCAGCGACTGCGGGCCACGTAGTAATCGCGGCGCACATCGTCGCCGTCCCACCAGCCTGCCTCGATGCGCTCCGGTCCGTCTTCGAGGACCAGGGCTCCATGGAACAGCGGCGTATCCCCGCGCCGGGCCAGGGCCGCCGGCCTGGCCAGGATCCACAGGGGACGCGGGCCGCAGCTCGCAGTGCCTGCGAACGCCGGCCCCGACTCCATGGCATCGACCACCGGCTGCCAGGCCTTCTCGGGGCGGTGCTCGGGACTGGCCCGCAGCCCGTGCACCGCGTGGATGCCGAGACGCAGCCGCAACCGCTCCACCAGTCCGGCCAGCCGTTCGCCCTGGTCGAGCCTCAGGCCGAGCAGGTCTGCTGGCGTCACGGGCTGCAACTCGGCGATGTCGGCCTCCAGTACCAGGGCGACCACGGGCGCGGCCAGGCGCACCGCGGAGAAATGGATGGCCGCCAGTTCGCGCAACTGCGCCACGTCGATGCCGGGCCTGAGCAGGCCGATGCGCAGCAGGCTGTCGCCGGCAGCGTGATGGCGCAGGCGCAGCCACAGGACCCGCGCACCCGCCTGGCGTGGCTGCAGCCGCGCCCGCAGCCTGAGCAGCAGCACCTGCAGGGCTTCGAGCAGCAGCGCACCGTCACGGGTTTCTGCCGGCAGTTCCAGCTCCTCGCGCCAGTGTTCCTCCTGGTGGCGGGCCGGACGCAACTCCGGGCGCCGCCCCAGCGCCTCGTCGATCTCCCGCAGGCACTCCCGGCCGAGCCGGCGTGCGAGGCCATCACGCGGCAGCCGCATGCAGTCACCCAGGTTGCGGACCCCCATGCGCAGCAGGCCGCCGGCTGCTGACGCGGGCCAACCGGCCAGGCTGACGGGAATGTCCGCAAGCATGGCCGGCAGCTGCGCGCTGTCCGTGACCACCCGCCGGTTTCCCGAGCGTGCCAGCCAGAGTGCTGCCCGCGCGGTGGGCGCGATGGCAGCCACGACATCGTGGCCGCGCCCGCTGGCCCCGGATACGGCCGCCTCGAGCAACGCCCCGAGGCCACCGAACAACGCGAGGCTCGAGGCGATCTCCAGCAGCAAGGCATCGCCACCGGGATCCACGTTGACCAGCGGCGTGAAGCGCGTCATCCAGGCTGACAGGCTGGCCAGGCTGGCCTGCTCCAGGTCCGGCCGGCGCTGCCGGACACCGAGACCAGGCAGCAATGCCAGCGCCGCGTTGAGCGGCATGCCAGGGTGGAGGCCACAGGCGGTGGCGGTCGCGCTGGCCAGCAGGATGACGGGGTTGCGCCTGTCATCAGCCAGGACCGCCTGCGGTGCATCACCCGGCGAAACAACCACCTCCAGCGGCAGTTGCGGCAGATGCAGGCACAGCCAGAGGCGGTGGCTGCCCTGTGCCGGCAGGCCGGCAGCGGCCGCTGCGACCAGCGGCGGGGTTGCAGCCGTGAACGGCAGGGACAGGTTCGGGGAGCGCAGGGACATGGTGCATCAGCCGATGTCTGCGACCACCGTCACCGGTGGCCCGCCCCTGCGCTTGAGAACCTGCAGCCTGGCACGGCCCGTGCCGCACTCTCGCGTGAAACGGATGCGCAGCGGTGCCGGTGATGATGCCCGTCGTGCCCTGGCATCACGAAACAGCAGGACCCATGCATCACCGGGTTCCGCCGCCAGTTGCAGACGCCGCAGCGAAGTCTTTCCTGCGGCACCTGCCCAGCCTGCCACCACGGCACAGCTGCGCGAGCGCAGCGCCTGCTCCATGACCCACAGGGTGTCCGTCTCCTGCTTCGAGTGCACGACCAGGAACCTGGCGGGATCGAGGCCGGCACAGGCCAGCGCAGGCGCGTAGGGAATGTAGGGTGGCGCCACCAGCATGATCTGCCCTGGCACCTCGCCTGCACCCCTTGCCCGGGCAGCCAGTCGCCTCAGTGCCGGCAACAGCAGCGTGAATTCGCCCGTGCCAGGGGCCTCGACGAGGAGTTCGGTCAGCTGCCCGAGCGGCCAGCCGCCGCCGAGGGCATGGTCGAGCCCGGGCCAGCCTGTCGGCAGTCCTGCAGCCGGGTTTGCGGACGCACGTCCCGCCCGCCAGATGCGGGAATCCTGCAGCAACCGGCCAATCGATCCCTGGAATGCCACCGGCCTGCCGCCATTGTCAGGAGAGATGGTTGCGCAACACGCCGACCACCACGCCCTCGATCACCATGGGGTCCTCATGGAGGTCGACGCGGATGGGTTCGAAATCGGGATTCTCCGGGATGAGCCACACCACAGGGCCTTCCTGGCGATAACGCTTGACGGTAACTTCCTCCTCGAGCCTCGCCACCACCACCTGCCCATTGCGCACCTCGGGCGTGCGGCAGACGGCCACGAGATCGCCGTCGAGGATCCCCGCGCCCTGCATGCTCATGCCCTGCACACGCAGCAGGAAGTGCGGCTTTGGACTGAACAGCGATCCATCGATGCGATAGCGGCCCTCGATGTTTTCCTGGGCGAGGATCGGATGACCGGCGGCGACGCGACCGATGAGTGGCAACAGATCCTGGTCGCGCAGCTCACCGCTGAGCTGGATACCGCGGGATGCACCCGGCAGCAGCTCGATGACCCCCTTGCGTTGCAGGGCCCTCAGGTGCTCCTCGGCGGCATTGGCGGAGCGGAAACCCAGTGCCCGGGCGATTTCCGCGCGCGTGGGCGGCATCCCGGATTCGTCGATAAACGACTGTATGAACGAAAGAATTTCAGCCTGACGGGAGGTGAGTTCGGCCATGTCCGGATACCTGTAAATAATCCCAATACTGTGATTATCTACAGTTATTCGGCCAGTGCAAGCCCGGGCCGTTTTGCTGAAGCCTGCCGTGCAACAGCCCTCTCTCGCAACCGCGTTCCGGGCGGGGCACGTCCTGCCCGCTGCCGCCGTCCGGTATCGCCGTCCGCTATCCGTTGCACGACGGTGGCCAACGATGAACCGACATCGACGGCAACACATTCATCGCGATTGCCCGGCGTCTGGCACGGCGTACGCGCAGCCTCGCGGATTGCGAAGCACGCTGGATTCGTTCATCATTATGACCGCTTTGGGGGAGGCTCCAGCAGTTTTCTCCCATGTTTTGGCCGCGGTATTCGCCGCAATCTCGTCAAGATCACCAATCCAGAGGACTTGTGATGAACACAAAGCTCGCAATGAAGGCAGGCGTTGCCGCTCTTGCCCTGATGATGGCAGCCGGCTGCTCGTCGGTTGCAAAGAAGGACTTCGACGCGCTGAGCGCCAAGGTCGACCAGCTGACCCGGGACACCGCGTCCGCCAAGTCTGCTGCCGACGCCGCCAGCGCCGCCTCCAGCGAGGCCGGCCAGAAGGCCGCCGCCGCGCAGAGCACCGCCAACCAGGCCCTGAATGCCGCCAACCAGAGCCAGGCCTGCTGCGACGCCACCAACGAGAAGATCGACCGGATGTTCAAGCGCAGCCAGGCCAAGTAAAGCCTGAGCCATGCAAAAAAGGCCGCAGCGAAAGCTGCGGCCTTTTTCTTTTCCAGCACGCCCGCGCCGGTCACCTGCGCGGGTATTTCACCGCATCGCCGGACCGCCCCGCGGCCGGCTCCCGCTCCGGCGAATTACCGGCAACAGCGCTGCTGACCGCGGTGTCCGCAGCCTGCAGCGGTCCGCCAACCCGTACCGGAATTCCGAGCTTCGCCTGGTACACCGCCTCCACGAGCGGCCAGTCCACCTGCGCCGGACGTCCCTCGGTGGCACGCACGTAGCGCGCCATGAGGTCCGTCATGCCCTGGTCGCCGGCACCGGCATCGCCTTCGAGGTGCGGATGCACTTCCAGGTAAAGGCCATCGGCGGCCCAGCCGAACTTGTAGGGCTGGTTGACGATCTGCACCGGCGCACCGACCGGCACCTGCGGGAACAGCCACTGGATGTCTTCCGGATACATGCGGATGCAGCCATGGGTGACCTGCATGCCGATGCCGACCGGCCTGTTGGTGCCATGGATCAGGTACCCGGTATTGGTCAGACGCATGGCGTAGTCGCCCAGCGGGTTCTTCGGCCCCGGTGGTATGGCGCGCGGCAGGATATCGCCATCGGCGGCATGCTCGGCGCGGATGCTCGCCGGCGGATACCAGGTCGGCTGCGCCTGCTTGGACAGTATTTTGTGCATGCCGATCGGCGTTGCCCAGTCCATGCGGCCGATGCTGATGGGGAAGGTCGCCACCACCGGGCGTCCCTCATCCTTCGTGAAATAGTAGAGCCGGTATTCCGCGATGTTCACCAGCACACCCTGGCGCGTGCCTGCCGGCAGCACGTAGCGGGTCGGCAGCAGGATCTCCACGCCCTCGCCAGGCAGCCAGGGGTCGACGCCCGGATTGGCACGCACCATGTCCTCGTAGCCGAGGCCGGCACGCCGGGCGATGTCGGTCAGCGTGTCTTCATAGGTCGAGCGGACCGTCGCCAGCGCACCGACCAGGTCGGACCCCGGCTCCAGCGCCAGCGTCTCGGCCCGCAGTGCGGGAGCCGCCAAGCCGATGAGCGCCGCCAGTGCCAGCGCAGCCAGGCGCCAGCGGCGGTAGTCGGCAGCGCAAAGCAGCAAGAATCGCGGTACCAGTCGCATGATGTGATTCTATTGGGGGCACCGGCTGGCAGCCAGTGCACAGGCCCGCCGGTATTCAGAAGCGGATCAGGCAGGCGCCCCAGGTGAAGCCGCCGCCGAAGCCCTCCAGCAGCAGCAGGTCGCCGCGCTTCACGCGGCCATCGCGCACGGCGACATCCAGCGCCATCGGCACCGATGCGGCCGAGGTATTGCCGTGGTCCTGCAGGGTGAGCACGACGCGATCCATCGGCATGTCCAGCCGCCTGGCCGTCGCCTGGATGATGCGCAGGTTCGCCTGGTGCGGTATCAGCCAGTCGATCGCCGAGTGCTGCAGATTGTTGGCGCCGAGCGCTTCCTCGACCAGCCCCTCCAGCGTCTTCACGGCAACCTTGAACACCTCGTTGCCCTTCATGTGGATGAAGGCGCCGGCGTCCTCGCCGAACACCGGGCCCGGCCGCCGCGAGGGACCGTAAGGGTGATACAGCAGGTCCTTGTAGTGGCCATCGGCACCGAGATGGCAGGAAACGATGCCGGGTTCGGCAGCGGGCTTCAGCACCACGGCACCGGCGCCGTCGCCGAACAGCACGCAGGTGGTGCGGTCGCTCCAGTCGGTGATCCGCGAGAGGGTCTCGGCACCGATCACCAGGGCGCATCGCGCCTGCCCGGTGGCGATGAAGCGGTCGGCGATGCTGAGCGCGTAGATGAAGCCGCTGCAGGCCGCCTCGACGCTGAACGCCGCGCAACCGCGGATGCCCAGCCGTTCCTGCAGCAGGCAGCCGACATTGGGGAACACCACGTCGGGCGTGGTCGTGCCGACCACGATGAAATCGATTTCCGACGGGGTGACGCCGGCCGCCTCCATGGCGCGTCGCGCAGCCTGCTCGGCCAGGTCCGTCGTGGTCTGCGTCTCGGCGGCAATATGCCGGCGCTCGATGCCGGTGCGATCGCGGATCCACTCGTCGGTGGTATCCACCATCTTCTCGATGTCCTGGTTGGTCAGGATGCGCTCGGGCAGATAGCGTCCGGTACCGGCGATGCGCGAGTACATCTAGCTGGCCTGTTCCTGGAGGAGCCTGCGGATCTGGTCGGGCACCTGCTTGGAGACCTCGATCATCGCCGTGTGGATGGCCTGGCGGTAAGCCACCTTGTCGGCGCCGCCGTGGCTCTTGATGACGATGCCGTCGAGGCCCACCAGGCTGGCGCCATTATAGCGGCGCGGGTCGAGCCTGTTGGCGAGCGAGCGCAGCACCGGCAATGCCACCAGCCCCGCGAGCCGGCCGTAAATGCCGGAGCGGAACTCCTGCCGGAGGAAGTGGCGCACCAGGCGGGCCGTGCCCTCCATCGACTTCAGCGCGACATTGCCGGTGAAGCCGTCGCAGACTACGACATCGGCACGCTGGTCGGGGATGCGGTCAGCCTCGATGAAGCCGACGTAGTTCAGGGGGCTTGCCGCCAGCAGCGCCGCTGCCTGCTTGACGGTCTCGTTGCCCTTGATCTCCTCTTCGCCGATGTTGAGGAGCGCAATGCGCGGGTACTCGATGTTCTCGATTCCCGTGGCCACCACCGAGCCCATGACCGCGAACTGGAACAGGTGCTGCGGCGTGCAGTCCGAGTTCGCGCCGAGATCGAGCATGTAGGTGCGGCCGTGGATGGTGGGCACCGGGACCATGATGGCCGGGCGGTCGATGCCGGGCAGGGTCTTGAGGACGAAGCGGGCGGTCGCCATGAGGGCGCCGGTGTTGCCGGCGCTGACGCAGGCATCGGCCTGGCCGGCCTTCACCAGGTCGATCGCCACGCGCATGGAAGAGTCTTTCTTCTTGCGCAGGGCGTCGGCCGGATGCTCGTCCATGCCCACGACCTGGCGGGCGTCCTGCACGGTCACGCGCGAGGCAATGTCGCCGAGGTCCTGGACGTAGGGATCGATGACCTCGCGCTGCCCGACGAAGATCAGGTGGAGGTCCGGGTGGTGGCGCAACATCGCCAGCCCGGCGGGAACGCACACCGCTGCGCCCTGGTCGCCGCCATGGGCATCCAGCGCGATGGTAACGGGCCTAGACAAGGCTTGCCCTCAGGCCGTATCGCGTCGATGAACGGGTGGCGAGCGGTGACAAACGGCCGACGCAGCTACTCGGGCGATTCTTCCGCGGTCTCGATGACTTTCTTGCCGCGGTAATAGCCATCGGGACTGACATGGTGCCGGCGATGCGTCTCGCCAGTGGTCGGCTCGACCGAGACCGCCGGCTTTTCCAGCCTGTCATGCACACGGCGCATGCCGCGCGTCGACGGGGTCCTGCGACTCTTCTGAACTGCCATCTCGAACTCTCCTGAAAATCCTATTTCCTGTCCTTGCCGCCATCCCGGATCAGAGCACCCAGGCCGGCAAAGGGCCGGCTGAACCGGGCTCCCGCGGCGGGCTGCAGTGCCGGCCCTGCAGCGATGCCAGCGGCTGGCTTGCAGCCCTCGGCCTCCTGATGCAGTAGCGCCAGCGGCATCATCGCCAGGATCTCGTCCTCGACCATCGACCGGAGCGGCAATGCCCCATCGCTGTCCAGCATGACGCTGTCGAACGGATCTGCCAGATCGTCCGCCGAAGCATCGTCCGGCACCACGGTCAGGGCCGCGTGCAGTTCCGCCGGCCAGCGCACCGCGCCCAGGCATCGCTGGCATGGCAATGGCAGCGCACCAGTCACGCTGACTTCCACCACAGGGAAGCCCTCCGGGCCATTCCGGAACCGCAACGACACATCGAGGTGGCCGTCGTCGCCTGCCGCGAGCAAGGCAGCCACGCGCGGTAGCTTGCTGCCGCCGAAGCTGTCGGCCAAGCCCGCGCCTGCCGCCGCCAGCTCGACGAGCTGTGCGGATCCAATGCGCTCAGCGAGCATAAACATTGAAGTTTAAGGACGCTGGCATACCCTGTCAAAATCCAGTAGCGTCGCCCTGCCATGCAGACCGCCGCAGCAAGCACACCCGGCAGCGTGCCACGGGTGGTCCTGGGATCGGGCTCCCGGTACCGGCGACAGCTGCTGGCGCGCCTTCTGCCCGCCTTCGAGGTGGCGGTGCCGGAGGTCGACGAGACCGCGTTGCCTGGTGAGTCCGGACCCGCTCTGGCGAGCCGCCTGGCCCGGCTCAAGGCGGCAGCGGTGGCCCGGAGCTGGCCAGCTGCCGTCGTCATCGGCAGCGATCAGGTCGCTGCATGCGCCGGGCGCATCCTCGGCAAGCCTGGAATCGCCGCAAGGGCCGCCGAACAGCTCGGCCACTGCTCCGGTCAGCCCCTGCTGCTGCACACGGCAGTTGCGGTGCAGGGACCCGATGGCCGCTGCCTGGAACACCTCGACCGGACCACCCTGCAGTTCCGCACCCTGGACCGCGACGAGATCCTGCGCTACGTGGAACGCGACAACCCGGTGGACTGCGCCGGCGCGTTCCGCTTCGAGTCGCTTGGCGTGGCGCTCTTCAGCAAGGTGGATACCCATGACCCCACGGCCATCGAGGGGCTGCCCCTGGTCTGGCTGGCCACGGCGTTGCGCGGATTCGGGGTCGCCATCATCTAGCCGGGGTGCGCAGGGCACGCAGCCGGGCAAGTACCGCGCGCAGGTCTTCGGGCAGCGGACTCGTGACACGGACGACGCGTTCGTCACGGGGACTGGAAACGGCGATGGATGCCGCATGCAGGAACAGGCGCTGCAGCCCGGCCTGGAGCACAACCGGATCCGGCTCCTGGCCATAGCGGGTATCACCTGCCAGCGGCAGCCCGATGTGGGCGGCATGCACGCGGATCTGGTGGGTACGGCCCGTGAGCAGTGCCACCCGCACCAGCGTTGCACCGGGCAGGCGCTCCTCCACCGTCATGCGGGTGGCAGCGGGCTTGCCGCGCTCGTCCACGCGCACATGCCGCTCGCCACCACGCCTCTCGGTGGTGAGCAGCGGCGCCTCCACCAGTCGCTCCGCGTCGCGCAACCTGCCGACCAGCAGCGCGAGATAGATTTTCTCGACCTCACCGGCGCGGAACTGGGCCTGCAGGTGCCTGAGGCTGGAGGCCCGCTTGGCGAACATCAGGCAGCCGCTGGTATCGCGATCCAGCCGGTGCACGAGTTCCAGGAAGCGGGCAGCGGGCCGCGCCGCGCGCAACAGTTCCACGGCACCCAGGCTGACCCCGCTGCCGCCATGGACCGCCAGGCCGGTCGGCTTGTCGATTACCAGCAGGTCCGGGTCCTCGTGGAGGATGCGCGCCTCGAGCCAGTCGGCGCTGCCAGGCTGCACTGGCCGTCCCGCGGTGCCGGGAGCCTGGCGCACGGGCGGGATGCGCACCCTGTCGCCCTCTTCCAGCCGGTGGCTGGCTGGCGCGCGCCGGCTGTTCACCCGCACCTCGCCGGAGCGGATGATCCGGTAGACATGCGCGCGGGGCACCCCCTTCAGGCGTGCGACGAGGAAATTGTCGAGGCGGCGGTTCGCCTCCTCGGCATCGACGGTGACGTTCAGGACACGGGGCTGCCTGGCCACCGGCGGGTCCGGCGCGGGGTCGTCGGTGTTCAACGCTTGCGTAATCCATTGATGACAAAGGTTCTGGCTGGTATATTACCGGCCGCGTACGCTTTGTGCGCTTTCGGTTGCCGGGTTGAGGCGTCCGTCCCCCGACGGGCCCGATACCGGCGGTTCCGAGTTTCCGGAGCCTGCTCCTGGCAGGCTCACCGTTTGGGCTTCCCTGGCTGGCGGACACGGGCCAACACCCGCTCCGCCGCGCCGCGAATTCCAGTGACAGTGCCGCATGCCGGACCCGGTTCAGATGAGGATCAACGAGTGCGGGACAGCCCACCGGGCACCCGCGCCGGGCATGTCGCGGGCATCGGGCGCCAACCCGGGCGCCAGCACGTCACGTCGTTCGCTGGCGCGCGGCCGTCTTCCAGGGCTACCCGCACACCACCCACAAGTAGGGCCCCATGAAGAGAATGCTGATCAATGCAACTCAGGAAGAAGAGTTGCGCGTGGCCATGGTCGATGGCCAGAAACTGTACGACCTTGACATCGAGTCACCCTCCCGCGAGCAACGCAAGGCAAATATCTACAAGGGACGCATAACCCGCATCGAGCAGAGCCTGGATGCGGCCTTCGTCGACTATGGCGCCGAACGCCACGGCTTCCTGCCGATGAAGGAGATCTCCCGCGAATACTTCGTGACCGAGCCCAGTGGCGAGCGGATGAACATCCGCGAGCTGCTGCGCGAAGGCCAGGAAATCGTCGTCCAGGTGGACAAGGAGGAGCGCGGCAACAAGGGTGCGGCGCTCACCACCTTCATCAGCCTGGCCGGCCGCTTCATCGTGCTGATGCCCAACAACCCGCGGGGCGGCGGCGTCTCACGCCGCATCAGCGGCGAGGAGCGCGACGAGATCCGCGAAGCCATGCACGACCTCGATGTGCCGGGCGGCATGGGCGTGATCATCCGCACCGCCGGTGTCGGTCGCAGCACCGAAGAACTCAACTGGGACATGCAGTACCTGTTGAGCATCTGGGAAGCCATCAAGGCCTCCGTGGTCAGCCGGCCGGCGCCGTTCCTGATCTTCCAGGACAGCAATGCCATCATCCGTGCCCTGCGCGACCACCTGGCAAACGATGTTGGCGAGATCATCATCGACGATGCCGCCACCCACGAGGAAGCGCGCCAGTTCATGGAGCGCGTCATGCCGCAGAACCTGCGCAAGCTGCGGATGTACCAGGATCCGGTGCCGCTGTTCACGCGCTTCCAGATCGAAAGCCAGATCGAGTCCGCCTTCTCGCATGTCGTCACCCTGCCCTCCGGTGGCAGCCTGGTGATCGAGCAGACCGAGGCACTGGTATCCATCGACATCAACTCCGCCCGCTCCACCAAGGGCGAGGACATCGAAGCCACGGCATTCGCCACCAACCTGGAGGCGGCCGATGAAGTCGCGCGCCAGTGCCGGCTGCGTGACCTGGGCGGCCTGCTGGTGGTGGACTTCATCGACATGTCCTCGCAGCGCAGCCAGCGCGAGGTGGAGAACCGCCTGCGCGATGCCATGAAGATGGATCGCGCGCGGGTACAGACCGGGCGCATCTCCCGCTTCGGGCTGCTGGAGCTGTCGCGCCAGCGCCTGCGCCCCTCGCTGGGCGAATCGGCGCACCAGACCTGTCCGCGCTGCAATGGCTCCGGCTCGATCCGCGGGGTCGAGTCGCTGGCGCTCGCGGTACTGCGCCTGATCGGCGAGGAAGCGCGCAAGGACCGCTCGTCCAGGGTGATCGCGCAGCTGCCGGTCGATGTCGCCACCTATCTCCTCAACGAGAAGCGCGACTGGATCCGCGCCATCGAGGAGCGTGACCACGTGCAGCTGGTACTGATCGCCAACCCGCATCTGGAAACGCCCAACTACAGCCTGCGGCGCGTGCGCGACGACCAGGTGTCGGCCCCGGAGAACACCGGCGCCAGCTACACGCTCGCCGCGCAGGAGCAGCCACCGTCCGATGCGGCCCTGGACCTGTTCGCACCCCGCGTGAAGCCCGAGGAACCGGCCGTGGTGCCGGCCATGCCCGCCACACCGGCACCGCCGCCGCCTCCCGAGTTTGCCGCCGAGGAGCGGCCCGCGGCAGCACCGGCCGCGCCGACGCTGGGCCTCTTCCCGCGGCTGCGGATCTGGTTGTTCGGCAGCGGCACGACCGCGCCTGCCCAGCCATCCCGGCCAGAGGGCGAGCGCCGCAAGGACCATCACCATCGCCATGACGGCGGCCGCCACCGCGACCAGCACGGCCGCAGCCGCCGCGACGAGCGCCGTGGCGGACGCGGCCACGGTGGCCCCGGTGGCTCCAGTGGCCAGGGCAACCCGGGCTCCCAGTCCAGCCAGGAACGGCGTGACGGCCGGGGCGAGCGTGACAACCGTGACAACCGTGACCAGCGGGGCCAGCGCCCGCCACGTCAGGACAGCGGGCGCCCGCCCGAGCAGCGTGGCGAGGGCCGGTCCGAACCACGCCAGGGCGACGAGCAGCGTCGCAGCCAGGCACCCCGCCAGGGCGCCAACGGCAGCGATCCCGACCCGTCCGCCCGGCGCGACCGCTCGCGTCCGCGCCGCCGCGGTGGCCGGGGTGGTCGTGGTGGTGGCGGTGCCGAGGAGCGCCAGGGGCGTGAAGGCGGACCATCCGGGTTGCCGGCCGAGCCGCGGCCAGCCCCGGAGGCTGGCACCTTTACCGACCCGCAGCGGACGGATGACGGTGGAGCACTGCCGCGGCCCGAGCGCGAGATCGGCGAGCGGCCACAGGATCATGGCCCTGCCTCGCACCCTGCACCGGGTGCAGCCTCCGCAGAGCAGGCACCACGGGAATCCGGTGACGGCCCTCGCCAGCTGCCCTGGGAACCGCCAGCCTCCGGTGGCACCCGCAGCTACACGGTGTGGTCTTCAGGCGCGGGCGACACGGATTTCTCGGGCCGCGACCGCGATTGAGCGATTGCCGGGGCGGTGCGCGTCCGCACCGCCCCGGCAGGATCTGCCTTACCGCTCGTCGAACCCGGCCTGCAACCGCTGCAGCAGGCCTTCGGTCGCCTCCTCCACCATGTCGAGTACTCGCTCGAAGCCGATCGGCCCGCCGTAGTAGGGGTCGGGCACCGAGCGGCCGGCGTCACCGGCCGCGTACTCCATGAAAAGGTGGATCTTCTGCCGATGCTCGACCGCAGCGGCCTCGCGGAGACTGGCGAGGTTGTCCTCGTCCATGGCGAGGATCAGGTCGAAACGCGTGAAATCCTCTGCCGCCACGGCACGCGCCCGCAGGTCGGAAATGTCGATGCCACGACGGGCGGTCGCCGCCTGCGCGCGCTCGTCGGGCGCCGAGCCGGCGTGATAGCCATGGGTTCCCGCCGAATCGACTGCCACCCGCTCCTGCCACCGCAGCTCCCGCAGCCTATGGCGCACCATGCCGTGCGCCATGGGCGAGCGGCAGATGTTGCCCATGCAGACAAGCAGGATGCGGGTTTGCACGCTATCACCCGGAGTCACCATGCCGCTGCTCAGCCTCGCCTGCCGGCCAGCCAGGCCTCGACGGCGGCGAGGTCGGAAGGCGTGTCGACGTCGGGCCCATGGCCCTCCTGCGCCGGGGCGATGCGGATCTCCATGCCCATCCACAGTGCCCTGAGCTGTTCGAGCTTCTCCACGGTCTCAAGGTAGCACGGTTGGCCCGCGCTGAGGCGCTGCAATTCCCCGCAGCGATAGGCATAGATGCCCAGGTGACGCCAGGCGCCCGGCAGCCCGGTGCTGCCATGGCCTGCGCTGGGAATGGAGGCACGGCTGAAATAGAGAGCGCGTCCAGCCTGATCCATGACCACCTTGACCACATGAGGACTGGCGTAGTCCTCCGGCGTCGCGACCGGCACGCACAAGGTCGCCATGGATGCCCGCGGATGGGCGGCCAGCAGCGCCGCGACCTGCAACACGCTGGCCGCCGGCGTGAGCGGTGCGTCACCCTGCACATTCACCACGATCGTGTCCGCCGGCCAGCCGCGGGCGGCGGCCACCTCGGCGATGCGATCCGTGCCCGAGACGTGGTCGGCCCGGGTCAGGGCCACCGTGCCACCGAAGCCGCGCACCGCATCGGCGATGCGCCCGTCGTCGGTCGCCACGATCACCTCGGCCGCGCCGCTCGCCACGGCACAGCGGTGCACATGCTCGATCATCGGCCGCCCGGCCAGCCGGGCCAGCGGCTTGCCCGGGAAGCGCGATGAAGCGTAGCGCGCCGGGATCACCACGCGGAACTCAGCCATGGGCGGCTCCTGCGGCCTGCAGGCGGGAGGCGATGCACGACATCAGCCGATCCTCCGATCCGGGAGCCATCTGCAGCTCCACCGGCAGGTACCAGGTGTCCGGATCGGTCCAATGCGGATATTTCACGGCATCCTTCTCCGTCATCAGGATGGGCCAGGGCACTTCGCTGCGCAGGAGCGCCAGGTCCGCCCTGCCGTGGTCAGGCACCGCCGCCGTCATGACCTGCATGCCGAGGGAGGCCAGCAGCGCGTGGAACCGCGCCGGGTTGCCGATGCCCGCCACGGCCAGTACCCGGCGGCCGGCGAAGTGCTCCAGGGCGCGGCGCTCGCCCGTGGCCAGCGACACAGCCGTCCCGGGGCAGAGCCTGAAGCCGGTTTCCGTGGCACCGGGCTCGCCGCCGTTGACCACCAGCATGTCGACCTCGGCGAGACGGCTCAGGGGCTCACGCAGGGGGCCCGCCGGCAGCAGCCGGCCATTGCCCCAGCGCTGCACGCCATCCACCACGACGATCTCCACGTCCCGGCGCAGCGCATAGTGCTGCAGGCCGTCGTCGGCGACGATGACATCGGCGCCGCTGCGTGCCGCTGCCTGCGCCGCCCGCAGCCGGTCGACACAGACCACGATCGGCGCGCCGGTGCGCCGTGCCAGCAGCACCGGCTCGTCCCCGGCGATGGCCGGGTCGGTGGCCGCGTCCACCAGCAGCGGCTCTGGCTGCGGCACGCCACCGTAGCCGCGGCTGACGACGCCCGGATGCCTGCCGGCTTCCCTCAGCCGCTGCACCAGCCAGGCGACCAGTGGCGTCTTGCCGGCACCACCGGCGGTCAGGTTGCCGACGACGATGACCGGCACGCCGGGGTGGCCGGAGGCAAGCCAGCCGCGCCGGTAGGCGCTGCGGCGCAGGCGCACCGCAAGGCCGAACAGCCAGGCCAGGGGCTGGAGCAGCGGGCCGAGCAGCGAACGGCCATACCAGGCCTGCCGGATGGCGCCAGCCACCACGCCGCTAGTCATCGCGGAACTGCATCCGGTACAGCATGGCGTACTGGCCGCCCGCGGCCAGCAGCTCGTCATGGGTGCCGCTCTCGATGATGGCTCCGGCGGCCATGACGATAATGCGGTCGGCGTTCTCCACCGTGGACAAGCGGTGGGCGATGACGAAGGTCGTGCGGTTGGCCATCAGCTCGTCGAGTGCCGCCTGGATGTAACGCTCGGACTCCGTGTCCAGCGCCGAGGTGGCTTCGTCGAGGATGAGGATGGGCGCGTCCTTCAGCAGCGCACGCGCGATGGCGATGCGCTGGCGCTGGCCGCCGGAGAGCAGCAGCCCGCGGTCGCCGACCAGTGTGTCGAGGCCCTGCGGCAGCTGGGCCAGCAGGTCCCCCAGGTGCGCCGCACGGGCCGCCCGCTCGATGTCCGCGCGCGGCGCGCCGTTCAGCGATCCGTAGGCGATGTTGTTGGCCACGCTGTCGTTGAACAGCGTGACCTCCTGGCTCACCAGGCTGATCTGCTGGCGCAGGCCCTGCAGGGAGTACTCGCGGATGTCGCGGCCATCGATGAGGATCTGCCCATGGCTGGCTTCATAGAACCTGGGCAGCAGGTTGACCAGCGTGGTCTTGCCGCTGCCCGAACGCCCGACGATGGCCAGCTTCTGCCCCGGCGGCACCCGCAGGCTGATGTCGCGAAGCACCGGGCCCTTGGCCGCGTCGTAGCTGAAGCCGACACCGCGGAACTCCACGTCCCCGCGCACGCGCCCTGGCGCGACGCTGCCGCTGTCGACCTCCTCCGCCTCGTCCAGCAGGCTGAACACGCTCTCTCCCGCCGCCAGCCCACGCTGGATCACGGCGTTGATGCCGCCCACCTGGCGCAGCGGCCGCATGAGCAGCAGCAGCGCGGTGATGAAGCCGCCGAAGTCGCCGAGGTTCATGTGGTTGCGGACGGACGGCGAGATCGCCACCGCCGCCACGGCCGCGAGTCCCACCGCGGCGACCAGCGCCACCAGGCCATCGCCCACGCCCTTGGTCACCACCAGCCGCATCTGCAGGCGCCGGCTCTTCTCGTTGGCGACCTCGAAACGCCGGTACTCGTAGTCGCGGGCGTTGAAGATCCTGATCACGCGCTGGCTCTGCAGCGACTCCTGCGCCACCCGGGTGACGTCGCCCATGGACTGCTGGATGCGCTCGCTGTAGCGGCGGAAATAGCGGCCCAGGGTGCGCGTGATGAACGCCATGAGCGGCGCGGCGATCAGGATGAACGCCGACAGCGTCGGGCTCAGGTAGAACATGTAGGCGACGAGGCCGATGGCGGTGAGCACCTCGCGCAGCATCACCGTGACGACGGTGGATGTCGACTCGGCGATCTGGTCGATGTTGAAGGTCAGCCGCGACAGCAATGCGCCGGTGGACGAGGTGTCGAAGTACTGCGCCGGCAGCCGCATGAACTTGTCGAACACCTGCTGGCGAATGTCGGTGACCACTCGCCGCCCTATCCATCCCAGCCCGTAGCTGGAGGCGACATCGGCCGCGCCGCGGGTGAGGAACAGCACCATGATGGCCAGCGGGATCCAGCGGCGCAGGTCGTCCTCGCCGGGGGCCTGGCTGCCGGGGCCCACCACCTCGAGCAGCCGGTTCACCACCCAGGCGAAGGCGGTGTTGGTGCCGGCATAGACGATCATGCCCGCGCCGGCCAGCAGGAACATTCGCCAGTAGCGGAAGGACAGGCCCAGCATGCGGCGGTAGAGCACGGTGGAGTCGCCGCCCTGGCCTGCCATCACCGCTCCTGTTCGCCGCGCGCGCGCAGCGTGGCGATGTGCACGTCGGTGATGCCGAGCCGCCCGGCGACGTCCATGGCCGTCACCACGTCCTGGTGCGCGGCGCGGGCGTCGGCGTTGATGGTCACGGCCTGCACGCCGGCCTGGGGCATGACGCGACGCATGGCGGCCATCAGCGTTTCCGGCCGGTTGTCCACCAGGGCGCGGCCGTTGACGAAGAAGCCGCCCCGCGCGGTGACGGTGACCTCCAGCGCCGGCGCCACGGTGTCGCGGCCGGTCTCGGCCGCTTCCGGAAGGTGGATCGCCAGCCGCGACTGCGCCACGAAACTGGTGGTCAGCACGAAGAAGATCAGCAGCAGCAGGACCACGTCCACCAGCGAGATCAGGTTGAGTTCCGGGTCGTCCCGGGAGCGATCATGCCTTCGCAGGTTCATCACGCCGCCCGATGCTGTCGATGTACTGGCGCCGGTGCAGCGCATCCACCAGCGTGATCGCCTCCTTCTCCATGTCGATCACCAGGCTGTCCACCCGGTCGCGCAGGAAGCGGTAGGCCACCAGCGTCGGGATCGCCACGACGAGCCCGCCCACCGTGGTGATCAGCGCCTCGGAAATGCCGCCGGCCAGTGCCGCCGGATCGCCGACGGCACCGGTGGAGCTGATGGCGGCGAAGATGCGCACCATGCCGGTAACCGTGCCGAGCAGCCCGAGCAGCGGCGAAATGGCGGCGATGGTGCCCAGCAGGTTCAGGTAGCGCTCGAGGTCGTGCACCACGTGTCGGCCCGTGTCCTCGATGCTCTCCTTCATGATCTGGCGGTCGCGGTTGCGGTTGAGCAGCCCCGCGGACAGGATCCGCCCCAGCGGCGAACCCTCCTGCAAGGTCTGGATGTGCGCATGATTGAGCTCGTTGCGGCTCACCCATTCCCAGACCTGGCGCGTGAGATCGTCGGGCAGCACCCGGCGACGCTGCAGCGTCCACAACCTTTCCAGCATGATGGCCAGCGCGATCACCGAGCAGCCGATGATGGGGATCATCAGCACCCCGCCCGCCTTGATGATTTCCAGCATGGATCCGCGGCCCCGAAACGCCTTCCGGTCAGGACTATAACCCGCTCAACGGCCGACAGTTTAACCCAGCGGCGGCAGGGCGCGTGGCGGCCCGGGCACGGTGCAGGACGATGCTGCCGGCATGGGCGTGGTCCACAGGTGGCTGTCATCGCGGCGCGTGATGCGGGCGAGGCGCAGACCCTGCCCGCCGAGCACGAACACCAGGGCACCGGTCGCCGAGGTGTCGAAGGTACAGGCACCGGCCTGCTCCCAGCGTTCGCGCACCACCTCTGCCGGAAATCCCCAGCGGTTCATGAATCCGGCCGAGAACACCACCACCCGCGGCCGGGTGGCGGCCACCAGCGCCGGCCCCGAGGAGCTGCGGCTGCCATGATGGGGTGCCAGCAGCAGGTCGACGGGCGCCAGCGCACCGCGGGCTGCCAGTACTGCTTCCTGCCGGAGCTGCACATCGCCGGGCAGCAGGACGCTGCCGCTGGCGGCATCCACCCTCAGCACGCAGGATGCGTCGTTGTCGGAGAGCTGCGCACCCGCCGGCGGATTGAGGATGCTGAAGCGGACACCATCCCATAGCCAGGCTTCCCCGGCCACGCAGGGCCGCGCCCTGGCGGCAGCGAGCCGCGCCGCATTGCCGCCGATGAGCACGGCCCCCGGATAGGCGCGCAGCACGGTCGCCGCGCCCCCCGCATGATCGAGGTCGTCGTGGGAGATGAGCAGTGCATCGAGCTGGCGAATCCCGGCGGCACGCAGCACCGGCACCACGACGGAATCTCCGGTGTCGAGCCGGCGGTAGGCGGGCCCGGCGTCGTAGACCAGCGAATGGCTCGCGGTCTGCAGCAGCACGGCGAGCCCCTGGCCGACATCCATGACCGTCACGCGCAGCTCCCCGGCCTGCAGGTCACCACGGCCTTCGCTGCCCGCGACCAGTGGCAGCAGCAGCACGCCGGCCAGCAGGCGCAACGGCAACGGCCGCCACCAGGCCAGCATCGCCGCCGCGACCAGGCAGAGCACCAGGCTGGCGATGCCCTGGGGCGGCGGCTGCCAGGCGCCGTCGCCGGCGAGCATCCCGGCCAGCGCCGCCAGCAGATCCATGAGCCGCGCCACCACGGCAGCCGCCAGCCGCAGCAGCAGCGTGCCCGGCAGCGGAAACGCCAGCAGCAGCGCCGCGCCGCCCAGCGCCAGCGGCATGACGACGAGGCTGAACACCGGCACCGCCAGCAGGTTCGCCAGCGGTGCCACCAGCGACAGCTGCTGGAAGTAGGCCAGGGTCAGCGGTGCCAGGCCAATTCCCAGCAGCAGCTGCAACCGCAGCAGGCTGACCGCCCCACCGAAGATGCGCCGCGCAAACCCGCGTGGCGGGACGGCCGCCGGCCGTGGCCGGCGCGTCGCCGCCACCAGCAGCCAGGCGACACCGGCGAACGACAACCAGAAGCCCGCCGACAGCACGGACGCCGGATCGATCGCCAGGATCAGCAACGCCGCCGCGGCCAGCGCATCCAGGCTGTCCGCCGGGCGGCGGCGCCAGGCCAGCAGCGCCACCACGCCCAGCATCAGCAGGGCCCGCAGCACGCTGACACCGAATCCGGCGAGCGCGCTGTAGAGGGTGGCGACCGCCAGCGCCAGTGCCGGGCCCGCGCCCGGCCGGCCGGCCAGCCATGGCCAGATGTGCCCGAGCCAGGGCACCAGCAGCACGAAGGGCGCCGCCACCAGGGCGATGTTGAAGCCCGAGATCGCCAGCAGGTGCGTGGTGCCGGTGCGGCGCATCAGCTCCCAGTCCGCCGGCGACAGCCCCGCGGTCACGCCCACTGTCAGGCCAAGCACATGGGCGCTGCCCGGGCGCCCGGCCAGCGCCGCCTCGATGCGGCCCGCCAGTGTCGCCCGCAGGGTGCCGACGGGACAGTCCGCCAGCTGCGCCTCGAGCCGGCGGTTGAGGCGCGAGGCGCGCACGTAACCCGATGCACCGATGCCACGCTGGTACAGCCATTGCTCGAAGTCGAAGCCACCGGGATTGGCGAGCCCATGCGGCGGCTTCAGGCGCACCAACAGCTGCCAGCGCTCGCCGGGCCGCAGTGGCGGCGATGGCGCGTACCAGCTCAGGTGCAGGCGCGCCGGCAGGCCCTCGCCGCGCCCCGCCGCTCCGGTCTCGAGTACCAGGCGCTGCGCTTCGGCGTCCGGCCGCGGGAAATCGCAGACCACGCCCTGCACCAGCAGGTCGCGCCCGGCCAGCGCGGCGGGCAGGCGTGCATCGACGAGCCATGCGGCACGGTACAGCGTCCAGCCCGCCAGCAGCACCAGCAGCGCCACACGTCCACCCAGGCCGTGCCAGGCCAGCAAGGCGATCGCGCACCAGGCCACCGCTGGCCATGCCAGCAGCGACGGCGTGCCGAAGTATTGCAGCAACCACGCAGCGGCAACGGCAGGGACAGCCAACCAGGACATGTGCGACGGGCCGCCGGATGAACGATAATGCACCGGCACGCGAGGCAGGCTCGCGACGAAATCTCCCCGGTGCGCGGTCCCGACCCCACGTGATTCACCCGGCAGTGTAGGCAATGCCGCGAAAATTCCTGCGGCGCATATCCCGGCAGTACCGCCAGAATGAGCAGGCCTGGTACCTGCGGCCGTTCCGCGGCCTGCTGCGCCAGCCGATGTACTTCGCCGTCAACCGGCGCAGCGTCACCGGCGCACTCGCCATCGGCGCCTTCATCTCCATGCTGCCGGTGCCGGGCCACACGCCGCTGGCGGTGGTGTGCGCGCTGCTGGCGGGAGTGAACCTGGGTGTCGCGGCGCTGGCTGCCTGGCTGAACAGCCCGCTGACGCTGATCCCGGTGTTCTACTTCGAATACCGCCTGGGCGCCCGCCTGCTCGGCATGCCGCCGCAAGCCTGGCCGGATACCGTCAGCTGGGCCTGGCTGCAGGCGCAGCTCGGACTGATCTGGCGCCCCCTGTTCCTCGGTGCACTCATTGCGGCAACGCTGACCGCCGCCATCATCTATTTCGGCAGCAATGCCCTGTGGCGCTGGTCGTCGGCGCGACGCCTGCGCCGGCGCCAGGCACGCCAGCGCGGCTGAAGGCGGCCCGGGCCGCGACTCAGGCCACCATCTCGCCCGCCACCTCGCGCAGGCGCCCGTCTTCCATGTGCAGCACGCGATCCATGCTCCGTGCCCGGGCCAGGTCGTGGGTGACGATCACCAGGCTGGCGCGGGTCTCGGCATTCAGCTCGAGCATGAGTTCGAAGACGCGATCACCGGTGCGGTGATCGAGGTTGCCGGTGGGCTCGTCGGCGAGCACCACCGCCGGTGCCGTCACCAGCGCCCTCGCCACGGCGACCCGCTGGCGCTCGCCGCCGGAGAGCTCGCCCGGCTTGTGATGCAGGCGCGCACCGAGCCCCACCCGCTCCAGCAGCCGCTGCGCCTCCGCGCTGACCTGCGCCAGCGGCAGGCGGCGCAACAGCAGCGGCATGGCGACGTTCTCGATCGCCGTGAACTCCGGCAGCAGGTGGTGGAACTGGTAGACGAAGCCGAGCGACTCGTTGCGGATGCGGCCACGCTCGGCCTGGCCCAGGGTCGCCACATTGCGGCCGAGCACGTAAACGGCGCCGCGGGTGGGGGTATCGAGCCCGCCGAGGAGCTGCAGCAGCGTGGTCTTGCCGGCGCCGGAAGCACCGATGATGGCGATGCGCTCGCCCCGTGCCACCTGCAGGTCCACGCCATGCAGCACCCGCACCACTGCCGGTCCTTCGCGGAATTCCTTCTCGAGCGCGACGCAGGCCAGCGGGATGGCTCGCGGATCCGCGGCAGGGGTGTTTGCAGGACTGTCCATGGCGGGTTGCGGTTCCGTGTTCAGTAGTGGCGCAGCGCCTCGGCGGGCGGCAGGGTCGAGCCGCGCCAGGCCGGATAGAGCGTGGAGCTGAAGGCCAGCCCCAGGGCGATGCCGCCGATGACGGCCACATCGGACCAGCGGAGCTGGGTGGGAAAATCGCTGATGAAATAGATGTCCGGTGCCAGGAACTTCATGCCCAGCGCATGCTCGACCATGCCGACCAGCACATCCAGGTTGACCGCGACCAGCACGCCGAGTGCGACGCCAATGGCCGTGCCGGTGACGCCGATGAGCGTGCCCTGCGCCATGAAGATGCGCACGATGGCCGCCGGTGCCGCACCCAGTGTCCGCAGGATGGCGATCTCCCCCCTCTTCTCGCGGACCACCATGACCAGCGTGGAGACGATGTTGAAGGCCGCCACCGCCACCACCATCAGCAGGATGATGAACATGATGGACTTGGTCAGCTCGATGGAACGGAAGAAGTTGGCGTGCTCCCGCGTCCAGTCGCTGACGTACACGCCGCCACCGTAGGCCCGGGCCACGCCCACCACGCCCTGCGGCGCCATCGCCGGGTCGGCGAAGGCCAGGCGCAGCCCGCTCACCGTGTCACCCATGCGGAACAGCCGTGCCGCATCCTCCATGTGCATGAACACCAGCCCGCTGTCGTACTCGTACATGCCCGCATTGAAGATGCCGACCACGCGGAAGCGGCGCATGCGCGGCACCACGCCGGCCGGGGTGGCGACGCCCTCGGGCACCAGCACCACGACCGGGTCACCGATCCCGACCTGCAGCCGCTCGGCCAGCGGCTGGCCGATGACGATGCCGTAGCCGCCAGGCACCAGCGCGCGGAAATCCCCGGCACGCAACAGCGTCTGCAGGGCAGCCGTGGCCAGCTCAGGCCCGGGCTCGATGCCGCGCACCTCGACTCCCTTCACGGCGCTCTCGCCCACCACCATGGCTTCGCCGCGCACGAACGGCGCGCTGGCCACCACGCCCGGATAGGCGGCCGCGACCTCCTCCATGCGATGCCAGTCGCTGATCCGTCCCTCGAGGCCGGTGATGGTGCCGTGGGCGAGCACGCCGAGGATGCGCGCACGCACCTCGTGCTCGAAGCCGTTCATGGCCGAGAGCACGGCGATCAGCACCGCCACGGCCAGCGCGATGCCCGCCACGGACATCAGCGAGATGAAGGAGACGAAGCGGTTCTTGCTGCGCGAGCGGACATAGCGCAGGGCTATCGCCAGTTCAACCGGTCGCAGCATGGATCCCCGCCCGCTCATTCATAGCGCAGCACTTCGGCCGGCTCGACCGCCGCGGCCCGCGCCGCCGGATAGACAGTCGCCACCGCGGTCATGGCCAGCGCGACCAGGCCCACGGACAGCACGTCGGTCCAGCGCAGGTCGGACGGCAGCGCCGTCAGGTAATAGACATCGGCGGGCATGAACTGGAAGCCGAGCAGCCGCTCCAGCGCCGGCGCGACGACGCCGATGTTGGCAGCCAGCGCCGCCCCGCTGGCGATGCCGGCCACCACGCCGATCCAGCCGATGGCGACGCCCTGTACCGCGAACACGCGCACGATGTCGGCGCGCGAGAACCCCAGCGTGCGCAGGATGGCGATGCTGCCGCGCTTGTCGGTGACCACCATGACCAGCGTCGCCACGATGTTGAAGGCGGCGACACCGACGATCAGCGACAGCAGCACCATCATCATGGTCTTCTCCAGACGCACCGCCCGGAAGTACGTGGCATGGTCCTGCGTCCAGTCGCGCACCAGCAGGCCGGCGCCGTGGCGGGCCGCCCAGGCGCGGATGATGCCGGGCGCCGCGAAGATGTCGCTCGTGGTGACGCGGATGCCGCCGACACGCTCGCCGAGCCCGCCCATGGCGGCCGCATCGGCCATGCTGACGAAGGCACGCGTGCCGTCGTGGTCCTTGACGCCGAGTTCGAACACGCCACGCACGGTGAACTGCCACAGGCGCGAGCGCAGGCCGTTCTCGCGGTCCTTGGTCGGCACCAGCACCGTGACCGCATCACCGACACGGGCGCCGATGCGCGCCGCGAGGGCGTCGCCGAGAATGATGGCCCGGCTGCCGGGCTGCAGGCTGTCGAGGTCGCCCTCGCGCATCCCCTTGCGCAGCGGCGAGCTGTCGCCTTCCAGGGCTGGATCGACCCCCGTCACCACCGCCCCGGCCAGGTCCGCGGCGCGGGCCAGCACGGCCTCCAGTTCGATGACGGGCACCGCCCCGGTGATTCCCGGATAGGCCAGCAGGTCGCGGCGCAGCTCCTGCCAGCCGGCCAGGCCGTCGGCGCGCGATACCCATGCGTGGCCGGTAACGCTGGTCAGACGGTTGCGCAGTTCATCCTCGAAGCCGTTCATCACCGACAGCACGACGATCAGCGCCGCGACGCCGAGCGCCACGCCGAGGGCCGAGGCCAGCGTGACGAAGGAGGCGAACTGGTTGGCGCGCTGGCTGCGCAGGTAGCGCAGCCCGATGTATCCGGAGACGGGACGCCTCACCGGACACTCCTCGGGTGGTCGACGGCACGGGCGTGCACTGGGCGGGTCTCCTCGGCGGGCGGCACAGTATGCACGCCTTCCGGCCGCATCCCCAAGCGTCGGCAGCGGGCCTGCCCGCGTTCCTGCCGGCAGCACGCGATCCCCGTGCTCTGCCGCCGCGGCACCGGCCTCCCGCGGTCGTGCCAGGCCACCCAATAATGTGAAGCAGGTTCAAGAAGCCGCCGGTTTTTCTGCATTACGGTGCGATGTTATAGTCGACTGCTCAAGCGCTGTTGAGGTTATCACGATGCGCAACCGCTCCTGCATTTTCCTCGCCGCCGCCCTGGGATTCCTTGGCATCGCGGGCGTCGCCCGCGCCGACACCCTGATCATGCAAGGCATCGAAGCCGCACGCGACAGCGCCGCCGAGCGTCCCGCCCGCGGCATGAGCATGAAGGCCGTGGAGGCGAAATGGGGTGAGCCGGCAGGCAGGCAGCCGCCCGTCGGCAAGCCGCCCATCACGCGCTGGGACTACGGCAGCTTCGTCGTCTACTTCGAGTACGATCACGTGATCGACGCGGTGATCCGGCGCCACTGAGCCGGCGACCGCTCCGGCCGCCGCGGGGCTGCCGCCACCGCGGCTCCCTGCCAGCAGCAGGCGCGGGCCCGCGCCGGGATGCCGCCCGGCCGCCCACGCCCCGTGTGTGATAATCGCGCCCCCTGACTTCGACCTGGATGTCCATGGCGCGCCCCCTGCTTGCCCGTCCTGACGAACTGCCCGCGCCGGGCACGACCCGCCGCTGGACGAGCCCGCCGGGCTGCGCGCCGGCGCTGGCCCTCACGGAGCTCGCGGCAGGTGGCCGCGGGCTGCTGGTGCTCGCCGGCAGCGTGGCACAGGCCGAGGCGCTGGAGGCGGAGCTGCGCTTCTTCGGCCAGGCCACGGCCCGTATCGAGCTGTTCGCCGACCTCGAGGTGCTGCCCTACGACAGCTTCAGCCCCCATCAGGACCTGGTGTCGGCGCGGCTGCGCATCCTGCGCGGGTTGCGCTCCCGCCCGGCAGGCATCCTGGTCACGGCGGCGTCCACGCTGCTGCCACGCCTGGCCCCGGTCTCGTACCTGGAACACCACGCGGTGCGCGTTGCCGTGGGCGAGGCGCGCAGCCTCGAATCCTTCCAGGCCAGCCTCGACCAGGCCGGTTACCAGCGGACAGGCCAGGTATCCGTGCACGGCGACTACGCCCTACGCGGCTCGCTGATCGATTTCTTCCCGACCGGCTACGAATTCCCGGTGCGGGTGGATTTCCTCGATGACAGCGTCGAGTCGATCCGCAGCTTCGATCCCGACACGCAGCTTTCCGCCGCGCCGCTCGACGCCGTGGACACCATGCCGGCCCGCGAGTTGCCGAACGACGCCGAATCCATCCGCCAGTTCCGCCAGCGCTATCGCCGGCGCTTCGAGGGCAACCCGGCCGAGTCGGTGATCTATCGGGAGGTTTCCGCACGGCGGCTGCCCGGCGGCGTCGAGAGCTACCTGCCGCTGTTCTTCGAGCGGACGGCGACGATCTGGGACTACCTGCCGGCCGACACGCTGGTGGTGGCGCTGGGCGATCCGGGGAAGCTCTTCCAGCAGGGATGGCAACAGGTCGAGGAACGCCACGAGCAGCTCGGCTCGGATCGCGAGCGCCCGCTGCTGCAGCCCGCGGAAGCGTATTGCCCGCCGGCTGAACACCTCGGGCGCCTCGGCACGCTCCCCGTGCTGCAGCTGGAAACCGAGCCCGATCCGGTGGCCGCGCCCGGCGACGTCGCCCTGGCAGCCACCCCGGCACCGCCGCTGATGCTCAATCCGCGCGAAGACGAGCCCGGCGCGCGCCTCGGCCGCTTCCTTGCCGGGCATGGCGGGCGGTTGCTGCTGTCCGTGGATTCCCCCGGGCGCCGCGAGTGGCTGCAGGACCTGCTGCAGCGCCTGGGCGAAACTGCCGATGCCGTGGACGGCTGGGCGGCGTTCCTCGCCAGCCCGCGGCGCGTCGGCCTGGCGATCGCCGGCCTGGAACGCGGCATGCACCTGCCCGGCGCCGGCATCACGGTCCTCGGCGCGCAGGAAATTTTCGGCCAGGCGAGCCGCTCCCGCACACGTCGTCGTCGCGGCCGCGATCCGGAGAGCATCGTCGGCGACCTCACCGACCTGCGCGTGGGCGCACCCGTCGTCCATCTCGACCACGGCGTCGGCCGCTATGTCGGCCTGACCCGCATGACCATCGGCGACACCGTGGGCGAGTTCGTCACGCTCGAGTACGCGGGCGGCGACCGGCTGCACGTGCCGGTCAGCTCGCTCGAACTGGTGTCGCGCTATACGGGCGCGGCGCCCGAGATGGCGCCCCTGCACCGCCTCGGTACCGACCAGTGGCTGAAAGCGCGGCGCCGTGCGGCGGAGAAGATCCGCGACGTCGCCGCCGAACTACTCGACCTGTACTCGCGCCGCGCCGCCCGTCCCGGACGCAGTGCCCGCGTGGATGCCGCAGGCTACGAGGCGTTCGCCGCCGGCTTTCCGTTTTCACTCACCGAGGACCAGGCGACGGCCATCGACAACGTGCTGGCAGACCTCGCCAGTCCCTCGCCGATGGACCGCCTGGTGTGCGGCGACGTGGGCTTCGGCAAGACCGAGGTGGCGCTGCGCGCCGCCTTTGCCGCCGTCGGCAGCGGCCGGCAGGTGGCGGTGCTGGTGCCGACCACGCTGCTCGCCCAGCAGCACCACGAGACCTTCGCCGACCGCTTTGCGGACTGGCCGGTGACGGTCGAGGTGCTGTCGCGCTTCAGGACTCCGCAGGAACATCGCCAGGTGCTGCAGCGCGTGGCCGCCGGCCAGGTGGACATCGTCATCGGCACCCATCGCCTGCTGCAGAAGGACGTGGCCTTCAAGGACCTCGGCCTGGTGATCATCGACGAGGAGCACCGCTTCGGCGTGCGCCACAAGGAGCAGCTGAAGGGCCTGCGCGCCGAGGTCGACATCCTCACGCTCACCGCCACGCCCATCCCGCGCACGCTCAACATGGCCCTGGGCGACCTGCGCCAGCTCTCGCTGATCACCACGCCACCGGCGTCGCGACTCGCCATCAGGACCTTCCTCAGCACCTGGAGCACGCAGCTGATCCGCGAGGCCTGCCTGCGCGAGCTGCAGCGTGGCGGCCAGATCTACTTCGTGCACAACCGCATCCAGGACATCCGCACGATCGGCGAGAAGCTGGCGAAGATCATGCCCGAGGCGCGCATCGAGGTGGCCCACGGGCAGATGCACGAGCGCGAGCTGGAACGGGTCATGCTGGACTTCTACCACCGGCGCTTCGACATCCTGGTCTGCACGGCCATCGTCGAGAGCGGGCTCGACGTGCCATCGGCCAATACCATCATCATCGACCATGCCGAGCAGTTTGGCCTCGCGCAGCTGCACCAGCTGCGCGGCCGCGTCGGCCGCTCGCACCACCAGGCCTTCGCCTACCTGCTGGCGCCGCCACGCGAGGCGCTGCAGGCCGACGCGCGCCAGCGCCTGGAAGCAATGGAGGCCCTGGAGGACCTGGGTGCCGGCTTCGTGCTGGCGACCCACGACCTGGAAATCCGCGGTGCCGGCGAGCTGCTCGGCGAGGACCAGAGCGGGCAGATCCAGGAGATCGGCTTCGCGCTCTACAACGAGATGCTGGCCCGGACGGTGCGCGCCCTCCAGGATGGCCTCGATGCCGATGCGGCACAGGACGGCGCGCGCGGTCCGGAGATCGAGCTGCAGATCCCGGCGCTGCTGCCCGATGAGTACCTGCCGGACATCCACCTGCGGCTGGTGCTGTACAAGCGCATCGCCAATGCCGGCTCCGACGCGGAACTCGCCGCGCTGGGGCGCGAGCTCGCCGACCGCTTCGGCCAGCTGCCCCCCGCAACCACCAACCTGCTGCGCGTGGCCGGGCTGCGCCTGCGCGCCCGCGAGCTGGGCATCGCGCGCCTCGCCGCCGGCGCCACCGGCGGCAGCGTCGAGTTCGGCAGCGCCACCCGCGTGGATCCGGCCGTGCTGGTGCGTCTGATCCAGTCGGACCCGCAGCAGTTCCGGCTGGATCCGCGCCAGCGGCTGGCGTTCCGCGCCGGCATGGAAACCACCGAGGAACGGCTGGCCTACGCCGACCACCTGCTGGCACAGCTCGGCGCCGCGGCGGCAGGCCCCGCCGCTCCCCGCAGGACAGCCGGCATGGCATCATGACCCGCATGGAATGGCGCATGGCCACAGCGATCAGCCATCACGCCGCGGCGGCGGTGCTGGCGTTGCTGGCACTGGCGGCAGCGGCGCCTTCCGCTGCCGTCGCGGCCGACGACAGCGGCGCCTATGAAGTGGAGATCCTCGTGTTCCGCAACCTCGACCAGCGCGGCAACACGACGGAGGTCCCGGTTCCTGCTGGTCAGGCCACCACGGCTGTCGCCCCCGCCCTGCCCGCCCCGGGCGCCGCCGTCGGCGTGCCAGCCACCGGCCTCGATCCGGGCGAACTGCGGCTGACGTCGCTCGCGGCGCGCCTGCGTCGCGGCCCGGCCTATCAACTCGTCTACCACGGCGGCTGGCGGCAGGCAGCCGTGCCGCGGGCGCAGGCCCAGCCGACGACCCTGCCCGCCGCGGCGGCCCAGGCGGGACTCGGCGGCACGGTGACGCTCTACCGCGACCGCTACCTGTACGCGCTGCTGGACCTGTCGCTGCCGGCCGAATCCGGCGCCGCGGGCCAGGTCTGGCACATCAGGCAGGGGCGCCGGCTGCGCGGCGATGCGCTCCAGTATTTCGACCAGCCGGGATTCGGCGTCATCCTCGCCGTCAGGTCGCCGGCGGGTACGGCTGACACCGCGCCGGCGTCGGCGACCGACGAGGAACCCTGAACCGCGCGCAGGCGTTGCACCGCCAGCTGCGGTGCGGGAAAGCCGCTTCAGCCGACGCCGCGTTCCTCGCCGGATGCGCTGGAAGGACGCGCAACCTCGGCTTCGGCCTGCTGCAACAGGCCGTGGTCATTCCTGCCCCAGGCCGGCACCACGCTGCCGAGGCCGACGGAGACCGTGACATAGCGGCCGCTGGGCGAGCGCGGATGATGGATGGCCAGTTCGCGGACCTTGCGGGCGATCTGCCCGGCAAACTCGCGCAGCTGGGACTCCTCGCCACCGCCGAGCAGCGCCGCGAAGCGGTTGTCGGCCACGCGGGCAGCCACATCCCCGGTACGCCGCAACGAGCCGCTGATGGCATGGGCCACCTTGCGCAGGCAGGAGTCCGCGGCATGCTTGCCGTACAGGTCGCGGTAGCGATCGAGGGCATCGACCTGGAAGACGACCACGCTGATGCGCCGCTGTTCGCGGCTGGCCACGGACCAGTCGCGCTGCACCACCTCGAGAAACGCCTGGCGGTTGGCGAGGCCGGTGATGGCATCGCTGCGATCGAGTTGCCGCAGTCTGAGCTGGGCATCGCGCAAGGCCATGCGCAGCGTGTCCTCGCCGGAGGCATCACCGGCTGCCGCCTCGGCATCCAGCGTCACCAGCCAATACGCGGGGTGCCCGGGCCGGTCGAACAGCGGCGAGACCTGCAGGGCCATGTCCACGGGCTCGCCCGATCGCGACTGCCAGCGCTGGCGCAGGTGGCGCACCACCAGGGCGGGACTGCCGAGCAGGCGCTCGCGCTGCGGGGCCAGTTCCTGCGGATCCACCAGCAGGCCATGCCAGGGGCAACCGACCAGGGTCGCGGTATCCAGCCCGGTGAGTTGCCCGATGATGGAATTCATGTAGATGACAGGCCAGTGGTCCTGGCGGGCATCGATGATCAGTGTGCCCAGCGGAAGCTGGTCCAGCGCCTGGATGAGGATATTTTTTTCTATATCTTTCATCAGTATATGTACTGGACTTCAGGCAATTCCGGTCTGGCCTGCGGCGGGCGGCCTGCAGGCGATGCGGCTGGACATAAGGGCCAGCGTGCATCTTAGGCAGCGGCGTGCAGCGGGTCTGTGAAGCAGGTCACCGCCACGCAGGCGAAGCCGGCTTGCGGCGGGAAGAGCGCGCTAGCGTCCGGGGCCATCGCCGGCGGGATCCGCCAGCGCGTAGACGCCGCGCAGCTGCCGCCAGCGTTCCTGGAGATCCATGCCGCAGCCGAAGACGAATTCGTCCCCGATCTCCAGCCCGATGTGCTCGGGCACCGTCGATACCACCGGTCGCGGATGGCGCTTGCGGGCGAGGACGGCACTCACCACCTGCCGTGCACCCGCCGCCCGGCAATGGCGCTGCAACTCGGCCAGCGTGTGGCCGGCGTCGAAGATGTCATCCACCAGCACCGCCACCCTGCCGCGCAGGGGCTGGCGTGGCCTGCTGATCCAGCGGATGTCCCCACCCGTGGTGCTGTCGCCGTAGCGTGTCAGGTGGCAATAGTCGAGGACGAAGTCCCCCTCCAGGCGTCGCGCGATCTCCACCAGCGGGATCATGCCGCCGACCATGACGCCGATGAGCACGCAGTCGCCCGCGTGCACCAGCGGTTGCAGGCCGGCCGCCAGGCGCGACCAGGCACACTCGACCTCGGCGGCCGGAACCAGCAGCCGCGCACCGTGAATGGGCGGATCAGCCATGCAGCTCGAGCGGTGGACGGCCCAGTGCAGCCGCCAGTTGCGCCGTGGCCTGCTTCCACTCGCCGCGTTCGCGCAGTGCCGGCGTCTCCAGGCCTTGCTGCGGCCGGGCCCGCATCGCCACCAGCCTGGCGTGCGCGGCCGGATCACTGAAGCCGGCGAGATCCCGGAGCACTCCGGCTGCGGCAGCCGGATCGTTGCACACCAGTGCCATGTCCGCGCCCGCCTCCAGCGCCTGGCGCACGCGTGCGGATGCACTGCCGCCCGCCGCTGCACCCGCCATGCTCATGTCGTCGGTGAAGATCACGCCCTGGAAGCCGAGCCGTCGCCGGAGCTGGCCCTTCAGCCACAGCGGTGAAAGGCTGGCAATGCGCGCATCGACACGCGGGAAGCGGATATGGGCGACCATGACACCGCCGAGGCCGTGGTCGATCAGCCGCCGGTACGGCGACATGTCCTCCTCGATCTCGACCAGGGAGCGGCGGTCCACCGGCAGTTCATGGTGGGAGTCCGCGGCCACGGCGCCATGACCGGGAAAGTGCTTGGCGACCGCCGCCATGCCTGCCGAGCGCATGCCCTGCATGTAGGAGAGCGCCAGGCTGGCCACGGCCTCCGGGTCGCGGTGCAGGGCGCGATCACCGATGACGCCGCTCACGCCCCAATCGATGTCCACACAGGGCGCGAAGCTGAAATCGACACCATCCTCGACCAGCTCGGCGGCCATGATCCAGCCGCAGGCGAAGGCGAGATGGCGCGCACGGTCGGTATCCTGCTCGTACTCGTGCCCGAGCCAGCGCAGGGCAGGCAGGGCGGTAAAACCGCTGCGGAAGCGCTGCACGCGGCCACCTTCCTGATCCACGGCGATCAGCGGGGCCGGGTGCCGCACCGCGCGGATGCTGGCCGTGAGGGCCCGCAGCTGCTCGCGGTCCTGGAAATTGCGCGAGAAAAGAATCACGCCGCCCACCAGCGGATCGGCCAGGCGGGTGCGCTCCTCATCCGTCAGGGCCAGGCCCTGGACGTCGATCATCAGGGGTCCGAGTGTCATGCAGCCACGCGCCTCGCCAGGCTGCGGCGGTCAGGGCACGATGTCCACTTCGGTCCCTGCGTCGACCCGGTCGAACAATTCGATGACATCCGCATTGCGCATTCTGATGCAGCCATGGGAAAAAGGCACGCCCATGGGCTCGCTGTCCGGCGTGCCATGGATATAGATGTAGCGGCGCATGGTATCGACCTCGCCGAGGCGGTTGCGGCCGGGCTCGACGCCCGACAGCCAGAGGATGCGGCTGAGGATCCAGTCGCGCCCCGGCTGCCCCGCGGCGAGTGCCGGCGTCCACACCTCGCCCGTCGGCCGGCGCCCGCGGAGCACCGCCGCGGCAGGCAGCCCCGCACCGATGCGGGCGCGCACGATGTGGCGGCCACGTGGCGTGCAGCCGCTGCCCTGCCGCTCGCCAGGACCGAAGCGGGATGTCGATACCGGATAGCCGGAGCGGCCCTGTCCGCCGTCGAGCACTTCCAGACGTTGCTCGGTGAGGATGATGCGCAGGCGGATCACGGGACTCGCTCGCGTTCGAACAGTGCCACGGATTCGACGTGGCTGGTGGAGGGAAACATGTCGAGGATGCCGGCCGCGGCCAGGCGATAGCCGTGCCCGTGCACCAGTGTGCCTGCATCCCGGGCCAGCGTCCCGGGATGACAGGACACGTAGAGGATGCGCCGGACACCGGTCCGCGCCAGCGGCTCGATGATGGCGGCCGCTCCAGCCCGTGGCGGGTCCAGCAATGCGGCGTCGAACGCCTGCCCGGCCCAGGGGATGGCACCATCGGCCGTCGACAGGTCGGCCAGGGCGAAGGTCGCGTTGCCGATGCCGTTCCGCCGGGCGTTGTCCCGCGCCCGCGTCACCATCGGCGCCGCGCCCTCCACGCCCAGCACCTCGCCGGCCCTTTGCGCCAGCGGCAGGGTGAAATTGCCGATGCCGCAGTACAAGTCGAGCAGGCGCATGCCGGGCCCGAGGGCCAGCAATTCCACGGCCAGGCGGATCATGCTGTCGTTGATCGCGCTGTTGACCTGGATGAAATCGGTGGGGCCGAAGCCCATGCGCAGACCCGAGTCCGCGATCCCGTACCAGAGGTCTCCGCCATCCTGCTCCATGTCCAGGGGTTGCAGAGAATCCGGGCCACCGGTCTGCAGCAGCAGGCGCAGGCCGTGCCGCTGACGGAAGGCACGCAGCATGTCCAGGTCCGCGGGGTCCGGCGGCTCCAGCACGCGGAACACCAGTGCCGTCGCGTTGTCGGCGACCACCGCCTCGACCTGCGGAATCCGCTGGCGGATGGACAGGCCGCCGATCAGGTCCGCGAGCGGGCCGACCAGCGCGGCCAGCGCCGGGTGCAGCACCTCGCAGTGCCGCATGTCGGTGACCCATGAGCCATGACGCTCGGAGAACCCCACCAGCACGCGCCCCTTGCCGTCGACGTAGCGTGCGCCAAGGCGGGCGCGACGGCGATAGCCCCAGGCCGGTCCGGTGACCGCCGGCATCAGCCGGCCCGGCGTGACCTGGCCGATGCGCCTGAGGCCCTCGACCAGCGTGCGCTCCTTCAGCGCCAGCTGTGCCGCCGGCGACAGGTGCTGCAGGCTGCATCCGCCGCAGGTGCCGAAATAGCGGCAGGCTGGTTCCACCCGCTGCGTCGCGGGCGCATCGATCGCCAGGAGCTCGGCTTCGTCGTAGTTGCGATGTGCGCGCAGCCGCCGGAAGCTCACGGCCTCGCCGTCGATCGCGCCATCGATGAAGACGCGCTTGCCATCGACGCTGACCACACCCTGACCCTCGATGGTCATGTCCTGGATGACACCCGTCTCCGCTGCCGCGTGCTGCAGCCTGCGGAACGCCCGGCGACCACCCATCGCCGTCAGCCGCCCGCCGCTGGCGTGGCCTCGCGCCAGGCCGCCAGGAACCGGGCGAGGTGCGGCTGGCCGGATGCGGCGAGCAGGTCGCGCACCCGGGCGAGCTCGCGCTCCAGCCCAGCCTCGTCGAGCAGGCCGCGGATGTGCTGGAAACGCAGGTAGACCAGGTAGGTGTTGACGACGTCGGTCTCGCAGTAGTCGCGGATCTCGCCGATGCGCCCGGCCTGCCAGGCCTCCCAGACCTTGCCGCCTTCCATGCCCAGCTTTCCCGGGAAGCCGAGCATCACCGAGATGGCATCGAGTCCCGCGCGGCCGCGGCCCTGGAAGCCCGACAGCACGTCCATGAGATCGATGTGTCGCCAGTGGAAGCGGCCGAGGTAGTTGTTGTAGCGGAACTCGCGGTCCTCGTCGCCGACATCCCAGTAGCGGTGCGAAACGATCCCGTGCAGCAGCGCCCGGTAGTGCAGCACCGGCAGGTCGAAGCCGGCGCCATTCCAGGACACCAGCTCCGGCGTGTAGCGGTCGATGCCGTCGAAGAAGCGGCGCACCAGCTCCCGCTCGTCGCTGTCCGGGCTGCCGAGGCTCCAGACCTTCAGCTCGTCCTGGCGGCGGAGCACGACGGAGATGGCGACGATGCGCTGCTGGTACAGCGGCAGGAACTCGCTGCCGACGGCCTGCATCTGCTGGAAGGCCATGGCCTTGGCGACATCGGCATCGTCGATGCCGTCGAGGTTGTACAGCCGCCTGCCCAGCGCCACGTCGGGAATCGTCTCGATGTCGAACACCAGCGTCGTCATGGCCGCCCGCCCTGTTCCCTGCGCATCAGCACGGCCACGGCCACCACCAGCCCCGCCTCGTCGGAAAGCGTCAGGTGGCCCGCGCCGATCCCGAGTTCGTCGCAACGACGGCGGCCCCGGGGCGAATAGATGATCTCCGGCCGCCCGCGCGCATCGGCTGCCACCCCCGCATCGCGCAGCCACATGCCATGGGCGAAGCCGGTGCCCATGGCCTTGACGATGGCCTCCTTGGCGGCGAAGCGCATGGCGAGGAAACGCTCCGGCTGGCGCGTGCGCCTGAACTGCGCGAGTTCCTCGGGCATGAGCAGCCGTTGCGCGAAACGGTCGCCGAAGCGGGCGAATGCCGCCGCGATCCGCTCCGTCCGCAGGATGTCCGTGCCGATGCCGTGGATCATGCCGGCCGGGCGCTGACCATCAGCCGCTTCATTTCGGCCACGGCCGCGGCCAGGCCGTCGAACACCGCGCGGGCGACGATGGCATGGCCGATGTTGAGCTCGGAGATCTCCGCGAGCGCCGCCACCGGCTGCACGTTGTGGTAATGCAGGCCGTGGCCGGCATGCACCTCGAAGCCGAGGCGGGCCGCATGCCGGGCCGCCTGCCGCAGGCGTTCCAGTTCGCGGGCCTGGCCGGCGGCGTCGGGGGCTTCGGCATAGCGCCCGGTGTGCAATTCGATGGTGCGCACCCCGGCCGCGGCGCAGGCATCGACCTGGACAGGATCCGGGTCGATGAAGGGCGCCACGCGGATCCCGGCCGCGGCCAGCCTGGCGGCCGCCTCGCGCACGCGGCCCAGGTCGGCGGCCACGTCGAGGCCGCCCTCGGTGGTCAGTTCCTGGCGGCGCTCCGGCACCAGGCAGCAATCCGCCGGCCGCAGAGTCTCGGCCAGGCGCAGCACCGGCTCCGCCAGCGCCATCTCGAGGTTCATGCGGGTCTGCAGGGTCCGCGAGAGCACCTCGATGTCGCGCTCCTGGATGTGGCGGCGGTCCTCGCGCAGGTGCACGGTGATGCTGTCGGCGCCGGACTGCTCGGCGACCCAGGCCGCCATGACCGGATCGGGGAAACGGCTGCCACGGGCCTGGCGCAGGGTGGCGACGTGGTCGACGTTGACGCCGAGGAGAATGCTGCTCATGTCTCGCGGGAATCCCAGGTGGCTGCCCGGTCCGGGCCTGTGCCGGCCGGGTGGCGCATGATCTCACCGGCCCTGCGCATGGCGCAACGCGCCGCTGCTCAGCGACGCATGGCCCTGACCACCCGGCGTGTCTGCAGCGGCTGCCCGCCCAGGTGATGATCGAGCACGGCGCGGAGCAGGCGCCGGGCGCTGGCCACGGCATCGGCGCCATCGAACTCGCCGCGGCCGATGGCGAGCAGCTCGGTGCCGCGGAAGGTGGTGTCGTCGTCGGCATCATCGGCGACCACCGGGCCGCGCTCGACCACGTAACGGTAGCGCCCGTCCGGATCCAGCGGCAGGCCGGACTGCGCATCGTGGTCGAGGTTCAGGCCATAACCCGCCTCCGCCAGCAGCTGCATCTCGAAGCCGCGCAGCACCGGTCCGGCAGCCGCCCCGTCACCGAGGCAGGCCAGCGCCTGCGCGTAGGCACCGAACACCTGCGGGTGCGGATCGCCCCGGTGCAGGAAGCGCAGCAGCAGCTCGTTGAGGTAGAAACCCGACATCAGGCGCTCGCCCGCCAGGTCCAGCGGCACGGCGGCAGGCTCCGCCGCACCCAGCGTCATCAGCCCGCCGGCGCGCCCCGACCAGGACAGCAGCAGGGGCCGGAACGGCTGCAGCAGCGCCCGCAGCCGGCTTCGCGGCCGGCGCACGCCGCGAGCCACCAGGCTCACCCGGCCATGATCGCGGCTCATCACCTCCAGCAGCACGCTGGTCTCGCGATAGGCCCGGCCATGCAGCACGTAGCTGGGTTCCAGCAGCACGCGCTCGATGGCGCTCACTGCTCGGCCTCGTAGCCGAACTGGCGCAGGGCGCGGGCGTCATCGGCCCAGTTGCGGCGCACCTTGACGTGCGTCTGCAGGTAGACCTTCTTGCCGAGGAAGGCCTCGAGATCCAGCCGCGCCGCCTGGCCAATCGCCTTGAGCCGTTCACCGCCGCGCCCGAGGACGATGGGTCGCTGCGAGTCCTTCGCCACCCAGATGAGGGCATCGATACTGGCCAGCCGTTCGCCGTCCTCGACGGCACCGATCTCCACGGCCAGGCCATAGGGTACCTCCCGCTCCAGTGCCGCCATGAGTTTCTCGCGCAGGATCTCGCCAATGCGGAAATCCCGCCCGCGATCGGTCTTCATGTCCTGGGGATAGAAGCGCTCCCCCGCCGGCAGCCGCGCGAGGATCAGCTCCACCAGCCGCTCGAGGTTTTCGGCCTGCAGTGCCGAGACCGGCACGATCTCCGCGAACAGCTGGCGCGCCTGCGCGGCCTCCAGCAGCGGCAGCATTTTCGCTCGTGGTCGCAGCAGGTCGGCCTTGTTGACCACCAGGATCACCGGCGCGGCGACCCTGGCCAGCCGCTGCAGCACATGCTCGTCCGCGGCACACCAGCCGCTGGCCTCGATGACGAAAAGCACGACATCGGCGTCGGCGAGTGAACTGGCGGCGGCACGGTTCATGGTGCGGTTGATGAGCTTGCGGGCATTGCCGTGCAGCCCCGGGGTGTCGACGAACACCACCTGGCTGTCGGCGCGGCTGCGGATGCCGATGATGCGGTGGCGCGTGGTCTGCGGCCTGGCGGTGACGATGCTGACCTTCTCGCCGACCAGCGCATTGACCAGCGTCGACTTGCCGGTATTCGGCCGGCCCACCACGGCGACGAAGCCGGAACGAAAGCCGCCGGCGCTGGTCATGGGGCCGCCGCATCCGGCCGGACCGCGCGGACCTGCTCCAGGGCGCGCTGCGCCGCGTCCTGCTCGGCGATGCGCCGGCTGGCCCCATGGCCGCCGGCCGCCACGCCCAGGGCCTCGATCTCGCAGACCACCTCGAACGTCTGCGCATGGGCGGCACCGGCGACGTTGCGCACGACGTAGGCCGGCGGGCGGTGGCCTCGCGCCTGCAGCCATTCCTGAAGGCGCGTCTTCGGGTCCCTGAGTTCCTCCTCGTCGGGCAGCTCGTCCAGGCGGCTGGCATACAGCCGCAGTATCACGGCCTCGGCCGCTGCCATACCGCTGTCGAGATAGATTGCGCCGAGTACCGCCTCCAGCGTATTGGAGAGGATCGAGGATCGCTGGTGGCCGCCGGTACGGGTCTCGCCGCTGCCCAGTCGGACGAACTCGCCGAGACCGAGTTCGCGGGCCATCTCCGCCAGCGTTTCACCGCGGACCAGTCGCGAGCGGATCCGGCTCAGCAAGCCTTCACCGGCATCCGGGCGGCGCCGGTAGATGGCATCGGCGATCACCAGGCCGAGAACCGCGTCACCCAGGAACTCCAGCCGCTCGTTGTTGCCGGCCGAGGCGCTGCGGTGGGTCAGGGCGCGTTCGAGGAGCTCCTGGCGAGCGAAGCGATGGCCGAGCCGGTCCTCGGCCCAGCGCAAGGCCGCTTTCACTTGCGTATCTCTACCTCGTCATCGAAGCTGGCCAGCAGGGAGATGTTGGCGATGAACGGCTCGGCACGCTCATAGCGCGCGGCCACGGACAGGCCGCTATCGGAACTCTCGATCTCGAAGTCGCGGGCCTTGAGGCTGTAGACCATCTCGATGTCCAGCTTCTTGTCGATCGCGTTGCGAATGGCCATGGCCGTGGTCTGCTGGCCGTCGAATTCGGCCTTCACGTCGTTGAGTATCTTCCTGATCTTCATGTTCTCCAGGTATACCGGCGTGAGCTTGAGACCGCCGAAGCCGATCAGGCCAATCATGGCCGCCAGGATCAGGAAACTGATGAACGTCACACCCTTCTGCTTGCTACGCATGCGCTGTCACTCCCTAGCCGCAGACACTGCCGGGACCGGAACCACGGCACAAAGGATACACAACCCGCGCAGGCCGCGGGCGCCGCCCTACTCGACCCGCCCGCCGATCCGGCTCCAGCGGGGCATGGCCGGGAAGTCCCAGTTCATCCAGATCCGCACCGCGCGCCCGACGATGTTGCCCTCGGGTATCGGCCCGATGAAGCGGCTGTCCTGGCTGTTGTCGCGGTTGTCGCCCATCATGAAATAGTGTCCCGGCGGCACCACGAACGTGCCATCACCGCGGCCGGAGACCCCGGGGATCAGCAGGATCTGGTGGCGCACGCTGCCGAGCTGCTCCTGCATCAGGATCGAGCCGGGCTGCAGCTCGCCGTCGTACACGCCGAGAAGGGATTCCTCCACCGGCTGGTCGTTGATATAGAGATGGTCGCCGGCGTAGCGGATGGTGTCGCCCGGCATGCCGACCAGACGCTTGATGTAATTGACGCTCGGATCCGACGGCAGGCGGAAGACCATGACATCGCCGCGCTCGGGCTCGCCGATATCGACGATCTTCGTGTTCAGCACCGGCAGGCGCAGCCCGTAGCTGTACTTGTTGACGAAGATGAAGTCGCCGATCAGCAAGGTCGGCATCATGGAACTCGACGGGATGCGGAACGGTTCGAAGAGAAACGAGCGAACCAGCAGCACCAGCAGCAGCACCGGGAAGAACGAGCGCGCGTACTCCACCAGCACGGGCTCGGCGCCGGGCGTCGCCCGGGACCAGGCCCGGCTCACCTGGTAGCCGCCCCAGATCAGGCCCGAGGCCAGGGTCGCCAGAACCAGTATCAGCGAGAAATCCATGCCATCCTCACCAGCAGCCGGGGAAAGCCCGGCGGACTGTATCACGGCCGGTCATCACGAATCCGTGCCGCCCTGTCCGGAATCGAGGATCGCCAGGAAGGCCTCCTGCGGGATCTCCACGGCGCCGAACTGTTTCATGCGCTTCTTGCCCGCCTTCTGCTTCTCCAGCAGCTTGCGCTTGCGCGAGACATCGCCGCCATAGCACTTCGCCAGCACGTTCTTGCGCATGGCCTTCACCGTGGCGCGCGCGATGATCTGCGAGCCGATCGCTGCCTGCAGCGCCACCTCGAACATCTGTCGCGGGATGACCTGCTGCAGGCGCTCGACGATCTCCCGGCCCCGCCGCTGCGCCGACTCGCGGTGCACGATGAGCGACAGGGCGTCGACCTTCTCCTTGTTGATCAGGATGTCGAGGCGCACGAGATCACCGGGGACGAAGCGTGAGAACTGGTAGTCGAAGGAGGCATAGCCGCGGCTGATGGACTTCAGGCGGTCGAAGAAGTCGAACACCACCTCCGCCATGGGAATCTCGTACTCCATGGCAACCTGGTTGGCGAGGTACTCGATGCGCTTCTGCACGCCGCGCTTGCCGACGCACAGCTGCATCACCGGCCCGACGAACTCGTTGGGCACGAGGATACTGGCGGTGATGTAAGGCTCGCGCACCTCGGCGATCTCGTTGGGCGGTGGCAACGAGGCCGGGTTGTCGATCATGCGGGTCTCGCCACCCGTGGTGACGATCTCGAACACCACGGTGGGCGCCGTGGAGATCAGGCTGAGCCCGTACTCGCGCTCGAGGCGCTCCTGCACGATCTCCATGTGCAGCAGGCCGAGGAAACCGCAGCGGAACCCGAAGCCGAGCGCCGCCGAGGACTCCACCTCGAAGCGCAGGGCGGCGTCGTTGAGCTTGAGCTTCTCCAGGGCGTCGCGCAGACCCTCGAAATCGTCCGCACTGGTGGGGAACAGCCCGGCGAACACCCGCGGCTTGATCTGCCGGAAGCCGGGCAACGGCTCCGCGCACAGGCGCGACTCCAGCGTCATGGTGTCGCCCACCGGTGCGCCGTGGACGTCCTTGATGCCGGCGATGACATACCCCACCTCGCCGGCGCCGAGCGCCGCGCAGGCCCTGGCCTTGGGCGTGAAGACCCCGACCTCGGTCACCACATGGGTGCGCCCGGTCGACCAGATGCGGACCTTGGCGCCCCTGGGCAGGGTGCCATTCATGACGCGCACCAGTGACACCACGCCCATGTAGTTGTCGAACCAGGAATCGACGATCAGCGACTGCAGGGGTGCTTCCGGGTCGCCCTTCGGCGGCGGGATCCGCCGGATGAGGAGCTCCATGAGCTCGCGCAGCCCCTGCCCGGTCTTGGCGCTGACCAGCGCGCAGTCCGTGGTATCGATGCCGATGATCTCCTCGATCTCGCGCATGACCTTCGGCGGATCGGCACTGGGCAGGTCGATCTTGTTGATGACCGGCACCACCTCGAGGCCGGCCTCGATGGCCGAATAGCAGTTGGCAACGCTCTGCGCCTCCACGCCCTGCGCGGCATCCACCAGCAGCAGCGCGCCCTCGCAGGCGGCGAGCGAGCGTGACACCTCGTAGGAAAAGTCGACGTGCCCCGGGGTGTCGATGAGGTTCAGCTCGTAGATCGTGCCGTCGTCTGACTTGTAGCGCAGCGCCACGGTCTGCGCCTTGATGGTGATGCCCCGCTCCCGCTCGAGGTCCATCGAATCGAGCACCTGGGTGCTCATCTCCCGCGCCTCCAGGCCGCCACACATCTCGATGAAGCGGTCGGCCAGCGTGGACTTCCCGTGGTCGATGTGCGCGATGATGGCGAAGTTGCGGATCTGGCTGAGGCTGGCGCTCATGTGCCGGTCGGCCCGTGTAAAAAGGCGGCAGATTATACCCGGAAGCGGCGTCGCGCCGTTGTTGCCCGGGAGCGGGGATGCGGCTCAGGCGTCCCGGGCGAACCAGGCCGCGAGCCGGGCTTCGTCGAGCGGCCAGGCGGAAATCTCGACGTTGCCTGCCATGACGACCGGAATGCGCAGGCCGAAGCGCTCGCGCAGCGCCTGGTCGCCATCCACGTCGACGAGGTGCAGCCGGATGCCGTGTGCGCGGCAGCGCGGCTCCAGCGCCTCGACCGCCTCCTCGCACAGGTGACAACCGGGCCGGCTGAGCACCGTCAGCTCGCAAACGACGGTCGGCCCGGTCACGGCGCCTGCTTGCGGTCGAGGGAGCGGGCCGACCCGGCAAACATCTCCACGGTACGGGCCGGCACTTCGCCGATCGCCGTGACCATGTAGCCATCGATGCTGGTGGTATAGGCGTTGGCCGCGCCGATCTGCGACAGGCCCTCGGCCTGCTCGGAGGCCGCCACCGCCGGTTCGACGAACAGGGACACCGTGGCCAGGCCGTCCGAATACACGATGTGGCGCAGGCCGTTCAACGCGTCGGGCGCCGGCTGCGCCTTGCGCACCGTCAGCCGGAATCCCGGCGGCAGCGCCATCACTGTCCATTGTGCCCCGGCCTGGTCAGCCGCGGGTCCGGTGGCCGCCTTTGCGGCACGCCGCACCGCATAGGCGCCGGTTGCCACCGTGGGCTTCACGGCCGAGGCCGGGATCCGCTCCGGCAGCACGATCTGCGTGAACAGCAGCTGCTCCAGGACGCGGTCCTGCTCGTCGACCAGCTGCGTCTTCAGCGGCATGTAGGTGGCGCGGTCCAGCCATATCCGGTAGCCGTAGCGGAAGCCATCCCGCGGTCGAATGACGATGCCCCGTGTGTCACGGCCGGCGATACGTTCCGGCGGGGCCATCGACAGCAGGTACAGCGAGTCGTCGATGCTGGCGGCGCCGGGCAGCCGGCCGCGCAGCGGGCTGCTGGGCTCTGCGCGCCCGTCCCGCGGCTCCACCAGCACCGCATGCTGGTCCGGAAAGATGCCGGTCACTTCATCCTTGTTGCGGATGAGCTGCCGGCCCGCGTCTTCACAGGTGATCTTCTCGGTGACCTGCCCGTCCTGCACCTGGTGCGTGATGTGCAGCACGCTGCTGTCGCCGCCATGCAGGTGCACCAGCGTGCCTTCGTAGTTCAGGTATTCGACCGCATTGGCCATGCGCTCGAGCATGGCGCGTGGCGCCTCTGCCGCCGGAAGCGCTTGCGGCAGGCCTGCCAGCACGAGCACCAGCCCGGGCGCGACCTGCAATGGCTGCCACCGTCGCCGGCAGCTAGCGGGCATCGGCCGGATCCTCCGCCTGCCGCCAGGAGGCGCGCTCGGCGCGGGCCGAAACCAGCCGCGAATCGAAGTTGCTGCGGGAAATGGCGTTGGCGTATTCACCATGCGCCATCAGGTAGCCGGTGAGGCGGGCCGCTGCGCGCGGTCCGAGCCGGTGGCTGGCAATGGCATTGACGTCGGCCAGCGGTTCGGGCCCGGTGCTGTCCCGTGCCGCCATGGCCAGCGCGCCGGGCTGGTCAGGCCTCAGCTGGGTGGTGTCCTGCCAGATGCCCGGTGCCGTCAGCAGCAGAGCTGCCGCCGCCAGCGAGGCAGCCAGGGCACCGCCGACCCAGCCCAGTGCCGTTCCCCTGGCGGCCGCGGGTGCCGGGGCCGGCCCGCCTTCCGCGGCCAGCGCGGAGCGCACGCGGTCGGCGACATCCAGCGCAGCGGGTGCCGCCGCGCCCGTGCGAATGCACTCGCCGATCATGGCGTAGCGGCCAAGGGTGGCCCGCCGGGCCGGATCGCGATCGAGCCGCGCGAGCAGCAGGTCGACCTCCTCGGGTGGGAGCTCGCCGTCGAGGAATGCGGACAGCTGCTCGTCGAGAATCTTGCTCATGCGTCGGCCATGGTCCTGTTGCTATTGTGGTTTGCCGCCCAGCGTCGCGATGCTCTGGTCGATCGCCTCGCGCGCCCGGAAGATGCGCGATCGCACGGTACCCACGGGGCACTCCATGGCCGTGGCGATCTCCTCGTAGCTCAGGCCATCGATTTCGCGCAACATGATGGCGGTGCGCAGTTCCTCTGGCAATGCGGAAATCGTGCGCTCCACGGCCTGGCGCAGCTCCTCCTGCATGGCGATTCCCTCCGGGGAATCCTCGTCGCGCAGGCGGGCATTAGCTTCATAATTTTCCGGGTCCTGCAGGTCCAGGCTGTAGTCCACCGGCCGGCGCTGCAGGGATACCAGGTGGTTCTTCGCCGTGTTGATGGCGATCCGGTACAGCCAGGTGTAGAAGGCGCTCTCGCCGCGGAACGATGGCAGTGCCCGGTACGCCTTGATGAACGCTTCCTGGGCCACATCCTGTGCCTCGGCCGGGTCGTGCACGTAACGCATGATCAGCTTCACGATGCGTTGCTGGTAACGGAGCACCAATACGTCAAATGAGCGCCGATCGCCCTGCTGGACGTTCTGCACAAGCAGCTGATCGCTGGTTTGCTCTGCCATGCGGCCCCGATACCGTAAAGCGGCACGGACCCGCATCAGCGCGATAGACTGCGGTCCGTATGGAAAGTTCGGCCGCGTCCGGCCGGAATGGCAACTCCGTCACAACCCGGCTGGTGCGGCGCAGCGCCGGGGCCATTCTACGCCAGGCGCAGGTGTGCACGCAGGCGCCGCCAGTGCGGTCGCGCGCAGCGATGGCGCCACAGCCAGGCCTGGCGACGGCACCCGTCGTCACAGAGCCATTCCAGGGCGATCACCGGCCCGAGCGAGCGGCCCCATGCATGCAGCAGCTGCGCACCCACGGTGCCAGCGCCGGTATCCAGGCGCCAGCGGCCGCCCGGGAGCCAGGTGACGCGGATGACATAAGCGGGATGGCGGAGCGACAGCCGCCACAGGCCGATTGCCAGCCGCAGCAGCAGCGCAGCAGCAATCCCTGCCTGCATCATCGGGTCAAGCCCGGCACTGGTGATCGCCACGCCGCAGGCAGCACCCAGCGCCAGCGCGAACAACAGCCCCTCGCGCCGGGCCTCAGCATCGACCGTGATCGCCTCCAGAAAGCCGTTCACCGAGCACCTGTGCCACCACCGCGGCCAGGTCGGCATCGTCGCTGCGCAGGCGCCCGTCCAGCAAGGCGACAATCTCGGGATCCGGCAGCGAAAGGAGGCGGCGGAACGCGGCCTGGCCGGCGGTACCGGCCACCGCGTATCGCCGCTCGGCGAAGGTCATCAGCAGCGTATCGAGTTCGCGCATGCCGCGCCGGCAGCGCCAGCGCAGCCTGTTGAACTCCTGCTCGGGCGTCATGTCCGCGCGCGGCCGCTACAGCTTGCGCTCCGCGATCATCTGCTTGATCTCGCCGATCGCCCATGCAGGGTTCAGTCCCTTGGGACAGGTGTAGGTGCAGTTCATGATGGTGTGGCAGCGATACAGCCGGAACGGATCCTCGAGCTCGTCGAGGCGTTCACCGGTGGCCTCGTCGCGGCTGTCGGCCAGCCAGCGATAGGCCGCCAGCAGCACGGCCGGGCCAAGGTAGCGCTCCGGGTTCCACCAGTAGCTCGGGCAGGCGGTCGAACAGCAGGCGCAGAGGATGCAGTTCGAGGGCATGTCGATCTTCTCGCGCTCGGCCTTGGACTGCAGGCGCTCGCGGTCGGACGGCGGCGGGCTCTTCGTCTGCAGCCAGGGCTTGATCGAGGCGTACTGGGCGTAGAAGTGGGTCAGGTCGGGGATCAGGTCCTTCACCACGGGCATATGCGGCAGGGGATAGATGCGCACGTCGCCGCGGATGTCCCCGGTCGCCTTGATGCAGGCCAGGGTATTGGTGCCATCGATGTTCATGGCGCAGGAACCGCAGATGCCCTCGCGGCAGGAGCGGCGGAACGTCAGCGTCGGATCGATCTCGTTCTTGATCTTGATGAGGGCGTCGAGGACCATCGGGCCGCAGCGGTCGAGATCCACCTCGTAGGAGTCCAGGCGGGGATTGCCGCCGGCCGCGGGGTCGTAGCGATAGATGCGGAACTTGCGTACCCGCGTTGCGCCGGCGGGCGCCTTGTGCTCGCGCCCGGGCTGGACGCGGGAGTTCGCTGGCAGCGTGAACTCGGCCATCGGTCGTCCTTGTCAGTCAGTTCAGTAGACGCGCGCCTTGGGCGGCACGGATTCGACATCGCTGGTCAGCGTCTGCAGGTGCACCGGCCGGTAGTCGATGTGTACCTTGCCGTTGCCGTCCAGCCACGCCAGCGTGTGCTTCATCCACTTGACGTCGTCCCGCTGGGGAAAATCCTCGCGCGCGTGGGCACCCCGGCTCTCCTCGCGGTTTGCCGCCGCGGTGATCGTCACCATCGCCTGATCCAGCAGGTTCTCCAGCTCCAGCGTCTCGACCAGGTCGGTGTTCCAGATCAGGCTGCGGTCGCTGACGCGCACGTCGGCGAACGAGGCGCAGGTGCGGGCCAGCTTGTCCACGCCTTCACGAAGCGTGTCACCGGTGCGGAATACCGCTGCGTGGCCCTGCATGATCTTCTGCATCTCCAGGCGGATTTCCGCGGTAGGCCGACTGCCATTGGCCTGGCGCAGCCGATCCAGGCGCGCCACCGCCTGCTCACCGGCATTGGCCGCGAGCGGCCGCGGCCGGCCGGCATCCCTGAGCGTTTCGGCGCAACGCCTGGCGGCAGCGCGACCGAACACCACCAGGTCCAGCAGCGAATTCGAACCGAGGCGGTTCGCGCCATGGACGGAGACGCAGGCAGCCTCGCCAACCGCCATCAGGCCGGGCACCACGGCATCCGGGTTGCCATCCTTCAGCGTCAGCATCTCGCCATGGTAGTTGGTGGGAATGCCGCCCATGTTGTAGTGGACCGTCGGCAACACCGGGATGGGCTCGCGCGTCACGTCGACGCCGGCGAAGATGCGTGCCGTCTCGGCGATGCCCGGCAAGCGCTCGTGGATCACCTCGGGCCCGAGGTGCTCGAGATGCAGGTGGATGTGGTCCGCCTCCGGGCCCACGCCCCTGCCCTCGCGGATCTCCACCGTCATGGAGCGGCTCACCACATCGCGCGAGGCCAGGTCCTTGGCGTTGGGTGCGTAGCGCTCCATGAAGCGCTCGCCGCGGGAATTGGTCAGGTAGCCACCCTCGCCCCGCGCACCCTCGGTGATCAGGCAGCCGGATCCGTAGATGCCGGTAGGATGGAACTGCACGAACTCCATGTCCTGCAGCGGCAGGCCGGCGCGCAGCACCATGGCGTTGCCGTCGCCAGTGCAGGTGTGGGCCGAGGTGCAGGAGAAGTAGGCCCGGCCATAGCCGCCGGTGGCGAGGATCACGCGGTGCGCACGGAAGCGGTGCAGCTTGCCAGTGGCCATGTCCAGGGCGACGACGCCGCGGCATACGCCATCTTCCATGATCAGGTCGATGGCGAAGTACTCGATGAAGAACGTGGCGTGGTGCTTCAGCGACTGCTGGTACAGCGTGTGCAGCATGGCGTGACCGGTGCGGTCCGCCGCCGCGCAGGTGCGCTGGGCCGTGCCCTTGCCGAAATGGGTGGTCATGCCGCCGAACGGCCGCTGGTAGATGCGGCCTTCTTCGGTGCGGGAGAACGGCACGCCGTAGTGTTCCAGTTCGATGACCGCCTGGGGCGCTTCCTTGCACATGTACTCGATGGCGTCCTGGTCGCCGAGCCAGTCGGAGCCCTTGACGGTGTCGTACATGTGCCAGCGCCAGTCGTCCTCGCCCATGTTGCCGAGCGCCGCGCTGATGCCGCCCTGCGCCGCGACGGTATGGCTGCGGGTCGGGAACACCTTGGTGATGCAGGCCGTGCTGAGGCCGGCTTCCACCAGACCGAACGTTGCCCGCAACCCGGCACCACCCGCACCCACGACGACGACGTCGTAGCTGTGGTCGGTAAAGGCGTAATCCCCACTCATGTCCCGGCTCCCAGCGACAGCTTGACGACGGCGTAGACGCCGGCAACGCCCAGCGCCACATGCACGAACCTGGCCAGCACCAGGGACAGCACCAGCGCCCCGGGCCCATGCACGTAATCCTCGATGACGACCGTGACGCCGAGGTACGAGTGATAGAGGAGCACCATGACCAGCAGGATCAGCAGGATGGCGTGCGGCGCGGCGGCGATCCACGCGGCCACCGTGGCGTGGTCGGCGGCGCCCATGCCGGCGAGGCTGAACGCGAACCACAGGCCGAGGAGCACCAGCGCCGCCGCCGACAGCCGTTGCCCCCACCAGTGCTCGAAGCCGGACTTTGCCGAACCGCGGCCGAGGGCCCGCCCGAGGGGTGATCGCAGGCCCATGCCTCAGCCCCCCGGGCCCGACAGGGCCACGATCCAGAACACGACGGTCAGGATGACGGCTGCCAGCACGGCCATCCTGCCGGTGAGGTTGGAGCGGGGTATCTCGAAGCCATGGCCCGCATCCCAGAACAGGTGCCGGATGCCGTTGCAGAGGTGATAGAAAAAGCAGAACGACAGGCCCAGCAGCAGCAGCATGCCCACCGGCGACCGCAGCAGGCCGGCAAGGAACCGGTAGGTGTCCGGGCCGCTTGCCGCCGCCAGCAGCCACGCCGTCAGCACCACGGCGCCGAGCGTCAGCGTCAGGCCGGTCATGCGATGGATGATCGACAGACCGTTGCTGATCTGCCAGCGATAGATCCCCAGGTGCGGCGACAGGGGCCGGTCAGGTTGCGCCATTGGCCATTAACCTCGCATCTCTGTTCAGGCGGCTGCCCCCTGGCAGCTCGCAACCAGCAGTAGTGGGCCCGACGCCGGCAGCCGCAGCGGCGCGTGGCGAACTCGTCAGTGGCGCAGCCACCTCAGAAATCGATGCACCTGCCGCCCTTTTCCCAGTCCCCGAACCGGGTGGGCTCCGGGCCTGCGGGCCCGCCGATCTCGCGCCGGCCGGGCTGCGCTGTCCGCTGCGCCGCGACGGCATCGGCCACATGGGTGTCCTGCGGCCGGGCCGGCCGGGGCTCTCCGGAGTCTCCGTCCGGTCTGGGATCAGCCGCTGGCATGCGCAAAAGTGTGCCAGAATGCGCCTCGTTTTTCACCACGGGCTGCTGCAGCCGTGGACCCGACCGAGGACCGCGACAGGCATCCGCCCGGCCATGCCACTGCACGCACTCCAGCTCCTGCGCATCGCGGGCAGTGATCGCGCCGCCTTCCTGCAAGCCCAGCTGACGCAGGACATCCGGCCGGTTTCCGCCGGGCACGGCAGCCGCTATGCATGGGCCGATGCTCAGGGCCGCGTGCTCGTCGCGGGCGAGGTCTTCACCTGGAGCGAGGCGTTCTGGCTCACGGTGCCGGCAATCCTCGCCGAATCCATCGCCAGGCGCCTGCGCCTGTTCGTGCTGCGCTCGCAGGTCACGATCGACATCGCCGGCGGCATCCTCGCGGGCCGCTTCGTGCCGGCCGGCGCCGTGGCCGACCTGCAGGGCAGCGCGCTGCCGCGGCAGCCACTCGGCTGCGCCGCGACGGAGCACTGGCATGCCCTGCGCCTGGATGCGGAGCGGCTGCTGTTCGCCGCCGCGCCGGCGGCCATGCCGGAGCTGCCGGCAACGCTGCCCGGCACCGCCGCCGATGCAGGCGGCTGGGCGCTCGCGGATATCCGCGCCGGATTCGCCCGCCTCGACTCGGCGACGGGCGTCTACATCCCGCAGATGCTCAACCTCGACCTGGCCGGTGCGGTGAGCTTCGACAAGGGCTGCTATCCGGGCCAGGAGATCATCACCCGCACCCGCCACCTGGGGCGACTGAAGCGACGCCTGTTCCGCTACGCCTCGGGCATGCCGCCGATGGCGCCGGGCGATCCGCTGTTTGCCGCTGCCGGCGGCGAGTGCGGTGCGGTGGTGCTGGCCGCGGCGACGGCCACGGGCAGCGAGATCCTCGCGGTGGTGCGCCTCGATGCCGCCGCCGGCACGCTGTTCGCCGATGCGGCGCTGCGCCGCCCGCTGCGGCAGCTGGACCTGCCCTACGCCGTGCCCGGCGCCATACCGGGAACGACGCCAGCCTAGGTCTGACCCTGGCTCTGGCCCTGGGCCTCGCGCATGTGCGGGAACAGCAGCACGTCGCGGATGGATGCGCTGTCGGTCATCAGCATGGTCAGCCGGTCGATGCCGATGCCGAGTCCCGCCGTGGGTGGCAGGCCGTACTCCAGCGCGACCACGTAGTCCTCGTCGCAGGACATCGCCTCCTCGTCCCCGGCCGTCTTCTGCCTGGCCTGCGCCTGGAAACGCTCGGCCTGATCCTCGGCATCGTTCAGCTCGGAGAAGCCGTTGGCGATCTCGCGGCCGTGGATGAACAGCTCGAAGCGGTCGGTGAGGAAGGGATCCGCGTCACTGCGGCGCGCCAGCGGCGAGACCTCGGCGGGGAAACCGGTGACGAAGGTCGGCGCATCCAGCCGATGCTCGGCGGTCTTCTCGAAGATCTCGGTCAGCAGCTTGCCGGCGCCGTGCCCCGGCTGCACGGCGATGCCGAGCTTCCCGCACCAGGCGCGCAACGCCGCGGTATCACGCAGCTGTTGGCGGTCGAGTCCGGGATTGTACTCGGCGACCAGCTCCTCGATCGACACGCGGCGGAACGGCGCGGCGAGGTCGTAGTTGCGGCCCTGGTAGGCCACGGTGGCGGTACCGAGCAGGCACTCCGCCAGGCTGCGCAGCATCTGCTCGACCATGTCCATGAGCACGTGGTAGTCCGCGTAGGCCATGTACAGCTCGAGCATGGTGAACTCGGGGTTGTGCTGCGTGGAAATGCCCTCGTTGCGGAAATTGCGGTTGAGCTCGTAGACACGCTCGAAGCCGCCCACCACCAATCTCTTGAGGTAGAGCTCCGGGGCAATGCGCAGGTAGAGCTGGCGGTCCAGCGCATTGTGGTGGGTGACGAAGGGCCGGGCCATGGCGCCGCCCGCGATGGCCTGCATCATCGGCGTCTCGACCTCGAGGAACTCCATGGCATCGAGGTAGCTGCGCAGGAACTGCACGAGCTGCGAGCGGCGCCGGAAGACCTCGCGGGACTCCTCGTTCATGATGAGGTCGAGATAGCGCTGGCGGTAGCGCGTCTCCTGGTCGGTCAGGCCGTGGAACTTCTCCGGCAGCGGCCGCAACGCCTTGACCAGCAGCTCGAGCTGCGTGACACGCACCGTGACCTCGCCGGTCCTGGTACGGAACAGCTGTCCCCGGGCCCAGAGGATGTCACCGATATCCCAGCCCTTGAATGCCTTGTAGACCGCCTCGGGCAGTGTGCCCTGCTGCAGGCAGAGCTGGATCTGGCCGCTGCGGTCCTGGACCTTCACGAAGCTGGTCTTGCCCATGACGCGCTTGGCCATCATGCGGCCGCCGACGGCGACCTCCACCGCTTCCGCCTCCAGCGCCTCGGTGCCGTGACCTTCGTAGGTGCTGAGGATCTGCCCGGCCAGTGCCGTGCGTCGCAGCTGGTTCGGAAAGCGGAAGCCGTCGGCGCGCAGCGCCTCGAGCTTGCGGCGGCGCTCGGCCACCAGGTGATGTTCGGTTCCGTCCGGGTTGTCGTCGCTCATGTCGCCACCGTGGCCGCGTGCGCGGCGTGCTACAGGCCCTGCTTCAGGCTGGCCTCGATGAAGCGGTCGAGGTCGCCATTGAGGATGTCGTCCGGGTTGCCCGCCTCCACCATGGTGCGCAGGTCCTTGATCCGCGACTGGTCGAGCACGTAGGAGCGGATCTGGCTGCCCCAGCCGACATCGGCCTTGCTGTCCTCGAGGGCCTGGGTATCGGCGCGGCGCTTCTGCTCCTCCAGCTGATACAGCCTGGCCTTGAGCTGCTTCATGGCCGTGGACCGGTTCTTGTGCTGGGAGCGCTCGTTCTGGCACTGCACCACCACGCCGGTGGGCAGGTGCGTGATGCGCACCGCGGACTCCGTGCGGTTGACGTGCTGGCCTCCGGCGCCGCTGGCGCGGTAGACATCGACGCGCAGGTCCGCGGGGTTGATCTCGATCTCGATATCGTCCTCGATCTCCGGAGAGACGAACACGGCGGCAAAGGAGGTGTGGCGACGGTTTCCGGAATCGAAGGGCGACTTGCGCACCAGGCGGTGCACGCCGGTCTCGGTGCGCAGCCAGCCGTAGGCGTACTCGCCGACGACGCGGATGGTGGCGCTCTTGATGCCGGCGACTTCGCCGGCGGAGGCCTCCAGCATCTCCACGGTGAAGCCCTTCTGCTCGCAATACTTGAGGTACATGCGCAGCAGCATTTCCGCCCAGTCCTGCGCCTCGGTGCCGCCGGCCCCCGCCTGGATGTCGACGAAGGCGTTGTCGGCATCGTGGGCCCCGCTGAACATCCGCTGGAACTCGAGCTGGCCGACCTCGCGGCGCGCCGTGTCGACATCGCGCGCCACGCCTTCGACGGCCGCCGCGTCATCCTCCGCCTCGGCCATGTCGAGCAGGTCGGCGCTGTCGGCCAGGAGCTGGTCGATGCGCCCGAACTGGCGCACCAGGCCATCGAGCTGGGCGCGTTCACGCCCGAGGGCCTCGGCCTTGGGCGGGTCCTGCCAGACGCCGGGGTCTTCCAGCGCCTCCCGGACCTCGGTCAGCCGCTCGCGCTTGCGATCGAGGTCAAAGATACCCCCGTAGGGCAGTGGCACGCCCCTGGAGATCGCGGATGAGCTGGCGTATCGGGCTGGTTTCCATGCGGGAAGCGCGGGTCGTTGCGGAAGGCGCGTCATGCTAAGCGCATTGCACGTGTTCCACAACCAACTGCCGGCGCCGGCGGCCGCCGAAGTCGTTGATGCCCAGGCGGTAGCAGCAACGCATCCGTGCCGGCAGCGGCGTCGCCCGGTTGAATGCCATGGCCTCGAGCGGCTCGCCGCCCGCTGCATGGCGCAGGCTGAGCCGCAGGTGCGCGTCCTTCAGCAGCCGCTGGTCCAGCACCTCGAACTCGTTGTCGAACAGCGGCTCGGGGAAGCCCTGGCCCCAGGGGCCGGCAAAGTGCAGCTGTTCGGCCAGCTCCGCCGTCAGTTCCGCTGCCGACAGCGGGCCATCGGTCCACAGCACCTGCCCCGCTTCCACGCCCGCCAGTGCCAGGGCCAGCTCCGCCTGCCAGGCTGTCGCGAAGGCGTCGAGCTGGTCGGCGGGCAGGCGCAGGCCCGCCGCCATGGCATGTCCGCCGAAGCGCAGCTCGCGGACCACGCCGCGGGTGGCCACCGCGGCGAGCACGTCGCGGACATGCACACCGGCCACCGAACGCGCCGAGCCCTTGAGGATGCCGGCCTCGTCGCCGGGCGCGAAAGCCACCACCGGGCGTCCGGTGCGCTCCTTCACCCGCGAGGCCAGCAGGCCGACGATGCCCTCGTGCCAGTCCGGGTCGAAGAGGCAGATGCCCGGGGCTTCCTCGCCCGGCAGGTCGCGGCCGATGCCCGCCAGGTGCTGCTCGGCCTGCGCCTGCATGCGCTGCTGCAGGCTGCGCCGCTCGGCATTGAGGGCATCGAGGCGGGCGGCGAGCCCGCGTGCGCGGCCGGCGTCGGGCGCCAGCAGGCAATCGATGCCGAGCGACATGTCGTCGAGCCGGCCGGCGGCGTTCAGGCGCGGAGCGATGGCGAAGCCGAGGTCGGCGCTGCGGGCCGTGGCCGCATCCCGCCCGGCGACCGCAAACAGCGCCGCGAGTCCTGGCCGCGCCTCCCCGGCGCGCATGCGTCGCAAGCCCTCGGCGACGAGGATGCGGTTGTTGGCATCGAGCGGCACGAGATCCGCCACGGTACCGAGCGCCACCAGGTCCAGCGCCGCAAGCACCGGCCGGCGCAGGGCCTCGTAGCGGCCGAGCCCGGCGCCATCCAGCGCCCTCGCCAGCGCCGCGGCCAGGTAGAAGGCCACGCCGACGCCACACAGGGACTTGCCGGGAAAGGCCTCGCCCGGCAGGTTCGGGTTGATGATCGCCTGCGCGGCCGGCAGTTCCGCGCCAGGCAGGTGGTGATCGGTGACGATGACATCGATGCCATGCGCCGCGGCCCTGGCCACGCCCTCGACGCTGGTCACGCCGTTGTCCACGGTGATGATGAGCTCCGGACGCCTGGCCGCGGCGAGATCGGCAACACCCGGCGAGAATCCGTAGCCGAACTCGAAACGGTTGGGCACCAGGTAGCCGACGTCGGCAAAGCCCATGCCGCGCAGGGCGGAGACCACCAGCGCGGTGGCGGTGGCGCCGTCGGCATCGTAATCGCCGACCACCAGCACGCGCGCCTGGCGGCGACGCACCGACACCAGCCGTTCCGCCGCCGCCGCGACGCCGCCGAGGCTGCCGACCGGCAGCAGCCCGGACAGCGTGGCGCCCAGCTCCGCCGGGGCGACACGCCGCGCCGCATAGACGCGCCGCAGGACCGGGTCGAGTGTCGCCGGCAACGCCCGGTAGAGCGGCTCCGGCACCTCGCGCTGGCGGATGACAGGCACCACGGCTAAGCTGGCCACCCGCCGGAGCCGGGCCCGGCTCCCCGGACAGCGGATGCAGGCGTGAAACTCGATCCCGACATCACTGGCGGCCATCTCGTCCGCGGATTCACCGGCAATGCCATCCTGGTCGGTGCCGAGAGCTTCAGCCGGCCGTTGATCCTCACGGTGGACCGCATCATCCGCGACTGGGATCCCCCGGCCGTGGAGCAGCTGGCGGACGCCGACTTCGCCGCCATCCTCGCGCTCGAACCCGAGGTGATCCTGCTCGGCACGGGCGCCCGGCAGCGGTTCCCCAATCCCAATGTCACCACCACCATCCTGCGCCAGGGAATCGGCATCGAGATCATGAACACTGCCGCTGCCTGCCGCACCTACAATATCCTCGCTGGCGAATACCGCCGCGTCGCCGCGGCATTATTTGTCAGCTGAAGCGCCCCGGCCAGCGGCGCGCGCCGGCAGGTAGCCGAGAGGATCCAGCGGTGCGCCATTGCGCCGGATCTCGAAATGCAGCGCCGCCGGCAATCCTGCCCCGGCGCCCATGTGGCCGATGGCCTGCCCGGCGCGCACCTGCTCGCCCTCCCGCACCAGCAGGTCAGCGTTGTAGCCGTAGGCCGTGAGCCAGCTGGCGTTGTGGCGGATGATGGCGAGCAGGCCATAGCCGGACAATCCGCTGCCCGCGTAGACGACTTCGCCGGCAGCGGCCGCAACCACGGGCTCGCCAGGCCGTCCGCCGATGAGGATCCCGGAGGCCGTGCGCGTGGACTCGCCGAAGCGTCCCAGCACCTCGCCGCTCGCCGGCCAGAGCCAGCCCGAAGCCGGGGGCGGCGCCGCCTCCACACCCGCGTCCGCGGCGCGCGGCGCCGGTGCACTGCCGGCGGCCGGACGCAGCCGCAGGCGCTGGCCCGGGTAGATCAGGCTGCCATCGCCGAGCCGGTTCCAGCGCGCGAGGTCCCGGTGATCGACGCCGAAGCGCCGGGCGATGCCGAACAGCGTATCGCCGGCCTGCACCACGTAGGTGTCGCCACCGCGGCCAGGCTCGTCCGGCCCGGTTGCGGCACAGCCAGCCAGCAGGCCTGCCGCCAGCGCGGCCGCGAGGAAGCCACTGCGTCGCTTCAGCCCTTGCCCTCCAGCAGCGGCACGAAGCTCACCCAGGACAGGTGCTCGCGCTCGACACCGCTCGCCTGGCGGCTGATGCGCACCAGCTCCTGGTTGCCGGCCGGGCCGACGGGGATCACCAGCCGGCCGCCGGGAGCGAGCTGCGCGACGAGCGCGGCCGGCACCTCGGCCGGCGCCGCCGTGACCAGGATGCCATCGAACGGCGCCTGCCCCGGCCAGCCCTCGAAGCCATCGCCGTGGCGAAAGCGCACGTTGCCGATGCCGAGCCCGGCCAGGCGCTGGCGCGCGGCCCGCTGCAGGCCCGCGAGGCGCTCGATGGTGAACAGCTGGCCGACCAGTGGCGCCAGCACGGCCGTCTGGTAGCCGCAGCCGGTGCCCACCTCCAGCACCTTCTCCAGCCGCCGCTCGCCGGCACCCTCGAGCAGGGCCTGCGTCATCAGCGCCACGATGTAGGGCTGCGAGATGGTCTGGCCGAGGCCGATGGGCAGCGCACTGTCCTCGTAGGCACGGCTCGAGAGAGCCTCGTCGATGAACAGGTGGCGCGGCACCGCGCGGATGCGTTCGAGAACCGCTTCGTCGCGGATGCCGCCGGCGGCCAGCCGCTGCACCAGGCGCTCGCGCGTGCGCGCCGAGGTCATGCCGATGCCGCGCTCGCCGTGCTCGCCGCTCATCGGGCGAGCCACCCGGCCAGGGAAGCAATGGCGGCATGGCGCGTCAGGTCGATCTGCAGCGGCGTCACCGAGATGCGGGCGTTGTCGATGGCGTGGAAGTCGGTGCCTGGGCCGGCATCCTGGCCCGGCCCGGAAGAGCCCACCCAGAAGACGGGGCGTCCCTTCGGATCGGCGGTCTCCACCATGGGCCCGGAGCGGTGGCGATAGCCGAGACGCGTGGCCTCGAAGCCGCGGATGTCGCCGAAGGGCAGGTCCGGGACGTTGACGTTGAGAATGGTGTCCGCCGGCAGCGGCTGCTGCTGCAGCTTCTGCAGCAGGATGCGCACCGCCTGGCCGGCGCTGTCGAAATGGCGTGGCGACAGGCCGGCCAGCGAGACGGCGATGGCCGGCAGGCCGAGGAAGCGGCCCTCGACCGCCGCCGCCACGGTGCCCGAGTACAGCACGTCGTCCCCGAGGTTGGCGCCGTGGTTGATGCCGGCGATGACCATGTCGGGCTCGTGGTCGAGCAGCCCGGTGATGGCCAGGTGCACGCAGTCCGTCGGCGTGCCGTTGACGTACAGGATGCCCTCGCGCGTGCGCCCCACGCGCAGCGGCGCATCCAGCGTCAGCGAATGGCTCGCGCCACTCTGGTTGCGGTCCGGGGCGACGATGGTGAGTTCGGCCAGGTCCGCCAGCGCCAGCGCCAGCGTCGCCAGGCCCTCGGACTGGTAGCCGTCGTCGTTGCTAAGCAGTATCTTCAAGAATGCATTCCTTCCGCAGCCGCGCCACCAGCCGATGACCAGCAAACCGCCCAAGGGCCCCGACCCGGATGACGCCGCGCTGTTCCGCGCCGCGGTGGCCGGCGCGCGCCCGCTCAAGGCGCGTCGCCTGCCGTTGCGCCAGGCACCGCCTGCACCGCGGGCGCGCTTTCGCCGCCACGACGAGGCCCAGGTGCTGCGCGAGTCGCTCCTCAGCTCGCCCGAGCAGCTCGAACTCGAGACCGGCGAGGAACTCGTCTTCCGTCGCCCGGGCATCTCCGCCCGCGCCTTCGCCGACCTGCGCCGCGGCCGCTACGCCGTCAAGGCCGAGATCGACCTGCACGGGCTGACCAGCGACCAGGCGCACCAGGCATTGCGCCAGTTCCTCGCAGACGCCCTGCGTGACCGGCTGCAGTGCGTGCGCGTCATCCACGGCAAGGGCCTGCGCTCCGGCGCCCGCGGGCCCGTGCTCAAGCTCAGTGTCAACCGCTGGCTGCGCCAGTGGGACGATGTCCTCGCCTTCGTCTCGGCACCCGCGCGCGACGGCGGCACCGGTGCGCTCTACGTGCTCCTGCGCCGCTAGGCGCCGCAGCCTACTTCTTCGCCAGCCGCGCCACCAGTGCGCGCATGCCGGCCTGGGTCTCCTCCGAGAACCACAGCTGCGTCGCCAGCCGGGCATCGGCCTGCGGTTCCAGCAGGTCGACCAGGCGCCGCCGCGCCAGCATGCGCGTGCGGTTCATGGCCAGCGGCGGCAGTCCCGCCAGTTGCCGCGACCAGTCCCAGGCCCGTGTCATCAGCTGATCGGGTTCCACGGCTTCGTCCAGCAGGCCGACGGCCAGGGCCTCTTCCACGCCGACCAGCTGGGCCGTCATCGCCAGCCGCTGGGCCAGCCGCGCGCCGATCAGGTGCTCGAGGGTGAGCATGATGCAGTCGGGCACCGGCAGGCCGACCGCTACCTCGTTCAGGCCCATGCGGAAGTTGCCGCGGGCACCGATGCGGTAATCGCAGTGGATGGCCAGCACCGCGCCGCCGGCCGGGGCGTGGCCGCTCACGGCCGCCACCACCGGCACCGGGCTCACGGCCAGCGCGCGGGTCAGCCGGAAGAACGCCAGCCAGAACTCCTCCACCGCCGCGCGCGGCTGCGGCAGCAGCTCCGGGACGTCGAGGCCACCGCTGAACATTCCCGGGCGGCCGGTGAGGATGATGACCCGCGCGCCATTCGCGCAGGCGGCCAGGTGCGCATCGTGCAGGCGCGAGACCAGCTCGGTGTTGAGCGCATTGGCCGGCGGCCGGTCGATGCTGATGGCGGTGATGCCATCGCGGCTCTCGGTGTGGATCACGTGCGTCTCCCCGGCACCCGGCCTGCGCCCCTGCTCAGCGGGCAGCCAGGTCGCGGGCCTGCGCGTCCTGCTTGCCGGTGAAGATGTAGAAGGTCTCGTTGGGGCCGATCAGGCCCAGGTCGGAACGGGCCCGCTCCTCCAGCGCCGAGAAGCCCTGCCGCAGGTCGGCCACCTCGGCTTCCAGCCTCCGGTTGCGCTCCGCCAGGCCGCGGTTCTCGGCGCGCTGCTGCACCAGCTGGCCGCGCAGCTGGGCGACGCCGCGGAAGCCGTCCTCGGAAAACCACAGGCGCAGCTGCAGGAGGCCCAGTGCCGCGACCAGCGCGATCGAGACCACCCGCAGCAGCATGCCCTCAGCCTCCCAGCTTCACCGGAAACGCGGACCTGCCGGCGTAGCGCGCCGCCGGCCCCAGCAATTCCTCGATCCGCAGCAGCTGATTGTACTTCGCCATGCGATCGGAGCGGCACAAGGAGCCGGTCTTGATCTGGGTGGCCGCCGTGCCCACGGCGATGTCGGCGATGGTGGCGTCCTCGGTCTCGCCGGAGCGGTGCGATACCACCGCCGCGTAGCCGGCTTCCACTGCCATGGTTATCGCCTCGAGGGTCTCGGTCAGCGTGCCGATCTGGTTCGGCTTGATGAGGATCGCATTGGCGATCCTGCGGCGGATGCCCTCGGCGAGGATGGCGGTGTTGGTGACGAACAGGTCGTCACCCACCAGCTGCACCCGCTCGCCCAGCTCGCGGGTCAGCAGTTCCCAGCCATCCCAGTCGCCCTCGGCCATGCCATCCTCGATGGTGACGATGGGATAGGCCTGCACCAGGCCGCGCAGGTAGCCCGAGAACTCCGCCGGCGAGAAGCTGCGGCCCTCGCCCTCCAGATGGTAGCGGCCGTCCCTGAAGAACTCGGAGCTGGCGACATCCAGGCCGAGGAAGATGTCATGGCCGGCGCGGAAGCCCGCCTTGCCGATGGCTTCCATGATGGTGTCGAGCGCCGCCGCGTTCGACGGCAGGTTCGGCGCGAAGCCGCCCTCGTCGCCCACCGCGGTGCTGAGCCTGCGGGCAGCGAGCACGGCCTTCAGGGCATGGAACACCTCGGTGCCATGACGCAGTGCCTCGCTGAAGCTCGGTGCACCGACCGGCAGGATCATGAACTCCTGGATGTCGACGTTGTTGTCCGCATGGGCGCCGCCATTGATGATGTTCATCATCGGCACCGGCATCGTGTACGGCCCGCTGCCGAGGGCGCGGAACAGCGGCATGCCGCGCGCGCGTGCCGCCGCGTGTGCCGTCGCCAGCGACACGGCCAGCAGCGCGTTGGCACCCAGCCGCGACTTGTTGTCGGTGCCGTCCAGCGCCCGCAGCCTGGCATCCACGCCCGCCTGGTCGCCGGCATCCAGCCCGGTGATGGCGTTGCGGATCTCGCCGTTGACGTTGGCCACCGCCTTGAGCACGCCCTTGCCGAGGTAGCGTTTGCGGCCGCCGTCGCGCAACTCGACCGCCTCGCGGCTGCCGGTCGACGCGCCGGAGGGCACCGCGGCGCGGCCCAGCACGCCGCCGTCCAGCTCGACATCCGCCTCGACCGTGGGATTGCCGCGGGAATCGATGATCTCGCGGCCGCGTATGTTGATGATCCTGCTCATGACCTCACCCGTGCAAATGACAAGCCGGCCGGCGCTCAGGCACCGCCCGGAAGGGAATCCTCGACGAAGGGCGCGCGCTTCACCGCGCGGTCCAGCTCGACCAGCGTCGCCAGCAGCTCCGCCATCAGCGGCAGGGGCCAGGCGTTGGGGCCGTCGCTCAGCGCCTCGGCCGGCCGCGGGTGCGTTTCCATGAACAGCCCCGCCACGCCGGTGGCCACCGCGGCACGCGCCAGCGGCGCGATGAACTCGCGCTGGCCACCGGAAGCCTGGCCGCGCGCACCGGGCAGCTGCACCGAGTGCGTGGCATCGAACACCACCGGGCAGCCGGTGGCACGCATCGCCACCAGCGAGCGCATGTCGGCCACCAGGTTGTTGTAGCCGAAGCTGAAGCCGCGCTCGCAGACGAGGATCTGCCGGTTGCCGGTCTCGCGGGCCTTCGCCACCACGTTGCCCATTTCCCAGGGCGAGAGGAACTGGCCCTTCTTGATGTTGACCGGCTTGCCGCAGGCGGCGACGCCGCGGATGAAATTGGTCTGCCGGCAGAGGAACGCCGGCGTCTGCAGCATGTCCACCACGTCGGCGACCTCGCCGAGCGGCGTGTCCTCGTGGACGTCGGTCAGCACCGGCACGCCCAGCTGCCGGCGCACCTCGGCCAGCGCGCGCAGGCCCGCTTCCAGCCCGGGGCCACGGAAGCTCGCGGCGGAGGAGCGGTTGGCCTTGTCGAACGAAGCCTTGAAGATGAACGGCATGCCGAGCCGCCCGGTGACCTCGCGCAGCGCGGCGGCCACCTCCAGCACCAGCCCCTGGCTTTCGATGACGCAGGGTCCGGCGATGAGGAACAGCGGCTGCCCGGGCCCGGCCTGGAAATCGGGCAGCTTCATGCCTGGGCCACGGCCGGCAGCGTCCCGGCGCGGGCATCGCGCGCCGCCTGCACGAAGCCGCGGAACAGCGGGTGGCCATCGCGCGGATTGGAGCGGAACTCGGGGTGGAACTGGCAGGCCATGAACCACGGGTGGTCCGGGATCTCGACCAGCTCGACGAGGCCATCGACCGAGAAGCCGGAGAACACCAGTCCGGCGGCCTGCAGGCGCTCGAGGTAGCGGTTGTTGAACTCGTAGCGGTGGCGATGGCGCTCGCGGACGACGTCGCGCCCGTACAGCCGGCGCGCCAGCGTGCCGGCCTGCAGGCGGCAATCCTGGGCGCCGAGGCGCATGGTGCCGCCGAGTTCCGACTGCACCGAGCGCGCCTGGGTGCTGCCGTCGCGGTCCTGCCATTCGGTGATCAGCGCGATGACCGGGTCCGGGGTACCGGCATCGAACTCCGTGCTGTGTGCCTTGGGCAGCCCGGCCACGTGGCGGGCGAACTCGATCACCGCCACCTGCAGCCCGAGGCAGATGCCCAGGTAGGGCACGCGGCGCTCGCGCGCGAAGCGGGCGGCCTCGATCTTGCCCTGGATGCCGCGATCACCGAAGCCGCCGGGCACCAGCACCGCGTCCACGTCCTCGAGGCAGCCGGTGCCGGCGGTTTCCAGCGCCCGGGCCTCGACGTAGCGGATGTCGACCCGGGTGCGGGTCCTGATGCCGGCGTGCTGCAGGGCTTCGGCGAGGGAAATGTAGGAATCGCGGAAGTCCACGTACTTGCCGACCATGGCCACGGTGATCGTCGCCTCGGGTTGCCGGCGGGCGGCGACCACCGCCTCCCATTCCCTGAGGTCGGCCGGCGGCAGCTGCAGGCCGAAGCGCTCGACGATGATCTGGTCCAGGCCCTGTTCGCGGAACACCATCGGCAGGCGGTAGATGTCGTCGACGTCCACGGCGGAGATGACCGCGCGCTCCTGGACGTTGGTGAACAGCGCGATCTTGCGCCGCTGCTCCGGCGGCAACGCCTGCTCCGAGCGGCACACCAGGATGTCGGGCTGGATGCCGATTGAGCGCAGCTCCTTCACCGAGTGCTGGGTGGGCTTGGTCTTGATCTCCGCCGAGGTGGCGATGTACGGCACCAGCGTCAGGTGCACGTAGACCACGTGGCCCGGACCCAGGTCGACGCCGACCTGGCGGATGGCCTCGAGGAACGGCAGCGACTCGATGTCGCCCACCGTGCCGCCGATCTCGACGATGCAGATATCGGAATCCCCCGCCCCCAGCGCGATGCTGCGCTTGATCTCGTCGGTGATGTGCGGGATGACCTGCACCGTCGCCCCGAGGTAGTCGCCGCGCCGTTCCTTGGCGATGACGCTGCCGTAGATGCGGCCGGTTGTGAAGTTGCTGTGGCGGCCGGTCGTGGTGCGCACGAAGCGCTCGTAGTGGCCGAGGTCGAGGTCCGTCTCGGTGCCATCCTCGGTGACGAACACCTCGCCGTGCTGGAACGGGCTCATGGTGCCGGGATCCACGTTGAGGTACGGGTCCAGCTTCACCATGCTGACCTTCAGGCCGCGAGCCTCGAGGATGGCGCCCAGGGAGGCCGAGGTAATCCCCTTGCCCAGCGAGGAGACTACGCCACCGGTCACGAACACATAGCGCGGCATCGGCAACCCATCCAGAAAAGCAGGCGACCGGCCCGGAACTCACCCGGCCCAGGCCGCTGCGACAGAGCAATCAGATGGGAGAGGAAAGGTACCAGATAGGTCCGGTGGCGACAATCGACAGGGGCGATGCCCGTCAGTCGATGCCCGGGTGCCGGTCCCAGCGAACACGCAAGCCGCGCTCGCCCGCGGCGGCAACGAACTCGTGGGCGATCCACAGGCCGGCCACTGCGACCAGCTCCTCGCCGGCGTACAGCAGCGGGATGCGGTCGCGCATCCAGGGGACGACGCCCCTTTCCTGCAGCAGTTTCTTCAATTCGCGGCGATGGCCCTCGCCCGCCGGCCGCAGGCGCTCGCCGCCGCGGCGCTGGCGCACCGTGAGGACGGTGCCGAGCCGTCGCGCTGCCAGCCCGCCGGAGCGCGCCCGCACCAGGCTGATGCGCCCCGCACCGCCGCAGTCGAGGCTGGCACCCGCCCGCACCGGCAACTCCCCTGCCGGCATCGCCGCCGGCAGCGGCGGCTGGATGTACAGGCTGCCGCGATACCGCCGCAGCTCCCCGCCGCTCCAGGCGAGCAGCGGCTGGCGGTCGCTGCCGGCCTCCAGCAGCTGCGCGAGACCGGCGTTCAGGCGCCGCTGCGGCGGTGTCGAGCCGGTCTCACGGCGGCACAGGTGGCGCAGCAGGTTGCGCTGCCGCGGCCCGGTCAGCTGCGCGAGCAGCGCAATCCGCACCCGGCCACCGCGCGACACGCGCCGCGCATCGGCCGCCGCCAGCTCATCCAGCAGCTGCGCCGCCTCGGCGCACAGCCGGGCACTGCGGCCGAGCGCGCTGGCGGCCGCCGGCCACCGGCCCGCCAGCAGCGGCAGGACCTGCATGCGCAGGAAATTCCGGTCCAGGCGAGCATCGGTGTTGGCGGGATCCTCGATCCATTCGAGCCCCGCGGCATGGGCATAATCACGCAGTGCCGCGCGCGGCAGCGCCAGCAGCGGCCGCAGCAGCCTGGCCTCCCCGCGCCAGCCGGCACCGGTGATGCCAGCGAGCCCGGCCGGCCCGGAACCGCGCATCAGGTTGAGCAGCAGTGTCTCCGCCTGGTCGTCCAGATGATGCGCGGTGAGCAGCGTCTCGCCGGGATGCAGTCCCGCCAGCAGGGCCCGGTAGCGCGCCTCGCGCGCCGCCGCCTCGATGCCCTCCCCGCCGGGCACCACCTTGACGGCGCAACGGGAGAACGGCACATCCAGCGCCGCGCACAGTGCCGCACAGCGCTCGCCCCAGCGCCCGGCGTCCGCATGCAGGCCGTGGTCGACATAGACGGCGCGCAGGCCGGTGGCCGGGCGCAGCCCCGCCAGCGCGTGCAGCAGCACCGAGGAATCGAGGCCACCGCTCAGCGCCACGCACAGGCCACCGCCCGGAGGAAGCGCGGCCAGCGCGGCGCGGATGGCGTCAGTGACGGCGTCCACGTCTGCCTGGCCCGTGGCCGGGGCGCATCAGCTCTCGCGGAAGCGGCCGCAGGATTGCAGCCTGGCCTGGCGTCGCTTCAGCAGCTCGGCGGTGTCGAGCAGCTCCAGGTCGCGCAGATTGAGCAGCAGCGCGGCGCGCAGGCTCTCGGCGATGGCCGCGGGATTGCGGTGCGCACCGCCGAGCGGCTCGCGCACCAGCTCGTCCACCAGGCCCAGCTCCAGCAGGCGCGGCGCGGTGATGCCCATCGCCTCCGCGGCGGACTCGGCCTTCTCGGCGCTCTTCCACAGGATGCTGGCGCAGCCCTCGGGGGAGATCACCGAATAGACCGAGTACTCCAGCATGATGACGCGGTCGGCGACGCCGATGGCCAGCGCGCCGCCGGAGCCGCCCTCGCCGATCACCGCACTGATGATCGGCGTCTTCAGCCGCGCCATCTCGAACAGGTTGCGGGCGATGGCCTCGCTCTGACCGCGCTCCTCGGCATCGAGGCCCGGATAGGCACCCGGGGTGTCGATCAGCGTGATCACGGGCAGGCGGAAACGCTCGGCCAGCTGCATCAGCCGCAATGCCTTGCGGTAACCCTCCGGCTTCGGCATGCCGTAGTTGCGCCGCACCCGTGAGCGGGTGTCGCGGCCCTTCTGGTGACCGATGAACATCACCGGCTTGCCCTCCAGCCGGCCGAGGCCGCCGACGATGGCCGGATCATCGGCGAACATGCGCTCGCCGTGCAGCTCCTGGAAATCCGGGCTGATGACCTCCAGGTAATCCAGCGTGTAGGGCCGCAGCGGGTGGCGCGCCAGCTGCGCGACCTGCCAGGAACTGAGGCTGGCGAAGATGCTGCGCGTCAGGGCCTCGCTCTTTTCCTTGAGCCGCTCGATCTCGTCGCTGATGTTGATCTCGGAGTCATCGCCGACGAAGCGCAACTCGTCGATCTTCGCCTCGAGCTCGGCGATCGGCTGTTCGAAATCCAGGAACTTGAGGTCCATCGGCGGGCGATCCGGGAGTCTGCGCGCTGACACTATAGCGGCCCGGCCGCCGCGCACAAGCGCCGGTCAGTGCAGCGGCTGGGCGGCTTCATAGACGAAGCGGAAGCCATCGCTGCCGACCAGCTCCGAGAGCCGCTCGCGCAGCTCGCGGCTCGGGCGCACCGCCCACTCCTCGCCCAGCGTCAGGCGGGCCTGGGCATCGGCGCGGCTGTAGTAGACCCAGATGCCGCACTTGCCGGGCCGGAACGGCTCCAGCGCCCGTCGCAGCCGCGTGGCATCCAGCCGCGACTCCGGGCTGCTCGCCCAGCGGATCAGCAGGCGCGTGGCGCGCGTCTCGATCACGCGGTCGATATCGATGATCTCGCGTGCGGCCAGCCGCCAGCCATCGATGAACGCGTCCCAGCGCAGCTGCCCGGTGACCACGACGATGCTGCCCGGGCTCAGGTGGTTGCGGCAGCGGTCGTAGGTCTCCGGGAACACGCTCATCTCGATGACGCCGGTGCCGTCGTCGAGCTCCACGGTGATGCGCCCGGTGCGCCGGCGCAGGCTGGCGACCAGGCCGGCCACCGTGGCATCGCGCGCCGACTGGTACTCGCTGCCGGGCGGGGGCGGCGTGGCGGCGGCCAGCGCCGCCACCGTTCCCGAGGCGAAGTGGCCGGCATCCGCGCGATACTGGTCGAAGGGATGGCCGCTCAGGTAGAGGCCGAGGCTCTCGCGCTCGGCCTCGAGTCGGCGGCCCAGGCCCCAGTCATCGAGCTGCGCGACCACCTCGTCCTCCGCCGCCGCGGCGCCCGCTGCCGCCTGCCCGAACAGGTCCACCTGGCCGGAATCGCGTGAACGGGCCGCCTGTTCCGCACCGCCGAGCGCGGCGGGCAACGCCGCCAGCAGGCTGGGCCGGTTGGGTCCGAGGCCATCGAAGGCGCCGGCCTTGATCAGCGCTTCGAAGGCGCGCCGGCCGATGCGCTGGCTGCCGACGCGGCGGCAGCAATCGTGCAGGCTGCGGAAGGGGCCGCCTTCGGCGCGCGCCTGCACCAGCTGCTCCGCCGCCGCCTGGCCGAGCCCCTTGATGGCGCCGAGCCCGTAGCGGATGGTCCCTGGCCCGCTGACCTGGAACGGACAGGCCGAGTGGTTGACGTGGGGAGGCTGCACGGTGAGGCCGAGGCTCTCGCACTCGCGCCTCAGCATGAGCAGCTTGTCGGTGTCGTCCATTTCGGAGGTCAGCACCGCCGCCATGAATGCCGCCGGATAATGGGTCTTGAGCCAGGCGGTCTGCCAGGACAGCAGCGCGTAGGCGGCCGAGTGCGAGCGGTTGAAGCCGTACTCGGCGAACTTCTCCATGAGGTCGAAGATCTGTGCGGCGAGCGCGGCATCCACGCCGCGCTGCGCGGCGCCCGCCTGGAACACCGAGCGCTGCTTGGCCATTTCCTCCGGCTTCTTCTTGCCCATGGCACGCCGCAGGAGATCCGCCCCGCCCAGGGTGTAGCCGGCCAGCACCTGGGCGATCTGCATCACCTGTTCCTGGTAGACGATCACGCCGTAGGTGCTGCGCAGGACCGGCTCGAGTTCCGGGTGCAGGTAGTTGACCCGCGCCCCGCCATGCTTGCGGGCGATGAAGTCGTCCACCATGCCCGACTGCAGCGGGCCCGGGCGGAACAGCGCCACCAGCGCCACCAGGTCGTCGAAGCTGTCAGGCTGGAGCTTCTTGACGAGATCGCGCATGCCGCGCGATTCCAGCTGGAACACCGCCGTGGTACGCCCCGAGCGCAGCAGGGCGAAGGTGGCGCGGTCGTCCAGCGGGATCGTGCCGATGTCCACCACCGGCTCGCCACTGGCCAGGCGCCCCGCGTTGATGGTCTTCAGCGCCCAGTCGACGATGGTCAGGGTGCGCAGGCCGAGGAAGTCGAACTTCACCAGGCCCACGGCCTCGAGGCCGTCCTTGTCGAACTGGGTGACGGTGGCGGATTCACCCTCCACCCGGTACAGCGGGGCGAAATCGATGATCCGCGTCGGCGCGATCACCACCCCGCCGGCGTGCTTGCCGGCGTTGCGCACCAGGCCCTCGAGCTGGCGCGCCAGGTCGATGACCGCGCGGACTTCCTCGTCGCCCTCGTACAGCGCGCGCAGCTCGGCCTCGCCGGCCAGCGCATCGGCGAGCTTGATCTTCGGCTCCGGCGGGATCAGCTTGGCGATGCGGTCGGTGAAGCCGTAGGGGTGGCCGAGCACGCGGCCGACATCGCGGACCACGGCGCGCGCGGCCATGGTGCCGTAGGTGATGATCTGCGACACGCGCTCGCGCCCGTAGCGGTCGGCCACATAGTCGATGACCCGGTCGCGGCCCTCCATGCAGAAGTCGATGTCGAAGTCGGGCATCGACACGCGCTCCGGATTGAGGAAGCGCTCGAACAGCAGGCTGTGCTGGATCGGGTCGAGCTCGGTGATGCCCAGCGCGTAGGCGCACAGCGAGCCTGCGCCGGAGCCGCGTCCGGGACCCACCGGGATGCCGTTCGCCTTCGACCACTGGATGAAATCGGCGACGATGAGGAAGTAGCCGGCGAAGCCCATGCGGCAGATGACGGCCAGCTCCTGCTCCAGCCGCTCGCCATACGCCTGCTGCCGGGCGTCGTCGGCGATGCCGGTGGCGGCCATCCGTGCCTGCAGCCCGCGCCGCGCCTCCTGCAGCAGGAAATCATTGACGTCCACGCCGCCGGGGACGTCCAGTTCCGGCATGTGCGCACCGCCCAGTTCCAGTGTCAGGCTGCAGCGGCGGGCGATTTCCACCGAATTTTCCAGTGCCTCGGGCAGGTCGGCGAACAACGTGGCCATCGCGGCGGGATCGCGCAGGTACTGCTGCTCGCTGTAGTCCCGGGCGCGGGCCGGATCGTTGAGCACCCTGCCCTGCTGGATGCACACGCGTGCCTCGTGGGCCTCGAAATCCCCCGCCTTCAGGAAGCGCACGTCGTTGCTCGCCACCACCGGGCAACCTGTCTGCGCGGCGAGGGCCACCGCCGCCGCCAGGAATTCCTCCTCCCCGGGGCGTCCGGTGCGCATCAGCTCGATGTAGAAGTCGTCGTCGAACAGCTGGCGCATGCGCGCGAGGATGGCGCCCGCCTCGTCGCTGCGCCCGCCGGCCAGCGCCGCGCCGAGGATGCCCTGGCGCCCGCCCGACAGCGCGATGAGGCCGGTCGCGCCCCCCGCCTCCAGCCACGAGGCATGCACCACCGGCAGCCCGGCTTCCTGTCCCTCGAGGTAGGAGCGCGACACCAGGCGCGCGAGGTTCGCATAGCCGGCGGCATCACGGCAAAGGAGCACCAGGCGCGCAGGCGGGCGGCCGTCATCGGCCAGTCGCAGCCAGATGTCGGTGCCGACGATGGGCTTCACGCCGGCAGCCAGCGCCGCCTTGTAGAACATGACCAGGGCGAACAGGTTGCCCTGGTCGGTCAGCGCCACCGCCGGCATGCCGGCGCGACGCACCGCCGCCAGCAGTTCGGGAATGCGCACCACGCTGTCCGACAGGGAATACTCGCTGTGCAGGTGCAGGTGGACGAAGTCCGCGCTCATGGTCCCGCCCCGGACCTGGCGGCCGCGCGCACCGGCGCGTAGCTCAGCCGATGCGCCGCGCAGGGCCCGAGGCGCAGCAGCGCATCGCGGTGCCCGGCGGTGGGATAGCCCTTGTGGCGCGCGAAGCCGTAGCCCGGATGCGCGGCGTCCAGATCGAGCATTTCGGCATCGCGCGCCACCTTCGCGAGGATGGATGCGGCGGCGATGGCCGGGCAGGAGCGGTCGCCACCGACCACGGTCCGCACCGGGCCGCCGAAACCGGCGAAGCGCGGCGCACGATTGCCGTCCACGGCGATGTCCAGCGGCGGCACGCCGAGCCCGGCCACGGCCCGCTGCATGGCGAGGAACGTCGCCTCGAGGATGTTGAGGCGGTCGATCTCCTCCACGGTCGCCCGGCCCAGCGCCCAGCCGAGGGCTTGCGCGTGGATGCGCGCGACGAGGCGCTCACGCTGCGCTGCCGACAGCAGTTTCGAATCGCGCACGCCCTCGATCACCTGGCCCGGCGCCAGCACCACCACCGCGGCCACCACGGCACCGGCGAGCGGGCCACGTCCCGCCTCGTCCACGCCAGCGGTGCCGGCTGGTGCCGGAGCCGGGGCATCGGGGCCATCGCGGTGAGCAATCATGGGAGCGGATTATAGGGATGAAGCGCCACACCGGCCCTCAGCGCCGGCCCGCCACCTCCAGTGTGGCGCGGGCAGCGAGCGCACTGGCATCGCGGCGCAATTCGCGGTGCTGGGCGGCGAAACGCGCCGCCAGTGCCGCCTGCCGCTGCGGCGAACGCAGGATCGCCGCGAGTTCTTCGGCCAGGCGCGGGCCCGTGACCTGCGCCTGCAGCAGCTCCGGCACCAGGGCCTCGCCAGCAAGGAGATTGGGCAGCGCGAAATGCTTCACCTTGACCAGCCGCAGTGTCCTGGCCAGCCAGTAGGTGAGCGGCGAGAAGCGGTAGGCCACCACCATGGGCCGGCCGACCAGTGCCGCTTCGAGCGTCGCGGTACCCGAGGCCAGCAGCAGGCCATCGCTGGCGGCCATGACTTCGCGGGCGCGACCGTCCACGAGCTTCACCGGCGGGGCTCCCGCATGGCGCGCGAGCCCGGCCTCGAAGGCGGCGCGCACCTCGGCACCCGCCATCGGCGCGATGAACTGCATGCCCGGCCAGTCCCTGGCGAGGATCGCGGCGGCATCGAGGAACGGCGTCCCGAGGCGCGTCACCTCGCCGAGCCGGCTGCCCGGCAGGAGCCCGACGACCGGGCCGGCACCGAGCCCGAGCGCGCGCCGTGCGGCCTCGCGATCGCTCTCCATGGGTATCTGGTCGGCGAGCGGATGGCCGACGAAGCTCGCGGGCACCCCTGCCGCCCCGAGGAACGGCGCCTCGAACGGCAGCAGGCACAGCACCCGGTCGCAGGCTTCGCGCAGCAGCCGCACCCGGCCGGGACGCCAGGCCCAGACGCTGGGCGACACATAGTGCACGGTGCGGATGCCGGCGCGCCGCAGCACCGGCTCGATGCGCAGGTTGAAATCCGGGGCATCGATGCCGACGTAGACATCCGGCGGCTCGGCGAGCAGGCGTCGCAGCAGCGCGCGCCTCAGGCGCAGCAGCCGTGGCAGGTGCCGCAGCACCTCGGCGAGGCCCATCACCGCGAGCTCTCCCGCCGCAAACCAGGCCTCGCAGCCGGCGGCCTGCATGGCGGGACCGGCGACCCCGGCGAAGCGCGCCTCGGGGCACAGCCGGCGCAAGGCGCCGATCAACCCGGCGCCCAGCTGGTCGCCCGAGGCTTCACCGGCAACGATGACGATGCGCATGGCGGCCGGCGCTGCCGGTCCACGGGCTAGCGGACAATGCTGCGTTCCGAGCGGTCGAGGAACTCGACGATGGCGCGCACCTCGGGCTGGCTTGCCGCCAGCGCGGCGAGCTGCTCGCGCGCCTCCACCAGCCGCAGCCCGGAGCGGTAGAGGATGCGGTAGGCCTCCTTGAGGTTGCGCAGCTGCTCGGGCCCGAAACCACGCCGCTTCAGCCCCTCCTGGTTGATGCCGCGCGGTTCGGGCGGGTGGCCGGCCACCATCATGAAGGGCAGCACGTCGCGGGTGACGCCGGAGAGTCCACCGACGAAGGCATGGGCGCCGATGCGGCAGAACTGGTGCACGGCGCAGAAGCCGCTGAGGATCACGTGGTCCTCGACATGCACATGCCCGGCCAGCGTGGCGTTGTTGGACATGATGACGTCGTTGCCGACCTGGCAGTCGTGGGCGATGTGGGTGTAGGACATCAGCCAGTTGTCGTTGCCGACACGGGTGACGCCCGCATCCTGGGCGGTGCCGCGGTTGATGGTGCAGTACTCGCGGATGGTGTTGCGGTCGCCGATCTCCAGGCGCGTGTCCTCGCCGGCGAATTTCTTGTCCTGCGGGTCATCGCCGATCGAGGCGAACTGGAAGATGCGGTTGCCGGCACCGAGCGTGGTCGGCCCCCTGATGACCACGTGGGGGCCGATCACCGAACCGGCGCCGATGCGCACCCGCGGGCCGATGACGCTGTAGGGACCGACGCTGACGTCATGCGCCAGCTCGGCTGCGGGGTCGATGATTGCGGTCTCGTGGATCATGTCCTGGTCTTCTTCCGGCCTGGCTCGCGCACGCTGCCCTCCAGCTGGCGCAGGCGCCGCGCCAGCTGGTCCAGCTGGCCGAAGCGCACGGCATTCTTGCGCCATTGCCGGGCCTCGTCCGCGGGAATGGCGCCGCTGTACAGGCCGGGCCTGCCGATCGAGTTGGTGACCTTGGCGCCGCCGCTGATGACGACGTCGTCGGCGACGACGATGTGCCCGGCGAAGCCGCAATGGCCGCCGATGATGCAGCGTGCACCGATGCGGGTGCTGCCGGAGATGCCGGTCATGGCGGCGATGGCCGTATGGCTGCCGATGCTGACGTTGTGCCCGACCTGGATGTGGTTGTCGAGGCGGACGCCGTCACCGATCGAGGTGTCCTCGATGGCGCCGCGGTCGATGGTGGTGCAGGCGCCGATGCTGACATCGTCGCCGATCACCACGCTGCCCAGCTGCGGCACCCGCGTCCAGGCGCCGCCCGGGCCGCGGGCATTGCCGAAGCCGTCCGAACCGATCACCGCGCCGGGATGGACCAGGCAGCGGCGTCCGATGCGGACCCGCTCGCAGAGCACCACAGCGGCCATGATGCGCGTGTCATCGCCGATGGCACAGCCGGCGCCGATCACGGCGTTGGCGCCGATGACCACCCTGGCGCCGACCACCGCATCCTCGCCGATCACCGCGCCGGCATCGACCTGCGTGCCCGCGCCGAGGCGTGCCGATTCCGCGACGCGGGCACCGGCGGCCACGCCCGGCCGGGGCGGCGGCAGCGGATGCAGGTCCGCGGCCAGCCGCGCGTAGGCGAGATAGGGATTGCTGCTGACGAGGCAGGCCGTGGGACAGGCGGCGGCCGACTCCGCATCGAGCACCACGGCACTGGCGCGGGTGCCGGCGAGTTGCGCGCGATACCGGGGGTTGGCGAGGAAAGCCAGCGCCCCGGGTCCGGCCGCCGCCAGGGTGGCCACGTGGTCCACGGTGACGTCCGGGTCGCCGTGCAGTTCGCAACCATGCCGCACGGCGAGCGCTGCCAGGGTCATGCCCACGTCAGCTCCATCGGTCCCGGTTCCCGCGCAGGCCGCCCCGCGGCCCGCGCTTCAAGGCTTGGCCGGAGCGCCAGGCTTGCCCTTGTAGGACGCCTGCACGCTGCTGAGGATCTGCGCGGTCAGGTCGATGGCCTGGGTCGCATAGATCACGCCGTCGCCGATGACCAGGTCGTAGCCGCGCTGCCTGGCGAACGCCTGCACTTCCTGCAGCAGGTCGCGCTGCAGCTTGCCCAGTTCCTCATTGCGCCGCACGTTGAGGTCTTCCTGGAAGGCGTTGAAGCGCCGGCCGAGTTCGCGCTCGTCGTCGCGGAACTTGCTCTCGGCATTGCGCCGCTCCTCCGCGCCCATCACCGCGCCATCCTTCTGCAGCTTGGCCTGCCGGTCCTTCAGCTCGTTCTGCTTGGCGACCAGATCGCGCTGGCGCGGGGCGAATTCGTCCTCCAGTGCCTTGAGCGTCGCCTGCGCCTGCGGCGATTCCTTGATCAGGCGGGCGAAGTCCACCACGCCGACCTTCAGGGGTGCCGCCGCCTGCGCCGCTGCCAGGCCGGGCGCCAGCATGGCCAGGGCCAGCAGTGCCAGGAACGGGGTTGAGCATCGCTTCATTGGTGCTGATCCTCTTTGACTGTGCGAGTACTAGAATGCGCCGCCGATCGAGAACTGGAACTGTTCGGTATCGTCCCCGTAGGAGAGGGCCGTCGGGTCCTTGGCATTGAGCGGGAAGCCGTAGCTGAAGCGGAACAGGCCCAGCGGTGCCAGCCACTGCGCCGAAATGCCCACCGACTGCTTCAGGTTGCCCAGGTCGAAATTGTAATCGATCGGCACGGTGTTGTTCGGGTATGGCGCGGTGAAGGTCACATTGCCGCTGGAGAACACGTTGCCCACGTCGTAGAACAGGGTCAGGCGCGAGCGGGAACGCCACTTCTCCGGGATCGGCAGGATGATTTCAGTCTGGGCGGCGACCAGCATGTTGCCGCCGTAGGGGTTGCCGAAGCTGTCGCGCGGCCCGAGGTAGTTCTCCCGGTAGCCGCGCACCGTATCCGGGCCGCCCGCGAAGAAGTTCTTGAAGGGAACGATGGCCGTGGTATCGCCGAAGCTGTCGCCGAAGCCGAGGTCGACGTTCACCGCCAGCGTGAAGTACTGGCTCATGGGGAAGTACTGCACGCCATTGTAGTTGAGCGTGTAGTACTCGACGTCGGCTCCCGGCACGGTGGTCGACAGCGTCAGCCGATGGCGTGCCCCGCGATCGGCGAACAGCGCGCGGTTGCGGCTGTCGTAGACCCAGCCCGCGACCAGGTCGAAGGTCATGAAGTTGGTGCCGTAGACCTCGGCGCCGCCACTGACCTTCTCGGCGAAGCTGCTGCCGTTGTTCTGCACCCACTCCTTGGCCTGGGCGCTGCTGTAGGAATCCGCCAGCAGGTTCGACTCCTGCCAGCTGACGCCGAAGATCAGCCGCTGGAACTCGGTGATGGGATAGCCATACTCCACCGACAGCGCCGCCGTCTCGGTGGAGAAATCCGACGCGCCCGAGGTGTACTGGGTGATGTCCCGGTACGAGAGGCTGATGGTCCGGCTCACCTCGTCGATGGTGGTGTACGGGTCGGTGTGCGACAGGCTGTAGATGGTCCGGTACTCGCCCGAGTTGACGTCGGCCGCGACGCGGTTGCCGGTGCCGAAAACGTTGGTGTGCACGAAGCTGCCGTTGAGCATGAAGCCCTGCGAACCGGAATAGCCGATGCCGCCGCCGAACTGGCCGGGCAGGCCCTCCTTGATATTGAAGTCGATGTCCACCAGGTCGGGCGTGCCTGGCACCGGGTTGGTGCTCGATTCCACCTTCTCGATGTACGGCAGGCGCTGCAGGCGCACCTTGGAGCGCTCCAGGCGGCTGTTGGACAGGTAGCCGCTCTCGAACTGCCGCACCTCGCGCCGTAGCACCTCGTCGTTGATGCTGCTGGTGCCGGTGAAATTCACGCGCCGCACATAGACGCGGTTCTTCGGCTCGACGTACAGGGTGATCGATGCCGTCTTGTCCACCTTGTTGAGTTCCGGCACGGGTTCGACGCTGGCGAAGGCGTAGCCCTCCTCGCCGAGGCGCAGGCGGATCAGGTCGGCGCTCTGCGTGATGGTGCGCTGGGAATAGATCTGGCCGGGCTTGACCAGCACGTAGGGATTGAGTTCCTGCTCCTGCAGGATCAGCTCGCCCGCCAGCTTCACGTTGGCAACCTTGTAGCGCTCGCCCTCGGTGAGGTTGACGGTGATGAAGATGTCCTTCTTGTCCGGCGACAGCGCAACCTGGGTGGAGTCGATGCGGAAGTCGGCGAAGCCCTGGTCCATGTAGAAGGAGCGCAGCGTCTCCAGGTCGCCCTGCAGCGACTCCCTCGAGTAACGGTCGTCCTGGCGGATGAACGACAGCCAGTTGGGCATCTTCAGCTGGAACTGCTCGAGGATCTCCTCATCGTCGAAGCTGTGGTTGCCGACGATGTTGATCTGCCGGATCCGCGCACGGTCGCCCTCGACGATCTTGATGGCGATCCTGACCTTGTTGTCCGGCAGGTCCTCGACCTCGGTCGTCACCCGGGCGGCGTACTTGCCCCGGCTGAAGTACTGGTCGGTGAGCGACTGCTCGACCTCGTCGAGCACCGAGCGGTTGAAGATGCGGCCAGCCTTCAGGCCGATCTTCGACAGCGACTCGGTGAGGTCCTCGGTCTTGATGTCCTTGTTGCCGGTGATGCTGAAGCTCTCGATGGAGGGCCGCTCCGCCACGGCGATCACGAGGGTGCCGTTGTCCCAGCGCAGCTCCACGTCCTTGAAGAAGCCGGTGGCGTAGACCGCCCGCAGCGCCTCCTGCATGCGCTGGCGGTCCAGCTTGTCGCCGATATTGACGGGCAGGTAGTTGAACACCGTGCCCTCGGAGATGCGCTGCAGGCCCTCGACGCGGATGTCCTTGACCACCATGTCCGCCGCCGTGGCAGCGAACGACGCGGCAAGCAGCAGGAGGCAGGCAAACCAGCGGCGCACGCGGCCGGGCTGGCGGAGTCCATCGGCAGGCATGGTCACGGAGTCAGCCGAGCAGTCGCGTGATGTCGTTGTAGAAGGCGAAGCTCATCAGCAGCAGCAGCAGGAAGATGCCCAGCTGCTGGCCGATGACCTGCGAACGCTCGGAGAGCGGCGAGCCCTTGGCGAACTCGATCAGCTGGTACGCGATCTGGCCACCGTCCAGCATCGGCACCGGCAACAGGTTGAGGATGCCGAGGCTCAGGCTCACCACAGCCAGGAATCCCAGGAAAGGCGACAGGCCGATGCTGGCGCTGTAGCCGGCGTACTGCGCGATGTTGATCGGCCCGCTGATGTTCTTCACCGAGACATCGCCGGTGACCATGCGCGCGATCATGCGCAGGGTCAGGCTGGACATTTCCCAGGTCCGCGACAGCGCGGCGCCCGCCGCGGCCACCGGACCGTAGCGCTCCACCGAGCGCATGCCGTCATAGAGGCCCGGCGGCAGTTGCGGCGAGGCGCCGATGCGGCCGACCTTGCCGTCCGGCGTGCTCGCCTCCGCCACCTCGAGGCGGATCCCGAGGGTGGCACCGTCGCGGCGCACCTCGGCGAGGATAGTGCTGCCCGGACGCGCGCGCACGTACTCGACCCAGTCGGGCCAGCTGCTGATCGGCTGGCCATCGGCGCTGAGCACGCGGTCGCCGGCGCGCAGGCCGGCGCGCTCGGCGGTGCCGCCCGGCACGGTCTCGCCGATCACCGGCGGCAGCGTCGGTACCCATGCGCTGAAGCCGAGCCCCGGGAACAGCCGCCCCGGTTCGGTCAGCTCTGCGGAACGCCCCGAGGCGTCCAGCGTGACCAGCCGCTCGCCGCCCGATTCCTGGCGCACCCGCAGGCTGATGCGACCGCCATCGAGCAGGCTGTCCAGCATCTCCACCACCGCGCCCTCCCAGGTGGCCGCCGTCTCGCCGCCCACCTGCAGGATCTCGTCGCCTGGCTCCAGGCCCGCTCGCGCGGCGATGGAGCCGGGCGTCACCTCGCCGACCACCGGCCGGACTCCCGGCACGCCGATCATGAACATGGCCCAGTAGGCGACGATGGCGAAGACGAAATTGAGCGCGGGGCCGGCGGCGAGGATGATGATCCGTGAGGCAACGGGCTGGCGATTGAAGGCGCGGTGCTGCTCCGCCAGCGCCACCGGGCAGTCACGCTCGTCGAGCAGCTTGACGTAGCCGCCGAAAGGAATGGCGGACAGGCAGTACTCGGTGCGGTCGGCACCGGCACGCCGCAGCCACACCGGGCGGCCGAAGCCGACGGAAAAGCGCAGCACGCGCACGCCGAGCAGGCGCGCGGCGATGAAGTGGCCGAACTCGTGGACGGCGACCAGGATGCCGATCGCGACCAGGAATGAAACCGCCGATGTGAAAATGCTCATAGGCCTGCCAGCGCACCCGGGTTGCCTGCCGCATGACAGCGCCCCGACCGTGCGCAGGCGCCGGCCGCGGCGGGAGCGGCGCGCCATGATCTCAAGCCCGGCGACCCGGTTGCAACCGGCGGCGCGATCATGCTCCCAGCCAGCCCAGCCAGCCCGCTTCGAGCAGGAACAGCGGTGCCGCCGCCGTCACGCTGTCGATGCGATCGAGGATGCCGCCATGGCCCGGGAACAGGTTGCCGCTGTCCTTCAGGCCGGCATTGCGCTTGAACATGCTGACGGTGAGATCGCCGACGATGGATATGGCGCCGACGCTGAGGCCCAGCGCCGCAGCGGGGCCTGGCGGATGGCCGAGGACGACAGCGCCAGCAACCGCCGCCACGCTGGCGCAGGCGAGCCCGCCGAGCACGCCTTCCCAGGTCTTGCCCGGGCTGACGCGGGGCGCGAGCTTCACCCGGCCCAGGCGCCGGCCGGCGAAGTAGGCGCCGATATCCGCCGCCCAGACGATGGCCAGCACCAGCAGCAGCAGCATCCGGCCGTTGACGGCGGTGTACAGCAACGCCACCAGGCATATCCAGGCCGGAATCAGCACCAGCAGCCCGCAGACGGCGGCCACCGCGGGCCGGATGGACACCGGGAAGCGCAGGATCAGCGCGAAGGCGGCCAGCCACCAGAGCATGGCGCAGGCGGCGATCAGCGTCACCGGCAGCGTCGTGGACATCAGGGCCCGGGTTGCCACCAGCAGCAGCGCCACCAGCGCCACGCCCGCGAGCCGCGGCGCCATCGCGACCAGGCCGAGGAAGCCCGACCACTCCCAGGCCGCGCCCAGCACGAACAGGCCGATCAGTGCCAGCCCGAATGCCTTGGGCAGCAGCAGGAATGCCGGCAACAGCACGGCGAACAGCGCGCCGGCGGTGAGGATGCGTTGCGACAGGGGGTCCAGCGCCATCGTGACTGCAGAGGGAACCGGACGCGACCCGTCGACGGGCCCCGTCAGTCCGCCAGGGCCTCGCGCTGGCCGCCGATCCGGCCGAAGCGGCGCTGCCGCTGCCGGAAGAAGTCCATCGCCTGCGACAGCTCTGCCGGACCGAAGTCGGGCCACAGCAGGTCGGTGAAGTAGATCTCCGTGTAGGCCAGGTCCCAGAGCAGGAAGTTGCTGACGCGCTGCTCGCCGCCGGTGCGGATCAGCAGGTCGGGTGGCGGCAATCCCGCCAGCGACAGGTGGCGGCCCAGCAGCGTCTCGTCGATGTCCTGCGGGTCGAGGTCACCCGAACGCACCTTGGCAGCCACGCGGCGTGCGGCCTGCACGATGTCCCAGCGGCCGCCGTAGGACACGGCGAGCACCAGGGTCATGCGGGAGTTGCCTGCGGTCTTCGCCTCGGCATCGGCGACGCGCTTGCGCAGGATCTCGGGCAACTGTTCGCGGGCGCCGATGAAGCGCAGCTGGAAACCGTTGGCGTGCAGTTCATCGACCTCGCGCTGCAGGACCTCGACAAACAGCCGCATCAGGCTGTTGACCTCTTCCGGCGGCCGCTGCCAGTTCTCGCTGCTGAAGGCGAACAGCGTCAGGACCTCGACGCCCGCTTCCGCACAGGCCCTGGTCACCGCGCGGGCGGCGCGCACCCCGGCGCGATGGCCGGCGTGGCGCGGCTTGCCGTGGGCCGAGGCCCAGCGGCCGTTGCCATCCATGATGAGGGCGACGTGGCGCGGCGGGCCCTGCGGCGGGTCGCCGCCTTGTATTGCCTGGGAACTCATCCGGCTTTATTCAGGACTTGCAGAAATATTCATACCTGCATGATTTCTTTCTGCTTATCCTCTGAAATCTTGTCGATCTGGCCGACGTGGCGGTCGGTGAGTTCCTGGATGGACTGCTGCGCCTTGCGCTCCTCATCCTCGGTGACCTCCCGCTCCTTGAGCAATTCCTTGAGGTCGGCCATGACGTCCCGGCGCACGTTGCGCACGGCCACCCGGGCCTGCTCGGCCTCGCGGCTGATGTGTTTGGCGAGGTCGCGCCGGCGCTCCTCGGTCAGGGCCGGCAAGGGCACGCGGATGACGGTACCTGCCGTCACCGGATTGAGCCCGAGGTCGGCATTCATGATCGCCTTCTCGATGACCTGCACCATCTTCGGCTCCCAGGGCGTGACGCTCAGGGTGCGGGCATCCTCCACCGCGACGTTGGCAGCCTGGTTCAGCGGCACGTGGCTGCCATAGTAGTCGACCTGGATGTGTTCAAGCAGGCTGGTGTGGGCGCGCCCAGTGCGCAGCTTCTTCAGCACCTGGCCAAATGCAGCCACGGCCTTGGCCATGCGCTGCTCGGCGTCTTTCCTGATGTCTGCAATCATCATCGACTCCCTGTGGTCCGCCCCGCGCGGCGCGTCTTCAGTTCTCGCTGACCAGCGTACCCACCGACTCGCCGCAAGCCACGCGCACCAGGGCTCCCGGAACATTGAGGTCGAACACACGGATCGGCAGGTGGTTGTCACGGCACATGACCACCGCCGTGGTGTCCATGACATCGAGCCGGTCGGCCAGCACCTTGTCATAGGACAGTCGCTCGTAGCGTGACGCGCCGCGGTCCTTCATCGGGTCCGCAGTATAGATGCCATCGACCTTGGTGGCCTTGATGAGCACGTCCGCGCCGATCTCGATGGCGCGCAGGGCCGCCGCGGTGTCCGTGGTGAAGAACGGGTTGCCGGTGCCGGCGGCGAGGATCACCACGCGGCCCTTCTCCAGGTGGCGGATGGCCCGCCGGCGGATATAGTCCTCGCAGACCTCGTGGATCTGCAGCGCCGACATCACCCTGGCGTAGGCCCCGGCCCGCTCCAGCGCGTCCTGCAGGGCGAGCGCGTTGATCACCGTGGCCAGCATGCCCATGTGGTCGCCGGTGACTCGATCCATGCCCGCCCGGGCCAGGCCTGCACCGCGGAAGATGTTGCCGCCGCCGATCACCACGCCGAGCTGGATGCCCATGCGGGTGAGCTCGGTGAGCTCCCCGGCGATGCGTGCGAGCATGTGCGGGTCGATGCCATAGTCCTCGTTGCCGAGCAGCGCCTCGCCGCTGAGCTTGAGGAGGATGCGGTCGAACTTCTTCTGCGGTTCGCTCATGTTGCCTGCCGGTGCATGACCCAAAAAGAACCCCGCGCAGGCGGGGTCGTGGATGTTCCGCGATGGCCGTGACGCACGCCCTGCCCCGGCTCCGGCCATGGGGCGGCCGCCACCCGGCTGCACCCTCCGTCAGGCATGGGCTTCGAGCTGCGCGCGCACTTCCTCGGCGAAGTTCGCCGCCTTCTTCTCGATGCCCTCACCCACCTCCAGGCGCACGAAGCGCTTCACCGAAGCCTTGCGGCCCTGGACCAGCTTGCCGACGCTGGTATCGGGATCCTTGACGAAGGGCTGGCCGAGCAGGGTGACCTCGTTGAGGAACTTGCGCAGGCGCCCCTCCACCATCTTGGCGACGATCTCGGGCGGCTTGCCCTCGTTGCCCGCCTGCTCGGTGAGGATGCGCCGCTCGCGCTCCAGCACCTCGGCCGGGACCTCGTCGGGCGACACGCATTGCGGGCGGCTGGCGGCAACATGCATGGCCAGGTCCCGGCGCAGCTCCTCATCGCCGCCCACGACATCCACCAGCACGCCGATGCGCGTGCCGTGCAGGTAGCTGCCCAGCTGTCCGGTGGCGGCCAGGCGCTCGAAGCGCCGCACGGCGATGTTCTCGCCGATCTTGGCCACCAGTTCCTTGCGCAGGTCCTCGAGCGTGCCGCCGGTGGCTCGCGGCAGCTGCATCAGTGCCTCGACATCGGCCGGTGCGCGAGCCAGGGCGAGGGCAGCGGCCTCTCCGGCAAAAGCCAGGAAACTGGCGTCACGCGCCACGAAGTCGGTTTCGCAGTTGACTTCCATGATGACGCCGCCACGCCCATCCGCGGCCTGCGCCAGCTCGATGCGACCTTCGGCGGCGACACGGCTCGCCTTCTTGTCCGCCTTGGCCTGGCCGCGCGTGCGCAGGATCTCCAGGGCCGATTCGATATCGCCCTTGGCCTCAACGAGCGCGCTCTTGCACTCCATCATGCCGGCGCCGGTGCGCTCGCGCAGTTCCTTCACGGTGCTGGCCGCAATGCTCATGCCGATTCTCCAGGCTGTCGTCGGATACCCGCCACTGCTGGCGGCTAGCCGCCTTGACTATTCCTTGTTCTCGTCGCCGGCCGCCGTTGCGGCGTCATCCCCGCCGGCTGCCGCTGCAGCCTTGGTCCGCGGGCGCCGCGCACCCTTGGCCGCTTCCGGCGCCCTGGCGCCGCCGCGCGTCGTCTTGCGGGCCGGCGCGGCGCGGCGGCCGCCGGGCTGCGACCTGGGCTTGCCTTCGGCATCCAGTTCGACGAACTCGTCCTCGCCGGCCGGCAACGCCGGCACGGACACGCGCCCCTCGAGCACCGCGTCGGCCAGGCCGACGGCATAGAGCTCGGCGGCGCGCATGGCGTCGTCATTGCCGGGAATCACGTAATCGACTTCGTCCGGCGAGCAATTGGTATCGACCACGCCCACCACCGGGATGCCGAGGACGCGGGCCTCGTGCACGGCGATGCTTTCGTGGCCGACATCGATGACGAAGATGGCGTCCGGCAGGCTGGCCAGGCTCTTGATGCCGCCGAGGCTGCGCTCCAGCTTGGCCTGCTCGCGCTTCAGCGTCAGCACTTCCTTCTTGGTCAGCCGCTCGATCGAGCCGTCGGCCTGCATCTGCTGCAGCTCCTCCAGGCGCTTGATCGACTGCTTGATGGTCTTGAAGTTGGTGAGCATGCCGCCGAGCCAGCGATGGCTGACGTAGGGCATGCCGCAACGCTCGGCCTGGGCCCTGACCGAATCGCGTGCCGAGCGCTTGGTGCCGACGAAGAGGATCGTGCCGCCATCGGCCGCCAGGTTCCTCGCGAAGGCACAGGCCTTGTGGAACAGCGGGACGGTGTGCTCGAGGTTGATGATGTGGATGTTGTTGCGGGCGCCGAAGATGAAGGGCGCCATCTTGGGGTTCCAGTACCGGGTCTGGTGTCCGAAGTGAACACCGGCCTCCAGCATCTGGCGCATGCTGACTTCTGCCACGTTTGCTCCTTGGTCGGGTTGGGCCTCCATGTGTCCCGTAGCGGCAACCTGCTCATGCTGAGCCAGGCACCCGGCCGTACGTGCCGACACATGTGTGGATTTCGTTGCCTGCAAGGCGCGCGCTTTATACCATAACCGTCATCCAGCAACAACGCGCCGGGTGCTGGTACCCGGTGCCGGCCGCCAGCCGGCGGTCCCAGCGCCGTTGCCACCCGGAGCCGTCCCTGCCATGAAACGCCCAGATCCCGCCAGCCCGCGCCCGGCCGTGGCGCAATCGCTGCCGCCACGCGGCCCAGGACCAGCCTCGATGAGCACAAGCATCAAGACGCCCGGGGAACAGGAACTCATGCGTGTGGCCGGGCGCCTCACCGCAGACGTCCTCGACATGATCGCTCCGCACGTCCAGCCCGGGGTCAGCACCGGGGAGCTCGACCGCATCTGCCACGAGTTCATCGTTGGCGTGCAGCAGGCGATTCCCGCGCCACTGAACTACCGTGGCTTCCCCAGGTCGATCTGCACCTCGGTGAACCACGTCGTGTGCCACGGCATCCCCGGCGACCGGGTGCTGCGCCAGGGCGACATCGTCAACATCGACGTCACGGTCATCAAGGATGGCTACCACGGCGACAGCAGCCGCATGTTCGCGGTGGGCAAGCCGACGGTGCAGGGCGCACGCATCATGCAAGTGGCATTCGATGCCATGTGGGCCGGCATCCGCACGGTACGTGCGGGCGCGCGCCTCGGCGATATCGGCCATGCGGTGCAGACCTGCACCGAATCGCAGGGCTGCTCGGTGGTGCGCGAGTACTGCGGGCACGGCATTGGCCGCGGCTTCCACGAGGACCCGCAGGTGCTGCACTACGGCCGGCCCGGCACGGGCATGGAACTGCGCGAAGGCATGACCTTCACCATCGAGCCCATGGTCAATGCCGGGGAGCGCGGCGTGCGCCTGTTGCCGGACGGCTGGACCGTGGTCACCAGGGACCACTCGCTGTCGGCGCAATGGGAGCACACCGTGCTGGTGACGGCCAACGGCTGCGAGGTACTGACCCTGGGAGCCGCGGACCGTCCATGAGCACACCGGCCCGGGTTGCCAGCGACGCCGGCGCCATTCCGCCACAACTGGCCGCGGCCGCCGAAGCAGGCAGACGCTTTCTCACTGCCGGCGGCAGCGCCCTCGACTGGGCCGGCATCGATGCCGGCCTGGCCGCGGCCAGCGGCACCGTGGCCGGCATCCGCGAAGTCCTGCAGGCGGCCAATGGTGCGCTGATCAACCGCTTCCTGGCCGGAGAGTCGGCCACGCAGCTGGTGGCGGACCAGACGATGGTCGTCGACCGGGTGATCCGCTCCGCCTGGGAACACAGCTGCGGGCCGCAGCTGGCCGACGCGGTGCTGGCGGCGGTCGGCGGCTACGGCCGCGCGGAACTCCACCCCTGCTCCGACGTGGACCTGCTGGTGCTGCTGCCGGATCAGGAGCAACGTGACGTGCGCGAGCCCGTCTCGGCCTTCCTCGCGCTGCTCTGGGACATCGGCCTGCAGGTGGGCCACAGCACGCGCACCGTGGAGCAATGCCGGGACGAGAGCTGCCGCGACCTCACCACCGCCACCACGCTGATGGAGGCGCGCCGCCTGCTGGGCCCGGAGGAACTCTTCCGGCAGATGGAAGCGGCCTGCGCCCCGCCGGCGGTCTGGCCGGCGCGCAGCTTCTTCGAGGCCAAGCTGAAGGAACAGCAGGCCCGCCATGCCCGCTACGACGACACGGCCTACAACCTCGAGCCCAACATCAAGGGCAGCCCCGGGGGACTGCGCGACATCAACATGATCGTCTGGGTCGCGCGCCGCCATTTCAGCACGGGTGACCTCGAGACGCTGGTGTCACACCGGTTCCTGACACCCGGTCAGCTGCGGGTGCTGCGCCAGGGGCGCGACTTCATCTGGCGCGTGCGCTTCGCGCTGCATGCCCTCACCGGCCGCAAGGAGGACCGGCTGCTGTTCGACTTCCAGGCGAGGATCGCGCAGATCTTCGGCTACCAGGACGCGACCTACATGCTCGCGGTGGAACAGCTTATGCAGCGCTACTACCGCACGGTGATGGACCTGAGCCGCCTGAACGAGATGCTGCTGCAGCTCTTCCAGGAAGCCATCCTCATGAACCCGGAGGTGGAGGCCGAGCCGCTCAATGACCGCTTCCAGGTCAAGAACGGCTTCCTGCAGGTGGTGGACGACACGGTCTTCGAGCGCCAGCCTTCGGCGATGATCGAGCTGTTCCTGCTGCTGCAGCAGCAGCCACAGATCAAGGGCGTGAGCGCCACCACGGTCGACCTGCTCCAGCGCAGCCTCTACCTCATTGACGACGAGTTCCGGCAGGACCCGCGCAACCACCGCCTGTTCCTGCAGATCCTGCGCGCACCGGAGGGCGTCACCCACGAGTTGCGGCGCATGAACCTCTACGGTGTCCTTGGCCGCTACATTCCGTCGTTCGGCCGCATCGTCGGCCGCATGCAGTACGACCTGTTCCACGCCTACACCGTGGACGCCCACACGCTGTTCGTGGTGAGCAACCTGCGCCGCTTCGCGCTGGCCCGCTATGACCACGAGTTCCCGCGCTGCTCGGAGATCATGCGCGAGTTGCCGGCACCGGAGATCGCCTACCTGGCCGGGCTCTTCCACGACATCGCCAAGGGCCGCGGCGGCGACCACTCGGTGCTGGGCGCAGTGGATGCCGAGGCGTTCTGCCTGGAGCACGGCATGAGCCGCTACGAGGCGCGGCTGGTGGCCTGGCTGGTCCGCCACCACCTGGCACTGTCGATGACCGCGCAGCGCCGCGACATCACCGACCCTGCGGTGATACGCGAGTTCGCCGCGCTGGTCGGTGACGAGACGCACCTGGACTACCTCTACCTGCTGACCGTGGCGGACGTGCGCGCCACCAATCCCAAGCTGTGGAACTCCTGGAAGGCGCAGCTGTTCGAGGAACTCTATGGCGTCACCAAGCGCGCCCTGCGCCGGGGCCTGGAAACGCCGGTGGACAAGGACGAGCTGCTGGCCGAGCGGCAGGCCGCTGCCCTGCAGTTGCTGGATGCCGCGGGTGCAGGCCGCGAGGTGGCGGCCCAGGTCTGGCCGCAGCTCACCGAGGACTACTTCCTGCGCTGCAGTCCGCAGACCATTGCATGGCACACGCAGCAGCTTGCCGGCCACGATCCCGGGCGCCAGCCCGTGCTGATCGGTGTCCATGGTGCCTCGACCAGCGGCGGCACCGAGATCTTCCTCTACACGCCGCAGGAGCAGCATACCTTCGCCCTGGCCACCGCCGTGCTCGACGAACTCGGGCTCACCATCGCCGACGCGCGCATCATTCCCCTGGACAACGGCAGGAGCATCTCCACCTACGTGGTGCTCGAGCAGACCGGCGAGCGCATTGCCGATACCCGCCGCCACGAGCAGATCAGGCGACACATGGAGCGGGCGCTGGCCCGTGGCGATGGCGAACCGGCCAGGGTGACCCGGCGCGCCCCGCGGCAGGTGCGCATGTTCTCCATTCCCACGCTGGTGAGCTTTGCCACCGACGAGCGCAACAACCGCACGGTGATGGAGCTGATAGCCGGCGACCGTCCCGGCCTGCTCTGCGAGGTCGGCAAGGTGCTGCGCGACCAGCGGGTCGCGGTCCATACCGCGAAGATCGTCACGCTGGGCGAGCGTGCCGAGGACGTCTTCTATGTCACCGACCGCAGCGGGCAGCCGCTGCAGCCGGAATTCTGCGAACAGCTGAAGCATGCACTCACGGCGGCGCTGGACCAGCCCGCCTGAGCAACACGGCGCCCTGGCGCCTCCACGAACCACCGCACGGGAAACCCATGAGCGAGTTGCAAGCCACCATCGAAGCCGCATTCGAACGCCGCCGGGAACTCGATCCCGCGAACCCGGACCCGCGGCTGCGCGCGGCCATCGAGGAAGCCATCGCCATGCTCGATTCCGGCAGCGCCCGGGTCGCCGAGAAGACCAGCTCCGGCTGGATCGTCAACCAGTGGCTGAAGAAGGCGGTGCTGCTCTACTTCGCGGTGTCGCAGAACCGCCGCATGGATGCCGGCTTCACCACGTTCTACGACAAGGTGCCGCTGAAGTTCGCCGGGCGCAGCGAGCAGGAGCTGTCCGCCGGCGGGGTGCGCGTCGCACCACCGGCCGTGGCCCGGCGCGGCGCCTACATCGCCCGCGGCGTGGTGCTGATGCCCTCCTACGTCAACATCGGCGCCTACGTGGACAGCGGCACCATGGTGGACACCTGGGCCACGGTGGGCAGCTGCGCGCAGATCGGCCGCAACGTGCATCTCTCCGGTGGCGTGGGCATCGGTGGCGTGCTCGAACCGCTGCAGGCCAGCCCCACCATCATCGAGGACAATTGCTTCATCGGTGCGCGCTCGGAGATCGTCGAGGGCGTCATCGTCGAGGAAGGCGCGGTGATCTCCATGGGCGTGTACATCGGCGCCAGCACCCGCATCTACGACCGCGAGCGCGACCAGGTGCTCTACGGACGCGTGCCGGCGGGAGCCGTGGTGGTGCCCGGGTCCATGCCCTCCGCGGGCGGTCGCTGCAGCCTGTACTGCGCGGTGATCGTCAAGCGCGTCGACGCGCAGACGCGCGCCAAGGTCGCCATCAACGAACTGCTGCGGGCCGAGTGAGCAGGCCGGCATGAACGGCACGCTGGAATTCACCCGGGAGCTGGTCCGCCGGCCGTCCGTGACGCCGCGCGACGAGGGTTGCCAGGAGCTCATCGCCGCGCGGCTGCTGCAGGCCGGGTTCACGGTCGAGACCCTGCAGTACGGCGAGGTGACCAACCTGTGGGCGCGCCGCGGCAGCAGCGGGCCGCTGCTGTGCTTCGCCGGCCACACCGACGTGGTGCCGCCCGGTGACGCCTCGGCATGGCAAAGCGACCCGTTCACGCCGGAAATCCGCGACGGCTACCTCTACGGCCGTGGCGCCGCCGACATGAAGTCGAGCCTGGCGGCCATGACCGACGCCACCGTCGACTTCGTCGCCGCGCGGCCAGGCCACTGCGGCTCCATCGCTTTCCTCATCACCAGTGACGAGGAAGGCCGGGCGCGCGACGGCACGCTGCGGGTGATGGCAGAGCTCGCCTCGCGCGGCGAGAAGATCGACTGGTGCGTGATCGGCGAGCCCTCCTGCGGCGAGGTGCTCGGCGACACGGTGCGCATCGGCCGGCGTGGCTCGCTGAGCGGCATGCTGACCGTCAACGGCATCGAGGGCCACGTGGCCTACCCGCAACTCGCCCGCAACCCGATCCCGCTGTTCGCCCCGGTCATCACCGAGCTCTATGCCACGCCGCTCGACGACGGCAACGAGTTCTTTCCGCCATCCAGCTTCCAGGTGGTGAAGATCGAGGCCGGCGAAGGCGCCCCCAACGTCATCCCCGGCAAGCTCCATGCGCGCTTCAACTTCCGCTATTCCACGGTCTGGACCTACCAGCGCCTGCAGGCCCACATCGAGGCGCTGCTGCAGCGCCATGGCCTGGACTACGAATTGCGCTGGCACCTGTCGGGCGAGCCGTTCCTCACGCCGATCGGGCCCCTGACCGATTGCATCACGGCGGCGGTGTGCACCGTGACCGGCCTGACGCCCGAGCTCTCCACCGGCGGCGGCACCTCGGATGGCCGGTTCATCGCACCCTACGGCACCCAGGTCGTGGAATTCGGGCCGGTCAATGCCTCGATCCACAAGGTCAACGAGCGCGTCGCGGTCGCCGACATCGACCGCATGAAGGCCGTCTACCGCAACGTCCTCGAACGCCTGCTGCCGGCCGGCTAGGTACTCCTGCGCCGCAGGTTGTTCCACACGCCGAAGGCGCCGAGCAGCACCACCGAGATCAGCACCCAGCCCGGCATGGCGAGGCCGAGCAACCGCCAGTTGACCTCGGCGCACTCCCCCGACCCGGACAGCACCGTCCGCAGCATCTCGGTGAAGGGGAACGATTCGAGCATGTAGTCGAGTCCCGGGCCGCAGGCAGGAACGCGCTCGGGCGGCAGGCTCTGCAGCCAGAGGTGGCGCCCGGCCACGCCGGCGCCACCCGCCGCCGCCAGCAGCAGCAGCAGCGCGTAGGCGCGACGGCCACCCGGACCTGGCCCATGGATCGCGGCAGCCAGGAACACCATGCCGAGGGCGATCACCGCCACCCGCTGGAAGATGCACAGCGGACAGGGCTCGTAGCCCAGCACATGCTCGGAATACAGCGCATAGCCCATGAGGCCCGCGCAGGCCAGCAGGCCGAGGACATTGCCGATTCGCGGGTTGTCGGGCATGCAGTGCTACTCCGTTGTGGCCGGCCGCGATACGGGCGCCTGGCCCAGGTACTCCGGCAGCGCTTCGGCGGCGGCAACGGTACGGCCGGCGGCGAACTCGGCGTCTGCCATGCTCAACAAATCCAGCGCCGACGGCAAGAGGCCGGGACGCAACCCCGAAAGCCGCGCCTGGTGCCGCTGGAGCAGGGCCGGCCAGGCCTGCCAGCCATCACCGAGCCCGGACAGCGCCGTATCGCCGGGAAAAGCGAAGGTCGCCGGATCCACCAGCGCCTCGGCCATCATGGCCTGCGGCGTGGCACCGGCCTCCACGCGGTACAGCGCCGCGTAGGCGCGCCCCATGCGCGCATCGACGCAGATGGCATGGATCCCTGGGCCGGCACCGGCCGCCAGCACCGCCAGGCTCGAGATGCGGCACACCGGAATGGTGCGCGCATAGGCCAGCGCCTGCGCGACCGCAGCAGCCACCCGCACGCCGGTGAAACTGCCCGGGCCACGACCGAAGGCGACATAGTCGAGGTCGGCGAAGCCGGCGCCCAGGCGCTCCAGCAGCTCGCGCGCATGCTCGTACACCGCCGCGGTGGCGGACCGGGCAGGCATGGCCTCGAACTGCTCCACGCGCCCGCCACGGCTTGCGGCCAGACCCATGCGGTCGCTGGAGGCCTCCAGCGCCAGTGCACAGCGGTTGCTCATCAGGCGCCGGCCTCCTGCTGCCGGAGGAAATCACAGGCCTCCGCGGCGCTGCGCACCACGGGCATCGGCGGCAGGCTGTCGCGGAACACGCGCCCGTAGCCGCGCCCGCTGAGGCGCGGGTCGCAGATGACGACGATGCCATAGTCCGTGGTGCCGCGGATCAGGCGGCCGACACCCTGCCGCAGCGCCAGCACGGCCTGCGGCAGCTGGTAATCACGGAAAGGATCGCCGCCGGCACGGCGTACCAGTTCGAGGCGCGCCTGCAGGAACGGATCTCCCGGCGAGGCGAATGGCAGCCGGTCGATGGCCACCACCACCAGGGCCGGGCCGCGGATGTCCACGCCCTCCCAGAAGGTAGCGGTTCCCAGCAGTACCGCGTTGTCCGTGCGGGCGAAGGCTTCGAGCAACCGCGAGCGCGGCGCCGAGCCCTGCACCAGCAGGGCATGTTGCTGCGCCTTCCTGCCGAGCAGCTCCGCCGCGCGCTGCAGCGACCGGCGACTGGTGAACAGCAGGAAGGCCCGGCCCCGGCTGGTTTCGAGGACCGGCTCGATGGCGGCCACGCAGCGCTCGAGGTAATCCGGCGCCTCCGGCGCCGGCAGCCCGGCGGGCAGGTACAAGCGCGCGCAGCGCGCATAGTCGAAGGGACTGTCGATGCGCCGGGTCTCCAGCGGCTCCAGGCCGAGGCGGCCGGCGAAGTGCGAGAAGTCATCGCCCACTGCCAGCGTGGCCGAGGTGAATATCCAGGTGCAGTGCTGGTTGCCGAGCATCTCGCTCATCTGGCGCGACGCATCCAGCGGGGTCAGGTGCACCGCGAATGTCTCGCGTCCGCCCTGCACCCAGCAGAGATCGGCCTGCGCCTGCCAGTCGGCGATGCGGCCCGCGGCCGTGGTGAGCGCCGCGGTGCGTTCGGCGCAGCGACCCAGGCCCGGACCGAGTGCGGCCCGCTCGGCGAGCAGCGAGCCCAGCGGTGCGAGCGCCTCGGCCATCGCCAGCAGCGCGGCGGAGAAAGCCGGCGCCTCGGCCATGGCCAGGGGTTCGCTGCCGGCCGGAGCGGCCGTCTGCGCATCGCGCACCGTGCCGAGCAGGGCATCGAGGCGGCCCCTGAGTTCCCCGTCCAGCGCCGCGGCCTGCTGCGCCTCGGTGGCGGTGTCACGCACCAGGTCCTCCAGCTGCCGGGAACGCAACGTGACGTCGAACCAGGCCTGGGCCGTGTCCGGAAAGCGGTGTGCTTCGTCGACGACCACCACCTCGGCGCCCGGCAACAGCTGGCCGAAGCCGTCCTCCTGCAGGGCCATGTCGGCCAGCAGCAAATGATGATTGACGATGGCGATGTCGGCGGCAGCCGCGCGCTTGCGCACTGCCACCACATGGCAGGCAGCGAATTCCGGGCAGCGGCTGCCGAGGCAGTTGTCGGCGGTGGAGGTCACCTGTGGCCACAGCGGCGAGTCTTCCGCCACGGCCCCGGCTTCGGCAATGTCGCCGGACTGCGTGCGTCCGGCCCATTCGGTGATCCGCCGCAGGTCACGGCGGGCGCCGCTGCCCAGCGTATCGGGAAGGTTCGCGAGGCGTGCCAGCCGGTAACGGCACAGGTAGTTGGCACGGCCCTTGAGCTGGGCCACCACGGCCGGGCGGCCCATCGCCGCGGCGACCACCGGCAGATCGCGGTGATAGAGCTGGTCCTGCAGGGTGCGGGTGCCCGTGGCGATGATCACGCGCTGCCCGGACAGGAGAGCCGGGACCAGATAGGCCAGCGTCTTGCCGGTGCCGGCGCCAGCCTCGATGGCCAGGTGCCGCCGGCCGGCCATGGCATCGCGGACCAGGCGGGCCATCTGCAACTGCTCCGGTCGCGGTGCAAAGCCCGCGAGGGCGCCGCGCAGCGGACTGTCGTCGAGAAAGAAACTGTCGAAGCGGTCCTGCACTGTCGAATTACGTCGCATGCCTGTTGCCTGGCTGCATCCAGGGTCAGGCGCAGCTGCGTGGCTCCCGGGTGTCGGCTGACCCCTTGGTCGCGGTCTGTATAATAGGCAATTTCATGGACCACGCGCCGGCAACAGACCGGATCGCTGGTGGCACGTTCTTTCGAAGGATTCGCGATGACGACAAGCAACCAGGCCCTGCTCGACTGGGTGGCGGAGACGGCCACGCTCACCAAACCGGACCGCATCCACTGGTGCGATGGCAGCGAGGCCGAATACCGCTCGCTGATCGAGTTGATGCTCAAGAGCGGCGACCTGCTTGCCCTGAACGACAAGACCTATCCCGGCTGCTACCTGCACCGCTCCGATCCCAGCGACGTCGCCCGCGTGGAGCACCTTACCTTCGTCTGCACGCCGGAGAAGGACGAGGTCGGGCCCAACAACAACTGGATGGCACCGGCCGAGGCCCACCGCAAGATGGCCAGCCTGTTCGAAGGCTGCATGCGTGGCCGCACGCTGTACGTGATCCCCTACTGCATGGGCCCGATTGACTCGCCCTACGCCCGCTGCGGCGTGGAGATCACCGACAGCCCCTACGTCGTCGCCAACATGAAGCTCATGACGCGCATGGGCAAGCCGGCCCTGCAGCGCATCGAGCGCGAGGGCAAGTTCGTGCGCGGCCTGCACTCCACCGGCGACCTCAATCCCGAGCGCCGGTTCATCATGCATTTCCCGCACGAACTGCTGATCCAGAGCATCGGCTCCGGCTATGGCGGCAATGCCCTGCTCGGCAAGAAGTGCCATGCCCTGCGCATTGCCAGCTGGCAGGCACGCAGCGAGGGCTGGCTGGCCGAGCACATGCTCATCGTCGAGATCGAGAGCCCGCAGGGCGAGCGCCATTACCTGGCCGCCGCGTTCCCCTCGGCCTGCGGCAAGACCAACCTGGCGATGCTGATCCCCTCCGCCTCCCAGGCCGGCTGGAAGGTGCGCACCATCGGCGACGACATCGCCTGGCTGCACCTGGATGCCGAAGGGCGCCTGCGCGCCATCAATCCCGAATCGGGCTACTTCGGCGTCGTGCCCGGCACCAATCCGAAGACGAACCGCAACGCCTTCGAGATGATCACCCACGACACCATCTTCACCAACGTCGCCGTCACCGCCGGCAACGAGCCCTGGTGGGAGGACAAGGACAAGCAGGAGCCGGTCACCGACTGGCGCGGCAACCCCTGGAAGAAGGGCAGCGGCGCCGCCGCCCATCCCAACTCGCGCTTCACGGTGGCCGCACGGCAGAACCCGAGCTATTCGCCGCTGGCCGATGATCCGGCCGGCGTGCCCATCAGCGCCATCATCTTCGGTGGCCGGCGTCGCGAGCTGGCGCCGCTGGTCTACCAGGCCCGCGACTGGCGCCATGGCGTGCTGATCGGCGCTTCGGTGGCCTCCGAGACCACCGCCGCCGCCACCGGCCAGGTGGGCGTGGTGCGCCGCGACCCCATGGCGATGAAGCCCTTCTGCGGCTACAACTTCGCCGACTACTGGGGCCACTGGCTGGGCTTTGCCGGGAAATCGGACCGCCTGCCGAAGATCTTCCACGTCAACTGGTTCCGCCAGGACAGGAACGGCAAGTTCATGTGGCCGGGCTTCGGCGAGAACCTGCGGGTGCTGCGCTGGATCATCGATCGCTGCGAAGGCCGTGCCGGCGCCCGCGAAACGCCCATCGGCTTCCTGCCCCAGCCCGCGGACATCGATCTCGACGGGCTCGACATCGACCGCCAGGTGCTGGAATCGCTGCTGGCCGTGGACACCGCGAGCTGGCGCGAGGAGCTCGACGGCATCGCCGGCTATTTCGCCGAATACGGCAGCCGCATTCCGCCTGCCCTGCTCGAGGAGCATGGCAAGGTACGCAAGCGGCTGGGCTGATCGTGTGGCCGCCGCCCGGACGGGCGGCGGCTATTGCTCGCAGCTGTACTCGATGGCGAGCGGGGTGCCACGCGCCGCCACCCGGCCCATGCCGATGACGCCGCTGCCGGCCAGCTCGGTGGAATCCCGCCGCACGTAGACTTCCTCGCCACCGTCGGGCTGGATGAAGGTGCCGTTGGTGCTCTCGTCCACCAGCACGAAGCGGTTCTTGCGCAGGTCGATGCGCGCGTGCACGCGCGAGATCAGGTTGCCCTTGATCACCACGTCGTTCTCGTCGGCCCTGCCCATGCTGGCCTCGGCCTTGCCGCCCTCGCCCAGCACCAGTTCATGGCCGCGGAAGCGCAGGCGCAGCCGGCCGGCCGGCGCGGGTTCGGGCGCCGTCCACTTGATCGACGGCAGCATGCTGGTGGCTTCCTCGGGCTGCCACACCACCTCGAAGAGCGCCATCTCGCTGGAATAGCCCTTCACCGTGGCAATGTCGATCTGGCGGGCCAGGGCACGCCACTCCCCGGTGAGCTGCTCCACCGTGGTCGCGGTCGTGAGGATCTGCCCGGCCTTCGCCTGGGAGGTCATGCGATTGGCAGTGTGCACGGCCTGGCCGAAGATATCGCGATCCTCGGCCACCACCGGGCCAAAGTGGCAGCCGATGCGGATGGCGACATGGGTGCCGTCGGCAAGACGGGTGCTGCTGGTGATGCGCTTCTGCATCTGGCTGGCGGCGCTCATGGCGTCGTCGGCCGACGGGAAGGTCGCCATGATCTCGTCGCCCATGGTCTTGATGACGGCGCCGCCGAACTGCTCGGTGGCATCGCGCATCACCTTCAGGCACTGCTGCACGGTTTCACGGGCGCGATCGTCGCCCATGGCTTCGTAGAGGTGCGTGCTGCCGACCACGTCGGCGAACAGGATGGCGACTTCCTTGCCCACTCCGTCAGCCACGTCACCCCCGCTACCGGAATATGTAAAAGAGGACCGTCGGCATTATACGACATGGATCCGCGTGGCAAGAGTGCCCGGGTCGCGTCGCCACCCTGTCACCCAGGCTGGTCGGCTACCGCCTATTTTTCCGCCACGACATAGGCGATCCAGCCACCGTCGGCCTCACCTTCCGCCGACGGGGTGAACTCGCCATTGCCGCCACCCTTGCCGTCGTCGCCCTCCCAGTAGACGGTCACGCGCCGGAAACCCGCCTGCAGGAGGATTTCCCGCAGCTCCGGCAGGGTCCACAGCCGCCAGTCATAACTGAACGCCTGGTCCATGCGCGAGCCGTCCGGGAAGCGGAAATGGATGTGGCAGAGCAGGTGGCCGGTGACCGGCTGGTAGCGCGCCTGGTGCCAGACGTAGGTGAAACCCCGGTGCTCGGTGCGCTCGCGCATCTCGCGGCAGGCCTCGTAGCCGCCGAAGGCATCGAGCACGAGGATGCCATCGCGGGTCAGGCCGGCATGGGCATTGCGGAAGTAGCGCAGCAGCTGCTCGCGTTCCTTGAAGACCCAGTAGCTGAAGTTGAGGGCCGCGATCACTTCCACCGGCCGGGTGCGCACCGTGAGCACGTCGGCATTGACCAGGCTGACCCGGCGGCGCGCCGCGGGTGACAGCCGTGACAGGCGCCGCAGCCGCCCCCACTCCAGCACCGCCGGCTCGATGTCCACGCCGATCGCCCGGCGCTGCGGCCCGCGGCGCGCCCATTCGCAGGCAGCGCTGGCTGCGCCCGAGAAATCCTCGCGGAAGCTGCGCGGCAGGCGTCCGCGGGCATCACGAAAAGCCTGCTGCAGGAAGTCCACCTCGGTGCCCGGGTCGTGCACGGCACGCTCATAGAGCTCCATCCGGTCGGCACGCTGTGCCATGGTGGAATGTCGGCGCTTGCCGCCACGTGCCCTGCCGCTGCTCCTGTTCTTCGCCACTCGCGATCCTTTCGGTCAAGGTTGCGTGCCCGCCGCGCCCCGCAAGGGCCCGGCAGCCACGGTTCAGGCGCCGTTTCGGCCGCCGATGGCGGCCAGTGAATCCAGCAGCAGCTGCGGCCGCGCCCCGGGGCGCCCGGCCTGCTCGCACAGGAACCGGCGCCAGCCGCGCGCGCCGGGCTGGCCGTGATAGAGCCCGAGCATGTGCCGCGTCACGTGATGCAGGCGCACGCCGCTGTCGGCCTGGCGCTGCGCATACTCACTCATGCGGCGCACCACATGGCCGCGGTCGAGGGCTGGCCGCTCGTCCGTACCCGCGAGGAATCGCGCCTCCACCGCGGCGAGGAAGCAGGGATCCCCGGCCACCTTGCGGCCGAGCATGACCCCGTCCAGCAGCGCGAGCTCGGCGTCGATGCGCTCGATGCTGTCGATGCCACCGTTGATGATGATGCGCAAGGCGGGGAACTCGCGCTTCAGGCGGTGTACCCGCTCCGGTTGCAGCGGCGGGACCTCGCGGTTCTCCCGCGGCGACAGGCCCTGGAGGATGGCCTTGCGCGCATGCACGATGAACGTGCCGCATCCGGCGCGCGCCACCCGGTCGACGAAGGCGGCGAGAAACTCGTAGCTGTCGTGGTCATCGACGCCAATGCGCGTCTTGACGGTCACCGGCACGGCCACGGCTTCGGCCATGGCGCCGACACAGTGCGCCACCTGCTCCGCCTCGAGCATCAGGCAGGCACCGAAACGCCCATCCCGCACGCGATCGCTGGGACAGCCGACGTTCAGGTTGATCTCGTCGTAGCCCCGGGCCGCGGCGATTCGCGCCGCGGCGGCCAGCTGCAGCGGATCGTGGCCACCGAGCTGCAGCGCCAGCGGGTGCTCGGCCGGATCGAAGCCGAGCAGCCGCTCCCGGTCGCCGTGCAGCACGGCCTGGGCGGTGATCATCTCGGTGTACAGCCGGACATGCGGCGAGATCTGCCGCAGGAAGTAGCGGCAATGGCGGTCGGTGACGTCCATCATGGGCGCCACGGACACCTGCTTGCCTGCAGCCATCGCCATCGGCCTGTTTCCTGTGATGCCAGCAGCCACGATTCGGCGCCGCGGATGGTCGCCCAGCGCCCGGCCGGGGGTCAAGCTGTGAGGCAGGACCGGGCAGGGCCGCCGGCATGCGCCCTATAATCGCCCGCACTTCCACCAGACATCGGCTCCGGGTTCCGCAACCATGCAAGGCAGAGGCATTCTCGTCACCGGCGGCGCGGGGTACATCGGCAGCCACGTGGTCCGCCAGCTCGGCGTCGCCGGCGAGCGCATCGTGGTTCTCGACAACCTGTCCACCGGCTTCCGCTCGGCCGTGACCCATGGCACGCTGGTCGAAGGCGACACCGGCGACAGCGCGCTCGTCGCTCGCCTGCTGCGGGACCACGACGTCGACACGATCATGCACTTCGCCGCGCACACGATCGTGCCGGAATCGGTGAGCGACCCGCTCAAGTACTACGGCAACAACACCTGCTCCAGCCAGCGACTGCTCGACTGCGCCAGCCGGCATGGCGTCGCCCACGTGATCTTCTCCTCGACCGCGGCGGTGTACGGCATCCCGCCGGGCGGCCGCGCCGCCGAGGATGGCCCTACCGCACCCATCAACCCCTACGGCTCCTCGAAGCTGATGACGGAGTGGATGCTGCGCGACCTGTCGCGGGCTTCGGCACTGCGCCACGTCACGCTGCGCTATTTCAACGTCGCCGGAGCCCATCCCGGTGGCGCCATCGGCCAGTCCACCCGCCATGCCACCCTGCTCACCAAGGTGGCCTGCGAGGTGGCCGTGGGCAAGCGGCCGTTCGTCTCGGTCTTCGGCACCGACTACGAGACACCGGATGGCACCGGCGTGCGCGACTACATCCACGTGGAGGACCTGGCCTCCGCGCACATCCGCGCCCTTGATTACCTGCGTGGCGGTGGCGGTTCCACCACCCTCAACTGCGGCTACGGCCACGGCTACAGCGTGCGCGAACTGCTGGCGGCCGTGGAGCGTGCGAGCGGCCAGCGGCTGCCGGTGCGCGAGGGACCGCGCCGGCCAGGCGATCCGCCGGTGCTGGTGGCCGTCGCCGACCGCATCCGCTCGACCCTCGGCTGGCAGCCGGCGCACGATGACATCGACGCCATCGTGCACACCGCTCTCGCCTGGGAGAAGCGCCTGCTGGTGACGCCCGCGACCTAGGCGCCGGCCGCCCCCTCCGGCCGCTCGCCACCGACCTGGATGCCGTACTTCTGCAGCAGGTCGTAGAGTGTCGGCCGGGTGATGCCCAGCAGCCTGGCGGCCTGCGACACATTGGCATCGCACAGCGCCATGGCGCGGCGGATGGCGCGGGTCTCGGCCTCGCGCCGCACCTCGCGCAGGTTCAAGTTCGGCGCGCTGGCATCGATGGCTTCCAGGCCGAGGTCGGCGGCGGTGACCTGCTTGCCCTCGGCCATGATCACCGCACCCTTGATCTTGTTCTCCAGCTCGCGCACGTTGCCCGGCCAGGAATACTTGTCGATGGCGTGCTGCGCATCGGCGCTGAAGCCGCTGATGCGTCGTCCGTGCTGGGCCACGGCCTTCTCCAGCAGGATGCGCGCCAGCACCAGCTTTCCCGCCTCCCGCTCGCGCAGCGGCGGCAGGCGGATGGTGATCTCGCTGATGCGGTAGTAGAGGTCCTGCCGGAAGCGGCTCTCGCGGATGCCGGCGTCGAGGTCCTGGTTGGTGGCGCAGACCACGCGCACGTCGACGGGTATTTCCTCGCGTCCGCCGACCCGCTCCACCACCCGCTCCTGCAGGAAGCGCAGCAGCTTGGCCTGCAGTGACAGCGGCATGTCGCCGATCTCGTCGAGGAACAGGGTGCCACCATCGGCGGTCTCGATCTTTCCCGGCGTCTGCTTGACCGCACCGGTGAAGGCGCCCTTCTCGTAGCCGAACAGCTCGCTCTCCAGCAGCGTCTCGGGGATGGCCGCGCAGTTGATGGCGACGAAGGCCTTGCGGGCCCGCGGGCTCAGGGCATGGACGGCGCGCGCCATCAGCTCCTTGCCGGTGCCGCTTTCCCCCAGCACCAGCGTGGTGGCATTGGTCGGCGCCACCTTTTCGACGATGCGGCAGACCTGCAGCATCTTCTCGCTGCCGGCGACGATGCCATCCAGCGGCGAGGCACCCTGCTGCCGCGCCAGGCGCTGGTTCTCCAGCTCCAGCTCGTGGATCTGGTAGGCGCGATTGACGATCAGCTGCAGGACTTCGGTGTCGACCGGCTTCTGGTAGAAGTCATAGGCGCCGAGGCCGACGGCCTTCACGGCGTTTTGCTGGTCGCCGTGGCCGGTGACGACGATGACCTTGGTGGCCGGTGCCAGGCCGAGGATCTGCTCGAGGGTGGCGAAGCCCTCGGAGACGCCCTCCGCATCCGGTGGCAGGCCGAGGTCCTGCAGCACCACGGCCGGCTCGTGGCGGCGCAGCTGCGCCAGCGCCGACTCGCGATCCTCCGCCACCAGCACCTCGTAGTCCTCGAAGCACCAGCGCAGCTGGCTCTGCAGGCCCCTGTCATCCTCCACCACCAGCAACCGTCGCCGTTGTTCGCTCACCCGACCTCCCTGTTTCTCAGCCCTGGGCCTCGACCGCCTCGGCCAGCGGCAGGCGGATGGTAATACAGGTGCCGCGCCCGGGTTCCGACTCGACGTCGAGCGTGCCGCCGGAATCCACCACCAGGCTGCGGGCCTGGTAGGCGCCGATCCCCATGCCCTTGCTGCCCTTGGTCGAGTCGAAGGGCCTGAACAGGCGCGTGCGGATGAAGTCCGCATCCATGCCGCAGCCGTCGTCACGAATGCTGATGACCGCGTGGCCGCCGGCACGCACCGCCCGCAATTCCACCGTACCCTGCTCGCCCGTGGCCTCCTGCGCGTTGCGGATCAGGTGCGCCGCAACCATGGTGAAGCGGTCCCGGTCGATCTGCGCGTGCAGGCGCTCGTCGGCCTCGAGGATCCGCGGCTCGGGCCCGCGCACGCGACAGCGTTCCACGGCCTCCTGCAGCGCGCTGGCGATGCGCACGCGGCTGCGCCGGCCGCCCGCCTCCCCGCTCTGCAGCTGCTGCAGCAGCTTGCTCATCCGCGCCACGGAGTTGTCGATGGTGGCGATGGCATCCTCGACGAAGGCCGGATTGCCCTTGTGGCGCGCCGCGTTCTTCACCACCAGGGACTGCTGCGCGATCAGGTTCTTCAGGTCGTGCATCAGGAACGCGGTGAGGCGGTTGAAGGCCTCAAACTGCTTGGCCTCGGCCAGCCGCTGGTCGGCTTCGTACTGCGCGAGGTGCGCCGCCACCTGGCGCCCCGAGGTACGCAGCAGGTCGATCTCCTCGAAGGTCAGCCTGAAGGCCGAGCTCGACTGCAGCAGCAGCATGAAGCCGATCAGCTGCTGGTTGCTGATCAGGGGCACGAGCAGCAACGCATCGGGGAACTGCTCGAGCCAGGCGGGGCGCCGCAGGCCGTTGTACATGGCCGGGCTGCGGGCCAGCTCCGCGGTGTCGAGGATCCACTGGCGCTCGTACATGAAGCTGATGGCCGGGTTGTCGGCAGGCACCCGCTCGTTGGACCACATCTTGGTGTTCCAGCCGGCCACGCAGACGTACGACCCGTCCGTCTCGCGCCGCATCCACAGCAACCCGGCCGGACTGCCGACGATCTGCGCCACCGCCTTGATCGACCGCTCGGGAAGCGGCAGCGGCTGGTCCGGCGATGCCAGCGTGTCGATCAGGCGCAGCCACTCCTCGCGGTAGTCATAGCGGAACGGCAGGAAGTGCTTGCTGAGGAACACGCGGGCGCGGGCACTGAGGCTCTGCGAGAACAGCAGCGCCACCACCGGCGATCCGCTCAGGCCGATCAGCAGCAGCCCCAGCGGGTGCGCAGCCGTCGGCTCCAGCGAACGGCTGTAGGGCAGCACGGCGAGGAGGATCGCCAGGACGCCCGCCATGGCCATGAAACGCGGCATGTAGGTGCGCGCCTGCGGCGAGACGAATATCGCCAGCGACCATTGCGGCTGCAGGTATACGGCGCGGGCGAGCAGCACCGCGGTGGCTGCCATCGCCAGCGCGCGTGCCACCTGGATGTCCGACGGCGTGTACGAACCGAGCAGGGCCAGCGTCATGGCCACCACCTGCGCTCCTGCCGCCAGGGCAGCCGCGGCCACCAGCATGCCCAGCGCCGGGCGGCCTTCCACCGGGGCATCGCGGCTGAGCTGCGCCGCCAGTGCCATGCAGACCAGGGCGCCCGTCAGGACGATGCCGCTGAAGACGCCGGAGACCCAGCCCTCGTCAGTCCGTGCGAACCACTGCCAGCAGGCCGCCGCCCCCAGCGCAGCCAGCCCCAGCCAGAGCAGCGCCAGCCCGCGTCGCACCATCTCCGGCATGGAACGCTTGTAAGGCCCGCGAAGCAGGCGATTGAGCAGCAGGTACCAGCTGCCCAAACAGGCCAGCTCGGCGAGGAGCACCACGGGGTCCAGGTGGGAGGCAAACGGCAGGCCCACCCGCTCCGCCAGCAGGCCGCCCCAGGCGGCGCCGGTCGCGGCCACGGCCAGCAGGTGCCAGCGCAGCAACCCGCGTCCGCCCGCCACCAGCACGTAGGCCAGCAGCAGTGCATAGGCAACGGCTGCGGCCCAGTAACTCCAGGACTGGTTCAACACCAGGGACAAGCGCGCTTCCTCGTCCGGTCGGTGCCGGAGATGCACCGGCCCGTGACACGACAACCCGCTGAATCATAAATGAATGCGGGAAGAGCCGTCCAAGACGCGGCTCACGGCGGAGGCGCGTGATGGCGTCCCCACGGGGATTCGAACCCCGGTTACCGCCGTGAAAGGGCGATGTCCTAGGCCTCTAGACGATGGGGACGATGCGCAGGCGGCGGCGGTGGACTGGTGGAGCTAGGCGGGATCGAACCGCCGACCTCTTGCATGCCATGCAAGCGCTCTCCCAGCTGAGCTATAGCCCCACGCGGCAGCGGACTGTACGCAAGCCCCTGAGGCCTGTCAAGAAACCGGCGGTTGCGCCTGCGCGAGCTGCAACGCGTGGCGCAGGCGCCGCAGCACGCGCTCGCGCCCGATCACTTCCAGCGTCACGTCGATGGGTGGCGACACGGTGCCGCCGGTGACCGCCACGCGCAGCGGCTGGCCAACCTTGCCGAAGCCGATGCCTAGCGCCGCGGCAACCGCCTGCAGCACCTCGTGGATGGCCTCGCGCTGCCACCCGGGCAGAGCCTCGAGCCGCTCGAGGACCTGGGCGAGTACCGGCACCGCGGCCGCCTTCAGGTGCTGGCGCGCGGCCTTCGCGTCGATGTCCGCAAAATCGTTGAATACGTAGGCACTCGCCTGGACCATGTCCTCAAGGGTCACCGCCCGCTCGCGATACGCATCCACCACCGCGGCCAGCGGCGGGCCTGCATCGTGCGGCAGGCCGCGCAGCGCCATGAATGCGCCGAGCTCGGCGGCGAGCTGCCCGCGGTCGCGGGCGAGGATGTACTGCTGGTTGAGCCAGGCGAGCTTGTCCGGGTTGAAGCGTGACGCCGCGCTGTTCACGGCGGCGATGTCGAACAGCTCGATCATCTGCTGGCGGCTGAATATCTCCTGGTCGCCATGGGACCAGCCGAGGCGCACCAGGTAGTTCAGCAGCGCATCGGCAAGGTAGCCGCGATCGCGGTACTCGAGGACATTCACCGCGCCATGGCGCTTGGACAGCCGCGCGCCGTCGGCACCGAGGATCATGGGCAGGTGCGCGTAGGCCGGAACGGGCACGCCGAGCGCCTGCTGGATGTGGATGTGCCGTGGCGTGTTGTTCAGATGATCGTCACCGCGGATGACGTGGGTGATCTCCATGTCGGCGTCGTCCACCACCACGCCGAAGTGGAAGGTCGGCACACCGTCGGAACGCATGAGGATGACGTCGTCGAGCTCGGCGTTGTCGAAGCTGACGTCGCCGCGCACCAGGTCGTGCACGGTGACGGTTCCCTCGCGGGGGCTGCGCAGGCGGATCACCGGATCGACGCCGGGCACCGGCGCGCGGCGGTCGCGGCAGCGGCCGTCGTAGCGCGGATTCTCGCCGCGGGCCACCTGCGCGGCACGCATCGCCTCGAGTTCCTCGCGCGAGCAGTAGCAGCGGTAGGCGCTACCGCTTGCCAGCATGCCTGCCGCGACCTCGGCATAGCGCGCAAGGCGCTCGGTCTGGAAGAACGGGCCCTCGTCATGGTCCAGTCCGACCCACGCCATGCCGCTGAGGATGGCCTGGATCGAGGCCTCTGTGGAGCGCTCGCTGTCGGTATCCTCGATGCGCAGCACGAATGCACCGCCGTGATGGCGGGCAAACAGCCACGAGAACAGCGCCGTGCGCACGCCACCAATGTGGAGATAACCGGTCGGGCTGGGAGCAAATCGGGTCTTGACGCGCATGGTTCGGCCGCTGGACGGGACAGGGCCGCGATTCTACTTGGGTCCCCGGCGAAGCGCCCCTGTCGTTGGCAGGCGCGCCCGCGACTTGGCAGACTCAGCGCATGGACAGGAATGGGCCGCAGGCGGCAGGACGCGAGGACTTCGACGGCCTCTTCCCGGCCAGCGTTGCCTGCGCCGGATCGCGGACCCTGGCAGCCGGCGAGTTCCTCTTCCCGGAGGAAGCCGCGGCCGCGGCCGGTTTCGCGCCGGCGCGCCTGGCCGAGTTCCGGCTGGGTCGCGCCTGTGCCCGGCGCGCCCTGCGCAGCCTGGGCCTGCCGCCCGTCGCCGTTGCCGTTGGCGCCCGGCGCGAACCCTGCTGGCCCGCGGGCATCGTCGGCAGCATCTCCCACGCCGGCGGCCTGGCGGTGGCCGCTGCAGCACGCAGCTCGATGCTCGCTGCGCTGGGCCTCGACATCGAAGCCGCGGAGGCCCTGGATCCAGGGCTGATCGCCACGGTGTGCCGTCCGGAGGAAACCCGGCGCCTGCCGGCCAATGCCACCGCCGCGGCTGCCGAAGCGCTGCTGCTCTTCAGTGCCAAGGAGGCGGTCTACAAGGCGCTCTGGCCGCTGGTACGCCGCTTCATCGATTTCCAGGACGTGGCCATCATCCTCGATGCGGATCGCGGCGGCTTCCGCGTGCGGGCACATGGCGACAACTGCCCTGCCGCGCTGGCCGAAGGCCTGCAGGGCCGCATCAGGCGGCTGCCGCGCATGGTGGCGACCGCCGCGTGGATCGAGACAGCGGCCGGCCGATCCGGCTCAGCCGACACCTGACCCGTGCAGCGAGCCCAGGCGCGCCGCGGCCGCCTCCTGAGGCAGGCGCGACTCGGGCAGCTTGCGCTGGGGCGGCAGGCAGGCACGGTTGCGCTCCATGTCTCCCGCACGGCGTGGCAGCGCCTGGCGGCGCTCCACGCCGGAGCGCCGTTCCGGCCCCGCGTAACCATGCCCGGCCGACTGGCGGCGATCGACGTTCGAGCGCCGGTCCGCCATCAGGCTGCGCCGCCGGCAAATCGAGCGGCGCAGGAAACGCATGACGCGCCATGAGTGCATGATCATCCAGAAGTAGAGCATGCCCGCCAGCAGGAAGGCACCGGCCAGCAGCAGGTCCGGCACGCCGAGCCAGGTGCCCAGCAGGCCCACGGCCACGCCGGCTGCGCCCAGCAGCGCCATGATGGCCACTGTCTGGTTCACGCTGAAGCCGGCCAGCAGGAAGATGTGGTGCAGGTGCTCGCGATCCGGCGAGAACGGCGAGCGCCCGCGCACCACCCGGCGCAGCATCATCGCCACGGCGTCCATGACGGGAACCATGATGAACCAGAGCGCGGCGGCAGGCTTGATGACCCGGTCAGGTCCCTGCGACAGCGAGATGGCGAACCAGGTGAGCGCGAAGCCCAGGAACATGCTGCCGGCATCACCGAGGAATATCGAGGCACGGGCCCGCCCCGGCAGGCGCAGGTTGAACAGCAGGAAGCCGACGATGCCTCCGGCCATCACCATCAGCAGGCCGGCATTGCCGTCCGGGCCCCACAGCACCAGCGCCAGCCCGAAGCCGGCCAGCGAAACCAGCGCCTGGCTGCCGCTCAGCCCGTCGAGGCCATCGCACATGTTCAGGGCGTTGATTACGCCCACGGTCGCGAACAGGGTGAACGGCATGGCAGCCAGCCCGAGTTCCAGCATCGCACCCGAGGGCGTCATCGCACCGAGGTCCGCCAGCACCACCCTGGCGCCATAGACCATGGCCAGTGTCGCCAGCGCCTGCGCGAGGAAGCGCGATGCGGGCGAGAGCTCGATGAAGTCATCCACCAGCCCGACACCGACGAGGATCAGCCCCGCCACCACGAAGCTCAGGTCCTCGGGAGCGGCGATCGACAGCCCGGTGAGGCCGGGTACCAGCGATGCGGCGAGCACGCTGGCGAAGATGGCGAGTCCGCCGACCAGCGGGATGGGGCCCTGGTGGCTCTTGCGGGCGTCCGGCACGTCCACCAGGCCCACGCTCATGGCGACCGGCCGCAGCACGAAGATGAGTGCCGCGGTCAGGGCGCAACCCAGGGCGCTGGCCAGGAGGTCGGTCATGTTGGCGTCCGGTCGTCCGGCTCGTTGTGTTTCTGCGGAAGCAGCCGTAAAACGTTGTATCGGAAACTGAAGTATCGGTTAATGATATCCTGCGTTCTGCGATGTGGCGCACGGCCTTCCACCGGGCCGGCACGCCAGAATATGTCGCAAGGCGGGGGGCTGACGCCGTGGCTTGCCTCCCGGGCAAGATGGTTCCGCGCCTGCCTTAACTCTGGCTTAAGAAAACGCGGTCATCTGTCCGGCCTCGCTGGCATGACCAGATGCGTCCGGGCCGGTTGCCGATCCAATGGCACCCCGGACCACAAGAAATCGGGAGTTCCTGCATGCTCGACAAGACGACGCTCAACCGGCTCGCGCACGGTACCGCACTGCTCGTGATGCTGGCCATGGCCTTCGGCGCCTCGGCAGCCGACACCCCGCCGGCCCGCGACCCCTACCGCATCAATCCGGGCGACATCCTCCAGGTCTCGGTCTGGAAGGAGCCCGATCTGCAGATGCAGTTGCTGGTCAATCCCGACGGCCACTTCGCCTTCCCGCTGGCCGGCGACGTCGCCGCCGAGGGCAAGACGGTGGAGGAGATCCGCCAGGAACTCGCCGCAAAGCTCGGCAAGCTGATCCCGGATGTCGTCGTCACGGTGAGCACGCTGAAGCTCGAAGGCAACAAGATCTACGTGCTGGGCCAGGTCACGCGGCCGGGCGAATTCGTCATCACCCGGGCGGTGGACGTCATGCAGGCGATCAGCATGGCCGGCGGCACCACGCCGTTCGCCAAGCAGGATGACGTCAGGATCCTGCGCCGTGGCGCGGACGGTGCGCAGATCGCCATCCCGTTCCGCTACAGCGAGGTGCAGGAAGGCCGCAAGCTCGACCAGAACATCGTGCTGCGCGCCGGCGATACGGTGGTCGTGCCCTGACAGCCGTGGCAGCAGCCGGCTCGCGTGGCTACCGCACGGCCGGCTGGCTGCCGGCCGTGGTGCTCGCGCTGCTGCCGGCAGCCAGCCAGGCCGTCACCTGGGAGTACGTGCCCTCGGTCTCGGCCGGTGCCGGTTACGAGACCAACCCCGGCGGCACCTCCAACAGCGACCAGGAGGACGATGGCTACGTCACCAGTGGCACGGCCTACCTGAACATCACCGGCGAATCCGGAACCACGCGCATCACCATGAGGCCGGAGCTGCAGGGCGCCATCTATTCGGGCACCGAGGACCAGTACCGCGACGACAGCTACCTCAACTACATCCTGCCGGCAACGGTATCGGAATCCTGGCAGCGGGCCTTCGGCAGCCTGAGTGGCGGCGCCTCGCGCATTTCCACCCGCGACAGCATCATCGTCGGCACCGATCCCAACAACCCGCCGCGGCCGGGCATCGACACCACCAACCGCCGCACCGAATACCAGGAGCGCTGGTACCTCGCACCCTCGTTCCGCTACCAGGCCAGCCCCAGGGACATCATCGGCATCAGCATCAACTACGACGATGTCACCTACACCGAGGCGGAGTTCAGCTTCCGCACCGACTACACCGCCGGTTCGGCGGAACTGTCCTGGGACCGCTCGCTCGACCAGCAGAGCACCATCAGCCTCAGCGCCAACGTCAGCAGCTTCGAGGCAACGCGCCCCGGCAGTCCGGTCGAGAACGACACGCTCACCTACGGCCTGTCCGCGGGCTACGAGTTCGCCCTCACGCCCGCCGCCACCCTGGGCCTCACCGCGGGCGCATCGCGCAGCGAGGTGAAGATCAGCGGGCTGCCGTTCATCTCCACGCCCGCCGGACCCCTGCCCTGCCTGGACCCGGCGCAGAACAGCTTCGTTCTCTGCACCATGGAGGGCACCGACGACAACTTCCTCGGCCAGGTCTACTACCGGCAGCGTGCCGGGAAGACCATCACCACGGAGTTCCGGCTGTCGCGGTCCATCGAGCCCAACTCGGACGGTTCCCAGGTCACCCTCGACCAGGCCAGCGCCTTTCTCACCAAGGACTTCTCGCCGCTGCTCTCAGGCCGCCTCGGCGCCCGGTATTCGAAGCAGGATGCCGTCGCCAGCCGCGGCGGTGCGCTGTCGAACCGCTTCAGCCGGGACTACTACTCGGTGGAGGCCTCGCTGACGCGGCGCCTGAACCGCAGGTGGTCGCTGCGCGGCCAGTACACGTTCACGGATGACGAGCAGACGCGGGGACTCACCTACTCCGTCGCCAACCATCGCCTCTATCTCTACCTCCAGTTCACCGGACTGGGCAGCCACTGATCGGTCAGCACATGAGAATCAGCGTTTTCGGCCTCGGCTACGTCGGTGCGGTCTCCGCCGCCTGCCTGGCGCGCGACGGCCACGATGTCATCGGCGTGGATCCCAACGAGACCAAGCTCGGTCTCATCAACGCCGGCCATTCACCCATTGTCGAGAAGGGACTCGAGGACCTGATCCGCGATGCCGTGGCCGGGGGCCGGCTCAGGGCCGTGGCCGATGCCCGCAGCGCCATTGCCGCCAGCGAGCTCTCGCTGGTCTGCGTCGGCACGCCATCCGAGGGCAACGGCAGCCTGAACCTGCGCTACGTCCGGGCGGTGTGCGAGGAGATCGGCCGCTGCCTGAAGGACAAGGCGGCCTACCACACGGTGGTGATACGCAGCACCATCCTGCCAGGCACCATGCGCGGCACGGTGATCCCGACGCTGGAATCCGCTTCCGGCCTGCGGGCAGGACGCGATTTCGGCGTCTGCAACAATCCGGAGTTCCTCCGCGAGGGCACCGCCATCTTCGACTACGACAACCCGCCGAAGACCGTCATCGGCATGGCGGACGAGAAAAGCGGCGCGCTGCTAGCCAGCCTGTACGCCGCCCTGCCGGCGCCGCTGATCAGCACCGCCATCGAGACCGCCGAGATGGTGAAGTACGTCGACAACGTCTGGCATGCCGTGAAGGTGACCTTCGGCAACGAGGTTGGCGCCATCTGCAAGCGCCTCGGCATCGACAGCCACGCCGTCATGGACATCTTCCTGCAGGACCGCAAGCTCAACATCTCGCCGAATTACCTCAAGCCCGGTTTCGCCTTCGGCGGCTCCTGCCTGCCGAAAGATGTGTCGGCGCTGTCCTACGAGTCCGCGCGTCTGGACCTGGAGCTGCCGCTGCTGCAGTCGCTGATGCCCAGCAACCGCCTGCACGTCGAGCGGGCCCTGGAGATGATCCTGCGCCACGGCCGCAAACGCATCGGCATCCTCGGCCTGAGCTTCAAGGCCGGCACCGATGACCTGCGCCACAGCCCCATGGTGGATGTCGCCGAGCGGCTGATCGGCAAGGGCTACGAGATCCGCGCCTATGACCGCAACGTCAGCCTGTCGCGCCTGCTCGGTGCCAACCGCGAGTACATCCTGACCCACATCCCGCACATTGCGAGGCTGCTGGTCGACACCGCGGACGAGCTGGTCGATTTCGCCGAAATCGTCGTCGTCGGCAACGGCGGCGAGGAGTTCGCCGGCATCGTCGGCCGGCTGTCGCCGCGGCAGACGGTCATCGACCTGGTGCGCCTGAAGACCGGCGAGCTGGCGGCGGCCTACGAGGGCATCGCCTGGTGAGGGACTGGTGGGCGATGAAGGGATCGAACCTTCGACCTCTCCCGTGTGAAGGGAGCGCTCTCCCGCTGAGCTAATCGCCCGCTGCGCTGCGTGTGGCCCCGGACTGCGGATGCGCGGCCCGGCCCCGCAGGGGTCGACATAATAAGCGAACTGCGTGCGCGCCGGAAGCGGCCGGTTGTAATAACATATTTCGCGCAGCCACATCCGCCCAGCGAGAGCCCCTGCCCCATGTACGAGCAGCATTTTGGACTGACCTGCAGGCCGTTCGACCTGGCGCCCGATCCGCGTTTCATCTTCATGACGGCCCAGCACTCCCGTGCGGTGGCCAACATGAAGTTCGCGCTGATGAATCGCGACAGCTTCGTGATCATCACCGGCGAGATCGGTATCGGCAAGACCACCATCCTCAATACGGTGCTGGAGGAACTCGGGCCGGATTTCGTCACCGCCAAGCTCACCCATACCACCCTCTCGCACATCGAGCTCCTGCAGGCCCTGCTGTCGGAGTTCGGCATGCCGATCTACAAGAAGAAGAAGGTGCTGCTGCTCGACACGCTGCGCGCCTTCTTCCTCAGGAAGCACGAGGAAGGCAAGCACGTCGTCATCATCGTCGACGAGGCCCAGAACCTCAGCGGACCGGCGCTGGAGGAACTGCGGCTGCTCTCCTGCATCGACACGGCCGACCGCAAGATCATCAGCATCGTGCTCACCGGCCAGCCGAACCTGGACGACCTGCTCGACGCCCCCGGGCTCACCCAGCTGCGTCAGCGCGCACGCCTGCGCCAGCGGCTCGATGCGCTCAACGAGGAGGAAACGCTGGAGTACCTGCGCCATCGCCTCGCCATCGCCGGCGGCGAGATCGACGCCATCTTCGAGCCAGACGCGGTGAAGGACGTGCACCGCCTGACCCAGGGCATTCCGCGGCTGATCAACACGCTGTGCGATACGGCGCTGACGGCCTGCATGGTGGAAAACCTGCCCAAAGTCACCCTCGATGTCATCGACGAGGTGGTCCACGAACTGCGCTGGCAGTGGTTCGAGGAGCGCCAGGGCGCGCAGGCCGCCGCGGCAGCGGACGGCCAGGCAGCAGTCGCGCGTGGCGGGCGCCAGAACCGGGTCATGCTGATGGTCTACAAGGATGGCCAGTTCGTCGAGCAGGTGCAGGCCGGCAAGTTTCCCTTCGTCATCGGCCGCAGCAACGCCAATGACCTGGTGGTCATCGACAAGGAAGTCAGCCGTCGCCACGCCCTGGTCGACTGCATCGGCGGCATCTACGTCGTCGAGGACCTCAACAGCAAGAACGGCATCCTGGTGAATCGCAAGCGCAGGCCCCGCGCCCTGCTGCGCACCGGGGATGTCATCAGCTTCGGCCAGGTGGACGTCGTCTTCTACAGCGACCGGGCAGCGGGCCGCGATTCGCCGGCAGCGCCGCTGGCGGCCGTGCCGGATTCGCCAGCGACCAGCGACACCGGCATGACGGTGGCGCTGCCGCAAGTACAGGATGACACGGAGCACACCGCCCGCCGGCGCAAGACCGGAATCCTCAAGCTGCCATCCTGACCCGCGACGCGGTGGTCGCGGGCTGAAGGATGGTAGGCGCGGGTAGGATTTGAACCTCCGACCTCTGCCGTGTTGCAGCAGCGCTCTACCGCTGAGCTACGCGCCTGTCGATCGATTGACTCCGGGGCATCCGGCCATCACGCGACATCGCGCTTGCGCGTGCTGAACAGGTGCATCTGCGCCGGGCCCGGGGGCGGCTTGACGTCGCGCGTCTCGCTGCCGCGGGGGCCGGCCATGCTGGTACCACGACCCCAGATGACCACCTCGAGCGTCTGCAGGAGGATGAAGAGGTCGAACAGGGTACTGGTGTTCTTGATGTAGAAGAGATCGTACTTCAGCTTCTCGTTCGCATCCTCGACCGAGGCGCCGTAGGGAAAGTTGAGCTGCGCCCAGCCGGTGAGGCCTGGCCGCACGCAGTGGCGGTAGTCGTAGAGCGGCAGGTGCGGGCTGAGCTTCTCGACGAACTCGGGTCGCTCCGGCCGCGGTCCGACGATGCTCATCTCGCCACGGATGACGTTGACCAGCTGCGGCAGTTCGTCGATGCGGAAGCGCCGCATCAGGGCACCGGTGCGGGTCACGCGCTCGTCTCCCTGCCGCGAGGCCCACATCGGCCCGCCCTTCTCCGCATCCAGGCGCATGCTGCGGAATTTGAGCAGGTCGAACACCCGGCCACCCCGGCCCACACGCCGCTGGCGATACAGCAGGGGCGCACCACGGCCTTCCTCGATGCGGATGGCCACCACGGCCAGCGCCAGCAGCGGCGAGGCCAGGGCGAGCATGACCGTACCGATACCGATATCCACCAGTCGCTTCATGACGCGGAAGCCCCAGCGGCTGTGGCCGCTGCTGGCGAAGATCAGCCAGCCGGGATGCAGCACGTCCAGGTCGATCTTGCCGGTCTCCTGCTCGAGGAAATCGACGATGTCGCGCACCGGGATGCCGATGTAGCGATGGCGCAGCAACTGCGCGGTGGGGAACATGCCGCGGCGGTCATCGAGGGCGACGACGACCTCGTCGAAGCGCAGCTGCGCGAGATCGACATCCGGTGCGACCAGCGGCCCCATGCCGTTTCGCTCGGCGAACTCGCGCTCGGCGGCGCTTCCCGGCACGAAGCCCACGACTTCGAAGCGGCGGCGGTCCGAGCGCCTGCGCAGCAGTCCGACCTTGGCAGCGACCCGGCCGGATCCCATCAGCAGTACCCGGCGCTTGGCCGGGTTGTTGTCGAGGAAGTGCAGCAGCAGCACCCGCACCAGGCTGATGGCGATGAAACCGAACACCATGGCGATGGCCAGGGTGAGCCGGCCGGTGTTGTGCTCCGGAAACAGGTAGAAGAACAGCACATGGCCGAAGCCGCCGATGCCGACGCCGACAAGGACGCGGGCGATGCTCTCCATGGTCGTCGGCCGCTGGCGGGCACGATACAGACCCATGGTCGTCAGCCCGATGACGATGCAGGCGGCAAAGCTGATCGCCCGAGGCGTGAGCGGACCCAGGGTCTGCGCCGCCCTGGCCATGTCCAGCCCGAAGCGGATCCAGGCACCGGCGAACAGCGCGCCAAAAGCCACCAGGGCATCCGCCGGCAGGAGGACCAGCAGCGGATTGGCCAGGCGCTGTGTCAGGCGACGGATCGGGTTCACGCGGTGTGGCCGGTCAGCGAAGGCAAGTGGATCAGGGCCCTTGTTCTCGTTGCTGGTTCTTGGGCAGGCGCGTCCATGCGGAACGCCCGGGAATGCGAAACGCAAAAAATTATAGGCCTGCTGCAGGCCGCGTACCAGTGAATGCGTCTCATGCCGCGAGCCGCGCTTTCCACATAACGGCCGGGTGGCGCACGCAGCGGCCGGCATCCCGGAAGCCCGGATCCTGCCCCAGGCGGCACACCGCCTGCTGTGAACCAGGCGGCTTCCGGCACTGCAGCGGTATGGTATTGTCCTGCCGCGGCCCGGGCCTCGCCGGTGGCTCCCGAGCATTCCAAGCACCATTCCGGGGCAGTCCGATCATGAAAGTAGTCATTTTTTGCGGCGGCCTGGGCACCCGGCTCCGCGAACACTCCGACACCATCCCCAAGCCGCTGGTGGGCATCGGTTACCGGCCCATCCTCTGGCACCTGATGAAGTTCTACGCCCACCACGGGCACAAGGACTTCATCCTCTGCCTCGGTTACCGTGGCGACCTCATCAAGGATTTCTTCCGCAACTACGACCCCTACCAGTCCGCCGATTTCGTCATGCGCAAGGGCGGCCGGCAGATGGAACCGGCGGCCAGCGACATCGACGACTGGTCCATCACCTTCGCCGAGACCGGCTTGCACTCCAACATCGGCCAGCGCCTGGCTGCGGTGCGCCATTACCTCGGCGATGACGAGATGTTCCTCGCCAACTACGGCGACCAGCTCTCCGACCTGCCACTGCCGGAATACCTGTCGCGCTTCCAGGCCAGTGGCGCGGTTGCCGGCTTCGTCGCGGTGCGCCCATCGCAGAGTTTCCATACCGCGCGCTTCGGCGCCGACGGCATGGTGACCGCCATGGGTACCGTGGAGGGCTCCGATGTCTGGATCAACGGCGGCTACCTGGCGCTGCGTCGTTCCATATTCGACTACATGCGCGAGCGCGAGGAGCTGGTGGAGGCGCCATTCCAGCGCCTGATCGCCGAGCAGCGGCTGTTCGCCTACCGCTACGAGGGCTTCTGGAAGTCCATGGACACCTTCAAGGACAAGATCACCTACGACCGCATGCACGGCCAGGGCAACACGCCGTGGGAAGTCTGGCGCGAGAACCGGGCCCGGTAGCCATGCGGCAGCTGTCCCTGCAACCCTCCGGCGGCCTGCGTCGCCTGCTGTGCATCGGTGCCCACTGCGATGACATCGAGATCGGCTGCGGCGGCACGGTGCTGGCCCTGCTGGCCGCCAATCCACGGCTGGTCGTGCACTGGGTCGTGTTCAGCTCCGGTGCCGTGCGCGCCGCCGAAGCGCGGGCCAGCGCCGCCGCCTTCCTCGGTGCCGGCCCTCACCAGGTGATCATCAAGGATTTCCGCAACAGTTACTTTCCCGGCGAGACCGCCGCCATCAAGCCGTTCTTCGAGGAATTGAAGGCGGTCGAGCCCGACCTGGTGCTGACCCACCACCGCGGGGACTTCCACCAGGACCACCGGGTGCTCGGCGAACTCACCTGGAACAGCTTCCGCAACCACCTGGTGCTGGAGTACGAGATCCCGAAGTACGACGGCGACCTCGGGCGGCCCAATGTCTTCGTGCCGCTGGACGACGCGCTGCGGCTGCGGAAAGTGGAGCTGATCCTGCGGCACTTCCCGTCCCAGCAGGACAAGCAGTGGTGGTCCGCCGAGACCTTCAATGCGCTGATGCGCCTGCGCGGCATCGAATGCAATGCCCCGGACGGCCATGCCGAGGCCTTCCACGGCCCGAAGATCAGCCTGGCAGCCGGCGTTCCCGGCTGAAGCCTAGGGATCGACGGCCAGCCCCTTCTCCGCGAGCTTCTTCCTGAGTCCCTGCAGCGGATAGTTGCCGGCGTAGGCCGTGCGCGCGGCCGCCTGCGCCTTCGCATAGTCGCCGAGGCGGAAGTACAGCAGCCCGAGGTTGTAGTCCACCTCGATGCTGTCCGGAAGCAGCTTCTTCGCCAGCTGGTAGGATTCCAGCGCATCGTCGAGCCGGTCCTTGCGCGCCATGTAGTTGCCGTACAGCAGGTACACGGTGCCATCCTCGGGCCGGAAGCGCATGGCCCGGTCGAACCAGCATTCCGCGGAGCGGAAGTTCGGCGGAATGCCGCCCTTCTCCACGTCGTACCGGGCGACGGCGTTGAGGGCCCGCGGGTGGTTGGGAACCGCCCGCAGCGTGTAGTCGAGGTCACCGAGCGCGTAGGCGCCGGTGGATCCACGCTCCAGGCTCTCCACCTCGCGCGTGAGGTGGAACTGCTCGACGATGGGAATCTTCTGCGGATTCGTCCGTTCTTCGCTGTTGTTGTAGTCCCAGGGCCCCACGCCGTTCTCGAAGGGGTTGCCGCACACCGCACGCAGCGAATCCCCGCGGTTGGCAATGGGCGCGCCCTGGATGGATGTGGCCACCGTGGCCGCCGCCAGCCCCATGGCGGTGACAGCTGCCAGCATCCTGGCGCGTGCCGATCTCGTGTAGTTGGACTTGCACATGCTGCGTTTCCTGGCCTGCGGCAGCGGTCAGACGAGATAGCTATAGTACAGCCAGCCACCGAGCACGGCCCAGCCGAGCGTCACAAGCGGCCATGAGAAGCGGCGTTGCAGGCCAGCACGGGCAGCGAGCCGGATGGCCGGAAATTGCAGCAGCGCCAGCACGCCAACGGCCAGGCTGGCTTGCCAGCGGTAGGCAACGAGATCGCGGAACGGCGGGTAGCGGCGCGCGGCCTCGGCGAACTGCGCCTCGGCGCTGGCCAGCAGCGGGCGTGAGGCGGGCGCGGGATGCACCACGATGGGCTGCGGTGGAAGCCCGGGCAGCCTCACCGTGAGCCCGCCACCGTTCCGGGCGAGCTCGATTCGGCCCTCCGGCGTCTCCACGCTCAGCACCCACTGCTCCGGGCCGGACCAGCGCAGCATGTGGGCATCGAGTGGCGCGGCAACCCCTGTCCGGGTGGCGTTCCAGGCGGCCAGTGTCCAGCCGCCCGTCGGCGCCGAGATTTCCACCGCATCGGCAGGCAGGATCGAGCCGTCGACAGCCACCAGCCCGGCAAAGGGCTGGCTGGAGCCCCGGAAGCGCCTCACCGAGAAACCACTGTCACCGGTGAAACCCGCCGCAAGAGCAGCGGCACCGTCGCCGGCCCGCGTGATGCGGAAACGGCCGGGACCCGCTTCGTGCAGGACCATGGAGGGCGACATGGTCCACACCGACTCGAAGCGGTCCTGCCGTCCGGTCGCCGTATCGATGATGAAGACGCCGGCACCACGGATGGCAGCCACCTGGCGCCGGTACGCACGCCCGTCCGCAACGCTGCGCTCGAGATCGACGAGACGCACGCTGCCGTCCAGTACCTGGCCGCGCAGCACGCTGCTGCTGCCCCGTCCCGGACCTTCGCCGACGCCGTGTGGTGCATTGCTGCCACGCCAGGAAGTGGCCTCGTCCCTGAGTGGATCGCCATAGGGCCAGTAGCCGGAAGCGCTCCACCAGTCCGCGCCATCCGCCCAGAGCCACAGCGCCAGGTCGTCGTCATGCTTGTGGGCACGTCCCGGGAAGTTCGCCCAGGTGACGAACAGCTGCTGGCCGGCGGCACCGAAATCGTCCACCGCCGCATAGCCGAAGTCCGTATCGAGGAGCGGGCCGCTCGTCAGCGGACAGCGGACTGCGGCCGCGGCTGCCAGCGCCGCGGCGGTCCGTCGTGCGCTCCAGCTGTCGCCGTAGGCCGGGATGGAGCCGTCCGGCCGCGTCAGGCGTCGCTGGCGGCACTCGGCGGCAGCATGGCGCTGCTCCAGCGTCGCCGGCACCGGGATCTCCAGGATATCCAGGTAGGAAACTGCCGTGCCAAGCAACTCGATGGCGAAGTCCTGGTAGTAACCCGAGTGCTCGAGCACCGCGCCACCGGGCGCCACGTAGTAGGCAAGATGCGCCTGCAGGCGCCCGAGCGCCAGCCGGGTCTGCCTGGCCGTGCCGTCCAGCGCCGGAAAGGCCGCTGCCGCGTGCAGCAGGGCCAGGTCCTGCATCACGCCGTGATTGGTCCTGGCGGTGTAGTGATCCGCGCTCGCCAGGCGTGCCGTGGTACGCGACACGAAACCGAGGAGCTCGGCGGCGACTTCCGGCCGGTAGCCCGGATGGTGACGGTACTGGCGCCACAGCGACGCCAGCACCGGAATCCTCGCGGCAACGGCGTGGTCGTTCCAGAGGAAGCCGCGAGGCAACCATGCCGCACGCTCGTAGCGGCCCCATGCGAGCACGGAGCGCAGCGCGGCGGCGTAATAGCGCTCCTCGCCAGTCAGGCGATAGGCCGCCAGCAGGGTATCGGCCGGCGCCAGCGAGGCGATCTCCAGCTGGGCGGCCGGGCTGCCCTGCTCCAGTCCGGCATCATCCGGCTCGAGATCCAGCGGCAGGATCGCGCCGCTCAGGGCACGGTACTGCCCCTGCAGGATCTCCCCGGCCCGCGCCACGCGCTCGGCCGCCCCCGCCGCATCGGCGCCGTAGCGCAGCTCGTCGAGGCGCGCCAGCACCGCATCCGCCGGCTGCGAACGCAGGGTCTCATTCACGCCAGCGGCAGGCGCCGGAGTCGCCAGATGATGATGGCGGACCTCCGGGACCCAGATTGCCGCCAGGACCAGCAACGGCGCACCGACCAGCAGGGCCGTCCTGGCTGCACGGTACCCGCGAGACGGGTGCTCCGCGTTCATCCCATGGTCCCGGCCAGGCGCGCGAACACGGCTGCCAGCTCGGCCGTCTGCGCCCGCCGCGAATAGCGCTCCGCCTGCGCGAGCGTGGCGTGGGGTGCGGTCCCGCGCCGGACATCGGCGAGGAATCCCGGCAAGGCGGCGGCGATTTCTTCACGCGAGGCCAGGTCGAGGACCCGTCCGGCAGCGGATTCCTCGACCAGTTCGGCGGTTTCGCCGAGCCGGTCGGTGAGCGCGAGCACCGGCCGGCCGGTGCGGATGTACTCGTAGAGTTTCGCCGGCACCAGGTGGTTGCAGAACCGGTCCTGGAATACCAGCAGCACGTCGGCATCCGCCATCTCGCGCAACGCGGCCGCGTAAGGCAGGGGCGGCTCGATGCGCACCACGTCGCCCAGGCCCGCCTCCGCCACCAGGCGGCGGTGTCCCTCGTCATCGCCCGTCGCCCGGAACACCACTTCGACTTCGTCGCGCCGCAGGCGCCCGTCGCCGAGACAATCCCCCAGGGCAGCGAGGAAGGGCCGCGGGTCGCGCTCGTCGAGTCGCAACAGGCCGCTGTGGAGCAGGCGCAGGCGCCGTCCGGGCGGGCGCGCGCTGTCCGCCGGGAAGGCGGAGAAATCACCTTCGTCGTAACCGTTGCGGATGCAGTGCATCTTGCCGGGCGGCAGCGCGGGATAACGTTGCCGGTACAGCTCCAGGCTGCGCGGCGTGGTGAAGATGGCCGCCCCGGCGCCCGCCATGACCCGTTGCTCGATCCGCTGGTAGGCACGGCGCACCACCGGATCCGCCGGCATGTCCGCGGTGACCATGGCGTCGCGGTAATCGGCGACCAGTGGCAGGCCCGAGAGTCGCGCGAGCGTGATGCCGATCAGGTGTGCGGTGGCGATGGGATAGGTAGCGTAGATCACCGCCGGCCGGTGCCGGCGGATCATCTGCAGGCCGGTTGCCACCGCCGGCAGCCACCACGACACCCAGCGGTCCGGCAGCGCCGTGGCGCGCAGGTAGCGGCCGCGAACGGCGAGGTGCCGCGCGGCATCCAGCGCAAAGGCGCGCCGCACCACCGTGCCCGGGGTGATCTCCCCCAGCAGGTCGTCGCCGCGCGTGGGAAAGGCGCGCGGGCTGGCGCTCAGCACCAGCGGCGTCCAGCCCTGTTCGGGCAGGTACTTGGTGAAGCGCAGGCTGCGATGCACGCCGCTGCTGCCGCTGAACGGCGGCCAGTGGAAGACGATGAACAGCGCGCCCTTCATGCGCCCACCCCGCCCGCGGATCCGTGGCGGACGCCGGGGAATGCCTGGCCAGCCGGCATGCGGCTAGACCAGGATCTCCAGCGGCTCCGGATGGCTGAGAAAACCAAGCGGACTGGCCGTGAAGCCATAGGCGCCGGACTGGAGCACGGCCACGAGGTCACCGGGACCGGCCGGCGGAAACCGCATGCCATCGGCGAGCAGGTCGAGCGGCGTGCACAGGGGCCCGACCACCGAGGCGGTTTCCCCGGCGGGCTGACCCATCCGGCTGGCGATGACGACGGGATAATTCTTGCGGATCACCTGGCCGAAGTTGCCGCTGGCGGAAAGGTGGTGATGCAGTCCACCATCGGTCACGAGGAAAATCCGGCCACGCGATTCCTTGCGGTCGACGACACGGCAGACATAGTAGCCGGCCTCCCCCACCAGGTAGCGGCCGAGTTCCATGATGAGCCGGGTACCCGGCAGGCTGCCGCGCGCCCGCACCACGAGCTGCGCGAGGCTGCTGCCGATGGCCGCGAGATCCACCGGCTGCTCGCCGGGGAAGTAGGGAATGCCCAGGCCGCCGCCGATGTTGAGTTCGGCGACCGGTGCCGGGGCATCCGCCGCCAGCTCCTCCGCCAGCGCCACGGCCTGAAGCTGCGCCTCGCTGATGGCCGCCGCGCTGAGGTTCTGCGATCCGGCGAAGATATGGAAGCCGCGGAACTCCACACGTCCGATGTCGAGGCTGCGCAGGATCGCGGGAACGCGCTCGGCATCGATGCCGAACTGCGAAGCGCCTCCGCCCATCTTCATGCCGGCGGTCTTCAGCTGGAAAGCGGGATTGACGCGGATCGCCAGCCGCGGCCGCGTGCCTCGGCCGCCGATCTGGTGCAGGATGGCGATCTCACGCTCCGACTCGACGTGCACCGTGATGCCGGCGGCCACCGCCGCTTCCAGTTCCGCCGCCGCCTTGCCCGGGCCGGCGAAGCTGATGCGCTCCGGCGCCATCCCGGCTGCCAGCGCCACGCGGAGTTCGCCTGCGGAAGCGACGTCGAAGCCATCCACGAGACCGGCCATGTGGGCCACCAGCTCCGTCATGGGATTGGCCTTGATGGCATAGTGCAGGTGCATGTCGGCCGGCAGTGCCGCGCGCAGCTGCGCCACGCGCGTGGTGATGGCCTGGCGGTCATAGGCATAGAACGGCGTGCGGCCCACACGCGCAAGGATGGCACCCACGGTCTCGCCGCCGATCAGCAGCTGGCCGTCGCGTGACTGCAGCCGGTCCAGCGCCGTGTGGCGCGCCGCTTCGCTAGCCCGCATCACGGGCTGCCTCGAGCTGCGGCCGCAGGCGGCCGATGATGCCGCTGCGATCCAGCTTGCCGTTGGGATTGCGGGGCAGGTCGGTCTCCCACACCACGGTCGCCGGCACCATGAACGGCGGCAGGGCCTGGCGGCACCCGGCGAGCAGGCGCTCGGTGTCGGGCGCATGGCCGTCGGCAGCCTCCACCACCACGGCGATGCTCTGCCCGAGGCTGGCATGCTCGATGCCGAAAGCCACGGCACCGGCCACCATCTGCGTGGCGTACAGGGCCTCCTCGACCTCCGTGGGGCTGACGCGATAGCCCGAGGTCTTGATCATCTCGTCGTGGCGGCCGACGAAGTAGAGGAAGCCCTCCGCATCGCGCTGCACGGTGTCCCCGGACCAGACGGCCATCTCCGTCAGCGGCACGCCCGGCAGCTGGCCCGGCACCGGCCGGAAGCGCTCGCGGGTCCGATCCGGATCGCGCCAGTAGCCCTTGGCTACCAGCGCTCCGCGGTGCACCAGTTCACCCGGCTCATCCGGCCCGCATTCCGTGCCATCGGGCCGCACCACGAGGATCTCCGCGTTGGGAATCGCCTTGCCGATGGAGGTCGGCCGCTGGTCGGCCAGCTCGGGTGGCAGATACGTCGAACGGAACGCCTCGGTCAGGCCATACATCAGGTACAGCCGGGTGGACGGCAACCGCTGACGCAGCTTCTGGATCGTGGCGACGGGAAGCTTGCCGCCCGAATTGGTGATGTAGCGAAGGTGCTCGCGCACCGTCTCGGGCCACTCCAGCGCAGCCAGCTGGATCCACAGCGGCGGCACGCCGGCGAGTCCGGTGACGCGCTCGCGCTGCGCCGCGCGCAGCACGTCGTTCGGCAGCAGGTAGTTCAGCAACACCGCCCGCGCCCCGCTGTGGAAAGCGGTGGTCAGCTGGCTGAACCCGTAGTCGAAGCTGAACGGCAGCACGGCGAGGATGCTGTCCTCAGGCCGGTTCTCCAGGTAGCTCGCCACGCTGTGCGCGCCGGCGACCATGTTGCGGTGGCTGAGCACCACGCCCTTGGGGCGGCCGGTGCTGCCGGAGGTGTAGAAGATGGAGACGATGTCCTCGTCGACGATGCACGGTGCCGCGAGCGCCGGCGCCTCGGCCCGCAACGCGGCCATGGACAGCACCCGCAGCGACGGGGGTGCATCCACCGCCGTGGCCTCGACCGTGACCACGGTCCGCAGGTCAGGGCAGTCGCGCAGCTCGCCCGCCAGGGCGGAGAGTCGGTCCGTCGAGGTGATCAGCAGCTCGGCACCCGAGTCCTGCAGGATGTAGGCCACCTGGCGCGGCTTGAGCAGCGGGTTGACCGGCACGAAGATACCGCCGCCCATGGCGGTCGCAAAAAAGGCCTCGACGGCCTCCAGGCTCTTCGGCAGGTAGACCGCCACGCGCGTCGTGCGGCGCATGCCGGCACCGGCGAGCCCGGCGGCGAGGCTGCCGATGCCGAGCGCCAGCGCCTCGTAGGTCACCGTGCGCGCCGCGTCGGTCAGCGCGGGCCGTGTGCCGTGGCGCAGGGCGGACGACATAATCAGCTGGTGCAGGAGTTCGCTCATGGGCGTGCGGCCTGGAGGGTCTGGTTTCCGGACTTCCCCGCCCCCCGAGGAACACGCCTGCGCGCATTCCGGTTAGCCGGGTCTGTTTTCAGGATATTTTAAACAACGCACGGACGGCGGGCTGCGAACCACAGCATACTGGCGTTCATTGGGCGAAACACTGTTTTTACTATAAGATTCCTGCGCCCGCGGGGTCCGCCCAGGCACTCCCAGGACCCGTGGCACTGGAAAACCGGAGAATTCACGACATGCTGGATCAGCAGCTTCGCGCGATCCTGAGGGACACCCTGCAGCTGGGCGAACGGGCAGCCCGGCTGGAAGAGGGTTCTGCGCTGCTCGGTGCCCTCCCCGAGCTGGACTCGATGGCCGTCGTCACCGTCATCACGGCGCTGGAGGACCAGTTCGGGTTCGTGGTGGACGATGACGAGATCTCGGCCGAGACCTTCGCCACCTTCGGCTCGCTGGTCGAGTTCGTGCAGAGCAAAGTGACGCAGTAGTGCCCGGGCCGAACCAGGTCACTGGCCGAGCCGACATCCTGCCCCTGTTCCTGCCGTCCCGCGGCCAGCGGATATTCGCGCTGGCGGCCAGGCCCTTCGCCACGCCATCCCGCGTGGGTGTGCTCGTCTGCCCGGCCTTCGGCGAGGAGATGAACCGCACACGCCGCACCATGCGGTTGCTGGCTGGCGCGGCAGCCAGCCAGGGCGCCTGCGCCATCTACCCCGACCTGCACGGTACCGGCGACAGCCCCGGTGATTTCGCCGATGCCCGCTGGGACGCCTGGCTCGACGACCTGCGTGCCGCCGCCGACTGGCTGCGACAGCAGGACTGCACGAGTCTCGTGCTGGTCGGGATCCGCGCGGGCGCCCTGCTCGCCTGGGACCTGCTGCGCGGCGGCCTCGGGCAGGTGCAGCGCCTGGTGCTCTGGCAGCCGGTCCTCACCGGCAAAGCCGTGGTGACCGACCTGCTGCGCACGCGGATCGCCGCGAACCTGCAGCCCGGGACCCGCGATTCGGTGGCACAGCTGCGCGGGCAGCTCGCGGCCGGCCAGGCGGTGGAAGCGGTCGGCTACATGCTGGCTCCGGATCTGGTGAACGCGCTGGATGCCACGGCGCTCGCGCCGCCCACGCCGCCCGGGTGGCCGCCGCTGTCGTGGATCGAGGTGACCGGCGACGAGGCGGGCGCCATGCGCCCGGCAGCGGTCAGCCTGGTCGCCGCCCTGCAGACCGCTGGCAGCCGTGCCGAACTGCTGCAGCAGCGTGACCCGCCGTTCTGGAGCACGGCGGAAATCACGGTGGGCCACGGCATCGTGCAACGCACCCTGCCGCTGCTGGCCGCATGCCCATGAGCGACGAACAGGCCGTGCGCTTCGCCTGCCAGGGCGAGGAACTGGTCGGCATCCTCGGCAGGCCGGCTGCGCCGCGCGCACTCGGCGTGGTGATCGTCGTCGGCGGACCGCAGTACCGGACAGGGAGCCATCGCCAGTTCACGCTGCTGGCCCGGCACCTGCTGCAGGAAGGCTTCGCGGTCCTGCGCTTCGACTGCCGCGGCATGGGCGACAGCGGCGGCGAATTCCCGGGCTTCGAGCACATTTCGGCGGACATCGCCGCCGCGGTCGACACGCTGTGCGAGCACATCCCCGCGGTGCGCCGCGTGGTGCTGTGGGGCCTGTGCGATGGTGCCTCCGCGGCCCTGCTCTACGCCGGCAGTGACAGCCGCATCGCCGGACTGGCACTGGTCAATCCCTGGGTACGCTCGGAGGCCGGCCTGGCACGCGCCTACCTGCGCCACTACTACCTCGACCGCCTGCTGAGCCGCGACTTCTGGCGCAAGCTGCTGTCGGGACGGCTGCGTACCGGCAGGGTGCTCGGCGATCTCGCCGGGAATGTCCGCCGCGGCGCTGCCGGTGCACCGGGCGACGATGACGGTGATTTCGTGGCGCGCATGCGCGGCAGCCTGGCCGCCTTCACGCTGCCGGTGCTGGTGCTGCTCAGTGGCCAGGACATCACGGCGGCGGAGTTCCGCGTCCTGGCGGAGACCCCGGCCTGGCAGGACCTGCTGGCGCGACCGAGCGTCACCCGGCGCGCAATCGACAGCGCAACCCACACTTTTTCCAGCGCCGCATGGCGGAACGAGGCCGCAGACATCACGCTTCAGTGGCTCTCCGGCCTGCGGGTTCCCGCCGGCACGCAGGCTGGCTGAACAGCACCACGGAGCCGCCATGGATTACCTGATCGGCTGCATCACCGACCCGGCGCCTGGCCAGGCGCTGGAGCCCGGACCAGACGCCATGGCCGGACAGGCCAGCCACGCCAGCGGTTCACTCCACGGCCTGCAGTGGTTTGCCTCGGCCACGACGGGACGCCTGCGGTCGCATGAAGCAGCCGGCGCGTTCTACGCCTGCGTCGGCGCACCCTACGGAACGGAGGCCGGCGGCGACGATCCGGCCCCCGCCTTGGCGCGTGCCGCCGCCGGCGACAGCCCGGCGCTGGCGACCATCGGCGGGGAGTTCGCGCTGCTCGCCATGGACAGCGCCAGCCGCTCCCTGGTGCTGGCCAGCGATGCCTTCGGCTCCGTGCCGGTCTACTACGCCAGCGTGCCCGGTGGCCTGGCCTTCGGCACCGACCTCGGCTGGGTTGCCCGGCGCGCCGGCGCCGCGGGGGCGATCGACCCGCAGGCGCTGTTCGACTACCTGTTCTTCAACGTCGTTCCCGGAAGCCGCAGCATCTTCAAGGGCGTGCACAAGCTGCCGTCGGCCAGCACCCTCAGCTGGCGCGACGGCCGCAGCAGCCTGCGACGCTACTGGCAGCCCGGGTTCCGGCACACGGACACCGCACTCGACGGGCTGCGCCAGGAGAGCTTCGAGGCGATCTCGGCTGCCGTCGGTCGCGTCGCCAACCTGCCCGGGATGGGCTGCTTCCTCAGCGGCGGCCTCGACAGCTCCAGCGTGTGTGGCCTGGCGGCACGGCACGCCGGCAGCGGCGTGCGCGCCTTCACCATCGGCTTCGACGTACCGGACTACGATGAAAGCCGCTACGCCCGCATCTCGGCCCGCCACTTCGGCCTGGACCTGCACGAGAAATGCATCCACTCCGCCGATGTCACGGCCTGCCTCGATCGCGTGATCGGTGCCTTCCCCGAGCCCTTCGGCAACGCCTCGGCCGTCTCTGCCTACCTCTGCGCGCAGTTCGCGCGCGATGCCGGCATCAGCCGGCTGCTGGCCGGCGATGGTGGTGACGAGCTGTTCGCCGGCAACGAGCGCTACCAGAAGCAGTCGGTGTTCAACCTCTACGGCGGCTTGCCGGCCTGGCTGCGCACGGTGGCGGTCGACCCGCTGGCGGCGCTGAGCCGTCGCGCGCCCGGGCCGCTGCGCAAGCTGGCCAGCTACGTCGACCAGGCGCGCGTGCCGCTGCCCGACCGGCTGTTCAGCTACAACCTGCTGGTGCGCAACGATCCGGCCGGCGTACTGACACCGGAGTTCCTGCGGCAGATCGACCCGGACGCACCGCATGCCTATGCCCGCGCCGTCTATGCCGAGCCCGCCACGGGCGATGCGCTCGACCGCATGCTCTACCTCGACTGGGCCCTGACGCTCGCCGACAACGACCTGCGCAAGGTGCGCATGGCCTGTGACCTCGCTAGCGTCTCGGTGCACTTCCCGATGCTGGACCCGCGCGTGGCCGCGGTCTCCACCCGCGTCCCGAGCAGCGCCAAGCTCACGCTGCGCGAGCTGCGCAAGTTCTACAAGGAAGCCTTCGCCGGCTTCCTGCCGGCGGAGGTCATCAACAAGGAAAAGCACGGCTTCGGCGTTCCGGTCGGCCTGTGGATCAACGGCGACCCGGTGTTGCGCGATCGCGTGCAGGGGCGGCTGCAGGCACTCGGCCGGCGCGGCATCATCCAGCCGGCCTTCATCGACGACCTGCTGCGGCTCCAGCAGACCGAGCACGCCGTGTACTACGGCGCCCTGATGTGGACGCTGTTCATGCTGGAGGAATGGCTGGCCGCACAGCACCTCTGAACCGCGGCCAGCACGTCCTCAGCCGGGGGGAACCTCGTTGACGACGTAGCGGTGCTTGCCGGAGCTCGCCGGGGCGATCGCATCCACGAAGCGGAAGCTCACCTGCAGGTCCTGACCGAGCCGGAGGCGGAACTGCCGCTCGATCTCCGGCAGCAGCGCCTCGCGGAATCCCGGGTCGCGCACCAGCTCCAGGCTGAGCCGGTCGCGCGCCTGCTGGACGATGCGGAACTGGCGGATGCCCTCGAGGTCGCGGACCACGTAGATCAGCGCCAGCGCATGCACCTTCGCCCCGCTGGTGGTCACGACGAAATCCGTGGTGCGCCCCTGCACCTCCCGCAACACCGGCAGGCCCCGCCCGCAGCTGCAGGGCGCCGGGTCCAGCACGGCGATGTCACCGGTGCGATAGCGGATGAACGGGAAGCCCGGGGTTCGCAGGTGGGTCACCACCACCTCGCCGGCCGTCCCGGCGGGCTGCACCCTGCCTTCGGCGTCGACGATCTCGACGATGATGTCCTCTGCCGACAGGTGCAGGCGCCCTGACGGGCACTCGTGCGCGACAAAGCCGAAATCGCGGCCGCCGTAGCCGTTGGCCACCGGGCAGCCGAAGGCCCTGGCGATGCGCTCGCGCTGGTCGGGGAACAGCTGCTCGGAAGTGACGAACACGACGCGGATGCCGAGCGCGTCCAGCGCCATGCCGCGCGCCGCGCCGTGCGCGGCGATGCCGGCCAGCGCCGTGGGATAACCGAACAGCATGCGCGGGCGCACCTGCTGCAGCACTCGCAGGTAGTGGTCGAGCGTCGCCTCGTCGAGCTGGAAGGCCGAGAGCAGTTGCGTGCGCAGCAGGCGGTCGCGCAGCTGGCGCAGCCGGTCCTGGGCACCCAGCTCGATCGGCGAACCCCAGACGACGATCTCGGGATCACCGATGTCCACACCCCACCAGCGAGTGGCGCGCCACTTGGCTGCCACATCGTGGCTGACGCGCTCGCGGTCGATCCAGAAGCGCAGCGGTTCGCCGCTGGAGCCGCCGGTGTTGTAGGGCTTGAGCGGGCCCGCGTCGGCGGCCTTGAGCCGCTGTGCCTGCGCGCGGATGGTGGGCTTGTCCAGCATCGGCAGGCTGGCGAGCGCCGACAGCGGCATGGATGGCGCGGGTCGCAGGCCCTGCGCCGCAAACAGCTCGCGGTAGTACGGGACACTGCGCGAGGCGCGCATGAGGAATTGCCCGAGCCGGGCCTCGCGCAGGCGCTCCAGGGCGGTGGCATCCAGCCACTGGCTGCGCTCGAGTTCGCGACGCAGGGCGACGCTGCCATGACCCTTGAGCCGCTCGTGCAGCGGGAACAGCAGGCCGGAGGCGAATCGCGTATAGAGGCTCATGCGACGCTGGCGGCCTGCGCAATGCCGCGGAACTCCGCCACCAGCTGCTCCACCCGGGCATTCCATGAGTTGCAGCGCGCGTACTCGACGATGGCCTCGCGGTCCCAGGCCTTCGACAGCGCCTCGCCCACCGCGCGATCCAGGCCCCCGGCGTCCTGCAGGTCGAACACCTCGCCGACCACCGCGCTCGCCACCACCTCGCGGTTGCCGCCGACATCGCTGGCCACCACCGGCGTGCCGCAGGCCATCGACTCCAGCAACACGTTCGCCCAGCCCTCGTTGCTGCTGGCGAGGACCATGGCATCGGCCGCCGAGAGCGGCACCCGCACCTCCTCCGGCGGCAAGGCACCGAGGAAGCGCACATGCTCGGCCACGCCGGCCTCCCGCGCCTGGGCGCGCAGCGCGGCTCCCTCGTCGCCTTCGCGCGAGGCGCCACCCACGGCGAGATAGACGACATTGCCCCAGCGGCGACGCCACTCCGCAAGCCGGCCGATGACCAGGTGAAAGCCCTTGCGACGCACCAGGCCACCAACCGTCACCAGCACGCGGGCATCGACGGGCAGCCCGAGGCGGCGCCGTGCGAGCTCGCGTTCCACCGGGAAGTAGCGTGCGGTATCCACGCCGTTGGGCACCACCACGGCGCGATCGGCCCTCGTGCCGAGCTCCAGCGCCAGCCGGCGCAGGGATTCCGATACGCAGAACACCCGGCTCGCGCCGCCCAGCGCAGCCACCATCCTGCGGCGGATGGCGGGCATCCGGCTGTGGCGCTGCTCCGTGCCGCGCAGCGTGATGGTGTACGGCAGGCCGAGTCGGGCCGCGGCCAGGCTCGCGGCATAGCCGTCCGGATAGGCGAAGTGGGCATCGATGACCCAGTTGCCACCGCCCGCGGTGATCCGGCGCAGCACCGGGGTGCAGGCCGCCGCCATGGCAGCCCCGTCGAGCAGGATGGGCCCGGGAATGGAGCAGTAGCGCGGCCGCAGCACCTGCAGCGGGCCGTCACGGGAATCCACCGGCCGGGTCAGGCGGAAATGCGGGCGGAAGCGGCGGATCAGCCCCTGCATCGGAAACCAGCCCACCGGCGCCACCACGGTGACCGGAAGCTGCGCGGCGACGCGCCCCATGCGCTCGCGGATGAAGATGCCGGCAACCGGCTCCTCGGAGCTGGGAAACAGCGAACTCAGCACCGCGATCCGCGGTGCCGTCGCGGCAGCCACCGTCGCGCCCGCTGCCGGCTGGCCTGGCATCAGCTGCCCGCCACCTGGGCGTCGGTCGCCGCGGGCGCCGCCTCGACCACGGCAGGCACGGGCTCGATCACCGTTTCATCCACCACCGAACGCAGCACGACGATGATGGCGACGAGGTGGTAGTAGAGATCGAAGTACGACAGCCCGAGGAAGGCGCCGCCGATGGCGAAGCCGACCATGCTGACCTGGGCCATGGCGGCAAGGTTGCCCGCCCACTGCAGCTGCGGCGAGTCGCGCGCCTGACGGATGACCGAGCCGGCCGAGCGGTAGGTCGCCACCGCCAGCGCCAGGAACAGGATCAGCCCCGGGAACCCGTGGTCGCCCAGAACCTTGAAGTAGATGCTGTGGGCCTCCTGAAAGCGGGTGTCGCCGAGACCCTCGATCTCGCGCACCACGTCCGGTGCGAAGCGCCGGTAGTTCTCTTCGGTGAAGCTGCCGAAACCGCCGCCGATGGGCCGCTGCACCGCCATCTCGATGGCGAACTGCCAGGCATGCAGGCGGCCGAGCGCCGAAGTGTCCTGCTCGAAGCTCGACACCGTGCCCATGCGGTCGAACCACTTCTGCGGCATGCTCAGCACCAGTACCGGCAGCACCAGCGCGATGGCCATGCCGATGAGTCCCTTGCGTGATCCCTTCAGCCAGAGGAAGCAGACCATCAGGCCGCCGGCAAGGGCGGCGCCACGGGAATGCGAGCCGAGCACCGAGGCACAGGAGAGGATCATCGCGGCAGCGATGAGCCAGCGCAGCCAGCGCCGGCTGGTGGCGCCGAACAGGAACCAGAGCAACGGCAGCACCATGATGACCGCCAAGGCCAGGGCATTGTTGTCGGTGATGAAGGTGCCGGGTGGCCCCCACACACGCCACTCACCCCCGCCACGCAGCACGAACAGGCCTCCCTTGAGGCCGTAGAAGCCCAGCGACAGGCCGATCACCCACACCAGCGCGACCAGCCGCTCGCGCGTGCGGATGAGCATCACGGTGAGCAGCGCGAACAGCTGGATCTTCATGGCCTTGTCCCAGCCGGCCCAGCCTTCCACCGGATCGATGGCGAAAAAGGTGGTGGTGGTCATCCAGGCGATGAACAGCAGCCAGGTCACGGTCACCGCATTGATCGGCAGCCAGCGCCGGTCACGGGCGAAGACCAGGCCGATGAACGTCGCGGCGGCCACCACCTCGGAGAACGGGAAGGAATAGGCGAAACCGAAGGCCAGGCGGTGGGGATTCATGTAGCCCAGCCAGCTCCACATGAGGATGCCGATCCAGGGCCGCGCCAGGATGAACGGCAGCGAGCCAAAGACGATGAACGTGATGGCGAGGTCACGCATGGCTGCCGGCTCCGGCGTTGCCGCTGCATCCGGCACCACGCGTACCGCGGCGTGCCAGCGCCAGGCGCCCCGAGTAGCGCCACAGGCGGTCTCCCCATGAGCCCACCCGCGGCAGCTGCAGCGGGTCCGAGCGGGCATCGGCATAGCCCGGTTCTGTCGACACGGCGGCGGTGAAGCCTGCGCGGCGCACCAGCTCCACGTCGCGGGCGGTGTAGTCCTGGTCCGGGCGGCCGTTGGGATAGGCGAACAGGTTGACGCCGTGGCCCATGATGGCCTCGAGCTCGGCCTTGCCGTCGGCGATCTCGCGCTCCGCCGAGCGTTCATCGAGCCGGGCCAGGATCGGGTGGTTGCGGGTGTGGCCGCCGACCTCCATGCCTGCCTCGCCGAGGCTCCTGACCTGCTGGCGCGTCATCATGATGGCGGCGGGTGGCGGGACCCGCAGGCTTTCCAGCAGCTGCGCCGCACAGGCGCTGCGCAGCGCCGGTTCCAGGTACTTGAGCTGCGCGATCAGCCGGTAGGCCAGCGCACAGCGGCTGGCGGCGGCGCCGACCTCGACGTCACCGAGCTCCGCCGTCCCGGTGCGCCAGCGTCCTTCCGGCGCGCGGCGGCAGGCCTCGATGACCAAGTCATTGAACATGCAGCCGCCATCGAGGTAGCCGGTGGCGATGAAAAAGGTGGCGGACAACCCCAGCCGGCGCAACACCGGCAGCGCACAGGTCGCGTTGTCGGCGAAGCCGTCGTCGAAACTGACCGATACCGCACCGGGCGGAAGTGTGCCGGCCCGCAGCTGCCTGACGGCAGCGCCGAGCGGCAGGACGCGAAAATCACGCGCCAGCGCCGTCATCTGCGCCGCGAAGACCGCGGCATCCGGGTCGTAGGGGTACATCGGGTCCGGTGCCGGCAGCACGCGATGGTAGATCAGCACCAGCAGGCGCCCGCCACCCCGCTGCAGGCGGGTCAGCGCCTCGACCGAGCGGATCGCCGTGGTGCGCAGCATCTCAGGCTCCGGCTCCGGCTGCGGCAGCCATGCGGCCCGCCCCGCGCAGCTGCTCGTAGAGTGGCGCATACCGTGCCACCACCCGGGCCCAGGTGCGCGTGTCCTCCACGAAGCGCCGCGCACGCTGGCGCACTTCGTCGAGGTCGCGGCGCGCGAGCACGCCCGCCACCACGGACGCCAGTGCCTGCGGATCCTCGGGCGGGAAGAGGAATCCGGTGCTGCGGTCGGCGATCAGTTCGCGATGACCGCCGACGTCCGATGCAGCGACCAGGCGCTGCTGTGCCATCGCTTCCAGCGGTTTGAGCGGCGTCACCATCTCGGTCAGGCGGCTGCGATGGCGCGGGTACACCAGGAGATCGGTGATCGCGTAGTAGGATGGCACCTCGCGCTGCGGGATCCGGCCGGTGAAGCTGACGACCGCATCCAGGCCGAGCGCGGTGGCCAGCTGCCGCAGGCGTGCCTCCTCGGGTCCGCCCCCCACCAGCAGAAGCCGCGTTTCCGGCAGCCGCCGCAGCAGCTCCGGCATGGCGTGCAGCAGGACATCGAGCCCCTCGTAGGCGTAGAAGGAGCCCATGAAGCCGATGATGCGCGCCTGCGGGCCGCCGAATCGCGCGCGCAACGCCGGGTCGGCTGCCAGCGTCGCACTGAAATGCTGCAGGTCCACGGCATTGGGAATCACCGTGATGCGGCCGTGTGCCACGCCCCGCGCCTGCACGTCGGCGCTCAGGCCCTCGCAGATGGTGGTCACCGCATCCGCCGTGCGCAGCACGTGGGTCTCCAGTGCCCGCGACAGCCGGTAGCGCACGCTGCCCTCCGTGGTCGTGCCATGGCTGACCGCGGCGTCCTCCCATGAGGCCCGCAGCTCGTAGACGAACGGCACGCCGAGTTCCCGCGCCACGGCCCGCGCCGCCAGGCCGTTCAGGCAGGGCGAATGCGCCTGGATGATCTGCGGGCGGAAGTCGCGGGCCACCTCGCGCAGGCGGCGGCGCAATGCGGCCACCACGTCGAGCTGGTTGGCGACCGGCAGGCGTCCGAGCCAGGCCGCGCTGTGCGCTGTGCGCTGGTAGCCAATGCCGTCAATCGTCTCCGGCGCACCATCGCCGGGGGCCTCGAGGTCATGCTTCGGCCCGGTCAGCTGCGCCGTCTCCCAGCCCAGCCGGCGCTGCTCGCGCAGGATCGCGGCGCTGCGGAACGCATAGCCGCTGTGCAGTGGCAGCGAGTGGTCGAGGACGTGCAGGATGCGCATGGTGCCGCCTTCAGGCCACCGCGGCCCGGCGTGCGCCGAGCGCCTCGGCAAGCAGGCCGTCCAGCTTGCGCAGCGATCCCGCCCAGCTATGGTGGCTGAGCACCCGCTCCCGCCCGCGCTGCGCCATCGCGGCCCGCTTTCCCGGGTCGGCAAGCAGCGACAGCACCGCCGCGGCGAAGTCGGCCGGCTCGTCGGCCGTGAGCAGGTGAAGCCCCGGCTCCGCGTCCACGCCCCGGGCCGCCAGGCTGGTGCACACCACCGGTACGCCCATCGCCATCGACTCCAGGATCTTGTTCTGCGTACCCCGTGCCACGTCCAGCGGCGCAATGCTCACCGCCGCCTGCTGCACATGCGGGCGGACATCCTTCACCGTGCCGGTGACCGTGATGCCGGGTTGCCCGGCCAGGCGGCGAATCGATGGCGGCGGCTCCGCGCCCACCACCACGAAGCGCGTCGCCGGCCGCCGTGCCCTGATCAGCGGCAGCACGTTGCCGACGAAACGCTCCACCGCCTGCTGGTTGGGAAAATAGTCCATGCGCCCGGAGAAGCACACGAGATCCGGGTCGTATGCCGTGACGGACGGCTGGAAGAACCCGGTGTCCACGCCGTTGGGGAACCAGCCGCTGCGCCTGGCCGTGCCGAGGCTCTCCAGGGTGTCGAGTTCGGCGCGCGTGGTGCAGGTGCAGAGATCGAAGCGCCGTGCCAGCTCGCGCTCGACGCGGCGCAGCTTGACGCTCTCCAGCCAGTAGCCCGCCGACAGCGGGAACGGCCGCTCCTGCGCGTACATGGCCCACTTCTCCGAATCCATGTCGCCGTAGTCCAGCACCTTGACGGCCCCGGTATGGCCCGCGACATAGGGTGCCACGGAGGAGCAGTGCACGAACACCAGATCGTAGCTTCCCGTGGCGAGCTCGGCGCGGATGCGGGCGGCGAGGCCCGGCGAATGGAAGTAGCCAAAGGAGGACGGTGCCGGCGTCGGCAACCTCGCCACCATGCGCAGGCCGGCAGCAAAGCTGCCCACCGGTTCGGCGATGAACCGCTTGCAATGGGCCGCCAGCCCCTCCCCGGCCGCACGCTCGGCTGCGGAGCGCACCAGGGATGCCACCGTCACCTCGGCCTGGGCACCGAGGTGGCGGATGATGTTGAACGGGCGGATCTTGCCGCCGCGGATCGGCGGGTAGGGAAACCGGTGGCAGACGAACAGCACCTTCATGCCGCCACCCGCGTCCTCAGGCCGTCGGCCAGTTCCAGCGAGACATCGGCGGGGCTGCGCCCATCGAGGTAGATGCGCGACCAGATCTCCAGGTTCATCAGGCACTGCAGGTGATCGGAGTAGTCACGCCGCGAACTCTCGTGCAGCGCCATGGCCTCGCTCACGGCCGCGGGCCGGAACAGACCGCGGCGCGCCACCACCTCGGGCGACAGTGTCAGCTGCATGAGCGGGCGCAGCTCCTTCTTCAGCCATGCCCCCATGGGCGCCCCGAAGCCACGCTTCGCCTTGCCCAGCGTCTCCGGCGGCAGCAGGTCCGCCATCGCCGACTTGAACAGGTGCTTGAGGCGGCCGTTGCGGATCTTCAGCGACGAGGGCAGGCGCAGCGCCAGATCGACCATGGCATTGCCGAGGATGGGCACGCGGCACTCCAGCGAGCAGGCCATGGTCATCTTGTCGGTGAGCAGCAGCAGGTCGTCGGGCAGTTGCGTCTCCAGATCCACCTGCATCAGGCCGTTGACGAAGTCCGCGGCATCGACGCGCGCGAAGGCGGCGGCCAGCGGATCCGGTGCCGGGCTGGACGGCGGCGCAGCGAGCAGGCCGGCGCGCGCCTGCGCATCGAACAGCCGCACGTAGGCCTGGTACTGCTGCTGCGGCGGCAGGGAGGAATGGCTGATGAACTCGCGTGCATAGCGCAGCAGGTTGGATACGGGCCCGTGGCGATCGCTGGGCAGCCATCGCGCCAGCGGCACCATGCAGCCCTCCCGCAGCCAGCGGGGCACGCGGTTGAATCGCTGCAGGTAGTGGGGTCCCAGGTAGCGGCGATAGCCGCCGAGCAGCTCGTCGCCACCAACACCGGAGAGGATGACGGTGACGCTGCGGCGGGCGAATTCGGCCACCAGGAAGGTGGTGATGATGGCGGAATCCGCCAGCGGCTCGTCCATGTGCCAGATGAGCTTCGGCAGCAGCTCGGCCACGTCCGGCCGGACGATGATCTCGTGGTGATCGGTACCGAAGTGCTCCGCCACGCGCCGCGCATCGGGCAGCTCGTTGTAGTACGCCCCGGCCGCACCGAGGTCGAAGCCGATCGAGTAGGTCTTCGTCGGCCCGCTGCCCGCCCCGGCCATCAGCGCCACCACGGCACTGGAATCCAGCCCGCCGCTGAGGAAGGCGCCCAGCGGCACATCGGCCACCATCTGCGCCCGCACCGAATCGCGCAGCGTCGCCCGCAGTTCCTCGCGGGCCTCGGCCTCGCCCAGGGCAGGGTCGGCCGCCGCAGTCGGCCGCCAGTACGGCCGGATGTCCACCCGGCCCTCCTCCACCACCAGCAGGTGGCCGGGCGGCAGCTTGCGGACCCCGCGGAACAGCGTGCGCGGCGAGGCCACGTAGCCCAGGTAGAGCAGCTGGTCGAGGCTGGCGGAATCCATCTCCGCGCTCACGCCCGGGACTTCGAGCAGCGACTTGATTTCCGAGGCGAAGGCGAGCCGGTTTCCCTCCAGCCAGTAATAGAGCGGCTTGATGCCGAGCCGGTCCCGGCCAAGGACCAGGCGGCGGCGACGCTGGTCCCAGAGGGCGAAGCCGAACATGCCATCGAGTCGGCTGACCATGGCCTCGCCCTGCTCGGCGTACAGGTGCACCAGCACCTCGCAGTCGCTGCCGGTGGCGAAGCGGCGGCCACGCGCCTCGAGTTCGCGGCGCAGCTCGCGGAAATTGTAGATCTCGCCGTTGCAGACCAGCTGGATGGAGCCGTCCGCATCGTGCAGCGGCTGGTGCCCGCCGGCGAGATCGATGATCGACAGGCGCCGCATGCCGAGCAGCAGGCCGTCGGTGACGAACAGCCCGGCGTCATCAGGCCCGCGGTGGCGGCTGACCGTGCCCATGCGGGCGGCCACCGCCGGATCCAGCGGTGCGCCGTCCAGGGCCATGACGCCGTGAATGCCGCACATGGCGCTCAGCCCCCGGCGTCGATCCCGGTACGGTTCATGCCGCCAGGACCTCGCGGTTGAAACTCTCGTAGATCAGCAGCGACCAGAGGATGGCGCTGTGGTCGCGCAGCCCGGACTGGTGCTGCGACACCAGCCGCTCCACCACATCCATGCTGAACAGGCCGGTGTCCGCCAGCGTTCCGTCCAGCAGACGGCTGCGCAGGCGCTCGCGCAACTCGGCACGGAACCAGCGCGCCAGCGGCACGGCGAAGCCCATCTTCGGCCGGTACACCACATCGCGCGGCACCATGCGGGCCACCGCCTGCTTGAGCACGTACTTGCCCTCCCCGCGGTGCAGCTTCAGGTCCGGCGGCAGGCTGGCCGCCCACTCCACCAGTTCGTGGTCGAGGATCGGCACGCGCACTTCCAGGCTGTGGGCCATGCTGGCACGGTCGACCTTGGTGAGGATGTCTCCCACCAGGTAGGTCTTGATGTCGATGTACTGGATCTGCGACAGGCGTGGCAGGCCGGCGGCCTCGCGCTCGTAGCGACGGAAGATGTCCAGGGCGCCGTAGCCCTGCAGTGCCGAGCGCTGGCGCGGGGAGAACAGGCTGCTGCGCAGGTCATTGCGCGATATCGCCAGGCTGTCGAAGTACGCCTCGACGCTGGATCGCGCCAGCGCCTGCAGGGTCGCCTTGGCGCGCAGCACGCGCGGCGCCCAGTCTGCCTTCGGGTACAGGGCGCCGAGCAGGCCGAACAGCGGGCGGCGCAGGCTGTAGGGCAGGAGGTTGCGCAATGCCTCTTCCCGCAGGTGCCAGCGGTAGCGGCGATAGCCGCCGAAGACCTCGTCGCCACCATCGCCCGACAGGGCCACCTTGACGTGCTTGCGCGCCAGCTCGCAGACCCGGTAGGTGGGCAGTGCCGAGCTGTCGGCAAACGGTTCGTCGTAGATGCTGGCGAGGCGGTCGACGAGGCTGAAATCGTCCGGGTCCACCTGCTCGACGAAGTGCCGGGTGCCAAGTGCCTCCGCGACTTTCTGCGCGTGGGTCGACTCGTTGAATGCCGGGTCGCCGAAGGAGATGGAGCAGGTATTGACCGGCTGGGCCGAGGCTCGCGCCATCATCGCCACCACGCCACTGGAATCCACGCCCCCGGAGAGGAAGGCGCCCACGGGCACGTCGGCGATCATGCGGATGCGCACGGCTTCCTGCAGCCGCTCGGCCAGGCTGTCCACCACCTGCTCCGTCCCGGCCTGGGTGGTGCTGGCGAAGCGCACGTCCCAGTAGGCCACCGGCGCCGGCACCGGGCGGCCGCGTGCAATGACCAGGGTCGAGGCGGCCGGCAGCTTGCTGACGCCGGCGAGGATGCAGCGGGGATCGGCGACGTAGCCCAGCGCGAAGTACTCCTCCACCGCGCAGGGATCGACCTCGCGGCGGATGCCGCCATGGCGCATCAGCGCCTTCAGCTCGGAGGCGAACACCACCCGGCCGTCGGCGAGGACGCTGTAGTACAGCGGCTTCTTGCCCAGGCGATCGCGGGCCAGGAACAGCTCGCTGCGGTTGCGGTCCCAGACCGCCAGCGCGAACATGCCGCGGAATCGCCGCACGCATTCCCGCCCCCACTGCTCCCAGGCATGCACGATGACCTCGGTGTCGGTACGGGTGCGGAAACGGTGACCGTGGCCTTCCAGCTCGCGGCGCAGGTCCATGAAGTTGTAGATCTCGCCGTTGAACACCACGACGACCGACTCGTCCTCGTTGTACAAGGGCTGCTTGCCGGTCGAGAGATCGATGATCGACAGGCGGCGATGGCCGAGGCCGACGCCGGGCTCGACGTGGAAGCCCTCGTCGTCGGGACCGCGGTGCCGCTGGCTGTCGTTCATGACCCGCAGCGCGTCCATGTCGATCGGGGCCGCGTCGCGCGAGGAGAAGATGCCGGTGATGCCGCACATGATCAGGCTGCCAGCGGTGCCGCGCCGCGCTGGCCCGCCATCCGCTCGTAGAGTTCCCGGTACCGCGCCACCATGCCCTCGAGGCTGAACTCGCCGAGCACGCGCTCCCGCGCAGCCTGGCCGTGGCGTGCGAGCAACTGCGGGTTCGCCCGGTAATGGGCCAGGCGCTCGCAGATGGCGGCGGCATCGCCGGGCGGGACCAGGAACCCGGTCCTGCCGTCGGCCACCAGTTCGGCATTGCCGCCCACGGCCGTGGCGATCACCGGCAAGCCGCTGGCCATGGCCTCGAGGATGGTGTTGGAAATGCCTTCGGCGCGCGAGGGCAGGACGAAGACGCTGAATCGCTGCATCTGCTCCGGCACGTCGGCGCGCTCGCCCGCCAGCTCGACCAGGGGCAGCAGGCCACGGCCCCGCAGGTAAGCGCTGATCGCCTCGCGCCGGGACCCGTCGCCGACCAGGTGCAGCCGCGGCGCCACCGGCGATTCGGCGGCCAGCAGCGCAAAGGCGCGTGCCAGCGTCTCGTAGTCCTTGACCTCCTCGAGGCGACCCACGGATCCGACCACGAAAGGCTCCAGCGGCAGCCCGCCCTGCCGCGGCCGGAACCGCGTGGCATCCACGCCGTTGCAGATGCGGCTCACGCGGGCCGGATCGATGCCGATCTCGCGGTCCAGATAGTCCTGCAGCTGGCGCGAGACCACGACATAGCGGCCCACCAGCGGCCGGAAGGCCTTGCGCAGCAGGCGGTAGCGACGTGCCGTGCCGTGCAGGTCGGACACGTCCCAGCCGTGTTCGCCGTGCACGCGCGCGGGCACGCCCGCCAGGAAACCGGCCAGCTGGCCTTCGAGGCAGGGCAGGTTGCGGGTGTGAAAGACATCGAAGTGCCCGGTGCGCAGCATCTTCCAGATCCGGTACAGGTAGGCCGGGTTGTTGCCCGGCGGCTTGTGCAGTTCCACGACCGGCACATTGTCCGGGAGGCGGCGGCGGAATTCCGTCGAGTCGGTCAGCGAAATCACCGTGTGTTCAAACAGATGGGCAGGGAGACCGCGGATTATGTTCACCATGCCATTCTGCAGGCCACCGCAGTCGAAGCGATAGACCAGGTGCGCGATCCTGAGCGGCCTGGCGACGCCCGCCGCCGCGCTGTGCTGCCCGTCCGTCATGTGGCCGTTCCGCTCAGCCGATTTCCGGCGCGAACGCCTGGCGCATGGTCGTCCAGCGGAAATCCCCGAGCAGGCGGCGCAGCTTGGCCTCGAAGACATCGAGGTTGACGTAGTGCCGGAAGCGCGGCTTCAGGCCGATGCCGGGAACCCGCGGTTGCGCGGGATCGATCTCCCATGGATGGAAGTAGAAGACGGCACGCTGCCCTTCCCGCTCGCTGACCTGGCGGATGGCCCAGCGGCTCCAGGCATAGGGCATCAGGCGGAAGTACCCGCCGCCACCACAGGGCAGGCGCAGGCCGGAGACCTCCACCGTGGTGATGGGAATCTCCGCCAGCCGCCCGCTGCCGGGCCGGAACGGAAAACGCGGTGCCTCGCGCATGCCGTAGTGGTCGTGGCTGATCGGGTTGATGCTCGAACTGTAGGTGTAGCCGGCATCGCGCAGCTCGTCCAGCGCCCAGAGGTTGCGCCCGTCGATGGAGAAACTGGCGGCGCGGTAGCCCAGCACCGGCGTACCGGCCAGGTCCTCGAGCACCGCCTTGGTGCGGCTGACATCGGCGCGGAACTCCGCCGGTGTCTGCTCGTGCACCCGCACATGGCTCCAGCCATGGCTGGCGACCTCATGGCCTGCCGCGGCCACCGCCTGCACCAGTGCCGGGAAGCGCTCGGCCGCCCAGCCCAGCCAGAAGAAGGTCGCCGCGACTCGATGCTCGGCGAATATCTCCAGCACCTGGTGCAGGTTGTGCTCGAGCCGCTGCGGTTGCCGGTCCCAGGCATCACGGCGGATGTAGGGCGCAAATGCCGACACCTGGAAATAGTCTTCCACGTCGACAGACATGGCATTCGGCGCTGAATTGGTGCTGTCCATCGCTCACGCCTGCGCCAGGCACGGCCGGCGGCGCCTCGGCCGCGACCTTCCCGGGCGATCGCGCCCCTGTGCTAGTAGAACTTGCGCAGCAGCTGGACGCTGCCCCACAGCTCGTCGTAATCGCTGCTGCCGTCCGCGGCACCACCGCGACGCTGCCATCCCAGGCGGAAACCGAGCCCGGTCTTCAGGCCGAGCGTGTAGTCGATCGCCCCGATCAGCCGCGTCAGCTCGTCGTCGGCTGCCAGCGGCGTGCAGGGCGCCGGATCCAGCGGGTCGCAGCCGGCACCCTCCAGGTCGTTGTACTCGCGGTGGCGCCAGTCCGCCGTGAGGGAAGCCACGCTCTTCGCGCCGATCTCCCAGCTCAGGCCGGCATCGAAGCCGTAGGACTCCTCGTTGCTCAGGTCCGCCGTGGTGGCCAGCTGGTCGCTGGCGAACACCTGGTCCTGCCGCTCTTCCCAGAACAGACCCACCGACAGCTCGGTGCGGTGGAGCTGCCAGCTGCCGAGGGCATCACCGCGGCGCAGGATGAAGCGCGTGGGATTGCCGGGCCGGGCGAGGTCCGAATCCGGCGGTGGCGTCGGCGTCGTGCCGCCGCCCGTCGCGGGTGTCGTGGGGATCTCGCTGACTGCGGTGAGGTCGGAGGTGGTCGGCGCCTCGCTGTAGCTGATGCGGTAGGTGGAATCGAAGTCCTCCAGCTCCCAGAGGAAGCTGTAGGTCGGGCCGAAGTAGCGATGGCCCACCGCGGCGCGCATGTGGCTGGCACCGATATTGGTGCTGAAGCCTGCTTCCCAGCGCCCCTCGCTCAGCGAGTCGTCGGTGGGATCCTCGATGTCGTTGTCGAGGCCGCCGAGGACGAACAGCTCCAGGTCGGTGTTCACCTGGTAGCCGAGTTGCAGGTAGGCGGTCTGCACCACCGTGTCACCGCTCAGCTCGTACTCGACCTTGTCATATTCATAGGCCAGCTCGTAGCCGACCGTTGGCCGCCGCTTGCGGCTGCTCTGCAGGGCGAATCGCCCGCTGACGGTGTCGACGTCCTGCGAGTCCCTGGCGTCGTAGTTGACCTGGCCGATGGTCGCGTAGCCCTCGATCTCGGAATTGCCGAGGACATCACGGTGCCACTGCGGCCCCAGGTTCCAGGTGGTGGCGTCGCTGCGGTTGCCGGTGGTGTTGATGTTGCTGTTGCTGACCGGTTGTTCCGGTGCCAGGTTGACCTGGTTGATGACCGCCGCGCCACGCAGCTGCAGGTCCTTGCCGATCAGGTCGAGCAGCGCCGCGCTGTTGAGCTGGTTGTAGACTTCATTGCGGTCGGAATCGTTGGCATAGAACAGGGCTTCCAGCGTGTAGTCCGCGGTGGCCTGCAAGCCCACGCCCTCATAGATCAGTTCGATCCGCGGCGCCAGCCGTGTCACCCACTCGTCCTCTTCCTGCCCGCTGGGCGCCAGGTCCACGTTGTTGGTGTAGATCTCGGCGACCGTCACCGACGGCTGGATGGCGCTGGCCGCCAGCAGCGGCAGCGGCAGCAGGCCGGCCAGAAGCACCAGGGAACGCGGACCCGCGCAGCGGTAAATGCTCATGCCTGCCATCGTTCCTCAGTAACTGTAGTAGTACTCTTCATGTCGCGCCGCGGGCGGTGCCGGCGATTTGTTCAGCACCAGGCTGACCGCCGCTGCCGATCCCTTGAGCACCGCCAGCACGTTGCTGACCTCGCTGGCCGTCGAGCGACCCGCCTCCACCACCACCAGCGCATGGTGTGCGTGATCGGCCAGCACGCGACCCTCGCTGGAGAGCAGCAGCGGCGGGGAATCCAGCAGCACGATGAGGTTCGGGTCCTCGAGGGCCTTCAGCACCTGGGCCATGCGCGGGCTGGCCAGCAGTTCGGTCGCATCCGGACGGGGCAGGCCGGCGGGCAGGAAGTAGAGGGATTCGACGTCGGTGGCCAGCATGACCTCGGCGGGCCGCGTCGCATCCCCCGCCAGCAGCTCCAGCATGCCCGGGCGATCGGCAACGCCGAAACGGGTGCTGAGCGAACGGCGTACCGGGTCGGCGTCCACCAGCAGCACCCTCATCATGCGCTCGGTGGCCATGCTGGCGGCGAGGTTCAGCGAGATGAAGGACTTGCCCGCCTGGGGCAGGTCACTGGTGATCATCACCACGTTGCCCTGGCGTGCGCCCGAGCGGGACTGGCCAAACACACGGGCCAGCACCGGACGCTTGAGGAAGCGGAAATCCCGGGCCAGCGCCGGGAACGCCTCGAGTGCCAGGCTGGCACGCACGGCCAGCGGTACCGCCTGTGCCGCCGTCGGCAGCGGCAGTTCACCGCGCGGCGCCTCGGCCACCACTGGTGATGGCGCAGGAGCCTTCGCGCGCTCGGCCTGGGACCTCTGGATGGCCTTCTCGACGATGCTCATTATCCGATGGCTCCCTTGATGAGCTCCTGGTCCACGTGGCCGGGGGCCGCGGCGAATACCAGCAGCAACACATAGCAGACCACCAGTGCCGCCACGCTGGCGAGTACCAGGGTCGAGCCACGGCGTGCCACCGCGGTTTCGAACTCGGTGCGCGCCATGCGGATGGTGCCCAGCACCTGGACACCGAATCGCCGCTCCAGGTCCTTGCCGGTGTAGAACACCGGCTGCGTGAAGTTCAGGCCCAGCGCCAGCCCCATTCCGGCCACCAGGGCCAGCAGCAGCACCCCGGTCATCAACAGGCCCCGCTTCGGTCCGATGGGCACTGCCGGCACCGAGGGCGGATCGATGATGCGGAAGGTGACATCGCTCTTGCTCTGCTCCGCATCCTCCGACAACCGTGCGGATTCGACCCGCCGCAGCAGCTCGCTGTACTGGGCCTTGGTGATGTCGTAGTCGCGCATCATGCGCTTGAGCTCCGCCTCCACCGCCGGCATGGTGTCGATCCGCTGGCGCAGGCTGCCCACCACCGCGGACTGGTCGGCGTATTCCGCCTGGATCTGCGCCAGCTCGACCTCCACCTGCGACAGCTGCAGCTTCATCTGCTGGTAGACCGGATTGAGGTCCAGCGGCGAATAGGCACGGCGCGCGGTCCCGCTGTTCTTCGCGGCCGCTTCCTTCTCGGCGCGCAGTTCCGCCAGCATCTGCTTGATGCGCACGATGTCCGGGTGGGTCTCCGTGTACTTCAGGCGCAGCTCGGCCAGCTGCTGCTCGAACTGCGCGATCTGCCGGTCCTGCGGTGCATTGAGCAGGTTCGACTTCTCGTCGGCGGGCACCAGCCCGAATACCGGCTCCTCGCCTTCGAGCTGGCGCTGCAGCTCGGCCTTGCGGTTGCGGGCGACCCGCAGCCGCCCCTCGATGGCCTGCAGCTTGGAAACCTCGCCCTGCATGCGCCCGTAGTAATCGGAGCCCTCACCGGGCAACAGGCCGACGTTCTTGCGCTTGAAGTCCGCCAGCTGCTGCTCCGCTTCGTTCAGGCGCCGCTCGTAGTCCTTGAGCTTGTCGACCAGGAATTTCTCCGCCGAGCTGCTGTCGGAGCGGTTCTTGCCGAGCGAACCCTCGATGAAGTTGTTGAGCAGCGCGGTGACGACGGTCAGTGCCTTGCGTGGATCGTTGTTCTGGTAGGAGATGCGCACGATGTTGTTGCCATCGCGCTCGAGCTTGATGCTCGCCTGGAGCTGGCCGATGAGCTGGTCGAACGCCGCCTTGTCCTTGGCCTGGATGTCGAGATCCGTCTCCCGCGCCAGCCGCTCGAGGTTGGGCCGGCTCATGATGGCCCTCTCCATCATGGCCACGTCGGACATCATGTCGGTATTGACCGCCAGGCCCTGCAGCAACGGCCGCAGTGCGCTTTGCGTCTCGACGTAGACACGCGTGGACGCCTGGTGCACGTCCGGCAGCAGTGAAACCAGCAGCCAGCCGGCGAGGCTAAGCCCCCAGGCCACGGCCACCGCCGGCCAGCGGAAGCGCCAGCAGCCCCACAGGACTCCCTTGAGGAAGTCCACCAACTCGGAGAGGTCTATTGCCTGCGGTGCTTTCGATTCGGCCATCAGACGTTACCTGGCTGGCGCCTTACAGGCGGGACTCCGGAATGATGAGCACGTCGCCCGGCAGGATCTCGAGGTTCTGCGAGAGGTCGCCGTCGTTCATCAGGTCATCGAGACGCAGGCGGATCTCGCTGTGCTGGCCACCGGCACTGCGCACCACCTTGGCGCGGTTGCCGGCCGCTCCCGGGGCGAGTCCTCCGACCTCGATCATCACGTCGAGCACGGTCATGCCACGACGATAAGGCAGTGCCTTGGGCTGCGCCGCCTTGCCGACCACGCGCACCTGCTCCGCGAAGGTACCGACGAACGAGCGCACGACCACGTTGACCTGCGGGGTCTTGACGAAGCTTCCCAGCGCGCCCTCGAGGTCGCGCGCCAGCTGCGTCGGCGTCTTGCCCACGGCCTGCATGTCCTCCACCAGCGGAGTGGAGATCCTGCCATCGGGCCGCACCGGGATGGTGACCGACAGGTCGGGGTTGTTCCAGACGAAGATCTCCAGCTCGTCGCCCGGGCCGATGAGGTAGGTCGCCGGGATGTTCGGTGCCACCGTCGTCGGTGGCGGCTTGGAGGTGGCGCAGCCACCGATGAACAGGTTGGTCGCCATCAACAGCACGGTTGCGGTCATCACTCGCCAGGTCATCGCATTTCTCCCTCTCATCCCCTGTTCATGCCACAGGCCGCCCGGCCCGCGGCGGGCTAATCGTGGTCGCACGCCACGCCGGGCTGCTGCGCTGCAGGCCTGCAATCGGCCAGCGCGGCTGCCAGGTCGGCGATGATCGCATGCAGGGAATCCTCTGGCCGGTCGAGACCTGTGATATCGAGCGCCACAGCTATCAGCGCCGGTTTCTTATGCTCGCCCTGCATCATTGTCCGGACTTCCGCGATTTTTGCAGTGACCGGGTTCGCAATTCGTGCCCCGCCAACGTCGAACCAGTAGGCCACCATGAGGTCCCGGCTACCCTCGTGCAGCCGCATCTGGCGCACCGGCACCGGACCGGCGGCCGACGGCACGGCGGCTTCCCGTTCGTCGACCAGCACCACCAGGTCGCCGGCCAGACGTTCACGCAGCAAGCTGAGGTCCCGCCCGCCTGGCCCGCTCCCGGCCTGGAAGACGTGTACCTCGAAGCCCGGTGCCCCGGTGTAGGCCAGGTGCTCGGCCGCCCACCCCGTCCCTGCCGCCAGCCAAACCGGCGAATCGGCGCTTCCCGTCAGCGTCGCCCCGGCCAGACTCGCCGGGAGCGCCGCGGCCGCGGGCTGCCCATCGCCACCCGGACCTGCGCCCAGGCGGGTGGAAACGAGCAGGCCCAGCGCCAGCACCAGGCCACCGGCACCGGCACTGGCCAGGAAGGCAGCCGGACGCCGGCTGAGCGTGCCTGCGAAGCGCGCCGACGGGGCAATCACCGGCATCGCCCCGGTGTCGGCAAACCGCAAACCCACGCCGAACAGCACGACCAGCAGGATCGAGAACAGGAACCACCCATATATGAAGTGATCCACGCCCGCCGCGAGCCTCATGTCGCTCCAGTGCGCAAGCAGCACGATTATATAGGCACGCAGGACATTCGCCATCACTGTGAATAGCACGACGAACGCCATGAAAAGGAGACGCTTTCTCCAGCCGCGATAGAAGAAATACGCGAACAGCAACCCCGCCGTTGCCGCAGCGATCAGGTAGCGCACGCCGCTGCAGGCATCGGCCACCTGGAAGTCGCCGGACGGAATGCTGATCAGCCAGCCGTCCTGGAACACCGGGACGCCGGAAGCCTTCAGCATCCATGCGCTGCCATCGGCGGTCAGGTTCATCATCGGCGGGATGAGGAATTCACCCGCGGGTACGGCCAGCAGCGCGAACACGAGGGGGAAGCTCGCCACCCGCAGGACCGCCGGGCCGAGGACCAGCAGCACCAGCGCCGGGATCATCAGCATCATGGCGAACTGTCGCACCACGTCCGCCTGCACCAGGCTGCCGATCAGCCAGCCGGCCAGGCAGGCCAGCAGCGCCGGCAGACCCCACCAGCAGGGCCGGGCCTCCGTGGCGGCCAGCACGGCACGCTGCCGGTAGAGCAGCCAGGCGCAGACAGGCAGGATCAGGACTCCATGGGCAAAGGTGTCCGACCGTGCCCATACCCGCGCCATCGACGCCAGGGTTGGCAGGAAGGCCAGCAATACCGCGCCAGCCAGCAGTCCCACCAGCAGCGGCGGCGGCAGCCGCCCCAGCCCCGGGACCGGCTGCTGCAGCGTCATCCGAGGTCCTTGGCGAGCCAGGGGCCGATGATGTTGGTCACCGGCAGCGGCATCCTGCGCCAGAGGCCGATCAGGGTGTGGTACCGGGGATTGTCAGGCGTGACATTGGGAATGGCGCTGGCGCGGATCAGGTCGTACTGGTAACCGAGGGGCGCCGGCTCGAAGCCCCAGTGGGTCTTGAACCGGTAGGACCCGGTGCCTTGCCGGCTGCGCCCGAAATCGAAGACACGCACGCCGCGGCCGAGGGCGTGCACCAGCAGCTCCCAGTACATGAAGTCGTAGGCGTGGTACTCGCGTGCGGCATCGGTGCCACCACCGTAGTAGGGCAGCACCTCGTCGCGGAAGTAGAAGCTCATGACCGCGGCGACGGCCGGCGCCTGGGCACCCGGTCCGACGGTCATCACCTGGCAACGCGGGCCGAAGACCCGCTGCAGGCGCTCGAAGTAATGCCGGGGCAGCACCGGCGTACCCAGGTTGCGCAGGCTCTCCGCGTAGACCTGGAAGAAGTCGCCAAGTGGCGCATCGAAGCGCGGCACCAGTCCCTTGGCGGCACCCTTGCGGATCATGGCGCGCTGCTTGCGCGGAATGGCCGCCATGTTCTTCTCGGGATCGGCATCGAGCGCCCGACGGAAGGTGACGTAGCGGTTGGAAACCGGCAGGTCACCGGCAGGACGGATGTTGCGCAACTCCAGGAAATCGACCCCGAGCTGCCTGCCCAGCACGCCTGCCTGCGCCACCAGCGCTTCGCGGCTGGCAGCGTCGGCGGCAGCCGGCCCGCCGTAGACACAGAAGGGCAGCGACACCAGCTTGTGGCCGAAGAGCCGGCTGCGTACCTGCACCAGCGGCAGGACACCGGCCACGGCGCCATCCTGCTCGGCGTAGAGATAGTGGACCGGGTGGCCGAAAGACTCGGCAATCACATCGCGCCAGCCCGCGAGATGGAAGAAGCTGGCATCGCCACAATCCTCGACGAAGGCATCCCAGTGCGGATACACCGCGCGGTCCTGCAGCTGCCGAACCTGCATCAGCCGGCTCCGCCCGCTGCCGTGCCGAGGCGCTGCTGCAAGGCTTCGGCGGCGCCGCGGCTGGGAAAGCTGGGCGCGGACGCCAGCAGCGCCGCCAGCGTGCGGCGCGCGGCGGCGGCATCCCCGGTCGCGTTCAGGGCCCAGGCGAGGTGATACTGGATCTCCGGATCGCCTGGGCTGCCGCGTGCCGCAGCGGCAATAAGCTCATGGCCGCCCTTGCGATCTCCCTGCTGCAGCCGTATCCAGCCCAGCGTGTCCATGGCCTCGGCGGAGCGCGGCTGCACCTCCAGGGCCCTCCGGGCCAGCGTCTCGGCCCGCGCGTCACCCGCTTCGAAATAGAGCCAGGCGAGGTTGTTGAGGGCAACCGGCTGATCGGTCACGGCCGCGAGCAGGCCCTCGTACTCGGCCACCGCGGCATGGGTATCGCCGAGCTGGCGATGTATGCTGGCCTTGAACAACCGGGCAGCGACATCCGTCGGATGACGTGCCACCCAGCCGGCCAGCAGCTCGCACGGCGGCTGCCGGTTCAGGGCAATCCGCGCGCGACAGCTGCGCATGGCCGCGGCAGCACCGGGTTCCAGCACGAATGAGCGCTCGAACAGCGGCAGGGCGGCAGACGCCTTGCCTGATGAAAGAAGGATGTCGCCAGCCGCCAGCAGCACCGCGGCATCTCCCGGCGCAAGCCGCAGCGCGGTGTCGATGGCCTGTTGCGTGGTCCCGTCATCACCCGAGGTGGCCGTGACCCGACCGAGGTTGAGCCAGGCACGGGCATTGCGTGGGTCGATGGCGGTCACGCGCAGGAACGCGTTGCGTGCCTCGTCCAGCCGACCCGCGGCCGCGGCCATGCGACCCAGGAGGTTCAATGCCTCGGGCGAGTCCGCCGCCACCTGCACCGCGGCGCGTCCCTCGGCCAGTGCGGCATCGGCATGCCCGGCGGAGAGCTCGGCCTCGGCGAGCATGATCCGTGGCCTGAAGTCACCGGGCTCGGCGGCGATGACCTTGCGCAGGCGCTCCCTGGCGAGATCCTCCGCCCCTTCCCGCAGGTCCAGGCGCGCAAGGTTCAGCAGGGCCTCGCGATTGCCCGGCTCCAGTCGCAGTGCCGCCTCGAAGCCGCTGCGGGCCGGTGCGTCCTCGCCCTGCCAGAGATGCACCGTCGCCGCGAGCATCTGCGCCCAGGCGGCACCACTGTGCTCGGCGACCAGGCGGTCGGCAATGCCCTGTGCCTCGCCGCCACGCCCCTCGAGCAGCGCCGCCATGACGGACAGGTAATCCACCGCGAGGCGCGTCTCCGGCGCAGCGGGCATTTCCGCCAGCATGGCCCTGGCGGCGGTGACATCGCCACTCGCCAGCCGGGCGCTGATCTCGCCGAGACGCAGGCGCGCGTCGCCTGGATTCGCGGCGCTGCCTTGCCGGAAGTAGCGGATGGCCGCATCGCTGTCGCCCAGGCGCAGGCTCGCCTCGCCGGCCAGCCCCAGAAGTCGCTGGTCGAAGACCGCACCCGGCCCCTGTCGGATGATCGGCAACAGTGCCTGCAATGCCTCCTGTGGCCGGTTCTGCCGGATGCGCAGCTCGGCCAGCAGACGCACCAGGAACGGGTCCGCGCCGCTGCCAGCCATGACCCGCGACAGGTGCATGGCCGCCTGCTCGAAGTTGCCATCGAGATAGTGCACCGTCCCCAGCAGCCGCTCGGCGACGGCGAAATCGGGCACGTCCCGGAGCAGGCGCTGCAGGCTGAGGATGGCTGCCGCATAGTCGGCCGACTCCGCCTGAAGGCGCGCGCCGAGGTAGCGCGTCAGCGGGGCACTGGGGGCGATCTTGCGCAGTTGCCCGACAGACTGCGCCGCCGCGGCACGATCTCCGGCAGCGAACTCCGCCTCGGCGAGCGGCGCCAGCACATCGGCCTGGTCGGCCGGCCTGCTGGCCAGGGCGAGTGTCGCGCGCAGGTCGCTGGCCGCAGCCGCCGCACCCTGGAGCGCGGCGATGCGTCGACCCCGCAGGATGCGGGCCGGGATGTCATTCGCATCGAGTTTCAGTGCCGCTGCCAGCAGCGTGTCACCTTCATCCATGCGCCCCGATTTGAACATCAGCGCGGCCGTGGCCACCACCGGGGCGGCCTGCCCCGGCGCGGCAGCCATGGCCGCCCGATAGCGCGCCTCGGCCGCGGCGTTGGCGCCCGCGCCCTCCTCGGCGCGCCCCGCCAGCATCAGCACGCGGAAATCGACACCTGCGGCGTCGGGCAGGTCTCCCAGCGTCTGCAGTGCCTGCGCATAGTCACGCTGGGCCAGCAGCGCCTCCACCAGCACCAGGCGGATCTCCGGCGCCTTGACCCCGAGTTCGATGGCACGGCGCAGTTCCTTTGCGGCGCCTTCGGCATCGCCCAGCACGAACTCGACCCGGCCGAGAGTCGCTCGCGCCGCGCCGTCGTCCGGCTGCAGCTGCAGCAGGCTCTTCAGGTGAATCGCGGCGGTGCGCGGCTCGCCATCGGCGATGGCCGCATCGGCACGCTGGCGAAGCTGCTCCGGCGTCGGCTGACAACCCGACAGCAGCCAGGCCAGGCCCACGCCCGCCAGCAGGCATCCGCCGGCTCGCCTCAACCCGCTGGCACTCATCGCTGTCAAGAAACTGGACTCCGCTACGGGCACAGGCCGTCGTACCCGCCGTGATTGTAGGTACCTGGCGCCGATCCCGCACCGAACACCGTCACACCGGGTCACCTGCCGGCCTGACGCGACGCATCAGTGCTGGTCGAGCAGCGCGAGGATCTCGGCGGTCTTCTCTTCCATCAATGCCACGTCGCCCCGGCTCTCGACGTTGAGCCGGACCACCGGCTCGGTATTGGAGGCCCGCAAGTTGAAGCGCCAGTCGCGCATGGCGATGCCGAGGCCATCGGTCTCGTCGATGGCCTCGGCTCCGGGCGCATAGCGCCCGCGGACCCGGGCCATGGCCGCCGCGGGGTTCGCCAGCTTCCGGTTGATCTCGCCGCTGACCGGGTAGCGGCGGATGCGCTCCGCCACGAGCGCCGACAACGGCTGCCCGCTGCTGCTCACCAGGCCCGCCACCAGCAGCCACGGGATCATGCCGCTGTCGCAGTAGGTGAAATCGCGGAAGTAATGATGGGCGCTCATCTCGCCGCCGTAGACGGCATCCTCGCGGCGCATGCGCTCCTTGATGAACGCATGGCCGGTCTTGCTCTGCACCGGAATGCCGCCGCCCGCCCGCACGATATCCTCGGTATTCCAGACCAGCCGTGGATCGTGGACGATGCGGCTGCCAGGGTGCGCCGCAAGCATGGCCTCCGCCAGCAGGCCAACCACGTAATAGCCTTCGATGAAGCAGCCACGCTCATCGAACAGGAAGCAGCGATCGAAGTCGCCATCCCATGCGACGCCGAAATCGGCGCCCGCGCTGCGGATGGCGGCGCTGGTTGCGTCCCTGTTCTCCGGCAGCAGCGGATTGGGCACCCCGTTGGGAAAGTGTCCATCGGGCTGGTGCTGGATCTTCGTCAGCCGGAACGGCAGCTCGCGTTCCAGCGCATCCACCACCGGCCCTGCGCTGCCATTGCCCGCGTTCATCACCAGACGCAGGGGCCTGAGGCTCGACCGGTCCACGTAGCCCAGCAGGTGGCGGATGTATGCGGGCCGGGGATCAGCCTGGCGCACACCGCCCCGATGTGCCGCAGCGCCGGATTCGCCGCCCGCCAGCTGCGCCGCCCTTCGCCGGATCTCGTCGAGGCCGGTGTCGCCACTGACCGGGCGCGACTGCGCACGAACCAGCTTCATGCCGTTGTAGTCGGCAGGATTGTGACTGGCCGTGACCATGATGCCGCCGTCGGCAGCCAGGTGCGAGGTGGCGAAATAGACCTCCTCGGTGCCGCAGAGGCCGATGTCGATGACGTCGGTACCCGCCTCATTGAGTCCGCGCGATACCGCCGCCGAGAGTGCCGGCCCGGAAAGCCGGATGTCGTGTCCCACCACCACCTCGCGGGCGGCGAGGAACTCGCCGAACGCCCTGCCAATGCGGCGGGCGATGTCCTCGTTGATCTCGTCGGGCATGCGCCCGCGGATGTCGTAGGCCTTGAAGCAGCTCAGTGACTCGGTCATCGACGCTGTTCCGGAAACCGTGGCGAGGGCGGGCGCCACGCACTCAGTCGCTGCGACCCTGGCGACCGTAACGGTCTTCCAGGCGCACGATATCGTCCTCGCCGAGGTAATCGCCCACCTGCACTTCGATGATCTCCAGCAGTTCGGTACCGGGATTCTCGATGCGGTGGCGCGCCCCGAGCGGAATGAACGTGTGCTCGTTGCGGTGCAACTCGAAGACCTCGTCGTCGCGGGTGATGCGGGCAATGCCCGATACCACCACCCAGTGCTCCGCACGCTGCCGGTGCAGTTGCAGGGACAGCACCGCCCCGGGCAGCACCGCGAGGCGCTTCACCTGGAAACCGGGCCGCGACTCCAGGCTGTCGTAGCTGCCCCAGGGGCGGAACACCTCGCGCCCCAGCACGACTTCCGGGCGGCTTGCCCCGGCCAGCGCCTCCACCAGCAGCTTCACGTCCTGGCTGCGCGACCTCGGCGCCACCATCACCGCATCCCGGGTCTCGACGACCACGCAGTCCTCGAGGCCCACGACGCCGACCAGGCGGCTCTCGGCACGCAGGTAGGAATCCCGGCAATCGATGGCGACCACGTCGCCGACGGTGACGTTGCCCGCCGCATCCTGCCCCGATGCCTGGTGCAGGGCCGCCCATGAGCCCACGTCACTCCAGCCGGCACTGAGCGGCACGACGCTGCCGCGGGTGGTTGCCTCCATCACCGCGTAGTCGATGGATTGTGTGCGACAGGCGCGGAATGCCGTGTCGTCCAGCCACAGGGTCGTCGCTTCGCTGCGCCCGGCCGCCACGGCCGCCTCGCAGGCGGCCAGGATGTCGGGGGCGAATGCCCGCAGCTCGCGCAGATAGGCACCAGCACCGAAGAGGAACATGCCGCTGTTCCAGAAGTGCCGTCCGCTGGCGACGAAGCCCCGGGCCGTGGCCAGATCCGGCTTCTCGACGAACTCCTCGATGCGACGCGGGCCGGGGCCGCCGGTTGCTCCGCGGATGTAGCCATAGCCGGTCTCTGCACGCTCCGGCACGACGCCGAAGGTCACCAGTTCGCCGGCCATCGCCGCCGGCAGCGCGCTGCGCACCGCCGCCTGGAACGCAGCCGGATCAGCGACCAGGTGATCGGATGGCAGCACCAGCAGCAGCGGCTCGCCATCCTGCTCCGCCGCGGCCCGCAACGCCGCGGCCGCCACGGCCGGGGCCGTATTGCGCCCGACCGGCTCGAGGATCAGACGGGGGCTGGCACCCGCCTTGCGCAGCTGCGCGTCCACCATGAAACGGTGGGCCTCGTTGCAGAGCACCAGCGGTGCCTCGCAGCCGGGCCCGAGGTCCTGCACCCGCTGCCAGGTATCCTGCAGGAGCGTGCCCGTGCCGTGCAGCGCCAGCAATTGCTTGGGCAGCAGCGATCGCGACAGGGGCCAGAGCCGGGTGCCGGATCCGCCGCAGAGGATGACGGGGACGATCTGCATGCGGCAGGCGTGCGGCCCCGTGCTCAGGTGGCTGGCGCGCTGCGGCCGATGCCGAAGTAGCGCAGTCCCATGCGCCGGACCATTTCCGGATCGTAGATGTTGCGGCCATCGAAGATGGCGCCGGCCGCCAGCTTGTGGCGCAGCAGCTCGAAATCGGGGCTGCGGAACTCCTGCCACTCGGTGACGATTGCCAGCACGTCGGCCCCCTCCACCGCCTCGTAGGCCGATCCGCAGTAGACCAGGTCGGGGCGTTCCCCATGAATGCGGCGTGCCTCCTGCTGTGCCTTGGGGTCATAGGCGCGGACCCGTGCGCCCGCTGCCCACAACTGCTCCATGAGCACGCTGCTGGAGGCCTCGCGCATGTCATCCGTGTTGGGCTTGAAGGCCAGGCCCCAGAGGGCCACGGTGCGTCCCTGCAGCTTGCCGCCGAAGAACTCCGAGATCTTCGTGAACAACACGCGCTTTTGCCGGTCGTTGACGTCCTCGACCGCCTTGACGAGCTGCATCTCGAAGCGGTGCTCCTCGGCCGAACGGATCAGGGCGCTGACGTCCTTGGGAAAACACGAGCCGCCGTAGCCGCATCCCGGATAGATGAACTCGAAGCCGATTCGTGGATCCGAACCGATGCCGACGCGCACCTGCTCGATATCGGCACCGCAGATCTCGGCCATGTTTGCCAGCTCGTTCATGAAGCTGATCTTGGTGGCCAGCATGGCATTGGCCGCGTACTTGGTGAGCTCCGCTGAGCGCACATCCATGACGATGAGCTTGTCGTGGTTGCGGCTGAATGGCTCGTACAGGGCGCGCAGCAGTTCCGTGGCCCGGGCACTCGCCGAGCCGATGATGATGCGGTCGGGCTTCATGAAGTCGCCGACCGCGGCGCCCTCCTTGAGAAATTCCGGATTCGACACCACATCGAACGGCGGCGGCGCCTGGCGCCGTCCCAGCACCTCGCCCACCGCCTGGCGCACCTTGTCGGCTGTGCCCACCGGTACCGTCGACTTGGTGACGATCACCTTGTAGTCGTCCATGCCGGCGGCGATGGCGCGCGCCACCGTCAGCACGTGACTCAGGTCGGCCGAGCCATCCTCGTCCTTGGGGGTGCCCACGGCGATGAACTGGAAGGGCCCGTGGCGCACGCCGACGGCGACATCCGTGGTGAAGGCGAGGCGTCCGGCCTGGAAGTTGCGGCGCACGATGTCTTCCAGCCCCGGCTCGTAGATCGGCACCTGGCCGCGGCGCAGGGCCGCCACCTTGGACTCGTCGATGTCCACGCAGGTGACATGGTTGCCCACCTCTGCCAGGCAGGCGCCCGTGACCAGGCCGACATAGCCCGTGCCATGAACTGTTACACGCATGATGTCCCGCTTCTCTCCAGCCGCTATGCACCGATGATGCCTGGCCGCCAGCCGCAGCCGCCGGCAAGGCCGCCCCGCCCGCCGTCAACCGTCGCGGCGGATCCCGTAGTACGCGAGGTACCACTCGACGAAGCGTGCCACACCCACCTCCACGGGGGTAGCCGGCCGGTAGCCGACCTCTGTGATGAGGTCCTCCACGTCGGCAAAGGTGTCGGGCACGTCGCCCGCCTGCATGGGCACCAGGTTCTTCTCGGCCTTGCGGCCGAGGTACTCCTCGAGCACCTCGATGTAGCGCATCAGCTCCACGGGCTGGCTGTTGCCGATGTTGTACAGGCGGTAGGGCGCCGAACTGCGGGCCGGATCCGGTTCATCGGCGTTCCATGCCGGATCCGCGGTCGCCACGCGATCCATGGCACGAACCACGCCCTGGGCGATGTCATCGACGTAGGTGAAGTCACGTCGATGACGGCCGAAGTTGAATACATCGATCGGCTTGCCATCGAGGATGTTGCGCGTGAACTGGAACAGCGCCATGTCGGGACGGCCGTAGGGGCCGTACACCGTGAAGAACCGCAGCCCCGTAGTCGGCAGGCGATGCAGCATCGAGTAGCTGTGCGCCATCATCTCGCTGGCCTTCTTGGTGGCGGCGTACAGCGAGATCGGGTGGTCGGCGGCGCGATGCGTGGAGAACGGCATGTGCGTGTTGGCGCCGTACACCGAACTGGTGGAGGCATACACGAGATGTTCCACGCCGTTGGCCCGGCAGCCCTCCATGACGTGGAAGCTGCCCACCAGGTTGCTGTCGATGTAGGCATGGGGGTTGATGAGGGAGTAGCGCACTCCGGCCTGTGCCGCCAGGTGCACCACGCGCTGGAAACGCTGTTCGCGGAACAGCGTCTCCATGCCGGCCCGATCGGCCAGATCGAGCTTCACGAAGCTGAAGCCGGGCAGCTTGCCGAGCAGCTCGAGGCGATGACGCTTGAGGTTGACGTCGTAGTATTCGTTGAGGTTGTCGAGCCCGACGACCTCGTCACCCCGCTCCAGCAGGATGCGGGAGACGAACATGCCGATGAAGCCGGCGGCGCCGGTGACCAGTATCTTCATGATGGGTTGATCCGTCGGCAGGCCGTCACAGGCGTGCGTCCACCTGGTCCGCCGGCAGCATGCTCTTGATGTCGTACAGCACGGCATCGGCCACGCCCAGGGCGCGGATGGCGGCGACCCCCAGCTCGCGGAACTGCCTGTGGGCAACCGCCAGCACCATGGCATCGTAGCGGCCTGGCTGCGGCGCCGCCTGCAGCAGGTCTATGCCGTATTCCTCGTGCACCGCCGCACCGTCGGCCCAGGGGTCATGGATGTCCACGGTGGCGCCGTAGCTGCGCAGTTCGCGGACCACGTCGACGACGCGGGTATTGCGCACGTCGGGGCAGTTCTCCTTGAAGGTGAAGCCCAGCACCAGAATGCGCGAGCTCGGCAGGCTCTTGCCGCGCCTCACCATGAGCTTGACCACCTCCGAGGCGACATACAGGCCCATGTTGTCGTTGATGCGCCGGCCGGCCAGGATCATTTCCGGATGGTAGCCGATCTGCTGCGACTTGTGCGTCAGGTAGTAGGGATCGACGCCGATGCAGTGCCCGCCCACCAGGCCGGGGCGGAAAGGCAGGAAATTCCACTTGGTGCCGGCTGCCTCCAGCACCTCGATGGTATCGAGACCCATGCGGTTGAAGATCAGCGCCAGCTCGTTGATGAGCGCGATGTTGACATCCCGCTGCGTGTTCTCGATCACCTTGGCCGCTTCCGCCACCTTGATGCTGGAGGCCCGGTAGGTGCCGGCCTTGATGATGCTGGCATACAGCCTGTCGATGAAGGCGGCTGCCTCCGGTGTCGAGCCGGCGGTGATCTTGCGGATCGTCGTCAGCCGGTGTTCCTTGTCGCCGGGATTGATGCGCTCCGGGCTGTAGCCGAGGAAGAAATCGCGGTTCGCCTTCAGGCCCGACACCTGCTCGATGATCGGTGCACAGTCTTCCTCGGTTGCCCCGGGATACACCGTGGACTCGAAGACGACGATGGCGCCCTTCTTCAGCACCTTGCCGACCGTGCGGCTGGCACTCATCAGCGCACCGAGGTCTGGCCGCTTGGCATCGTCGATGGGCGTCGGCACGGTGACGATGAAGACATCACGGTCGCGCAGCTTCTCGAGGTCCGTGGTGTAGCGCAGCCGGTGGGCTGCCGCCAGTTCCTCGGGGCTCGCTTCCAGGGTGGAATCCCGGCCCGCCTGCAGCTCGGCTACCCGCGCCGCATTGATGTCGAAACCGACGGTGTCGTAGTGGCGGCCGAACTCGATGGCCAGTGGCAGGCCTACATAGCCCAGGCCGATGATGGCGACACGGGTCTGATCAAGCTTGTCCAGGTCCAGCATGTGTTCTCGTTCACTTTGATGAGGCCAAGGTGCCTGCCCACGTGGTTCTCGTTGTTCGCGGGCGGCCCGGGACGCCTGCCCGGAGGAGGCTATTCTGGCTGCGTGCCGCTGGCCTGGCCAGCACAGCCTTCACAGTCCTCGACGAAGCCCACGCTGGCTGGCCCGGTTCGCTGCCTTGGCATATGTTAAGGGGATTCCCTATCCGCCGCGTTCGCGCCAGGCGGCCCCCTGCGGGCAGCTCTTCTGCAGGAGGTCGAGCAGGCGTTCATGGGCATCGAGCTCCGCGGCGCCGGCCCGCCGCACCACCAGCGACAGCCCGCTGCGGTCGAAGCGCAAGGGCGCTGCCCCGGCGCTGGCGGCAGCCGGTACGGCATCCAGCGACAGCGCTGCCTGTCCCCCGGTCATGGCGAGGTAGACATCGGCCAGCAGCTGCGCATCGAGCAATGCGCCGTGGTACTCACGGGCGGAATTGTCGATGGCGTAGCGCCTGCACAGGGCATCCAGGCCATTTCGCTGGCCAGGGTGCAGGCGTCGCGCCAGCAGCAGCGTATCGAGGACCTGGCAATGTGCGCGCATGCTGTCGCCGGTACGGCCGGCCAGACGCAACTCGTTGTCGAGGAAGCCGATGTCGAATTCGGCGTTGTGGATGATCAACTCGGCACCCTCGATGAACTCGAGAAGCTCCCCGGCGACCTCGGCGAAGCGCGGCTTGCCTCTCAGCTCCTCGCTGCTGATACCGTGGACCTGCTCGGCACCGCTGTCGATGTCGCGATCCGGCCGCAGGTACCGGTGGAACGTGTTGCCGGTCCGTCGCCGGTTGATCATCTCGACGCAGCCGATTTCGATGACGCGATGACCCTGCTCCACCTCGAGCCCCGTGGTCTCGGTATCGAGGACAACCTGCCTCACGACGACCGCCCCCGCAGGCCAGCCGCATCACCACGGGTATCGCCGGCGGCACCCGCCGCTGCCAGTCCGAGCAGCTCGTCGACGCCGCGATTTGCCAGCGCATCTGCACGCTCGTTGTCGGGATGCCCCGCATGGCCCCGCACCCAGTGCCAGCTCACGGCATGCCGGGTGGCCAGCTCATCCAGGCGCTGCCACAGGTCCTCGTTCTTCACCGGCTTGCGGTCCGCCGTCTTCCAGCCGCGACGCTTCCACTGCTCCAGCCACTCGGTGATGCCCCGGCGCAGGTATTCCGAGTCGGTGTAGGCCTGCACCCTGCAGGGCATGCGCAGCGCCTCGAGCGCACGGATCGCGGCGGTGAGTTCCATGCGGTTGTTGGTCGTGGCGGGCTCGCCGCCCCAGAGTTCCTTCTCATGCCCCCCCCAGCGCAGGACAGCTCCCCAGCCGCCCGGGCCGGGATTGCCACGGCAGGCGCCATCGGTGTGGATCTCCACCTCGGTCATGCGACGTTTCTCGTGGTCGGATTGACCAGCCCGCCGACCAGTGCCGGCCGGCGCCGCCAGGCCAGGCGGATCGGCGTGACCATGAACGTCTGCTTGCGCGCCACCAGAACATAGCAACCCGCCAATGCCGGGATGCGCCGGAGCAGCGACTGCTGCCGCTGCCGGCGTCCTGCCGGACGCACCGGGGAGTCGGGCTGCACGCCGCCCTCCTCCATGCGCAGCTGTCGCCCCTGGCGGGGGACCACACCGCGCAGCACCGGCGGCACGAAGTAATAGAAGGCGGAGTGCTGCACCCTGAAATCGAGCAGGTGCAACCAGTCGCACAGGCGGCCGTCGGAGATCATGCGTTGGGAACCGGGTGGGAACCCCTGGCGGGAGAGCGCATGGCGCAGCCCCCACCAGCCCCAGGGATTGAACCCGAGTACCACCAGCTGCCCGTCTGGACGCAGGATGCGATCGACCTCGCGCAGTACCGCATGCGGATCGTCCTCCAGTTCCAGGGTATGCGGCAGGAACACGGCATCCACCGAGGCGCTGGTGATGGCCAGGGCGTGCGCCGCGCAGACGGCATCCACGCCCGGGGAAGGCTGCGCACTGAACACCGCGGCCCGGCGCGTGCGCGCCAGGCGGCGGAACATCCCGGGCTCGCCCCAGGTGCCCAGCTGCACCAGCTGGTCGCCGAAAACGTTCTCCAGTGCACGCCGGACCTGCCGCACCTCCTCACGCAGGAGATTGCGGCCGGTGAGCGTGTTCAACCACGCGGGAATCTGTGTCATGCGCCTCGAGACCGGTGGCCCGCAACCCGGGCGGCACCCGGTCATGCGGAAACCCGCTTCACAGCCTATGATACCGGACGCGGGGGAGCCAGCCTCCTGTGACGAATCGCCGGACTCCGGCTTACAATCAGCGCCGGTTGCAGGGTGCAAGAGCAGGTCTATGGGTTTCTTGACGGGAAAACGCGCGCTCATCGTCGGCGTCGCCAGCGACCGTTCCATCGCCTGGGGTATCGCCGAGGCCATGGCAAGGGAAGGGGCGGAGCTGGCCTATACCTACCAGAATGACAAGCTCCGGGAGCGGGTCGAGGAGCTGGCCAACGCGACCGGCTCGCGCCTGGTGCTGCCACTGGACGTGTCCGAGGATGCGCAGATCGATGCCGCCTTCAGTACCCTGCGGCGCGAGTGGCAGCAGTTCGACATCATCGTGCACTCGGTGGCGTTTGCTCCGCGCGAGCAGCTTTCCGGCAGCTACGTGGACACGGTGACCCGCGACGGATTCCGCCTTGCCCAGGACATCAGCAGCTACAGCTTCGTCGCGCTGGCCAAGGCCGGCCGGCCGATGCTGAGGACGGGCGGCGCATTGCTGACCATGAGCTACCTGGCGGCCGTGCGCACCATTCCCAACTACAACGTCATGGGCCCCGCGAAGGCGAGCCTTGAAGCGAATGTGCGCTTCATGGCCTCGGACCTCGGCCCTTCGGGCATCCGCGTCAACTGCATCTCGGCCGGGCCGATCAAGACCCTGGCCGCCGCCGGCATCGGCGGCATGCGCATCATGCTCAATTACATGGGCAAGACCGCGCCCCTGCGACGCTGCGTCACCATCGAGGAAGTGGGCAATGCCGGCGCCTTCCTTTGCTCCGACCTGGCAGCCGGCATCACCGGCCAGACGCTGTACGTCGATGGCGGCTACCACGTCATCGGCATGAGCCCCGAGTAGCGCCGCAGGTCAGCCGGGCAGCGCCTCCGCGGGCGAGGATTCGGCGGCGAGACCGCCATCGAGCCGGGCGATGATGGCGGCACAGACTGCGCCACCGAGCACATCGACGCCGGTGCGCGCCATCTCGAGGAACCGGTCCACCACCAGCAGCACGCCGATGGCCTCCGCTGGCAGACCGATCGTCGACAGGATCACCGAGATCGCCACCAGTGATCCGTAGGGGATGCCGGGGGCAGCGACCGACGCCGCTGCCGCGATCGCCAGAATGACAAACTGCACCGGAAAGCCGGGGTCGAGGCCGTAGGCCTGCGCCAGGAACATCGCGGCCACAGCCTGGTACAGGGCGGTACCATTGAGGTTGACGGCCGCACCCAGCGGCAGGACCAGGCTGGCGACCCGGTTGGGTATGGCGGCACGCTCCACCGCGCATTGCATGGTCACGGGCAATGTCACCGGCGCCGAGGCGCTGGCCAATCCGGTCAGCAGCGCCGGCATCATGGCGCGATAGAACGCCAGCGGCCGGACTCCCGTGAACAGCCGCAACAGCAACGGCAGGGTCAGCAGCACGTGGCCAGCCAAGGCAATCAGCACCACAGCGGAAAACGCCAGCAGCGGTGTGGCGGCGGCCAACCCGAGCTTGGCGCTGGCCTGTGCCACGAGGCACAGGACGCCCAGGGGCGCGAACTGCGTGAGCCAGCCGGTAATGCCCAGCATCACCTGGTGGACGCCGCTCCAGAAGCGGAACAGCGTTTCTGCCAGGTCGCGCTCGACCCGCGTCATGAATACACCGAACAGCATCGAGAAGACGATCACGCCAATCATGTCGTCGGTGGCTGCAGCGCTGAACACGTTGGCAGGCACGATTCCCAGGAACACATTGAAGACATCGCCGAAACCCTTGTCGGTGAGCTCTTCCGGCATGTCGGCGCTGGATTCCTCCAGGGCGAGCACGCCGCTGGCCGGGCGACCATCGACGATTCCCGGCCTGAGCAGCTTTACCAGCGCCAGGCCCATGACGATCGCGGCAATGGTAGTCAACAGGAAGAAGGTGATGGTACGCAGGCCGAGGCGGCCGAGCCGGTGACCCGAGCCGGTGCTGGCGACGCCGACGATCAGGGCCGAGATCACCAGCGGCAGCATGACCATCTTCAGCGCACTGACGAACAGGGCAGCGACGAATGCCACCAGACCGGCGAGAGGCAGGGCAGCCGGTCCACCGCCCTGCTTCAGCCAGGCGCCGAGCAGCACGCCGAGGCCCACGGCCAGGGCGATGCGCCAGTGCAGTCCCGGACGCGCCATGAGTGCCCCGGCTGGCCGCAGCCGGGGGTCAGGGATTGTCCTGCTGGTCGAACAGGCCCGGTGCCACCACCACCTTGGCGGCCTTGCGCAGGTCCACTGCCACGCCGGTCACCTCGCCTATCCCGGTCTGCCGTGCGAGGGCCGCCTTGCGGGCATCACGCTGCTCACGGGGGATTTCGTCGGGCCGACCGGGCATGACGGCGTCGACGCGCAGCACGGCATAGCTGCCATCCTGCAGTTCCAGGCCGTCGTAGCTGCCGCTTGCGGCAGCGCTGGTCTTGCCTGCTGCGGCCGGCTCCATCGCAGGCTGCGGCACGCGGAAAATAGCCGCTAGAACTTCCGCCGGCACGGCCGGGCTGTTGCGCTGCATGGGCTCTGACGGCGCCACCAGCGTGGTACCTGCCGCTGCTACCAGCGTGCGGAAGTCGCCGCCTGCCCGAGCCTCCTGTACGAGCTTCCGTCCACGTTCGGCGGCGAGCGAAGCCGCCTGCTCGGCACGTGCCCCGGCCTCTGCCTGCGCACGCACTTCCTCGAGCGGCCGCAGCTTCGCCGGTCGATGTTCGGTGACCCGCAGGATCACCGCACTGCCGTCGCCGACCTCCACCAGCGCGCTGTTCTCGCCAGCCTCCAGCACCCGCCCGCTGAATGCAGCATCGATGACCGCCCGGTTCGCGCCAAACGGCTCGCCGCCGGCGCTGCGGGTAAATTCGGCCACATGCCTGATCGGCAGGCCACTGGCCTTCGCCACTGCTTCCAGGCTGCCCGGATTCTGCAGGGCCGCGTCATCCATCTTCTCGGTCAACTCGAAGAACCGGTCCTGGGAGCCCTTGTGTCGAGCCTCCTCGGCCAGCTCGGAGCGGACCTCATCGAAGGACCGGCGGACCCCCGGGCGCACTTCCTCGAGCTGGATGATGTGGTAACCGAACTCGGTCTTGACGGGCTGCGTGATCTCGCCAGGCCGGGCCGCAAACAGCGCCTCCTCGAATGGCCCGACATAGGTTCCCTTGCCTGCCCAGCCAAGTTCACCACCGTTGGCAGCCGATCCGGAGTCATCCGAATACTGGCGGGCGAGCGCAGCGAAGTCCTCGCCTTTTTCCAGGCGTGCGCGAATATCGGCCGCCTTGCTGGCAGCAGCCGCATCGTCGACGCCCTTGGCCACGGCGATCAGGATGTGGCGTGCGCGCCGTTGCTCGGCGGTCTGGAAGCGGTCCGGGTTGGCATCGTAGCTGGCGTGCAGCTCTGCCTCGGTGGGCTCGGCCGCCGGCGGGATCTCCGCCGGCTTGGCCTCGACATAGTCGAGGGACACGCTCTCCCGGGACTCGAAGCGGTCGGGATGCGCGTCGTAGTAAGCCTTGATGTCGGCGTCGGTGACGGTTACCCCAGCGGCGAGGGCCTTGGCATCGATGATCGCGTAAGCGGCCTGGCGACGTTCTCCCTCGAGGACGACGAAACGGCGAAACTCCGCCGGCGTATAAAACGCGCTGTCCAGCAAACCGTCCTGCAGTTGCTCGATCTCCATGGCAACGCGCCGCTCTTCCTCGAAAACCGCCGGCGAAACGCCCTGGCTGGCCAGTGCAGCCTGGTAGCCATCCGGCGAGAACTTGCCACCCACCTGGAATACCGGCAGCGTGCGGATCTGCTCGGCGACCCGCGCATCGCCGACCCGGAATCCCTGGGCCTTCACGTACTGGGCAACGACGCGGTTGCGGACCATGCCCTCCAGCACGTTGCGGTCGATCTGCGCCCGCTCGGCCGGCGGGATGTCCGACCTCGTCTGCTGCTCCTGCTGCAAAACCTGCTGCTGCACCACCTCGCGGTAGTCGGTGAGGGCGATCTCCTCGCCGTTCACCGAGGCCGCGGATTCGCGCCCCTGCATGCCGGTCTCGGTATTGACGAGGCCGATGACCATCGCCACGCCGATGCCGCCGATGATGATCAGCGCCATGACACCAGTGAAGCGGTCACGAATGTTCTGCAGCATGGTGACTCCAGTATGGGCAAGCTGCGCCCGCGGCAATCGCGGCGCCCTGGGCGGGCCTTTCGGCCGGAATGTGCATTCTACAGTTGGAAAAAAGAACGGGCGCCACGGGTGGCGCCCGTCTCTTCTTGGGCTGGCGGAGTGGACGGGACTCGAACCCGCGACCCCCGGCGTGACAGGCCGGTATTCTAACCAGCTGAACTACCACTCCGCGAAACTGGTGGGTGCTGAGGGTCTCGAACCCCCGACCTTCGCCTTGTAAGGGCGACGCTCTTCCAGCTGAGCTAAGCACCCGCCCGTGGCGCGCAGACGCCCGGTCGGCTTGCCGCTGCAGCAGAACGCCGTCCCAGCGCTGGCGCGGTCACACACCCGCTCCGGAGTCTGCCAGGCGATCAGCAATCCTGGCATTACCCGAAAAAGGCGCGCTAGTTTACGGCATCCTTCAGGGCCTTGCCAGCGCGAAACCCGGGAATCCTGCTGGCCCGGATCTCGATGGCGTCCCCGGTGCGGGGATTGCGGCCGGTACGGGCAGCACGCGTCTTCACGGTGAAGGTACCGAACCCGACCAGGGAGACCTGATTGCCGTCCTTCAACGCCCTGGTAATGGCCGAAATCACGGACTCGACCGCCCTCGATGCATCGGCCTTGGACAGGCCGGCTTCGCCGGAAACGGCATCGATCAGATCACCCTTGTTCATGGAAAATTCCTTAACGCGACGATTGCCCTGGAACCGCACGCCACCGATCACGGCGACGTCCCCCGAACACACCCACCGGCCGATGCCGATTCCTTCGCGCATGTCCAGGCAACGCGGGTTCTTGGCAGGAAACACGCTGCAGACAGGCAGCGCCGCGACCGGTGAGGTCCGCAATCTTATACCAAGGCCGAAAAACCGCTGTCAACCAAAGCGACCGGCCCGCCGCTAATGCGCGCGCACCTCGCCGGAGCCGGCCTCGCTCTTCGCCGGTGCTTCCCCGGAAGGCGCGGGATCCGCCGACTTTGGCATCGGCAGCCGCTGCAGTGACAACTGCAGCACCTCGTCCATCCATCGCACCGGAATTATCCGCAGCTTGTCCTTGATGTTTTTCGGGATTTCAGCGAGGTCCTTCTCGTTGTCCTTGGGGATGAGCGCGGTGGTGATGCCGCCACGGTGTGCAGCCAGCAACTTCTCCTTGAGGCCACCGATCGGCAGCACTTCACCGCGCAGCGTGATTTCGCCAGTCATGGCAACATCCGCGCGCACCGGGATGCCCGTCAGCGCCGAGACCAGCGCCGTGCACATGCCGACGCCTGCGCTGGGCCCATCCTTCGGGGTCGCTCCTTCCGGCACGTGCACGTGAAGATCGAAACGCTGGTGGAAATCCTCATCGATGCCGAGAACCCTGGCGCGGCTGCGCACCACGGTGGTGGCCGCCTGGATGGATTCCTGCATGACGTCGCCAAGCTGACCGGTATGGATGAGCTTGCCCTTGCCGGGCACCACCGCGGCCTCGATGGTCAGCAACTCACCACCAACCTCAGTCCAGGCAAGGCCGGTCACCTGACCGACCTGGCTGGTTTCCTCGGCACGACCATAGCGGAATCGGCGCACGCCAAGGTGCTTGTCCAGGCCACGCGGGCCGATCTGGATCTGGCCTTCACGGGGCTTGAGCAACAGGCTCTTGACGACCTTGCGGCAGATCTTGGCAACCTCCCTCTCGAGGTTGCGGACGCCGGATTCGCGGGTGTAGTAGCGGATCACATCGCGGATGGCAGCGTCACCGATGACCAGTTCGCGCTCCTTCAGCCCGTTGGCCTTCATCTGCTTGGGTATCAGGTAGTTGCGCGCAATGTTGAGCTTCTCGTCCTCCGTGTATCCGGGGATACGGATGACTTCCATGCGGTCGAGCAATGGCGCCGGGATATTGAGCGTATTGGCGGTGCACACGAACATCACGTCGGAGAGATCGAAGTCAACCTCGAGGTAATGATCGTTGAAGGTGGCGTTCTGCTCCGGATCGAGGACCTCCAGCAGGGCGGAGGACGGATCGCCGCGGAAATCCGTCGACATCTTGTCGACCTCGTCCAGCAGGAAAAGCGGGTTGCGTACCCCGGTCTTCGCCAGGTTCTGGATGATCTTGCCAGGCATCGAGCCGATATAGGTGCGGCGGTGCCCGCGGATCTCCGCCTCGTCGCGCACGCCGCCCAGCGACATGCGGATGAACTTGCGGTTCGTTGCGCGGGCAATGCTCTGGCCGAGCGAGGTCTTGCCGACACCCGGCGGGCCCACCAGGCAGAGGATTGGCCCCTTGGTCTTGCGCACGCGCTGCTGGACGGCAAGGTACTCGAGGATGCGTTCCTTCACCTTCTCCAGGCCGTAGTGATCGGTTTCCAGCACGGCTTCCGCATGGCGCAGGTCGCGGTTGATCTTCGTCCGGCTGCGCCAGGGCGACTTGACCAGCCAGTCGATGTAATTGCGCACCACGGTGGCTTCGGCCGACATGGGCGACATCATCTTCAGCTTGTTGAGCTCCGAGGTGGCCTTGTCGCGCGCCTCCTGCGACATGCCGGCCCTGGCGATCTTCTGTTCCAGCTCCGCGATCTCGTTCGGCGCATCTTCCATGTCGCCGAGTTCCTTCTGGATCGCCTTCATCTGCTCGTTGAGGTAATACTCCCGCTGGCTCTTCTCCATCTGCTGCTTGACACGGCCGCGGATGCGCTTCTCGATCTGCAGCATGTCGATCTCGGTGTCCACGAGGCCGAGCACGTGCTCGAGCCGCTCGCGCACACCGTTGATCTCCAGCACCTTCTGCTTGGCCTCGAGCTTCAGCGACATATGGGCCACCACGGTGTCGGCGAGGCGGCCCGGCTGGTCGATACCGGCGAGTGACGTCAGGATCTCCGGCGGCACCTTCTTGTTCAGCTTCACGTAGTTCTCGAACTGGGAGACGATCGAGCGCCGGAGCACGTCGAGTTCCCGGGCCTCGACGCTGCCGTCATCGGCGACCAGTTCGATGTCGGCGGCGAAGTGCTCGCCGGCGTAGCACTCCAGTAGCCGTGCCCGCGAGCCGCCCTCCACCAGCACCTTGACGGTGCCATCGGGCAGCTTCAGCAGCTGCAGGATTGTCGCCAGGGTGCCAACCGCGTAGATATCGCCCAGGCCAGGGTCATCGACATCTGCCTGCTTCTGCGCCACCAGCAGGATCTGCTTGCCGGCATTCATGGCGATGTCCAGCGCGACGATCGACTTCTGGCGGCCCACGAACAGCGGGATCACCATGTGGGGATAGACCACGACGTCGCGCAGCGGGAGGATCGGCACGCTCTTGCGGAACTGCGGCTGGTCTTCGGACATCTGCCTCTCCATCATCCCTGGAATCAATGCTGCCCCGCCATCGTGGCGGAGCCTGCCCGGTAGATCAGGACCGGCCGGAGCCGGCGCGCAGGCGCTCGTCCTCGACGGCCTGCCTGGGCGCGGCGGTCTCGTCGGACTCGTGGATCACGTAGGGCCGGGTCTCGCCGAGGATGACCGCCTCGTCGACCACCACCTTGCGCGCGCTGGTCATGGATGGCAGCTCGTACATGGTATCGAGCAGCACGCTTTCGAGGATGGTGCGCAGGCCGCGGGCACCGGTCTTGCGCTGCATGGCCTTCTGCGCCACGGCGCGCAGCGCGTCATCACGGAATTCCAGCTCGCAGCCCTCCATCTCGAAGAGCTTGTGGTACTGCTTGGTCAGCGCATTGCGTGGATCCACGAGGATGCTGACCAGCGCCTTCTCGTCCAGTTCGTCCAGGGTCGCGACCACGGGCAGCCGGCCCACGAACTCCGGGATGAGCCCGTATTTGATCAGGTCCTCAGGCTCGACATCAGTCAGCAGCTGGCCGATGCTGGGTTCATCGGCGCTGCTCCTGATCTCCGCCACGAAACCGATGCCGCCAGTCTGGGACCGCTTGCGGATGATCTTCTCCAGGCCGGCAAACGCGCCACCGACGATGAAGAGAATGTTGGTGGTGTCGACCTGCAGGAACTCCTGCTGCGGGTGCTTGCGGCCGCCCTGCGGCGGCACGGAGGCAACGGTTCCCTCGATCAGCTTGAGCAGTGCCTGCTGCACACCTTCGCCGGAAACGTCCCGGGTGATCGACGGGTTGTCCGACTTGCGCGAGATCTTGTCGATCTCGTCGATATAGACGATGCCCGTCTGGGCCTTCTCGACATCGTAGTCGCACTTCTGCAGCAGCTTCTGGATGATGTTCTCGACATCCTCGCCGACATAGCCTGCCTCGGTGAGCGTGGTCGCATCGGCGATGGTGAACGGCACGTTCAACAGCCGCGCCAGCGTTTCCGCCAGCAGCGTCTTGCCGCAACCGGTCGGACCGATCAGCAGGATGTTGCTCTTGGATATCTCGACGTCCTTCTTGCCACCCTCGCCCGAGCGGCTCTCCAGGCGCTTGTAGTGGTTGTAGACGGCGACCGAGAGCACCTTCTTGGCGCGTTCCTGGCCGATGACGTACTCATCAAGAACACCCTTGATCTCGTGCGGCTTCGGCAGCTTCGTGCCTCGCTGCTCCGTGCGGTCCTCGAGCTCCTCGCGGATGATGTCGTTGCAGAGCTCCACGCATTCGTCGCAGATGAACACCGACGGGCCCGCAATGAGCTTGCGGACCTCGTGCTGGCTCTTGCCGCAGAACGAGCAATAGAGCAGCTTGCCGTCGTCGTTTCGTCCGCGCGTCTCGTTCGACATATCACCCTCGGTTCCAGTGTCGCCGGCCAATCAGCTGGCCGGCGCCAACGTCCCGGCTTCCTGCCGGTATATATCACGCACCGAGCAACCGGCGCAAAGCACGCAAGTCGCGTTTCCGGATAATGGCCTCAGGCCGGGCCGCTGCCTGGCACGTCGACCGTGGCACGCCGCGCCAGCACCGTGTCGATGATGCCGTACGCCGCGGCTTCCTCGCCGCTCATGAAGTAGTCCCTGTCGGTATCCTTCTCGATGCGTTCCAGCGGCTGCCCGGTATGCGAAGCCAGGATGTCGTTGAGGCGCGAGCGGGTCTGCAGGATCTCCTTGGCATAGCGGTCGAAGTCCTCCGCCTGGCCCTGGAAGCCGCCGAGGGGCTGGTGGATCATCACCCGCGAGTGCGGCAGGCAGTGACGCTTGCCCTTGGCACCGCCGGCCAGCAGCACAGCCCCCATGCTGGCGGCCTGGCCCACGCAGATGGTGCCGACGTCGGGCTTGATGAACTGCATGGTGTCATAGATGGAAAGGCCGGCGCTCACCGAGCCGCCCGGCGAATTGATGTAGAGGTGGATGTCCTTGTCGGGATTCTCGGACTCGAGGTACAGCAGCTGCGCAACCACCACGTTGGCGGTGTAGTCCTCCACCGGCCCGACCATGAACACCACGCGCTCCTTCAGGAGGCGGGAGTAGATGTCGTAGGAGCGCTCGCCGCGCGCGGTCTGTTCGACCACGATCGGTACGAGGTTGAGTGCCTGGGTATCCATGCGGTTCATGTGTTCCTTTCTATACGCCCATCAGCTGCCCGAAAGCGACGCTCCGGGTGGTGATCCTGGCCTTGTCCATGAGCCAGGCCATGACCTGCTCCTCGATCACCGAATTCTCGACCTGGGCCATCAGGTCGGGATTCTGCTGGTAGAGCCTGCGCACCTCGGCGGGCTGGTCGTAGCTGCGGCATAGATCGTCCAGTTTCTGCTCGATCCGCACCGGGTCGGCGACGATGGACTGCTCCCTGACCAGCTCACTGAGGATCAGGCCGACGCGAACCCGCCGTCGTGCCACCTCGTCGTAGGCACCGCCCGCCTGGCCCTGAGCCGCGCCAACGCTGCGCGCAGCCTCGGACTGCAGGCTGGCCGCTTCGCGGGACACCATGACCGCAGGCACATCCACCGGATTGGCCGCCAACAGCTGCTCGATGAGCTGGCGGCGCATCTCCGCCTGTACCTTGGCCAGCGCTTCCCGCTCCAGGTTCTCGCGAACCAGCCTGCGGAATTCGGCCAGGTCGCCGCTGGCAACATCGAACTGGCGGAAGAAATCCGCATCCACCGCCGGCAACTCCAGCGCCGTCACCTCGTGGACGTGCACCTGGAAGGTCACCGTCTGGCCCCGCAGCTTTTCCTCGTAGTAGTCGTCGGGGAATGCCACGTCGAAGGTCTTGTCGGTCCCCTCGGTGGTGCCGATGAGACCGGATTCGAACCCGGCCAGCATGCGGCCTTCACCGATCACGACGGCGAAGCGTTCGGCCTTGCCACCCTCCACCGGTTCACCCCTGAGCGTGCCGGAGAAATCCACGACTACGCGATCCCCGGCTGCGGCTGCCCGGCCTGCCGGCTGCCACTGGCCCCGCTGCCGCCGCAGCCGCTCGATGGTCTGATCGATGTCGGCCTCGGTGACGGTGACCTCGGCCCTCTCGACAACCATGCTGTCGACTCCGGCGACGCTGAACTCCGGGTAGACCTCGAAGATGGCGGTGTAGGCGATGCCCTCACCGGGTACCTCGGGCTCGCTCTCGATGCGCGGGCTGCCCGCTGGCCGCAGCTTCTCGCGGGCGATGGCCTCGGAATAGCTGGACTGGACCATGTCCTGGATGACTTCCTGGCGGATCTGCGGCCCGAAGCGCTGCCGCACCACGCCGTCCGGAACCTTGCCGGGGCGGAAGCCCTTGAGCCGCACGGTCCGGGCGGCTGACCTGAACCGCGCGTCCAGTTCCTGCTCCACGCGGGATGCCGGCACCCGGATCCGCAGTCGCCGTTCCAGTCCCGCTCCCGTCTCCAATGAAACCTGCACGTCCGTCAAAGTTCGTTCCTCTTCAGCTAGTTTGCGTCACGCGGGAAACGGGGCCGACTGCTCGCGTGGTGCGAAAGGAGAGACTCGAACTCTCACGGGTTGCCCCACAGGAACCTAAATCCTGCGCGTCTACCAGTTCCGCCACTTTCGCGCGTCGGCCGCGCCATCCGGCGGCAGCTGCCATTATAGCGAAGAGCCCTGGCGCCTCCGGGATGCGGTGCAGTTCCCGCGCCCACTTCGGATGCCGCACAGGGACTCGCCCGCTCCGCGGCTGACCCGGCCGGGCGCTGATCGCCCATGTCCTCGATACGGCAGATATTAACTCATTACCTGACAATCACTTAAGATGCTTTTCTAGATGTGACCTGCCAGTGCGTTGCGCCCTTCCTGTCCGCCTGACCCAGATCAGTCGCCGACACCGGCCGGTGTGCTATTGAACGCGCTCTGCAGCAGGAGGCCGCATGAACAGCGACGACAACGAGCAGCCCGCGGACTTCGTGCGCCTCGGAGCCCGCGACAATTTCTACCAGAGCTGCGCCTTCCTGCCGATGTCCTTTGCGCTGGTCACATCCGTGGATGAAGGCGGTGAGACCGGCATAGGCCCCCACGCCCTCTGCTTCCCGTTCAACGTCACCGAACCCTACGCCATGCTGCTGATCAGCCGCCCGGGCAGTGCCACCGCCGCCAACATCCGTCGCAGCAGGCGCTGTGCATTGAACTACATCGAGTTCGACGCAGGCCTGTTGCGCAGTGTCACGCAGCTCGGCTACCCAGGCCAGTCGCCCGAGGCGAAGCGCAAGGCCAACCCGTTCAGGCTGAGACCGTCGCCGCAGGCCGCGGGCCAGGACGATCGGGAGTTCCCGCAGATCATTGCCGAGGCCGTGCAGGTGTTCGAGTGCACCTGGGACGACACGATGCAGGTCGAGATGGGGCCGCCGGCGCCTGGCGATCCCGGAACGGGCAAGTTCGTGCTGCGGATCGACAACATACTGCTCAAGCCGGAATTCCGCGCCGGCGTCGAAGAGGGCCGGAATTTCCCCAACCTGCCGATCTTCTACGGCTTTCGTGCGCGAGGGGAATTCTGGTTTGCCGAGCACGGCAAGCCGTTTCGCATCGCCGCCCCCGCGGTGCCGGGCAACGAACTGCGGGCGGTAATTTACCTCGCCAACCGGCTCGACGAGACGGTACGATTCAGCGATGCCGCGTGCCGCCGTCTCACCGATGTCCCCCGCCCTTTCCTGCAGACAGTGCTGGAGCGGATCATCGCCGCAGCTCACCAGCACGGGGTAGTCCTCGTGGATGAGGCATTCATCGATACCGTCCGCCGGCAAAGAGCCGGGACCTGAAGCGCACAACCCACAACGGAGAGACCTGATGTTCCCATGGATCCGTCTGGCCACCACGGCCGCCCTCGCCACCGTACTGTTCTCGCCTGCCGCATGGTCCGCCACCGGCGGCAAGGATGCCGCGGATGCGGCCGCAGTCGTCACCGCATTCAATGCCGCCGTGACCGGGCGCGACCTCGAGAAGGCGACAGCGTATTTCGCCCCTGGCAGTGTTCAGTTCAGCCTGCGGCCCGCCCATCCCGGAACCGGCGGCGAGCAATCCGAGAGCCTGACCACCGAACTTCGCACCCACTGGATGATGGTCGGCTCGGTGCTGATCTCCGCCACCAAGGTCTACAGCCGGAAGGCCGAAATCCTCGATACCCGGGCCGAAGGCGACATCGCCACCGTCTGGACGAAAGTCACCACCGTGACCGAGCGGGCCGACAAGGCAGAGAAGAAGACCGATGCGTTCGTCGAGGTGTACCTGATGGTGCGCAAGGATGATCGCTGGATGATCGGCGCCATCGTCGATAACCGCCGGCCCAACGACGTCGGCATCGGCAAGCCCTAGCCTGCCGGTGCGCTGATACCCAGCCCCACGCTCAACCCGTCCTGCCCCGGCGCCCGGCGGCGCCGGGGCGGTTGCTGACGTTCTCAACTCCGTCCTGCCGGGCACCGGCCCCGGCGAGATCCGCGGACGTCGGCCGGGTGTAGCGCTCCGGTTCCGGAGCCAGGCTGCCTCCCTCCCATTCCCATCGCGACAAGGCACCCGGCAGCAGCCTGTCTCCAGGTCCGGCCGCTGATCCCTTGTTCATGGCGCATCCTCCCTGGTGGCCAGTATCCCTGGCAACATACCACGCGTCGAGAAGCACACCACGTCCAGCGGCGACGCAACTGCAGCGTGCTGCAGACCACCAGCGCAGTACCAGGCCTGCGGAGCCCGGCACACCCCGATCAGGTATGATGCTATCGATGCGAAACCATCATCCACCGCGGCCAGGACGATGAGCAGGCAGCCTGCACCGCAGCACGGGCCGTGGCGCGCAGGCACCATATTCACGGTCGGGCACTCGACGCTGCCGATCGGGCAGTTCATCGACCTGCTGCGGTCCTATGGCATCGCATGCCTGGCCGATATCCGCACGGTGCCGCGCTCGCGGCACAACCCGCAGTTCAACAGCGATGCCCTTGCGGCGAGCCTGCGGGCGGAGGCCATCGACTACCTGCCGATGCCGGCCCTGGGCGGGCTCCGGCACGCCCGCAGGGACTCGGCCAATACCGGCTGGCGGAACAAGAGCTTCCGTGGCTACGCCGACTACATGCAGACGGCATCGTTCCAGCAGGCACTGGGCTCGCTGATCGATGCAAGCCGCGAGCGCCGGGTGGCGATCATGTGCGCGGAAGCCGTTCCCTGGCGCTGCCATCGCTCGCTGGTGGCCGATGCGCTCTGCGTGCATGGCATCCCGGTCATCGAGATACTCCCGGCCGGCAGCTGCCGTGAACACCGGCTGACGCCTTTTGCACGCGTCGACGGCACGGCGATCTCCTACCCGCCGCAGCAAGCCAGCCTGCTGTAAGCGGCGATGCCGGAGACGCTGCCACAGCTGCTGGCCCGCATCCGCCGATGCACGCATTGCGCGTCAGCCCTGCCCCACGGCCCGCGCCCCGTGCTGCAGGCGCATCGCCATGCGCGCCTGCGCATTGTCGGCCAGGCACCCGGCCGCAAGGTGCACGAGACCGGCATTCCGTGGAACGACGCCTCCGGTGACCGGCTGCGCGACTGGCTCGGGCTGACACGCGAGCAGTTCTACGACCCGCGCAAGATCGCCATCGTGCCGATGGGCTTCTGCTATCCGGGCAAGGCCGCATCCGGCGACAGTCCGCCGAGGCCGGAATGCGCCCCGCGCTGGCATGGCAGGCTGGATGCCCACTTGCCCGACATCGCCCTGACCCTGCTGATCGGGCAGTACGCGCAGGCGTATTACCTCGGGCCACGGCGCAAGGCCACGCTGGGCAGGACGGTCCGGGCCTGGAAAGAATATCTGCCGCTGGGTTACCTGCCGCTGGCGCATCCGTCCCCGCGCAACCAGCCATGGCTGGCGCAGAACCCGTGGTTCGAGAAGTCACTGGTGGTGGAACTGCGCCGCCTGGTGCAGGCCATGGAACTCTAGTCGACTCGGCTGCGCAATTTCCGCAGGACCCGCCCCTTGTGCATGGCGACGTGGTCGGTCTGGTCGCTCCGGATCTCGTACTGCGGCTCGTCCGTGCTGGCGTGGTGCGTATAGCCCTTGAAGACCACGTCGCGAACGTGGACCTTGATGATCCGGCCACGCACACGCCCGGCCTCGGAGTTCCAGGACACGTGATCGCCGACCCTGAAGCGCTTTGCCATGTCAGCGGACCGTTGAAGGGCAGGGAGGCATGGTGCCACCCTCTGGGCAGCATGTCTCCACGCGAAACTGGTGGGTCGTGTAGGAATCGAACCTACAACCAACGGATTAAGAGTCCGCTGCTCTACCAATTGAGCTAACGACCCACGCTTGCCTGTGTCGATGCCGCCATTGCAGCGGCCATTCTCGCCGAACTGGGGTGGACGATGGGACTCGAACCCACGACGGCCGGAATCACAATCCGGGGCTCTACCAACTGAGCTACGTCCACCATCGCCAACATTCCCGCCCGCGCGCTGCAAATGGCGCGCCTGGCAGGAATCGAACCTGCAACCCCCGGCTTAGAAGGCCGGTGCTCTATCCGTTGAGCTACAGGCGCCCTGCTCCAGCCGCGTCCCGGGAATGCGCCCGCCGCGGGCGCTGCCAGCCGGGAAAGTGGTCGGGGCAGACGGATTCGAACCGCCGACCCTCTGCTCCCAAAGCAGATGCGCTACCAGACTGCGCCATGCCCCGATTCGCCGGCTCACCGGACCTCGTGCCGGCCCATTATAGCGGCCCCGCCCTCGGGCGGGCAGGATCATAAGGAGGCATCCCGGCTCCGTCAAATCCACGGCGCTTTCCCGGCATCGCCTTGTGGCGCCGGCCGCGTCTGGTATGGTGTGCGCCCAATCCAACCTTCCGGCAGCAGGAAGCCCAGGCCCGCGCCATGCCCGCCCGACTCATCGATGGACGCGCGATTTCCCGGGAGATCCGTACGGAGATCCGCGCGCGCATCGAGGCACGCTGCGCCGCGGGCCACAGGGCTCCCGGCCTGGCGGTGATCCTGGTGGGCAACGATCCGGCCTCGCACATCTACGTGCGCAACAAGCGCACCGCCTGCGAGGAAGTCGGCATCGCCGCCCGGGACTACGATCTGCCGGCCAGTACCAGCGAGGCGGAGCTCCTCGCCCTCATCGCCAGGCTGAACGACGACCCGGCCATCGACGGCATCCTGGTACAGTTTCCTCTGCCCGCCCACATCAACGAGCCGGCGGTCATCGAGCACATCGATCCGGTCAAGGATGTCGATGGCTTCCACCCGTATACCGTCGGCCGGCTCGCCCAGCGCATCCCGATGCTGCGCCCGTGCACGCCATTCGGCGTCATGACCCTGCTGCGGCGGATCGGCGTGGAGCCGAAGGGTCAGCATGCCGTGGTCGTCGGCGCCTCAAACCATGTCGGTCGCCCGTTGGCGCTGGAGTTCCTGCTGGCCGGAGCCACCACCACCGTTGCCCACCGCTTCACGCGCGACCTGCCTGCCTGCGTGGGGAGCGCCGACATCCTGGCCGTGGCCGTCGGCAAGCCACGGCTGATTCCCGGGGAGTGGATCAGGCCCGGCGCGGTGGTGCTGGACATCGGCATCACGCGCCTGCCCGATGGCAAGCTCGCCGGTGACGTTGATTTCGCTTCCGCCAGCGAACGCGCCTCCTGGATCACGCCGGTGCCGGGGGGCGTCGGACCAATGACCGTGGCAACCCTGCTGCAGAACACGCTGAGCGCCGCCATCGCCGGCACCAGCCTGCTCGACGTGGCCCCGGGCAGCCGCGCCGGAGTAGCCTGATGCGCCCCTGCCGTTGCCGCCCGCGCGCCTGGTTGGCCCTGGCCCTGGCAATGCTCGGTGGCACCGTGCTGGCCGCGCCGCCGCGGGTGCGCATCGAGACCAGCGCCGGCAACATCGTCGTGCAGCTCGAGCCCGAACGCGCGCCACTCTCCGTGAAGAACTTCCTGCAGTACGCCACCGACGGCTTCTACACCGGCACGATCTTCCACCGCGTCGTCACCGGCTTCATCATCCAGGGCGGCGGCTACCAGGAGGACCTGACGCTGAAGCCGGCACGCCCGTCCATCGCCAATGAATCCGGCAACGGGCTGTCGAACCACCGCGGCACGATCGCCATGGCACGCAGTGCCGACCCCCACTCCGCCGATGCCCAGTTCTACTTCAACCTGGCGGACAACGTGACACTGGACCCCAAGCCCACCCGCTGGGGCTATGCGGTCTTCGGCGAGGTGACCGAGGGCATGGAGGTGGTCGATGACATCGGCCACCGCGCCACCAGCGTGCGCAACGACCTGGCCGATGTACCCGTAAAGCCGGTCGTCATCCGCAAGGTGGTGGTACTCCCGGACCCGGAGCCGTGACCGGCGCCCTGTTCGTCTCGGACCTTCACCTCGACGCCGGGAGGCCGCGTGCCACGGCCGCCTTCCGCGACTTCCTCGCAGGCGATGCCCGTGACGCCAGTCACCTCTACATCCTCGGCGACCTCTTCGAATTCTGGATCGGCGACGACGACGACCGGCCGCTGGCGCGCGAGGTGACCGGCGCGCTCGCTGCCTACACGCGTGCCGGCAACGCCTGCAGCGTGATGCGCGGCAACCGCGACTTCCTCCTCGGGCCGCGTTTCGCCGCCATGACCGGGGCGCGCCTGCTGCCTGATCCCTGCGTGCAAGAGGTCGGCGGCGAGCCTGTGCTGCTGATGCACGGCGACCTGCTGTGCACCGATGACCACTCGTACCAGCGCTACCGCAAGCGCATCAGCAATCCCTGGCTGCAGCGGCTGTTCCTTTCCCTGCCGCGGTCATGGCGACGCGCCGCCGGGGCCGAGGGCCGGCGGCGCAGCCGGCGTCATGCCATCGGCCGGCCGGCAGCGTTCATGGATGTCAATGCAGCGACCGTTGCCGATGCCATGCGCCAGGCTGGAGTCCGCACCCTGGTGCACGGCCACACGCACCGGCCTGCCATCCACCGGTTGGAGATCGATGGCAAGCCGGCGACCAGGGCGGTGCTGGGGGACTGGTACGAACAGGGCAGCGTGCTCGCCTGGTCGGCGACAGGCCCCGAGCTGCACTCACGCGCCTTCGGCTGAAGCCACGGCCAGGTTGGCGGGACGCCAGGCAAGGATCTCCTCGGCGGACTGGAAGCGGTCATCGGGCTGCTTGGCCAGCATGCGGTCGATGGCGGGCTGGAAGCGGGCCAGGGTACCTGGCAGGCGGGGCACCGGCGCCTCGCGGTGCTGGATGATGACCGCCATCGCCACCTCCCCGTCGAACGGCTTGGTTCCGGTCAGCATCTCGTAGAACACCACGCCAAGGCTGTAGATGTCGCTGCGCTGGTCGACGATGCTGCCATTGCCCTGTTCGGGACTCATGTAGTACGGCGTGCCGAAAATCGCACCGGTGCCGGTGATGCCCGCCTTGAACTGGGCCTGCTTGGCGAGCCCGAAGTCGATCAGCACCAGACTGTCATCCTCGCGGAACATGACGTTCGTGGGCTTCAGGTCCCGGTGGTAGATGCCCACGGCGTGCAGCGCCGCGAGCGCGCCGGCGATGACCCGCATCCAGGCGAAGGCCTGCTCGCTGCTCATGCCCGCGGTGATGCGCCGCTTGAGGCTGCCGCGGCTGCAGTACTCCATGGCGATGTAGGCATGGTCGTCGGCCACCCCGAGGTCGAAGATGCGCACGACGTTGGGATGGTCGATGCGCGCGATGAGCTCGTACTCCTGCAGGAAGCGGTCGAAGTGCTTGTCGGTACCGGCGTCCGGCACCTGGCGCAACACCTTGAGCACGGCAGTGCGGCCTCCGGCGCGTTCCCTCCCGAGATAGACCGAGGAGATGTCGCCCTCGCTCAGGCTGCGGACCAGCTCGTAGCCGGGCAAGCCCGGCACCGTCCCCGGCGCCGCTGCCGGCAGGCGCGTCCTGCCCGCCTCGTGGCCCTTGCCGCCCGGCAGTACTCCCTCCAGCGCCTCCACCAGCCGCGAGTGGCTCAGCGTCGCCTTGGCGATGTAGTCCTCGGCGCCGGCCTTGATGGCGGCGACGATCTGCCGCTCATCGCCGTTGCCGAGAAAGATCACCGGTGGAAAACGCGGCACACGACGCAGCTGGCGCAGCCAGTCCAGGGCATCGCCGTGAGCCGCCGGATGGCCGAGCAGCACGACATCACTGCCGGCGCCGGAGAACGCCAGCGGCAGCCGGCCGGAGATCACCGGGTCGTAGTACTGCAGCTCCGCAGCCGGCCAGCGCGCTGAAATGTGATGCCCCAGCAGCCGCCGGAAATCGGCATGGTCATCGATGATGAAGATGCGCGGCGCAGCCATGGCTGGCTCAGCGGCTACCGCAGGCGAGGCTGCGCATCAGGCGGTTTCAGGCCACACCGGCGCGCGGACGTGACGGGAACTCGTCGACTCCGGCGGCATCGTCGTCATGGCCGTCGTCGATGGCCTGCTCGCGCGAGGTCCGGGCATCGTCACAGCGCTCGGCCTCGAGCCGCGCCAGGTAGGCCGGGCTGACGTCACCGGTCACGTAGCGCCCCGAGAAGCAGGAGGTATCGAATTCGGCGATGTCGCCGTTGTCGTAACGCACCGCACGCACCAGGTCATCGAGGTCCTGGTAGATCAGCCAGTCGGCGCCGATGAAGCGCGCCACCTCCTCCTCCGAACGACCGGCGGCCACCAGCTCGCGGGTCACCGGCATGTCGATGCCGTAGACGTTGGGATAACGCACCGGGGGCGATGCCGAGGCGAAGTACACGCGGCGCGCACCGGCTTCCCGCGCCATCTCGATGATCTGCCGCGAGGTCGTGCCGCGCACGATGGAATCGTCGACCAGCAGCACGTTCTTGTCGCGGAACTCGAGGTCGATGGCGTTGAGCTTGCGGCGCACCGACTGCCGGCGCAGCGCCTGGCCGGGCATGATGAAGGTGCGGCCGATGTAGCGGTTCTTGATGAATCCCTCCCGGTACTTCACGCCGAGGCGGTGGGCCACCTCGAGCGCACTGGTACGGCTGGAGTCCGGGATGGGAATGACCACGTCGATATCGTGCTGCGGCCGCTCGCGCAGGATCTTCTCCGCCAGGCGCTCGCCCATGCGCAACCGGGACTTGTAGACGGAGATGCGGTCGATGATGGAATCGGGACGAGCAAAGTAGACGAACTCGAAGATGCAGGGGGTGTAGCTGCGCGGGCCGCCGCACTGGTGGCGGTGCAGCCGTCCGTCGGCCTCGATGTACACCGCCTCGCCCGGGGTAATGTCACCCACGAGGCGGAAGTCCAGCGCGTCCATGGCCACGCTCTCGGAGGCCACCATGTACTCGATGCCCTCCTCGCCGTTCCTCTGGCCGAGGCACACTGGACGGATGCCGTTCGGGTCGCGGAAGGCGACGATGCCGTGGCCGAGGATCATGGCCACCACGGCATAGCCGCCGCGGCAGCGCCGGTGCACGCCGGCCACCGCGGCGAACACCGCCTGCGGCGTGAGCGTCGCGCCGTTCTGCCGCTGCAGCTCGTCGGCGAAGACGTTGAGGAGTGCCTCGGTGTCCGAGCCGGTGTTCAGGTGACGCCGGTCGTTGTTCACCAGCAGTTCCTTGAGCTCGGTTGCGTTGGTGAGGTTGCCGTTGTGGGCGAGGCAGATGCCGTAGGGCGAATTCACGTAGAACGGCTGGGCTTCCGAGGAACTCGAGCAGCCGGCAGTCGGGTAGCGCGTATGGCCGATGCCCATGTTGCCCTTGAGGCGCAGCATGTGGCGTTCCTGGAACACGTCGCGCACGAGGCCGAGCGCCTTGCGGCTGTAGAGCGTGCCTTCGTGTTCGGTACTGATGCCGGCGGCATCCTGGCCGCGGTGCTGGAGCACCGTCAGCGCGTCATACAGCGCCTGGTTGACCGGCCGCTGCGCCACGATGCCGACGATGCCACACACGCTGAAGCGCTCCTAGGTACCGATCCGGCCGGGTAGCCGGTCCCCCGGCTGCGGGGTCGACAGCGATCCCGGCCTGTCGAGGCCGTGTTCCGCCACCTCTCGCAGGGCGTCGGCCACGGGCGCCGCATACGGTACCAGTTTCGACCCCTGCCACCAAGGTTCGCGGTCCAGTCCGGCCACGCGCAGCACCACCAGCACCACTCCCGCCAGCAGCACGCCGCGCGCGACGCCAAAGGCCATGCCGGCCGCGCGGTCGGGGCCGCCAAGCCGGCCGGCGTGCAGCGCCATGGATACCAGCCAGGTGAGGATGCCCCCCAGCAGCAGCACGCCAATGAGCACCACCAGTCGTGCGGCCCAGAGATCCAGCACCGGGCTCTCGATCCAGCGGGCCATGTAGGGCACCAGCCAGTCCGAATACCGTCCCGCCGCCCACACGGCCGCGATCCAGGTCGCCAGCGACATCGCTTCGCGGAACAGGCCGCGGAAGAGCCCTACCGCCGCCGATCCGGCGACGATGAGGATCAAGGCGTAGTCCAGGGTCGTCATCTTCCCGTATTCCTCATTGCGCCACGGGCTGCCCGGGGTGGCCTGCCGCGGCAAGACGTCCCGCCAGGGCAGTGGCTGACTCACGGCTGCCTGCAGGCCCCACGCGGACCCGGTGGAGCGTGCGGCCGCCGCTGGCCGAGGTGCTGAGTGATGCGGCAAAGCCCCGGGCCTTGAGCGTTGCCACCAGCTTGTCCGCGTTGCGCTTCTGGCTGAACGTGCCGACCTGGACCAGCCAGGTGCCGCCGGCCTCCGGGCGCGGGGCCGATGGAGCCGCGGCAGCGGCTACCGGGGGCTCCGCAGCCGCGACCTTCGTGGGCGGCGGCTTCACGACCGGGGGCGGCGGCTCCACGACCGGCGCTTCCGTCGGCGTCCCGGCGGGCTCGGCAGGGCCGGCTTGCACGGGCGGCGCGGCTGCCGGGGCCGGGCCCGCGGCGGGTGCAAGGGCCGGCGCGGGCGTGGCCGTCACGGCCGCTGCCGCAGTGGCATCCGGTGCGCGCAAGTCGAACGTGTGGGTGTGAAGCTCGTCGCTGCGCTGGCCGGGAATGGCGTCCGTGTCCAGTTCGCGCTGCGGTCCGCCATCGAGCACCAGCGGGCCGATAATGACGAGGGCAATCACCAGGACGGTTGCACCGATCATCCGCTCCTGCAGTTTTCGCTCCATGAAAACGCGCCCCCCAGGCCGGCCGTCAGTATATGCCAAGCCACCGGAGCGCGGGGCCGACCACGCGGAAGGAACCACAGACGACAATGCGGCCACCGGCAGGTGCCAGGGCACGCGCCTGCTCCAGTGCATCGATGACGGTGCCTGCGGCGACGACGTCGACGACAGCGAGGTCGCGCAACCTTGCAGCGATGCTGGCGCCATCGCGGGCGCGCGGATCGTCGACGCTGCAGGTCACCCAACGGCTGGCCAGGTCCCCAAGCGAGGCGACGAAGGCTTCCAGGCTCTTGTCGCCGAGCAGGCCGATCACCACGGTGGTATGCGCCGCCTGCGGCAACGTCGCCAGCTGCTCGCGCAGCGTCGCCACCGCCTGCGGGTTGTGCGCCACGTCCAGCACCCACTCGTGCTCGCGCCGCAGCAGCTGGAACCGTCCCGGCGGGCGGGCGGTGGCGATGATGGCGTTGACGGCCGCTGCCCCGGCAATGAGCCTGGCGTCATGCTGCTCGAGGGCGGCCAGCACCAGGCTGATGTTGCGCAACTGCGCGATCGTGCCCCCCGGCGGGTATTGCAGTCCTTCCAGCAGCTGGCGTTCGCCTCTCCAGGACCAAAGGGGCCTGGTGGCCGCCAGGCTGAAACCGGCGCCGGGGCTGCGCAGCCGGAGGCCGAGCCGCAAGGCCGCTTCCCGGACCGCTGCCGGGACCGGCTCGTCGCCGTACAGCGCGACACAGCCCCGCCGCAGGATGCCGGCCTTCTCGGCCGCGATCTCCTCCACCGTATCGCCGAGGAACTCCTGGTGGTCGAGACCCACGGTGGTGATCAGTGCATAGTCGGGCTCGACGATGTTCACGGCGTCGAGCCGCCCGCCCATGCCCACTTCGAGGACCCAGCAGTCGCAGGCGGCGTCCGCAAACACCAGCAGCGCCGCCAGGGTGCCGAACTCGAAGAACGTGAGCGGCACCTCGTCCCGAACCGCCTCGATGCGCCCGAACGCGGCCAGCAGGCTGTCGTCGGCCACGTCGGCGCCATCCACCCGGATGCGCTCGTTGTAGGTGATGAGGTGCGGCGAGGTGTAGACGCCGGTGCGCCGGCCGGCCGAGCGCAGGAAGGCCTCCAGCAGCGCCACCGTCGACCCCTTGCCATTGGTGCCGGCCACGGTGAACACCGGCCCGGCCGGACGCGGCACCGCGAGCCTGCCGTGGACCTCGCGCACCCGGCCGAGGTCGAGATCCATCCAGCGTGGATGCAGCGACTCCTGCCAGTGGAGCCACTCCTGCAGGGAACGCCGTCCGGGAGGCACGCGCTCAGCCCTCGGGGGGCGGGCGCTTCATCAGCTTGGCCAGCAGCGCGGCGATCTCCTCGCGCATCCGCCGGCGGTCGACGATCATGTCGATGGCGCCGTGCTCCAGCAGGAACTCGCTGCGCTGGAATCCCTCGGGAAGCGTCTCACGCACGGTCTGCTGGATGACGCGCGGGCCGGCAAAGCCGATCAGCGCCCTGGGCTCGGCAATGTTGATGTCGCCCAGCATGCCGAGGCTGGCCGACACGCCGCCGGTGGTGGGATCGGTCAGCACAGAGATGAACGGGATGTGCGCCGCCGACAGGGCTGCCAGCGCGGCGCTGGTCTTGGCCATCTGCATGAGCGAGAACAGCGCCTCCTGCATGCGCGCCCCGCCGCTTGCGGAAAAATTGATGAACGGCATCTTGTTGTCGCGGCTGTAGGTGGCGGCGCGGGCGAACTTCTCGCCCACCACCGAGCCCATCGAGCCGCCCATGAAGCGGAACTCGAAGGCACTGGCCACCACCGGCTGGCCCTTGAGCAGCCCGGTCATCGCCACCAGCGCGTCGTTCTCCCCGGTTTCCTTCTGCGCCTGGGCGAGGCGGTCCCGGTAGCGCTTGCTGTCGCGGAACTTCAGCGGGTCCTGCGGCAGGAGGCGCTCGGCGATCTCGCGGCCGGAATCGGCGTCGAGAAAGACCTCCAGCCGGCTGCGCGCCGACAGCCGCATGTGGTGATCGCACTTCGGGCAGACGTAGAGGTTGCGCTCGAGTTCGGCCCGGTAGAGCTGGGCCCCGCACTCGGGGCACTTGATCCAGATGCCTTCGGGGACGGAACGCGTCTTGCGTTCCGTCTTGATCCGCGAGGGCATCAGTTTTTCGAACCAGGTCATGTGGCGTGCATGATAATCAACTGGCGTTCACAGATCACCGGGGCGAAAGGCGGCGGGCCTGGGCACTTCCAGTTCGTCCGGGTAATGAACCTGGCTCAGGTAGAGGCCCGCGGCTGCGGCTGTCATGCCGGCGGCACGCCGGTCGCGGCCCGCCAGCACCCCGGCGAGCCATTCCGGCGCTGCCAGGCCACGGCCGATGCGCAACAGGGAACCGACGATGTTGCGCACCATGTGGTGCAGGAAGGCATTGGCGCGGCACTCCACCACCACCAGCGACCCCTCACGCCGCACCTCGAGCTTCTGCAGCTCACGCATGGGCGAGCGCGCCTGGCATCCGGCAGCGCGAAAGGCGCTGAAATCGTGCTCGCCAAGCAGCGCGGGCGTGGCTGCCCGCATGGCCGCCACGTCCAGCACCGAGCGCACCCACATGACGCGGTTGTGGCGCAATGCCGGGCGCGCAGGCTGGTCGAGGATCAGGTAATGATAGGTGCGGGCAAGGGCCGAGTAGCGGGCGTCGAATCCGCCGCTGACCTGCCGCACCCAGCCGACGGCGATCTCCGGCGGCAGCAGGCTGTTGGCGCCGAGCAGCCAGGCGCGCTCCCCGCGCAGCGCATCGGTGTCGAAATGGGCCACCTGCCCGAGCGCATGGACCCCGGCATCGGTGCGTCCCGCGGCGGCCACGGCGATCGGCGCGTCGGCGACACGGGAGAGCGCAGCCTCCACTTCCGCCTGGATGGAGCGCGCATGCTGCTGGCGCTGCCAGCCGCAGAACGGCGTGCCGTCGTACTCGAGGCCGATGGCCAGGCGGGGCATGCGGACGCGGGACCGGACCCGCTGGCGCCAGCGGCAGGCCTGCCCGCCTACTGGTCGAAGCCGTCGAGCAGCTGCCGTGCTTCCTGCCTCTGCGCCTGATCACCCTCCTCGAGCACCTCGTTGAGGATGCTGCGGGCACCATCGGGGTCGCCCATTTCGATGTAGGCGCGGGCGAGGTCGAGCTTGGTACCCACCTCGGTCATGGTCGGGTCCTCCGGGCGCCTCGCGGTGCTGAGGGCCTGGATGCCCGTGGAGGTCAGGTCGGATCCGGCGACGTCGGTCCCGCCGAGGTCGAGGTCGATGTCCAGCGCGGGCAGGTCGTCACTGGTGGCACTCAGGCGCTGCGTGGCCATGGTGTCACCGCTGCTGATCCCGGGCTGCTCGGCGGTATCATCCCCCGGCAACGTACCGGGGCGGCCATCCATCTCGGCCGTGCTTTCCTCGCCATCGCCGGTGCTGGCGCCACCGCTCAGGTCGAAATCCAGGCCGGAATCGCCACCCGAGGGCAGGGTTTCCTGCAGCCCGGTGGCCACGTCGCGTGCAGCCTCGTCGAGTCCGGTCAGGTCGAGGCCGAGGTCCTCGAGATCGATTTCCGCGGTCTGGTCGTGGTGCTCGTCCTCCGCCGAAAGCCCCTGCAGGCGCGCCGTGCCACCGATGCCCGGCGCCTCGATGGTCGGCGTCTCCATGGTGCGCCCCGCGGCGCGGGTCTGGATGGTCGGCGTCTCCATCGTCGACGACAGCTCCGGGCTCTCGACGGTCGGGGTCTCCATGGTGGAGGCCACACTCGGGCCGGGCGCCTCGATGGTCGGGATCTCCTGGGTCTGGGCAGAGCCCCAGGTCCGCGAGAGCCGGGTCGGCGCGTTCGCGTCGGCCTCCATGTCCGTGCCGCTCAGGTCGAAATCCAGCCCGGTGTCGGCGCCGCCGAGTTCCATGTCCACCGTGCCACTGCCCTCGCCGCCGAGCGCCAGGTCCATCTCCTCGGCACCTGGTGCAGCGGCCGCGGCGAACAGGGCCTCGCCCGGGCACAGCTGCTTGCCCATGATGCAGACGCGCTTCCAGTCGGGATCGTCCTCGGTGCCGATGCGCTCACGCAGGGCCCTGGCCTCCTTGAGGAAGCCCTCGCGGTTCTCCCAGCCGAAGTAGACATCGAGGAGCTTCAGCGGCAGGTCACGTCGCGACGGGTCGCGGGCAATGGCCGCGGTGAGGATGTCGGCCGCCTGGTCGTACAGGCCGTAGGCCACGTGGAATTCCGCCTCGGCCAGGGCGTCGGACTGGTCGAGGTTGACCGGTCCCTCGGTGCTGATGGTCTTCTCGAGCAGCGTCTCTTCATCGCCCCGTGGAGTCGCCCGGCGCTCGAAGCCGCCGGTTGCCTGGGGCCGCTCCTCGATGACGATCATGTCCTCGCTGCGTGTTGCCTGGGTCGCCTCGCCGGCATCGGAGCCGCGCCCCCGGCCGGTGGTCGGCTGCCAGGCCGGCACATCCTCCCGGGCCGAGCGACGACGCGCCAGCAGCAGCCCGCCAACCAGCACCACGGCAGCCGCGATCCACAGCCAGATGGACGTGAACAACTGGCCGATGGTGTCGACCAGCCCCGGGCTCTCGGCCGCCGGTTTCGTGGCAGGCGCCGGCCGCGCCCGCACCGGCTTCGCGGGCCGGGCGGGTTCGCTGGCCGCGGGCGCCGCGGGTGTTTCGGCCTCCACGGCCGGCTCCGGTGCCGGCGTGGGTGCGGGCTCGGCCGCTGGTGCCGGCGTGGGTGCGGGCTCGGCCGCTGGCGCCGGCGATTCCGGCTCCACGGCCACCTCGCCAGCCTGCTTCTCGAGGTCCGCGACACGCTTGCGCAGGGCCTGGAGTTCGGCGTCCTTCACCGCCAGCAGGCGGCGGCTCTCTTCCGCCTCGGCCGCCTGCTTCGCGCCTGCAGCCGCACTGGCGGCTGGGGCAGCGGGCGCAGCCGATTCCGCCGGCGGCGGCACGAGTTCCAGCCGCGCCGGCGCCGAGGCAGGCGCGGCTTCCTGCCACTCGCGGGTCTGGCGGCGCACTTCGGCATCGGCTTCCGCCTGGCCGAGCGCCGAGATGGCAGCCTCGTCGGGCAGCCGCAGCACCGCTCCGGCATTCAACCGGTTGATGTTGCCGGCGAAGGCTTCGGGGTTGGCCCGGTAGATGGCCATCATCACCTGGTTGATGTCCGCGACGCCCTGCGGTCGGTGGCGGTTGGCAATGCCCCAGAGGGTTTCGTTGCGCGCCACGACGTGGGTGCTGCCATCGGCGGCGCCCGCGGAAACCGCCGGAGCGGAGGTCGCAGGAGCCATGTCGGGGGTGGCCGGCGGCGGGGCCGCAGCCTGCGCCGCGGCGGCGGGTGCCTGGATCGGCTGGCGCACGGCGCCACCGGTGAAGGTGGGCGGATCCAGCAGCACCGTGTACTCGCGCAGCAGCCGCCCCTGCGGCCATTGCACCTCGAGCAGCAGCGTCAGGAAGGGCTCGGTCACCGGCTGGGCGGAGGTGATGCGGATCACGCCACCACGGGCATTGGCCGCGACCGCGAAGGACAGGTCGCCGAGGAAGGCCGGCCGCTGCAGCCCGTACTGCGCGAAGGTATCCGGCGACGCGAGACCGACGCTGAGGCCGGCCATCTCGCCCGCCGCCTCGGCGAACACCGGAATCTCAGCCGCGAGCGGCTGGTTCAGGTAGGACTTCGATTCGATCTCGCCGAGCCCGAGGGCGGCCGCGCACAACGGCAGCAGCCCGGCCAGCGCCACACCTGCGGAAGCGGGAATACGTGACATTACCGGACCCCGAAATTAGCTTCGCTTCCGCAACGTCATGCCGCTCGGAACCGAAGGCGCAACAAACGCTCGCAAACCCCTGAAATGCCGGGGTCACTATAGCCTAAAAATAATCGCGCACCAAAATCTCGGCAATCTGGATGCTGTTCAGGGCGGCACCCTTGCGGATGTTGTCGGCCACGACCCAGAGGTCGATGCCGCGCTCGCAGGAGATGTCCTGGCGGATGCGGCCGACGAAGACGTCATCACGGTGGGCGCCTTCGGTGACCGCCGTCGGGTAGCCGCCGAGCCGGGCCTCGTCGAGGACGGTCACCCCCGGCGCCCGCTCCAGCAACTCCCTCACCCTGGCTGCGGAGATCGGCTCGCGCGTCTCGACGTGCACGGCCTCGGAATGGCCGTAGTACACCGGGACGCGGACTGCGGTCGGATTCACCTGGATCGACTCGTCGCCGAGGATCTTGCGGGTCTCCCAGACCATCTTCATTTCTTCCTTCGTATAGCCGTTCGGCTGGAACTCATCTATATGAGGAATGACATTGAAGGCGATGGGCTTGGCCGCACCGTCGGTCTGCACCGGGCGATCGGCCAGCGACTCGCCCGCCTGCCGGCGCAGGGTCTCGACCGAGCGGCGGCCGGCACCCGAGACCGACTGGTAGGTGGCGACATTGATGCGGGTGATGCCCGCGGCATCGTGGATCGGCTTGAGCGCCACCACCATCTGGATGGTCGAACAATTGGGGTTGGCGATGATGTTGCGCGGCGGATACCCGGCAATGGCCTGCGGGTTGACCTCCGGCACCACCAGCGGCACGTCGGCGTCGTAGCGGAACTTCGAGGTGTTGTCGATGACCACGCAGCCCGCGGCGCCGGCGCGCGGCGCGTACACCGCCGAGACGCTGGCGCCGGCGGAGAACAGGCCGATCTGCACGTCCCTGAAATCGAACTGCGCCACGTCCTGGACCGGGAAATCCTCGCCGCGGAAGCGCACGCTCTTGCCCACCGAGCGCTCGCTTGCCAGCGGCACGAAGCGCGACACCGGGAAATCACGCTCCTCGAGGATGCGGATCAGGGTCTCGCCCACCAGGCCGGTGGCGCCGAGAACCGCAACGCTGTAACCCTTGCTCATGGACTCTCTCCGACTCGTTCCGGCCGTCCCGGCCGAGCGCGCAGGATAGGCAAACACCGCCTGATTACAAGTGCCTCAGGGCTCCAGCCGGGCAGCGATGGCCGGCACCGCGGAACGCACATCGGCATTCTGCCCCCGGTGGCGCAGGAAATGGTCCATCAGCACCAGTGCCAGCATGGCCTCGGCGATGGGCGCCGCGCGCAATCCCACGCAGGGATCGTGCCGGCCGGTGGTGACGATCTCCGCGGCGCCGCCCCCGCGATCCACGGTTTCCCCGGGCAACCGGATGCTGGAGGTGGGCTTGAGCGCGATGCTCACCACGATGTCCTGCCCGGAGGAAATGCCGCCGAGGGTGCCGCCCGCGGAGTTCTTGAGGAACCCGCCGGGTGCGATGCCGTCGCGATGGCGCGAGCCCTTCTGCTCGACCACGGCGAAGCCGTCGCCGAGCTCCACGCCCTTCACGGCATTGATGCCCATCATGGCGTGGGCGATGGCGGCATCGAGCTTGTCGAACACCGGCTCGCCGAGCCCGGCGGGAACACCGCTGGCCATGACGTTGATGCGCGCGCCGATGGAGTCGCCGTCCGCGCGCAGCGCATCCATGTAGGCCTCGAGTTCCGGCACACGGCCGGGTTCGGCGCAGAAGAACGGGTTGTCGTCGATGGCAGCCGGGTCCGTGAAGCCGAGACGGATCGGCCCGAGCTGCGCCAGCCAGGCGCGGATCTCCACCCCCAGGCGCTCGCGCAGGTACTTGCGGGCGATGGCACCGGCGGCCACCCGCATCACCGTCTCGCGGGCGGAGGAGCGGCCCCCGCCGCGGTAGTCGCGGATGCCGTACTTCTGCTCGTAGCTGTAGTCCGCATGGCCGGGGCGGAACATGTCCTTGATCTTGCTGTAGTCCTTCGAGCGCTGGTCGACGTTCTCCACCAGCAGGCCGATGGGCGTCCCGGTAGTGAGGCCCTCGAACACGCCCGAGAGGATGCGCACGCGGTCGGGCTCCTTGCGCTGCGTGGTGTGCCGTGAACGCCCGGGGCGCCGCCGCTCCAGGTCCTGCTGGATGTCGTCCTCGGCGAGCGCCAGGCCCGGTGGGCAGCCGTCGACGATGCAGCCGAGCCCGGGTCCATGACTCTCGCCGAAGGTGGTGACGCTGAACGCCCTGCCGATGGTGTTGCCTGACATGCCGCCAATCCTGCTGAAACGCTAACCCCCGGAGGCCATGGCCGCCGGGCCGTCATTGTCCCCCGGCAGGTCGCCAGCCGCCACCAGCGCGATGCCATCCCCGCCGCGCGCGAACTCCGGCCAGACGAAGGCCATACGTGGAAACGACCGCTCGAGTGCCGCCATCCCCGCCCCCACCTCCACCGCCAGCCAGCCGGAGGGCCGCAGCTGGGCCGCTGCCCCGGCGATGATCCGCCGCACCAGGTCGAGGCCGTCGGCGCCCCCACCGGCCAGTGCCGCGCGCGGCTCCCAGGCCAGCTCCGGCGGCATGGCCCGGAGGTCGGATTCCGGCACATAGGGGGGATTGGAAAGGATGAGGTCGAAGCGGCCATCGACGCCGTCATAGAGGTCTGCGTGCAGCAGCCGCAGCCGTGCGCCGACACCGTGCCGGGCCACGTTGGTCGCGGCCACGGCCAGGGCATCGGCCGAGATGTCGGTCGCCACGACCTCCGCTCCCGGGAATGCCAGGGCGCAGGCGATGGCGATGCAGCCGCTGCCGGTGCCGATCTCGAGGATGCGTGGTGCGTCACCGGCATCGAGCCAGGGCGAGAACCGCGCTTCGATCAGCTCCGCGAACGGCGAGCGCGGGATCAGCACGCGCCGGTCGACATGGAACGGCAGGCCGCAGAACCAGGCCTCGCCCAGCAGGTACGCGGACGGGATGCGCTCGCTGGCACGCCGCTGCAGCAGCGCCTGGCAGCGCTCGTGCTCGGCGGGGCTCACCAGCCGTTCCCCGGCGCGGGGATCGGCATGGTCGAGGCCGAGTTCATGCCAGATGATCGCGGCTGCCTCGTCACGCCAGTCTGCGGTGCCCTGCAGGCATTGCACGCCGGCCCGCTGCAGTTGGCGGGTTGCGCTGGCCAGCAGCCGCGCCACGGTCGGCGCGGCGGCGGGTTTTCGGGGTGTCGTGCTCATGTTCCGGATGGTGTTGCGTGGCGGGGTAGCGGCACGGCGCCTGTGTAGAATGGCCGCCTCCCAGTGTAACGCGGCCCTGTAGCCGAGCCGGCCCGAGCGTGTCCAGCCCCTTGCGCGAATCCCTGTTCATCGCCCTGCAGCGCATGCTGCCGGCGCGGCTGCTGGCGCGGCTGGTCTACCGCGCCACGCGCAGCAGGCGGCCCTGGCTCAAGGACCTGCTGATCCGCGGGTTCGTGCGGCTCTACGCCGTGGACATCAGCGAAGCCGGGGCCCCGGTCCCGGCGGGCTACGCCAGCTTCAATGCGTTCTTCACGCGCACGCTGCGCCCCGGCGCGCGGCCACTCGCCGCGGACCCTCTGGCGCTGCTCAGCCCCGCGGACGGCACCATCCAGCAGGTCGGCAGCATCCGCGGTGACGAGATCCTGCAGGTCAAGGGCCTCTACTACACCACCAGCGAGCTGCTCGGCGGCGATGCCGGGCGCGCGGCCCGCTACCAGGATGGCTGCTTCGTCACCATCTACCTCGCCCCCTGGAACTATCACCGCGTGCACATGCCGCTCACCGGGCGCGTCGAGCGCATGAGCCACGTGGCCGGCGAACTCTGGTCGGTCAATGCCACGACCGCCGCACGCGTGCCGCGCCTGTTCGCGCGCAACGAGCGCGTCGTCTGCCACTGCGCCGCGCCCTGGGGGCCCTTCGCCGTGGTGCTGGTGGGCGCGCTCAACGTGGGCAGCGTGTCCACGGCCTGGGCGGGCGAGGTCCTGCCCCGCCGCGGTGGCGGCACACACTGGGACTACCCGCCGGAGGTGGCGGTCACCCGGCTTGGCCGTGGCGACATCCTCGGGCAGTTCAACATGGGCTCCACCGTGGTGCTGCTGCTGCCTCCCGGTGCCGTGCGGTGGCGCGAGGGGCTCGCCGCGGGCGACCGCGTCCGTGTCGGCGAATCCCTGGGTCGCCTGCTGCACCCGGCTACACCATGAGGCCGGCATGAGCAACTACGCAGCGGGCTGGCGGCCGACGGCACGGATCGAAACCCTGCGGCGCCGGGCGGCGGCGCTCACCACCGTGCGCGGGTTCTTCGACGCCCGCGGCGTGCTGGAGGTGGAGACCCCGCTGCTGGTGCGCCATCCGGTCAGCGACCCGCAACTCGCCAACCTGCCGAGCGCGCTCGGCGTGCGCCCCGGCCTTCCCTGCTATCTGCATACCTCGCCCGAGTACCACATGAAGCGCCTGCTTGCCGCCGGCGCGCCGGACATCTACCAGCTCGGCAAGGTATTCCGCGATGGCGAGCTCGGGCCGCGGCACCGGCCGGAATTCACCCTGGTCGAATGGTACCGGCGCGGCCAGGACCTCGATGCCTGCGTGGCGGAGACCTGCGACCTCATCGCCGCGGTCGCCGCCCGGCTCGACCGCAAGCTGCCACCACCACTGCACACCACCTACCGCGAACTGTTCCTGCACCATGCGGGCTTCGATCCGCTCGAGGCCGGGATGGAGGAAGTGCGCACCTGGGCTGCGGTGCTCGTGCCCGGCGGCGTATCGCCCGGCCTCGCCGCGGGCATCGGCGAGCGCCGCCAGGCCTGGCTCGACCTGCTGCTGGTGCAGGTGATCGAGCCGGCGCTGCGGCAGGCCGGGCTGGTGGTGGTCGGCGAGTACCCGGCGGCACAGGCCGCCCTCGCGCGCCTGCATCCTGACGATCCCCGGGTCGCGGAGCGCTTCGAGGTGTATCTCGACGGCATCGAGCTGGCCAACGGCTACCACGAGCTGGCGGATGCCGGCGAACAGCGACGGCGCTTCGCGGCGGATCGTGCCGAAAGGCAGGCCCTGGGACTGCCCGACGCGGAACCGGACGAGGCCTTGCTGGCTGCCCTGGAAGCGGGCCTGCCCGACTGCTGTGGCGTGGCCCTGGGCTTCGACCGGCTGCTGATGGCTTGTCTGGGCCTCCAGGACATCGCCGCGGTCGTCGCCTTCTCCGCCCCCGAAGGCGGCTGAGGCAAGGCGCGCTGGTCAGCGCACCCGGGAGATGTACTCCCCGGTGCGCGTATCGACCTTGATGATCTCGCCCTCGTTGATGAACAGCGGCACCTTGACGACGGCGCCGGTCTCCAGCGTCGCCGGCTTCATGCCGCCGGTCGCCGTGTCACCACGGATGCCCGGATCCGTCTGCACGATCTTCAGCTCGACATGGGCGGGAGGCTCCACCACCAGCGGCTGGCCGTTCCACAGCGTGATGTTGCAGAGCATCTGTTCCTTGAGCCAGGTGCGGGCCTCGCCCACCGCGGCGGCGCCCGCCCCGTGCTGCTCGAATGTTTCCGGCTCCATGAAATACCAGATGTCGCCGTCGTTGTAGAGGTACTGCATGGGCGTGGTCATGACATCGGCCGCCTCGGCCGTATCGCCAGACTTGAAGGTCTTCTCCACCGTGCGCCCGGTCTTCAGGTTGCGCACGCGGACGCGGTTGAAGGCCTGGCCCTTGCCCGGCTTGACGTACTCGTTCTCGAGGATCACGTAGGGATCCCCGTCGAGCAGGATCTTGACGCCGGACTTGAATTCGTTGGTGCTGTAACTGGCCATGGTGACCTGCGACAAGGCGCGGGATTGTTACGTACAATCGCCGGGCAGCCCCGCTGATGCGCCGCCCGGACGGTCGAGCCCCTGCGGGGCGGCGCCATTCTATATATTTTGACCTGCCTCTGCCCGACATCCGCCGTGAGCAACGCGCTTCCCACCCCGGTCCTGGCCGCCGCCTCCACCTGGCAGCGCGAACTTGCGCGGGCGATCACCACCCCGGCCGAACTCGCCGAGGCATTGGGCCTGCCAGCGGCGAGTCTTGCGGATTCCGCCGGTGCCAGCAGAGCCTTCGCGCTGCGCGTGCCGCGGGGATTCGTCGCACGCATGCGGCCGGGCGACCCGCGCGATCCGCTGCTGCTGCAGGTCCTGCCGCTGGCGCAGGAACTGGCGAATGCGCCGGGCTTCAGCGCCGACCCGCTTGCCGAACTGGGACAGATGCAGCCGCCGGGACTGTTGCGCAAATACCGCGGCCGGGCGCTGCTGGTGGCGAGCGGCGCCTGTGCCGTCAACTGCCGCTACTGTTTCCGGCGCGAGTTCCCCTACGCCGAGGCGAGTGTCACGCCCCGTGCCCTCGCAGCCGTGCTGGACGCCATGGCCGCCGATGCCGGCATCGAGGAAGTCATCCTCAGCGGCGGGGATCCGCTGTCACTGAGCGACCAGCGCATCGGCTCGCTGCTGGCGGCGATCGGCCGCATGCCACAGGTGCGACGCATCCGCATCCATACGCGGCTGCCGGTGGTGCTCCCGGAGCGCGTCGACGCCGGCCTCCTCGGCGTGCTCTCGCAGGCGCCCAGACCGCTGGTGGTGGTGCTGCATGCCAACCACGCCAACGAACTCGACGACAGCGTCGCGCAGGCTGCCGCGAAACTGGCCGGGGTCTCGGCCGCGCTGCTCAACCAGTCGGTGCTCCTGCGCGGCGTCAACGATGATGCGACGCTGCTCGCCGCGCTGAGCCGGCGGCTGTTCGAGCTGCGCATCCTGCCCTATTACCTGCACCTGCTCGACCCGGTGCGCGGCGCCGCGCATTTCCGCGTCGGCGAGCGGCGCGCGCGCCGCATCCTCGGCGAGGCCGCCGCCATGCTGCCCGGCTACCTGGTGCCGCGGCTCGCACGCGAGCGCCCGGGCGCACCGGCCAAGGAACTGCTCGCACCCGCGCTACATAATCGCCGGCAGGTCACATAACCAGACACGGGTCACATAATCCCCGCAAGTCGCCCTGCAGAATCCCGCCCAAGCCTGTTGTGCCTGGGATGCGTACTTTGCGCGACGCCGTCGGTGTGCCTTTGATCGTCGTCAGCCGCCTTGACGACAACCTTGCCGCCATAAATGGCGTGCTCCGCGAAGCCGGGCACGCGGTGCACTGCACCCGCGTGGACGAGCCGGCGGCCCTGGAAGAGGCGGTTGCCGAGCAGCAGCCCGAGCTGGTGCTGATCTTCGCCGACGAGCCGGACCTCGACCTCACCGGCCTCTCCGGCGCCATCTTCCGCCGCAATCCGCCGATCCCCGTGGTCATCGTGCGCCAGCAGGTCACCGAACGCGGCATCGCCGAGGCCATCGCCGCCGGTGCCCGTGACGTGGTCTCCCTGGCCTTCCGCGGCCGCCTGCAGGCCGTGGTGGAACGCGAGCTGCGCGCGCGCCGCCTGCAATCGGCACTCGACGGCGTGCTGTCATCGGCCAGCCAGTACCAGCAGGAACTGCGCAACCTGATGCAGGGCGCCACGGAGGCCATCGCCGACGTGCAGGAAGGCATCGTCATCGCCGCCAACCCGGCCTGGCTGGCGCTGTTTGGCCTCGATCAGGAGCAGGATCTGCTCGGCCAGCCGTTCATGGACCAGTTCGGCGACAAGGACCTGCCGAGCCTCAAGGGCGCCATGCAGGCCTGCCTCAAGGGCAAGTGGACCGACGCCAGCCTGCAGGTGACCGGCCAGCGCCGCGACGGCGGCATGCTCGGGCTGGAGCTCCGGCTCGAGCAGGTCACCGTGGAGGGCGAGGCGGCGGTGCGTGTCATCGTGCCGGCCGAACGCCCCGCCGCCGGACCTGCCGAGGACCTGGTGGAGCAGGCGTTGTGCAAGGATCCGTCCACCGGATTCCTGCTGCGCCACCATTTCCTGGAGCAGGTGGAGGAGCGGCTGCAGTCACCGGTGGCCGGTGGCGTGCGGGCCATGGCCTACTTCCGTCCGGATCATTTCTCGCGGGTACACCGCGACGTCGGCCTGCTCGGCACCGAAGCGCTCATCATGCGGCTCGCCGAGCAGCTGCGCGAACTGCTCCAGCCCAGCGATGTCTGCGGACGCTTCGGCGGCACCATCTTCGCCATGCTGATCGAGCGCGGCACCATGAACGACGTCGAGGCCTGGGCGGAGCAGGTGCGCAAGGCCGTTGCCGGCCGCGTCTTCGAAGTCGATCGCCAGTCCACCAGCCTGACCTGCACCGTCGGCCTCACCGAAATCGGCAGCGAATCCGCCTCGCTGGCCGAAATCCTCACCGTGGCCGAGAAGGCCTGTCGCAGCGGCCGTGACGCCGGCGGCAACCGCGTCGAGCTGTGCGACTCCACCTCGGCCACCCAGAAGGTGCGCCTCAGCGACGCCACCTGGGTACCGCGCATCCGCGCCGCGCTGATGCAGAACCGCTTCCGCCTGGTCCACCAGCCCATCGCCAGCCTCACCGAGGAAGTGCAGGGCATGTTCGACACCCTGGTGCGCATGGTGGACGAGGAAGGCAACCAGGTGCTGCCAGGCGAGTTCGTGCCCCCCGCGGAGCGTGCCGGCCTGATCAAGAGTGTCGACCGCTGGGTGATCGGCGCCTCGCTGTCATTCTGCGCCACCAAGCAGCCCACGCTGGTGTTCGTGCGACTGTCGCGCGACTCGGTGCTCGACGAGACGCTGCCGGAGTGGCTGCTGGCACGCCTGCGCAGCCTGAAGGTGCCGGCCCAGCGGCTGTGCTTCCAGGTCAGCGAGGAGGTGGCCGGCGCGCACCTCAAGCAAACCCGCGACCTGTCCGGCAAGCTCGCCGCCGCCGGTTTCCTGTTCGCCGTGGACCACATCGGCACGGGCCGCGATTCGGCGCAGCTCCTGCACCACATCCCCATGCAGTTCATGAAGATCGACGGCAGCCTGATGCAGGGCCTCAATCGCGATCCCGACCAGCAGCGCCGGGTCACGCAGCTGTCCCAGGTGGCGAAGAAGCTCGGCATCCGCACCGTTGCCGAAAGGGTCGAGGACGCCAAGACCATGGCCGTGCTCTGGCAGCTCGGCATCGCCTACTTCCAGGGCCATTTCGTCCAGACCCGCGGCGTGGTGCTGGAGAGCGCCCCGGGCCATGAAAGCCGCGCCACCGGCTGAACGCGGCGGCGGGTGACGCACGTCACAGATCCGCATTCGGGCACGCCGGCAAGCGACGCAGGCAGCGGAAACGAGACCCGATTCGTTTACGGGCTTATTGACAAATGCTCTCCTGTGCAGCGGGGATCCTGCATGCAGGCAGGATCGGGAAAACCTGAGGTTCGGAGCGAGATTCCTATGGCCCGCGGGCATCGCCGGTGGTCAATGCGCCGGAAAGAGTTGTCGAAGAACGCGGCTGCTGCCCCGGCAACAGGCCGGCGCAGTCTGGCTGCCGGCGCGCTGGCGCTCGGCGGTGTCGCCGCCTCGCTGCTGACGCCGGCCCAGGCCGTCACGCTGGGCGATGCCTCGCTGCAGTCCGCGCTCGGCCAGCCGCTGAGCGCGCGTATCCCGGTACAGCTCGCTCCCGGGGAAATGCTCGGCGCAGCCTGCGTCAGCATTCCCACTCCGGCACGCTCCGACCTGAGCGCCCTGCCCCAGCCACAGGTCACGGTTCCGGAGACGCCCGGCGCCGGCAGCCTCAGCCTGCACGTCACCACCACGCAACCCCTGTACGAACCGATGTACGAACTGCAGGTTCAGGTACGCTGCCCCGGCACGCCCCTGCTGGTGCGCCAGTACGTGCTGATGCTGGACCTGCCGGGTACCGTGCTGGCGGGCGCAGCGGCGGCAACTGCCGAACCGCAGCCCGTGCCAGCGGCCGCGGCCACCACAGGCATCGCGGCCGACCAGGCAGCCACGCCGGCGCCACGCGGCAGCCTTGCGGTCCGCCCGCGGCCGCAGGCTGCAGCGGGCACGCCGATCCCGTCCGGCAGCCGCTATCGCGTGGCGGCCGGTGACACCCTCTCGACGATTGCCGCGCGCGTCGGCGGCGGCCACGGCGTCTGGCGCCTGGCCGACCGGATCTTCGCCGCCAATCCGCAGGCGTTCATCGGTGGCAATCCCGACCTGATCAAGCTCGGCAGCGAAATCATCATCCCGGCGCCGGTCACCGACGCTTCACCCCCGGCCACGGCGACAACGGCAGCGGCAGCCACCCCCTCTCCCGCGATGGCGCAGGCACCGGACGCGAGCCCGCCTGCCATCGAGGCCGTGGGCGCCGCGCCGGCAGCGGAGGCCACTCCGGCACCGGAGGCCGCACCGGCACCGGTCACGTCACCTGTGCCCGCCGCTCCAGGCAGCGCGGATGCCGCGGCGCCGGTCTTCGCCGACGAACAACCCGTCGCCCGGGACCCGCAGGCCGAGGCCCGGCCGGCGGCCGTGCCGCCAGCCCCGGTGGAACGCGACGGCGCGCCAGCCTGGCTCGCAGCACTGATCGGCGTGCTGATCGGTGCCGTGGTGAGCCTCGCGCTGCTGCGCGACCGGCTGACCGGCGCGCTCGCCAGCCTGCTGAGGCCGCGCCAGCCGGTCATCGAGCCCGTGGCCCGCGCACCGCTGCCCGCCGCGCCCGAAGTGCAGGCTGCGCCGAAGTTCAGGCAGCCGATGCAGGCACCAGAGCCTTCCATGGTGGTGGAGGAACACCACCACGCGGAAGTCGAACACGATCCGCTGGCCCGCACCGATGAATCGGTGACCGTGGAGCAACCGGCGCAGCTGGCGGCGACGGCGGAACTCCCGGCAGCCGATGCCGGGCATGACCTCGCCAGCCTGTTCGACGAGGTGCCCGACCTGCCGCTGTACGAGCCCGCCGGCGACGCGCTGCCCTCCGCCGAGGACCTCGACCTGGACCTGAGCGCGGCCAGCATCGACGCCACGGTCGACCAGGACATCGGCTGGCTCGGCGACGAGACCAGCCTCACGACCACGCCCCAGCCGGTCATCGACCCGGCATCGGGTGGCGCCGATACCGTCGAGGAAATCGACCTGCAGACCCTGTCGCAGCGCGCCGGCGATGACACCGCCATCTCGCAGACCCTCAGGGATGCGCTCAACCTGCTGGAGAGCGACTACGAGGAAGAACTCACCGCCAGCCAGGTCGTCGATCGCAAGCAGCTGACGCACCTGCTCGACGAAGGCGACGGCGAGGACACGATGGTGCGCACCGGCACCGACCAGCTGCCCCGCCGACGCTGAGCGGCAGAGCCGCCTCAGCCGCCGGCGCGAACCACGTCCAGCGCATCCACGCCGCGCCAGCCGCGCGGCAGGACCAGGCCGCGATGCCCGCGCTCGCCGGCGTAATGCGCCAGGTCCGCGGGCTTCAGCGTCATCTGCCGCTGGCCACTGCGCACCAGCAGCTCGTCGGCCGGTCCCAGCACCGCCACCGCCTGCAGCTTCTCCTCGCCTGACTTCAGCTTCGCGGCGGGAATCCCGAGGATGCGGTTGCCCTTGCCGCGGGGCAGTTCGGGCAGCTCGCCGGCGGCGAATACCAGCAGGTGCCCGGCCGAGCTCACCGCCGCGACGCGGGCAGACTCCGGAAGCCCGTCCGGCGGACAGGCGGCGGGGATGACCACGTCCCAGCCCGGCTGCAGCCGCAGTGCCGCCTTGCCGGCGCGGTTGCGGCCGTGCAGTTCACCGAGCTTCACGAAGAAGCCGTAGCCGGCGCTGCTCGCCACCAGCCAGCGGGCCTCGGGATCGCCGATCATGACGCCACGGAAACTCGCGCCATCCGGCGGGTTGAGGCGGCCGGACAGCGGTTCGCCCTGGCCGCGCGCCGAGGGCAGCGCGTGGGCGGGCAGGCTGTAGGCGCGTCCGGTGGAATCGAGGAACACCGCCAGCTGCGTGCTGCGGCCACGGGCGGCGCAGAGGAAGCCATCCCCGGTCTTGAAGCTGAGCGTCGCCGGGTCGATGTCGTGGCCCTTGGCCGCACGGGCCCAGCCACGCTGGGACAGCACCACGGTCACCGGCTCGGCGGGCACCAGCTCTTCCTCGGCCATGGCCTGCGCGGCCTGCCGCTCCACCAGCGCCGTGCGCCGCTCGTCGCCGAAGTCGCGCGCCAGCTGTTCAATCTCCTCGCGCACCAGCGCGCGCAGCTTCGCCGGGCTGCGCAGGATGCGGTCCAGCCGTTCGCGCTCCTCCGCCAGCTCCTGCTGCTCGCCGCGGATCTTCATCTCCTCGAGCTTCGCCAGGTAGCGCAGCCGCAGGTTGAGGATAGCCTCGGCCTGGGTGTCGGTGAGCCGGAACTTCTTCATGAGGACGGGCTTGGGCTCGTCCTCGCGGCGGATGATGCGGATGACCTCGTCGATGTTGAGGTAGGCCACCAGCAGGCCGTCGAGGATGTGCAGCCGCTCCTCGACCCGCTCCAGGCGGAACTTCAGGCGCCTCTTCACCGTCTCCAGCCGGAACCCCAGCCAGTCGAGCAGCAGGGTGCGCAGGTCGCGCACCGCCGGCTTGCCGTCGGTGCCGATGACGTTGAGGTTGACGCGCAGCGTGCGCTCGAGGTCGGTGGTGGCGAACAGGTGCAGCATCAGCGCCTCGATGTCCACGCGGTTCGAGCGCAGGCCGATCACCAGGCGCGTGGGCTCCTCCTCGTCGGACTCGTCGCGCAGGTCCTCCACCATCGGCAGCTTCTTCGCGCGCATCTGCGTGGCGATCTGCTCCAGCACCCGGGCGCCCGAGGCCTGGTAAGGCAGGCTGTCGATGACGATGGTGGTGCCATCCTCGACCGCATAGGTGGCCCGCACCCGCAGGGTGCCGGTGCCCCGGGCATAGAGGTCGACGATCTCCTCGCGGCTGGAGACCAGCTCGCCGCCGGTCGGGAAATCCGGCCCCTTGATGGTGCGCATCAGCTGCCGCACCGAGAGGTCGGGGTCGTCGATCAGCCGGACCAGGCCGGCGGCGATCTCGCGCAGGTTGTGCGGCGGCACGTCGGTGGACATGCCCACCGCGATGCCGGTGGCGCCGTTCAGCAGCAGGTTCGGCAGCCGTGCCGGCAGCAGCGCCGGCTCGCGCAGGGTGCCGTCGAAATTCGGCACCCAGTCCACGGTACCCTGCTCCAGCTCGGCGAGCAGCACGCTGGCATAGGGCCGCAGCCGCGCCTCGGTGTAGCGCATGGCCGCGAATGACTTCGGGTCGTCCGCCGAGCCCCAGTTGCCCTGGCCGTCGATGATCGGGTAGCGGTAGGCGAAGTCCTGGGCCATGTGCACCATGGCCTCGTAGCAGGCGCTGTCGCCATGGGGATGGAACTTGCCGATGACATCGCCGACCGTACGCGCGGACTTCTTGTGCTTGGAACCGGCGGCCAGCCCGAGCTCGCTCATGGCGTAGACGATCCGCCGCTGCACCGGCTTCAGGCCATCGGCGATATGCGGCAGCGCGCGATCGAGGATCACGTACATCGAGTAGTCGAGGTAGGCACGCTCGGCGAACTCGCGCAGCGGCAGCCGCTCGATGCCCTCGAAATCCAGCTTGTCCTGCCTGCTCATCGCCGGGGTGCCTCAGACCTGGACCTGGGCAAGGTTGCCCCGGGTCTCGATCCAGCTGCGCCGGTCGTTGGCGCGCTTCTTGGCGAGCAGCATGTCGAGCAGCTGCTCGGTCTGGTCGCCGGCGTCCACGGTGAGCTGCACCAGGCGGCGGGTGTCGGCCGCCATCGTGGTCTCGCGCAGCTGCGCCGGACTCATCTCGCCCAGGCCCTTGAAACGGGTGATGGCGACCTTGCCCTTGAGCTTCTCGGTCTCGATGCGGTCGAGCACGCCCTGGCGCTCGTTCTCGTCGAGCGCGTAGAACACCTCGCGGCCGACGTCGATGCGGAACAGCGGCGGCATGGCCACGTACACGTGCCCGGCGTGCACCAGCTGCGGGAAATGGCGCAGGAACAGCGCGCAGATCAGCGTGGAGATGTGCTGGCCGTCGGAATCGGCATCGGCGAGGATGCAGACCTTGTGGTAGCGCAGCGCCGACAGGTCCGCGCTGCCCGGGTCGACGCCGATGGCGAGGCTGATGTTGTGCACCTCCTGCGAGGCCAGCAGCTCCGCCTGCTCCACCTCCCAGGTGTTGAGGATCTTGCCGCGCAGGGGCAGCACCGCCTGGGTGCGCCGGTCGCGGGCCTGCTTGGCCGAACCGCCTGCCGAGTCGCCCTCCACCAGGAACAGCTCGCAGACCTGCGGATCGTCGCGGGTGCAGTCGGCGAGCTTGCCCGGCAGCGCCGGCCCGGCGACGATCTTCTTGCGCGCCACCACCTTGGTGGCCTTGAGCCGGCTCTGCGCGGCGGCGATGGCGCGCTGCGCGATCTGGTCGCCGGTCTCCGGGTGCTGGTTGAGCCACAGCGCGAAGGCATCCTTCACCACGCCGGAGACGAAGGCGGTGCACTCGCGCGAGGACAGCCGCTCCTTGGTCTGGCCGGAGAACTGCGGGTCCTCGAGCTTCACCGACAGCACGTAGGCCAGCCCGTCCCAGACATCCTCGGGCGCGAGGCGCAGGCCGCGCGGCACCAGGCTGCGGAAATCGCAGTACTCGCGCAGCGCCTCGGTCAGCCCGGTGCGCAGGCCGCTGACGTGGGTGCCGCCCTGCGCCGTGGGGATCAGGTTCACGTAGGACTCGCCCGGCGGCGATGCCACGCCCTCCACCCAGAACAGCGCCCAGGTCACCTCCTCGTGCTGCCCCTTCGCCTCGCCGATGAACGGCTGGGCCGGCAGCATCGCCGCCCCCTCCACGGCCTCCACCAGGTACTGGCCGAGCCCGTCGCGGTACTCCCACTCGAAGCGCTGCTCGGGGTGCTCGACCGCGAAGACGATCTTCAGGCCGGGGCAGAGCACCGCCTTGGCCTGCAGCGCATGGCGCAGCTGCGGGATGGAGAACTTGTCGGAATCGAAGTACTTCGGATCGGGCCAGAAGCGGATGGTGGTGCCGGTGTTGGCCTTGCCCACCTTGCCCACCGCCTCCAGCCGGCTCGCGCGGTTGCCGCCGCGGAAGCTCATGTTGTATTCCTGCCCGTCGCGGCGCACCCAGACCTCGAGGTTCTTCGACAGGGCGTTGACCACCGAGACCCCCACCCCGTGCAGGCCGCCGGAATACTGGTAGCTCTGGCTGGAGAACTTGGCGCCGGAGTGCAGCCGGGTGAGGATCAGCTCGACGCCCGGCACCTTCTCCTGCGGGTGGATGTCCACCGGCATGCCGCGGCCGTCATCGGCCACCTGCAGCGAACCGTCGCGGAACAGCGTCACCTCGATGCGGCTGCAATGCCCGGCGAGTGCCTCGTCGACGCTGTTGTCGATCACCTCGTGCGCCAGGTGGTTCGGCCGCGAGGTGTCGGTATACATGCCCGGCCGGCGCCGGACCGGATCGAGACCGCTCAGGACCTCGATCGCCGAGGCATCGTACTTGCTGCTCATGACACGCCGCCGGATTCGCGCACAACCCGGCGCGCATGGTAGCGCGGCACCTCCGGGCCGGCTACTGCCGGCGGGGGCCTGGAAACATCAGCGCAGCTGCGCGGGCGTCAGGCCGCGGCCAGACACCCGCGCTGCTCACGCGGCAGCGGACCGGGAGCCCCTACGCCCCGGCACCGGCCAGGACACGGCGGCGCACCATCGCGAACACTCCCATCGCGCTCCCGAACAGCCACACCGCGGCCGGTACCGGGACGATATCGCCGGGGCGCACGGCCCAGGCGTGGAAGGCATAGACCTGGAGGTTGTAGTTCTGGTCGCCGTAGCCGAAGTTGATGTCCCACGCGAAGCTACCGGGAGCGGGCGCGTAGACCGTGCCCGACCAGTAGTTGGAGGGCTGGACGTTGCTGAACAGGCTGTAGTTGGCATTGTGCGTCGTGACAATGGATTGGCTTCCCACGCCGCCCAGCTCGCCGTAGAAGAGATGACCCATCTCGCTGCCGGTGCAGGAGACGCCGTAGCTGCCTCCGCCCGACTGGTAATGGCAGCTCGGATCCGGCTGCAGCGTCGTCGGCAGCCGCCAGTCGTGCACCCCGAGATAGTTCGCGGTGTTCATCGCCGCAATCCACTCGTTGGCCTTGGCCCAGGTCATCGTGCCATTGACGGCGATACCCGTGACGCCAAAGGTGTTGCTGGCCGCAAGGTTCGCATTGGCCAGCCAGGTGATGTTGCGATCGGTGTCATACACCGCCTGCCCGCCCAGCCGGCTCAGCAGCGCGGCCTGCACCGAACCGCAGCACCACAGGGCCAGGACAATCCCGCCGAGATATCTCTTCATGACGTTTCCCCCATCGAGCTTTGCCGTCGTTGTTGGTTCTTCCGCAAACCGGACCAGGTCCCTTCCCCTTCCGGTCTGCAGCATGAATCTACCCCCCCCGATTTCCCGCCATCCCCCAAATGGGTGAATCCCTCCCACCGCCGTCGCGAGATTTTCCATAAGGTGCCAGGTCGGGCTTTTCGGGCTTCCGGCTTTCCGTATCCACTGCGAAGTGGTCAGACGATGAGCGGATCAGGCGGCCTATAATCCGCTTCATGTCCGCGATCTCGCCGCAAGACGCACAGGCCCTGGCACGGCGCTGGGAGCTGGTCCGGGACCGGGAAGCCGCGATGCGCCGGTCTGCGTCGAAGGAAATCCGGTTCCGGCAGGTCTGCGCCCTGGTGGCCTCACGCGAGCTGTTCGGCGCAGAGTCCGATCGGGATGCCGGTGTCCGGGCTGTTCGCGAGCGCTGGGACCGGCTGCGACGGGCATACGGTGCCTGAGCAGGTTCCGGCCTCCTTACGCACCGCCCTTGCCGATCTGCTGCAATGGCTCGACGGGGCGGGCGTTCCCTCGATGCTCATCGGCGGCGTGGCCGCTTCCGTGCTCGGACAGCCCAGGCTGACCCAGGACATCGATGTCATGGCCGTCGCGCCAGAATCCGCCTGGGTCGGGCTGGTGGAGGCCGGTGCCCGGCACGGGATCGCGCCCCGCATCACCGGCGCCGTCGAGTTCGCCGTTCGCAGCCGCGTGCTGCTGATGCGACACGAAGCATCCGGCATCGATACGGCATACCGGTTCACGACACCGGAACAACTGGTGGCAGACTCCCTGGCCGACGTTGGCCGGGCGCGAGGGCAACGACGATGAGCGCAAGAAAGAAGATTCAGCTTCATGTCGGCACGCCGCAAGAGATGGGGCAGCGGTTCGTCAGCGCCTGGCACCGGGCCGGGCGTGGCGAGCGCGCCCGGGAAACGCACCTGACGTTCCCCGACCTGCCGGCACTGCTCAACGCGCTGACGCCGAAACGGCTGGAGCTGCTGCGTGCGCTGCATGCGCAACCGGCGCCGTCCATCCGGGCACTGGCGCAGCGGCTCGAACGCGATTACAAGCGCGTCCACGAGGACGTCGAGACGCTGGCCGCCTCCGGCCTGCTCGATCGCCAGCCAGACGGCCTGCGCGCTCCTTACGATGCCATCGCCGCCGAGATGCGGCTGTAGGCGACTGCACGAAAGGCGCCCGGCCGGGCATGAGCCCGCTTCCATGCCGGATCCGGAGCGACGATCCCGCCCTGGCCTGGCTTCAGTCGAGGTCCGCCACCAGCGACTCGCGCACCACCTCGGGCACGGCGTCGATGCGCTGCAGTCCTGCGGGATGATCGATGCCGGCGGCGAGGCCGGCGCCGGCCTTCAGGGAAGCGACCATGCCGGGCGACAGCTCGAAACGCAGGAAGTGCACGGCGGAGGTCTTGGTGTCCGTGCTGCGGTCGAGGTCCTCGTCGGCGATGGCGGTCACCGGCGGATGCCCATCCACGCGTACCCAGACCTGGTGCTCGATGCCGACCAGCCGTTCCAGCGCGCGGGCGCGCTCGGCAGGATCGGAGTACTCGACGAGAAACGTCGCCTTCCAGTTGCTGCCGTCGGGGATCAGCGGATTGTAGGCGGAGAGTTCGTCACGGATGCCCGCCTCCTCGAAGATGCGCTCGGTACGCAGCATTTCCTGGACCTGGTACTGCATCGTCAGGCGATCCTCGAAGCACAGCGTGAAGTGCTCGCCGAGGTGCAGCCGCCGGTGGCGCTTGTGCTCCATGACGCGCGCGCGGAAATCGTTGCGCAGCCGCGCGTATTCCTCGAGGCCGTAGAGGTCGGCGATGTCGAGCTTGTCCATGGACTCAGATCCCGTAGGCGCGGCGCAGCAGGGTGAAGGGATGGGCATAGTTGTCCTCGGGCAGCTGGCCGGCGATCTGCGCGCCCGCCATCGGGCAGTCGCTGGTGAACGCGGTGGCGCCGGCATCCTTGACCCGCGCGACGACCGGCGCGGCGATCTTCAGCGATGCGGCGCGGAAGCGCTGCTTGACGCCGTAGGTACCGTCGTGGCCCGAGCAGCGCTCGACGGCGAGCACCTCCGTGCCCGGGATCCACTCGAGGACCTCGCGGGTCTTCGGCCCGACGTTCTGCACCCGCTGGTGGCAGGGCACGTGGTAGGCCACCTTGCCGAGCGCGGTACGGAAGTCCGTGCGCACCCTGCCGGCCTTCTGCCGCGCGACCAGGTACTCGAAGGGATCACGGAAGGCATCCGCCACCAGCCGCACCTCGGCATCATCGGGAAACATCAGCGGCAGTTCCTGCCTGAACATCAGCACGCATGAAGGGATCGGCGCGACGATCTCGTAGCCCTTGCGCACCCAGGCCGCGAGTTCCGGCACGTTCACTTCCCTGGCACGGGCCACGGACTCCAGGTCACCGAGCTCGAGGCGCGGCATGCCACAGCAGGTCTCGGTGCCGGCGAGCTGCACCTCGATGCCGTTGTGCTCGTAGACCGCCACCAGGTCCTCGCACATCGATGGCAGGTTGCGGTTGCCGTAGCAGGTGGTGAACAGCACCACGCGCCCGCTGGTGCCGCCCGCCTCGCCCGTGGGCGCGGCGGGCGCGGGCCGCTGCCGCCCGAGGCGGCGGCGCGCAGTGTTCGATTCATAGCGCGGCAGCGGCGCATCGCGTGCCACGCCGAGCGTGGCCTGCAGCGCGGCGCGGCCGATGGCGGTGGCATTGACGGCGTTGACCACCTCGGCCACCACCGGGATGCCGGCCAGGTTGCCGACGGCGTCGGTCGAGGCCAGCAGGCGATCGCGCAGCGGTGCGCCCTCGTCGCGGAAGCGCTTGGCCTTGGCCCGCAGCATCAGGTGGGGGAAATCGACGTTCCACGGGTGCGGTGGCACGTACGGGCACTTGGTCATGAAGCAGAGATCACACAGGTAGCAGTGATCGACCACTTCCCAGTACACGGTCTTCGGCACGCCCTCCAGCTCGCCGGTGTCGGTGGCGTCGATGGCGTCGAAGAGCGTCGGAAAGGCGTTGCACAGGCTGAAGCAGCGGCGGCAGCCGTGGCAGATCTCGAAAATGCGCTCCATTTCGGCAGTGAGCGCGTCTGCGTCGTAGAAGGCCTCGCTCTGCCAGTCGAGCGGATGGCGCCTTGCGGCCTCGAGACTGCCCTCGCGGGTGGACTTGTCCGCCATGCAACTCTCCCGTGACGGGCCGCCAGGACGGGACCGGCCCGCAGTGGCCAGGCAGGCCTGGTTGCGGTGCCGGACGGCGCCGCAACCAGGCCCTTCAATCACTCGATGTCAGGGGCTCAGCGACCCAGCGTGTCGAGAGCCTTCTGGAAGCGGTTGGCGTGGGAACGCTCCGCCTTGGCCAGAGTCTCGAACCAGTCGGCGATCTCGCCGAAACCCTCCTCGCGGGCGGCCTTGGCCATGCCCGGGTACATGTCGGTGTACTCGTGGGTCTCGCCGGCGATGGCGGCCTTGAGGTTGGCATTGGTCTCGCCGATCGGCAGACCCGTGGCGGGATCACCCACCGCCTCGAGGTACTCGAGGTGGCCATGGGCATGGCCGGTCTCGCCCTCGGCCGTGGAACGGAACACCGCGGCGACGTCATTGTGGCCCTCGACGTCGGCCTTCAGTGCGAAATACAGGTAACGACGGTTGGCCTGGGACTCGCCGGAAAACGCGTCCTTCAGGTTCTTCTCGGTCTTGCTTCCCTTGAGCTTCACTGATCTTCTCCTCGACTGGCTGGCCCGGCCCATCCGGGCCGAAATTAGAATTGATCCAAATATAGGCAGCCCGGGCCCGGGCTGTCAAATCAGCCGCCTCACTATACACGCCACGCTGCTGCGATTGACCGTCCCGGACCCGTGTGCGAAGTTAGCCGGCGTTCACAGCCAAGCCCACCTGTCATGACGGATTCGCGCCGCCCCCGCATCGATCTCGAGAAGGCCCTGGCCGAGCTCGAGGAAATCGTCGAGCAGCTGGAATCGGCCGACCAGCCGCTGGAGAAATCGCTGAAGCAGTTCGAACGCGGCGTGCGCCTCAGCCGCGACTGCCAGGCGGCGCTGAAGGATGCCGAGCAGCGGGTGCAGCAGCTGATGGGCACGGAGCTGCGCGACCTGGATCCGGAGACCCTCGCCGGGCAGGATGCCGGCGACGACGGGGAAGACGCCGCGGACTGAACCGGGCGCGCTGCACCGTTCAGGTGCGCGTGCCGTTGGACCCCTGCAGGCGGCGGATCAGCGAGCGCAGGAACACCTTGTTGAAGCGCAGCTGGCAGTCGGTGGATACCTGCTCCAGCAGCGTGGCGCTGACGCTCAGCACGGTGACGGGCTCCTCCGCGCGGATGGTGGAATTGCGCTTCACGCCACCGACGTAGCTGCTCTCGCCGAAGCAGTCGCCCTCGCCCAGCACGCCCACCGCCCTGCCGTTCATCTCGACACTGACACCGCCGGCGACGATGACGTAGAAGCGGTCATCCATCTCGCCCTCGCGGACGATCTCGTCGCCGCCGCTGTACTCACGCCACTCGCTGGCGCGCAGCAGCTCCCAGATCTCGGGGCCGGAGAAGTCGTGGAAGAAGCTCAGGCGGCGCAACTGGTCGAAGTGCTCCTGGTTGTCGACCTTGGCATATTCCTGGCGCAGCTGCTGGTAGACCCGGGTGAGCCGTGCGGCCAGCTCGGCGCCATTGATGCGCGCAGGCGGCGACTTGGCGAGCACCGCCATCACCGCCTGCTCCAGCTCGTCGGGAATGCCTTCGCGCAGCGAGTGCAGCGGCGGCGGCGTGGCATAGACGATCTGGTTGAGCAGCCGCGACAGGGTGCTGGCGCGGAACGGACGGAATCCGGTCAGCAGCTCGTACATCACCGCGCCCAGGGAGTAGATGTCGGAGGCCGGCGTGATTTCCGCGGACTCCACCTGCTCCGGGGACATGTAGCTCGGCGAGCCGGCGATGCCCTCGATCCTGGAGACATCCGCGTCGCGCAGCAGGGCGATGCCGAAGTCGATGATGCGCACGTCGTTGTCGCGCATCAGCATGATGTTGCTCGGCTTGATGTCGCGGTGGATGACGCCGCGCTTGTGCGCGTACTGCAGGGCACGGGCGCACTTGTAGATGGTCTTGACGACGTCATCGACCCGCAGCAGGTTGTCCGGCCGGCAGTAGGCCGCCAGCGTTCGCGCGCCCTGCACATGTTCCATGACGACGTAGTACCGGCCATCCTCCTCGCCGGCGTCGTAGATCGGCAGGATGTTCGGATGCTGCAGCATCCCCACCATGCGCGCCTCGTTGAAGAACATCTTGCGGGCGATCTTCGCCCGCTCGGGGTCCTCGTCGGTGACGATGTTGTAGACCTTGATGGCGACGTCGCGCTTGAAGAACGGATCGTGGGACAGGTACACCGTGCCGGTGCTGCCGCGGCCGACCTCGTTGACGATGACGTACTTGCCGATGCGCCCGGGCACCGGCCCGGCGTCCGCGGCCGAGGCTGGCGTCGCGGCTGCGGCGGCGGTCGCGGCATCCGTCAGTACAGGGATTCGCTGAGTTTCCACAGGCTCGACACAACCGCGGCCGCAAATGCGGCCGCCAACGCATCGTCGAGCATAATTCCCAGGCCCCCGGGGATTCTGTGATCCGCCTCGCGGATCGGCCAGGGCTTCCAGATGTCCATCACGCGGAAGGCGATGAAAGCCAGCCCGCACCACAGCGCGGCGCGCGGCACCGCCGCCAGCGTCGCCCACATGGCCACGATTTCATCCAGCACGATGCCCGGATGATCGTGCACCCCGAGCCGGCGCGCGCTCAGCCCGCAGAGCCCCACGCCCAGCACGAAACCCGCGGCGGCCAGCCCGAGGTGCAGCAGCGGCTCGAGCGGCGGCAGCAGCCAGAACAGCATCACCGCAAGCAGCGAACCCCAGGTGCCCGGCGCCCAGGGCAGCAGGCCCGCACCGAGGCCGAAGGGCAGCCAGTGCACGGGGTGGCGCAGCACTTCGCGGGGCAGGGAGCGGTCGGGAGGGAGGGGCATCGCGGTGCTACGCGAAATGCCGGAACGTCCGGTCGCGGAAGCGGAAAGGCTTGTCGTCCATGCTCCAGCGCAGGCCCGCGGCGCGGCGCACGGTGCCGATGCGGGTGACCGGCAATGCCCAGCCGCTGATGGTGCGGGCGAGCTGCGCTTCGCGGCGCACGGGCACGGTGAAGAGCAGCTCGTAGTCATCGCCGCCGCAGAGCGCCAGGTGACGCGCGGCCTCGCGACCCACCGCGCTCACCAGCCGCCGCGACAACGGCAGGCGGCCGGCGTCGAGGTCGGCGCCGCAGCCGCTGGCACTCATGAGCTTGCCGAGATCGTCGTGCAGGCCGTCGGAGACGTCCATCATCGCCGAGGCGATGCCGACGAGCGCCCTGCCCTCGCGCAGCCTCGGCACCGGGTAGAGGAAACGCTGGCGGAGCAGCAGGCTGGCGCCACGCACCCCGAGCTGCAGCCGGCCGGCCACCGCGTCGCCCGGGCGGCCGGTGACCCAGATGCCGTCGCCGGGCCGTGCCGCATCACGCGTCAGGTAACGGCCGCGGCGCACATGACCCTGCACCGTCACCGTGGCTCCCGCCGGCCCGCGCACGGTGTCGCCACCGATGAGCGCCACGTTCCAGGTCCGGGCCAGCGCGAAGAAGCCGGCGGAAAACTCGCGCAGCCAGGCATCGGTGGCGCGCGGCAGGCTCAGCGCCAGCGAGGCCCAGAGCGGCGTGGCGCCCATGGCGGCGAGATCGCTCAGGTTGACGGCGAGGCAGCGGTGGCCGATGGCGCGCGGCGGCGTGCCATGCGGGTAGTGCACGCCTTCGAAGATGGCGTCGGTGGCCGTCACCAGCTCATGGCCGCGTGGCAGCCGCGTCACGGCGGCATCGTCGCCGATGCCGAGGATCACGCCGCGATTGGCCGGCGACCGCCGCGCGAAGTAGCGCCCGATCAGCGTCGCCTCGTCGAGGGCCGGGCGCCGCGCGGCCACGGCTCAGCCGCCGGCGGGCGGGCGCAGCCGGCGAACCATGCCGTCGAGCACCGCGTTGACGTAGCGGAAGCCGTCCTGGGCGCCGAACTCCTTGGCCAGCTCGATGGCTTCATCGATGACCACGCGCTCGGGCACGTCGGCATGCGCGCGCAGCTCGGTCAGGCCGATCCACAGCACGGCCCGCTCCACCGGATCGAGCTGGTTCACCGGCCGGTCGGCGGCCGCGGCGATCAGCTCGTCGAGCGCCGCCCCGGCAGGGATGATCTCCTCCACCAGCAAATTGAAATACGCGGCATCGATGCCGCGGAATTCCTTGCTGACGCTGAACTGGGCGATGAGCTCCGCGGGGCTGTGCCCGGCCAGCTGGTGCTGGTACAGGGCCTGCAGCACGAGGCGGCGCGCGCCGTGGCGACCACGAGCCATGGGGGTCGCCCGCCGCTCAGGGAGCGATCTGCCGCAGCAGGCTCACCATCTCGATGGCGGCCAGCGCAGCATCCGCGCCCTTGTTGCCATGCTTGACGCCGGAACGCTCCACCGCCTGGTCCACGGTGTCGCAGGTCAGCACCCCGAAGCCGATCGGCAGGTCGAACTCCAGGCTGACGCGGCCGAGCCCGGCCGCGCATTCGCCGCAGACGTAATCGAAATGCGGGGTCGCGCCGCGGATCACCGCCCCGAGGGCCACCAGGCCGTCGTACTGGCGGGTGCGCGCCACCTTCTTCGCCGCCAGCGGCAGCTCGTAGGCCCCCGGCACGCGCACCAGGTCGATGGCGGTATCGGGTATGCCGTGGCGCCTGAGGGTGTCCAGGGCGCCGCGCACCAGGTCCTCGACTATGCGGTCGTTGAAGCGGGCCGCGAGGATGCAGAACTTCGCGTCGCGGACGTTGAGCTGGCCTTCGAGTGTGCGCATGGCGACCTTAAAGAACGACGTTGCCGGCCTCAGGCCGGGTCATCCACGTACTCTACTACTTCCAGCCCGAAGCCGGAAATCGCATGCATCTGCTTGGGCGCGCTGAGCACCCGCATGCGCGTGACACCGAGGTCGCGCAGGATCTGCGCACCGGTGCCGAAGGTGCGCAGCACCGCGACACGCTCGCGGCGCGGCTGCTCCGCCGGCTGCGGCTGCGCCAGCGCACGCACGGCCGCCACCAGCTGGCGCGGCGTCTCCGGATAGCGCAGCAGCACCACCACCCCGGCGCCCGCGGCAACGATGCGGCGCATGGCTGCGCGCAGCGGCCAGCCGAGCTGCGGACCCTGCACGCCGATGACGTCGCCGAGCGTGTCCTGCACGTGGACACGCACCAGCGGCACCTGATCAGCGGAAATGTCGCCGTGCACCAGTGCCAGGTGCACGTTGCGGCTGACGTGGTCCTCGTAGCAGTACAGGCGGAACGCGCCCATCTCGGTGTCCACCCGGTGCTCGCCGATGCGCTCCACCGACACCTCGTGCTGCAGCCGGAAGCGGATGAGGTCGGCGATGCTGCCGATGCGCAGCCCATGCTGGCGCGCGAACTCCTCGAGCTGCGGCCGGCGCGCCATGGTGCCGTCCTCGTTGAGGATCTCGACGATCACCGCCGCCGGTTCCAGCCCTGCCAGGCGCGCGAGGTCGCAACCGGCCTCGGTGTGCCCGGCACGGGTCAGCACGCCGCCGGGCTGCGCCATCAGCGGGAAGACATGGCCCGGCTGGCGCAGGTCCTCGGCACGAGCCTCGGGCGCCACCGCGACACGGATGGTGTGCGCACGGTCGTGGGCGGAGATGCCGGTGGTGACGCCCTCCGCCGCCTCGATCGACACGGTGAAGTTGGTGGCCTGCTGCTCGTCGGTGCCGTTGACCATCAGCGGCAGGCGCAGCTGCTGGCAGCGGCTGCGGCTCAGTGTCAGGCAGATCAGCCCGCGGCCGAAGCGGGCCATGTAGTTGATGTCCTCCGGGCGCACCTTGGAGGCAGCCATGATCAGGTCGCCCTCGTTCTCGCGGTCCTCGTCGTCGACGATGATGACCATGCGCCCGTCGCGGATGTCCGCGATGATGTCGCGGATGTCGCTGAAGGCGAAGGAGTTGTCGCGGGCCTGTTCCTGCATGTTCATTTTCCGTCGGCGACCAGGCGTTCGAGGTAGCGGGCGATGAGGTCGACCTCGATGTTGACCGCGGTGCCGGGCCTGTAGTCCTCCATGATAGTGCTCCGCAGGGTGTGAGGCACGAGATTGACGTCGGCCCGGTCGCCGGCAACAGCGTTGACGGTGAGGCTGACGCCATCCACGCAGAGCGAGCCCTTGCGGGCCACGTAGCGGGCCAGCTCCGCCGGCACGCGCAGGCGCATGCGGGTGGAGCGCGCGTCGGGCTCCAGCGCCAGCACCTCGCCGATGCCGTCGACATGGCCGGAGACCAGGTGCCCTCCCAGGGTGTCGGCCAGCACCAGGGCCGGCTCGAGATTGACGCGGCTTCCCGCGGTGAGCCTGCCGAGCGTGGTGAGCGCCAGCGTCTCGCGAGAGACATCGAAGCTGGCGCTGCCGCCGCCGCGCCTGGTCACGGTCAGGCACACGCCGTTGACCGCCACGCTGGCGCCGGGCGCCAGCCGCGACTCGGGCAGGCCGTCGACATCCACGCGGATTTCGCTGTCACCGTCCCGCGGTGTCACGTCGCGCACGGTCCCCACGCATTGCACGATGCCGGTGAACATCAGGATCTCCGGGGCAGGTAGGTCAGTTTCAGGTCGGCGCCGACACGGCGCAGGCCGGCGAACTCGAAGGCATGGCGCTGCGCCATGCCCTCGAGCGGGCGGCTGGCGAACATGCCGAAGGCGTCGCCCCCCAGGACGACCGGTGCCAGGTACACCACCAGCTCGTCGACCAGCCCGGCATCGAGCAAAGCGCCATTGAGGCCGGCCCCCGCCTCCACCAGCACCTCGTTCACCTCCAGTGCCGCGAGCCGCTGCATCACCGCCGCAAGGTCGGGACGCGCGCCGTCCCCGGGGACGGTCTCGATCACGGCACCGGCGACGCGCAAGGCGGCGGCGCGGTCCGGATCCGGCCGGGTGCAGAAGATGCGGCTGGATCCGGGCGGCTGCAGCAGCTTCGCAGCCGCTGGCGTGCGCAGCGTCGAATCGAGCACCACCCTTTCCGGCACGAGCACATCCCCCAGGTCCGCACGGCGCACCGTCAGTGCGGGGTCATCGGCCAGCACCGTGCCCACGCCGGTGAGGATCACCGAACTTCCCGCGCGCAGCCCGTGCGCATCACGCCGGGCCGCTTCGCCGGTGATCCAGCGGCTCTCCCCGCTGGCGAGCGCGGTGCGGCCGTCGAGGCTGGTCGCCAGCTTGACACGCACCCAGGGCCGGCCGCGTTCCATGCGGGAGAAGAAGCCGATGTTCAGCCGCCGCGCCTCCGCCTCCAGCACGCCGCCGAGGACCTCGATGCCTGCCTCGCGGAGCTGCGCCGCCCCCCGCCCCGCGACCCGCGGGTTGGCGTCCCCTGCCGCGTACACCACGCGCCTGACACCGGCGGCGATGAGCGCCGCGGTGCACGGCGGCGTGCGCCCCTGGTGGCAGCAGGGCTCGAGGCTGACGTAGGCGGTGGCGCCACGGGAACGCTCGCCCGCTGCCGCGAGGGCCACTGCCTCGGCGTGGGGCCCGCCGGTGCGCGCATGCCAGCCCTCGCCCACCACCTCGCCGCCGGCCACGATCACGCAGCCGACCCGCGGGTTCGGATGGGCGCTGAAGAGCCCATGCCGCGCCAGCTGCAGGGCGCGGGCCATGAAGGCGAAGTCGCTGGCGCTGGCGTTCATTCCTCGTCCGGCAGCAGCGAAAGCTGGTTGCGGCGCTTCTCGGCGTCGCCCATCTCGCGCAGGCGGTGGATCTCCTCCTGGAAGGCGGTGACGTCCTGGAAGCTGCGGTAGACGGAGGCAAAGCGCACGTAGGCCACCTCGTCCAGACGACGCAATTCCTCCATCACCAGCTCACCCACCTGGCGCGAGGCGATCTCGCGCTCGCCCATGGTCTGCAGGCCGTGGATGATGCGCGCCAGCGCCGCCTCCACCGCCTCCATGCTCACCGGCCGCTTCTCCAGCGCACGGACCATGCCATTGCGCAGCTTCGCCTCGTCGAAGGGCTCGCGGGCGCCATCGCGCTTCACCAGCCGGGGCATCACCAGTTCCGCGGTCTCGAAGGTGGTGAAGCGCTCGCCGCACTGCTGGCACTCGCGGCGGCGGCGGATCTGGCGCCCCTCGCCGGCGAGGCGCGAGTCGATCACCTTGGTTTCCTCGTGGCTGCAGAACGGACAGTGCATGGCCGGCCTCCGTGGCTCAGCGCCGCCACGGCGCACGCCCCGGCTTGCGGCTGCTCACGGCCGCCTCACCGGTAGACCGGAAACTTCCCGCACAGCTCCAGCACCTCGCCCCGCACGCGCGCCACGCGCCTGCCGTCGCCGATGTCATCGAGGATGTCGGCGATCCAGCCGGCCACGGTGGCCACCTCCGCCTCACGGAAACCGCGGGTGGTGATGGCGGGCGTGCCCATGCGCACGCCGCTGGTGACGAAGGGCGAGCGCGGGTCGTTGGGCACCGCGTTCTTGTTCACGGTGATGTTGGCCTGGCCCAGTGCGGCGTCGGCATCCTTGCCGGTGATGTCCTTGTCGATGAGGTCGAGCAGGAACATGTGGTTGTCGGTGCCACCCGAGACGATGCGGAAGCCGCGGCCGGCCAGCGCCGCCGCCAGCTGGCGCGCATTGGCCTTGACCTGCTTCTGGTAGGCGCGGAACTCCGGCTGCATCGCCTCCAGCAGCGCCACGGCCTTGGCCGCCACGACATGCATCAGCGGCCCGCCCTGGATGCCGGGGAACACCAGGGAGTTGAGCTTCTTGTTGATCTCCTCGTTGTCGCGCGCGAGGATCAGCCCGCCGCGCGGACCGCGCAGCGTCTTGTGGGTAGTGGTGGTGGTGACATCGGCGATCGGCACCGGATTGGGGTACTCGCCCGCCGCCACCAGGCCCGCCACGTGGGCCATGTCGACGAAGAACACCGCCCCCACCTCGTCGGCGATCTGCCGGAAACGCTGCCAGTCCACCACCCGCGAATAGGCGGAGAAGCCGGCGAGGATCATCTTCGGGCGATGCTGGCGCGCCTGGGCCTCGACGGCCGCGTAGTCGATCTCGCCGGTGGCCGGATCGAGGCCGTAGGAGACGATGTTGTACAGCCGCCCGGAGAAATTCACCGGCGAGCCGTGGGTCAGGTGCCCGCCGTGGGCGAGGCTCATGCCGAGCACCGTGTCGCCCGGCTTGAGCAGCGCCATGTACACGGCCGCATTGGCCTGCGAGCCCGAATGCGGCTGGACGTTGGCGAAGCCGGCGCCGAACAGCTTCTTCGCCCGCTCGATGGCCAGCACCTCGGCCTGGTCGACGTACTCGCAGCCGCCGTAGTAGCGCTTGCCGGGGTAGCCCTCGGCATACTTGTTGGTCAGCACGCTGCCCTGGGCCTCGAGCACCCGCGGGCTGGCGTAGTTCTCCGAGGCGATGAGCTCGATGTGCTCCTCCTGCCGGCGTTGCTCGCCGGCGATCGCCGCAGCCAGGTCCGGGTCGAATCCGGCGATCTTCAGGTCCCTCGTAAACATGCCAGCCTCCGCGCAAATGGGGGCGCAATTGTACGCCGCGCCCCGCCGGCCCGCGACCCGACGCGGACCCCGGTGGCGGCCCGCCGCTGGTCATTCCGGCAGCCGCCGCCGATAATCGCCGCCTTTTCTGCCGGCAGCCGAAAATCCAGCCATGAGCCAGTACGTCTTCACCATGAACCGGGTGGGCAAGGTCGTGCCCCCCAAGCGCTTCATCCTCCGCGACATCTCGCTGAGCTTCTTCCCCGGCGCCAAGATCGGCGTGCTGGGCCTCAACGGCTCCGGCAAGTCCACCCTGCTGCGCATCATGGCCGGCGTCGACCAGGAGTACGAAGGCGAGGCGCGCCCCCAGCCTGGCATCAGGATCGGCTACCTGCCGCAGGAACCCGAACTCGATCCGGCGCGCAGCGTGCGCGAGATCGTCGAGGAAGGCGTCGCCGACCTGGTGGGACTGGTCCACCGCTTCAACGCCATCGCCGAACAGTTCGCCGAGCCCATGGATGACGAGGCCATGAACCGGTTGCTGGACGAGCAGGCGAAGCTGCAGGACCAGATCGACGCGCAGAATGGCTGGGAGGTCGACCGCACCCTGGAGATCGCCGCCGATGCCCTGCGACTGCCGGACTGGAGCGCCCGGGTGCAGACCCTCTCCGGCGGCGAGCGCCGGCGCGTGGCGCTGTGCCGGCTGCTGCTGTCGAAGCCCGACATGCTGCTGCTCGACGAGCCCACCAACCACCTCGACGCGCTGTCGGTGGCCTGGCTGGAGAAGTTCCTCGAGAACTACCCGGGCACGGTCATCGCCGTGACCCACGACCGCTATTTCCTCGACAACGTCGCCGGCTGGATCCTCGAACTCGACCGTGGCCACGGCATCCCCTGGAAGGGCAACTATTCCTCCTGGCTGGAGCAGAAGGAGGCGCGCCTCGCCATGGAGGAAAAGCAGGAGGCCGCGCGCCAGAAGACCATCAAGGCGGAACTCGAGTGGGTGCGCGCCAACCCCTCGGCGCGGCGCGCCAAGAGCAAGGCGCGCCTGCAGCGCTTCGAGGAACTGTGCTCGCAGGAATTCCAGCGCCGCCAGGAAACCAACGAGATCTACATCCCGCCCGGCGAGCGCCTCGGCGACCTGGTCATCGAGTTCAACCAGGTGCGCAAGGCCTTCGGCGACCGGCTGCTGATCGAGGACTTCAGCGGCGCCATTCCGCCGGGTGCCATCGTCGGCGTCATCGGCCCGAACGGCGCCGGCAAGACCACCCTGTTCCGCCTGATCACCGGCCAGGAGCAGCCCGACAGCGGCAGCATCCGCATCGGCCCCACGGTGCAACTGGCCTACGTCGACCAGTCGCGCCAGAGCCTGGACGACAGCAAGACCGTCTGGGAGGAACTCTCCGGCGGGCAGGAGCTGATCAAGGTCGGCAGGTACGAGACCTCCTCGCGCAACTACGTCGGCCGCTTCAACTTCAAGGGCACGCAGCAGCAGCAGAAGATCGGCCTGCTTTCGGGCGGCGAGCGCAACCGCGTGCACCTCGCCAAGGTCCTCAAGGCGGGCGCCAACGTGCTGATGCTCGACGAGCCGACCAACGACCTGGACGTGGAGACGCTGCGCGCGCTGGAGGAAGGCCTGCTGGACTTCCCGGGCTGTGCCATCGTGATCTCCCACGATCGCTGGTTCCTCGACCGCATCGCCACCCACATCCTGGCCTTCGAGGGCGATAGCCAGCTGACGCTGTTTGCGGGAAACTACGCCGAGTACCAGGCTGACCTGCATCGCCGCCTCGGCGATGATGCCGACCAGCCGCACCGCATCCGCTACAAGCCGCTGCGGCACTGAACCAGCGCGCGGCCACGGAGGCCCGGCCATGAGCATCCCGGCATTCCTCGACAGCCAGAACCGCCTGCACCGGGAGTCGGTGAACGGCGAATGCCCGCATTGCGGCAGCGTCGCGCATTTCTCGCTGATGGCCTGCCCGACTTTCGCGCGCCTGCGCGCCGAACAGCCGGCGCGCGTCGGCATCGTCCTCGAGTGCGACGCCTGCCACACGCCGCTGTTCATCCGCTACCGGGTCCGCGCCTGGCATGAGGACCGTGTCGAGTTCCACCCGCTGCCGGAGGAAATGGAGCGCCCGCCGGAGCGCTTCAGCTACGCGCACCTGCCCGATGCCGTCGCCGCCACCTTCCGCGAGGCGCTGGCCTGCCACACTGCGGGGCTCAACCAGGCCTTCGCGCTGATGTGCCGCGCCACCATCCAGGCCATGCTCGAGGACCTCGGCGAGCGCAGCCGCCTGAAGATCTTCGACCAGGTGGCCGAGGTACGCATGCTGGCGGAGATCGACGACACCACCTTCAACGCCATCCGCCGCGTGCTGTTCGAGGGCGAGGCCCCGCAGGGCCAGGTCGCGCAGCCGCTCACTCGCCTGCAGGCGATGGTGTTGCTGGAGACCCTCAAGGACCTGCTCTACCAGTCCTACGTGCGCCGCGCCCGCCTGCAGCAGGCGCTGCGCCTGCGCCAGTTCCCGGCCGTGGAGCCGGCGCGCCCGCCGGCGATGCCAATCGTGCCGGCTATCCGCAGCGTGGAGCGCTGAACCGGGCAGGCCGATGACCCGCGTCATGCACGGGCGGGAGGCAATCGCTAGAATGCCGCCATGCCCCGCCCGACCCGCTTCCCTGCCGGCGCACGCTGGCTCGCCGCACTCGCCCTCACTGGCCTGATCACCGCCTGCGGCGGCAAGGCCCCGGCTCCAGAAGCTACACCCAGCCTCAGCGTCACCGCGACGCGTCTGGCCACCCGCCCGCTTGAACGCAGCCTGGTCGCCTCCGGCTCGGTGGCCGCCTGGCAGGAAATGTCGCTCGGCGTCGAACTCAGCGGCGTGCGGGTCACCGCCGTGCTGGTCGAGGTGGGCGACAGGGTGAAGCCCGGCCAGGTGCTGCTGCGCCTGGATGCGCGCACCCTGGAGGTGCAGGCACGTCAGGCCGACGCGGCGCTGGAACAGGCAAAGGCCAACCTCGCCCTGGCCCGCGCCGCGAATGCGCGCGGCGACAGCCTGCTGGAGCGCAAGCTGATCTCCACCGCCGATGCCGACCAGCTCAAGGCCAACCTCATCAGCGCCGAGGCCAAGCTCACCACCGCGCAGGCCGACCGCGATGCCGCCCGGCTGAAACTCGGCTTCGCCACGCTGGAGGCGCCGCAGGCCGGGGTCATCTCCGCCCGCTCGGTGGAACCGGGCCAGGTGGTCTCCGCAGGCGCCGAACTGTTGCGCCTGATCCGCGATGGCCGCCTGGAATGGCGTGCCGAGCTGGCGGAAGGCGATTTCGCGCGGGTGCGCGAAGGCGCGGCGGTGGAGCTCACCGCAGCCGACGGCGCCATGGTCCGCGGGTGGATCCGCGCAGTGTCCCCGGCCCTCGACCCGCAGACCCGCACCGGGCTGGTCTACGCCGACCTGCCCGAGCCCGGCACCCTGCGCGCCGGCATGTTCGCCCAGGGCCGCATCCTCCTCGGCACCGTGCAGGCCAGCGTGCTGCCGCGGGAGGCCGTGGTGTTCCGCGATGGCCTGCCCTACGTCTTCGTGCTGCAGGGCTCCGCCGACGTGGCCAGGGTCACGCAGCAGCGCATCGGGGTCGGCATCCAGCAGGGCGAGATCACCGAGGTGACCAGCGGCCTCGGGCCGGACGACCGGGTGGTGGCGCGCGGCGCCGGCTTCCTCGGCGACGGCGACCTGGTACGCGTGCTGCCCGCCCAGGCGGCCGCGGCGCCGGCGGAGCCACCACGGTGAACGTCTCCCGCTGGGGCATCGCCCACCCGATCCCCGCGGCCCTGGCGTTCGTCATCCTCTGCGTCTTCGGCTTCTGGGGATGGCGCCAGCTGCCGATCTCCACTCTGCCGGACTTCACGCCCCCGGAGATCGACATCAAGGTGACGCTGCCGGGCGCCAGCCCGAGCCAGCTGGAGACCGATGTCACCCGCAAGGTGGAGGATGCGGTGGCGGGCATCGCCAACATCGACAAGCTGCTCTCCACGGTCAACGAGGGGCAGTCGCGCACCCGCATCCTCTTCGAGCTCGGCCGGGACATGGACACCGCGCTGGAGGAAGTGCGCGACGCCATGGACCGCGTGCGCAGCGACCTGCCGGCGGAGATCGACGAGCCGCAGATCACCCGCCTCACCGTGCTCGGACCGACCATGCTGACCTACGCGATCGAGTCCGACCGCCTCGCCCTCGACGAGCTCAGCTGGTTCGTCGACGACACGGTGAAAAAGGTGCTGTTCGGCACCCCGGGCGTCGGCACCGTGAGCCGCATCGGCGGCCTGGACCGCGAGGTACGCGTGGACCTGCGCCCGGACATGCTGCAGGCCTTCGGCCTGACCGCCGGCACCGTGTCCATGCAGCTCGCCCGCATCCAGGTGGAGCGGGCCGGTGGCCGCACCACCGTCGGCGGCGGCGAGCAGACGGTGCGCACCATCGCCACGGTGCACAGCGCGGCTGCCCTTGCCGACTACCCGATCTCGCTGCCCGACGGGCGCTCGGTGCGTCTGTCCACCATCGCCACGGTGAGCGACAGCCACGCCGAGCCGCGCGACATGGCGCTGCTGAACGGAAAGCCGGTGGTGGGCTTTGGCATCCAGCGTGCGGTGAAGACCAGCGAGGTCGCGGTGGGCGACGAAGTTCGCGGGCGCATCGCCGAACTCGCGCGGGAGCACCCGGAGGTGCGCTTCATCGAGGTGGACTCGGTGGTGGAGGAAGCACGCAACTCCTACAACGCTTCGATGTCGATGCTGGCCGAGGGCGCGCTGCTGGCCGTGGCGGTGGTGTGGCTGTTCCTGCGCGACCGGCGCGCCACCTGGATCTCGGCGCTGGCGCTGCCGCTCTCGGTGATCCCGACCTTCGGCGTCATGCACCTGCTCGGCTTCAGCCTCAACCTGCTGTCGCTGCTCGCCATGGCCGTGGTAATCGGCATCCTCGTGGATGACGCCATCGTCGAGGTGGAGAACATCACCCGCCACCGCGCGCTGGGCAAGACACCCATGCAGGCTGCCGGCGAAGCGGCCGACGAGATCGGCATCGCCGTCATCGCCACCTCCGCCACGCTGGCGGCCGTGTTCATCCCGGTGGCCTTCATGCCCGGGCAGATCGGCCTGTTCTTCCGCGAGTTCGGCTGGACCGCGGCGACTGCCGTGCTGTTCTCGCTGCTGGTCGCGCGCCTGCTGACGCCGATGCTGGCAGCCTATTTCATGACCAGGAAGCTGAAGCAGCTCAGCGAGCCGGCCTGGGTCCGCTTCTACATGAGGCTGGTGGGCCATGCCCTGGCCAGGCCCTGGCGCACGCTGGCCACCGCCTTCGCCACTTTCGTCGTAGCGCTGGCGCTGCTGCCGCTCATCCCCCGCACCTTCGTGCCGCCGAACAACGAATCGCGCTCGACGGTGCTCCTCGAGCTCCCGCCCGGCTCCACACTGCAGGACACCGCCGCGGTGGCCGAGCAGGCCCGGCGGCTGCTGGCGGACATCCCGGAGCTGAAGAGCGTGTTCGCGCGCGTAGGCTCGCAATCCGGCACCGGATTCACCACGGCCGGCAGCGGCGAAGTACGCAAGGCACAGGTCAACCTGCGGTTCACCGACAAGCGCCAGCGCACCATGCAGCAGCTGGAGGTCGAAGTCCGCCGCCGCCTGGAGAAACTGGCCGGCGTGCGCGTGAGCTTCGCCGCGCTGGGGCCCGGCGACCGGCTCGAGCTGGTGGTGGTGGGCCGCGACCCGGTGCAGCTGGCCGCGGCAGCCCAGCGCATCGAGGCGGCGATGCGCGGCGTTCGCGGCCTGAGCGGCGTGCAATCCTCGGCCTCGCTGCTGCAGCCGGAGATCGTCATCGTCCCGGACCCGGCCCGCGCCGCGGACCTCGGCGTCTCCACCGTGGATATCGCCGAGGCCGCCCGCATCGCCACCACCGGGGACTTCCTCCGCAACCTGCCGAAGCTCAACCTCGCAGAGCGGCAGATCCCCATCCGCGTGCAGGTGGTGGAGGCCGCGCGCGACGACGCCTCCCTGCTGAGCCTGATGCGCGTGCCGGCCCGCGGCGGCGCCGTGCCGCTCTCCGCGGTGGCCGACATCCGCGACAGCAGCGGGCCGGCGGTCATCGAGCGCTACAATCGCGAGCGCAACGTGAAGATCTCCGGCGAGCTCAACGGCAATCCGCTCGGTCCGGTGATGGCCGAGGTCCGGAAGCTGCCGGCGGTGCAGAACCTGCCGCCGGGCGTGCGCATCCTGCCGGGCGGCGATGCCGAGGCCTTCGTCGACCTGTTCGTGGGCTTCGCGCTCGCCATGCTGACCGGCGTGCTCAGCGTGTACGTGGTACTGCTGATGCTGTTCAACAGCCCGTCGATGCCGCTGGTGATCCTCGCCGCCATCCCGCTGTGCGGCGTGGGAGCCTTCGGCGCGCTGCTGGTCTCCGGCTACGCGCTGTCGCTGCCATCGCTGGTCGGGCTGCTGATGCTGACCGGCGTGTCCACCAAGAACTCCATCCTCATCGTCGATTACGCCATCATCGGCGAGCGCGCCGGGCTGCCGCGCCGCGAGGCCATCATCGATGCATGTCACAAGCGCGTGCGCCCGGTGATCATGACCACCATCGCCATGGGTGCCGGCATGGTGCCGGTGGCCTTCTCGCTGGCTGCGGACGGCAATTTCCGCGCACCGCTGGGGATCTCGGTCATCGGCGGACTGCTGACCTCGACGCTGCTGTCCCTGCTGGCCGTGCCGGCCGCCTACTGGCTGGTCGCCGAATGGGTCAGCCGCTTCCGCTCACGCCGCGCCGCGCGGCGCCAGGCACGGGAGGCGCGCAGCGCCGCCTAGCCGACCCAGGCCCGCGCGTTGCGGAACAGCCGCATCCAGGGCCCTTCCTCGCCCCAGTCCCGCGGATGCCAGGAGTGCTGCATGGCCAGGTGCACGCGCTCGGGGTGCGGCATGAAGACGGTGACGCGGCCATCCGCCGAGGTCAGCCCGGCGATGCCGCCCGGCGAGCCGTTGGGATTCGCCGGATAGCGCGTCGCGGGGCGGCCATGGTTGTCGACATAGCGGATGGCCACCTGGCCTGCCGCCTCGCAGGCCGTCAGGTCTCCGGCCGCGACGAATTCCGCACGTCCCTCGCCATGCGAGGTGGCGATCAGCAGGCGGCTGCCCGCCATGCCCTGCAGCAGCACCGAGCGGCTCTCCAGCACCTCGACCAGGCTGAGACGTGCCTCGAACTGCTCGGAGAGGTTCTGCACGAAGCGCGGCCAGTGGTCCGTGCCGGGGATGATCTCGCGCAGCCCGCTGAGCATCTGGCAGCCATTGCAGACACCGAGGGTGAAGGCATCCTCACGCCGGAACCAGGCCGAGAATTCCTCGCGCACCCTTGCGTTGAACAGGATGGAACGCGCCCAGCCACCGCCGGCGCCGAGCACGTCGCCGAAAGAAAAGCCGCCGCAGATCACCAGGCCACGGAACTCGTCGAGGCGCCGGCGGCCGGCGAGCAGGTCCGACATGTGCACGTCCACCGGCGTGAAGCCGGCGCGCAGGAAGGCGGCCGCCATCTCCAGCTGGCTGTTGACGCCCTGCTCACGCAGTATCGCCACCCGCGGGCGCCTGCCGCTGGCGATGAAGGCCGCCGCGGGGTTGTCGGCCATGCTGAAGCCCAGCCGCGGCGACAGCCCGGGATCGCCGGGATCGCGCAGGGCCGCATAGGCCTCGGCCGCGGTGGCCGGATTGTCGCGCAGGGCCTGCATGCGGTAGCTGAGTTCGGACCAGGTGGCGTGCAGCGCCTGGCGCTCGAAATCGAGCAGGATCGCTCCGGCCTGGCGGATGACGATGCGCGGCCCCTCGGTGACGCGGCCGATGCGCTGCGCCCAGGCGCCGATGCCATGGCTGGCGAAGGCGGCCTCGACGCGGGCCGCGTCGGCGGCACGCACCTGAATCACCGCGCCGATCTCCTCGGCGAACAGCGCACCGTGCGTGCCGGTACCTGCCGGCAGCTCGATCTCCAGGCCGGCACGGCCGGCGAAGGCCATCTCGCACAGCGTGACAAAGAGGCCGCCGTCGGCACGGTCATGGTAGGCCTGCAGCAGGCCCTGCGCGCGCAGGGCGCCGATGCAGGCGAACAGGCTGGCCAGCCGCGGCGGGTCGTCGAGGTCTGGCACCTCGCCGCCGGCGATGCCGAAGGCCTGCGCCAGACAGGAACCACCGAGACGGTTGCGGCCGGCGCCCAGGTCGAGCAGGTACAGCAGCGAGCCGGTCTCCCGGGCGAGCTGCGGCGTCAGCGTGGCGCGCACGTCGGCCACCGGCGCGAAGGCGGAGACGATCAGCGACACCGGAGCGACCACCGACTTCGGCGCGCCGTGGTCCTTCCAGGCAGTGCGCATGGACAGCGAGTCCTTGCCCACCGGGATGGCGATGCGCAGCTCGCGGCACAGCGCGGTGACCGCGCTCACGGTGTCGTATAGCGCCTCGTCCTCGCCGTCGACACCGCTCGCCGCCATCCAGTTTGCCGATAGCCGCACCTCGTCGAGGCGGGTGACCGCCGCGGCCAGGATGTTGGTGAGCGCCTCGGCAACCGCCATGCGCCCCGAAGCCGGCGGATCGCTCACCGCCAGCGGCGTGCGTTCGCCCATGGCCATGGCCTCGCCGGCGACATCGTCGAAGCCGAGCGCCGTCACCGCGACATCGCTCACCGGCACCTGCCAGGGCCCGACCAGCTGGTCGCGGGCCACCAGGCCGCCGACCGTGCGATCGCCGATGTGGATCAGGAAGGACTTGTCGGCCACGGCCGGGAAGCGCAGCACCCGCTGGCAGGCCTCGGCCAGGTCCAGCTGCGCGAAGCTGGCGGTCGCGCGCGGCCGCGCCTTGCGCGTCACCTTCATGGTGGTGCGCGGCGGCTTGCCGAGCAGCACCTCCAGCGGCATGTCCACCGGCGCCTCGCCCAGCAGCCGGTCGGTGACCGTCAGCAGGCGGCTGTCGTCGGCGCTGCCGAGCACCGCGAACGGGCAGCGCTCGCGCTCGCAGGTGGCGCGGAACCAGTCGAGGTCGCCCGGGGCGATGGCGAGCACGTAGCGCTCCTGCGCCTCGTTGCACCAGATCTCCGCCGGCGACATGCCCGGCTCCGCGTTCGGGACTTCGCGCAGTTCCAGCCGCGCGCCGCGCCGGCTGTGGTCGACCAGCTCCGGCATGGCGTTGGACAGGCCGCCCGCGCCCACGTCGTGGATGAGCAGGATGGGATTGTGGCCGCCGGGGGCGGCGCCCGCGGCCCAGCAGGCCTCGATGACCTGCTGCGCCCGGCGCTGCATTTCGGGGTTTCCGCGTTGCACGGAGGCGAAATCGAGGTCCTCGGCGCTGCTGCCGCTCGCCATGGACGAGGCGGCACCGCCACCCAGGCCGATGAGCATCGCCGGCCCGCCGAGCACCACCAGCAGCGCCCCGGGCGGCACCGCGGCCTTGTGCACGTCGGGCTCGCGGATGTTGCCGAGGCCACCGGCGATCATGATGGGCTTGTGGTAGCCCCAGGCGCGTCCCGGTTCGCCCGCCACCGGCAGTTCGAAACTGCGGAAATAGCCGGCAATATTCGGCCGGCCGAACTCGTTGTTGAAGGCCGCTGCGCCGATCGGCCCCTCGATCATCACCTGCAGCGGCGAGACGATGCGTCGCGGCCGCCCGAGGCCGCCCGCCTCCCAGGGCTGGGGATGACCGGGCAGCCGCAGGTGCGAGACGCTGAAGCCGGCGAGCCCCGCCTTCGGGCGCGCGCCGCGGCCGGTGGCCCCCTCGTCACGGATCTCGCCGCCCGCGCCGGTGGCTGCGCCGGGGAACGGCGCGATGGCGGTCGGGTGGTTGTGCGTCTCCACCTTCATCAGCGTGTGCACCGGCTCACGCTGCAGGCGGTACTCGCCGCTCTCCGGGTCGGCGAGCAGCCGCGCGGCGACACTGCCGGCCATGACCGCGGCGTTGTCGCTGTAGGCGCTGAGCACGCCGGCCGGGTTGGCGGCATGGGTGCTGCGGATCATGGCGAACAGGCTCTGCGGCTGTTCGACACCATCCACGAGCCATCGGGCGTTGAAGATCTTGTGCCGGCAGTGCTCGGAGTTCGCCTGGGCGAACATCATCAGCTCGGCGTCGGTGGGATCGCGTCCCATCGCCGTGAAGTGCCCGGCGAGGTAGCTGATCTCGTCGGCCGACAGCGCCAGCCCCAGCGACTGGTTGGCGGCCTCGAGCGCCGCCAGCCCTTCGGCCAGCAACGGCACGCGCGCCAGGCGGCGGGGCGTGCGGGTGCCGAACAGGTCCGCCGCCTGCACCGGCCGCAACAGCGCCGACTCGGTCATGCGATCGTGCACCAGCGGCGCCAGCGCGCCCACCTCGGCCGCGGCCAGCGGGCCCCCGGCCTGGAAGGACCAGGCCACGCCGCGCTCGCAGCGGCGCACCGCGTCGAGGCCACAGCTGCGGGCAATGTCGGTGGCCTTGCTGGACCAGGGCGATATGGTGCCCAGCCGCGGCACCACCCAGAGCACGGGTGCGTCGCCGGTCCCGGCCTCATGGCCCGGCCCGTAGCGCAGCAGTTCGGCGAGCACGGCCGACTCCGCCTCCGTGAGCGGCCGCGCGGTATCGACGTAGTGGACGTAGCGCGCCTCGATGCCGGTGATGCGCGGCACCGCCGCACGCAGTTCCGCCAGCAGCCGTTCGCGCCGGAAGGCCGACAGCGCCGCCGAGCCGGCTATCTCCAGCATGTCAGGCGCAGCCGGGATGGCGCGGGCGACGGCCTAGTCGCCGCCATCGCTGCGACCGGGCGTATACACCGGCATCGGAAACTGGGCGACGTTGCCACCCTCGGCGCGGGTGACCTTGCTGACGCCCTCTTTCTCGACCTCATCGATGCGCAGCACGGCGTGCATGGGGATGTAGGTGCGGCGCACCCCGGCGAACTCGGCCTTGATGCGCTCCTCGGCCGGGTCGAGCACCACGGTACTGCGCTCGCCGAACACCAGCTTCTCGACCTCGATGAAGCCGAACAGGCCGCCCTGGGCCACGGACCGGGCATAGATCTCGTAGACCTTGCCCTGGTTGACGAACGATATTTTGTAAAGTCGCCTGGCCGACATGCGTGACGCGAAGGGGCTTGCTGGCAGTCCGCGCAGGGCAACGCACCCTCCAGGACCGGGCCGGCATTATAGCCGAGCGGCTGGCCCGTGCCGCGACGCGCCGCGATGGCCGGCCCGGGTGGCATCGACCCGGCAAACTGTGAACTGCCCGGCGGCAACGCACGCGCCATGACGCCATGATCCGCCGGCGGAAAACGGATTCGGGCAGCCCCCGGGGACCCGAAGCTCCGCGTATCCCCGAAGCCCACGGCGGGAATGGTCGGCATGGCGTTGCGCCTTCGCATCACGAGTCAGCAGAAGTCCCAGCTGGGCGAGGCCCAGCTGCGCGAGTTCGTCGCCTGCGGCGGCACCATCGGCCGCGCCGCCGACAACGACTGGGTGCTGCCTGACGACAAGCGCTTCATTTCCAGCCGCCATGCGCTGATCGACTTCCAGGGCGGCGCCTACTACCTGGTGGATACCAGCCGCAACGGCGTCTACGTCAACGGCTCGGACACCGCGGTGGGCCGCGGTCACCCGCAGCGGCTGTTCAACGGCGACCGCCTGCGGCTCGGCGAGTACGAGGTTGCCGTCGAGGTGACGCCGGGTGACGAGCAGATCGCCGATGACGGCATGCGCGATTCGGTGGTGCGGGCCCAGCTGGTGCCGGTGGATGAATCGGTGGAGCTCAAGCTGGTCGACGAGAGCAAGCTGCGCGCCTTCGACTACAACGCGCTCGAGCGCCACCTCAAGCCGGCGGACGACACCCCGAGTGCCGCACGCAAGCCTGCGCCTGCCGCGGCGAAGCCGGTCGCTGCCAGCACGCCTCCCCCGGCGACCGGCAACGCCGCCGCCGTCGAGGTCTTCTGCAAGGCCGCGGGCCTGAAGCCCGGTGACCTGCACGGCTCGAACCCCGAGGAAGTGCTGGAGACCGCCGGCCTGCTGATGCGCGAGCTGCTCACCGGCCTGGCGGACCTGCTGCAGAACCGCTCGCGGATGAAGGACGCCCTGCGCCTGCCGCAGACCATCATCCGCCCCTCGCAGAACAACCCGCTGAAGTTCTCCCCCGGCGTGGCCGACGCGCTGCGCTACCTGCTCGGCGAGCCCGGCCAGTCCTACCTGCCGCCGGATCGCGCCGTGCAGGCCGCGTTCCTCGACGTGAAGAGCCACCAGCAGGCGCTGTTCAAGGCCATGATCCACGCGGTGCGCGACTTCAGCGAGCGGCTCGACCCGGAGGAACTGCGCAATCGCTTCGACCGCGGCCTGAAGCGCTCGCCCCTGCTCGCCGGCACCAACAAGCTCAAGTACTGGGAGCTCTACGAGGAGAGCTACGCCACCCTCACCCACCAGGAAGAGGGCGCGCCGATGCCGGCCATCGTCATCGAGGAACTGACCCGCGCCTACGAGCAGGAGCTCGAGGCCCTGCAGCAAGGGGCCACCCGCCCCATCGGCACCCGCCCGGCCAGGGCATCCTGAGGCTTCGGGGGCGCGCTGCCCCAGCTTTTCATCCGTACTGCCCGCAGCGACCGGCGGGTGGTTCTCCTCTACAATGCCGGCATGACGCTCGATGAGCTGAAACCCGGCCAGAAGGCCACCATCCTCCGGATCGAGGGCGACGGCCCGCTGGCGCAACGCCTGATGGCGATGGGCCTGCTGGAGGGCTCCGACATCTCCCTGACCCGGCGCGCCCTGGGCGGCGATCCCGTCGAAGTCCAGGTAATGGGCTATGCCCTGTCCCTGCGACGCGAGGAGGCTCGCCGCATCGAAGTCCGGCTGCTGACATGAGCGCCCCGGTTGCCAATGCGGCACCGGCATCGGCCCCCGCCACCCATACCGCGCCGATCATCGCCGTCATCGGCAACCCGAATACCGGCAAGAGCACCCTGTTCAATGCCCTGACCGGGCTGAAGCAGAAGACCGCGAACTACCCCGGCGTCACGGTCGAGAGGCACACCGGCTCGATCAACCTCGATGGCCGCGAGATCTGCCTGGTCGACCTGCCCGGGACCTACTCGCTCGCCGCCCAGTCACCCGACGAGGTCGTCGCCATCGACGTGCTGCTCGGCCACGTCGAAGACCTGGCGCGGCCGCGGGCCATCCTCATGGTGGTCGATGCCACCAACCTGCGGCGCAACCTGTTTCTCGTCACCCAGCTCGCCGAACTCGGCCTGCCGATGGTGCTGGCCCTGAACATGCTCGACGTCGCGCTCGAGAACGGCGTGCAGATCGATCCGCAGCGCCTCGCCGCGCGGCTCGATGCCACGGTGGTGCCGGTCGTGGCCACCAGCGGCAAGGGCCTGCCGGAGCTGCGCTCGGCGCTGGCCGAGGCGGTACGCAAGCCGCCGCGGCCGCGCCTGGTGGTGCTGCCCGAGGTACACCAGGCGGCAGTGGCGCTCTCCGGGCGGGTTGCCGCCGCCGGCCACAATCTCGACGCCTACGAGGTGGAGCGCGCCCTGATCGACGCCCACGGCGTCGCCGAACGGCGCTTCGAGTACGCCACCAGCCCCGAGCTGATGGCGGAGCTTGCAGACCTGCGCATGAGGCTGAGCGCCGGCAGCTCGCTGGCGGCGATCGAGGCCCGCGCACGCTACGCGCTGATCGACGGCGTCATTGGCGAGGTCGAGGTGCGGGCGCCGCCGAGGGTGACCCTGCGAGAGCACCTGGACCGCATGACCAACCAGCCGGTGGTGGGTTCCGTGCTGTTCGTGCTGGTGATGGCCACGGTGTTCCAGGCGGTGTTCTCCTGGGCCACGCCGCTCATGGACCTCATCGAGGCGGGCACCACCTGGGCCAGCGAGACGGTGCGCGCCGCGCTGCCGCCCGGCGCGCTCTCCAGCCTGCTGGTGGACGGTGCCATCGCCGGGGTGGGCAGCGTGGTGGTGTTCCTGCCGCAGATCCTCATCCTCTTCGCCTTCATCATCCTGCTGGAGGACACCGGCTACATGCCGCGGGTGGCCTTCCTCATCGACCGGCTGATGCGCGTCTGCGGACTGTCGGGCAAGTCATTCATCCCGATGCTGTCGAGCTTCGCCTGCGCAGTACCGGGGATCATGGCCACCCGGGTCATTCCCGAGCGACGCGACCGGCTGGCCACCATCCTCGCCGCGCCGTTCATGACCTGCTCGGCGCGGCTGCCGGTGTACGCACTGCTGATCGGCGCCTTCGTCCCCGACCAGCGCTACCTCGGCGGCCTGCTCAACCTGCAGGGCCTGGTGCTGCTCGCCCTGTACCTGCTCGGCATCTTCGCCGGCATCGGCACGGCATTTCTCATGAAGCGCACCGCGCTGCGCGGTCCCACGCCCACCTTCCTCATCGAGCTGCCACCCTACCGCTTGCCGAACTGGCGCTCGGTGGCGCTGCGACTGCTGGAACGGGCACGCATCTTCCTGGTGCGTGCCGGCACGGTGATCTTCTTCGTGGCGGTCATGGTCTGGGCGCTCGCCTACTTCCCGCGGGATGCCGGTACGGCGCTGCAGTTCGCGGCGGAGAGGGCCGCGGTGATGGCATCCACGCCGGAGGGCGCCGGGCGCGAAGAGGCGCTGCGCGAGCTGCGCAACCACGAGATTGCCGCCAACATGGAAGGCAGCTACCTCGGACGCATCGGCAAGTTCGTCGCGCCCGCCTTCGCGCCGCTCGGCTGGGACTGGAAGGTCTCGGCCGCGGTGGTCGCCGGCTTCCCGGCCCGCGAGGTGGTGGTGGCCATCCTCGGCACCATCTATGCGGTGGGTGACGACAGCCAGGCCGACGACGATGCACTGGTCGAGCGCCTGCGTGACGCCACCTGGCCCGATGGCCGCGCTGTCTATACCCTGCCGATGGTGCTGGGGCTGCTGGTGTTCTATGCCTTCTGCCTGCAGTGCGCGGCCACCATCGCCATGATCCGCCGCGAGACCAACGGCTGGGGCTGGCCGGCCTTCGCCTGGGTCTACATGACCGGACTCGCCTATCTCGGCGCCATGCTGGTTTACCAGCTGGGATCATGAGCGGCCTCGATACACAGGACCTCATCGCCCTCGGCATCGTCGCCGTGGTGGTGGCGCTCGCCCTGTGGCGGCAGGTCCGGCTGAAGCGTGCCCGCCGGCGCAATCCCTGCGCGGGTTGCGAGAACACGCAAGTCACGCCCACCGAGACGGCTGTGCGCTTCTACCGGCGCGCGCCGGGCAGCCCCGACAGCGACCAGCACCAGCCCTGATCCTGCTCCTGGCCTCACGGCCGGCATGCAGCCGCCGCCCGCAGCCGAAAAAGACAGGGGCCGGACCTTCACCAGGTCCGGCCCCCTTGCCGTCAACGGACGGCGACCCAGGCCTCAGTCACAGAAATTGGCGTCATTCGGGTCCAGGCTATCGATCCAGGCCCCGATCGCATCGCGCTCGGACTGGGCCAGCAGGCCGCCGATGGGTGGCATCGGCCTTGCGGCATCGTTGATCCGCTGCCACAGCACGCTGGTCTCCTTGACTCCAGGCGTGACCACCGGCCCGCGATAGCTGCCGGCGCGCAGGTTGTCGCAGGTGGTGACACTGAGGCGGGCGGAGGCCCCGTGGCAGCCGGTACAGGTACGGTTGAACACCGGCTGCACGTCACAGGCGTAGGTGACCGGACCACCGGCCGAGGTGACGGATACCGCCACCGTCGCCGAGGTCACCGCGCCGCGGTTGTCGACGACCTCGACCGAGGCCGTGTAGCTGCCATCGCAGGAGTAGCTGTGGTTCGGCGAGGCTTCGGTGCTGGTGGTGCCATCGCCGAAATTCCAGAGGATGCTGCTGATCGTGCCGTCCGGGTCCACGGCATTGGCGGCGAAGGCCACCGGCAGCGGCTCGACGCCACTGGTGGGGCTGGCCGTCGGTGCCACGGTCGGTACCAGGTTCGGGTGCAGCTTGTCCTCGACCGTGTTGCCGAAGACACGGTTGACCGACTGGAAGCGCGTGCGGGTGTCGGTGTCGCGCACCTGGTTATGGAGCGCCTGGTCGAACCAGCCGCTGAGCAGGCCCGCCCACTGCAATGCTGTGGCATCGGGCTGCCCGTTGCCCACGGCGTAGCCGATCAGCGTCAGCCATGCCTGCAGGATCTTGCGGCTCGCCTTGCCAAAGCGCAGCGCGGAGTTCGGCGTGTCCGCCAGCACGTTGTTCATGCCCTTGACCTGCGGCGCGAGGCCGGGCGTGTACACCTCCACCGTGCGCAGCAGCACGGCACCGGGCGAGACGAAGCCGCCGGAGATGACCGCGCGGCCGTCATCCAGCAGCAGACCGCTGAACTCGTCGCGGCCGGTGCTCATGATGCCCGAGAGTTTCCAGGCGCCCGCCGCCGGGTCGTACACCTCGGAGGTCGGCTGGAAGATGCTGGGATAGGTCTTGCTGGTGGTGACACCGCCGGCGACCAGCAGCGTGCCATCGAGCAGGCCGAGGGCACCGATGTCGATGCGCGGCTTGAACATCCGCGGAATCACCGTGAAGCTGCGCGTGTCCGGCGTGTAGATCTCGCTCTCGGCGGTGATCACGCCACCAGCCGAGGTGTGGGTATCGTTGTAGTACGACGCCCCCTGCACCACGCGCCCGTCGCGCAGTTTCCCGGGCAGCTGCGCCAGGTGCGAGTAGTTCATCGGCCCGACGGCGGTGAAGCTGTTGTCGGCGGGGTTGTAGATCTCGGCGGTCGTGGTCGGGTACAGCGTACCCATGCCGGTGGAGCCGCCGGTAATCAGCACCGTGCCGTCATCGAGCAGGATCGCGCTGTGCGCCGAACGGGCCTGGGTCATGTTGCCGATGACCGTGAACAGGCCGGTCGCCGGATCGAAGACCTCGACCGAGGCCAGCGGCATGGAACTGGTGGTGCTGACACCGTTGCCGCCACCGCTGATGAGCACCCTGCCATCGGGCAGCAAAGTCGCGGCGTGGCTGCGGCGGCCGACGCTCATCGCGCCGGCAGTCTCCGTCCAGGCGTTGGTGGCCGGGTCGTAGATCTCGGCGGTGGCGAGCACCACACCGGTGGCGGAAGTCGAGGCGGTGCGGCCACCGGTCACGAGCACGCGGCCGTCGGCCAGCGTGGTGGCAGTATGTGACCAGCGCCGGATGGTCATCGGCGCCACCGGTGTCACCGAGTTGTCCGCCGGGTTGAAGGCATCGACCGAATTGGTGATGACCGAGGCCGGCGCATTGGCCGCCTGTCCGCCTGTCAGCAACACCCGCCCGTCATGCAGCTTGGCGGTGCGATGAATGAAGCGCGGCATGGTCATGTTGAGACCGCGGGTGAAATCGCCGACCGCGCAGCTCTCCAGGCCCATGCTCTCCAGCACGTCCTGCGGCGGCGAGTTCGGGATGCCGGCGTGGCAGGAGATGCAGGACGCTGGCGCCCGGCACTCCGCCTGGGCCTGCTGGCCCAGCGGCAACAACAACAGCGCGGCAAGCAGGCCTGCCCCCGCATGGCTCGTCGAACGGATGCTCCGGCTCATGGTGTCCCCCCCAATGGCGTGGATCCGGCGAATTATCGATGTCATGTCATCATGACATCTGGCCTACCGGTTACGGGAGCCAGCCCCGGAGCGTCGATAGGTACTTTCCCTTACGGACGTCTGGGCAAGTACGGAGCTTTTTACTGCAACTGGTTGTTGCAGAAGACCATGAACGCCTTCCGGACCGGCCGTCAGCCACCCCGGCCCAGCTGCGCCGCATATGACGTCATGGCCGCGGGCTCCAGCACCACCGCCACATCGCCGCGCAGCCTTTTCCTGGCCGCATCGGCCGCCAGCTGCCGGGCCTCGTCGGCCAGGCGGATGCGGATACCTTCGCGCACTTCGTCGAACGGGCGGACACGGGCCGGCCGCTGTTCCTCGACACGAAGCACGGCAAAACCGCCGGCCACCGCTCCCACCTCGCCGACTCCCCCGGGCATGAGCTTCACGGCATCGGCCTCCAGCGGGATGGCGCCGGGCACATCCTGCAACCAGAGTTCACCGGCCTGCGCACCAGGACCTGCCTGCCTGCGGGCTTCCTCGACGGGGGCGCCCCGGGCGAGCTCCGACCTGGCCCGGCGGGCGCCCGCCTCGTCGTGCGCCACCACCCGGCTGGCACGCACACGCGCCGGCTCGGTGAATTCGCCACGGTGGCTCGTGTAATAGGCCTCCACGTCGGCGGCCGAAGGCATGGGCGCATGATCGAGCTCTGCATCCAGCCAGCGACGGGCCAGCTCGCGCCGCTGCTCGTCCGCACTTCCCGCAGGCAGGTCCTGCGCCATGCCAGCGCGACGCGCCGCAGCCGCCATCAGGCGCTGGTCCACCAGCGATCGCACGAAGTCGTCGACAGCTGCCGCGGACGCCGCGATCTCCAGCCGGTCGCCGGCTGGCATCAGCGCCCGTGCCGCATCGGCATCGGCCACGGTGATGACCACGTCACCTGCGCGCGCCAGGACCGTCTCCGGTGGCAGCGCAGGGGTGGCCGCGGCCCCGTCGTCCAGCGGCGGGTGACTCGCCGGCAATGCATTCACCGGTGCCGGGGCTTGCCGTCCACAGGCGCCGAGCAACAACACTCCCGCCAGCCACCAGCCGCATTTCCAGCCTCGCTTCATGGTCCTGTCCCCGGTGCACGCCAACCCGCCGCCCGGGCTTCCTGCTCGCTGCAGAACCAGCGCTCGCCCCGGCTGGTGTCGATCCTTGTCGCTGCATAGCTGCTGGTGCCCGGAAGATGGTAGATCCGCGCACCCTTGCTGTTGATGTTGCCCTTGATGTCGCAACCTGCCCGGTGGTCGTTCCCCGGCTCCGCCACCCCGGGCGACGAGGCGCTGGCTGACGGCTGCTCATGGCTCTTGCCGATTGCGGCAATACAGTCCTGCGCCGTTTCGAGCGAGTAGTCCTTCGACGGCACCCGTGCGCCGAGGCCAGCCTTCTGGCGCTCGCGCCAGATCCAGGGCGGCACCCAGCGCTCATGCGGCAGCGACCAGAGCCCGCGTCGGCCAGCCCGGGCGGTGGCCTCCAGCTCGCAGTAGCGGGTGTCGCCATCCATCTGGCCCAGGTACCGGCGATAAGCCCAGGCATGGCCATCGGCGAGCAGCTGCTCGTTGACGTTGAGGCGGCCGACGTACAGCACCGCGATCAGGCGATCGTAGGCGTCGTAAGGGTCATCGCTGACCGGCGCCACCGCCACCGCGCCGGCAGCAACCAGCCGCTTCAGTGCCTGGGTCGCCTCGCGGCCGCCGGGGGCGCGCGCCTCGGGGGTATCGATGCCGTAGAGGCGGATGCGCTCCGGCCCGCTGCCGAGCCGCACCTCGAGCGTATCGCCGTCGATGACGCGCATGACGCGGCCATCCAGGACGAGGTCTTCGGACTGTCCGGACCCGGCTGCATCCACCGCCCCCGCTTCGGTCTGGAAACCAGCCTGAAGCCGCGGCCACAGCCAGCCGGCACCAGCCAGGAGCGCGGCAGCGACGAGCAGCGCAAGCAGCGTCTTCAAGCGCCGGTCACGCCGTCGCCTGCCGACGCCCGGTCATGCACTCGCAGGCACCGTGTGCGGTGCCCAGCGGTAATGCACCGGCAGCGAGTGATATCCCTTGAACATCACACCCTCGCGTGGCACCGGATCGGCCGCAAGGCGCACATCCGCCAGCTGTTCAGTGAGCTGGCGAAAGGCGATGCGCCCCTCGAGCCGCGCCAGCGCATGACCGGCGCAGAGGTGGCGGCCGGCAGCGAAGCTGAGGTTGTCGCGGGCATTGGCGCGACCGAGGTCGAGCACGTCGGGCTGGTCGAAATGGCGCGGATCGCGGTTGGCTGCGGCCAGCGACAGCATGAGGAAGGTGCCTGCCGCGATCGGCTGCCCCCCGATCTCGACGTCCTGCGCCGCCTGCCGGAACAGCACGTACAGTGGCGGGTCGTAGCGCAGGAATTCCTCCACCGCATTCTCCGCCAGCCCGGGGTCCGCCTGCAGCCGCTTCCAGCTCCCGGGATTGCGCATCAACGCCAGCAGTCCATTGCCCAGCAGGTGCGTGGTGGTCTCGTGCCCGGCCATGAGCAGCGTGATCGCCGCCCAGACGATCTCCTCCCGCGACAGCTTGTGGTCGCGCTCGTTGCGCAGGAGCAGGCTCAGCAGGTCGTCGCCCAGGTTGCGCTCGCGCAGCCGCAGCACATCCGTGAGGTAATCGTGCAAGGCAGTGGCACCGGCCGTCGCGCGCGCGAACTCCTCCGGCGTGGCGATGATCTCCAGCCCCGCCAGCATCGCCGCCGAGCCCTCGTGCAGCAGGTTCTCCTCCTCCTGCGGGATCCCCAGCAGGTGGCAGATCACGGTGACCGGCAAAGGCAGGGCGAAATCGCTGATGAAGTCCCCCTCCCCGCGCTCGCGCATGCGGGCGATCAGCCCGGCGCAGGTGTCCTCGATGAACTGTGCCAGTGCATCCGTGCGCTTGCGCGAGAACGCCGGCATGATCGCCTGACGGAAGCGCGTGTGGTCCGGCGGGTTCATGCCGATCATGTTGTGGCGCCCGAAATCGCGGAACGGCCCCTCCGGCTTGCGGTTCACCGACCACTCCGTCGGCCGGCGCACCTCGTGGCTGTTCAGTGCCCAGGACACGTCCGCATGGCGGCACAACAGCACGCCGCCATCCGCCAGCGGCGTCACGGGTTGCTCACGCAGCAGCCGCGTGAACAGCCCCTGGGCGTCGTAGCGGAACTCCGGGGTCATCGGATTGACGACGAGAGTCATGGTGGGGCTACCTCCGGGATGGTCGGTTGGCATCGGGTAGAGGCTGATGGTACGCCGGCCGCAGGTCAAGTCAGGCGGATGCCGGGTTCGCCGGTGCCCTGGTGCTGCCGTTGGCCTTTCATTCATACTGGCTGCGTGTCGCCCTTCCCTCCCGCCACGCCCGACAGCTCTGGCTGGTACTCAGCGCCCATCGACTCGTTCCTTCTTGCCGAATCCGACCGGATCATCGGTGTCCTGACCCGGAAGAGCCCCTTTGACGTCACTCCCGCACAGGTGGCCGCATGGCGTACCGCGATCGACATCCTTCAGGATGCGCTCCAGGGTCTCTCCGGCACAGTCATTTTCGAGTTCGAGGTGCCACGGCTTCGACCCCGCATCGATGCCGTGCTGGTTTGTGGCGCCGCCCTGATTCCCGTTGAGTTCAAGGTTGGTGCATCCACATTTGCGGCTGATGATGTCAACCAGGCCTGGGACTATGCCCTTGACCTGAAGAACTTCCATGAACCCAGTGCATCGGCAAGCATCTTTCCGATTCTGGTTGCGACCGATGCCGCAAGCGCCGACTCCTCCTGGTCCGCTCCACATGCCGACGGCACCCGCCAACCATGCCGGTCCGCACCCAGGACACTGCGCGCCGACATCATGGAGGCCATCAGGCTCGCGACAGGTCCGCCGATAGACGGCGAGGAGTGGCAACGAGGCCGTTACCGACCCACGCCAACCATCATCGAAGCAGCGCAGGCGTTGTACTCTCGCCACGGCGTCGAGGCAATCTCACGAAACGATGCGGGCGCCAGAAATCTGCGGGAGACTTCCGCCACCGTTGAGTCGATCATTGCACGCAGCGTCGCCTCGAGGTTCAAGGCCATCGTGTTCGTCACCGGAGTGCCGGGTGCGGGAAAAACGCTGGTTGGCTTGAATCTTGCGACGCGCCATCGTCGATCCGAGGATGCCACCCATGCCGTGTTCCTCTCGGGAAATGGACCCCTGGTCGCGGTGCTCCGGGAAGCGCTGGCCCGTGACGAGCACGCGAGGCTGAATTCCCAAGGCATCAAGGCCCGAAAGGGCGACATCCGGCAGCCAATCCAGCAGTTCATCCAGAACATTCACCATTTCAGGGATGACGGCGTTCGCACCCTCCGCTCTGCCGAGCCCCCGCATGATCGCGTGGTCATCTTCGACGAAGCGCAACGTGCATGGAATGCCCGCAAGACCGCGAACTTCATGAAGCAACGCAAGGGTCTGGCTGGCTTTGACCGTTCCGAACCACAGTTCCTCATCGAGTATATGGACCGGCACGACGATTGGGCGGTCATCGTCTGTCTCGTCGGAGGTGGGCAGGAAATCAACGACGGAGAGGCAGGCATAGGTGCCTGGCTCGAGGCACTGGCCAGTCACTTTCCGCATTGGCATGTTTTCATCTCCCCGGAGCTGTCCGATAGTGAGTACGCGGCCGGCAATTGCCTGGACGAACTGGGACGACGGGGCAGAACGGAGACCCTTGAAGACCTGCACCTCTCGGTCTCGATGAGATCCTTCAGATCGGAGAAACTCTCGCGATTTGTAAAGGCGGTGCTGGACACGGATTCCGTCATGGCCCGCGAGCTGTTGTCCCAGATCGGAGCACAGTACCCGATGGCTGTCACACGGGACCTTCGCGCCGCAAAGGACTGGGTTCGACGTCATGCACGTGGCTCGGAGCGATTCGGCATGGTGGCCAGCTCCAGCGCCCTGCGCCTGAAGCCGCACGCCATCGATGTCCGCGCACCGGTCGATGCCTGTCACTGGTTCCTGAACGGTCGCAACGACACACGATCCAGCTTCTACCTGGAGGATGCGGCCACGGAATTCCAGATCCAGGGGCTCGAACTCGACTGGATCTGCGTGAACTGGGATGCCGATCTCCGGTACCACAACGGCGCCTGGGCCAGGCGTCGCTTCGATGCACGCGGCTGGACCACCGTACGGGACACGGCCCGACAGCAATATCTGCTGAATACCTACAGGGTCCTGCTGACACGGGCACGACAGGGAATGGTGATTTTCATCCCTCCGGGAGACCCCGACGATCCGACCCGCTTACCCGACTTCTATGATGGGACCTACCAGTTCCTCACCGAGGTTGGCATCACGCCGCTGTAACGCCACCCAGACATCAAAAAGGTGTCTGACATATTTTTCCTGTTTTCCGGGTAACGATCCGATTGGCATCCGGCAGGCTCACGCCCTGAGCCACCGCCCCTGCAGAATATGCGCTGTCGGCAGCGCTGACGGGTCTCCTGCCCTCTGTCGTGGACCCGCTGCTGCGGTCGCGCCCCGGCAGCCTGGTGTCCTCCAGCCAGCTGCCGGGCCGCCTCCCGGCGGCGGGTCTGCGCCCAGGGACGACATCTGCCACGAAGGGCGCCTGACCTGCTGTCGGGGGCCGCGAGATCAGGTGATCGATTGGAGCGAACAAATATGTCTGACACCTTTTTGCAGTGTCCGGCAGCGGCCTATGCCGCCAGCACCCCGGCGCGCCAGAGGAAGTCGCCGAAGCGCTCGGCAGGCTGGCGCTGCGCCTGGTAGCGGCCGAGGAGCCCGTCGAGGATCTCGAGGATGGCAGCCTCGTCGATGTTGTCCCGATAGATGACATTCAGCCGCTGGCCGCTGGCATCGCCACCGAGGCGCAACACATAGCGGCCAGGCGCGCGGCCAATCAGGCCGATCTCCGCCAGGTAGGGCCGCGCGCAGCCATTGGGGCAGCCGGTCAGCCGCAGGCTCAGGGGTTGCCGCTCGAGACCGTGCTTCACGAGCAGGCGCTCGATCAGCGCGAGGATGGTCGGCAGGTAGCGCTCGGCTTCGGCCATCGCCAGCGGGCAGGTCGGCAGGGCGACGCAGGCGAGCGCGTCGCGACGCAGGGGCGTGCCGGCCAGCGCCTCGCCGAGCCCGTGTTCGGCGACGAGCCGGTCGATCTGCGCGACAGCCTCTTCCGGCACGCCGGCGATGACGAGGTTCTGGTTTGGCGTGAAGCGGAAATCGCCGGTGTGTATGGCGGCGATGCGTTCGAGGCCGGTCAGGTGCGCACCCGCGACCCGCCCGGACTCGATTCGCAGGGTCAGGTGCCGGCGGCCATCCACGCCCTCGATCCAGCCGAAGCGGTCGCCCTGGCTGGTGAGCAGGAACGGCCGTGGCGACGCGAGCGGCCCGCCCAGGCGCGCCGCCAGCTCCGCCCTGAACCAGTCGAGGCCGCGGTCGGCGATGGTGTACTTCAGCCGCGCGTGCTTGCGATCCGACCTGTCGCCATGGTCGCGCTGGATGGCGAGCACCGCTTCGCTGACTTCATGCAGCCGCCCGGGTTCGAGGAAGCCGATAAGGTCGGCGAGCCGCGGAAAGGTCGCGGGCTCGCCATGCGTCATGCCCAGCCCGCCGCCGGCGACGAGATTGAAGCCGGTGAGCCGGCCCGCCTCGACGATGGCGATGAAGCCGACATCCTGCGAGAACACGTCGATGTCGTTGTGCGGCGGCACGACGATGCCCACCTTGAACTTGCGCGGCAGGTAGGTCGGCCCGTAGAGCGGCTCCGCTTCCGGCGTGCCCTCCACCTTCTCGCCATCGAGCCAGATCTCGTGGTACGCGCGGGTGCGCGGCCGCAGGTGCTCGGAGAGGCTGCGCGCCCACTCGTGCACCTGCGCGTGCAGCGCGGATTCCACCGGGTTCACGCTGGCCATGACGTTGCGGTTGACATCGCCGCAGGCAGCGATGGAATCCACCAGCTCGGCGTTCATGGCGGCAATGGTCGTCTTGAGGTCACGCTTGAGGATGCCGTGCAGCTGCACCGTCTGGCGCGTGGTCAGGCGCAGGCTGCCGCTGCCATGGCGCCGCGCGAGCCCCGCCAGGGCCAGCCACTGCCGCGGCGTGCACACGCCACCCGGCAGGCGCGTGCGCACCATGAAGCTCCATGCGGGCTCGAGCTTCTGCCGCTCGCGCTCCTCGCGCAGGTCGCGGTCGTCCTGCTGGTAGCTGCCGTGGAACTTGATGAGCTGCCGGTCCGGCTCGCGCAGGCCACCGGTATGCGCATCGGCCAGGCTCTCGACCAGCGTGCCACGCAACAGCCTGCTGGCACGCTTGATGCCCTCGACGGGGGATTCCGCGGCCATGTCAGTAGACGTCGCGCAGGTAGCGGCCTTCGGCCGCCAGCGCGGTGAGCCATTCGCCGGCGCCCTCCTCGTCGAGACCGGCGTGACGGGCCACGATCCCGAGCAATGCGGAATGGACATCGGGAGCCATGCGCCTTGCATCGCCGCAGACATAGAGGTGCGCACCACCGGCCAGCCAGGCATGCAGCTCGGCACCGGCCTCCTGCAGCCGCTGCTGCACGTAGATCTTGTGGGCCTGGTCGCGCGAGAAGGCCACGTCCAGCCGATGCAGCGAGCCACGACGCAGCGCCGCCTGCCACTCGGTCTGGTAGAGGAAGTCCTCGCGCAGCGAGCGGCCACCGAAGAACAGCCAGTTGCGCCCGCTGGCCCCCGTAGCCTCCCGTTCCTGCAGGAAGCCGCGAAACGGTGCCACCCCGGTTCCGGGGCCGATCATGATGATGTCCCGGGAGGCATCTGCCGGGAGGCGGAAGCGCTCGTTGGCTTCGACCCAGACCCCCACCGTGGCCCCGACCGCCTGCGCCGCGAGGAATCCCGAAGCGGCACCCTGGGCGCCCTGGCCATCGGCATCGCTGCCGACCACCGCCACCGTGAGGTGCAGCTCGTCACCGACGGCGACGGGACTCGATGCCACGGAATACACCCGGCCGGCGACCGGCCGCAGGGCCGCCACCAGCGAAGCGGCATCCCAGGCGGCGGGCCAGCGCTCGAGCACATCGGCAAGCTGCGAGCGGGCGGTGAATGCGGCGAGTGCCGCGGGCTGACGCGCATCGAGGAGTTCGCCCAGATCCGCACCGCTGCGCTCGGCCACCGCCGCGAGCAGCGGCCGCGCGATGCGGGTGATCTCGAACTCCTCGCGCAGCCTGTCCTCGAGGCGGCGCGTCACGCCCTGCAGCGTGACGCTCTCCCCACCCGTCAGGCCAGTTGCCCGCAGCACGCGCGCAATCGCCGGCTCCGGATTGCGGTGGACGATGCCGATGGCATCGCCCGGCCGGTAGAGCTGGCCGATGCCCGCAACCGCCAGTTCGACGTGCCGCACGTCGCGCAGCGCCTGCCGCCCGGTGATGCGCTGGTTGACGAACAGCTCCGCCGGCAGCGGGCTGGCGCGGCCCGGCGCCACCGGAGGCGCAGCAATGGCCGTCACGGCACGTGCTTCGGCCAGCGGCTGGCGCTTCAGGGCGTCGCGCACCCGGGCCAGCGCATCCTCGATCCATGGCGCGGCCAGGCGCTCGATGTCGGTATCGCAATCGACACGCGGCAGGAGGCGGCGCGCGCCGAGCCTGGCGAGCCGCTCATCGAGGATCCGGCCTGCTTCGCAGAACTTCGTGTAGCTGGAGTCGCCGAGGGCGAGCACCGCATACTGCAGGTCGTGCAGCTGCGGCGCGCGCCGGCTGCCGAGGTACTCGAACAGCGCGCGCGCCTCCTCCGGCGGCTCGCCGTCACCGTGGGTGCTGACGATGACGTAAAGGTGGGTCTCACGGGCGATGTCGCGTGGCGAATAGTCGCCGGCCTTCACCACCCGGGCGCCGATTCCCGCCTGCCGCGCACCCGCGAGCAGCCGCTCGGCGAGCTGGCGGCCATTGCCGGTATGGGAGGCGGACAAGATGGTCAGCTGGTTTGCTGCCGGCGTCGCTGCCGGAGTGGCCGACGTGGTCGCAGCCGGCCTGGCGGCTGAGGTCGCGGCGATGCCCGCGAGGTAGCCGGAGGCCCAGGCGAGCTGCTCACGGCTGAGTCCGCCGGCCAGCTCGGTGACGAGGGCCAGCTTCTGGAGCGACAGGGGATGTTCGGTGAGCGCCGTGGCCGGGTTCATGGGAGGCGATGCTAGGCGACAGGTGCTGCGGCCGGAACGGCCAAGCCGTTATGGCCTCATAACCACCGCCGCAGCCGGCTCAGGGATGGAAGCGCTCGAACTCCCGTTCGAAGGCCAGCCGTGTCAGATCGGTCATGCGATCGAGGTAAAGGCGCCCGTCGAGATGATCGAACTCGTGCTGGAACACCGTGGCATTGAAGCCCTGCAGTTCCAGTGTCTTCGATTGCCGCTGGTCGCTCGTGTAGCGCACCCGGATCCCTTGCGGGCGCTCCACCCAGCCGCGCAGCCCCGGTACCGAGAGGCAGCCCTCCCAGTTGCCCGCGGTGGCCGGATCGAGTATCTCGATCACCGGGTTGACGAACACCGTCAGCGGCAGGGCCGCCAGCTCGCCGTAGCGCGTCGGGCCGCCCCTGATCTCGATCAGTGCCAGACGCAGGGATTCACCCACCTGCGGGGCGGCCAGGCCGATGCCTCCATAGTCGTGCAGCGTGTCCACCATGTCGGTGACCAGCTGGCGGAAGCCGGCAGCGCCGATCTCCGCGGGCGCCAGCTCGCGCGCCACCTGCCGCAGCAGCGGATGTCCCATGCGAAGCACGCGCCGGATCGCCATGCCGGCAAGGATAGCGGCTAAGATACGGGCATGGAAATCGACATCATCCTCAACGAATTTGCCTCGCCCCAGGCGGCGCTGGAACTCGGGTTGATGGCCGAGCGCTACGGCGTGCGTGGCCTGTGGTCGGCCAACTATGCCTGGTCTCGCGACCCCTTCTTCACCCTGTCGCTGCTGGCCGAACGCTCCACGACGATCCGCATGGGGCCCATGGCCATCAGCCCGGCGGAACTGCATCCGCTGAAGATGGCGAACCTGCTGTTCTCGCTCAACGAGCTCAGCCGCGGCCGTGCCATGATCATGGTCGGTGGCGGCGGCGCCGTGCTGCAGGCCATCGGCGGCAAGCGCGAACGCATGGTGCGTGGCGCGCGCGAATGCCTGGAGATCCTCAAGGGCGCTTCCGCCGACAAGACGCTGAACTACAAGGGCGAGGTCTACAAGGTCTGGGGTTACCGGCCGGCGTGGAAGACCGATCCTCCGCCGCTCGTCTACTTCGGCTCGAACCACCCGCAGAGCCGGCGCATGGCGGTGAAGCATGCCGACGGCCTCATCACCAGCGACTTCGTCGTGCCGCTCATGAAGGCGTTCGTGGACGATGCCAGGGCGGAAATGCGTGCCGCCGGGCGTGATCCGGCCGGCTTCCGCTTCAGCAATTTCTGGGCCTGGCACATCAAGGAGGATGCGCAGGCATCCTTCGCCGAGGCACGCCGCGAACTGATGCTGCGCGGCTGGCTGCGCGACAAGTACTTCGCGCCCTTCCTCGACCCGGATGAACTCAGGATCATGCGTGCCCACGAGAAGGACTTCCTCGATGCCTTCCTGCGCGGCAGCGACCGCATCGAGAACGTGCCGGCCGGCCTCGTGGACAAGATGGTCCGCAACATTTCCTTCGCCGGCGGTCTCGAGCAGATCGATGCCGCGATCGCCACCCTCAGGGACTTCGCCGCCGCCGGCCTCACCGAGATCGCCATCCGCGTGCACGACGACCCGGCCGATGCGCTGCGGCTGATCGGCGAGCGGGTCATCCCGGCGTTGCGGAACTGATGCCGGGCGACCACCTCTTCCAGCCGCTGTTCGACGGCCCGCTCGACATCGTCGGCGACATCCATGGCGAGCCGGATGCGCTGGGGAACCTGCTCGCCGCGCTCGGCTATGACGCCGATGGCCGCCACCCCGGGGGCCGGCGGCTGGTCTTCATCGGCGATCTCTGCGACCGCGGACCCGACAGCCCCGCCGTGTTCGCCCGGGTCGCGGGCCTCGTCGAGCGCGGCCTGGCGCAGTGCCTGCTCGGCAACCACGAGCTCAACGTGCTGCGCAATGCCCGCAAGGAGGGCAACGGCTGGTTCTTCCCGGACGACCACGACGCGGCCCACGGCCGGTTCGCCGGCAGCAGCCGCGCCTCGGACACCGACCGCAGCGCCATCCGCCGCTTCATTACCGGCCTGCCGGTGGTGCTGGAGCGCGCGGACCTGCGCCTGGTACACGCCGCCTGGGACGATGCGGCACTGGCCCTGCTGCGCGAATGCCGCGCGGCGACCCTGGCCATCTACAACGCCTACAGCGAGCGCACCCAGGCCGTCGTGCAGGAAAGCGGCATCGGCGAACGGGCGGGCGCGCAATGGCGCGAATATCGCGAGCAGCTGACGGACCCGCAGGTCGCCCCGCCGCTCCTCGAGAGCCTCGGCCGGCTCGATACCCTCGAGCAGATGGCCAACCCGCTGCGCATCGCGACTTCCGGGCCGGAGACCCTGGCCAGCAAGCCGTTCTTCGCCGCGGGCAAGTGGCGCATGGTGGACCGCGTGCGCTGGTGGGATCACTACCGGCACGAGGTGCCGGTCATCGTTGGCCATTACTGGCACTGGCCGACGGCGGAACTGCGCGCTGCCCTCACACGCGGCGAACAGGATCTCTTCGACGGTGCCGGGATCGACCAGTGGCTCGGCATGCGGCGCAATGTCTATTGCGTCGATTTCGGTGTCGGCGCGCGCTACAAGGAGCGCGCGGCCGGGGTCGCGCGCTTCGCCACCCGGCTGGGCGCGCTGCGCTGGCCGGAGCGCGAGGTGGTTACCGACGACGGCGGCCGCATCCGCCTCCGCTAGATGCCGCCGGCTTCGATGTCGGCCTGCTCGCCCTCGTTGGCCTCGCGCAGCTTCTGGATGACCTCGTCGTAGTAGGGCCGGTCCTTGAGGCTGGCGTACTCGCCGGGGAAGCACACGGTGGTGAGATCGGCCGCCTCCGGCGAGAAATTCGACAGCGTCACCGCGCAGCGCATGCCGCCCGGCAGCCGCGTGTTGTCGATGACCGGGAAGTCATAGAAGCCGACAGAGAAGCTGGCCCGCGAATCGGGGACTTCCTCGCCACCATCCGCCGCAGCCACCTTCAGGCGCACGATGAGCTGCTGCTGCCCGATGTCCACCTTGAGTACCCGCAGGGCCACCTCGGCCGCTTCCTTGCGCAGCGTGATGGTCTCGGGGTCGAGCGCCACGCCGGCGGGTCCTGCCGCGGCCAGCTCGGCGAAATCCACCGAGCGCCGGAAACTCCTGCCGTGGCCCTCGAGCGCGAAGAGCTGCTTGGCGGTGGTCTCGCGCGCCACGGCATTGATGCGCCGCAGGTACTCGCCGCGCTCCGGGTCGGCGGACTTGCGCAGCCGCCGCTGCATCTCCAGGAACAGCGGCTTGAGGTTGAGCGAGTCATGGAAGTTGTAGGCCAGCAGCTCGAGGTTCAGCACCCTTGCGGAGAGATCCTCGTGATCGCCGCCGAGAAAGGAGCCGATGATGGAGACGAACATGTCCTTGCGCAGGCTGGACTCGGCAGCCTCGCGGCGGCTCATGATCTCGGAATACAGCCGCGCATTGGTCTCCACCGCCTGGCGGCGCTCGAGCAGCTGGGAACCCTTCATGCCGACGAAGGCGACCGCGAAGGCGGTGAGCAGCCCGCCCGTAGGGTGCAGGACGATGGCCAGCTTGTCCCAGAAATCCTTCTTCTTCGGTTCCTCGGCCATGGCGATCAGCGCCGCCGGGCGACGAGCTTGCCGTCCTTCTTCTCGAGCACCACATCCGCCTGCGCGGCGTCTTCGTAGGATGCAATGCCCATGCTGGCGGTCTCGCCCTGGTAGCTGATCGTGAGCTGGCACTTGCCGGTCTCGTCGACGACCAGGTGGTAGCCCCCGGTCTTGTCGGTCTTCACCGGCGGATAGGCCCTGGCGCCGCAGGCCGCGACCACTTCGACGCCCTCCCCGACACTGGCTCCGGCGAACGTCACCCTGCCGTAGATCTCTCCGGCAGAAGCAAAGGCGGGAAGCAGGCACGCAGCAGCAAGCAGGGCATTCCGGGCGGCAGGCATGGGGGGATCCTCTTCCGGCATCCGTCGGGGCCGGCAGCCGGAATGCTAGCGATTCCCCGCGCCGCCGGCCACCGTGGCACGCGACGCCAGGCGTCCTGTGGCGAGCGTCTGCCGCCGGTCACCCTGCGGGACCCGTGACGGCGGCCGCGACGCCACGCCACAGTGACCGCGCCAGGCCGAGGAAGGTGACCGCCCACGCCGCCAGCGCCACGTAGGCGAGGTACGGCAGGACCGGATACAGGAATCCCAGGTCCAGCGCATGGGCCAGCTCGTAGGTGCAGGCGGCGTACATCCCCAGCGGAAACACCGCTCCCCAGTACAGCGGGTCGTAGCGCAGCGGGAAGCGGGCATACACGTGCCGCCAGACACCGAGCACCAGCAGCATCGGGATCCACCAGGTGCCGGTCGCCCAGTAGAACACCGTGAAGCCCTTGATGAAGGGCGCCAGCGAGGCAAGGAAGGGCGCATCCGGCGCGTTGACGATGAGCAGCGCCCCGGCGAGCGTCGAGATGGCCATGGCCCCCATGTTGATCCAGTACGGCGGCGAGAGGTCGCCGGGTGCGAGCCGGAAGAAGGTGTAGCGGTAGAAGATCAGCGAGATCATCCAGGTGTAGAGCATCCCGCCCCACAGCCACATCGACAACGCCAGGAAGTTGAGCTCCAGCCGGTAGGGATTGCCCCAGTGCACCGCGAGGTTGGCACTCAGTACCGCGACCGATTGCGTGGCGACCACCGCCAGCAGCCAGGCACCGGAGATGCCGGCGTCGAGCGCGGGCTTCTGCTGCTTCACGGTGAATGCCGCGAGCACCGTATAGGTCAGTCCCACCCAGAGCACCAGCGCCACCAGCCACAGCCCGTGCGCCATCACGTAGTCGTGCGACAGCAGCACGAACTGGCTGCCCAGCACGCCGGAAGCCGCCACGCTGGTGAAGAATCCCGGGCCACGCTGGTGATCCACCAGATCCTCCCACAGCTCGCGCGGGAACCACAGGGCGCGCAGTGCCGTGAGCAGCCAGAGCATGACGTAGGCCGCCAGGTTGAAGGCGAACAATGCCGCGGCAAGGGCCGACAGGCCATGGAGGTGCGCCGCGACCGAAACGATGCCGGTCGCCATGACCAGCGCGAAGTACGCCGGCGACAAGCCGCGCACCGCCGCCCGCAACACACCGGCTGCCACGGGTGCTATTGCACCAGCGGTGTCGGCGCCGCAGCGAGATCGACGCCGCGCACCTCGGCCCGCCCGGCCAGCACCCGTACATACTGCTCCAGCGCCCGCCGCTGCACGCTGTCGCGCAGCCGTTCCGCGATCGCCTCGCGTGCATCCTCGAAGGGCACGGGCCGCCCGGCTACCCGATGATCCACGGCGACGATGTGGAAGCCGAAGCGGGTCTTCACCAGCTGCCTGGCGATACCGGTCCATGCGCCCTCGAACACCACTTTCTCGAATTCCGGCACTGCCTCGCCACGTTGCATCTGGCCGAGGTTGCCGCCGTGCTGGGCCGATGGGCAGTTCGAGCACTCGCGGGCCAGCGCCTCGAAGCGCTCCGGCGTCTTCAGCAGCTCTCGCAGGATGTGCTCGGCCCGGGCCCGCAGCGTATTGACCGCCATCCCCGGGGTCAGCTGGAACAGGATGTGGCGCACCATCACCAGCTCGCCGCGCAGGAAGCGCTGCGGGTTTGCCTGGTAGTACTGCCGGCACTCCGCCTCGGTGGGCTCTGGCGTCCTCACCTCGCGCTCGAGCAGACGCTCGATCGCGGCATCGACATCCCCGGCATCCGCGCCATCGGTGATGTCCGCGCTGGCCACGGCCCGCTGTCGCAGCAGCTCGCGCACGGCCGCGGCCGCCGGCGAAGGGAACCCGGCGGCGTCCACGGCGATGCCGTTGATCGACACGTCCGCCACCGGCGCCGGTGCCCCGCTCACTTGCCGCCGGCCGCCGGCACGCCACCCCGCGGGTTGGCACCCCGCGTGCGCACCAGCTGCGGGGGCCGGAACAGGTAGGCCACCGTGGCAAAGCCGCTCCAGATATGGGCGAGGCGCGTGAACGGAAAGACCAGGAAGATCGTCAGCCCGAGGGCGATATGCGCCTGGTAGACCCAGGGCACCCCCGCCAGCAGCGCGGCATTGCCGGCACGGAAGATGACGATGCCCTGCACATACTGCACCAGCTGCAGGAACATCACCCCGCCCAGGTGCTGGGCCGAGAAGTAGATCGTCCACAAGCCCAGCACGAGCTGCAGCCAGAGGATGACCAGGATGGCCATGTCCCAGCCGCGGGTATTGGCGTGGATGCGCGGGTCCACCACCCGCCGGTGGATCAGCAGCGTCAGGCCGGCCAGCGCCGCGAGCCCGGCGAGGCCACCGCCCACCATGGCCAGCAAGGCGTGCTGCTGCGCCGTCATGACGGCATCGACCAGCGGCTCCGGGATCAGGAAACCGAACAGGTGGCCGAAGAACACCACCAGAATACCGAAGTGGAACAGGTTCGAGCCCCAGCGCAGCTCACGCTGGCGCAGCAGCTGCGAGGAGTCGCTCTTCCAGGTGTACTGGTCGCGGTCGAAGCGCACCAGGCTGCCGAGGAAGAACACCGCCAGCGCGATGTAGGGATAGATGCCGAACAGGAAGGCGTGCAGGTAGTCCATCAGGATCGTCCTTTTCCCTGCGCCGCGGGTTGGCGAAGCGGAACACCGGCGCCGCCCCTCTCCCCCGCCGGCGCGAAGGCCGGCACCTCGGCCCAGTCTTCGTCGAGCGGCGCTTCCCGTACCGGCGGCATCCCGGCCCGGCTCCAGTCGAGACCCGGTGCCCGGGCAATGGCCAGCAGCGCATCGAACACCGCCGCGTACTCGCTGCCACGTCTGAGCAGCGCATCGCCGATGCTGCGCAGGATGTGCGCACACTCGCCGAGCATGGCGCGTGCCTCGTCGAGGTCTCGGCAGGACAGGTACTCGAGCATCACCGGCAGGTAGTCCGGCAACTCCCCGGACGACAGCTCGTAGCCTGCGGCGGCGTACAGCTGCCGCAGCTCCACCATGGCCATGCCGCGATCACGCGATTCGCCGTGCACGTGCTCGAACAGGTTCAGCGAAGTCGCCCGTCCCCGGTCGAACAGCTCGACATAGCGCATCTCGAGATCCAGCCCGTCGCTGGCGCGCAGGGCGTCGACCAGCGACGCCAGCCTCGCTCGCTGCTCCTGCCCCATGGCCTGCGACGCCGCCAGCGCGCCGGCGATCTCCGGCAAGGCCGCTACCAGCTCCGCATCCGGATAGCCGAGCAACGCTGCCAGCGCCCGAATGGCCTTCGCTTCCTTCATGGCAATGTCCGTGCCGCCATCAGTAGTCGGCCACCTTCTCGTGGCCATCCTCGCCGCGCACGCGCAGCGGGAAGATGCGCTTGCCGCCCATCTTCTCGCCGAACAGGCTGGCGCTGCTGTCGCCGTTGGAGCAGCCGTTGCCGAAGCTGAAGCCGCATTCGCCCCGCAGGTAATAGGCCGTCTCGGCGTACTCGCGATGCGTGGTCGGGATCACGAAGCGGTCCTCGTAATCCGCCAGCGCCAGGTAGCGGTGCATGTCCTGCACTTCGGCGAGGCTCATGCCCACCCGGTCGAGCAGTGCCAGGTCGTCCCGCCGCTCCAGCTGGCGTCCACGGTAGAAGGCACGCATCGCCAGCATGCGCTCCAGGGCCAGGACGACCGGCTCCTCCTTCCCGGCGGTCAGCAGGTTGGCGAGATAGCGGACCGGGATGCGCAGGCTGCGCACGTCGGGTATGCCATCGGCTTCGCCCACCTGCCCGGTGGTCGCCCGCGAGCTGATGGGCGAGAGCGGCGGCACGTACCACACCATCGGCAGCGTGCGGTACTCCGGGTGCAGCGGGAAGGCGATCTTCCACTCGATCGCCATCTTGTAGGCGGGCGAGCGGCGTGCCGCCTCCAGCCAGTTCTCCGGGACACCGTCGGCCCGTGCCTGCGCCTGGACCTGCTCGTCGTGCGGATCGAGGAAGATGTCGAGCTGCGCCTGGTAGAGGTCCTGCGCATCGGGCACGGCGGCCGCGCTCTCGATGCGGTCGGCGTCATAGAGCAGCACGCCGAGGTAGCGGATGCGCCCGACGCAGGTCTCGGAGCACACGGTCGGCTGGCCCGCCTCGATGCGCGGATAGCAGAAGATGCACTTCTCCGCCTTGCCGGTGTTCCAGTTGTAGTAGATCTTCTTGTAGGGGCAGCCCGAGACGCACATGCGCCAACCCCGGCACTTCTCCTGGTCGATCAGCACGATGCCGTCTTCCTCGCGCTTGTAGATGGAACCCGACGGGCAGGAAGCGACGCAGGCCGGGTTGAGACAGTGCTCGCACAACCTCGGCAAGTACATCATGAAGGTGTTCTCGAACTCGCCGTAGATGTCCTTCTGCATGTCGGCGAAGTTCTGGTCCCTGGAGCGGCTGGCGAACTCGCCGCCGAGGATCTCCTCCCAGTTGGGTCCCCACTCGATCTTGTCCATCCGCTTGCGGGTGATCACCGAGATCGGCCTGGCCGCCGGCGGCGTGGGCATCTCCGGTGCCGTCTGGATGAACTCGTAGTCGAAGGTGAACGGCTCGTAGTAGTCGTCGATCTCCGGCAGGTGCGGATTGGCGAAGATCTTCATCAGCACCCCGAGCCTGCCGCCCTGGCGCAGCCGGATGCCGCCATCGGCCTTGCGCTCCCAGCCGCCTTTCCAGTGCTGCTGGTTCTCCCAGTCCTTCGGATATCCGATCCCGGGCTTGGTCTCGACATTGTTGAACCATGCGTACTCCATGCCGACACGCGAGGTCCAGACATTCTTGCAGGTGACCGAGCAAGTGTGGCAGCCAATGCACTTGTCGAGGTTGAGCACCATCGCGATCTGTGCGCGGATCTTCATGGCATCAGGCTCCTGTCTGCTTCAGCGGCGCGTCCAGCCAGTCCGCCCTGGTCATCTTGCGCAGGATGACGAACTCGTCGCGGTTGGAGCCCACGGTCCCGTAGTAATTGAAGCCGTATGCCAGCTGCACGTAACCGCCGATCATGTGCGTGGGCTTGAGTACGGTGCGGGTCACCGAGTTGTGGATGCCGCCGCGGTGCCCGGTGATCTCCGACCCGGGCACGTTCACGATCTTCTCCTGTGCGTGGTACATCATGCACATGCCGACATGCACCCGCTGGCTTACCACTGCGCGTGCAGTGAGGGCGCCATTGGCGTTGTAGAGCTCGATCCAGTCGTTGTCGACGATACCCGCCTGCCGCGCATCGGTTTCGGAGATCCAGACGATCGGCCCGCCGCGCGACAGCGTCAGCATGATCAGGTTGTCGGTGTAGGTGGAATGAATTCCCCACTTCTGGTGCGGCGTGATGAAGTTGAGGACGATCTCCCGGTTGCCGTTGGCCTTGCGGCTGCGCAGCGCCGTGACGCTGCGCGTGTTGACCGGCGGCCGGTAGACGCAGAGCGCCTCGCCGAAGTCCCGCATCCAGCGATGATCCAGGTAGAACTGCTGGCGCCCGCTCAGCGTGCGCCAGGGGATCAGCTCGTTGACGTTGGTATAGCCCGAGGTGTAGCTGACATGCTCACTCTCGATGCCGGACCAGGTCGGCGAGGTGATGATCTTGCGCGGCTGCGCCTGGATGTCCCGGTAGCGGATCTTCTCGTCCTCGCGCGTCTCGGCGAGGTGGCGGTGCGGCCGGCCGGTCTGGCGGGTCAGCGCGTCCCAGGCCTGCACGGCCACTTCGCCGTTGGTCTCCGGCGCGAGGAAGAGGATGGTCTCGGCGGCATCGGTGTCGGTCTCTATCCTCGGCAAGCCCTGGGTCACACCCTCCTCGGCCACCGGCCTGTTGAGCGCGGCCAGGCCGTCGACCACATCGGCCATCGGCCAGTTGATGCCCTTGCCGCCGTTGCCCTGCGTCCTGAGCAGCGGCCCGAGGGCGGTAAAGCGCTTGTAGGTGTTCGGGTAGTCACGCTCGACCACGACGATGCCGGGCGCGGTCTTCCCCGGCACGAATGCACACTCGCCGCGCTTCCAGTCGGCCACGTCCAGCGGCTGCGCGATCTCGCCCGGCGTGTCATGCAGGATCGGCTGCAGCACCACGTCCTGCTCCACGCCGAGGTGGCCGGCGGCCAGCGCGGAGAACTTCCTGGCGATGCCCTTGTAGATCTCCCAGTCGCTGCGCGCCTCCCAGGCCGGATCCACCGCCGCCGAGAGCGGGTGGATGAACGGGTGCATGTCGGTGGTGTTGAGATCGTTCTTCTCGTACCAGGTCGCGGTCGGCAGCACCACGTCGGCGTACAGGCAGGTGGTCGACATGCGGAAGTCGAGCACCGTCAGCAAATCGAGCTTGCCCTCCGGCGCCGGCTCGTGCCACTTCACCTCCTCCGGCTTGGGCTCCCCGGACTCGCCCAGGTCCGGCCCGAGCACGCCATGCTGCGCACCCATGAAGTGACGCAGGAAGTACTCGTGGCCCTTGCCCGAGGAACCAAGCAGGTTGGATCGCCACAGGAACAGGTTGCGCGGGAAATTCACCGGGTTGTCGGGGTCCTCGCAGGCCATGCGGATGCTGCCGTCCTGCAGCCCCCGGGCCACGTAGGCCGCAGGCTCCATGCCGGCCCTGGCCGCCTCGGCCGCGACCCGCAGCGGATTGACGCCGAGCTGCGGTGCCGAGGGCAGCCACCCCATGCGCTCGGCGCGCACGTTGAAGTCGATCATCGAGCCGGTGTAGCGGGCCGGATCGGCGAGCGGCGACAGCAGGTCGCGGACGTCGATCTTCTCGTAGCGCCACTGGTCGGAGTGGGCGTAGAAGAACGAGGTGCCGTTCATCTGCCGCGGCGGTCGCACCCAGTCGGTGGCGAAGGCCAGCACCTGCCAGCCGGTCTGTGGCCGCAGCTTCTCCTGGCCGACGTAGTGCGCCCAGCCGCCGCCGGAGACGCCGACACAGCCGCAGAGCACGGCCATGTTGATGCAGGCGCGATAGTTCATGTCCTGGTGATACCAGTGGTTCATGCCGGCGCCGATGATGATGAGCGAGCGTCCCCGGGTCAGCTCGGCGGTCCTGGCGAACTCGCGCGCCACGCTGATGGCATCCTCGGCGCGTACGCCGGTGATCGCCTCCTGCCATTTCGGCGTGTACGGTACGTCGTCCTCGTAGCTCTTCGCGCAGCCGTCGCCCAGGCCGCGGTCGACGCCGTAGTTGGCGCACAACAGGTCGAACACGGTGGCGACCGCGACGTCGCCATCGGCACAGCGCAGGATCTTCACCGGCACCTTGCGCAGCAGTATGTCGCCACCCTGGTCGTTCGCCGGGAAGTGCTCGTGCGGCCGACCACCGAAGTAAGGGAAGGCCACCGGCAGCACGTCGTCGCCGCGCCCGAGCAGCGACAGCACGAGCTTCACTCCGGCGCCATTCGCGCCGTCCTTCTCCTCGAGGTTCCACTTGCCAAGGTCCGCCGATACCTGCGGCCCCCAGCGATAGCCGATGGAGCCCTGCGGCGCCACGGGGCTGCCGGTGGTTTCGTCGAAGCCGACGGTCTTCCACTCCGGGCTGTTCACCTGGCCAAGCTGGCCGGCGAAATCCGCGGCGCGCAGGTAGCGGTCGGGCACATGGCGATCGCCGTCCTTCACCAGGCGGACCAGCAGCGGCAGGTCGGTGTAGCGGCGCGCGTAATCGTCGAAGTACGGCACCGTGCGCGCCACGTGGAACTCACTGAGGATCACGTGACCCATCGCCATGCCCAGCGCCGCATCGGTGCCCTGCTTGGGATGCAGCCACTGGTCGCCGAACTTGGCCACCTCGGCATAGTCCGGCGTGATGGAGACGATGCGGGTGCCGTTGTAGCGCGCCTCGACGAAGAAGTGCGCATCCGGCGTGCGCGTCTGCGGCACGTTCGAGCCCCAGGCGATGATGAACTGCGAGTTGTACCAGTCGGCCGATTCCGGCACGTCGGTCTGCTCGCCCCAGGTCTGCGGCGACGAGGGCGGGAGGTCGCAGTACCAGTCGTAGAACGACAGCAGGCTGCCACCGATCAGCGAGAGATAGCGTGCACCGGAGGCGTGCGAGACCATCGACATGGCCGGGATCGGCGAGAAGCCGCACACGCGATCCGGGCCGTACTTGCCGATGGTGTAGACATTGGCCGCGGCGACGATCTCGGTGGCCTCCTCCCAGCCCACGCGCACGAAGCCGCCGCGGCCGCGGATGGACTTGTACTCACGCGCACTGCCGGGATCCTCGACGATCGAGGCCCAGGCCTCGACCGGTGCCAGCGTCTTGCGTGCCGCGCGCCACAGCCGCACCAGCCGGCCACGCACCATCGGGTGCTTCAGACGATTGGCGCTGTAGAGATACCAGCTGTACGAGGCCCCGCGCGAACAGCCGCGCGGCTCGTGGTTGGGCATGCCGGGGCGGGTGCGCGGGTAATCGGTCTGCTGCGTCTCCCAGGTGACGATGCCGCCCTTGACGTAGATCTTCCAGCTGCAGCCGCCGGTGCAGTTCACCCCGTGGGTGGAACGCACCACCCGGTCATGCTGCCAGCGCAGGCGGTAGCCCTCCTCCCACTTGCGGTCTTCCTTGCGCGTCTCGCCGTGGCCGCCTGCAAAGGGCTCGCGGTGCTCGGTGAAGAACTTCAGACGGTCGAGGAAGTGACTCATGGCTCTGCTGTTCCCGCGGTCAGGCTGCGACCGTACACCTGCGACGGGACGATCGACAAGAGCTACGGGGGATCGCGCTGCACAAGGTCAACCGGTCGCGTCGCTTCGTGGGTCACCAGCGGCAGGCGCCGGACCTCGGTGAAGTAGATGAGGATCAGCGACACCCACACGATTCCGTAAAGCAGCATGAAGCAGCTCGAGCGGATCCGTGTGATGTCGAGGACGATGCCCCAGAGGATCGGCAGAAAGAAACCACCGAGCCCGCCAGCCAGCCCGACGATGCCGCTGACGACGCCGAGGTTGTCGGGGAACTCGTCGCTGATGTACTTGAACGTCGAGGCCATGCCGAAGGCGAGCACCACTCCCAGGACGAACAGCAGCAGGGTGAACGGCTGCACGGCCCAGGCGAGATGGAACCGGGCCGCGCCGTCGATGGTCTTCACCGAGAACTCGGTCGCGGGGTAGGAGATCAGGAACAGCACGATCCACGCGACCCACAGCACCCACCAGGTGACGCCGTGGGCACCACGCCGGTCGGCAATCCAGCCACCGACGGCGCGCAGCACGCCGGCGGGCAGCGCGAACACCATGGCCAGCATGGCGGCGGCGTTGATGCCGAGGCCGTACTCCTGCACATAGTAGTCCGGCATCCAGAGTGCCAGCGCGGTGAAGCCGCCGAAGGTGAGCGAGTAGTACTGGCAGAGCTTCCACACGCGCCAGTCACGCAGCACCGCCAGTTGTCGCAGCAGCGGTGTGCCGGCCGCACCGCCGCGCACGCCCGGATCCGGCGCACTCGCCAGCCAGAACAGCAGCGCGGTCGCCAGCAATACCGCCGCATAGACCTTGGGGACCATCGCCCAGCCATGGGCCTCGATCAATCGCGGCGCCACGAAGAGATTCAGTGCCGCGCCGCTGGTTCCGGCACCGAAGAAGCCCATGGCGAAGCCGCGCCTGTGCTGCGGAAAGAAGCGCGCGCTGTACGGCGTGCCGACGGCGAAGGAGGCGCCGACGATTCCGAGCAGGAAGCCGATGGCGAGGAATTGCCAGTATGCGGTGGCATGGCTCAGCAGGTACACCGGCAGGGCCGCCACCAGCAGCAACGTGGTCATGACGACGCGGCCGCCGAAGCGGTCCGTCCAGGCACCGAGAGGCAGCCGCATCAGCGCCCCGAACAGCACCGGCGTGGAGGTCAGCAGGCCGAACTCGGTATTGTTGAGCCCGAGCGTCTCGCGCACCGGAATGCCGATGACGCCCAGCATCATCCACACGGCAAAGCAGACCATGAAGGCGAACGTGCTGGCGAACAGCACCACGTAGGCACGCGGGTGCAGCTGGTCGGTGCTGCTCATGGCTGGCTCATCGGGCGCCTATGACCGCTTGCACTTCAAGGTGGCGGTGGACGTAGTCATTAGCGAACCAGTCTCAGCGGACCTTTTCCCTGTTGAACAGGGAAACTACAGGGAAAGCACGCGTCCGGCCGGCCGAGGCTTGCAGCTGAACGCGCCCAAATTGCCTGATTTGAGGCCCCGATGAATTCTCCGGCCTACTCCAAAACAGGGAATTTCGCCGGCCTGATCAGGGAGTTCTATGGGGTTAACAGCGTGGCGGTGCATACAGCGACACACGCCGTGACGTCCTTGTGAGTGCATTACGTATGCGCGGACTCGCTGTCTCCAACGGGCGGTGACGAGTCCTCAGCTCGGGTAATCTCCATCAACAGGCCACATCGCCATTACCGACGGCGACGTTTATGAATCGATATCCTCGCGGCTGCCAGTGCGGCAATCCCACAAATCGATGCGACAAGGGCAAATTGCGCAAGTGCGATTGGCCACAACGTGAATTTCCTTGCCATCGAAAATGCAAGCAGGGCTTGCGGAAATACCATGGCCCATCCCCAGCTCCAAGTCCTTTCCGGCATGAGCCATGCGAGGACTCCAGCAGCTACCATCATGGCTGGAAGGCCAACAACAAAATACGTGCGGCTACTCCAGGCGTATCTAACCTCGTCCGCCAGCATTATCCCAATCCAAACGGCCGCGCCAACGGCAATTGCCGCAGCGTAAGCAATAACGGTTGGACGCCTATCGGCGACAGGTGTCGGCCTGATTTGAGGCGTCATTGAAGGTCCGTGTTACTGCATCGTCGATCCGACGGTTCACAGCGCCAGTAGCTCCGGACGTAGCAAACGACGACCTGGGCATTACATCTGGTGCATGGAGACTGCACACCAGCATTTATCCCTCCCGTAAATAACCACGACCACATGTTGCAGCGGTTCGCTTCGTAACATTGATCATGGGCATCGCAGCACTTCCTAGTGCATTCATTGCCTTCGCCAACGAGATCACACCCTTTTTCTTGCGGACTGAAATATTTGAAGGGATTGCCAAACAAGAGCCCCAGAGGATCAGACTCGTTCAACATCTTGAGGTCGAGCACGAAAATACCCATGCGCACAAGGCCAGAAATTTGGATATATTTCGTCTTCAGTTGTATTTATAAGTCATTGTTTTACAAGGTAATAATAACTGGCGGAGGGAGAGGGATTCGAACCCCCGTGACGTTTCCGTCCCACTGATTTCGAGTCAGGGCCGTTTAGCCGCTCCGGCATCCCTCCGGGGCATGCAGGCCGCGGAATTATAGGCGGCTCGCGGCCGGCTGCCAGCCGTTTCTGCCCCGGGTCAGGGCGCCCGGTTGCAAGCAGTCTGGCTGGCCAGCCGGACCAGCGCCTGCAGGAATTCGGCAGGCCGGCTGATGGCGCCGCGGTTGCGGGCATTGGGGTCCACCGAGCAGCCGGAGGCGGTCGGCGCGTTCTGCTCCACCTCGCTGGCCGTCTCCATCCGGTAGAACGTGAACCAGTTCTCCAGGGGCAGCGGCTCCCCACGGCGTCCGCTCTCATAGTAGAGGCGGTAGGCGCGGTAGCGGCCGAGCACGAGGCGCACCTCGGCCGGATCGAGGCCCTGGGCACGGCACCACTCATCCCAGCCCGGCGCCACGACAGGGCCGGCGCCGATCACGACCGGAACCCCTGGTGATCAGACCGCACATAACCAACAGGTTTATATGTATATTGCAACTTACTGATTAATATAAATATAAACATAATACTCGGTCGGATAATGGTGACCTGTTCCAATGGCCGGGCCGACGGCGGGCATGGTAACGTCTGCCCCGCGTCTGGGCCAAACCGTCAGGGACGACCCTGCGGGTGGAGGTTTCAAGGTTGCTGGCTGCCCGCCTGAAGCTTGGAGTGCTGCTGTGCGCGACCGCGGTGCTGGGCACCTGCGCGCACCCGCCTTCCCTGCTGGAAGAGGTCCGGCAACTGGGCGAACTGCGGGTCATCACGCGCAACGGGCCCAACGCCTACTACGTGGACGGTGACGGCCCCAGCGGCCCTGAATACGAGCTGCTCAAGGGCTTTGCGGAGGAGCTCGGCGTCCGCCTGCGCCTGATCGTGGTGGAAAACGCCGCCCAGGTGCTGCCGGCCCTGGTCAACGGGCAGGGTCATCTCGCTGCCGCCGGCCTGACCGTCAACCGGGACAGCGAGCGGCTCGTGGACTTCGGGCCGGCCTACCAGCAGGTCACCGAGCACCTGGTGTACCGCGACGGCCGCCGCCGGCCGCGCGACCTGCGGCAGCTGCGCGGCAAGCGCCTCGAGGTTCCTTCCGGAACAAGTTATGTCAAGACACTGGTCCGGGCCCAGGCGCGGGTGCCCGATCTCGTCTGGACCGAGAACCCGCACGCCGACCAGAATGAATTGCTGCACCGCGTGGCCATCGGTTCTCTCGACTACACGGTGGTGAAATCCAGCGCCTTCGCCGTGTACCGCAGCTACATCCCCGAGATCCGCGTGGCCTTCAACCTCGCCGAGGGCGAGTCGGTTGCCTGGGCCTTCCCGCAGCGGGCGGATGCGAGCCTGCGGCAGGCGGCCGAGCGTTACTTCGCCCGCATCCGGGCGAGTGGCGAGCTGGACCGCATCATGGACACCTACTACGGCCACGTCGCCCGGCCGAACTACGTCGGCACGAAGGACTTCCTGCGCGATGTGCGCTCCAAGCTGTCGGCTTACCGCCAGCAATTCAAGGCGGCCGCCATGGAGTTCGGTGTCGACTGGCGGCTGCTGGCCGCCATTGGCTACCAGGAATCCAGGTGGGACCCCACTGCCGTCTCCCCCACCGGCGTGCGGGGCCTGATGATGCTCACCGAGGAAACCGCCGCCAGCTTCGGCATCGAGGATCGCACCGACGCCGCGCAGAGCATTCGTGGCGGCGCGCGCTACCTGGCGCACATCCTGTCACGGATTCCCAAGGACGTGGTCGAACCGGACCGCACTGCCTTCGCGCTGGCCACCTACAACATGGGCTTCGGCCATCTGCTCGATGCCCGGCGCCTGACCCGCGACGGTGGCGGCAACTGGAACCTCTGGGTGCACGTGCGCCCCGCGGTGAAGAAGCTCGCCGATCCGGATTTCGCCGCGCAGACGCGCCATGGTTTCGCCCGCGGTGGCGAGACGGTCTGGTTCGTCGACAACGTGCAGGCCTACTTCAACGTGCTGGCTTTCATGACCCGCGACGAGGTGCCCCTGCCCGACTGGATGCAGCAGCGCGCGCCCGCGCCCATCCAGGCCGACGCCGGTCCCGCCGCGAGCAAGCCGTCCCGCGACGAAGCCACCTGAGACGGGTGCGGTCCCCGGGGCACGGCTGCGGCATGATCAGCGCCGCTCGCGGAAGAATCCCTGCAACAGCTCCCGGCATTCCCCGGCCAGCACGCCGCCGCTGACGTCGATGCGATGGTTGAGCGCGGGTGAGCGTGCCAGCTCGAAGACCGAGCCCGCCGCGCCGGCCTTGGGATCGGCGGCGCCGTACACCAGCCGCGCGATCCGCGCATGCACCATCGCCCCGGTGCACATGGCACAGGGCTCGAGCGTCACGTACAGGGTGCAGCCGCCGAGGCGGTAATTGCCGAGGATCCTTCCCGCGGCGCGCAGCGCCTCGATCTCGGCGTGAGCGGTGGGATCCTGCCGCGAGATGGGCCGATTGTAGCCACCGGCGATCACCTGGCCTTCGCTGACGATCACGCAGCCGACCGGTACCTCGCCTGCCTGGCCAGCCAGGCGCGCCTGCGCCAGGGCCAGGCGCATGAACTCCTCGTCCTCGGATGGCAGCACAGTGTGCCTCGCAGTCGTGCTTGCAACAGTCCGGCCGCACAGTGCAGGCGACCGGTCCGCTGCATTCTGGCAGAGCATCATCTGCCGGCCCAGCAGGCGTCGCGGGAACTTTGCCGCAGCCTGCGGTTCGAACGCCACATTCCGGCCCCGGGATACCCATGAAAGCCATCGCCGTCACTCCCGGCCGGCGTGACCTGCACCGTATCGAGCGACCAGAACCCGAAGTCCGCGCCGCTCATGACGTGAAAATGCGTGTGGTGCGCGTCGGCATCTGCGGCACCGACCGCGAAGAAGCCGCCGGCGGGCGCGCACTCGCTCCGCCTGGCAGCAGCGACCTCGTGGTCGGGCACGAGATGCTGGGCCAGGTGATCGAGACCGGATCCGGGGTCACCCGCGTGAAACCCGGCGACTACGCGGTGTTCACGGTGCGTCGTGGATGCGGCAACTGCCAACCCTGCGGGCTCGACCGCCCGGACATGTGCCTCACCGGCGATTACCGCGAGCGCGGCATCTGGGGGCTGGACGGCTACCAGGCGGAGTTCGCCGTCGATCACGAGCAGTACATCGTGTGCGTGCCACCACGGCTGGAGCCGGTCGGCGTGCTGTGCGAACCGCTGTCGGTCGCGGAGAAAGCGCTCAACGAGGCGATGCTCGTGCAGGCGGTCCGCATGCCCGACATCGAGGCGGGCCGCGAGTGGTTCACCGGGCGCCGCTGCCTGGTGGCCGGGCTGGGTCCCATCGGCCTGCTGGCAGCGCTGGCGCTGCGGTTACGGGGCGCGGAAGTGGCCGGCCTCGATGTGGTCGACGCCGGCAGCGCCCGCCCCCGCTGGCTGGAGGCGATCGGCGGGCGATACCTGGACGCGCGCAGCGTGGCCCCCGACGGGGTCGAGCACACGCTCGGCGAAATGGAGCTGATCTTCGAAGCCACCGGCGTGCCCTCGCTTGCATTCAACCTGCTGGATGCACTGGGCGAGAGCGGCGTCTACGTGCTCACCGGCATTCCTGGCGGCGCGCGCCCGGTGCAGATTCCCGGCGGGGAGTTGCTGCGCCGGCTGGTGCTCGACAACCAGGTGATGATCGGCAGCGTCAATGCCGCACCCGTGCACTGGCAGATGGCGGTGGACGATCTCTCGCGGGCAGTGGATCGCTGGGACGGCCACGTGGCACAGCTCATCACCCATCGCCATCCGGCGGACGATTTCGCCACCGCCCTAGGGCAGCACGGCAGCGAGGAGATCAAGGTGGTCCTCGAATGGGGCACCTCCGGACCTGTCCCTCACGACACCTGCCACGGCACGGCTGCCTGACCGGCGGCACGGCAAGGTATCCTGCAGCCACGATGGCAACGGATTGCATCACCGCTCCCGGCTGGCCTGGCTCGCCGCCACGCTGGACCTCGAGTGCCAAGACCGGTGTCGGGACCTCCCTGTCCGGAGCCGGCCACGTCTGGTTCACGCTCAGCCACGGCATCCTCAACGAGGTCTATTACCCGCGCCTCGACCTGCCCTGCACGCGCGACATCGGCCTGGTGGTGACCGACGGGCACGAGTTCTTCTCCGAGGAGAAGCGCCATGCCCGCTCGCAGGTCAGCTATCCGGTCGATGGCGTACCACTCTACCGTCTGAGCAACCACTGCGTGGCGGGCCGCTACCGTATCGACAAGGAGATCCTCGCCGACCCGCTGCGCGACGTGGTGCTGCAGCACACGCAATTCACGCCGCTGCCCGGCGGCCTCGCCGACTACCGCCTGTACGTGCTGGCCGCACCGCACCTGGGCAACCGCGGCCAGGGCAACGATGCCTGGATCGGCGACTGCAAGGGCCAGCCCATGCTGTTTGCGCAGCGGGAAGGCTTCGCGCTGGCGATCGCCTGCTCGGCACCATGGCACGGCCGCTCCGCAGGCTTCGTGGGCATCAGCGACGGCTGGCAGGACCTGTCGCGGCACCGGCGGATGCAGTGGCAATACACTCGCGCGGAGAACGGCAATGTCGCCCTCACCGGCGAGGTCGACATCGAAGCCTGCGAGGGCCGATTCGTGCTGGCCATCGGCTTTGGCAGCACGGCAGCCGAAGCCGGCCACCGGGTACTGGCGAGTCTTGCGGATGGCTTCGAGGCCGCGCGCGACGCCTACGTGCGCGGCTGGCAGGACTGGCAGGCATCCTTCCGTCCGGTCGCCCGCAGCCGGGATCGGGGCGACGATGGCTGGCGCACCAGCCTGATGGTGTTGCGTGCGCACGAGTCGAAGCGCCTGCCGGGCGGCCTGATCGCCAGCCTGTCGTTTCCCTGGGGATTCTCCAGGGGCGACGACGACCCCGGCGGCTACCACCTGGCCTGGCCACGGGACCTGGTCGAAGCCGCCGGCGCGCTGCTGGCCGCCGGTGCCCACGACGACGTGCGCCGGGTACTGCGTTACCTGCAGGTCACCCAGGAAGCCGACGGCCACTGGCCCCAGAACATGTGGCTCGACGGCACGCCATACTGGAACGGCATCCAGATGGACGAGACCGCGTTTCCCATCCTGCTGATCGATCTCGCGCGGCGCGAAGGCGCGCTCGATGCCGCGGGGCTCCGGCAGCTCTGGCCCATGGCACGGCGTGCTGCGGGCTTTCTCGCCCGCAACGGGCCGGTGACGCAACAGGACCGCTGGGAAGAGGACGCCGGCTACTCGCCGTTCACGCTGGCGGCGGAAATCGCCGCGTTGCTCACCGCCGCCGGGCTCGCGGATACGCAGGACGAACCAGAGCTGGCCAGCTACCTGCGCGAGACCGCCGACACCTGGAATGCGCAAGTGGAGCGCTGGACCTACGTCACCGGCACGGACCTGGCGCGGCAGGCCGGTGTCGACGGCCACTACGTGCGCATTTCACCGCCCATGGATGGCGCCGCCACGCCGGCCACCCAGGGCCTGGTGCCGATCAAGAACCGCCCCGCCGGCGAAGATCCCGCGCCGGCACGCCACATCGTCAGTCCGGATGCCCTGGCGCTGGTGCGCTTCGGGCTGCGGGCGGCGGATGACCCGCGCATCGTCAACACCGTCCGCGTGATCGATGCGCTGCTCAAGGTGGACACGCCCGCGGGACCCGCCTGGCATCGCTACAACGACGATGGCTACGGCGAACACGCGGACGGCTCACCGTTCGACGGCACCGGCCAGGGGCGCGCCTGGCCACTGCTCACCGGGGAGCGGGCGCACTACGAACTGGCGGCGGGCCGCCCGGAAGTCGCACGCCGGCTGGCGCGGACCATGCTCGGCTTTGCCAACGACGGCGGCATGCTGCCCGAGCAGGTCTGGGACACCAGCGACATTCCGGAGCGCGAACTCTCCTTCGGCCATCCCGCCGGTTCCGCCATGCCCCTGGTCTGGGCCCACGCTGAACACATCAAGCTCCTGCGCTCGCTGCAGGAGGGACGCGTTTACGACACGCCGCCACAGGTGGTCGAGCGCTATGCCCGAAGGCAGACCCGGCCGCTCCAGGCCAGCTGGCGCTTCAACCACAAGTGCCGCTCCAGCCCTGCCGGGCGGACCCTGCGCATCGAGGTCCTGGCCAGGGCCACGATCCACTGGAGCAGCGATGGCTGGCACACGACCCATGATGCCGTCACCCGCGATACCGGCATCGGCGTACATGTCGCCGACCTGCCAAGCAGTGGCCTGCCGGGCGGCACGATTCTCCGGTTCACCTTCTACTGGCAGGAGGCCGCGCGCTGGGAGGGTGTTGACTTCGAGGTGTGCATTGCATGAGAGAATAGCCGCGACCGCAGCGACGGTTGTCGCCGAAAAGGAACCTCCCGTGAAACACCGAACCAGTGCCCTGGCCATGGCGCTGCTGGCCATCGTGACCGCGTGCGCGCCGGCGCAGAAGCCCGATGCCACCAGCCAGCCGCCGCCAGCCAACGCGACCATCCTGCGCAGCGCTTCGGGAGTACTCGACTGCACCACGCTCGGCAAGGGCGAGCCCTGCGGCCGCGAAACCTGGACACTCACGGTGCAGGCCGATGGCTCGCGGACCCTGCGCAGCTTCTACGACGGTGGCCGCGACGCCCAGCAGATCAGCGTGATTTACCGCGTCGACGCGGCTTTCCACTTCCTCGATGCCTTCTCCACGGCATACAGCAAGGGCAAGCTGCTGGGCTCGGGCTTCTACGTGGCCGATGGTTCCCTCCTCCGCGTGACGACCCGCGGCGCGGCCGGCTTCAGGGCCGAGGACCTGCCGCTGCCGCAGGGCTATTCCGTGCTGCTGCACCCGCCAAGCCTCGACGGCTGGCATTTCGGCCGCTATGACAGCACCGCGGGTGGCCGGCAGAAGCTGCCGACATTCATCTACGGCGGTGTCGACGGCGGGCCGCGGCTGGCGCAGTTCCCCATCACGCTCGAGTACGTCGGCCGCGAGACCATCACGGTGCCTGCCGGAACTTTCGAGACCGATCACTACCATTTCGGCAAGGACACGGAGGTGTGGATCATGGGTCCGGACCACACGATGGTCCGCCACGAGTACCGTGCCGCCGATACGCGCTTCGAACTCGCGCAGCTCAGGAACCCTGCCGGCGGCCCCTTGTGATCCGGCGCCGCTTCACAGTCATGCTCATCGCCTGCGCCGTCGTCTTCGGCGGCGTCCTGGGCTTCCAGGCCTTCGTCGGCCGGATGATGCGCAAGGCCATGGCTTCGGCGCCACCGCCGGTGCAGACGGTCTCCACGGCAAGGGCCGAGGCGCTCGACTGGCAGCCGACACTGCATGCCGTCGGCACGCTGCGCGCGGTGAACGGCACCGACCTCTCGGCCGAGGTGCCGGGCATCGTCGACGAGATCCGGTTCGAATCGGGCGATGATGTCCGCACCGGGCAGGTGCTGCTCAGCCTGCGCTCGGGAGTCGATGTCGCCCGGCTCCGCGAGGCACAGGCCGCCGTCGATCTCGCCAGGCTCGACTACCAGCGCAACCGCGAGCTGGCACCGAAGGGCCTGGTGAGCCAGGCCGCGCTCGATACTGCCGAGACGCAGCTGCGCAGCACCGAGGCACAGCTCAGGCAGCAGCAGGAAGGCGTCAGCCGCACCTCCATCCGCGCGCCCTTCGGCGGCCGCATCGGCTTGCGCGTCGTCGACGTCGGCCAGTACCTGAATGCTGGAGCGCGCATCGCCACCCTGCAGGCCCTGGACCAGCTGCTGGTGGATTTCTTCCTGCCGCAGCGCGACCTCGGCCTGTTGTCGCCACGTCAGCACGTCACCGTGGCCGTCGACGCCTGGCCTGGCGAGACCTTCCGTGGCGAGGTGATTGCCATCGACTCCCGGGTGGACGCCCAGACCCGCAATGTCGCCGTACGCGCGCGCATCGACAATCCCGCGCACCGCCTCCTGCCCGGCATGTACGTCTCGGTGAACGTCGATGCCGGCGCCAGCGTGCAGCATGTCACGCTGCCGCAGACGGCTGTCGTCTACAACTCTTTCGGCGACACGGTGTACCTGGTCGAGGGCAGCGGCGACAAGCTGCGCGCAAAGCAGGTCTTCGTCCAGGTCGGTCCGACCCGGGGTGACCAGGTCGCCATCCTCTCGGGTGTCACCGCAGGGGCAACCGTGGTCAGCGCCGGACAGATCAAGCTGCAGGACGGCACCCCGGTCAGAATCAACAACACCGTACAGCCAGCGAACAATCCGGCGCCCGATCCGCCCGACGAGCCCGGGCGCCGCAAATGAAACTGACCGATGTCTTCATCCAGCGGCCGGTGCTCGCCACGGTCGCGAGCGTGCTGATCCTGGTCCTCGGCCTGCGCTCGGCCGACCTGCTGCGGATCCAGGAGTTTCCCTCGACGCAGAGCGCCGTGATCACGGTGACCACCACCTATTTCGGCGCCTCTCCGGATCTTGTAGCCAGCTTCATCACCGCGCCGATAGAGAATGCGGTGTCGCAGGCCACCGGCATCGACTACATCGTCTCCTCCAGCCGTACCGGCGTCAGTACCGTCACCGTCAACCTGCTGCTCAACTGGGACCCGAACAAGGCGCTCAACGAGATCAGCATCAAGGTGAACTCGATCCGCAACCAGCTGCCGCCCGAATCGCAGCTGCCGGTGATCACGCTCAGCCTCGGCCAGCAGCTCGCTGCCATGTACATCGGCTTCGCCTCCGAGGTGCTGGCGCCGAACCAGATCACCGACTACGTGGCTCGCCTGGTCCAGCCGCGGCTGCAGGCCCTGCAGGGCGTGCAGAGCGTGGACATCATCGGCGCGCAGAACATCGCGCTGCGTGCCTGGCTGGACCCGCAACGCCTCGCGGCCTACGGGCTCACCGCCAGCGACGTCAGCCAGGCGCTGGCCGCCAACAACTTCCTCTCCAGCCTCGGCAAGACCCAGGGCGAGGTGGTGCAGGTCGGGCTGGTGGCCTCGACCGGCCTGCACAGCCTGGAGGAGTTCCGCAACCTGATCGTGCGCCAGTCGGGCGGCGCCATCGTGCGCCTGCAGGACGTGGCCAACGTCACCCTGGGCTCGGAAGACTACGAGTCGGGGTTTGCCTTCAATGGCCGCGATGCCGTGGCACTGGGTGTCAACGTCGCCCCTGGCGCGAACCTCCTCGAGACGACCGCACGCGTCCAGCAGGCTTTCAGGGATCTGCATGCCAGCCTGCCGGGAGGCCTCGAAGCCGAGGTCATCTACGACTCCGCGGAGTTCGTCCGCGACTCGATCAACGAGGTGGCATTCACCATTGTCGAGGCGCTGCTCATCGTCACCCTGGTGGTGTTCCTCTTCCTCGGCTCACCGCGTTCCGTGCTGATCCCGGTGGTGGCCATCCCGCTGTCGCTGGTGGGCGCCTTCACGCTGATGCTCGCGGCAGGCTTCTCCTTCAACCTGCTGACGCTGCTGGCATTGGTGCTGGCCATCGGCCTGGTGGTGGACGACGCGATCATCGTCGTCGAGAACGTCAATCGCCACATCGAGCAGGGCACCAGGCCGACCCAGGCCGCGCTGCTCGCCGCGCGCGAGCTGGGTGGCCCGATCATCGCCATGGGCGTGGTGCTGATCGCGGTGTACGTGCCCATCGGCTTCCAGGGCGGGCTCACCGGTGCGCTGTTCACCGAGTTCGCCTTCACGCTGGTCGCCGCCGTGGTGGTCTCGACCATCATCGCCCTGGTGCTCTCGCCGATGATGTGCGCGAAGTTGCTGCGACCCCTTGCCGAGGAATCCGCCTGGACGGCACGCTTCGAGCAGTTCAGCAACCACGGCTTCGGCCGGCTGCGCCAGGCCTACGAGCGCACGCTGCACGCCAGCCTGGACACCGTGGCGGTGACGCTCGCCTTCGCCGGCATCGTGCTGGTGTCGATCTACCTGCTCTACGGCAATGCCCGCAAGGAGCTGGCGCCGCAGGAGGACCAGGGCTTCCTGCTGACGATGTTCACCAGTGCGCCGAACGCCACCCATGAGCTGCTGACCACCTACTCACGGGATGTGTACCGCATCGTCCGCAAGTTCCCGGTGTTCACCAATGTCTTCCAGTTCGAGGCCACGGGCTCGGTCTTCGCCGGGACGGTGATGAAGCCCTGGAGCGAGCGCAGCGAGAGCGCCAACGAGCTCATGCCGGTGCTGCAGAAGGCCTTCAACGAGGAAGTGGCGGGCCTGCGCGGCGCGGTATTCCAGCTGCCGCCGCTTCCCGGTGCCCAGGGCCTGCCCGTGGAGTTCGTGCTCACCACCACCGACCAGTTCCCCAGACTGAACGAGGTGGCGCAGACCTTTCTCGCGGAAGCGGTGAAGACCGGCACCTTCATGTTCATCGACAGCGACCTGCGTATCGACCAGCCCCAGGCAACGGTGGAGATCGACCGTGACGCGGCGGCACGCCTCGGCCTGCAGATGAGCGACATCGGCGGCAGCCTGTCGGCCATGCTGGGCGGGGGCTACGTCAACTACTTCTCGCTGGCCGGGCGCTCCTACAAGGTGATGCCGCAGGCCGCGCAGCGCTTCCGGCTGAATGCGGAACAGCTCGACGACTACTACCTGCGCACACCGGCCGGCGCGGCGGTGCCGCTGTCGACGATCGCCACCATCGACACCAGCGTGGTGCCGCGCTCGCTCAACCGCTTCCAGCAGCTCAATTCCGCCACCATCAGCGGCATCATGATGCCCGGAGTGCCGCTCGGTGATGCGCTCGACACCCTGAACGGCATCGCGGCTCGTGTATTGCCCCAGGGCTATGCCGTGGACTATGCCGGCCAGTCACGCCAGTACGTGCGGGAGTCCAGCGGCTTCCTCGTCACCATCGCCTTCGCCATGGTCATCATCTTCCTGGCGCTCGCCGCCCTGTTCGAGAGCTTCCGTGACCCGCTGATCATCCTCATCTCGGTGCCGATGTCGATTGCCGGCGCGCTGATCTTCGTCAGCCTGGGCTTCTGGCATGTCAGCCTGAATATCTACACCCAGGTCGGCCTGGTGACGTTGATGGGCCTGATCAGCAAGCACGGCATCCTCATCGTGGAGTTCGCCAACAAGCTGCAGCAGGAAGGCCGGACGCGGCGCGAGGCCATCGAACTGGCCTCGGCGATCCGGCTGCGACCCATCCTCATGACCACCGCGGCGATGGTGCTCGGCGTGCTGCCGTTGCTGCTCGCCAGCGGCGCCGGTGCCGCATCGCGCTTCAACCTCGGCCTGGTGATCTTCACCGGCATCTCCATCGGCACGCTGTTCACGCTGTTCGTCGTGCCCGCCTTCTACCTCGTGCTCGCCGCGGATCACCACAAGCCGGCGGAAGCCACCGGCGCGCCGCCCGCCTGAGCGGCGACGGTCTGCCCACGGGCCGCCAGCGAGCGCAGGAAGCGGGCCACGAAGAACAGCGTCGTCAGCAGCAGGCCCGGGTAGCCGATTCCCGCCATCAGGTAGGGGAACAGCATGCTGCCCTCCTGCACGGTCCGCAGGTTGAAGCTCAGCAGGCCCAGCGTGATGATCGCGCCGAACACCCACATCGCCAGCAGCCACAGGCCGGTCTCCCAGCCCGACAGCCGGCGGCCCCAGCCCGTCGCCGGCACGGGAGTCGGGGCGTCCGGAGCCGGCATCGTGCTGCGCAGGCCCAGGGTCAGCAGGTCGTAGACCAGCAGGCAGACGCCGATGGTGAACACCAGGCCGAACGCCGGCACCATCAGCTTGGCGAACAGCATGGCCGGCGCAACGTCACCGCCAAACCAGTCCAGGCCAAGCGTGCGATAGACGAACACCTGCACCGTGCCGCCGATGGCGAAGGCGAAGCACAGCCCCAGCATGCCGGTGAACACCAGCCAGAACGCCAGCCTGCCGGGGCGCTGGTCGAAATCCGCGGCGCCACGCATGAGCGGCAGCGCGTAGTACGCGGTGGCAATGCCCAGCATGCCGAAGGTGCCGAACAGCGCGAGATGCGCATGGCTCAGCGTCACCCAGGTGCCATGCGACCAGACGTTGGTCAGGGCGAAGGTCATGGTGAAGCCGAGGATGCCGGCGCCCACCTGCTCGAGCACCACGGAGCCCAGCAGGAAAGCGAAGGCCGGCATGTTGGCAAGCGGCTCGCCATCCTCGTGGGCGTCGAGGTAGAGGTGCCAGAAGCAGAAGATCAACGGCAGCGGTTCCAGCGCGCTGAACAGCGAGCCCCAGAACTGCCAGAACTCCGGCGTGCCGATCCAGAAGTAGTGGTGGGCATTGCCGAGCAGGCCGGACAGCCATACCAGCGAGATGCCCCAGAACACCGCGAAGCCGACCGACTTGACGTCCGCCTTGAACATCAGCACCAGCAGGCAGCCCACCAGCGAGATATGGATGACCTCCCACACGCCCTCGACCCAGTAGTGCACCACGTACCAGCGGAAGTACTCCTGCAGGTCGAGGCGATCGACGAAGAACATGCCGAAGATCCACACCAGCGTGAGGGCGAGCACGCCGATGCCGAGGCCCCAGTGAATCTCGTTCCACTGCGAGACGGGCGGGAAGCTGCGCCAGACGACAAGGCAAAGGATGGCGAAGCCGATGAGGATCACCACGTCGACGATGCGCCCGGCCTCGAGGTACTCGAGGCCCTCCTGCAGCAGCGGCTGGCCCATCCACCAGCCGGCGATGCCCTGTTCCGCCAGCACCTGGGTCGCCACGTTCCACAGCACCACGGCGACGACGGCGTAGAACAGGAAGCGGATCAGCCCCGGTGCCGCCAGCTCGCGCTTCGACAGCAGCGGACCGACGAAGAGAATGGCGCCAATGAACCCCGAAAGCACCCAGAGGATGCCGAGGTTGGTGTGCTCGGCGCGGGCCACGTTGAAGTTGAAGGTGCCGGCGAGCAGCGTCGGATCGATGTGCTGTGCGGTGAGCAGCAGGCCGAACCCGGTCTGGAAGAAGAACAGCACCAGCATGAGCATGAAGAAGCGCAGGCTGAGGCGCTGGGTCTGGTACTCGATCCTGATCATGGCTGCGCTCCCCGGAGGCTGCGGATGTAGGCGACGATGTCCGCGACCTGGCTGGCATCGAGCACCCCGGCGTAGGCCGGCATGACATGCGGCACGAAGTCCTTCACCACGCGGGCGTCGGGATCGACGATCGATTCGCTGAGGTAGGCGTCGTCGGCGCGGGCGCTGCTGCCGTCCACGAAGCTCACCGCGGAATCGTAGAGCCCGCCCCAGCCCGGCCCGACCAGACGATCCGTGCCTTTCGAGTGGCAGGCCATGCAGCCGGTGGCCTGGGCCAGCTCGGCGCCGCGTCGGGCCGCTGAAGCCGGCTCCGGCACCGCGGACGTGGCCGCTGCGACAGTTGCAACGGCTGCAGCCGCCCTTGCCGCCGGCATCGGCGTCGCCTGCGCGAAGGCCAGGCCATCGACCCGCGGTTTCGGTGGCCAGCCCTCGGTGTTCATCGCCGAGGTGTACTTCAGGAAGGCGATCAGCTCGCGCACCTCGGTGCGCGACAGCGGCAGGTTGGGCATCAGTGTCGTGTGGCCGCCGCGCCGCTCCACACGTTCGGCAGCCGCCGGATACTTCGCCAGGTAGGCGTCGATCCCGTCCGCACCTGCCTCGCCGGCTGTCGCCGTGTCGCGCAGCTGCAGCGCCACCGCCGTGCGGGTCGGCCAGGCACCGGCAGACGGCAGGAAGGCCTCCAGCCAGGCGGGACCGACCTTGCCGTAGAGCCTGGTGAGGTCAGGGGCGAAGTAGGCGCCGTTGCCGACGATGGTGTGGCAGCCCATGCAGTTGTAGGCCTGGAACACGCGCTTGCCCTGGACGGCATCGGCACCGGCATAGCTGACCTCGAGCGGCGCCACCTGACCGCGCGAGCCGAGGAACGAGGCCAGGGACAGGGCGATGAATATGGCGCCCATCAGGCCGAGTACCGCCAGTGCGCGGCGGCGCTTGCCGCCTTCCTCGCAGGGTTCCCCGGGGGCGCAGCTCATGGCGCCTTCTCCCCGCCCTCCGCGCGCGCTGCGCCGGATCGCTGCTCGCGCGCGATCGCATCATGCTCGAACAGCGTGCCGAGCCGGCTGAAGAAAACGCAGAAAACGTAGACAGCGAGCAGGAAGCCGACGATGAAATAGCCGAGCCACATGCCGCGCGACTCCGCCCAGTAGCCGAAATCGCGCCAGTAGGGCCAGGACAGCGCCAGGCTCGCGCCGCTGGCCAGGACCGCCAGCGCCAGACGGATCGTGCGGTTTGCAGTCATGCCGCCCTTCCTCCTCGCAGGCCCGCCGGGCCTGCCGTGCCAGGAACAGGTTACGCAGGGAGGATTGTCCGCTCATTTAACCTGTATTGTAAATACCCCTTTCAACGGATGACTCAGCCCGGCTCGTCTGGCGACGGCGCCAGCGCCTTCCGCGCGCGCTCCTGCAGCGCACGATAGGATCGCTCCCACTCGCCCTGGCGCGGTGTCGTGCCCGCCAGCTGCCGTACCACGGCCTCCAGCGCCTCGGCACGCTGTCGAAGGCGCCGCGCCTGTACCTGCAGCGCCTCGTAGTCGCCAGCGTAGACGAGCTGTACCTGGCGATCCTGGCAGATGCCGATGCAGGGCCGAGGCCCTTCGAGCTTGCCGCAGCCAATGCATTGCCAGGCGTTCATGTAGGTGGTCATGGCTTGCACCCCGGCGCGGACGGCGAACCGGATCGCGTCCCTCTTTGCCGGAAATCGGGGATGTGCCTATCATCCTAAGGACGAGGTGAGGGCTCCACAACCCCGCGACCGAGGTGCCTGCATGAATATCCGCCATTCCATTCCGGCTGCCTGTGCCTGGGCAGTGTTCCTTCTCGCCGGCGGCGCTGCACCGGCGGCGGATGCCCATGAACACGGCGCCGGCGAGGCCGGGCACCTCACCCTGGACCACGGCCGCAAGTGGTCGACCGACGCGCCCCTGCGCGAGGGCATGGCGGCGATCCGCGCCGCCCTCGCCGCCCGGCACGAGGCCATCCACCAGGGCACGCTGTCGGTGGCCGACTTCCAGGCGCTGGGTGCGACGGTGGAAACCCGGGTTGCCGCCATCGTCGCCAGCTGCAGGCTCGAACCCGCAGCCGATGCCAACCTGCACCTGATCATCGCCGACTTGCTCGCCGGCGCCGCAGCGATGCAGGGCCGCGCGGACGCCACACCGGCAGCGGGGGCAGCGCAAGCCGTGCAGGCGCTCGATGACTACGGCCGGTACTTCGACCATCCCGGCTGGCAACCGCCGGGCTGAATGCCGCTCCCCGCTCAGAGATAGGGCTGCATCAGCCAGGCGATGCCATCGCGCAGCTTGCGCCACAGCGGCCTGGCATCCAGCTCCGCACGCGACAACTCGTGGGCACCGTCCCGCTTCGCGGCAATGATGGACTCGAGGCTGGCCGCCAACGCGGCGGAGTAGCACTCCACCACGTATTCGAAGTTGAGCCGGAGGGATCGCGGATCCCAGTTTGCCGAACCGACCAGCGACCAGCTGCCATCGACCACCATGAGTTTGGAGTGATCGAACGGGGCACGGGTCAGCAGTACCCTGCAGCCACCGCGCAGCACCGGCTTCAGCTGCGCCATCTGCGCCCACTGCACCAGCCGCAGGTTGCCCCGTCCGGGAATCAGGATCTCGACGTCGACACCGCGCAAGGCAGTCACCCGCAAGGCGTCGATGAGCGGCGGATCGGGCAGGAAGTACGGGGTGACGATGCGGACCCGCCTGCGCGCCGCGGCCAGCGCACCCAGCAGGGTCAGCAGCAGCGCATCGCGTGTCTCGTCGGGACCGTCGGCAATGCCACGGGCCAGCATGTCGCCGACTGCCGTCACCGGCGGGAACCACGTCTCGCCCAGCAGGCGCTCCCCGGTGGCGAAACGCCAGTCGAAAACGAAGGCATCCTGCAGATGGTGCACCACGGGGCCACGGAGGCGGAAGTGGGTGTCCCGCGTCGGAAACGCGGAGGGACGTGCGAGCAGGCAGGCATCGCGGATATTGAGCCCGCCGGTGAAGGCGATCCCGCCATCGACCACGAGTATCTTGCGGTGGTTGCGCAGGTTGGCATACGGGTTTGGCAGCGGAAAACGCACCGGCAGGAAACTGGCCACGCGTATGCCGCGCCGCTGCAGCTCGCCGCGGATCGGCGGCCGGGAATAGCGCGCACCCAGCCCATCGATGAGCACCCGCACCTCGACGCCCCGGGCCACGGCGGCCTCGAGGGCATCCGCAAACGCATCGGCGACGATGCCACGATCGAAGATGTAGGTGGCCAGCGAGATGCTGCGCCGGGCCCCGGCGATGGCTTCGATCATGGCCGGATAGGCCTGGTCGCCATCGAGCAGCGGCTCGATGCAGTTCCCGCCCTCCAGCGGCTCGGCGGAGATCCTGTCGGTCAGCGTCGCCAGCGCCCGCCAGCCGTCGGGAACCGGCGCGACGCTGCCGCCCCCATGGGCCTGGCGACCGGTGGCGGCCTGGTGTTCAGCGGTGTGCGCCCCGCGCACCTGCCGCATCCGCCCCACCGACCGCCGGATGCGGTTGATGCCGAACAACAGGTACGACACCGGGCCGAACAGCGGTGCCAGCCACACCAGGCCCGTCCAGGCGATCGCCGCCCGCACTTCGGTCTTGGTAAGCAGGATATGCACCGTGGCGACGATGGCGAGCAGGAAATGCGCGAGCCCGGCGAGCAGTTCACGCAGCAGGGTCTCGCTCACGCACGCTCTCCGGCAACGGAACCTCTGCGCCAGCGCCTGAATGCCGGTTCCACCGGGCGCCCCCACCTTCCAGACAGCGGAATCAGCCGCGATGATGACCTCGGCGGCTGCCGAAGGGAAGGCAGGCGCGCATGATGGCGGGGGGCAGCCCTGGAGTACCGGCCATGAACACGGGTCCGCAGCGGTGAGCATCCTCGGTGTGCTGCTGGCCTTGTTGCTGGCCTCGGCCGCATGGATGGCCTGGAAGCCCGGCTGGCAGGTCGTGATCGGGCCTCCCGAGGATCCGCCCAACCGCATCCCGGTGACTGCGTTCTGCGACGCCGCGCGCCAGCAGGGCTGGGATTTCGCCGCCGATGGCCAGCTCCTGCGCGACCTCGTCATCGGCCTGCGCCAGGCGGGGCTCGACGGAACCATCGAGATCTGGGGCCGGCGATGCCGGACGGCCCCTGCCCTGCGGAAACCGGATGAACCGCTGGCGAGGATTCCGGCGACCTTCTGGAAACACCACGAGCTCGGCGGGCTCGGTACTGTCGCCGCCGTCACCCGCGCCGGCAACATCGAAACCCGTACGGAACTCACGACCGACAACACCCGCGTGCACACGCGGCCCATGCCTGGCAGCGAGCCGCCGCCTGACGATGCCGGCTACCGGGACATCCATCTCAACCTCATGCAGGCCATGGACTGGCTGCAGACGGAAGCCAACGCCTGCAAGGGCATCTCGCGACGGGGCCGCAGCGGGACCATGTCCGGACAGTCCCACTGAGCGGACAAAACCCGTGCGCGACCGCCCGCTGCAGCGCGCTCAGCTCATCTGGCCCATCGAGGCATTGAGGATGGTGGCCGTGATGTACTGCGCCTCCGGCAACGCCAGCAGCAGCGCCGCATTGGCCGCCTGCTCCGGTGTCTGCTGGTTGGCCCGGTGCTGCTCGATGATCCGGTCCCTGACGCGCCTGGGAATGCCGACGGCATGCCCCAGCACTTCCGCGCCCGCCTCGCGCTCCCCGGTCAGGCGCGTGTGCACCCAGCCGTAGGCGATGGCATTGCAGGTCACGCCGTAACGCGCCCACTCCAGTGCCACCGTCCGCGTCAGGCCATGCACGCCGTGCTTGGCCGCACAGTAGTTGGCCATGCCCATGCCGCCCATCAGGCCCGCCATCGCCGAGACGTTGATGACGCGCCCGTTGTGCCCTTCCTTCCTCATGTGCGGAGCCGCTGCGCGAATGCAGTTGAAGGTGCCCTTCAGCGTGACATCGACGCAGTCGTCCCACTGCTCGTCGCTCATGCGGTGGATCATCTCGTCCAGCGGGAAGCCGGCGTTGTTCACCAGGATATCCAGGCCGCCGAAGGCCTGCACCGCGGTGTCCATGATCCGCCGCGCATCATCGCTGCTGCGCACATCACCGACACATGCGACAGCCCGGCCACCCGCATCGGTGATGGCCCGGACCGTCGCCTGCGATGAGGCTTCGTGCAGCGAGTTGACCACCACGGCGGCCCCCTCCCTGGCAAAGAGCCGCGCGATCGCCGCGCCGATGCCCTGCCCGGATCCGGTGACCACGGCGACCTTGCCCTGAAGCCTGCCCTGCGCGCTCATCAGCGTTCTCCCGCCCGTTGCGGCTGGTTCACCCGCACCCCGGCCCGGGATGGCAGCACCACGACGCCTCCGCCGAGGGTGGTTCGCACGCCCTTGGCGTTGTCCATCCAGACCTCGCAGGTCACACAGTGCTGGTTGCCCTCGATGTGCTTTGCGGTCACCTTGCCATTGCAGGTCAGCGCGACACCGAAGAAGTCGACGCCGCGGAAGCTGCAGCGGACCTTCTTCAGCACACCGTCGAGCCCCATCCAGCTGGTCAGCATCTGCGTGATGAAGGCGGCCTTCTGCGCACCGTGCACGATGACATCCGGGAATCCGGCCTGGATGGCGAAATCCTTGTCGTAGTGGATCTCGTAGAAGTCGCCCGAGGCACCGGCGAACTGCACGGCCAGGCGCCTGGTCGGGGTCACCACGCGCTCGACGAGCGGCTGCCCGACCTCGACATCCTCGTAGTAGCGTTGCGCGTCCATGAGTCGGCCTCCGTGATCAGTACTTGATGAAACTCTGGCGCAGGCTCATGACCTTCTGGTCGCGCTGGTTGGTCCACACCACGTCGAAATGGAAGAACACCATGTGGCCGATCCGGCCTTCCTTCTCCTCCAGCTCCGCCAGCGTCACGACTCCGGTCAGGCGATCCCCGGGCCGGACCGGTTCGAAGAGTTCCTGCTCGAAGCCGGCATTCAGCAGGCGCTTCAGCGGGAAATCGTATTGCGTGACGTACCAGTCCATCTGTGGCGGAATGATCGGCCAGACGATGGCGGGCGGCGCGATCATGCCGCCGTAGCGGCTGCCGCGCGCCACCTCACCGTCCTGGTACAGGGGATTGTCGTCGAGCGTGGCGTCGGCAAGGCTGCGGATCCTGCCCTTCTCGACCTCGTACTCGGCGCGACCGAGTTCGGTGCCGACACGCTTCCTGAGATCGTCGGTGATGAAGGATTTCTCCAAGGCCTGACTCCTCTCCCGTGGTTCTCCGGTATCAGGTCGGCTGCAAGGGCGGGGCTGGCTCACTTGCGCCGTGCCACCAGGTCAGCCTCGATGGCCAGCTGGTCGCCAACCTGGAGCGCCCCCATCATGACACTGAATGGCACGAGCCCGATCGCCACCTGGGACAGCGGGAAGCGTGCCCTGACCTGCAGTTGGCCGGCGGCCGGCCCGGTGACCTGAACGGGTACCTCGATCCTGTGGTGCACGCCGCGCACCTGCAGGTCGAGACCGGCGGTGAAGTCCTGCGGTCCGCCGTGGAGCGAGACGGAGCGCACCACGATCTCCGGGAACCGCGCGGCATCCAGCACATCCGGGCCCAGCATGTTGTCCCGCGTTCCCTTGCGTGCGGCATCGGGCGGCACGGTCGCAAGCCCGTGCCCGTGGCTGGCACGAAGCTCCGGGTCATCGACCGTGAATTCGGCGACCGGCAGATGCAGCTCGATGGCGCTCGCGATCAGGGGTTCGGCGACATCGATGAACCCGGTGAGCGCCCGGGTGGCAATCAGGTGGTCATGGCCAAGCGCAGCGAGCGGACCCGCACGATAGGCGAGCACCACCAGGAGGGACTCGTGGCCGGACAACGCATAGCGGATGACGCCCGTCGCAGCTGGGGTGGTCCCGGCGCCAGGCGGCACCGCGCCCGGCAGCGAAGGCGCCTGCTGCAGGCCGGGGCAGCCGGCCAGTGCCAGCATGGCCACCGCCAGCGCAGCCAGGCCCGGCCTGGCCAGACCATGGCCGGCAGGCGTCCCTGCCGCGCGTGGTGCCTCGCCAGTCTGGCCGCAGCCGTTCACCTGGCTCAGCTCATGGCACCGGCTTCAGATCGAAGACGCCGTCGACGACGACCGGTGTCGCCTGATCGACAATCCGGGCATCGCGGAAAGCCATGTGGTCGATCCCTGCCACCGGTGTCGGGAAACCACCGCCGGTGACATAGGCGGCGATGGACACGGCATAGGTCCCCGGCAGCGGCGTCGCCGCGGACGGCTCGAAGACCCTGACCGGCACGGTGTAGGTCTGCTGCGTTCCCGGCGTGGCGGCGCCGGGATCGATGTCGATGTTCAGGAACCACATCGGGCTGGTGAACACCGGCGGCTGCGTGCCGGCCGGATAGAGCACGGCGGCAAGCCGCCACACCGGGCCGATGGTTCCAGGGTATGCCACCGTGAAGGTCAGCGTGGTGTCCGCAGCCCCGTGAGCGCGGTCATTGCCGCCACCGGGCGGATGGTCCGTCGTCGGCCCGGCGATCGGCAGCGTGGCGAGAAAATCCCAGATCGCATCCGCCTTGCTCCACCACTGGTGCCCGCCGTGGCCGGTGTCGTCGGTGAAACACCATTGCACCGGATAGGGGGAGGATCCGTCCGAGTAATCGATGCAGGGGTTCGTCGTGCCGGGCCTGGATGTGTCGAGGTCGAAGCCGTTGTACAACACCCAGAAGTCGTGCGTCGCCTTGACGATATCGGGAAAGACCACTGTATCGTTGCGGCTCTGGATCTGCATGACGGCGATGGACCCGGTGCAGGACGTCGACACCAGGGCGCCGGAAGCCGGAGCGATGCCGCGCAGCATGTCGCCATGCCGGCAGCCCAGTTCATGGACGAAACCGGCGCCGGAACTGTGCCCGGTGGCGAAGATCCGCCGGCTGTCGAACACGAGCTCGTGTTGCAGCTGCTTCATCAGATCCTGGAAGAAGGCGAAGTCGTAGCCGAAATTCCACTGGTTGACGCCGTCCTCGCCCGGCAGTGCATCGGGGATCACCATGATGGCGTCATTGCCGACCTTCCGCCGCAGGTCGGCACCATCGGCCGTATAGATCCCGCCCGGCATGAAGTTCAGGTGGCTGCCGCCGGTGCCATGGAACATGAACAGCACCGGTCTCGGCTCGCCCGTCACCGAGTAGTCGTCCGGAATGTCGATGTGGTAGCTGCGCCTGACACCCTGCGAGAGGATTTCACGCATGCCGGAGCGTGGCGGGCCGGAGAGTCCCTTGCGCAACCGGCTGGTGATCTCCTCCGCCTGCGCCACCAGGCGCGTGGCATCGCCGGCGGGAACCATCCGGCCCGACAGCCACGCGACCTTCCAGGCAAACCAGCGCAGCTGGACCAGTGCCGGAACGTTGCGATGACGCTGGACCGCCTGCCGGACCCGGCGCAGGTCATCGCGCAGCAGCCGCGCCAGCCAGCGGTGCATGTCGAGCGCCGCCAGGTCGCGATCGAGCCTGTCGAGCAGGTCGGGCACCGCGGCACCGGTAACCGGTCCCAGCGAGATCACGAAATGGACCGCGCTCCCGGCCGGCACGCAGGCGTCGCAAGCCGAGGGATTCTGGCTGACCACCGCTCCCGCGGGCACGCTCGGGTGATTGGCCCGGGTGACGGTACCGACCGTCAGCCCTGCGCCGACGATCGCTGCGCCCGCCGCCGGTTCGTCCAGACCGCGGATCTCCGGCGCCGCGACGCGCAGCGTGATCGCCGAGACCCGGAACTCGAGCTGAAGGCCGGCGCCACCGGGATGGGTGGACCACGCGGGTGATTCCAGCACGAGGCTCGTGCCATCGAAGAGCGCCACGGCGGCGGCGTAATCCCCGAGCTGCTGCTGCGGACCGAGGGCGACGTCATCCCCGCCAACGCTGCGCGTGCCGGGGATGCTGCCGTAGTTCAGCGTCGAGTCGTTGCTGTAGTCGGCACCGAAAGTGAAATTGCCGCACAGGCTGGCACCGACGACTGCGCCGAAGCCGCCTTCGAGGCAGGCGTAGGACGCAGCCGTTATCGCGCTGCCCGCAACGTCGAAGACCGCGCCACTGAACTGGTGCGAGTACAGATGGGTGACCGGACCGAGCCTGAACACTGCGGTCGTCGATGGCGAGATCTGGCTGACCGTGCCGGCCACATCGTCGTAGATGAACTCGGTGCCCTCCAGCGACGCGGCGGCGACCGTGCCGTTGGCGCTGCCGGCGGAGATCCGCACCAGCTCCAGGCCATACTCGCCGGCGGCAGCGGCCAGGGGCCATCCGGCCAGGAGCGTGGCCAGGCCAACGGCCAGGCCAATGCCAGCCACGGTTGATGCGCGGGCGGTCATCATGGGCTTCCCACCTCCGGCCCGGATTTGTTGTTGTGCCTGGGCCTGGGCCGATTCTAGGCGCGATTCGGCGCAGGCGGAAAGGCATCAAGTGCACTGTGGCCATCGCTCGCCTCCCCTGATCATCCAGCCCACCCTCTGCGCCCGCAGCAGCATGCCGGCCACCAGCGTGTCGAGCAGTCCCGGCGGCTTCGGCATGTCCGGAAGGAAGCTCACCCAGGCCAGGCGCGGCGCACCCGGCACGGGACACCAGGCGCCGAAGCCGGGTCCGGCGGCGAGCGAGCGCCTCTCGATCAGGTTGAGCCGGTTGACCAGCTCCACGCCTGCGGCCTCCTCCACTGCCACCGGTAGCTCCAGCCGGCAATGCAGGCCGCTGCCCAGCACGGGGTGCGGGATGCGGGTGTCGAGCAGCAGCAGGATGCCACTGCGCTCCCCGCAAGCCGGGAAACCCGAGTCCGCCGGCCAGGGCAGCGAGGCCATCAGCGATTCTGCCGAGGCGGTCGCGGGCAGGCGCAGCTGGTGCAGGCGGGCTGCCCATGCCGCGAAGTCCTCCAGGCCCCAGGGTGCGGGCACCCCCGCGCCGCGGATGGGCCGGATCAGGTGCTCAGGTACTTCGCGCCCGGTGCCGGCGCAGACTCCGGCGATGACCTGGTCGTCGTGCGCCATGGCCGCGGCATGCAGCAGGAGCCCGTAGTGGCCGAGCACGTCGTCATCGCCCACGTAGATCGGGCAGCGGGTGTACACCACCACCCGCCCGGTGTCGGGCTCGCGCAGCACCGCACCCAGGCTCGCCATGCTGTTGAAGTGGGCGAGGATCGGTCCGCTGAATTCCTGGAAATCCTCCTGCAGCTCGGTGCGCACCTCGGCCAGCTCGCAGAGCTTCCTGCCATCGATGGTGGCCGGCTCCACCTCGCGAAAGCCCACGGTGGTGCGCCCCACCCGGTTGTCGAAAGCCAGCCCGCCGGGCAGCGCCTCGTAGCCGGGGTACTGGCCAAGCTCGCTCGCCATCCTGTCGATGAGGCCGCGGATCACGGGCCTCAACTCCGGCGCGCCGCCCCGCTGCCTGACCGGCAGCTCGATTACCTGTGCAGACATGATGAACCCTCCAATGCGTTGTTGATGACACGCACCAGGGGCCGACTCGAGTGGTTTCCCGGTTGGTTGCCAGGACTGGCCACATCCTCCCTGCGGGAGACACCACCTTGCCCGGGGGCAGGTTGGTGGAGCGTCAGCTCCGTCTTGATGCAGGAGTGACTATAGCAGCCCGGTGGTTCAGGAGGTGAGCCACCGGGGAAAAATGTCCGCCTTTGTAATAGATTGGGTGCCTGGACGCGGAAGGCCGTCCTTTCAGGGTGAGCATCCATGCGCGAGATTGCACTGACCGCCGGACTCCTGACGCTGAGCAACGTGTTCATGACGTTTGCCTGGTATGCCCACCTCAGGGAACTCGGCAGCCGGCCGTGGGTGGTGGCAGCACTCGTGAGCTGGGGAATCGCGTTCTTCGAATACATGCTGCAGGTACCGGCCAACCGCATTGGCTACGGTGTCCTGTCCCTGGGGCAGCTGAAGATCCTCCAGGAAGTCATCACGCTGTCGGTCTTCGTGCCGTTCGCGGTTTTCTACATGAAGGAGCCACCCAGGCTCGACTACCTGTGGGCGGGCCTCTGCCTGCTCGGCGCCGTGTATTTCATGTTCCGCGGCACAGTCTCCACTGCCGGCGCCTGACCGGGTGCCCGGCGCGAACCGAACCACCAAATTGCGGGGCCAGCCGGGAGCGGTATCATCCCGGGCCACTCCGCCATTCCAGGCACCATGGAGCAGGACATGAGCATCGAAAAGCAGAAGACACAGGCCCCGCTGCCGCCGCACGCCCAGCTGATCCGCATGGCCACGACCTGCTGGCCGCCGCGGATGCTCTACGCCGCGGCCCGGCTCGGGCTGGCGGACCATCTTTCCGCGGGGCCGATGGATGCGGCCGGGCTGGCGCGCCTGACCGGCACGCAGCCTGCGTTCCTCTATCGTCTGCTGCGGACCATGGCGAGTCTGGGCCTCTTCACCGAGGACGAGGCCCAGCGGTTTGCCCTGACTCCCCTGGGCGCCGCGCTGCGCAGGGATGCACCTGGCGCGGCCTACTCCACCGTGCTGACCGTGGCCAGCCCCTGGTTCATCACCGCGACGGAGCAGCTGCTGCACACCGTGCAGACCGGCGAAACCGGCTTCGACACTGCATTCGGCGTGCCGTTCTTCGATTACCTCGCCCAGGACCCCGAGCGGGTGTCCCGGTTCAGCGAGACGATGGTCGGCGTCCACGGCGCCGAACCCGCCGCGGTGGCGGCGGCCTACGACTTCTCACGCTTCGGGACCATCATGGATGTCGGCGGCGCCACCGGCAATCTGATCTCCGCCATCCTCGCCCGTCACCCGAAACCGCGTGGCGTGCTGTTCGACATGCCGCAGGTGGTCCGCGATGCGCCCCGGCTGCTCAGGGAGCGCGGGGTCGAGCAGCGCGTGACGATCGAGTCGGGCAGCTTCTTCGATAGCGTGCCCGCTGGCGCCGATGCCTACCTGCTGTCGCACATCATCCACGACTGGTCCGAGGACCGCTGCCTGACGATCCTCGGGCACTGCCGCAAGGCCATGAAGCCCGACAGCCACCTGCTGATCATCGAAACGGTGATTCCGCCCGGCGACGAACCCCATCAGGGCAAGATGCAGGACATCGCCATGATGGTGTTGTCCGGCGGCCAGGAACGCACGCAAGCCGAGTACGCCCGCCTGCTGGCCCAGGCCGGGCTGCGCCTCACCCGGGTCGTGCCGACGGCGTCGCCGGTGAGCGTCGTCGAGGCCGTGCTGGCCTAGCCGCCAGAACAGGTGCCGGTGTTACGGTTTCGGAACTCGATCGGCGTGCCGGTCCGTTGTCCGACAAGAGCGACCCCGAAGTACCGGGAACACACCCGCAACCTGCCTTGCGGCCAGCCTCCGGGTCCGGTCACGTGCGCCAGGGCGCCGCCGCAGCGCTGTCTAAGTGCTCGTCCAGACGAGTGATGCGACCGTTTGCCACCCGACAGGCGATGCAGGCAGTCAGCCGCAGACGGATGTCGAGATTCCACCGGCGTGCTGTCGAACCCGTCGGTGATGTGCCAGATCACCGCGTCCGGCGCGTAGATGGCGCGGACAGTGGCGATGTCGCCCTGCTCGATGGCCCGGTGGTTGCGTCATCATCCTTGACGGGGTGATGGACACGATGCGGATCTCCGCGCTGATCGTGCCCCCCCCCCGGCGAGATCCTCCAGGAAACGCAATTCACTGCCTATTTCTGGCTGCCACCGAAGCGCATGCGTGCCGTCAATCCCCAGGTGCGCAGGCTGGGATAGTTGACGCTCATGCGCAACGGCGGGAAGTCGTCGAAGGTCGAGATGTTGCGGATGCTGCCGGTTCCCGTCGGCACGCTCGCATGGATGTCCGAATCGTTGGTCCAGAGGATGTCACGGAAAGCCGACAGCGGCTTGTCGTCGTCGAACAGGTTGCGCACCCACAGCTGCACCGTATAGCGCGGCGAGGTCATGCCGATGCTGAAGTTGGCCACGGTCCGAGACGGTGCCCAGCCCTGGTTGTCATTGCCGAGGTATATCCTGTCGATGAAATTGCCCGAGAGGCTCGAGACGAGGTCCCAATCCCCGAACAGCTGGCGTCTGTAGTCGAGCGACAGGCTGGCTGTCCATGGGGGCTGGCGCATCTGGGTCTTGCCCGAGATGTCGCCCGAGAGTGACTGGCAATGGCTGGCCACCGCCGCCTGGGCCTCGTTGGTGTTCGGCGGTGGCCCCGGAGTCGGGTCGGGAATGGTCTGGATCTGTGCCGGGGCGCAATTCGGGTCGGTGGTGTAGAAGCTGGGGAACAGCGAAAAACTGTCGAGCTTGCCGCTGACCATCTTCGAATCGGTGTAGCCGACGGTCAGCCGCCCGCTCAGGTTCTCGGTCAGGCCGACATCGGTAGTCAGCTCCCAGCCGAATACGTGGGCATCGCCCGAGTTGACGTTCAGTCCCTGCGGCTGGCGGAACTGCAGACCCGTGACCGGATCGACCTCGGTCAGCTGGCGCAGCACCACGTCCCGCCAGTCGTTGAAGAACATCGCCAGGTCGAAGCGGATGCGCCGGTCGGGTGTGTAGCCCTTCACGCCGAACTCGTAGGCGGTCATCTTCTCGGGATCGAAGCGGTTCACCACCGTGCTCAGCTTGACGCCACCCGTGGGGTCGATCACCTCCATCGAGGGCAGGATGCGGATGCCGCCCGGCTTCTCGGCGTAGGCGATGGAGCCATAGACCATCCAGCCGCTATCGAGCTTGTAGTCGAGGCCGATACGCCCGGTGGTGTTGTCGAAGCGGGCACTGCCCCCTTCGACTCCCGCAACGTGGGTGAGCCGGTAGTCGCCATTGCAGTCCGCGGGCCTGGGAGCGCCCGACGGACTGCAGTACTCCGCATCCTTGACCCAGCTGTCATAGCCGACGGGGTCGAGGACGCGCAGGTCGTAGTAGGCATTGCCGCAGTCGGCGACAGGCAGGTCGGTCGATGCCGGATAGGCGCTGCCCGGGGTCGGCGACAGGCAGGGGGTATAGTTGTAGCCGTCCGCCCAGCGGTGTTCCACCGTGTGGCGCAGCTCGATGCGCCCCTTGAGCTGATCGGTGATGTCGTAATCGAGGCTGCCGAAGAGCGACCAGGACTTCTGCTGCTCCTTGGTGTTGAAACGCTCGAGCGGATCCATGCCGCCAAACGGATAGAAGCTGCCGCCGAAGATGTAGCTGCCGATCGCCAGATTGGTTGGCAGCGCCACAGGGCCGATCGCGGTACCGCCCGTGGGGCTGATGTCGAACCAGTCGGGCAGCGGATCCGCGGTGTGATTCTGCAGCAGACCCTGCTTGTGGTCCTCGGTCACCGAATGGTAGAAGTACCCGCCGGCCTGCCAGCGCAGGCGCTGGTCGCGCGGGCTGGTGAAGCGCAACTCCTGGCTCCACTCCTCCACCCGGGGCCCCGCCTCGTAGTCCTCGACCCCGATCGGAATGCGGCGCCACGGCTGGGTCACGTCGCAGGCCGGCGGGTCGAGATTCGAAGTGGACGGGCAAACCACCAGCGGCGTGCCGTAGCCCGTGCTGTGGTTGAAATCCTGATCCTCCATTTCCCTCAGGTAGGAATACCCCGTCAGCGAGCTGAGGGTGCCGTAGCCGGCCTCCCAGCTGATATTGAGGTTGCTCCGGGTCACGTCGCGTTTCTGACCGAAGGTCTCGGCAATGTGCGGGAGCGCGTCGCGGCGGATCGACCCGGCCAGCGGCAGCGGGCCGGGATACCGCGTGTCGTCGAAGGTGGCCGGATCCAGGGCATCGGGCAGCTCCTCCAGCTTCGGCAGCCGGCCGCACCAGTTCTGCAGTCGTGGCTGGGAGCTGGCGGCCACGTTGTCGACGGTCTGCAGCACCTTGGGCTCGCAGTTGGCGAGCAGGCTCGCCACCGCGAAGTCATCGATCTCGTCATTCGAATGATAGATGGCCCAGTTGACATCGAGGCTGTCCGCCGGCCGCCAGCGCAGCTTTCCCTGGTAGCTGCGGTAGCGGTAGCCGCCGATATCGCGCCACGAGGCGGTGTTGTCGTAGGAGCCGTCCCAGTCGTCGTAGAGGAGCGATACCCGACCGGTCAGCGTCTCGCCCCAGATCGGGCCACTGACCTGTCCCATGATCTTCTGCTTGCCCCGGTTGCCGACCTCGCCCTCGACCTTCGCCTCGAACACGTCGCTGGGTACCTTGGTGACATAGTTGATCGCGCCACTGAAGGCATTGCGCCCGTAGGCGGAACTCTGCGGGCCCTTCAGGACCTCGATGCGCTCGATATCAAGCTGGCTGAAATTCAGCCCCTCGCGTCCTGACACGTAGACGCCGTCGATGAACACCGCCGCCGCGTTCTCCCCGAAGATGTCCTGGGGCACCACGCCGCGGATCACCGGGGTTGGCAGCACCTCACCGAGCGGATTGAAGAAAGAGAGGCCCGGGGTCAGATTGGCCACGTCCTGGAGGTTGCTGATACCCCTGGACTCGATGGCATTGGCGTCGAAGGCGGTGATCGCCAGCGGCGTCTCCATGAGCTTCTCTTCACCCTGGCGCCGCGCGGTGACGACGATTTCCTCGATGGCCTGTGCGCGCGCAGCCTGGCAGGCGACTGCTGCTGCCAGCCCCAACAGGACCGTCCGGGCGCAATTCCAGTCCATTCCCATGTGTCCCCCCTCCCGGAAGTATCGCGGCCACCTCCGACCGGCCCTCCGTACAGGGCCGCGCCTCTGGCCTTCACCCCCGCTTCAGCTGGCCCTGTCTGTCGAGCTTCGCCTTGTGATGAGCCGGAGTGAGCACCGCCACCGCGGCGCCGACGACCATGGCACCGAGGAACAGGCTCAGCTCCAGCCAGTACCTGCCCGGCTCCACCCAGATGTCCGTGTACAGGTGCCAGCGGCCGGCGATTTCGTAGGTGCTGTAGGCGATGAGCGCCGTCGGGATCGCGTAGCGGATGGCGGTCGTCACCTTCCACATCTGACGCAGGCGGTTCAGCAGGTACAGCGACCACACGCCTCCGGCGAAGAAGATGCCGTAGGTCACCGGATGACGATCGCCGAGGATGTTGTCGTCGTAGATGAAGAGCAGCACGAGGTAGAGGAACCAGAGGATGTAGAGCGTCTCGAGCGCGGTGATGTAGCCGAAGTTGCGCTCGTAGCCGTGGCTGGGCCTGCCGGTGCGCAGGCCGAGGCGGCGCTGGAACCACTGGAACATGTTGCACTTGGTCTCGCGGTTCATCAGCAGCGGCATCAGCGTCGCCAGCAGCACGCCGGCCGATGACATCATGACCAGGTACTCGCCCTTGGTGGCGATCTCCCCGGGGCTGTACTTGTCCATGAGGTCGGGCACGTTCAGCAGCACCTTTGCGGACCAGACGTAGGTGAACTCCACCCAGCCGGTCCACAGGCAGGTGCCCGCGAAAAAACCCAGCCAGGTCGCGGTCACTTCACTCTCGCTGCGCATGGCGATCCACAGGCAGGCGGCGCCGATGAGGCCGAGGATGAATGCCGAGGTGTAGACCCCGGCGTGGAACACCTTCTCCATCAGGACCATCTGCGTATGGCCGAGGCCCTGCATGATGAACACCACGAAGAAGGCCAGCATGCCGACGAATGGCGGGCGGTAGAACAACCGCCTGAAGGTGCCTTGGGAGTCCGTGGGCGCCGTGGTGGACATGTCGCTGTCCGGGTTCGTGGACCGATTACAAGCCGCGTCTTCGGCGCGACGTCACCGGCTCGCCACCGAGTCCCCAGTTGTCAGTGGGCACCTCGTCGATCACCACCATGGTCGTCGCCGGATTCTTCCCGAGCACCTCGGCCAGCAGGGCGGTGACACCCGCGATCAGCCGGGCCTTCTGCTCGGCGGTAGCGCCCTCGTCGGTGATCTTGATGTTGACGTACGGCACGGACCTTCTCCTGGTGACCGCCACCGGCACGCAGGCAAGCTGCCCCGGCCCTGCAACCTCCGCCGGGATCGATCCGACATTAGGGCAGGCGCGATCCGCCAGACCAGCCTGTCTGTCGTGCGCGACCACCAGATGAACAACCACGACCGCAGCCCGGAGCCTTGCTTGACTCCCGGGATCGTTGCCGGGAGATTGTTCCCGCGGTCGAACCGCCGGGACGTCCTGCTACAACTAACCTTTACTCTGCACCAGAACACCAGATTGCCGCCCGCCGGGGACTCACCGCAATACGCATTGGGGGGACTCGCATCATGGTTGTCCGGAGAACGAAGGGGTATCGGCGCCCGCACGCCTGCCGCGGTGTCGCCCGGCGCATTGCCTGCGCGGTAGTCGCTCTGCAGCTGCCGTTGCAGGTTTCCGCCGCGAGCCCGGGCACCGGAATCGACGAGATAGTCGTCACGGCCCGCAAGATCGACGAACGGCTGGCGGATGTGCCGCTGGCAATCACCGCGTTCAGCGAGCAATCGATCGAGTCGGCCGGCCTCAACGACCTCACCGATATCGCCAACATGACACCCGGCCTGCAGTTCTATGCAGCCGCCGGATACCTGGCTACCCCGATCATCCGCGGTGTTGCACCCACCGAGATCAAGGCTCGGGAAACCAATGCCGCCATCTTTGTCGACGGCATCTACGTCTCGGCACGCGAAGGCCTGAACTTCAGCCAGCTCGACATCGAGCGCATCGAGGTCGTCAAGGGTCCGCAGAGCGCGCTCTATGGCCGCAACTCCTTCAGCGGGGCGATCAACTTCATCACCAAGCGTCCAAGCGACAGCTTCGAGGCCAACAGCGCACTGACCGCGGGCAATCGCGGCAAGTTCGCGGCAAGCGGCTCGGTCAGCGGACCGATCATCGCCGGCACGCTCAAGGGCCGCATTGGCCTCAGCTACGACGGCTGGGATGGCTCCTACGACGATACGCTGTATGACCAGGACGTCGGTGGGCAGACCTATCGCTCGGTGCAGGGCAGTCTGCTGTGGACCCCCGTCGACACGCTCGACGTCCTGGCCAAAGTCTATTACTCCAACGACGACATCTCGCAGGTTGCGGCCGCCGCGATACAGTCGAACTGCGAGGATGCATCCATCCACAACCCGAAGCTCCGCAACGCGGCCGGAGTGCCGTACAACAGCCCGATCATGAGCAACTATTGCGGGGAGATCCCCATGGTCTGGTCGGGCAATGACCTGCCGATGGCCCTGGGTTCGGGAGGCGAGAACCGCGAAGTTTTCCGCAGCAGCCTGAACGTGGACTGGACTGTGTCCGCGGGCACGGTCAGTGCGCTGACCGGCTACGTCGACACCAAATGGGATGCCATCGTCGACTTCGGCCGCCTCGGCAACAATACCCCACTGGTCTACTGCATCGGGGTCTGGCAGTCGCCCAGCTGCAACAACAACAATACACCCACGCCACTCAAGCGGTTTTACAGCGGCATCATCAACCGCGAACCCGGTACCGAGGACCGGGAATTCAGCCAGGAGCTGCGCTTTTCCAGCCCACGCGACAGGTCATTTCGCTGGTCCGCTGGCGCTTACTACTACAACGTGCGCTTCGAGGACCTGGGTTTCCAGGCCTTCCTCACCAGTCCCCTTCCGGACGACCTCCGGCCGCCGACCATCTCCGATCCGCTGGATCCCAACTACGGCATCGGCTCCGGCGCCTTCTGTCCCTGCCAGCCAATGGGACCCGGCCGGTACCTGGCACCGTTTGGCAACGGCCTGTTCATCACCGATCCGGGCTACAACAACAACCAGATCGAGTCCATCACGCAGACACGCTCCTGGGCCACCTTCACCTCTGCGGAACTGGATTTCCTTGAACGCTGGACGTTGCGGGGCGAGCTGCGCTACACGTGGGAGTCGAAGGAATACCGGCAGTGGATCGTTCCGGAGCTGCAGTATCAGCATCAGGGGATATACCCGCGGCGCAGCGAAGCTCACCTGAAATCCCAGGACAACTGGGATTGGATCAGCGGACGCCTGACACTGGACTACAAGACGGACAGCGGCTGGCTGGTCTACACCTCACTGGCCAATGCCAGCAAGAGCGGAGGCTTCGCTGGCGAGAAGCCGAAGTTCATCGATCCCGTCACGCAAGTCAGCGGACCCGCCATACCCGTCGTCGAGCCCTACGATCCGGAAAAGAACTGGACAGTCGAGGCGGGCATCAAGGGGCGCACGGCCGACCGCCGCCTGGGCATCGATCTCTCGGTCTACCGCATCGACTGGACGGACATCGTCCTTCCACAGGTGCTGACGGAATATGTGGACCCGACGGATGGCGTCCTCAAGGGCACGGCGGAGACCATCACGCTGATGCGCAACACCGGTGATGCCACCGTGTGGGGCTGGGAACTGCAGGCCGACCTGCTGATCAGCGAGGAGTGGAGCGCGAGCCTCGGCGTCTCCTATACCGACTCCACCTGGGACAGCGCGAAACAGGCCTCCTACCAGTTCTTTCCCAGCTTCTACACCACGGATCCGAGCTGTTCGCCGGAAGCGATCTACGCCCTGCCCATTGCGCCCGTCAATGAACGAGCCCCCAAGGTCAACGCCTGCGCAGCCGCATCCGGTGACATCTCCGGCCAGGATCAGCTGCGGGTTTCGCCGTGGACGGCAAACGCCACACTGCAGTACCGCCATCAGCTGGTCGATGACTGGGACGTATATGGCCGTACGGACGTGAGCTGGCGGGACAGGTGGTACACGGGCAGTGACAACCAGAACTGGATACCGCCCTCCACCTTCGTCAACCTGCGTCTCGGCCTGGAATCCGGCCGGTACACCGTCGAGGCCTTCGTCGACAACCTCTTCGGCTTCAGCAAGCCGATCGGCGCATACCGTGACATTTTCCGCAGCAACACCCAGGACATCTATTCGCACAACAACCCGCCGACCAGCTCGCTCGGCGACTTCCCGCCACTGCGCGAGACGATCAACCTGCCCAATCTGCGGACCTGGGGCCTCACTGCTCGGGTGCGTTTCGGCAATGCGGTGCGCTGACACCGGGAGGCGCCAATGACTGTTCCGGATGACGCTTCGCCCCAGCTCGACCGACGCACGCTCCTGTCGTCGGCAGCCGGCCTGGCAGCCTCCGCAGCCGGCCTCCCTGTGCTGGCTGCGGAGACCGCGAAGGACGCCCCCATGACTGCAACGCGAAAAGACGGCATGCGGACGGGCTCCGGAACATCCTTCCCGTATGACAGCTTCCGGGACTGGATCGCCGCATTGGACGATCACGGCCTGCTCATGCGCGTCGGGCGCCTGGATCAGGACGCCTATGAGGTCACCGCCCTCGCCTACCGGCTTGTGGACAGGTTCGGCTGGTTCGGCGCGCCGGCGGTGCTCGCGGACGAAGTCAGGATCGACGGCCGTTGGGTCAAGGGCCCGCTGCTCTTCAACCACCAGGGGCACTGGAAGACGGAGTCGCTGCTCCTCGGCGTGGAACCCGGCAAGGCAACCGACCGGTATGGGTACCGGGCCGCGGTAGAACATTTCCTCGGCATCCTCGAGCGCAACGGTGGCAAGATGCCGCAGATCGCGCCGGTGGCGGTGGATGCAGGCAGGGCGCCCGTCAAGGAGGTGATCCTGCGCGGTGACGGGATTGACCTGACGCAGTTCGCCTTCATCCAGTCCAACCCGGGCGATGGCGGCCGTTACATCACGACAGGCTCGGTGTTCACCTCGGATCCCGAGCTCGGCATGAACTTCGGCACCTACCGTTGCCAGCTGCGCGGACCACGGCTGATCGGCGTCAATCCGGAGCCCGGCCAGCGGGCCTGGAAGATGTTCATGGCCGAGCGCGAACGCGGGGAAAAGCTGGCGAAGGTCTCCATCGTGCTGGGGCAGGATCCGATCATGTGGGTGGTGAGCGGGTCCGCACTGACCAAGGGCATGCGGGACGATGAGCTGGCCATCACCGGAGGTCTGCGCGGCAGGGCGGTCGAGGTGGTGCGTTCCGAAACCAATGATCACATGGTCCCTGCCCATGCCGAGATGGTGATCGAGGGCGAGGTGCCGCTGCAGGAGCCGATGCTGCCCGAAGGCCCTTTCGGCGAGATGTTCGGCTACCTCGGCCGCAGGAAGGAAGAGAATTTCTGGATGAGGGTCACCTGTGTCACGCATCGCAGGGATCCGTGGATCCTCAACCAGTTCACTGGCGTGACGCCCGGGTTCTGCCGGGTGCCGATGGACGCGCTGGCGCTATACCGGCTACGAAAGGCCTTTCCCGACGTGCTTGCGCTGGATTCCGTGGGTGGAGCCACCGGGTGGATCATCGTCACCATCGACAAGAAGAGGCGCGGCCAGGCGCTGGAGGTTGGCAGGCGACTCGCCCAGACCAGCATTTCCGCCAAGATCATTGTCATCGTGGACGAGGACGTCGACGGCACGAATCTCGGCGAGGTGATGCACACCGTCGGCTCGCGCTGGCAGCCCTTCCCCGCTGCCGAGATCCTCGATGACATGCCGGGTATACCGCTCGACCCGAGCGCAGTCAGATCCGGTCGAACCAGCAAGATCATCATCGATGCCACGCGGCAGTGGCCCGAAGAAGGCGGTCCGAAAATCTACCAGGAACGGAACCGCGACCTGTTGACGAAGTTGGCGCCGGCGGCGATTCCCGCGGTGGATGCACAGTGGGAGCGCTACCTGGCTGGCTGGAAACAGGGCAGCTGCTATCCCTTGCCGGGCGACTGATCGGCGAGCGTCCGGGTTTGACACCCCAACCGTGCGCCCAGCCGGCCGTCGTATCCTGCTGCATGCTTGGCATGCGTTGCTGCTCTGTTGCTTGCCGCGATGCGCTTTTCCGGGAGGTACCGACATCATGAAGACAGCCTACATCGCCTGTCCGCTCCTGCTTGTCCTGAGCGCCGCCCTCGCAGCCCCGGCCATGTCGGCAAACCCGCCAGCAGCGCAGGCAGCGGCCACGCAGAAGGCGGCAGCCGATGCGACTGTCATCCCGCTCATAGTGAAGGAGCTGGCGGACTTCCCCGGCAAGGAAGTCGAGATGCTCACGGTCGAATACGCGCCGGGCGCCTCATCGGGCAGCCACCGGCACAACGCGCACACGTTCGTGTATGTGCTGGAAGGCTCCGTCGTGATGCAGGTGGAAGGCGGAAAGGAAACGACGCTCGGGCCGGGTGGAACGTTTTACGAATCACCCGATGACGTGCACACGGTTTCGCGCAACGCCAGCAACACCAGCCCGGCCCGGTTCCTGGTGTTCTTCCTGAAGGACAAGGGGGCGCCGGGCACCGTCCCGGTGCACTGACCCCCCGCCGGCACGAGCCTCTCAGCGTCGGGCGCGGCTGATCTCGATCAGCGCATTCAGCGCATCGGTCACGGTGAAGATACCGAGGAACTCACCGCTGGCCTCGTTGACGATCACGCTGCCGATCTTGCGATCCGACATCGTGTAGGCCACCTTGTCGAGCGGCGTCGTCGCCAGCACCGCCACCGGGTCGGTGGCCATGATGTCCGCAGCGCAGACCTGGAACTTGTGTTCGTCACTGAGCCCCTGTGCAACGCGCACATCGCGGTCGCTCACCAGCCCCACCACTTTGCCTGCGCGCAGGATCGGCAGGTGTCGTACACCGCCTTGCTCCATCAGCTCCCGGAGACTGTCAATGGACATGTCTTCCGTCGCCGTCAGCGGGTTGGGCGTGGTGAATTCTTCTACAGGTGGATCCCATTTCATGAAGCCGTTTCTCCAGTCTTCTGTCTGCCGGAAGCGGCAGACGTCCAGCTCTAGTGAGCAGCGATTATCGGCTGCCCGCACGACATGGACAAGGCCACAAGCGGTTGACTGGCCACTCTGACAGGAGCGGGATCAGGCCTGGGCTGCCTCAGCCACCGCCTTCCTGCATCTCCCGGGTCGCCAGCACCTTGTCGAGACGCCGGCCGTCCATGTCCACGATTTCCAGAGTCCAGCCAGCCCACTGGATGCGGTCACCGGTCTTCGGCATCCGGTCCAGGTGGTACATGACGAGTCCGCTCAGCGTTTCGTAGCTGCCCGCATGGTCCCTGGGCGGAATGCGGATACCGAGATGGTCGAGCACATCCTGCACCGGCAGCGTGCCATCGAGGAGCCAGGAGCCGTCTGCACGGCGGAACGCGCGCGAGTCTGCGTCTCCGCCGTCGAACTCCCCGGCGATGGCCTCGAGCAGATCCTGCAGCGTGGCGATGCCGCGCACATGCCCATACTCGTCGATGACCACCACCAGCTGCGCGCGCGTGCTGCGGAAGGTATCCAGCAGTTCCATGCCGGAGATCGAATCTGGTACGTACACCACGGGGTCCAGGTTTGCGGTGAGATCGAGCGGCTCGCCGCGGATCGCCTGGGCGAGGAGCTGTTTTGCGGTGACGATGCCAATGATCTCGCTGAAGCCGTCACGGCCCACCAGGAAGCGCGAGTGCACGGACTCGCGAATGGTGGCGAGGTTGTGTGCCGCCGGTGAGTCGATATCGAGATGCACGATGTCGGAGCGTGGTGTCATCAAGGTCGTGACCGGCCTGTCCTCCAGCCGGAAAACATTGCGCAGCATCGTGCGCTCCTGCGCGGCGATCAGGCCCGACCGCGAGCCCTCCTCGATCAGGGCATGAATCTCCTCCTCCGTCACCGCCTCGGCCCTCGTCGCCCGGGAACCCAGCAGGCGCAGCACGAACTCGGTGGAGGCGGAGAGCAGCAACACGAACGGCCGCGCCAGACGCGCGAGCAGGTCCATCGGCAAGGCGACCGCGCGGGCGAGCCGCTCCGGATTGATCTGGCCGAGACGTTTGGGCACGAGTTCGCCGAGCACGATCGTCACGTAGGTGATGGCCACGACGACGAGAGCGGTGGCACCAGGATGGCTCGCCTCCACCGGCATGCCGAGCCGTTGCAGCCACTCCGCCAGCGGCCCGGCGAATCGCGCCTCGCCGATGATGCCGTTCAGCACGCCGATGGAGGTGATGCCGATCTGGATCGTGGACAGGAAGCGCGTCGGCTGCTCGCCGAGCCTGAGCGCGCGGGCGGCGCGCCTGTCGCCGGCCTCGGCCTGCGGGCGCAGGCGTGCCCTGCGCGCGGTCACCAGCGCGATTTCTGACAGGGCGAAGAACCCGTTGAGCAGGATCAGCGCCATCAGCAGGGACAGTTCCATCGCTTCTCACCTCGGTTGCCCGCCGTCCGGGCGACGCCCGGTCACGTCGGCCAGGGCGGTTGCCCACAGTGTACGATGGCGGCCGCATCACGGCCTCGGGTAGATGGTCCTGCCTTCCTTGATCGTCTCCACGACCCTGATATGCCTGATGTCGTCAACGGGGACGGTCAGCGGATTCCTGTCGAGGATCACCAGGTCGGCGAGCTTGCCCGGGTGGATCGAACCCTTGCTGCCCTCCTCGAAATACTGGTACGCAGCGTTGATGGTGATGGCCCTGATCGCTTCCATCGGGCTGACACGCTCGTCCGGCCCGAGCACCTGGCCGCTGCGCATGGTCCGGTTCACGGCTGACCACAGCACCATCATCTGGTCGATCGGCACCACGCTGAAGTCGGTGTGGTTGGTCGGCTTCAGGCCCATGGCGATCGCCGTCTTCATCGGGCTGATGAACGAGGCCTGTTCAGGGCCGCGGTTCTTCACATGCGCTTCGCCGAAGAAGAAGGTGTGCTCGGTATAGAAGGACGGGATCAGCTTCAGGTCGGCGTATTTCTGCAGCTGGTCCCTGCGCACGAACTGCGAGTGGATGACGACCGTGCGCCGGTCCCTGCCCGGGTCGGCCTCGATCGCCGCTTCGTGCGCAGCCAGCGCCATGTCGATGGCCGCGTCGCCATTGGCATGGACGATGGCCTGCAGGCCGTGCCCGTAGCACTGCCTGAACATGCCGTCGAGGATGTCCTGCGGGAAGGTCGGCTCGCCCCTCCAGTCCTGCTCACCGCCCGGGCCGCCGGTCAGGTAGGGAGTGGTGAAGAAGGCAGTCCGGCCCTGGGGCGACCCGTCCGTGAGGATCTTGCAGCCACCCAGCTTCAGGTGATGGTTGTACTTGCCGAATGTCGGGGCCGGATGCCTGGCCAGGATCCTGTCCAGGTCGGCGATGAATGGATAGGAGACGACATCGATGTACAGGTCACCACGATCGGCGGCGCGCTGGAGGGTCTCCACCTGCGCCTCCATCGTCGCACCGTCCTGGGCGGTGGTCACGCCGGCGGCCGCGTAGAGACCCTGGGCGAACCCGATCGCCGCCTGCTCCTGGTCGCGGGACAGCGCCGGCAGTTGCTCATGCAGCGACAGCCAGGCGGTTTCCATCAGCAGGCCGCTCGGCTCCTGGCTGCCGGGCAGGCGCGCGATGACGCCACCGGGCGGCGTCCGGGTCGCGGCAGTGATGTTGAACCGCTTCAGTGCCGCCGAGTTCAGCACGGCACCGTGGGCGGAGACGTGAATGACCACGACCGGGTTGTCCGGGAACGCCGGATCCAGATCGAGCCTCGTCAGCGGGTGATCCGCGGGCAGCAGGTTGTCGTCATATCCGTAGCCGATGATGAAATCACCCGGCTTCCTGGCCCGGGCCGCGGCGAACTTGCGCAGTTCGGCGACGATCTCCCCGGCAGTGCCGGCCGGGCCGACCGGCGGCGCGGTGACGTTCGCCTGGTCCTCCATCAGCAGGCCCATGATCAGGTGGCTGTGCGGATCGATGAAGCCCGGCAGCATCGTCCTGCCCGCCAGATCGACCATGCGCGTGGATGCACCCCTGTTCCGCGCCGACAGGTCAGCCAGCGACCCGGCCGCGGCAATCCTCCCGCCCCTGACGGCAACGGCCTCGACTACAGGATTGGCTGCATCGACAGTGATGATGCTGCCGCCGAAGTAGATGGTGTCGGCGGGCTCCACGGTCTCGCGTCGGGTGCAACCCGAGGCGATCACGGCCGACAGCGCCATCAAGAGAAGCGCGGGTTTGACGGCAGCCCGCATATGGCTCCGCCCAACCTGCTCGGGCCGCCGAATGCCCGGATTCAGGCCCCGCGGCGGCGCGCGACGCTGACAGACAGCGCAAATGCGGTGCCGAACAGCCACATGGCCCCCGGCAGCGGAACCGCGGGCGTCTCGTTCACACCGATCCGGACGCTGTACCAGCCATCGTTGTCGTCATAGGCACCCGGTGGGCCGCCGAAGTTGAAGCCATCGGGAATACCGAGAAACAACCGTGTCGCCCCGGCGGGTGCAGTGAAGGATTGGAAGACCCCGCCGGAAGTCTTGCCATCACCGATGTAGAAGACCTGCGCCAGGTCCGGTGACAGCGCAAGGAAATCCGTGCCGAATCCGACTGGTGTGAAATCAAGCCCTGTCGGCGCGATACCGTCAGGCACATCGTCATTCAGGAACACGCCCACCAGCGGCCCCTGCGGGCCCTGGTACGCGCTGATGCCACCGAAGGAAGTCAGGCTGCTGCCGGAAAGCGCATTGCCGCCCGGTCCGAACAGAGTACCGCCAAAGCCGTTGAAGAAACTGATGCCGCCGATCGCCGGATCGAGCGCCTGGATGACATCGCCTGCATTGACGCCGATCCCCGGCGGCAGCGTCTCGAGGATTTCCTCCGGGGTCGGACCACCATGCCTGATCAGGCCACCGGGCCAGGGCTGATCCGCAGCCGGAATCACCAGATCGCTCCGGCCGGCGAGCCAGATGGCATCGGAGCCGTCGATCTGGATGCTGTAGCTCGCCGCAAACGCCGTGCTCGTCAGCAACCCGACAGTCGCGGCTGCGCATGCATCACGAATCAGCTGAGGATACTTCATGTTTTTCTTGCCCGATGCCTGAAATCTGGCTGCGCTACAGTCTACGCCCCCGCTGCGCAAGCCCACAACCGTAGCATGCTCATCGACGGCGACAGGCCATCCCGTTCATGACGAAGCCACTGTCGTTGAACGTCCCGGCGACAGGGACACAGCCCGCGCGTGGGAGCGGTGCCGGTGTTACGGGAACGGTGCCGGTGTTACGGTTTCGATAACCGCCAGCCCCGACAGCCTGGACCAAAGAAGACAGCGGTGTTCGAGTTACCGAAACCGTAACACCGGCACCTGAGCACAAAGGCCTCGGTCTGCCCCATCGGATTGATTCCATAACCGGTGACCCACGCGCCGTCGGCGGAGACGCCCGTCGCTTCCACCAGGGTCCAGCCCGTCACCGCGGCGACGCCGTTGGCCACCAGCACGTCGAACAAGGCCTGCATGCCGCCGGCAATGTCCCCGAGGCCGACCATGCCGCTGCCACTGGTCCACCGGAAGGCCTGCAATCCTGACTGACCTGCTAGGTGATTTTCGGAGCGTTTGATTCTTGGGAAGATGGCTCCCTGGCACTGCGAGGGAGTCATGAAGAAGGCGAGGTTCACTGAGGCGCAGATGGTCAAGATCCTCCGCGAGGCTGACAAGGCGCCGGTGGCGGAGGTGGCCAAGAAGCACGGGGTCAGCGACCAGAGCGCCCGCTGCCCGGGCGGCCAGTCAAGCTTCTGCTGCTGCGGCACCGAATGGCGCTATGCTGCCCGCCACGTCATAAGGAAATGTGTGTACTGCCCATGACCGACACCCCACCCGACCGGCTGAGCACGGATCCCCGCAGCCCGCACTTCAAGGAGGATCTCCTCGCACGCGGCGTCGGCATCCGCTTCAACGGCAAGGAGCGCACCGACGTGGAAGAGTACTGCGTCAGCGAGGGCTGGATCCGCGTGGCGATGGGCAAAGCGCTCGACCGCCGGGGCCAGCCGCTGATGACAAAGCTCAAGGGCACTGTCGAGCCCCGATTCCTCGACCCGCCGCAGTAGGCGCACGCGTCCGATCAGACAGCAGCAGTCTGCGCGGAGCCGTCGCGGGGCGCCCGGTCCGGCGGGTTCGCGATGTAGACGATGCCTGCCGCGTAGACCGCCGTCACGACGATCGTCGTGAGCGGATACTCGACCGGCTTCAACCAGACCTCGTCGTAAAGACCCATGTAGGACGGCATCTCCATCAGGCCCCAGGCGACGATACCCACGGGAATACCGTAGCGAAACGCCGGGCCCACCTTCGGAAACCTGAGCAGCTTCCAGAAAATGTAGCCGAACCAGCTCGCCCAGCCGGCATAAGCGGCGACCATCAGGGACTGGTTGGCGCCGATGAAGGACACGTAAAGCCAGAAGAGGTAGCAGGCCCACACCACGAAAAGGGTCTCCATCGCGACGATGCGGCCCATGCTGCGGCCATTGCCGGAGGTGGGCATGCCGGGCGTCATGCGCAGGTTGCGGTGGAACCAGCGGATCAGGTTGCACTTCGTCTGCCGGTTGTAGAAACCGTAGAGGAGGAACACGGTGGCGAAGATCGGCAGCGTCGAGATCAGGAAGGTAACGCTGCCTGCCGCCTCGAGGCCGGGAGCCGCGACGTAGCGCGGCCAGGCGAAGAACGCCGCGTAGAACTCGAACGTCAGTTCGAACCAGCCGACCCAGACGAACTGGGCGCCGAGGAAGGCCATCCAGGTGGCCGCGACTTCCCCGAGCGCGAGGCTCCGGGCAATCATCACCGCGCCGACGAGGCCGAGGAGCAGCGACGGCAGCTCGTGGCCGCCTGCGAACCAGGCGCGCAACAGCGCCCACATGGAGTGCCCGAGCCACTGGCTCAGGAATGCGACGCCGAAGGCCACGAGGCCGGGGACAGGCTGCTTGTAGAGGGCGGTGGCCATGGGTGCTCCGGACAGTGCGGCCGGTGATTATGGTGCAGCGGTCGAGCACCTATCAAGGCAGTCCCCTGCCATTCGGCCAGTCACGGCCTCAGGCCGAAGTGCCAATCCTGAAGATGAAAATGGTGGCCAGCGCGATCACATTGAACAGCAGCATCCCGGCATTCATTCTTGCGCGAGTCGCCGATCGCAAGTACCTGATGAAAATTGCCGTCAGCAATATTGCCCCAACAGGAATCGCAATCGTGACGTAAACCAACAGGAGATTGGTGGTGGCGCAGCTGTCGCCTATTCTGCACAGCAGGACAATGATGGCGTACAGCAGGACCGCGACAAAAACCATCAGGTTGAGAAGGAAGAACGTGGCAGCGACCATTCCCCTGAGCCTCGTGCCCTTGAAGAAGGACGACGCGTAGGCCAAGGCAACCACCAGAATGGCAATGCCCGCATAGCCAATCAGGTCCATTCGTCCGCTTCCCTCGCCATCGGCGCCTGCATTCCGGACCGGCTCCTCGGCCCTTCGCGCTTGCCCGGACGTCCTACCGACGTTCTCCATGGAACGCGCGGCGGCGGCGGTCATGCCCTCGAGAACGATCCTGCATTCACCTGCGGACGGCCGCGTTGCACCACAAACCGCCGCGTCGCCGCCATTGCGAATGGCCATGCAGCAGGCTTCCTGGGGGGTGGGCGCGAAAGCAGAATCATCACCTGACGCTCGCAAACCCGGTGATCAAAGCATCGGCCTGCTCTGCGAACTTGGACGCGTTGGCCTTGCGCAGCTGCAGCAGGTTCTGCAGTTTCCAGCGCAAGCCGGGCAGATGCTCAAGGTGCGCCATGCCGAGCCGCGGCCATTCGGGCTCCGTGCGAACGAGTGACAGGAGAAACCGGCGCTCGTCGTCGTCCAGCTCCCGCTGGATCTGCTTGATCATCTTGTCCCTTGTCGCGGTCAAGGCATCCAGTGGCACGGACTCCTCGGTCATTCCCTGAAAGCTGTGTGCGTAGTCGTGCCGGATGTCGCGCAGCTGCGGAAACAGCAACTCATGGATGGGTCTGTTGCCACAGGCCAGGTAGACGACGAATGAGCGACGGATGCCGGGCGTGATTCCCTCGTGCTCGTAGAGTTTCATCACGTCGAAGAGGTCGCGCGGATGTTGACGATCGAGCGCGGCGCAGAGCTTGCCGCCGTACAGATCCTCCAGCGACACCATTGGAAGCTCCAGGTCAGCGAGCAACTGGTTGCGGGCGGCATGCACGAGGGAAACCCTGCGCACAGGATGCACCGTCCCGCGCATGACGACGTTGGCTTCCACCTTGACTTCGATCCGGTCGCGTCGTACCAGCAGCTTGGTTTCGCCCGCCTGCGCTTCTGGAATGTGCACCTGAAATCCACGCCGAACGAGTCTGTCGGCGGCTTCGCGGATCGCCTCGTTGATACGAGCCAGCGCCTGCTCTCGTGGCAGTGAATGGTCAGCAAAGACCAGATCGAGGTCCACAGACAGACGGGGCATGTCACGCACGAAAAGGTTGATGGCCGTGCCGCCCTTCAGAGCGAAGGTGTCATCGACGAATACCAACGGCGCGACCTGCGCCATCATCCTCGCCGTCTGGAGATACAATGCATTCACGGCTTGAGCACCAGCAACCCTTCCGCGGATCGCGCCACCCACGGCCGATCGCTGCCTTTCGGAAGCGCGGCCGGATCGAGCTTGCTCATCCAAGGCAGCGAGCCCTCCCCACCCAGCAGCAGACACAGCCGGACCGTCTTGATGCTGGTGCACTGCTGCAGAAGTTCGCGCAGCACATCGGCGCGCAGGTAGTAGGCGCTTTCTACCAGCTCGCGGGCTTCCTGCAGTGTCTGCCTGACACCGACCTCACTCAGCAGTTCCAGCAGTGCCCGCTCCGGCGCGGAGACCCGCGGAGCTTCGCGGCGTTGCTCGAAAGGGCCGACATGAAGAAGCGCTTCGGGCCGTTCGTCGAACATTCGCTTTCGGTGATACTCGGCGGGAAACCTCTCCGTGAACCATGGGGGCAGACGACCGGCCGCCCACCCGTAGAGCTGCAGTACCGGCTGCTGTGCCACGTATTGACGCAGCCCGTACCAGTCGAGCGCCGACCTGCCTCCCACGTGAAGCCCTTCGAACTTGCGTTGCAGAAGCAGCAGACTGGGGTGCAGCGCGGGTGGATCGTTTGGCCTGCAGAAAACGCCGCGCGCCAGGCGCGTAAGCCAGCCAGCACGAACGTAGTGAACCGCCAAGTCTGCGGATATGCCCATGGCAGCCAGATCCTCGGACACCAAGGGGGTGCCAGGCGCCAGCCGCGTGTGGAGTCTGTTTAGCAGACTTTGTTTAGTCGTAGTCATGCTACGGTTAATACATCTATCTCAAATGAAAGTCAATTTGATACAGATGAAATTGTCGTAATTTGGCTACGATTCGCTGATCTATGCCAAACAAGGGGTCAGCTTTAAGTGCAAAACAACACGCGGCAATGCGAGGGCTATTCCTGCATTTGGGCTGTCCTATGCCTTCACCAGCTTCGCTCCGCTCGGATCGTAGACGTAGCCGGTGATGCTGCCATCCTTGATGCGCGCGACGGCCTCGTCGATCACGAACAGCGGCACGAGAAACCATTCCTCGGGCTGCACGGGATGACCGAATCGGTCGTTGATGGTGATGTTCAAGCGCGCGGGCGCGAACAGTCTGTGGAACAGGTTCTCCATCCGGGTGCGGTTGATGCCCGCGAGCTTGTAGGTTGCAACGACCTCGACCTTCGCCAGCAGGTAAGTGGCCTCGTGCTCGGCGTTGGCGATGCGCGTCTCTACCTTGCCCCCGGTGACGCCCAGCTTGTGGATGATGTCGCGGTGTTGCGCGACGTAAGGGTGATCGGAGAGGGAGCGCAGGACGTAGATCGTGCCGCTTTCGATGTCGTCGGCCTCGAGCTCGCCGCCGAAGGAGAGCTGCCCGCTCTCGGGCGAGGCCAGTCGTCGCGCGGCGGGGTCGTTGTAGAACGCGCGCTGGAGCGAGCGCAGCAGCAGATTGCTTTCGGTGCCGTTGGCGAAGATGAGGCGCAGGCGCCGATCCACTTCCCCGGCGGTGGTTTTCAGCGGATCGCCGAGCTCGGCGACGTAGAGCGTCAAGCCATCGAGAACGAAAAAATCCCCGGCCTCGATCGCGCGGCGTCCCGCCTCGATTGGCTGTGACTGGCGCAAACCGGTCTTGACCTCTGTCGCGACGCGCTCGAACAGTGGCCTGAACGCCTCGAAGTCTGCGCAAGGCTTGCGATCCGCGATCTCCTCGGCGGCGCGCTTGTCGGCGCTGGTGCGGACATGGCGCAGCACCGTGATGTCGTCCGCCTCGACCACGCCTGCCAGTTCGGCGGCCAGATCATCGACGTCGATGGTGTCGTCCGCTGAAGCGGCAACGGTAGGCGCCCCGGCAAGCAGGCCCTGATGGTCCAGCGGTTCGAGCAAAGCCCGGCAGTCCGGGAGCGCGCGCAGACGATCGAGCCGCACGGCGTACAGGCGCTCGAAGATGTCGCGGTCTTCACCGTGTTGCGGCGCGTGGCCGTGCTTTTCCGTGTAGCGCTGGATTTCCTCGAAGCCGGCGATGATGCGCTCCTCCCTGGCCGACCGGCCGCCCTGCTTTTCAGGCGGCGCGAACTCGGCCAGCTCCGCAGCGAGTTCGTCGAGATCGGAGCTACTCATAGCGTCCCTCGGCCTTGAAGCGCATGAAGGCGGCCGCGCCTTCGGCCATGCGTCGCTCCCAGGCATCCCGGGAATCGAGCGCCGGAATGCGGCCGCGCTCCTTCTTGAACTGGACAGCGCGCACGGCCATCTCCTTCGCCTCCTCCGGCGTCAGCCCCGTGCGCTTGGCCGAGATGGCCGCCGCGACCTGCTTCAGGCTGTCCGCGCTCATGGTCCGGGCGAGGATGGCGTAGGCCGCCCCGAAGGGGTTGATGCGATCGATCAGGTCGATGTCCAGCTCGCGCACGTCCATCGCGAAGCGGCGGACGCCATCGAGCAGGGCGGTGTTGGGCGAGCCCTCGCCCTCGCCTTCGGCAACGAGCCGCTTGGCCTGCTGCGTGAGGTTCAGGGCAGCGATGGCGTGCTGGCGCACGGCCTCCTGATCTTCGGCATCGAGCTCGGGATACTTGTCCTTGATGATCTTGCCCATGCGCACCTGCGTCAGCTCCTCGGGCACCAGCTCCTCATCGAACAGGCCGCGCTCGATGCTGGGCTTGTCCTGCACGAAGGCGGCGATGACTTCGTTCAGGTCTTCCTGGCAGATTCGCGTCGCCTCCCTGCTCCTGGGCTCGGCGATGCCTCTGATCTCGACCTGGTACGCCCCGGTCTGCTCATTGACGCCGACATTGCAGCGGCCCGGATCGTAGCCAGCCTCGCCATAGTTGAAGCCCGGCGTCGGGCCGCTGTCAGGGTGCTTGGGCTTGAACTCGAAACGCGGGGCAAGCACCTGCTCCATCAGCAGGCTCGCCGCGATGGCCTTCAAGGTATCGTTGACGGCCTCGGTGACGGCTTCCTCGGCCGCGTCCGGCTCGGCGATCAGGTTGGTGAACCGCGCCCGGGTCTTGCCGGGCGCATCGCGGGTGGCACGGCCGATGATCTGCACGATCTCGGTGAGGCTCGCGCGATAGCCCACGGTCAGCGCGTGTTCGCACCAGATCCAGTCGAAACCTTCCTTCGCCATGCCCAGCGCGATGATGATGTCCACATGGTCGCGGTTGTTCTTCTGCACCGGGTCCTTGAGCGCGGCGGACACACGGTCCCGCTTCGAGTCATCGTCATCGACCAGATCGGCGATGCGCAGCACGCGCCCATCCGGTCGCTTGACGAGCTGAAAGCCGGTGGCCGCATCGATCCCCTGCCACTCTCCCAGCGCCTCGATGATGTGTTCCACCTCGCGCATCTTGTCCTTCGTGCTCTCGCGCGAATTGACGTTCGGGATGTGGAGGATGGTCTTCTCGCCCGGGTCGAGGACCTCGAGGATGTCGTCGACGTAGGGGCCGCTGTAGAAGAAGTAGCCGATGTCGAGCTGCTTGAGGTACTCGTAGCCGTTGAGCTGTTCGTAGTAGGTGTAGGTGACGGTGTCGAACTTCGCCTCATCCGCAGGCGCCAACACGGCCTCGGCGTCGCCGCGGAAGTAGGAGCCGGTCATGGCGACGATATGCGTCCTGTCCCGCGCGATGAACTGCCCCAGGTGCTGGCCGAGCCTGTTGTCCGGGTTGCTCGATACGTGGTGGAACTCATCGACCGCGATCAGGCGGTCGTCGAAGGCCGCAACGCCATAGGCATCGACCGCGAAGCGGAAAGTCGCGTGGGTGCAGACCAGCACCTTGTCGTCGCCTTCGAGGAATGCGCCCAGCGATTTGACCTTGCCGCCGTTGTCGTTGCCCGGCGCGTTGCAGAGGTTCCACTTCGGCTCGACGTGCCAGTCGGCCCAGAAGCCATGCTGCGACAGCGGCTCGTCGTTGAAGCTGGCACCGATGGATTTCTCCGGCACGACGATGATGGCCTGCCGGATGCCCTGGTTCGTCAGCTTGTCCAGCGCCACGAACATCAGCGCCCGGCTCTTGCCCGATGCCGGCGGCGACTTGATCAGCAGGTATTGCTCGCCCCGCTTCTCGTAGGCCCGCTCCTGCATGGGCCGCATCCCAAGCGCATTGGCCCGGGTCGATGCGCCGTTGCGGGCATAGGTGACGGAAACGGAGGGAACGGCGCGCTGCCTGCTGGCGTCATCGATCATGGTCGGCATCATTTCCCGTCAATTCCTGTTCGATCTGTTCGATGCTCGGCAAATCCGTCGCCAGTTCCGGCGGCAGGGATTCGATCAACTGGTATTCGGCCACGCCCAGCGGCTGCGTGTTCTGGCGCAGCGCGTATTCGGCCACCACCTTGTTCTTGCTCTTGCACAACAACAGGCCGATGGTCGGGTTGTCCTGCGGGTGCCTGACCTGCTCATCCACCGCCGTCAGGTAGAAGCTCAGTTGGCCCAGGTGCTCGGGCTGGAACTTGCCGCCCTTCAGATCGACGACCACATAGCAGCGCAGCTTGAGGTGATAGAACAGCAGATCGATGAAGAATTCATCGCCGCCCACGTCCAGCAACACCTGTCGCCCCACGAAGGCGAAGCCGGCGCCCAGCTCCAGCAGGAATTCGGTGACGTGCCTGACCAGCGCACCCTCCACCGCGCGCTCCTGCGCCTGTTCGGTCAGGCCGAGAAAGTCGAAGCGGTACGGGTCCTTCAGCGACTCGCGCGCCAGGTCGGACTGCGGCCTGGGCAGGGTCAGCTCGAAATTGGTGGCGGCCTTGCCGCTGCGCTCCAGCAAGCGGGCTTCAATCTGCATCACCAGCACATTGCGCGACCAGTTGTGCTCGATGGCCTGGGCGGCGTACCACTTGCGGGTTTGGGGGCCGGGCAGCTTGTCCAGCAGCGCCAACTGGTGATACCACGGCAATTGTGCAAGCACCTCTTGCACAAATGACTGATCCGGCCATGCCTCGGCGAAAGCACGCATGTACTTCAGGTTTCGCGGGGAGAAGCCTTTCATCTCCGGGAAGGACGAGCGCAAGTCCTGCGACAGCCGCTCGATGACTTTCGCGCCCCAACCCTGTTCGGCCTGCCGTGCCAGGATGTCGCGGCCAATCTGCCAGTACAGCAGCACCAGCTCACGGTTGACCGCCAGCGCGGCGCGTTGCTGAGCGGTGTGGATGCGGGCTTTCAGCTCGGCCAGCCACTCGGCGTAGCCTTCGGGCGCGGGTATCAGCTTGACGGGCATTGCATCTTGGGTGCTCATGATTTCTTTCCCCACGGCACGCTCTCTGAGTCAGTCTCGTACCTCGCCGTCAACCGGTTGGTATAGGTGTTGTCGTAACCACACAAGGCCAGCACAGACAATTCCAGGTACCACAAGCTCAACTTCCATGCGTCCTCGTAGCAATCGTGCATTTCCTTCTTGCTAACGGGATGAACCAGAGAATTTCGGATGTCGGTGATGGCGTGCGGCGCATCCATCCACTTGGACTCTTTTTTGAAGGAGCCATTCGCCTGGCGGATGTCCGGTGCTGCATCCGTGATCTCGTTCGGAATACCGCAGACAGAGAAGAGCATTCGCAGCCGGTCGGAAGCACGCAAGTCGTCAAAACCCTTTCCGGAGATCATCTTGCGATCCACCACAAGAGAGTGGTACGCCAATCGCTCCAAGGCAGACTGTGCCAGGATGATGGCGGCGTCAATGCTCGGCGAGCCGCCGCGCGTATTGGCCTGTAAATACCAATAGATCGCCGAGCGCAGACAATTTCTCCATTCCTCCGATTGCTGCCAACGCTTTGCAAACAATGGGAACAGGAGTTCCGCCTGACTCGCTTTGCACGGAGTGAACCACGAACAAGGTGGCCTGACAGCATGCGGGGAAGCGAAAGTCCTCCAGGACGTCACACCTGCAGCATCGAGTCCCACCCCACATACAGGCCAGCACCGGCTTCCTTTGACGAACGACAGAAAGCTGGCCAAGAGAGAACATTGCTCTTGGGCATCCTCACCTGAAAACGACTCGCCATCCTTGCGCTCCATCTTCACTACATGAGTCAGGAAACAGCCGCCTTCGTTCTTGATCCGCTCCCAAGCTTGACCTGTAGCGTTCTCAGGAAGTCCCTGAAGGGAAATTTTCCAGTCTTCAGATTCCAGCACCAATAAAGCACATCCCTGAGGGGCAGCCTGCTGATGCTGCCCTCCTCCGAAATCTGGAAAGTTGAACAGGTGAAAGATTGCAGCAACTGATGTTTGTTGCCGCATGTCACACAACACCACCGGCTCGGATTCAGGGTACCAATCTATCTCCAAACCGTCGGCGCCGGCCCTCCATCTTCCCCGGAATCCATCGATCTTCTGATCTTTGAACAGAAATGACACTTCAATCGAGTCATCGCAGAAGAAATGAAATTTACGCTCGACGGTTATCGAGGTGTTTGCATGAAAGAGCACGCGCGGGGCAGACACAAAGCGCAGCAATAGATCAGCCTCGCCGGAAAAGCTGTCATCGCCCATTCGAACTTCCGCCTCACCTCGAAGCAGGACGACGGGATCAGGCGCGGAGAAGAAGCCGTATATCGGTCGCACGGGTTCGGGGCGACTCATGCCCTTCTCCTGTTGGCACTCTTCTTGGCAACGTCCTTCCTCACCACCGTTGCCGCCATCTTCGCGTACAGGTCAAACAGCTTTTCCAGCCGCTCAGTGTCGTTCTTGAAGCGTCGACCGATATAGATGCGCTCCAGTACTTCGTCGTTGCGCTCGTGCGCGGCGCGCAGGTCGGGGGGCATGTTTTCGGGGTCGTACAGATCGGCGATGGTCGCGGGGAAATGGTGTTCGCGCGCCAGCAGGATATCCTCGGCACAGCGCGTGAGATCGGCCTTGTTCTTTTCGGTCAGAGTCGGCACCGGGAAGGTGTTCCAGCCGAGGGTGTTGGAGTAACGAAAATCGGTCTTCAATTTGCCGCAGACGGTGGCGATCCAGACCAGATGCAGGCGACTGGCGATGAGAGCCATGTTCCAGAGCGGAGCGTCGTAGAGAGCAAAAGCGAGGTTGGAGACGACCGAATGATTGTCGATCAGCCCAACGGGAAGATACTCGCGTCCTTCCGATGACACGCCCGGAAGAATCAGCGTGTGCCTTTCGCCGTGATACGTCTCGCGGAACTGATGCGCCCGCCATGCCATTTCATTCGTGCCCGCATCTTTGCTTTTGAGCCGCATTTCCCGAACGGCTTCAATGCGAGGTCGTATAGAGGCTACCTGCAAGGCCTGTGACAACTTTTCGTCACGAATCCAGAGGCATTTGCGAACGACTCCACGAATGAACTCGGCTGAGCCGTAGATGCGCCGAAGAAAAATCTCTTCATCCTGCTTGCTCAAGCCGAGCGAGGCCGCATCATCCGCGGACAACAAGAGATTCCCTCCATCGACGGGCATGTTGCCAAAGGACATATCGGGCAGGCCCGAAATACTCATGCGTTGTCCATCGACCACCACGTTCTCGCCAACGGTCAGGTAAGGCGTGATGTTGGTCGCCTCGCGCACGGTGGTTCCGCCACAGGCATCCAGATCGTAAAGCTGGCGCTTCTTACTCGCGTCCGTAGAAAGACCAACAATGGCGACCGTAACGCCGGCGTTGTACGCGGCGAGGTTTGTCCATTTGAAGCTGGTATGCGCGAAGCGGATGTGAGAGCCGCGTTTGAAAATTTCCGGCCACAGGATCGGGACGATGCGCCCCTGGCAGATGGAGTTGGTGCTGACGAAAGCCGAATCCGTCCGCGTGGCTTGCGCGTAGGCGGCAGCTTTCATGAACCAGCCACCTACATAGTCAATTTGTTTGGACGAAATGCCATAAGGATCAAACACCGAAGCCAAATCAGCCTTCTGCTCTTTGGTCTGCGTCTGGCTACCTTTGTAGGGCGGGTTGCCACAAATATACGTCTCGCCGCCTTCGTTCTTGAAGTCGATCTCCACCTGATCGAGTGGCGTTTCAAACAAATCATCCGCCAGCACCCTTACGCCGGTGCCCGTCGGCGGGCAAATGCTCAACCAATCCAGCCGCAGCGCGTTGCCGCAGGTAATCCAGTTCTCATTGCGCAACGGCAGGAACTCGGCCAGCGCCAGCTTCTGGCCTCGGTACAACACGTCGCACTGGTACTCGGCAATGACCAGCGCAAGGCGGGCGACCTCCGCCGGGAAGTCGCGCAGCTCGATGCCGCGAAAGTTGGTGAGCGGGATTTCCGACGCGCGATCCGGCTCGCTGCGCCTGCGGTTGATCTCCGCCTCGATGGCGCGCATCTCCTTGTAGGCGATGACCAGGAAATTGCCCGAGCCGCAGGCCGGGTCGAAGACCCTGATCCGGGCGATGCGCTTGCGCAGGTTGAGCAGGGTGCGCGGGTTGTCGCCGGCCTCCTCCAGCTTCGCGCGCAGGTCATCGAGGAACAGCGGGTTCAAGACCTTCAGGATGTTCGGCACGCTGGTGTAGTGCATGCCCAGCTCGCCGCGCTCCTCATCCTCGGCGACGGCCTGGATCATCGAGCCGAAGATGTCGGGATTGATCCGCGTCCAGTCGAGGCCACCGACGTGCAGCAGGTAGGAGCGGGCGATCCTGCTGAATCGCGGCACCTCGACGCTGCCGGAGAACAAGGCGCCGTTGACGTAGGGGAACTCCGCGGCCCAGCGCGGAATGCCGGCGGCGGCCCGATCCTCGCGCCGGGTGTTCATGGCGCGAAACAGCGTGGCGATGATCTCGTGGGTATTGGAGGCGTCGCGCTCGCTCATCTGCGCGACGGTGTCGGTGAAGCGACCCTTGCCGATGAAGATGTCGGTGTCTTCGGCGAAGAAGCAGAAGATCAGCCGCGCCATGAAGTGGTTCATGGCGTGGCGCCGCTCCACCGTGCCCCACGCGGGGTTGTCCTTCAGCAGTTCGACGTACAGGCGATTCAGGCGGCTGGTGGCCCGGATATCGAAGGCGTTCTCGCTGATCTGGCGGACGGTGCTGATGCCCGCCAGCGGCAGGAAGAAACCGAAGTGGTCGGGGAAATCCTTGTAGGCACAGGCGACGGTCTCGCCGCTGGTCAGGTCTTCGGCCTCGAAGTCCGCGCCGTCCGTGGCGAGGATGAACTTCGCCTTGGCCTTGGTCGTGGCCGGGCTGGCCTTGAGCGCGGCCAGCGTCTGCGGCACTTGCCCCACGTCGCAAGTCAGGAGGTGGATGTTGCTGGTCTGGAGCACGCCGCCGAGGTCGGACTTGTTCGACGCTCCGGCGCGCAGGCGCTTGAGCGTCGTCGCCTTGTTGCCGAAAGCTTCGAGGAAGGCGTAGGGGAACTCGGCGCGGTCGAAGGGCTGCTCCGCGAGGTCGGTGATGGCCTGTTCGATTTCTACGGCATTCATGGGCGTGCAGCTCTCCCTCCGAGCGAGACCGCCCGACCGCTGCCGTTCTGCGGGGTACTCATGCTCTATTCTGTGGTTTCCCGGCAATCTGCGCAGCAATCCGGCGATCCTGCCTTGAGGCAGGCCGCCACTTCTTCCAGCGTGAGAATTTCACTATCGGATTGGTTCATGTCAGGCGGCTCGTTTGACGGCGCGCGGCGAAGTTTTCCAAAGTCTGGCCAAATTTGCCATCCGGCTCACCCAGCCGCTGGCGGCTTGCAAGTCTTTGAAGCCGGAGAATTCACACCGGGCCACATTGCTATTGGCGCCGACCATCTGCGTATCAGTCGCCGACCTCGAGAACAGCCGCGTCGCGGGAATAGGACATTCAAAGCCCACGTCGGCGCCTGGGTAGCCCCCTGCTGCAAAGCCGGCGACCCGCGGTAGCGGCAGCCGGGCGATCCAGCCCCCCTGTCGGCCCCTGTCGCGCTGCCGGAAATGCCGGAGGGCGGGTGGGATTCTCGCGCTGCGGGATGCCTTTGGCGCAGCCGTCTCCGGCGAGTTCGGCGACCTGGTCTCGATGGGCCTCATCGACCCGACCAAGGTAACGCGCTCGGTGGTGGTTATGTCGCCTGTCTGCACTGACAGGTTTCCTTCAAGTGATTGCGGCAGAAGGCTAATCTTGCGCTGATCGGCCGGCCTTGACGGCAATCCTGGCAGCCCGATAATCGGCTGCATAACAAGATAACGGGGGCCGTGGTTGCGGTCCGGTCGCACGGTCGCAGCAGGATCGGTTACCCCGGCTGGGATCGCCATGTCACTCCGTTCGCTGATCCTGTTCCTCGTTCTCGGCTTGCCGATCATCACCTGCGCTGAAGATCGCAGCGTCAGCTACAAGTTCGGTGAATCGCCGGTGCCGGGGTTGCCCCAGAACGGTAGCTGGGCCGACGGCGAGAACTGGTCGCCGACGATCTGCCTGCAGTATGACGGCGAGGGCCATTGCACCCAGAAGGGCTACCCCGGCCAGCAGCCGGCAGACGCCAGCGAGTATGTTTTCTACAAGGTCACCGTCAGCCCGACGCCGACGGTGCCGCCAGGCCCCACACCCGTGAACGCGACGCTGGATGTCAACGTCCCGGCAAGCGTGGCGGAATTGAGCGTCGGCACGCAGACGACGCTCAACGTCACCAGCGCGCTTGGCTTGAACTGGTGGAATCTTCCCGCCGTCGGACCAACCCCGGACTGGAAAACGGCGACCCTCAACGTCACCGGTCAAGTGGAGGTTACCGGCAAGATCTATAGCAACGGCATCGCCGCGTTCGACGGCCCGGGACAGATCCACCTGCTCGGCGGCGACATCGAGTACATCCGGCTGAGCAATGCCGCAAAGATCACCGGCAGCGGCACGATCAAGTACATGAGCGGCAGCGGCGTGGCATTCAGCAATAGCGGAACGATCGATGCAGACCTCAATGGCCTGCCCATCGTTCTCGACATGCTTCCGCCCGCATATACCGCCTACAATGCCGGGACTCTCCGGGCGAGCAACGGCGGCAAGCTGCGAATCCAGGGTGGGACCTCGGCAACTACTCCGTCCGGGTTTCTGAATAACGGCGCAGGCACGATCACGGCGCTCGACGGTTCTCTGGTGGAGTTGTACTCGGTGGGTATCACCGGCGGCACTCTCGCCAGCAGCGGTTCCGGCCGCATCGAGGTAACCGCCCCGAATGTCCGTATTGGCAGCGTGACCATCGAGGGGCTGCTCAAGGTCAACAACGGTCAGTGGCTCACGCTCGGCTCCTCGATCACGAACAACGGCACCATCCGCCTCGATTCGACCAGTAGCAACACGGAGCTGCACCTGACCGGCGCCTCCGGCGATGACCATTCGCTCGATGGCAGCGGCGTTCTGGAACTCACCCATGCCACCCGCAGTATCGTCGGGTCCCTCGGCACCGACCCGGGGCTGATCAACGGGCCCGATCACACCATACGCGGGACAGGGCTGATCCGTCAGATCAGGCGTGTGACCAACCGGGGCCTGATCGATGCCGATGCCGCCGCAAGCGCACTGAAGATCACCTCGACCAGCGGCGGCACTCTCGCCAATGCAGGCGTGATGCGCGCCCGCAATGGCGCCACGCTGGACATCGCTGGCGCCGATTCCTCCAATCCCGTCCTCTTCAGCAATGCGGGCGGCATCCTCCAGGCCCAGGACGGCTCGCTGGTGCAGTTGAGCTATGCGACTCTGACCGGCGGCACGTTGACGACCTCGGGCAGCGGCGTGATACGCCTGCCGACGAGCGTGACCGCGATCGGTGGCCTGGAAAACCTCGGCACGCTCGATATCCGCGGCAGCACGACGCTGCTCGGCGGGACGCTCACCAACCACGGCAGCATGCTGCTGGGATCCGGCAGCAGCGGCGCGAACCTGAACGTCAGCCCTGGTACGGTGCTCGCAGGCGGCGGCACGCTATCGATGTCGAACAGCTCGTCGAACAGCATCGCCTCGGCCGGCATTGGCACGGGGACGCTCATTAACGAGTCGGGTCACACCATCCAGGGCGCCGGCAAGATCGGCTCCTATGGCATGGCGCTGACCAACCGCGGCCTCATTCAGGCCAATCAGGGCAATGCGCTGATCCTCGCCGAATCCGGCGTCGCCGCCAACGTCACCAACGAGGGCACGCTGCGTGCAGCGGCCGGCAGTACGCTGCAGGTCAATCAGAACCTGACGAATTTCAATGCCACGACCCACACGCTTGCCGGCGGGCGCTACGAAGTGCTCGGCACCATGCGCTTGCCCGTGACCGGGGGCATCACCAGCAATGCAGCGGACGTCGTGCTCGATGGCACAGCTTCCCGGCTCTACAACGGGACCTCGGGGACGATCGATGCATTGTCGGGCTTCACGACCAACCTGAACACCGGCCGCTTCGAGGTGCGCAACGGGCGAAGTTTCGCGGTCGGTCTGTTCAGCAACGCCGGCACCATCGATGTCGGAGCGGGCAGCACCCTCACCGCGACCACCTACACGCAGACCGCGGGGGTGACCGACGTGGACGGCTCCCTGCTGATAGCCGGCGACATAGCGCTCAACGGCGGCATCCTCACTGGCAGCGGCACCGTCGCCGGCAACCTTCTCAACAGCGGCAGCGTTTCACCGGGCAATTCGCCCGGTGTCATGCACGTCAACGGCAACTACTCGCAGGCTTCCGGCACGCTCGGCATCGAACTGGGCCAGTCGGCTTACGACCAGCTCCTGGTCAGCGGCAGCGCTACGCTGGGCGGCGTGCTCGACGTCAGCCTCTGGTCGGCGCAGGGTAATCCGGTGTTCCTGCCGGCGCCAGGTTCTTCGTTCGACATCCTGCTGGCCCAGGTCCTCACCGGCGAATTCGGCAGCGTGAACCTGCCCGAGGTGGCGGGCATCGTCTGGGATCTGCAATACCTGATCGACGCCAGCGGCTCGACGGACATCGTCCGCCTGACCGCAAGCGCCGTTCCGTTGCCGCCGGCGGTGTGGTTCGCGGTAACCGCATTCGCCATCGCAGGCACTCGCGCTCGCCGTCGCTGGCGCTGACTGTTCCCGTTTAATGGTGCCGGATTTATTTTCCCGATGACGAGATAGAGGCCGGTGGCGCCGACCCGCAGCGTGGCACGCCTTGCGTTCGCGTACGCCAGGGGGTCCTCGATGCTGGCAATGATCTTCACCCTACCCCCCGCAGCGCTCGCACTGCACCAGTGCGGCCAGCCGGGGTGCGGCACAGGGATATGCCGCATGAACACCCCGGAGTGCTTCGCCAGCCGCTCATCCCCGGCAGGCGCTTCCAGCGCCGGGGCGACGGTCTGCAGCCTGAACGCCTTGCGCCCCTCGCTCGCTCCCACCGCGATGCGGTAGGTGATCGAGTGCCCGACCAAGGCGGCCAGGCCATCTTCCTCGCCCGGGCCGGTGCTGAGGTAACTCCCCTCGGCATCGCGTACCCGCAGCCCCCGCCGCTCCAGGTGCCGGGCGATGCGCGTGTCAATCTGGCCGAGCAGCGCCTCGATCCCGGCCGGGGTCGGCGCCGCCACACGCCGGAAGCGTGGCCCGGCCGCGGCTTCCTTGAGCACCGCAATGATCTGCTCCGTCGTCGCCTTCTTGCCCCGCATGGTCCGCTCCTCAGATGGGCGGACTCCACCTCGAAGTCGAACTATTCAGGGGGAGCAGGTCGCTCGAACAGCGCGGGACCCGGACAGACATACAAACCCGTGTCCCGCGCCCGGGCCCTCTCACGCGCCGTTCCGCTTTCTCGCTCCTTGTGCGTGTGGCGTGCCGGGTTGGATAAAGCGTAATGACCTGCCTGATGTCAATACATCCGTATTGACGTCACGTCGGGACTCGGCCTATGCTCCGGCCATGGGTACTGCCCCGAAAACCACCCAGCTGCAGATCCGGGTGTCCCCCGCACAGAAGGCCGCGATCCAGCGGGCGGCCCGCCGGGCGGGCATGGACATGTCGGCCTACGTACTCGAGCGCCTGCTGCCCGCCTCGGCGCAGCGCTTCAATGAACTGACGGCCGCCTGTGCCAAGGAAACCGACGCACGCTTCGCGCTGGCGGAACTGAACGCGCTGCTATCCGGGCTCGACGCCGGCGAGTTGCAGGACGCGGTGGCCCCACCGCCGCAGGCAGGCCTTACAGCAATCCAGGCCAACTACGTCGCGGCCATGGTGGAGTACGCCTGCGCGCAACGCGGCATCGCGCCGCCGCGCTGGGCGGGCGCCATTGCGCCCCTGACAAGCCCCGCCTTCGGGAGCGAGCTCAGGAGCCTGCGCCTGCACCTGCTGACACACTCGCCGCCGCCGTTCAGGCGTCGCAATATCTTCATTGACGCCAGCATCGGCGCGCAGGTCTGAAATGCCCGCCCTGACGGACAAGGTGTTGCGCCGGCTGTTCGCCTTGCTGAACGAGGAGCTGGGCAAGGCCGGCACGGAAGGCGAACTGTTCCTGGTCGGCGGCGCCGTGATGTGCCTGGCCTACGCCGCGCGCGCCTCAACCCAGGATGTGGATGGGCTGTTTCGCCCCGCCCGCCAGGTGCGCGAGGCCGCCGCCCGGGTGGCCACACGCTCCGGGGTCCAGCCCGACTGGCTCAACGACGGCGTGAAGGCGTTTCTGAGCGAGCGTGGCGAGTTCAGCCCGTTTCTGGAACTCGATCACCTGCGCGTCATGATCGCGCAGCCGGAGTATCTGCTGGCGATGAAGTGCCTGTCGCTGCGCATCGGCGCGGAGTTCCACGACGAAGATGACATCCGCTACCTGCTGCGACACCTCAACATCGCGACGTACGAGCAGGCCGTGCAGGTCATCAGCCGCTTCTATCCGCTGGAGCGGTTCCCGCAGAAGACGCTATACGCGTTAGGTGAACTGCTGCCTGCCTGAAAGGTGCCGCGGCTGTGCGCCAGCACCTCGGGACACCCACGCATGACCTGGCATACCGCTGCACCGCACCTGCAGGGGGGTGCAACGGCGAATGACCGGGACCTGACACCCGTGCATGGACAACCGCCGAAAGCCCGAAACGCCCGGCCTGGCACCATTGCTTCCCCGAAGACCCACCCCGTTTGAAAGGGGATTAAGACTGGAGGGCCTGGCGGACGAGCTTCGCTGATGGAGCGTGACTACCGGCAACGGCTGGCGCGCAAGCTCGTCGAGCGCGAGCGGCCATGGACGAGCCGGGCACGTCGCGAGAAGCTCGACCGCGAGATCGCGCAGTTGCAGGCGCTGCTTGCCGGCATCGCCGCCATGCGGGCGGCGATTCGCCGGCCGGAAACCTATGCCGGGGACGAGGCCTGAGCCTGGCCCTGCTGGGGAAAGCTCTTCGGGAAGGGCTTGAGGCTGAACAGCAGCAGCGCGGCCAGCGTCAGCAGGCCGCCCAGCACGTAGAGCACGCCGCCGTAGCCGCCATTGGCCTCCACCGCCTTGGCGGTGATCAGCGGCCCGAAGCCCGCGCCGATCGAGTAGGCGCTGAAGTACCAGGCATAGATGCGGCTGAAGTAGCGCAGGCCGAAGTAGCGCCCGGCAAGATAGGCCGAGGCATTGACCTCGGCGCCCGAGGCGAGGCCGGCGAGGACGCCGGCGATCGCGCCGCCGGTGAAGGCGCTCGCGCCATCCGCGCCGATCGCCAGCAGCACGCTGGCGACGATGGGGCCGATGAGGAAAGCGCTCGCCACCCGCGAGGCGAAGAAGCGGTCCATGAGCATGCCGCCGGCCAGCCGGCCGACGATGAGGGCGGCGGAGAACAGCGACAGCGCCAGCGCGGCGCGCATCGGGTCCACGCCGCGCAGCTTGAGCAGCGGCACCAGGTGCATCTGCAGGCTGACGGTGCCGAAGCCCACCAGGAAGAAGGCGAGGATCATCATCCAGAAGCCGGTCTGGCGCAGGGTCTGTGCCAGCGTAAAGCCGCCCGGCTGGCCGGGCTTTGTGGCGGCACCGCCGGCACCGGCTGCGGGCGCGCCATCGGGCAGCAGCCCCATGGCGGCCGGCGTATCCCTGACGATGATGGCGATGGCGAGGAAGCCGAGGGTGGTGACCACCGCGGTGACGATCAGGTAGGCAGTGCGCCAGCCGTAGGCGTCGATCGCCCACTGCGAGAGCAGCGGCCAGATCATGCCGCCGACGCCGAGGCCGGCGAGCGCGATGCCGAGCGCCAGGCCACGCTGGCGGTCGAACCACAGCGAGATCACGCGGGCGAAGGAGACGTGGGTGGTGCCGAGGCCCAGCAGCGTCATCAGGATGTAGCGCGCATAGAGCGTGCCGAGCGATGCATCCTGCACGGCGAAGGAGGCGAGCACGATGCCCTCGAGGATGAAGCCGGCGAGGATCATGCGCTTGGCGCCGAAGCGGTCGATCAGCACGCCGATGAAGGGCGAGGCGACGGTCACCGTCACGGTGGCGAGCATCAGTGCGACGAAGAGATCCGAGGGTTGCCAGCCGAACTCGGCGACCAGCGGGCCGAGGAAGATGGAGAAGGTGCCGGTGAGCACGCTGGTCAGGCCGCAGGCCAGCCCGATGCAGCAGGCGATGGTGATGTACCAGCCGTAGAAGATCTTGCGCGAATCCATGGTGTCTCCCCACCAGCCCCTGCCGGCCCCGCGCGAGTATACGTCAGGACCCGATGGTCAACGCATCCGGGGTGCCGCCACCGGACTGGGATGCGTCGGTGCGCCGCGACTTGTTCGTCAGGCCCCCGCCCCCTCTGCTGTGCAGCCCGTTCTGGCGCAAGTCGGCCCGAGCCCGCCGCGGATGGTTGCGGCAGGTGATGAGGAATCTCTCCTCTTGGTGTCAGATCAGCCGTGCCTGTTGGGGATGCGCCCGTGCGCCGAGGGGCAGCTCGGCCTGATGTTGATCCGGCGCGGTCTTTTGGATGTGCGCCAGAATCCTCGCAATCAGCTACGGCTCTTCGATGCTCGCGATCACCTCGAGCTTCCCGCCGCAACGGGCGCACTGGTCGATGTCGATGCGAGAGACGCGCTTCAGACGCTGCGCCCAGGTCATGGCCACGTGGCGCGGGGTGATCGGCTTGTCGGGATCGACGCGAAGGTCGCCAATGGGAGGAATCATGTATGCCCTCCATACACGCTCGTCACTCGTTCACGGCGAACCTGCCCCGGGATGCCCACGAGCTCAAGGCAGCTCCCGCCCCCGTTATGTCGCCTCGCCTCACCCATTTGGGTGAGGCCAGCCGGGCCGCCGCAGGGTAGAATAGGGCAGCGTCATCGGCGAGTGTCGCTTCCGCGGCCCTCCTGAAACTCCTTCTCGGACGCCGCCCTGCTTCTGCAGGGCGTCCCAACTTCCACGATTCACAGTAGACGACCAGGGCACCGACCCTGGACGGAGGTAAACCCATGGACGACAGGAAACCGCCCCCAGACAAGCCCAAGGGCTCGAGCCGCCTTTCACCAGAGGAGATCAGGCGCGCGATCTTTGGCGGCATCCGCTTGGCGTGGCTCGACCGCAAGGCCAAATTCGAGGCACGTGCGGATCGCGTGCCCAAACCGGATGGGAAGCCGGAAGGCCGCGTAGTCGAACTCAGGCCGAAGGCCCCACCGTCGACGAACTCCGTTCCAATGCCAACGCTGTTCCGGCCGCTGTCGGAGCTGACGCGCGAGCAGCGGCTCAAGATCATCGAGGACCAGGAAGCGGCGGAGGTGGCCAACCCGCGCAATCCCAAGGTGCCGACGCCCTTCCCGGTGGACGACTAGCCATCTCTGCAACACCGGCACCGATGAGCGCAGGAACACGCGCGGCACCTGGCTCCTGATCAGGGCCGATAGTGCAGCTCGCGCTGGTGGCGTATCGCCAGGATGCGTATCTCCTGGCGCGCTGGCACGAAACGGTACAGCGCCACATAGCCGGTCTGGCCAAACGAGATGACGAGCTCACGGATATCGCCGTGCAAGCGCCGGCCTGCCAGGGGATGTGCGGCGAGCAACGTCGCGGCGGAACGGATGGCAACCACACTTTCGCGCGCTGCCCGGGGGTTCTCGCGCCGCAAGAACGCAAACGCCTGCTCGAGATGATCGAGCGCGCGGGCGGAATAGACTACCGTCGCCACGGCTTCGGCCGCGTTGCCCGGGCCTTTGTTACCAGTCGTTCCATCCAGGCGTGGACGTCCTCAGCCCGATAAACCTCGCCGGTCTCTTCGATGCGGGCGTCCGCTGCGATTGCTTCCTGCACGAGCGCCTGCAGCTGCTCCTCGTAATCGGCGTGCCGCTCCACGGCCTCGACGATCAGGCTGTGGGCCGAGCGGCCGGTCTTCCGGGACAGGGCCTGAAGTCGGTCGCGAAGCTCCGGCGGGAGACGGATGGTAGTCGTGGCGGCCATGGCGGCTTCCTCAATGTCCGTGCGCTACAAATGTAGCGCAACGACGCGTAAGCCGGCAAGCCATGTGAAGATATCGACCCGCTCCCCGATTTGGTACAGATGGGCGGACTCTACATCGAAGTCGTACTATTCAGGGGGAGCAGGTCGCCGGAATGGCCGGGGATGTGAGCCCCGGCAGCGGGGATGGCCTGTTCGGGGTGGGATGACCGGGCACTCCAGACAGCGATCGCCTCGACTGTTGTTTTGCGCTTAAAGGTGACCCGGGATTTGCATCTAAAGTTGACCCGCCTTGGTCGTTGTCAGTATGTCTCAGGCAGGGGTGGATTTGGTGGTTCGTCGCTCCTTGCGGGGTTGGGTTGAGCTGTTCCTGAACCGGTAGCTGTCATTGCCGGTCTCGACGATGTGACAGTGATGGGTGAACCGGTCCAGCAGGGCCGTGGTCATCTTCGCGTCCCCGAACACGCTGGCCCACTCTGAGAAGCTCAGGTTGGTGGTCACCAGCACGCTGGTTCGCTCGTAGAGCTTGCTGAGCAGGTGGAACAGCAGTGCTCCTCCGGCCTGGGAGAACGGCAGGTAGCCGAGTTCGTCCAGGATGACCATGTCGGTGTTGGCAAGGCCCTTGGCAAGATACCCGGCCTTGTTGAAGGCCTTCTCGGCCTCGAGCTGGTTGACCAGATCGACGGTGGAGAAGAACCGCACCCGCAGGCGATGATGCACGACGGCACGGATGCCTATGGCGGTGGCCAGATGTGTTTTGCCGGTGCCGGGTCCGCCGACGACGAGCACGACGTTGTGGGCGCTGCGCAGGAACTGGCACTCGTGCAGTGTCTTGACCAGCGCGGCATCCACGCCACTGTGCTCGAACCGGAACCCGGCCAGATCACGGTGCGCCGGGAACCGCGCACCCTTGAGCTGATAGTTGACCGAGCGCACTTCACGCTCGGCGACCTCGGCCTTGATCAGGTCTTCCGGGATCGGCCGAGCACGGGTGAACGCCGGACCCTGCTGGGCAGACAGGTCATCCACCGCATGGGCCATGCCGTAGAGCTTCAGGGACTTGAGAGAAAAGGGCGGGCGTCAGCCGACATGGCGATCTCCAGCAGGTGATCGTAGCGGTCCACGTTGGCTTCGGGTTCCTGTTGCAGGGCGGGCGCGCCGGGGTGTGGATGGGCGCTGGCACATCGGCGGCCAGCAGCCGACTCAGCAGGTTCAGGATGTGCGGCTTGGAGACGGTGCCGGAGTCCAGCGCCAGCTCGACGGCGCACAGCACCGCCTGCTCGTCATGGCGCAGCACCGGGCGAGGATCTCCACCATCTCCCGATCTCCGCCCGGGCGCTTGAGCAGCACCGACTGCAGGCGCCGCAGTCCTTCCGGGAACGTGGCAAAGGGGCGCCATTGCGCAGCGCGCCGGGCTTGCGCTGGATGACGGCCAGATAATGGCGCCAGTCGTAGACGGTGCGAGCTGCGTTACTGCTGTGGTCGCGCGCAAACAGGCGCGCATGCTCGGCGATGATCTGCCCTTCGGCCACCACGACGAGCCGATCGGCATAGGCGCGCACGCTCACCGGCCGGTTGGCGAACGAGGCCGGGACGCTGTAGCGGTTGCGCTCGAAGGTGATCAGGCACGTGGGCGAGACGCGCTTGGTGTCCTCGACATAGCCATCGAACGGCGAAGGCGCAGGCATCAGGTGAGGCTGCTCCTCGGCCAGCACCTGGGCCACGGTGCGTTGCGGATGTTCCGGGTGCTGGATCTGGCTCCACAGGCCGATGCAGCGTCGCTGCAGCCAGTCATTGAGCGCCGGCAGATCCGGGAACCGGGGCACCTCGTGCCAGATGCGCGGTCGCGCATCCTGCACGTTCTTCTCGATCTGGCCCTTCTCCCATCCGGCGGCCGGGTTACAGAAGTCGGTCTCGTGTTGATTTGCGCCTAAAACTGACCCACCTATAGCGGGTATTTGCATCCAATTTTGACCCACGTGTACACCCCCGTCCTGCTCTTTGGGGCAGGAGATTTCTGGAGTGATCGACGTGGCGATATTGAGTGTTATACGACGCTGGCACCTGCGCGAAGGGGTGCCGATCCGCGAGATTGCCCGGCGCACCAAGCTGTCCCGGAACACGATCCGCAAGTACCTGGCCAGTGGCGTGGTGGAGCCGGTCTACCCGCAGCGCAAGAGTCCGATCAAGCTCGACCCGTTTGCCGACATGCTCGCCTGCTGGCTGGAGCGAGAGGCCGGACGCGGCCGCAAGCAGCGGCGCAACTGGCGCCAGCTGCACAACGATCTGCGGGCGTTGGGCTACGAGGGTTCCTATGACCGCGTAGCGGCCACTTTCCCGCGCATGGCAGCGCCAGCTTCAAGAAGCCGAGCGCACCAGCCGCGGCACGTTCGTGCCGCTGAGATTCGCGCACGAGAGGCGTTCCAGTTCGACTGGAGCGAGGACTGGGCGGTGATCGGCGGGGAACGCTGCAAGTTCTCCGTGGCGCAGTTCAAGCTGTGCCACAGCCGCGCTTTCCTGCTGCGGGCCTATCCACAGCAGAGCCACGAGATGCTCTTCGACGCCCATAATCACGCCTTCGCTGTCTTTGGCGGCGTACCCCGGCGCGGCATCTACGACAACATGAAGACCGCGGTGGACAAGATCGGACGCGGCAAGGAGCGCATCGTCAACGTGCGCTTCGGGCCATGGCTGAGTCACTTCCTGTTCGAGACCGACTTCTGTAACCCGGCCGCCGGATGGGAGAAAGGCCAGATCGAGAAGAACGTGCAGGATGCGCGACCGCGCATCTGGCACGAGGTGCCCGGTTCCCGGATCTGCCGGCGCTCAATGACTGGCTGCAGCGACGCTGCATCGGCCTGTGGAGCCAGATCCAGCACCCGGAACATCCGCAACGCACCGTGGCCGGTGCTGGCCGAGGAGCAGCCTCACCTGATGCCTGCGCCTTCGCCGTTCGATGGCTATGTCGAGGACACCAAGCGCGTCTCGCCCACGTGCCTGATCACCTTCGAGCGCAACCGCTACAGCGTCCCGGCCTCGTTCGCCAACCGGCCGGTGAGCGTGCGCGCCTATGCCGATCGGCTCGTCGTGGTGGCCGAAGGGCAGATCATCGCCGAGCATGCGCGCCTGTTTGCGCGCGACCACAGCAGTAACGCAGCTCGCACCGTCTACGACTGGCGCCATTATCTGGCCGTCATCCAGCGCAAGCCCGGCGCGCTGCGCAATGGCGCCCTTGCCACGTTCCCGGAAGGACTGCGGCGCCTGCAGTCGGTGCTGCTCAAGCGCCCGGGCGGAGATCGGGAGATGGTGGAGATCCTCGCCACGGTGCTGCGCCATGACGAGCAGGCGGTGCTGTGCGCCGTCGAGCTGGCGCTGGACTCCGGCACCGTCTCCAAGCCGCACATCCTGAACCTGCTGAGTCGGCTGCTGGCCGCCGATGTGCCAGCGCCCATCCACACCCGGCGCGCGGCCCTGCAACAGGAACCCGAAGCCAACGTGGACCGCTACGATCACCTGCTGGGAGATCGCCATGTCGGCTGACGCCCGGCCCTTTCTCTCAAGTCCCTGAAGCTCTACGGCATGGCCCATGCGGTGGATGACCTGTCTGCCCAGCAGGGTCCGGCGTTCACCGAGGCTCGGCCGATCACGGAAGACCTGATCAAGGCCGAGGTCGCCGAGCGTGAAGTGCGCTCGGTCAACTATCAGCTCAAGGGTGCGCGGTTCCCGGCGCACCGTGATCTGGCCGGGTTCCGGTTCGAGCACAGTGGCGTGGATGCCGCGCTGGTCAAGACACTGCACGAGTGCCAGTTCCTGCGCAGCGCCCACAACGTCGTGCTCGTCGGCGGACCCGGCACCGGCAAAACACATCTGGCCACCGCCATAGGCATCCGTGCCGTCGTGCATCATCGCCTGCGGGTGCGGTTCTTCTCCACCGTCGATCTGGTCAACCAGCTCGAGGCCGAGAAGGCCTTCAACAAGGCCGGGTATCTTGCCAAGGGCCTTGCCAGCACCGACATGGTCATCCCGGACGAACTCGGCTACCTGCCGTTCTCCCGGCCGGAGGAGCACTGCTGTTCCACCTGCTCAGCAAGCTCTACGAGCGAACCAGCGTGCTGGTGACCACCAACCTGAGCTTCTCAGAGTGGGCCAGCGTGTTCGGGGACGCGAAGATGACCACGGCCCTGCTGGACCGGTTCACCCATCACTGTCACATCGTCGAGACCGGCAATGACAGCTACCGGTTCAGGAACAGCTCAACCCAACCCCGCAAGGAGCGACGAACCACCAAATCCACCCCTGCCTGAGACATACTGACAACGACCAAGGCGGGTCAACTTTAGATGCAAATCCCGGGTCACCTTTAAGCGCAAAACAACACACAGCCTCCAGCGCGATCTGCAACATTGGCAACACGGGGAGCATCAGTGCGAGCTGCTGGTCGATGGCGGTGGCCACGAGGTTGCGCTCCGGGCGCGCTGCGAGAAGCTGCTCGCCGACTTCAGGAGCGAGCCAGGTGGGTGCATCGGCGGTGCCGGTGCAGGCCAATGGCACGATCTCCTCGGCCAGGAGGGTTTCGCCGTCGGCGGCGCCGATGCGCAGGTGATAGCGGAACCGCGCCACGAGCAGCGTGGTTCGGGAGGTCACGGCGGAGGTCGAAATCACCCCGCAGCGCGCCGCCACGGGCCTGCCGTCGCGGGCAATCGGGTCGAGCGCCTGATCCAGTGTCCAGCTCGCCAAGCCTTCGACGACCGGGCTGGTTCGGCCGAGATAGATCTCTCCGTCTTGCAACGGAAGATCGAAGCGCCCGGTGAAGGGATCGTCGCGGCCCAGGGCCTGTCGCAGCGCGCGCGGAGTTCCTGGGCTGAGCTGAACCGTCGCTGCGCCGCAAGACTCCTGTACCGGAACCGCGGCCGCCTGGAGAACAGCACGGAAGAAGCGCGCCACGTCCTCACCGCGGCCGATGGCGCGACGCACGCCCTGCAGTTCGGCAGCAACGGCCTCCGGACTCAAGGTGTGCTGGGCAAAGCGCGAGCGGCTTGCCTTCTCGCGATCGCGGGCGCTATCCCACCCGCGGTGAATCTGGGCCTTCTTGCTGTCCAGGTCGTCGATGAAGTCGAGGGTGAGCTGTCGGTTGCCCGCACGGGTCTGCTCACGGAACAGCGCGCCCTCGAACAGCGCCTCGGCAATCTGTTCGCTGGAACCGGGCACCGCGACCACGACACCGAGGTCGCTCTTGATCGCCTTGTGCTTGCGGATCAGCACTTCGAGGATCACGCCGTCGATGGGGTTGTCCGTGCCGTAGTAGGTGACGACGCGCACCTCGCGTTTCTGCTGGCCGAAGCGGTCAACGCGCCCTTCACGCTGCTCGTGGCGGGTCGGATTCCAGGCGAGGTCGTAGTGCAGCACAGCGTCGAAGTGCTGCTGCAAGTTGATGCCCTCGGACAGGCAGTCGGTGCACACGAGCACGAACTGGCCCGGCTCCGCGACCAGGTCCGCGATCCGCCCCTCGCGCTCGGTCGGCGGAAGCAGGCCCGTTACCGACTCAATGCGCACCTTGGCGGGCAGGATGGCCCGCAATTGCTTGGCCACGTAGTCTGCGGTATCGACGAAGCGGCAGAAGACGACGGGGTGGAACCCGTCACTGAGCAGCGCCTTGATCTCGCGGGCGGCGCCCTGAAGCTTGAGATCGTCCGCGGGCTCCACGGCCTCCGCTCGGCGAGCGAACTCGAGCAGCCGGCGCCGAGTTGGGTCACGACTGCCCTCCGTGTCCGACCCGGGGCTGAAGTCGATTGCAACGGTGTCGTCGGCGTCGCCCTGATCGAGCACGGTGCGGCGCCCGACTTCATCGACGTCCTCGCCTTCGGCCTGATCGACGGCGGCGCGGCTGCGCAATGTGGCTGCGGCGGCAGCTGGACTCGACGAGACACAGCGGAGCAGCGCGAGCGCCGACCAGTAGCGAACGCGGCGGCGACGATCGGCGCCGTCTTCCTCGGCGACGTACTCGCGTGCGAAGGCAAGGATGTCGTCGAACAACGCACGGTAGGCTTTGCCGAACGTGTAGGTCGCCTCCTTGTCCTTGCGCTCCGGAAACGCGGTGTCCGTCTCGAGGTAATGGCGGATGTCGGCGCGCCGGCGCTGGACCAGGTGGCGAGCCAGTCTGCGACGGACGCCTTCACGCTCACTGCGGTCCAGATCGTTGGGGAGGTTCGCGAAGTCGCTGTCCAGCAGGCTGAGAAGGGATCGGAACGCTTCCTCGTTGCCGCTGTGCGGGGTCGCCGTCACCAGCACGAGGTGTCTAGCCGGGTCTTCGGTGACACGGCGCAGTAGTTCGAAGCGCTGCTGCCGGCCACGCCCGACGCCGCCGGCGAGCGTGCAGCCGTGGGCCTCGTCGACGATCACGAACTCGGGGCAGCGCAGCGCGAAGTCTTCCGCGCGCCGTGGCGTCTTGATGAAATCGGTCGAAACGACGGTGAAGCGATGGCGGTCAAAGACGGATACGCCGATCGGCAAATCACGCTCCAGACGCTGGATGGTGCTGGACAGGACCAGCTCCGCTTCGATGTGGAACTTCTCCGCGAGCTCGCGCTGCCACTGCTCGGCCAAGTGCGGCGGACACAGCACAGCCATGCGCCGGATCTCGCCGCGATCGAGAAGCTCGCGCGCAATCAGCGATGCCTCGATCGTCTTGCCGATACCGACATCGTCCGCAATCAGCATTCGGATGGGATCCAGCTTGAGGGCCATCATCAGCGGTACGAGCTGATATGGCCGCGGCTCCGCGGCGATGCGCCCAAAGCTGCGGAAGGGGCCTGCCGCCGCCCGGGTCGACAGCCTGGCGGCATCCCGCAGCAGCTGACCCGACGCGAAGTCACCCAAATCCTCGCGCCCGGGCAGCGAGAAACTCGCCGACTGAACGGGCTCTACCGCGGGCAGTACGCCGGCGATTTCCTCGTCGAGCCCGCCGACCGGCCGCAGCATCAGCAGCTCGTCGGTCGAATCGGGCAGCACGACCCACTCGCGCCCGCGGGTGTTGACAAGCGTGCCGGGCTTCGACAGCGAAGCAGTGCTCATAGGCGCGGCACCCCGAAGATGTCCGGATGCTTGCGAAGGATGGCGGGCCAATCCTCCTTGTGGTGGAACCGGATCACGATGTAGCCGGCTTCCATCAGTCGCTGCGTGATGACCTGATCCTCCTTCATCTGGTCGGGCTGATCATGCGGAGGACCGTCGACATAGATCGCGGCGTTAGCCTCGCGGTAGTAGAAGTCAGGCTGCGTGTACTGCCCCGGCACCTGGTACTGAGCCTCGTCCGGCAGGCGGAGCACGAGGGAATCGACCAAATCGAGCCACCGCTGCTCGAGTTGGCTGTCGCACCGCTTGCGTAGGGCGGCAACGCGTTCGCCACGAGAACCGGCCCCACCCGCCGGTCGGCACTCGGCACGCGCGAGCGCCTGCAGATGGTCGCGGATGAGGGCCCGATCGAGGTCCTTGTGATCGGGCTGGTTGCCGTAGTCGAGCAGGCACTCGTAGCAGGCCTTGCCGCAGGTCGAGGCGCCGCGATCTTCGAGCGTGTCCGGGTCGTAGTGGCACAGTTCCAGCGCGCGCCGGGCGAGCGCGGGGAGCACCGTCGGGTCCTCCGCGAGCTGGCGCAGGACGCCGGCGCCGCCTTCGGACGCCTCGTAGAAGAGGATCTCCTGGCGATCTTGCGCCGATGGCATGGGCTCGCAGGACAGCTCGCGTGGTTCCAACTGGAAATGCTGCTGGATGGCCTGCTTGAAGGCCGCCTGAAGGCCTGCCATCTCCGGGCCGGGACGGGGCGGCTCGAAGCGCATCACGAGCGCGTTCTTCGTGTCCTTCACGAAGGGCACGACCCGCTGAACGCGTCCTTGCGCGGTCGCATCGTCCTGGTCGTCTTCGTCGGCCTGATTCCTCGACCAGTAGCCGCGCTCCAGATCGAGGTTGAAGCCGGGCGGCTGGTTGCCACGCTGACTGGCCCAACCCAGGTTGATGCGGAATAGGTCGGTGGCGTCGCCGTAGCTGAGGCGCAAAGCGAGCGTGCCATCGATCGACACTTCTGCGTCCTTGCGATCGAGCTTGCCGCCAATCTCTGGAAACCGGTAGGAGGTAGCCAGTCGGTAGCCGAAGCGCTGGCGTTCCTCTTCGTCGCAGGTGATGCGCTGGGCAAGTTTCAGGCTCACGTTCTGCAACTGCACCAGGTTGTCGATCCGCGCCGGGCCGTCGAGCGCCGCGCCGCACCGGTCGCACAGCTCGGCAAGGTTGTTTCCCTGCTCCAGATGCGCGTATCCGCACTTAGGGCAGCGCTTCATCGTTGCAGTGACGAGGTCGTGGGTCGCCTCGATCTCGTCGGACCCGAAATCGAGATTGACCTTGTAGACCCGGTAACGAGCGCCCTCGTGATAGATCAGCGCCCGCGGCCCAAACTCCGAGATAGCCAGGAAGCGGGGGCGCGAGACGAATTCGTCACGGCCCTTGCGCTGTCGTCTGCCGGGCACGTATGCCGAGAGGGGAAGCCGCGGGAAGTTGTATCCCGGCAGGAAGCCCTCGGCGGCGAAGTATCGGTACGAGTAGAAATCGCCCTCGAACACGCCCTCGGCCTCGGTGAGCAGCTTGATCTGGCTTTCTGCTTGCGCACGAAGCCGCCGGGAGTGGTTGCGCTCCGCTTCCGGTCGCGCATGGTCGCCGATGATGCGGTGATGCAGTTCACGTTGCCGTACCGCCGAGCGGTAGAGACTGCGCCAACGCTCGCATGCCGAGTCGAAGCTCCGCTCGATCTGATCGAGGACTTCCGCGACCCAGCGACCATGGAACCACGCCGCCGTGGACAGCTCGGCCTGCAGGCTGTTCACCAGCGCATTGGCCTTCGCAAGTGCAGCGGCCCGAGCCACCGGGTCGCGCAACTCGCGCGTCAACGCCTCCTTGACCGGCAATGGGAGCTTGCCGTCGCTTGGCGTGAGCTCCAGTACGGTGGTCAATGTCTTGCCAAGATTGGGCTTGGCGGCCTCCATCCAGACCGCGTGGATGTGGGAGCGCACGAGATCCCGGTTGCGCAAGTCGATGCGAGGAGGAGCGACAGATCCCGACACCATGCGGCTCGGCGCGCGGTAGAAGTACTGGTCGTGCGGACTCCGACCCGCGCAATAGGTAAATACCATCGCCGGCTGCCCGCCGCGGCCGGCTCGACCGCTGCGCTGCGCATAGTTGGCAGGTGTCGGCGGCACGTTGCGCAGATTGACGAGATTCAACTGCGCGATGTCGACGCCGAGCTCCATGGTCGGCGAACAGAACAGCAATGGAAGGTCGCCGCTGCGGAACCGATCCTCACGTTCCTCGCGGTCCTCCGAGGCCACCTGAGCCGTGTGCTCGCGGGCCTCGAGGACGGACTTCAGGTCGACGAAGCCCCGGTAGCACTCGACGAAGTAGCGATTGACCTCCGGCGGGATCTCACCAGCGGCGAGCAGGCGCGTGCGATCAATAGGGCGGATCTCGCCGTCGCTTGGCAACCAGCGCAGCGCGTCGGCATTGAGCTGGTACCCCGGATCGTCCCCGTCCCGGCCGCTGCGCACCTGCTCGACGACTCCATACCGCTTGAGGGCGAGCAGCAAGAACCGAATGGCCGCGTCGACCTGCTCCCGCCCGAACGGTTGGCCCGCTTGCGCGTATGGCGTCAGCAAGCGCTTGAGATACCGCCCGAACGCTCCATAGGACGAGAGGAAGAATCCTGACCGGTCCTGCTGTCGTTTGGGCCGTGGATACGCGACTTCCGCTTTCGTCAGCTCGCGCGCATCGTCGAGGTACCAGACCGTGTCTTCCAGCAGCCGAGGCTTTGTCTGTTCGACGAGGTCCAGTTGCTTTTGGGGATCAAGCACATCGACCTTGACCGCCAACGCTCGACGCATCACATCGAGCAGCGTGCGGACGGTTTCCTCCCGGGTCTCCGGCGGGCAGTCCCGCAGCGCCGCCGGGACTTCGACGAACCGGTCACCCTCTCGATCCTTCACCGTGAAGCCGGCCGCCCACAAGGGGGCCTCGCCGAGCAGTCCGTCATCGCCGGCGAGACCGTCGTATTCGAAGCGCAGAAGTCCGCAGTCCTCGAGGTTGGGCGCGGTGACTCGCCAGCCGCGCTGAAGGTCGCGATAGAGGTAGTAGTCGATCACGCGGCGCAGAGCGTCGTGCGTCGCGTTGCGCGCCGGCCCTCGGACTTCCGGGTCCGCGGCATATTCATCGAAGCGCAATTGCATCGCATCGAAGACGCTGCGGGAGAGGTCCCCGTGCGACAGTCCGCTGGGGCCATGCGCCTGTGTGGCCCTGTGCAGGGCGGAACGAAGCAGTGCCACCTGAACGAAGTCGTTGAAGTGCCCTGCCTGCAACGACGCGTCCTGACGGTTGTCCGTGAAGCTCAGCAGCTTGCGTGCCTCTGGCTTCAAGTCGCGGTCTTGCTGCAGCTCGAGAAGCGCGCGGACCGCAAGGATCGTCGTCGCGGTGCTGCGGCTGTCCACGCCCAGTGTCGCCAGTTTGTTGCGCTCCGAACGCTGGCTCCGCGTGTACGCCACGCCGCAGGACGGGTCGAGGCAGAACAGGAAGTTCTTCTTGATGAGCGCGACGGGGACTCCCTTGCCCTCCGAGACGATGCGACCCGTCGCCTCGACGAAGATGGTCGTCGGCACATCGCCGCGGGCATCGGCGCGGATGCGCTCGACGCCCTGCGCAGAGGTCTCCTTCAGGAAGTCCGGCAAGCGTTCGAGCAACGCGGCCCCATCGCCTCTCGGCCAAGGAGACTGCTCCGACAGGTAGACGTACGCGTCCCCTTCCCCATCGTCGTCGTACTCGCGCCGATCTTCACGGGGAAGCAGACTCTTGCCGTCCTCGTGACGAGGCACCAAGTTCTTGCCCTGGTCGTCCTGGATGACCTTGACGCGGTAGTACCCGGTACCGCAGTGCCGGCAGAAGACCATAGGGAAGAGACGCTTGTCCGGTTCGCCCGGCTTCGCGGCCTTCTTAGCGAGCTCGAGATGACGAACGGCCTCCGGCTCCAGCGTGGTCCAGACAGTGTCTCCACGGGTGAAGAACTGGTGCAGACGGAAGGCGAAAATCGGAAATCGACTCGACTCACTCCGACGAAGGGCAGAGCCCTGGAGGAGGAACCGTCGAAGGACCGCCGCGCACTGGTCTGGTTCTGTTTCGGTCAAGCGCGCGAGCTCTGCCGCGGCGCTGTCCTGACCCTCGATCGGTTCGCCCGTCAGCCGACGGGGAACCTGTCGGACCAGTTGCTTCGATCCAGGCTCCTCTGCAACTCCGAAGGTGGACTCGATCCATGACGCGAGCGGATGCTGGCGAAACGCCTCGTAATCGCTCGGAGGACTCTCGCCGGCGCCGATCGCTGCCTTGACCGTCTGGATCGCTCGCGGGTCAGCCAAATCGATCGGACGCGTGGCGCGCTCCAGTGTCTCGCCGATCACCTGATCCGGCGTGAACTCGACCCCGAAGAGCGACTGCGCGACACGCGCCACTTCTTTCCGTTGCTCGGTTGTCGTCCCGCCACTGGCCATGGTGGCCGACGTTCCGATGCAAATCGTGTTCTGGCCGTCGAATGCTTGGCGGCAGCGGCGGATGAGCAGGGCCACATCGGCCCCTTGCCTGCCGCGGTACGTGTGCAATTCGTCGAACACTAGGAACCGCAGCCCCTGCGCAGCACGGACCAGCTCACGGTCTTCGGCACGCGTGAGCAATAGCTCGAGCATCATGTAGTTGGTGAGAAGGATGTCTGGCGGTTCGCGCCGCAGTGCCTCGCGCGCCTCGCCCTTCTCTTGGCCCGTGTAGCGGGCGAAACGCACGGGGGAACCGCCCTTCGGATAGCCCCTCTCCAGGAACTTGCTGAGCTCCTCGAACTGGCTGTTGGCTAGGGCATTCATCGGGTATACGACGATGTGTTGATTTGCGCCTAAAACTGACCCACCTATAGCGGGTATTTGCATCCAATTTTGACCCACGTGTACACCCCCGTCCTGCTCTTTGGGGCAGGAGATTTCTGGAGTGATCGACGTGGCGATATTGAGTGTTATACGACGCTGGCACCTGCGCGAAGGGGTGCCGATCCGCGAGATTGCCCGGCGCACCAAGCTGTCCCGGAACACGATCCGCAAGTACCTGGCCAGTGGCGTGGTGGAGCCGGTCTACCCGCAGCGCAAGAGTCCGATCAAGCTCGACCCGTTTGCCGACATGCTCGCCTGCTGGCTGGAGCGAGAGGCCGGACGCGGCCGCAAGCAGCGGCGCAACTGGCGCCAGCTGCACAACGATCTGCGGGCGTTGGGCTACGAGGGTTCCTATGACCGCGTAGCGGCCTTTTCCCGCGCATGGCAGCGCCAGCTTCAAGAAGCCGAGCGCACCAGCCGCGGCACGTTCGTGCCGCTGAGATTCGCGCCTGGAGAGGCGTTCCAGTTCGACTGGAGCGAGGACTGGGCGGTGATCGGCGGGGAACGCTGCAAGTTCTCCGTGGCGCAGTTCAAGCTGTGCCACAGCCGCGCTTTCCTGCTGCGGGCCTATCCACAGCAGAGCCACGAGATGCTCTTCGACGCCCATAATCACGCCTTCGCTGTCTTTGGCGGCGTACCCCGGCGCGGCATCTACGACAACATGAAGACCGCGGTGGACAAGATCGGACGCGGCAAGGAGCGCATCGTCAACGTGCGCTTCCGGGCCATGGCCAGTCACTTCCTGTTCGAGACCGACTTCTGTAACCCGGCCGCCGGATGGGAGAAGGGCCAGATCGAGAAGAACGTGCAGGATGCGCGACCGCGCATCTGGCACGAGGTGCCCCGGTTCCCGGATCTGCCGGCGCTCAATGACTGGCTGCAGCGACGCTGCATCGGCCTGTGGAGCCAGATCCAGCACCCGGAACATCCGCAACGCACCGTGGCCCAGGTGCTGGCCGAGGAGCAGCCTCACCTGATGCCTGCGCCTTCGCCGTTCGATGGCTATGTCGAGGACACCAAGCGCGTCTCGCCCACGTGCCTGATCACCTTCGAGCGCAACCGCTACAGCGTCCCGGCCTCGTTCGCCAACCGGCCGGTGAGCGTGCGCGCCTATGCCGATCGGCTCGTCGTGGTGGCCGAAGGGCAGATCATCGCCGAGCATGCGCGCCTGTTTGCGCGCGACCACAGCAGTAACGCAGCTCGCACCGTCTACGACTGGCGCCATTATCTGGCCGTCATCCAGCGCAAGCCCGGCGCGCTGCGCAATGGCGCCCCCTTTGCCACGTTCCCGGAAGGACTGCGGCGCCTGCAGTCGGTGCTGCTCAAGCGCCCGGGCGGAGATCGGGAGATGGTGGAGATCCTCGCCCTGGTGCTGCGCCATGACGAGCAGGCGGTGCTGTGCGCCGTCGAGCTGGCGCTGGACTCCGGCACCGTCTCCAAGCCGCACATCCTGAACCTGCTGAGTCGGCTGCTGGCCGCCGATGTGCCAGCGCCCATCCACACCCCGGCGCGCCTGGCCCTGCAACAGGAACCCGAAGCCAACGTGGACCGCTACGATCACCTGCTGGGAGATCGCCATGTCGGCTGACGCCCTGGCCCTTTCTCTCAAGTCCCTGAAGCTCTACGGCATGGCCCATGCGGTGGATGACCTGTCTGCCCAGCAGGGTCCGGCGTTCACCCAGGCTCGGCCGATCCTGGAAGACCTGATCAAGGCCGAGGTCGCCGAGCGTGAAGTGCGCTCGGTCAACTATCAGCTCAAGGGTGCGCGGTTCCCGGCGCACCGTGATCTGGCCGGGTTCCGGTTCGAGCACAGTGGCGTGGATGCCGCGCTGGTCAAGACACTGCACGAGTGCCAGTTCCTGCGCAGCGCCCACAACGTCGTGCTCGTCGGCGGACCCGGCACCGGCAAAACACATCTGGCCACCGCCATAGGCATCCAGGCCGTCGTGCATCATCGCCTGCGGGTGCGGTTCTTCTCCACCGTCGATCTGGTCAACCAGCTCGAGGCCGAGAAGGCCTTCAACAAGGCCGGGTATCTTGCCAAGGGCCTTGCCAACACCGACATGGTCATCCTGGACGAACTCGGCTACCTGCCGTTCTCCCAGGCCGGAGGAGCACTGCTGTTCCACCTGCTCAGCAAGCTCTACGAGCGAACCAGCGTGCTGGTGACCACCAACCTGAGCTTCTCAGAGTGGGCCAGCGTGTTCGGGGACGCGAAGATGACCACGGCCCTGCTGGACCGGTTCACCCATCACTGTCACATCGTCGAGACCGGCAATGACAGCTACCGGTTCAGGAACAGCTCAACCCAACCCCGCAAGGAGCGACGAACCACCAAATCCACCCCTGCCTGAGACATACTGACAACGACCAAGGCGGGTCAACTTTAGATGCAAATCCCGGGTCACCTTTAAGCGCAAAACAACAGTCCACCGTATGACGGTAAAAATCAGGTGGTCTTGGCGTGCCAGAAACCCATACCGTCATTTTTACCGTCAGAGCGTCCCGCTTGGTGCCGATAGATCACGAATGACCCGGAGAGCTTATTTGTTTTTATTCAGTGACTTAGATTCACATTTCGCGGGGTGCCGATAGACCGCGAAAGGCGCCTAATCACTCCCACTCGATCGTCGCCGGCGGCTTCCCCGAGATGTCGTAGGTGACCCGCGAGATGCCGGCCACCTCGTTGATGATCCGCCGCGAGACGTGGTCGAGGAAGTCGTAGGGCAGGTGCGCCCAGCGGGCGGTCATGAAGTCGATGGTCTCCACCGCGCGCAGCGCGACGACGTAGTCGTAGCGCCTGCCGTCGCCCATGACGCCGACGGACCTCACCGGCAGGAACACGGCGAAGGCCTGGCTGACCTGGTCGTAGAGGCCGGCGCGGCGCAGTTCGCCGATGAAGATGTCGTCGGCGAGCCGCAGCAGGTCTGCGTATTCCTTCTTCACCTCGCCGAGGATGCGCACGCCGAGACCGGGTCCCGGAAAGGGGTGGCGGTAGACGAGCTCGCGCGGCAGGCCGAGGGCGAGGCCCATGCGGCGCACCTCGTCCTTGAACAGGTCGCGCAGCGGTTCGATGAGCCTGAGTTTCATGTGCTCGGGCAGGCCACCGACGTTGTGGTGCGACTTGATGACGTGGGCCTTGCCGGTGCGTGAGCCCGCGGACTCGATGACATCGGGGTAGATGGTGCCCTGCGCCAGCCAGCGCACGCCGGGCAGGCGTGCGGCCTCTTCCTCGAACACCTCGATGAACAGCCGGCCGATGATCTTGCGCTTGGCCTCGGGATCGGTCACGCCGGCGAGCGCCGCGAGGAAGCGTGCCTCGGCATCGACACGGATGACACGCACGCCGAGGTGGTCGGCGAACAACCTCATGAGCTGGTCGCCTTCATCGAGCCGCAGCAGCCCGGTATCCACGAACACGCAGACGAGCTGGCTGCCGAGGGCTTCGTGGAGCAATGCCGCCACCACCGAGGAATCGACACCGCCGGAGAGGCCGAGCAGCACGGTGTCGCCACCGACGCGGGCGCGGATGTCGGCGATGTCGCGCGCGATGATGTTGCCCGGCTGCCAGTCGCTCGGGCAGCCGCAGATATCGTGGACGAATCGCGAGAGGATCTGCCCGCCCTGGGCGGTGTGGGTGACTTCCGGGTGGAACTGCAGGCCGTAGAAGCGCCGTGCTTCGTCGGCCATGGCGGCCAGTGGCGCGTTGCCGCTGCTGGCGATGGCGTCGAAACCGGGCGGCAGCGCGGCGACACGGTCGCCATGGCTCATCCAGACATCCAGGGAGCAGGCGCCGGCCGCGGCATCGCCGAGGCCACCGAGCAGCCGACCGCCCGCCTCCACCGTCACCCGCGCATGGCCGAACTCGCGATGCGCGGAGGCCTCGACACGGCCGCCGAGCTGCGCGGCCATGGCCTGCATGCCGTAGCAGATGCCGAGCACCGGCACGCCAAGCCGGAACACGACATCCGGGGCGCGCGGCGCGGCCTCGCCCTCGATGACGGATTCGGGCCCGCCGGAGAGGATGACACCGCGCGGGTCGAAGGCGCGCAGCTCGGCGTCGGTCGCATCCCAGGGCAACACCTCGCTGTAGACCCCGGCCTCGCGCACGCGCCGCGCGATGAGCTGGGTGTACTGCGAGCCGAAATCCAGGATCAGGATGCGGTGGGCGGCCGGGGCGCGGCCGGTGGCGGGCATGGCAGGCGGAGCGGCCGCCGGTGTCGCGGTCTTCTTCGGCATCGGCCTGCGGTCACATGTCGGTGCGGTAGTTGGGCGCTTCCTTGGTGATGGTCACGTCGTGGACGTGACTCTCCTGGATGCCCGCGCCGGTGATGCGCACGAACACCGGGCGCGTGCGCAGCTCTTCCACCGTATGACAGCCGGTGTAGCCCATGGCGGCGCGCACGCCGCCCGTCAGCTGGTGGATGATGGCGACGAGGCTGCCCTTGTAGGGCACGCGGCCCTCGATGCCCTCGGGCACCAGCTTCTCGAGCTCGGCGGCCGGATCCTGGAAATAGCGGTCCGAGGAACCGTGCTTCTGCGCCATGGCGCCGAGCGAACCCATGCCGCGGTAGGACTTGTAGGAGCGGCCCTGGTAGAGCTCGACCTCGCCTGGCGATTCCTCGGTGCCGGCGAACAGGCTGCCGATCATCACGCAGTTGGCGCCGGCGGCGATGGCCTTGGCGATGTCGCCGGAGTAGCGGATGCCGCCATCGGCCACCACCGGCACGCCGGCCGCGCTGGCCGCCGCGGCGACGTTGGAGACCGCGGTGATCTGCGGCACGCCGACCCCGCTGATGATGCGCGTGGTGCAGATGGAGCCCGGGCCGATGCCGCACTTAACGCTGTCGACGCCGGCCTCGATCAGGGCCTTCGCGGCATCGCCACTGATGATGTTGCCGGCCATCACCTGCAGCGAGGGGAATGCCTTCTTCACCGAGCGAACGCGCTCGATGACGCCACGCGAGTTGCCATGGGCGGTGTCGATGACGATCAGGTCCACGCCCGCGGCGACCAGCGCCCGCACGCGCTCCTCGGTGTCCGGACCGGTGCCGACGGCGGCGCCGACGCGCAGCGCGCCGCGGCCGTCCTTGCAGGCGGAGGGATAGTCCTTGGCCTTCTGGAAATCCTTGGCGGTGATCAGGCCGCGCAGCTCGAAGCGGTCGTTGACCACCAGCACCTTCTCGATGCGGTGCTTGTGAAGCAGTGCCAGCACTTCTTCCTTGCTGGCGCCTTCGCGCACCGTCACCAGCTTCTCCCTGGGCGTCATGACCATCGACACCGGTTCGTCGAGCTGGGTCTCGAAGCGCAGGTCGCGGTTGGTGACGATGCCCACGGTGCGGCCCTTCTCCACCACCGGCATGCCGGATATGTGGTTGGCGCGGGTCATCTCCAGCACGTCGCGGATGGTCATCTCGGGCGACACGGTGATGGGATCCTTCACCATGCCGCTCTCGAACTTCTTGACGATGGACACCTGGCGTGCCTGCTCGGTCACGCTCATGTTCTTGTGGATGATGCCGATGCCGCCTTCCTGGGCCATGGCGATGGCGAGCCGTGCCTCGGTGACGGTGTCCATGGCGGCCGACAGCAGCGGAATGTTCAGGTTGATGTCGCGGGTGAGCCGGGTGGCCAGGCTGACGTCGCGCGGCAGGACGTCGGAGTAGGCAGGCTGCAGCAGGACGTCGTCGAATGTGAGGGCTTCCTCGGCGATGCGCATGGCGTCTCCTGGCAACCGGCTGCCGGCGGTGGCGGGAAACGCGTAATGGTACGCAGCCGGCCGCGCACGGTAAACTGCCGCGGCCATGGAGAAGCCCGCCAGCGAGCCCGTTCTCACCGTTTCCCAGCTCAACCGCGAGGCACGCCTGCTGCTGGAGCAGGCCTTCCCGGCCCTGTGGGTGACGGGGGAGATCTCCAACCTGGCCCGCCCCGCCTCCGGCCACCTGTACTTCTCCCTCAAGGACGAGCAGGCCCAGGTGCGCTGCGCCCTGTTCCGCGGCGCCGCCCGCAGCCTGCGCTTCCTCCCGGACAACGGCCAGCAGGTGCTGGTCCGGGCGCGGATCGGCCTCTACGAGGCGCGCGGCGAGTACCAGCTCATCATCGAGCACATGGAGCCCGCCGGCGACGGGCTGCTGCTGCGCCGGCTGGAGGAGCTGAAGAAGCGCCTGGCTGCGGAGGGCCTGTTCGACCCGGCACGCAAGCGCGAGCTGCCGCTGCTGCCACGACGCATCGGGGTGGTCACCTCGCCCAGCGGGGCCGCGGTGCGCGACATCCTCAAGATCCTGCGCCGGCGCTTCCCGTCGATCCCGGTGGTGATCTACCCGACCCCGGTGCAGGGCGCGGCCGCGAAGGCGGAGATCGTCGCTGCCCTGGCGGCGGCGGCTGCCCGTGCCGAGTGCGACGTGCTGATCCTCGCGCGCGGCGGCGGCTCGCTGGAGGACCTCTGGTGCTTCAACGAGGAAAGCGTGGTGCGTGCCGTTGCCGCCTGCCCCATCCCGCTGGTGAGCGGCATCGGCCACGAGACGGACTTCACCCTGGCCGACCTGGCCGCCGACCTGCGGGCGCCGACCCCCTCCGGTGCGGCGGAACTGGTGGCGCCGGACCGGCGCGAGTGGCTGGAGCGCACGCGCAGCCTGCAGCGGCGCGTGCACCTCGGCATGACGCGCAGTCTCGAGCGGCTGGCGCAGCGCACCGACGGCGTGGCGCGGCGCCTGGCGCGCGTGCATCCCGGCGTCGTGCTCCGCCAGCACGCGCAACGGCTCGACGCGCTCGGTGGGCGCCTGGCCCGCGGCGCGCTGCACGCCGTTGCCCTGCGACGCCAGCAGGCCCGGCACGCCGGACTGCGCCTGCGCGCCGCCTCGCCTGCCGCGCTGCTGGCACGCCGCCAGGAAACGCTGGGACGCCATCGCCTGCGGCTGGCTGCCGCGGCACGGCTGCGCATCGCCGCCGGCAACAAGCGGCTGGCCGTGGCCGCCGCATCCCTCCAGGCTTTCAGTCCCTTACGGACCCTGCAGCGCGGCTATGCCATCGTCAGCGAAGCCGCCACCGGGAAGGTGATCCGCAGCGCCGCCGAGCTGCAGCCGGGGTCAGTGCTGCACGCAAGGCTCGGGCAGGGCAGCATCGAGGCGACTGTCGTGAAGAAGCTGCCCTAGCCGGCCGTACTGCCGCGGCCGATCCTCCGCGAAGAAGCCGGCGATCACGGGCCGGAAGCGGTCCATGTCCACCAGGAAGGCGTCGTGGCCCTGGATGGAGGGCAGCTCCTCCAGTACCACCTGCGCGCCGCCCTGCGCCAGGCCCGAGGCCAGTTCCCGCTGCTGGTGGACCGGGTACAGGACATCGCTCTGCACGCCGATGACCAGGGCGCTCTCGACGCCAAGGCGGGCGAGGACGTCGGCGACCGAGCCACCGTGCTCGGCGAGGTCGAAGAGATCACTGGCGCGCGACAGGGCCAGGTAGCAGGCGGGATCGAACTGCCCCGCGAACTTCTGCGCATGCGCCTCGAGGTAGGACTCGACCTCGAAATCCGGCGCGAAACCATCGCCGCCCTGGCGCTCCTCGGGGATGCGCTCGCGGCCGAAGCGCTGCTCCCACTCCCCGGCGGAGCGGTAGGTGATCATGCCGAGCTTGCGCGCCAGGCGCATGCCCGCAAGGGGGCCGGCAGCGGCGTCGTAACGCCCATCGGCGAAGCCCGGGTCACTCAGGATCATCTCCCGCTGCAGCGACCGCAGGGCGATGGCATAGGGCAACGCACGCGCGCTGCAGGAGACCAGCAGCAGGCGGCGCGCCTTGCCGGGGAATTGCGCGGCGTAGGCCAGCGAAGTCATGCCACCCATCGACGGCCCCACCAGCGTGTGCAGCACATCGATGCCGAGGTGCCCCAGCAGCAGCCTGCCGGCCGCCGCCACGTCCTCGATGGTCAGCACCGGGAAGTCGAGCCGGTAGGGCTCGCCCGTGGCCGGATCGGGCGACGCCGGGCCGGTGGAGCCGAAGCAGCTGCCGAGCGAGTTCACGCAGATGACGTGGAAGCGGCGCGTGTCGATCGGCCGGGAGGGGCCGACGATCTCCTCCCACCAGCCTGGTGCCGGGTCGGCGGGCGAGGATGCGGCATGGGCCGAGGGCGAAAGGCCGGTGAAGATCAGTACGGCATTGTCCCGCGCGGCATTGAGCCGGCCCCAGGTTTCGTAGGCGATCAGCGGCTGCTCGAGCACGCCGCCGCGACGCATCGCGAAGCGGCCTGGTATCCGGAAGAATTTGCGCGCGCCACTCACGCCCTTGCATCCTGCCTCGTCTGCCTGCGGGCATTATCGGCAGGGGCGTCCCGGCGAGTCGACCGGCTTGTGGTTATATCCTTATGCGCGGCTCAGCGCCGCGTGTGGCGGCGCAGGCGCTGGCGCTTCGTCACCTGGCGCTTTGTCAGCACGTTGCGCCGGCCGGCGAAGGGATTATGCCCGGTGCGCAGCTCCAGGCGTATCGGCGTGCCGGCCAGGTCGAAGGCGCGCCGGAACTGGTTGATCAGGTAGCGCCGGTAGCTGTCGGGCAGCAGCTCGGTCTGGTTGCCGTGCACCACGATCAGCGGCGGCCGGCGCCCGCCCTGGTGGGCATAGGTGAGCCGGATGCGGTGGCGACGCACCATCGGCGGCGGATGCGTGGCGACCACCTCCCCGAGCACGCGGGTGAGCTCCTGGGTGGACAACTCGGCGCGCGCCGCGGTTGCCGCGCGCGCGGCACTGGCGAACAGCTCGAGGATGTTGCTCCCGTGCAGCGCGGACACCGGGTGCTTGTCGACGAAGTCGAGGAACGGCATGGCGTGATCCAGTCCGTGCATGAACTTGCGCCGCTGGCTGTCGCTCATGCCGTCCCATTTGTTGATGCCGATCGCCAGCGCCCTGCCCCGTTCCAGCACCAGCCCCACCAGCGAGGCGTCCTGCTCGGTGACCCCCTCGCGGGCATCGAGCAGGATGATCACGGCATCGGCCTCTTCCACTGCCTGCAGCGTCTTGGCGACGCTGAACTTCTCGATGGCCTCGGTGACGCGCGCACGGCGGCGGATGCCGGCGGTGTCCACCAGCGTGTAGGGCACGCCATCGAGTTCGAAGGGCACGCGCACCGCATCGCGGGTGGTACCGGGCTCGTCGCGGGTGACGAGCCGGTCCTCGCGCAGCAGCCGGTTGATCAGCGTCGACTTGCCGACATTCGGCCGCCCCACCACGGTGATGCACGGCCCCTCCGGTACATGGCGCGCGGCGGCGGCATCCGCCGCCGGCGGGCAATGCGCGAGCGCGCCGGCGAGCAGCTCGCGCACGCCATCCCCGTGGCTGGCGGAGATCGCCATGGGCGTGTCCAGGCCGAGCTCCCAGAAATCGCTGGTGAAGGCCTGCGGCTCGCGACCCTCGGCCTTGTTCACCGCCAGCACCACCGGCTTGCCGGAGCGGCGCAGGAGTGCCGCCACGTACTGGTCTTCGCTGCTGGCGCCGGCCTGTCCGTCGGCCAGCATCACCACCACATCGGCCTCCGCCACGGCCAGCTCCACCTGGGCGTGCATGAGCTCCGCCAGTTCGCCGCCGCGCTCGGCAAGGCCGCCGGTGTCGATGACCACCGCCGGAGGCAGGTTGGCGGCGGTGAAACCGTAGATGCGGTCGCGGGTCAGGCCGGGGTAATCGGCCACCAGTGCATCCCGCGTGCCGGTCAGGCGGTTGAACAACGTCGACTTGCCGACGTTGGCGCGGCCGACCAGGGCGAGGACGGGGATCAGGAGCTATTTCTCCCGCGGCCGGTCCTCGCGGAAGGCCACGAGGTCGCCGCCATCCGTGAGCACGTAGAGGGTGTCGTTGACCACCAGCGGCGCCGAGGTGATGCGATGGGAATCGGCGCGCACCCGCGCGCGGGGCTCGCCGCTGGCTGCATCGAAGAAGTGCAGGTAGCCCTCGAAGTCGCCGACCACCACCGAGCCGGCAAAGGGCGTGGGCGCGGTGAGGTCGCGAAACGCCAGGTCGCTGCGCCGCCACAGCTCGCGGCCGGAGGCGCGCTCCACGGCCAGCAGCTCGCCGGTGTCGGCCGAGGCATAGAGGTTGTTCAGGTCGGCGCCGATGCCGCTGTAGCTGGAGAATTCCACGCTCCAGAGGATCTGGCCTGACTCGCGCGCCAGGGCCGAGAGCCGGCCCTGGTAGCCCACGGAATAGACATCGCTGCCGATCACCACCACGGTAGCGTTGATGTCGGCGAGGCGCTCGACCTCGGTGCGCCCCGATGGCGGATCCACCAGCACGTCCCAGACCACCGAGCCTTCGCTGGCGTCGTAGGCGGCGACACGGCCGTTGTCGAAGCCGCAGATCACCAGGTTGTGGTCCACCACCGGTGCACCCGTGCCGCGCACCGAGAGCCGCGGCACGTTCTGCTGCGCGAACCACAGCTGCCGCCCATCGGCAAGATCGAGCGCGATCAGCTTGCCATCCACGGTCCGCACGTAGGCCGCCTTCGGCCCCACCGCCGGTGCAGCCAGCACTTCACTGGCGACGTTGACCCGCCATTCCTCATGGCCATCGCTGGCGGCGAGCGACACCACCCAGCCGTCGCTGGATCCCGTGACCACGTGATCACTGCCCACCGCCGGACCACCGGCCAGCGGCAGGTCGGTGCCGGTGCGCCACAGGCGCTTGCCACGCTGCGCATCGAAGGCCGCCACCCGGCCGTCGTTGTCGGCGGCGAAGATGCGGCTGCCATCGCTGGCCGGCCCCAGTGCCAGACGCAGGATGTCGTTGCCCCCGCCGACGCCGGCACTCCAGGCCTCGCGGACTTTCAGCGCCGGGGTGAAATCGACGAGTTCGGCTGGCCGGCGCGGGTCGTCGTCATCGCTGCCAAACCAGCTGCAGCCCTGCAGGAGCACCGCCAGGCCGACGAGCGCCGTGACGGCACGCGCGAAGGCGGCCGGCCGGCTGGTGGTGGACCAGGGCCGCGGTGCCGACGGGGCCAGCACGCTGGACATCGCCGGGGGCGCTATCGCGCGCCCGCCGCCGGGGCGGCGTCGCTGGCAACCGCGCCGGGCGGTGTGCTGCCGCCGACCTCCTCGAGCTTGGCACGCACGAAGGCCGGATCGATGACGCCCACGTCCTCCGGCTGCAATGCCTGCTGGTACTCGCTGGCAGCCTCGCTGGCCTTGCCCATGGCGTAGTAGGCGTCGCCGCGTACCTCGTGGTAGCGCGCACCCAGCGCGGAGTCGCGCGGCGGCACCAGCACCTTCAGTGCGTCGTCGTACTTCTCTTCCTGGATCAGCAGGCGCCCGAGGCGCAGGCGCGCCACGTCGCCGATCTCGGTGCTGGTGGCGCCCTCCGCCACCTGCCGCAGCCCGGCGATCGCCTCACCGGGCTTGCCCTGCTCGATCGCGGCGCGCGCCACCAGCAGGCGGCCCAGGTCGAGGTACGGAGTGCCCTTGTACTCGCTCGCCAGCTGCTGCAGCAGCTCTTCGGCCCGCGTGGTGCGACTGGCCCGCACGGCGGCCTGCAGATCCGTGTAGATCGCCGAGGCCTCCTCGGCCTGGTGCTGGCTGAAGCCGGAGTACTGTCGCCAGCCGAAGAGGCCCGCCAGCCCCAGGGCGAGGCCCGCCAGCAGGTACCAGCCGTTCTCGCCCAGCCAGGTTCGCACCTGGTCGGCACGTTGTTGGTCAGTCAAGTTGTCATCCATGGCATTCCATCCACACGATCAATCGGATTCAGCGCCCGGCCAGCAACGGCAGCAGCGCGGCCAGCGCCCCGTCCTGGCCCACGGTCTGCTGCGGATCACCGGTGCGGCGCAGGCCCTTGACGCCCACGGTGCCGGCGCTGGCTTCGTCCTCGCCCAATATCAGGGCCACGGCAGCCCCACTGGCGTCGGCGCGGCGCATCTGCGCCTTGAAGCCGCCGCCGCCACAATTCATTTCGATGCGCAGGCCGGGCCGGCCGTCGCGCAGATTCTCCGCCAGCCGCAGGCCGGCCGCCAGCGCGGCCTCACCCACCGCGACCACGAACACCTCCGGCGTGCCATCGGCCGCCGCGCCGCCGTCGAGGCGGAAGAGTTCCGCGAGCCGCTCCAGGCCGATGGCGCAGCCTATTGCCGGAGTCGGGCTGCCGCCGAGCTGCTCGACCAGGCCGTCGTAGCGCCCGCCGGCGCACACCGCGCCCTGGGTCCCGAGACGGTCGGTCACCCACTCGAACACCGTGCGGTTGTAGTAATCGAGGCCGCGCACCAGCCGCGGGTTCACCGTGAACGGGATGCCGGCGGCGGCGAGCAGCGACTGCAGGGCGGTGAAATGCGCGCTGGACTCGTCATCGAGGTAGCCGCTGATCACCGGCGCGCCGCCGATCAGCTCCTGCATCGCCGGATTCTTGCTGTCGAGGATCCGCATCGGGTTGCGGTCCAGGCGCCGGACACTGTCCTCGTCGAGCTGCCCGAGGTGGCTGCGGAAATAGGCGGCCAGTGCCTCGCGGTAGCGGGCGCGGCCCTCCGGCATGCCGATGGAGTTCAGCTGCAGCGCCAGGTGCCGGATGCCGAGCAGGCGCCAGGCGCGGGCGAGCATCATGATGAGCTCGGCATCGATGTCCGGCCCCGGGTAGCCCAGGGCCTCGATGTCGAACTGGTGGAACTGGCGGTAGCGGCCCTTCTGCGGCTTCTCGTAGCGGAACATCGGCCCGGTGCACCACAGCCGGTGGCGCTGGTTGTGGATCAGCCCGTTCTCGATGGCGGCCCGCACGATGCCGGCAGTCGCCTCGGGGCGCAGCGTCAGGCTGACGCCGTTGCGGTCGTCGAAGGTGTACATCTCCTTCTCGACGATGTCGGTCACCTCGCCGATGGAGCGCTGGAACAGCTCGGTGCGTTCCAGCAGCGGCACGCGGATCTCGCGATAGCCATACGTGCCCAGCACGCCACGCAGCGTGGCCTCGATATGCGCCCAGCCGGCGGTGTCCGCGGGCAGGATGTCACTCATGCCGCGGATGGCCTGGATCTGCGCCGTCACGGGCCGCCCCCTGGCGGTGCCGCAGCGGATGCATCCGCTGGCGCAGCCGGCCCCGCGGCGGCGGCAGGCGCCTCGGCTCCGGGTGCGGGCATCGGCTCCGGCGCTGACTCCGGCAGTGGCTCCTCGGGTGCCATGGCATCGTGCTCCAGCAGCGCGGGCGCGTCCTGCGTGGCCGCGGGCTCCTCGCCACCGCCGAACAGGGTGAAGGCCAGGACCGCCACGAGGACCCCACCGATCAGCCAGAACAGCCAGGGGCCAACCCGTACCGACTCGGGCTCGACGCGGGCACGCGCCAGCGGCGGCGGCGCGACGCTCTCGGGCACCGCGGCCCGGTAGGCTTCCAGCACCGCATCCGGCGCCAGGCCGACAAGCTGTGCATAGCGGCGCAGGTGCCCGCGCACGAATACCGGCGCGCCCATGGCTTCGAAGCGGTCTTCCTCCAGCGCCAGCACCATGGGTTCCTCCAGGTGCAGGGCCTCGGCCACCTGGGTGACCGACAGCGCGCGCGCCTTGCGTGCCGAGCGCAGCCGCTCGCCGAGCCCGAGCCCCGCCTGGGCCCGCGGCCCGTGCTGGAACTCCTCGCTATCCGCCATGGCGCTGGGCCTCCAGCAGCTTGCCGGTCTCGACCGAGGTGGGAAATTCGCCCTTGAGGCGCTCGCCGTAGCGTCCGGCGGTGGCAGTCTCACCCAGTGCCAGCTCGACCCGGTAGCCGAGCCACAGCGCATCGGGCGTTGCACGGCCCACCGCCAGGTAGCGCTCGAGGAAGGCCCGCGACTGCAGCGGATTGCCGCGGCTGAACGTGACATCCGCCAGCTGCAGCAGCGCATCGCCGTAATTGGGATCCGCGGCCAGCGCGTTGCGCAGGTAGCCCTCCGCCCGCTCCAGGTCGAAGCGCTTGGCACACAGGCCGGCATTGGTGAAGAGCATTGCCTTGTTGGAGGTCGACTTCGATTCCGGCACCGCCAGTGCCCGGTCGAAATAGCGCATGGCCTCCGCCGTTTCCTGCCGCTGCAGGCAGAGGAATGCCGCGGTGGCATTCAGCGCATCGGGATCGCCGGGGGCCAGCGCGAGGCCCCTGCGGTAGTTCTTCTCGGCCGCCGGCATGTCGCCCAGCCGCTCGTAGACCAGGCCGAGGGCGCTGTAGGCCGTGGCGAGTTCGCTGTCCTGCGATACCGCCTTCTCGAGCTTGCCCTGCGCGGTCTTGAGGTCGCCCTGGCGCAGGTAGCTGATGCCGAGCTCCATGTTGTACTGGGCTGCCTCCTTCTCGGAGACCGGGGCCGGGGGCAGCGTGCTGCTGGTGACGCAGGCACCGAGGCCAAGTGCCAGGACAACGGCGGCCGCGCACGGCGCGGCATTCCTCACTGTGGCCACGTGGCCTCCTGCAGGCGGCCGCTGCGGCTGCCGAGCGGCACCAGCACGCGGTTGTCGACCTGGCCGGCCAGCTGGCCGCAGGCCGCGGCGATGTCATCGCCCCGCGTGCGGCGCGTGACGGTGACGATGCCGGCCGCGGAGAGGATGTTGCGGAACTCCAGCACCACTTCCGGTGCCGAGCGCCGGTAGCGCGTCTCCGGGAACGGATTGAAGGGAATCAGGTTCACCTTGGCGGGCCGGTGGCGCAGCAGCGCCGCCAGCTGCCGGGCCTGCGCCGGTGAATCATTGATGCCATCGAGCATCACGTACTCGAAGGTGATCTCGTGGGTGTTGGTGGCATCCACGTAGTCCCAGCAGGCATCGAGCAGCTCGGCGATCGGGTGGTGGCGGTTGATCGGCACCAGCTCGCTGCGCAGCGCATCGTCAGGCGCGTGCAGCGAGACGGCGAGCGCCACGCGCGCCTCCTGGGCCAGGCGGCGGATCTGCGGCACCAGGCCCGAGGTGCTCACCGTCACCCGGCGGCGCGAGAGCTTGCAGGCCAGGTCGTCCACCAGCACGTTGCAGGCCTGGACCACGGCGCGGAAATTGGCCAGCGGCTCGCCCATGCCCATGAACACGACGTTGGTGATGGGCGAGCGGCCGGCGGGATCACCGAGTTCGCGCCGCGCCAGCAGCACCTGGGCCATGATCTGCGCGGCATCGAGGTTGCGGTTGAACCCCTGGTGGCCGGTGGCACAGAACGAGCAGTTCATCGCGCATCCGACCTGCGAGGACACGCACAGCGTGCCGCGCCCCGGCTCGGGGATGAACACCGTCTCGATTGCCTGGCCACCGCCGGCATCGAGGCGCCACTTCACGGTACCGTCGACGGATTCCTGTGCGTCGGTGATCGCCGGCAGCACCAGCGGTGCCCGCGCCGCCAGGTCCTGGCGCAGCACGCTGCTGATGTCGGTCATGCGCATGGGATCGAGCACGCCGCGGCCATAGATCCACTTCATGACCTGGCGCGCCCGGAAGGGCTTCTCGCCAATGGCCACGAACAGCTGCTCGAGCTCGCGGCGCGGCAGCCCCAGCAGATTGACGGCCGGCTCGGTCATCGGGCCCTCAGCGCGTGCGCGGACAAATCTCGCTCTGCGCGAAGAAGAAGCCGATCTCGGTGCGCGCGGTGTCCGGGCCGTCCGAACCATGCACCACGTTCTCCTCGATGCTCGCGGCGAGATCCGCGCGGATGGTCCCCTTCGCGGCCTTCTTCGGATCGGTGGCACCCATGATCTCGCGGTTGCGCTCGATGGCGTTCTCGCCCTCCAGCACCTGCACGACCACCGGGCCGGAGACCATGTAGCGCACCAGATCCTTGTAGAACGGCCGCTCGCGGTGCACGGCGTAGAACGCCTCGGCCTGGGCCTGGCTCAGCTGGATCATGCGCGCCGCGACGATGCGCAGGCCAGCCTGTTCGAAACGCCGGTAGACCTCGCCGATGAGGTTCTTCTGCACGCCATCGGGCTTCACGATCGAGAGAGTTCTCTCAATGCTCATTGGATCTCCATGAAATAAAAAGAAAATTTCCGCCGGCAATCGCCTACTTGGCCGTGGCGGGCTGCGTAGTATCCCAATCCGCCAAGCAGTTCCGCAAGGCATCCTGAAGAATGAGGAGTCTGCCGAGCCTTTCTGCGGGCAGGTCGAGTTCGGCCGCCAGGGCACCCGGGTCGAATGCGGCCAGGGCCGCGGCCGGTGCCCCGGCCAGCCGGTCCACGGCCAGGCTGCAGGCGGCGATGACCCAGGGGCAGCCCAGCGCGCGGAAGGTGATCTCCTCGATCCGCCCGGCGACGATGCGGGCCTCGATCAGGATGCGGGCCCCCTCGGCGGCGGAGCCGGCCCTGCCGCACGCCACGGGGCCAGGCCCCTGCGGTGGTCCGAGCCGGCGCGGGTTGTCGAAATGCTCCTGGACCAGCGGGGAATGGCGCATGGCGGGACCGCGATGCTCAGGCGGCCGGGGCCACGCGCCGCAGGTGTCGGACGGCAGCGATGAACTGCTGCGCGGCGCCTGCCACGTCGTCGGCGGTGGTCGTCCTGCCGAGGCTGAAGCGCACGGCAGCCTGCGCCAGTTCGGGGGAGCGCCCGAGGAGGCGCAGCACCGCGGATGGCTCGTCGCTGTCCGCGGCGCAGGCCGCGCCGCTGGAGACGGCCAGGTCGCGCATGGCGAAGAGCAGGCTCTCGCCGTCCACGCCCGCGACGCTGACATTGACGATGTGGCAGGCGCGACGCTGCGGATGGCCATTGAGGTACACGCCCGGCAGGGCGCCGATGGCCTGCCACAGCTGGTCACGCAAGGTGGTGAGCCGCGCGCTGTCGCCGGCCCGCTGCGCGGCCGCCAGGCCGGCAGCCAGCCCCATGCCGGCCACCTGGTGCGTGGCGAGGGTCCCCGGCCGCAGGCCCCGCTCCTGCCCGCCGCCGAACAGCATCGGCTCCACCCGCCGCGCCGTCTCGCGGCTGATGAACAGCGCACCGACGCCCTTGGGGCCGTGCATCTTGTGTGCGGAGAGCGACAGGAGGTCCACGGCCTGCGAGCGGACGTCGATCGGCTCGCGCCCGGCGGCCTGGCTGGCATCCACGTGGAAGAGCACGCCGCGCGACCGGCACAGCGCGCCGACGGCCGCCACATCCTGCACCACGCCGGTCTCGTTGTTGACCTGCATGAGCGAGACCAGCGTGGTGTCCGCGCGCAGCGCGGCGGCGACGGCCTGCGGCGCGACGATGCCCCCGGCGTCCGTCGCCAGGCGCGTGACCACGAAGCCCTGGTTCTCGAGTTCACGGCAGGCCGCGAGCACCGACGCATGCTCGCTCGCCGCCGTGACAATATGCCGCCCGCGTGCCGCACGCAGGCGTGCCGCCCCGATCACGGCCAGGTTGTTCGCCTCGGTGGCACCGGATGTCCAGATGACTTCGGCGGGCCGGGCGCCGATCAGCGCCGCCACCTGTGCCCGCGCCTGCTCGACGCAGGCCCGGGCGGCATCGCCCGCGGCATGCGTCGACGAGGGATTGGCCTGCAGGGCGGGATCGGCCAGCACCGCGGCCATCCCGGCCGCCACGGCCGGATCCACCGGTGTGGAGGCCGCGTGATCGAGGTAGATCATCGCGGCATGCCGTCGCCTGGCGGCGGCACGCCGCGCCAGTGGCGTTCCCCGGAGCCCGGCGCCAGCGTGGCGAGAATGCCGCGCAGGATGTTGAGTTCGTTCTGGTCGAGCCGCGTGCGGTTGAACAGCCGGCGCAGCCGCCGCATGAGGTTGCGGGGGTTGCCCGGGTCGAGGAAACCGCTGGCAGTCAGCACGCGCTGCAGGTGCTCGTAGAACAGCTCCATGTCCTCGACCGTTGCCGGCGGCGATTCCGCCGGTGGCGGCTCCGCGCGCGCGCCCTGCGCGGCCCGCAGCTCCCAGGCCAGCAACTGTACGGCGGCGGCCAGGTTGAGCGAGCTGTAGTGCGGATTGGCGGGGATGTAGACGATGGCCTGGCAGAGGTCGAGTTCCGCATTCGACAGCCCGGAGCGCTCGGGCCCGAAGACCAGCGCCGCGGGCCGTGAGCGGCTGGCATCGAGGAGCTGGCTCGCGCACTCCCGGGGATCGAGCTCCGCGATGCCGAGCCGGCGGTGGCGGGCGCTGGCGCCGATCACCAGCCCGCAGCCCTGCAGGGCCCCGGCGAGGTTGCTGGCCACGGTGGCCGATTCGAGCACGTCCACGGCACCCGAGGCGCGGGCACGGGCCTCGGGATCCGGATGGCCTGCAGGCGGGTTCACCAGCACCAGCTGGTCGAACGCCATGGTCTTCAGCGCCCGGGCTGCCGCACCGATGTTGCCCGGGTGGCTGGGCTCGAAGAGGACGAAGCGTATGGAATCGGAGGCCATGGCATTCGGCTCGCGCCGCCGGGGGCAGGCATTCTACCGGTTCGGCACCCCGCGCCACAGCGCGCGACGTGCGTCGCGGCGGCCGACCGCCGTAGAATGGCGCCCCCTGCGCAGCCGGACCCCCGCGAGCCGCCATGCAAGCATTGCTGAATACCGCCGTGAAGGCCGCCCGCAAGGGGGGTGATACCGCGTTGCGCTACCTCAATCGCATCGGCGACATCGAGGTGCGCAGCAAGGCCCGCAACGAATTCGTCACCCAGGTGGACCATGCCGCCGAGGCGGCCATCATCTCCAGCATTCGCGAGCGTTATCCGCACCACGGCATCCTCGCCGAGGAGAGCGGCCACCACGCCGGCGACGAGTGCACCTGGATCATCGACCCGCTCGACGGCACCACCAACTACATCCACGGCTTCCCCGTGTTCTCCGTTTCCATCGCCGTGAAGGTGCGCGGACAGCTCGAGGCGGGCGTGGTCTACGACCCCTGCCGGCAGGAGCTGTTCACCGCCACCCGTGGCGGTGGGGCGCAGCTCGATGGCCGCCGCATCCGCGTCAGCGCCTGGCAGGGACTGGAAGGCGCGCTGATCGGCACCGGCTTCCCCTATCGCAGCAACAACGAATGGCTGCCCAGATACATGCCCATGCTGCAGGCGGTGATGGAGAACACCGCCGGCGTGCGCCGCCCGGGTTCCGCCGCACTGGATCTCAGCTACGTGGCGGCCGGCCGCCTCGACGGCTTCTGGGAATTCGGCCTGAGCATCTGGGACATCGCCGCCGGCGCCCTGATGATCCGCGAAGCCGGCGGCATGATCGCCAGCCTGACACCCGGCCAGGACGTGCTGGAAACGGGAAACGTCATCGCCGGCTCACCCAGGGTCTGCGAAGCCCTGCATCGTCTGCTGGCGCCGCACCTGTAGGCGCGGCGGCCGCGCACCGGCCGGCACTCAGGGCAGCGCGTCGACCTCGCCCTTGTCCTTCTTCACCGGCAAGAAATCCGCCGGTGTCACCTTCAGGTACATGGCCGTGCTGCCGGCGCAGTAGATCGAAGAATAGGTACAGATCACCACGCCGATGGCCAGCGCGATGGAGAAGCTGCGCAGCGCCTCGCCGCCGAACACCAGCAGCGCCAGGATCACCAGCGAGGTGGTGAAGTGCGTCATCAGCGTGCGGCTGAGGGTGTCGTTGATCGAGCGGTTCATGATCTCGGGCACCGAACCCACGCCGCGGGCACGACGAAAGTTCTCGCGCATGCGGTCGAAGATGACCACGGTGTCGTTGAGCGAGTAGCCGGTGATGGCCAGCACGGCCGCGATCACCGAGAGGTCGAAGGGGATGCCGAACTCCGAGAACACGCCCAGGGTGATGATGGGGTCGTGGATGACGCCGACGATGGCACCCACCGCGAATTTCCACTGGAAGCGGAACATGATGTAGACGCCGATCAGCAGCAGGCACACCACCATCGCGAGGATACCGCTCTGGGTCAGGTCCTTGCCGACCTGCGGGCCGACGAACTCGATCCGGCGCAGCACCACGCCGGGATTGGCCTTCTGCAGCGCACCGATGATTTCCTGGCCGAGCTTGCCGCTGTCCGCGGTCTCGCGTGGTGGCAGGCGGATGAGCACCTCGCGGGCCGAACCGATGTTCTGCACCTGGGCCTCGCCGAAGCCGGAAGCCTCGAGCTGCTGGCGCACATCGGCAAGGTCCGCCGCTTCACTGAAGCCGATCTCCACCAGCACGCCACCGGTGAAGTCGATGCCGAGGTTGAGGCCGCGCACCAGGAACGAACCGATGCTCACCGTGAACATCACCAGCGACAGGATGGTGGTGATGGTCGACTTCCCCATGAAGTCGATGTTGGTCTTCTTCCTGAAGAACTCCATGGACCGCTCCTAGACCGGCAGGCGCTCGAGGCGCCGCCCGCCGAAAATCGCGTTGATGATCGAGCGGCTGAGCATCACTGCCGTGAACATGGTGGTGAGGATGCCAAGGCAGAGCACGACGGCAAAGCCCTTGATCGGGCCGGTACCGAAGGCAAACAGCACCAGGCCGGCGATCAGCGTGGTGATGTTGGCGTCGACGATGGTGCCGAATGCCTTCTCGAAGCCGGCGTGGATGCTCGCCTGCGGCGAGTTGCCGTTGCGCAGCTCCTCGCGCACCCGCTCGTAGATCAGCACGTTGGCATCCACCGCCATGCCCATGGTCAGCACGATGCCGGCGATGCCGGGCAGAGACAGCGCCGTCGGCAGCAATGACAGCAGCGCGAGCAGCAGCACCAGGTTGCTGATCAGGCCGATGTCGGCAACCAGGCCGAAGCCCTTGTAGTAGATCGCCATGAAACTGACCACCAGCAACAACCCGACCACGGTGGCCATGATGCCCTTGTCGATGTTGTCCTGGCCGAGGCTCGGGCCGATGGTGCGCTCCTCCACCTTGTAGATGGGTGCCGCCAGCGAACCGGCGCGCAGCAGCAGCGCCAGGTCCCGGGCCTCGACCACGTCGAGGCCGGTGATCTGGAACTGCGAGGAGAACACGCCGCGGATAGTAGCGACGCTGATGACTTCCCTGGTCTCCCGCGGCACCTCGGTGACCTGGCCATCGCGCTCGACGCGCTCGCGCTTCTGCTCGACGAAGACCACGGCCATGGGCTTGTTGAGGTTGGCCTTGGTGGTCTCGAGCATCTCGCGGCCACCCTTGGCATCCAGCCGCACGGAAACCGCCGGCATGCCCTGGTCGAATGTCTGGGCGGCATCGATCAGCTGGTCACCGGTGATGATGGTGCGCCGGCGCAGCAGCACCGGTGCCCCGCCACGGTCCTTGTAGAGCTCGCAGCCCACCGGTGCCCGGCCCTTCTGCTGCGCGTCGAGCGGATTCTCGCCCTCGCACACCAGGCGGAACTCCAGGGTGGCCGTGGCGCCGAGCACGCGCTCGGCCTGTGCGGGGTCCTGCACGCCGGGCAGCTGCACCAGGATGCGGTCGACGCCCTGCCGCTGCACCACCGGCTCCGAAACGCCCAGCTCGTTGACGCGGTTGCGCAGCGTCACGGTGTTCTGCTCGATGGCGAAGTTCTGCCGCTCGCGCACCTGCTGCTCGGTCATGCGCGCCACCAGCACCACGCCCTCCGCGGCCGACTCGCGGCGCAGCTCGATGTTCGGGTCGGACTCCTTGATGAGCTTCATCGCCTGGTCGGCATCGGCGGCATCCGCGAGCTCGATGCGCACCTCCTTGCCGTCGAGGCGCACGTTGCGGCGGATGCGGTTGTCGCGCAGGATGCGGCTGAAGTCGGAGGCGTAGCGGTCGAGCCGCTGGTTGAGCGCCGCCTCCATGTCCACCTGGAACAGGAAGTGCACGCCACCGCGCAGGTCCAGGCCCAGCCTCACGGGCTTGAGGCCCAGCGCCGCCAGCCAGCGCGGCGTGCGCGGCTCGAGCGCCAGGGCGACGATGTAACCCTTGCCGAGCACCTCGCGCAGCTTGTCACCGGCGCGCAGCTGGCCGTCCACCGTGGGAAAGGTGGCCACCACCCGTCCCTTCTCGAAATACAGCCGCGACTGCCCGACCCCGGCGGACTGCACCGTGCGCTGTATCTCCTCGGCCGATCCCTCGTCGATCTTGCCGCCCTTCTCCAGGGTGATCTGCAGCGCGGGGTCCTCGCCGAAGATGTTGGGCAGCGCCACGAGGACGCCGGCAGCCATGATGACGGCGATCAGGATGTTCTTCCACGGCGGATAGTGGTTCAGCATGTGGGCCAGCCGGATCAGGTGCTCTTGATGGTGCCCTTGGGCATCACGGCGCCGATGGTGTGGCGCTGGACCTTGATGCGCACGCCGCTGGAGATCTCCACCTCGAGGAACTGCTCGCCGATCTCGGTCACCTTGCCGAGCACGCCGCCGGCGGTGACGATCTCGTCACCCACCGCGAGCTTGGCCACCATCTCCTTGTGTTCCTTCTGCCGCTTGCTCTGTGGCCTGATGAGGAAGAAATAGAAGACCACGAAGACCAGCACGAGCGGCAGCATGGAAAACAGCGGGTCCGCCGGCGCGGCCGCACCCTGAGCCCATGCGTCCTGGATCAGCAAGCTCATTTGAAAGTCCCCTGGGGGTTCGCGAAAAAGGCCCGCTATTATTGCACAGATGATCCGGCGGACGAGGCTTCCTGCCGCGCGAGGAAGCCCCGGGCGAAGGCGGCCAGGCTGCCGGCTTCGATGGCCTGGCGCAGGCGCCGCATCAGGCCGAGGTAGAAGTGCAGGTTGTGGATGGTGTTGAGCCGGCTGCCGAGGATCTCGCCGCAGGCGTCCAGGTGGCGCAGGTAGGCCCGGCTGTAGTGGCGGCAGGTGTAGCAGCCGCAACCCTCCTCGATGGGCCGCGGGTCGTCGCGGTAGCAGGCATTGCGGATGCGCAGCGCGCCGTCCTCCGTGAACAGGTGCCCGTTGCGCGCATTGCGCGTGGGCATGACGCAGTCGAACATGTCCACGCCCAGGCACACGGCCTTGACGATGTCGGAGGGAGTGCCCACGCCCATCAGGTAGCGGGGTCGTCCGGCGGGCATCGCCGGCAGCAGTGCCTCCAGTACCGCCAGCCGCTCGGCCTCCGGCTCGCCCACCGAGAGCCCGCCGATGGCCAGGCCGTCGAAACCCATCGGCAGCAGCCCGTCCAGCGAGGCGGCGCGCAGCCGCGGGTACATGCCGCCCTGGACGATGCCGAACACGGCATGCCCGGCGGCGTGCCCGCCATGGGCTTCGAAGGCGCCGCGGCTGGCGCGGGCCCAGCGCAGCGAGCGCTCCATGGACTCGCGCGCCACCGCCTCGGTGGCCGGCCACGGCGTGCAGTCATCGAAGATCATGTGGATGTCGCTGCCGAGTGCGGCCTGCACCGCCATGGACTTTTCCGGGGTGAGGAACACGCGGTCACCGTTCACCGGCGAGCTGAACTCCACACCGTCCTCGCGGATGCGGGTCTTGCCGCCGAGGCTGAACACCTGGAAGCCGCCCGAATCGGTGAGGATCGGCCGCTCCCAGTGCATGAAGCGATGCAGGCCGCCGAGGCTGGCGACCAGCTCGCTGCCCGGGCGCAGCATCAGGTGGAAGGTGTTGGCGAGCACGATCTCCGCGCCCGCGTCGAGGAGTTCCTCTGCGGTCATGGCCTTCACCGTGCCGTAGGTGCCCACGGGCATGAAGACCGGTGTCTCGACCACACCGCGCGCGAGGTGCAGGCGGCCGCGGCGGGCTGCGCCGTCGGTTGCCGTGACCGTGAAGCCGGATGTCGTGCTCACGCGCCTTCTCCGGGCAGCTGCCGCCGTTCCAGGAACATGGCGTCACCATAGCTGAAGAAACGGTAGCGCTCCTGCACGGCATGACGATAGGCGGCGAGTACCGCCGGGGTGCCACCAAAGGCGCACACCAGCATCAGCAGCGAAGACTGTGGCAGGTGGAAGTTGGTCACCAGCGCGTCGACCGCGTGAAAGCGGTAACCGGGCCTGATGAAGAGCTCGGTCTCGCCGGCATAGGGCGCCAGCGTGCCCTCGCGGGCCGCGGTTTCCAGTGCCCGCACCACGGTGGTGCCCACGGCGACGATGCGCCCACCCGTGGCGCGCGCGGCGGCGATGGCCGACACCGTGGCTGCCGTCACCTCGACGCGCTCCGCATGCAATCTCCCGGCCGACAGCTGTTCCGGCCGCAGCGGCGCGAAGGTGCCGGCGCCAACGTGCAGGGTGACGCTCGCCACGCCCACTCCCAGCGCCGCCAGGCGCGCGAGCAGCGCGGCATCGAAATGCAGGCCCGCCGTGGGCGCGGCCACGGCGCCCGGATGGCGCGCGAACAGGGTCTGGTAGCTCTGGCGGTCGGCGTCCGTATCGGTGCGGCGGATGTAGGGCGGCAAGGGCACGTGGCCGGAGCGCTCCAGCACCGCCATCACCGGTGCAGCGAACTCCAGCACGAAGAACGGGCCGCGGCGCTCGCACATGCGGGCCGCATCGCTGCCGAAGTCGAGCCAGGTGCCCGGCCGCGGCGCATGGCTCGAGCGCAGCTGCACCAGCGCCAGACGCTCGCCGAGCACGCGCTCGACCAGCATCTCGACGCGCCCGCCGCTGCGCTTGGCGCCCAGCACCCGCGCGGGAATCACGCGGGTATCGTTCACCACCAGCAGGTCACCCGGCCGCAGCAGCCTGGCCAGGTCCGGGAACACGAGGTCCGCGGTCGTGCCGTCGCCATGCAGACACAGCAGCCGGCTGGCACCGCGCTCGGCCAGTGGCTGCTGTGCCACCAGCCCGGGCGGCAATGCGTAGCTGAAGTCCTCGGGTTTCACGGCGGCGCATTGTACCCGCGGCGCGTGGACGCCCCGGGGACCCCTGTGTATCCTTGGCGCCCCGCGCCGGGATGGCGGAATTGGTAGACGCGGCGGACTCAAAATCCGTTGGTGGCGACACCGTGTGGGTTCAAGTCCCTCTCCCGGCACCAGCGCGCAGCGGCGCGCAGGGTCCGCAGCCAGCGTGATGATCCCGGCGGCCTCCGATGAACTTCTGCAGCCAGTGTGGACAGCCCGTGAGCCTGAAGGTGCCTGCGGGCGACAACCGGCCGCGGCATGTCTGCGGCAGCTGCGGGCATGTCCACTACGTGAACCCGCTCATCGTCGTCGGCTGTGTGCCGGAGTACCAGGGCGCGATCCTGCTTTGCCGTCGTGCCATCGAGCCGCGGCGCGGCTTCTGGACCGTGCCCGCGGGATTCATGGAGATCGGCGAGACACTGGCCGAGGGTGCGATCCGCGAGACCTGGGAAGAAGCCGAGGCGCAGGTCGAGCTGGGCGCGCTGTTCGCCATCGTCGACGTGGTGCACGCACGCCAGGTCCACGTGTTCTTCCGCGGCCGGCTGCGCGAGCCTGCCTTTGCCGCGGGGGAGGAATCCCTGGAGGTGCGGCTGTTCGCGCCTGCCGCCATCCCCTGGGACGAGATCGCCTTTCCAAGCGTCCGCATCGCGCTGGAACGCTGCCTGGCGGACACCGGCAGCGGCAATGGGACGCTGCACCTCGCCAGTGTCCCACGCATCCGCCTAGGCTGAACGGCTGCGCAATGCCAGTACCACGCGGCGAATGGTCGCAGCAAGGCATCCCCGTATGAAATACAATTGATTTTCCGGGGCAAACCCCTAAATTAGCCCCCATCTTTCGGCCCGCTGACCCGGGCAAGCGCTCCAGGAGAAGAGCATGGCGTTCGTCGTCACGGAAAACTGCATCAAGTGCAAGTACATGGACTGCGTGGAAGTGTGCCCGGTGGACTGCTTCCACGAGGGCCCCAACATGCTGGTCATCGACCCCGAGGAGTGCATCGACTGCACGCTCTGCGAGCCGGAGTGCCCGGTGGAAGCCATCATGTCGGAGGACGAAGTCCCCGCCAAGCACGAGCACTACAAGAAGCTGAATGGCGAGCTGGCCAAGGCCTGGCCGGTGATCACCGAAGCGGGCACGCCCCCGGGTGATGCCGACGAATGGGCCAAGGTCTTCGAGAAATTCCACCTGCTGGAGCGCTAGCCGTCACGGTGCCGCGCCCCGCAGACTTCCCGGCCGGCGGGATCAGCCGGCCGTCTTGCCGTTGAGGTAGTCCGCCAGTTCCGCAGGCGGTACGTAGCCCGGCAGCAGCTCGCCCGTGTCGGTGATGATTGCCGGCGTGCCGGTCACGCCAAACGTCAGCCCCAGGTCGTAGTGCTGCCGGATCGGCGTCGGGCTGCAGGGCCTGGCGGTGAGTGCCTCGCCGCGCTTGGAGCGGGTCAAGGCATCGGCGCGATCGGCCGAGCACCAGACCTTCTCGGCCTTGGCCCAGCTGTCGGTGTTGGGCCCGCTGCGCGGGAAGAACAGGTAGCGCACGCGGATGCCCTGGGCCAGGTAGTCGTTGATCTGCCGGTGCAGCTTGCGGCAATAACCGCAGTCGACGTCGGTGAAGACGCTGATCGTGTGCTTCACCTGCTTCGGCGTGAAGATGATCATGCGGCTTTCGCCGATGTCGTCGATGGCCGCCAGCCGCGCGCTGGCGCGCCGCTCCTCGGAAATGTTGGTATCCGACTTCACGTCGATGATGTCCCCGCGCACCAGGTAGCGGCCGTCGGCGGAGACATAGGCAATCTGCGGGCCGACGCGCAGCTCGAACAGCCCCGGAACCGGCGTCGGCGAGATCTGTTCCGCGCGCACTTCGGGAAACGTCTGCTGCAGCTGCCGGGCGATGGCCTCCGGCACGTCCGCGGCGAGCGCCGGGGCACTCAGCCCGAGCAGGACGGGAAACAGCAAGCGACGCATAGGGCGATCCTCGTGGGGGAGACGAACGCGGTGTTCGACCGCGGTGCTCCGGCGGCGTTCAGTACCGCCTGGCGGGAGGCCATGGTAGCACAGGGTGCGCTGCCGCCCGGGCGGCGGCAGGCCCGTCCGCATCAGCCGCGCGGGTGATGCTGGGCGTGCATTTCCTTCATGCGCTCGCGGGCCACGTGAGTATAGATCTGCGTGGTCGACAGGTCGCTGTGGCCCAGCAGCATCTGCACCACGCGCAGGTCGGCACCGTTGTTGAGCAGGTGCGTGGCGAAAGCATGGCGCAGCGTATGCGGCGACAGCTTGCCGAGGATGTCGGCCTTCTTCGCATAGCGCTTGATGATGTGCCAGAAGGCCTGTCGGGTCATGCGGTCGCCGCGGCGCGTCGGGAACAGGTACTCGGTCTGTCGCTCCAGCAGGATCTCCACCCGCGGGCCGGTGACGAACTCCCGCAGCCAGCGCTGCGACTCCTCGCCGAGCGGAATGAGCCGCTCGCGATCACCCTTGCCGCGCACCCGGAGCACGCCCTGGTTGAGGTTGATCTGCGCCTGGCGCAGGTTGATCAGCTCCGACACGCGCAGGCCCGTGGCGTACAGCACCTCGAGCATGGTGCGGTCGCGATGGCCGATGGGATCGTTGACATCGGGCGCGGCGAGCAGTGACTCCACCTCGGACTCGGTCAGCGACTGCGGCAGCGCCCGGCCGATCTTCGGCATGTCGATCTTCAGCGTGGGATCCTCGGCGATGACTCCCTCGCGCAGGGCGAACCGGTAGAAGCGGCGAAAACTGGAGAGCTGGCGCGCCGTGGAGCGTGGCTTCGCCCCCTCCTTCGCCCGCCAGGCGATGAAGGCCAGCAGGTCGGCGCGGGTCGCATAGATCAGGCTCTTGTCCCGCTGGGCCAGCCAGCGCTGCAGCGCCAGCAGGTCGGCCCGGTAGGCGCCGAGCGTGTTGGCGGAAAGGCCACGCTCCATCCAGATGGCGTCGAGGAACTTGTCGATGATCGCCTCGGTGGAGTTGGGCGGCGGACTGTTGCCCGCCACGGCGTTGACGGAAGTCGGGGACATTACGTAACTTCGCTCCGCTCAGCAATTCCATGGCCGCCGCAGGCCCGCCATCCATGGCGGACCCGGGGCAGGTTCAGTGGCCCGGACCGCGTGCCGATAACCGGTGCGCGACACGGTCCGCCGGCGACTGGCCCCACCGCACAATGACCGGGTGGGCAGCTGCCCCGTGGTGACGGAAGTTATGGTTCAGTATGCGCGGCAAGGTTTTGCCTGTGCGTGATCACACTCACAAATCCCTCAACGGGTTACATAAATTCGCCCTTTGACAGAATGCAAACGCCGCCCCGCACCGCCACCCGCACCGCCGAGATTGCCTACGGCCTGGCCTGCTGGCTGGCCTTCGGCATGGTGGCGCTGGGCCTGCTGGTCGCGACGGCGCTGCTGCCCGGCGTCGGCCCGCGCCGCGTTGCCACGCAGCGCAGCGCACGGCTGTTCCTGGCGCTGATCGCCTCCAGTCCGCGGGTGACCGGCCTCGACCAGCTGCCGGCCACACCCTGCGTGGTGGTGGCCAACCACGCGAGCTACCTCGACGGCGTCATTCTGGCGGCGGTCCTGCCGCCGCGGTTCGCCTTCGTGATCAAGCGGGAGATGACCCGGGTTCCCTTCGCCCACTTCTTCCTGCGGCGTATTGGCTCCCAGTTCGTGGAGCGCTTCGACACGCGCCGCGGCGCCGCCGATGCACGCCGCATCCTCGCCCTGGCCGAGACGCGGCAAAGCCTGGTGTTCTTTCCCGAGGGCACGTTCCGCGCGGAGCCGGGCCTGCGCCGGTTCCAGGGCGGGGCCTTCGCCGCCGCTGCCCGTGGCCGCGTGCCGGTGGTGCCGGTCATCATCCGCGGCAGCCGCGCGATGCTTGCAGCCGACATGCTCCTGCCCCGCCGCGCGCCGCTCGAGGTCCTCGTCAAGCCGCCGTTGCACCACGACGCCGCGGGCGATGCGGTGGCCACCCTGCGCAGCGCCAGCCGGACCAGCATCCTCGCGGACCTGCCCGAACCGGACCTCGTCGGCCAGGAATCGTGAAGGCAGGCACGGCGCGGCGGGCCGCCTTGGCGGAACCCATGAGGCACCGCATAATCGCGCCCTTCGGGCGTGGCCCAGCCGGACAGGAACAAAACCGTGAGTGCTGAACCCGTCGTCATCGTTGCCGCGAGGCGCACGCCCATCGGCGCCTTCCAGGGCAGCCTCGCCCCGGTCACCACGCCCCAGCTCGCCGCCACGGCGATCCGTGCCTGCCTCGAGGATACCGGCCTGCCGGGAAGCGAGCTGCACCATGCGCTGATGGGCTGCGTGCTGCAGGCCGGTGTCGGCCAGGCGCCGGCCCGCCAGGCTGTGCTTGCCGCCGGCCTGCCCAATCGCCTGCCCACCATGACGATCAACAAGGTCTGCGGATCGGGTCTCGCCAGCGTGATCATCGGCCACGACATGATCCGCACCGGCAGCGCCGGGGTGGTCCTCGCCGGGGGCATGGAGTCCATGAGCAATGCGCCCTACCTGCTGCCGAAGGCACGGGCCGGCTACCGCATGGGACACCAGCAGGTGCTCGACCACATGTTCACCGACGGCCTGCAGAACCCGTACGACGGCAACATGATGGGGCACTTCGCGGAGCAGACCGCGCGCCGGTATGGCTTCACGCGCGAGGCGCAGGATGCGTTCGCGGCCGAGTCCGTGCGCCGCGCGCTGGCCGCCTGCAGCGGCGGCGATTTCCGCACCGAGATCACCCCGGTGGCGGTGAAGAGCCGCGCGGGAGAGACGCTCGTGGATCGCGACGAGGAGCCGTTCCGCGCCGACGTCGCGCGGATCCCGACGCTGAAACCGGCCTTCGCGAAGGACGGCACGGTGACCGCCGCCAGTTCCTCGGCCATCTCCGATGGCGCCGCCGCGGTCATCCTCATGGGTGCGGCCGAGGCCGCGCGCCGTGGGCTCCGGCCGCTGGCGCGCATCGCCGGCTTCGCCGCCCATGCGCACGAGCCCGAGTGGTTCACCACCGCCCCCAGCAATGCCATCCGCACGCTGCTGGAGCGTACCGGCTGGCGTGCCGGCGACGTGGACCTCTACGAGATCAACGAGGCCTTCGCCTGCGTCACCATGGGCAGCATCCACGAACTGGAGCTGGATCCGGCGCGGGTCAACGTCCACGGCGGGGCCTGCGCCCTCGGCCACCCGATCGGCGCCACCGGCACGCGCGTGCTGGTCACCCTGGTGCATGCCCTGCGCCAGCGGGGCGGTGGCCGGGGCATTTCCGCCCTGTGCATCGGCGGCGGGGAAGCGCTGGCGCTGGCGGTCGAGACCGGCTGAACCGGCCGGTACCGCCGGGCGCTACATGCCGGTGTAGTTGGGGCCGCCGCCGCCCTCGGGAACCGTCCAGTCGATGTTCTGCGCCGGGTCCTTGATGTCGCAGGTCTTGCAGTGCACGCAGTTCTGCGCGTTGATCTGCAGCCGCTCGCCGCCCGCCTCCGCGACGATCTCGTACACGCCAGCCGGGCAGTAGCGCTGCGCCGGCTCCGCGTACAGCGGCAGGTTGTACTTCACCGGGATGGCCGGATCGGCCAGCCGAAGGTGACAGGGCTGGTCTTCCTCGTGGTGGGTGCTGGACAGATAGACCGAGGACAGCCGGTCGAAGCTCACCACACCATCGGGCCTGGGGTAGTCGATGCGCGGGCAATCCGCGGCGCGCTTCAGGGCCGCGTGGTCGGGCAGGCGGTTGTGCCAGGTGAAGGGCAGGCGGCCGCCGGCCAGGTTCTGGTCGAACCAGGTAAAGGCGGCGCCGAGGAAAGTCCCGAGCTTGTATTGCGCGGGACCGAAGTTGCGCACCCGGTGCAGCTCCTCATGGACCCATGAGTCGCGGACCCGCTCCTCGTAGTCCTCCAGCACCTCCGGCGTGCCGGACGCCAGCGCCGCGAAAATCGCTTCCGCGGCGAGCATGCCGGTCTTCATCGCGGTATGGGTGCCCTTGATCTTCGCGCCATTGAGGAAGCCGGCCTCGCAGCCGGCGAGCACGCCCCCGGGGAATGCCAGCCGTGGCAGCGACTGCAGGCCGCCCTTGTTCACGGCCCGCGCACCATAGGCCACGCGCTTGCCGCCTTCCAGGAAGCGACGGATGCGCGGATGCTGCTTCCAGCGCTGGAACTCCATGAACGGATCGAGCCAGGGGTTGGCATAGTCGAGCGCGACGATGAACCCCAGGTAAATCTGATGGTCGGGCGCATGGTAGAGGAAGCCGCCGCCCTCGGTGTCGTTGGCGAGTGGCCAGCCGAGGGTGTGGACCACCAGGCCCTCCTGGTGCAGTGCCGGATCGATGGTCCAGACTTCCTTGAGGCCGATGCCATAGTGCTGCGGATCGCAGTCGCGGCGCAGCTCGAAGCGCCGCATCAGTTCCTTGCCGAGGCTGCCGCGGCAACCTTCGGCGAACACCGTGTAGCGCGCACGCAGCTCGTAGCCGGGCTGGAAGGAATCGCGCGGCTGGCCCTGGCGGTCGCGGCCCATGTCGCCGGTGACGACGCCGGCGACGCGCTCGCCCTCGTAGAGCACCCCGGCAGCGGCGAAGCCGGGGAACAGGTTCACGCCCAGCGCCTCGGCCTGACGGCCCAGCCAGCGACAGAGATTGCCGACGCTGATGATGCAGTTGCCCTCATTGCGTGAAGGGTAAGGAACGAAGGCATGCGGCACGCGCCAGCCGCCCGTGTCACCGGTGAGGAAGTGGAACTCATCGGCACGCACCGGCGTGTGCGCCGGCGCCTCGCGCTCACGCCAGTCGGGGAACAGCTCATCGAGGGCGCGTGGCTCGAGCACCGCGCCGGAGAGGATATGGGCGCCGATCTCCGCGCCCTTCTCCACCACCGCGACATTCAATTCCGTGCCTGCCGCCTGTGCCAGCTGCATGAGGCGACAGGCCGCGGCGAGGCCGCAGGGACCGGCGCCCACGATCAGCACGTCGAATTCCATGGACTCGCGTTCGGACATGCGACCACGCCTCGCCTGGTTTCCCCGGCCGGATGCCGCCGGGGCGCTCATTCTACTGTGGCGGCCCGCTCCACGGCACGATGGCCGGCTGCTACACGTTTGCCGGCCCCGCGCCTTGCCATTACCCTAGCCGGCCGATCCCCCGTGCGCAGGCCATGAAACCGTCCCAACGCTATGCAGCCGCCCTGGCCGGCAAGTCATTCACCGCGGACCCGGCCCAGCAACGGGCGGTCGCGGTGCTGGACCGCGTGGCAGGCGATCTCGCACGGCGGGCGCAGCGCTCGCTGCCGGACCGGCTGCTGCGCCGCCTGCGCGGCAAGGCGGATGCGCCGGTCCGTGGCGCCTACCTCTGGGGCGATGTCGGTCGCGGCAAGACTTTCATCATGGACCTCTTCTGCGACAGCCTGCCGCAGGACCAGCGCCTGCGCTACCACTTCCACCGGCTGATGTATCGCGTGCACGGGCGCCTGAAGGCGCTGCACGACCAGCCCGCGCCGCTGGAGACCGTCGCCGCCGAATTCGCCAGCCAGGCCCGCGTCATCTGCTTCGACGAGTTCTTCGTCACCGACATCGCCGATGCCATGATCCTCGGCAACCTGCTCGATGCGCTGTTCCGCCGCGGCGTCACCCTGGTGGCCACCTCCAACATCCCGCCTGATGACCTCTACCGCGAAGGCCTTCAACGCCAGCGGTTCCTGCCGGCCATCGCCCTCATCAAGCAGTTCACGGAAGTGGTGCAGGTGGATGGTGGTGTCGACTACCGGCTGCGGGTGCTGGAGCGCGCCGGCATCTACCACACGCCACTGGATGCCGCGGCCGAGGCCAGCCTCGGGCAGTGGTTCCAGGCGCTGGCCCCGGACACCGGCAGCAGCGACCAGGTCATGGAGATCAACGGCCGCGACCTCGCCCTGCGCCGGCGCGCGGCCGGCGTCGCCTGGTTCGACTTCGCCGTGCTGTGCGATGGCCCGCGCAGCCAGGATGACTACATCGAGATCGCGCGTGCCTTCCAGGCGGTGATCGTCTCAGGCGTGCCGGTGCTGGGCGTGGCCGGGGAGGACACGGCACGGCGCTTCATCGCGCTGGTGGATGAGTTCTACGACCGACGGGTCAAGCTGATCCTCTCGGCCGCCGCGGCCGTGGACGGCCTCTACCGGGGCACGCGGCTGGCCCGCGAGTTCCGCCGCACGCGCAGCCGGCTGCTGGAAATGCAGTCGAAGGCCTACCTGGCAGCACCCCATGTGCCCTGACCCGGACCCGGTACCGGCGGGACGCCCGGCCGCGATACACTAGCCCGCCATCCATCCCGTCGACCCACCCTTCCACCCACAAGGATCCCGCGCATGCCCGGCAAACTGGTCCTGTGCCGCCACGGCCAGAGCATCTGGAACCTCGAGAACCTGTTCACCGGCTGGGTGGATGTGGACCTCACCGCGCAAGGGCGCGCCGAGGCCACCGAGGCGGGCCGCCAGCTGAAGGCGCTCGGGCTGCAGTTCGACTTCGCCTATACCTCGGTGCTCAAGCGCGCCATCCGCACGCTGTGGATCGTCCTCGACGAAATGGACCTGATGTGGATCCCGGTGGAGCGCGACTGGCGGCTCAACGAGCGCCACTACGGCGCCCTGCAGGGCCTCAACAAGGCACAGACGGCGGCCGAGCACGGCGAGGACAAGGTCAAGGTCTGGCGGCGCAGCTACGACATCCCGCCGCCGCCGCTGGGTGCCGACGACCCGCGCCACCCGCGCTTCGACCGCCGCTACCGCGGCATCGACACCCTGCCCGCCACCGAGTCGCTGAAGGACACGCTGGCCCGGGTGCTGCCCTGCTGGCAGGCGAGCATCGCACCGCGGCTGCGCAGCGGGCAGACCGTGCTGGTGACGGCCCACGGCAACAGCCTGCGCGCGCTGGTGAAGATGCTCGACGACATCTCCGACCAGGACATCACCGGACTGAACATTCCCACCGGCGTGCCGCTGCTCTACGAGCTCGACGATGCCCTGCGCCCGCTGGATCGCCGCTACATCGGCGATCCCGAGGAGGTGGCAAGGGCCGCGGCCGCGGTGGCAGCCCAGGGCAAGGCCCAGTGATCTACGCACTCGACGGCCGGGCGCCGCAGGTTGCCGGCGATGTCTACATCGCGCCGGGCGCCAGCGTCATCGGCGACGTGCACATCGCCGCCGGGGCCAGCATCTGGTTCGGCGCCATCCTGCGCGGCGACGTCGACCGCCTCACCATCGGCCGGGGCACCAACATCCAGGACAACTCGGTGCTGCACGCCGATCCCGGCACGCCGCTGGTCGTCGGTGCCGGTGTCACGGTTGGCCACGCCGTGACGCTGCACGGCTGCCACGTGGGCGACGAGTCGCTGATCGGCATCGGCGCCATCGTCATGAATCGCGTGCGCATCGGCGCGCATTGCATCGTCGGCGCCGGCGCCCTGGTTACCGAAGGCAAGGAGTATCCCGACGGCGTGCTGATCGTCGGCTCGCCCGCCCGGGTGATCCGCGAGCTCACCGCCGCGGAGATCGCCGGCCTCGCCGAATCGGCCCGGCGCTACAGCGAGCGCGCGCAACTCTATCGTCGCGCCCTGCGCCCGGCCTGAGCCGCGCGGCTCAGGTGCGCGGCCGGCGCAGGCGGATCAGGCCCTCCTGCGCCAGGGATGCCACCAGCACGCCGTCCTCGCTGAAGACGCGCCCCAGCGCCATGCCGCGCCCGCCCGAGGCATTGGGGCTCTCCAGGTCGAACAGCAGCCACTGATCCATCCGCGCCGGCCGGTGGAACCACATCGCGTGGTCCAGACTCGCCATCTGCAGGCCGCTGAACGAGGCATGCAGGCCATGCGGCAGCGTCGCGGTGCTGATGAGGTCGTAGTCCGACACATAGGCGAGCAGCACGTCGTGGAGAAGCGGGGCATCGGGGAGGCTGTCGGTCGCCTTCATCCACACGCGCTTCACCGGCGGGAACGGCTGCGAGACCAGGAAATGCTCCGGGTAGACCGGCTTGACGCGGAATGCCCGCCGCGAGGCGAGCACGCGGCGGATGCGCGGCGTGGGCACGACACCGAGCCCCTCCGCCAGCTCGCGGATGTCGCTCAGCTGGTCCGGGTGCGGGACGTCGGGCATCTGCGCCTGGTGCTCCAGGCCCGCCTCCGCTGCCTGGAAGGACGCTGCCAGGTTGAAGATCTGCTCGCCGTGCTGGACGGCGACCACGCGCCGGCTGGTGAAGCTGCCGCCATCGCGCGCGCGGTCCACCTCGTAGTCGATCGGCGTGGCCGCATCCCCTGGCCTGAGGAAATAGGCGTGCAGCGAGTGGACGCGGCGCCCGCTGACGGTGCAGCTGGCCGCGGCGAGCGCCTGGGCCAGCACCTGGCCGCCGAACACCTGTGGCAGACCGGTGTCGCGGCTCTGGCCGCGGAACCGGTTCTCGCCGCGCTGTTCGAGCTCGAGCAGACTGATGAGGTCCTGGAGCGCCTGGTCCATGGGGCACGCGGGGTGGCGATGGTGACGGGCATTGTATACGCCGCACCGCGGTGGCTGTGCTAAGGTCGCTGCCGGCACCCGGGTTTGCGCGGAGCATGCAGCCATGGGCAGCACATCCCTCGATGACATGGTCGGCCACCTGCTCGGCCTGCTGGTCACCGCCGGCGACTACGCCCTGGCCATCCAGCCTGTGTCCGCCGGGCGCGCCGATGCCGGCGCCTCGGTGCAGAGCTTCATCGAGGTGGCGACCCTGGCGCGCTTCCCGCAGCTGCGCTTCTTCGGCGCGGAGCATGCGCGGTCGCTCAACCAGAAGTACTTCCCGGCCGATGCGGCGATCGCCGTCCATCTCGACCCGGTGAACGGCGCCTTCCTGTACCGCCAGCAGCGATCCGGCTGGGACATCCTCCTCGGCATCGCCGACCATGGCCGCCTCGTCGCCGCCATCAGCTACATGCCGGCACGGGGCCGCTTCTACCTGGCGCTGCGCGAGCGCGGCGCCCTCACTGGCGAGCGCCGCCATCCGCGGCTCGACGACATGGTGCCGCTGCACACCCGGCCCGGCGCGCGGCACTGCCTCACCTGCCAGACACCTGAGATCAATGAGCGCCTGCGCGGCGAGTTCGCCTGCTTCGACCTGCTGCGCGACGACGACCCGGCCCGCGGCCTGGACAATCTCAACGAGATCTACGGCGGCCGCCTGGCCGCCTTCGCCTGCCGGGACGGCGATTGCCTCGACTGGGGCGCTGCGGCCTTCATCGCCGTGCAGGCCGGCGGCCGCGCCACCCGCCTCGACGGCAGCCCGGTCAGCCTCTTCGATGATTTCGATCCCCAGGCACCCGCGGACCTGCTGGTCGCGGCCGATGCCATGACCCATGCCGCCATCATGGGGCGCCTGCAGGGTTGAGCAGGCCGGGAGCAGAATGATCCGGGCCCCGCATGGCGGGGCCCGTCTTCGTATCATCCGGGCAAGGTGTGCCGGTCAGTGGCTGCGACGGCGACCCAGGCCAATCAGCCCCACCAGGCCGCTGCCCAGCAGCCAGACCGCGGCAGGAACCGGAACGGCCGCCACCTCGAAGGCTGCCTCGGAAATTCCGGTAACGAACGTGCTGCCGTGATTGGACAGGATCGTCATCCGTACGTATGCCGCAGCCGTCGGTGTGAAGCCGAAGACCTGCGCATAGTTGGCATTTCCAAGACCCTCGACAGCGGTGAAATTGCCGAGCAGCGTCGGCGAGGAGAACGCCGAATTGTCATCCGCCCACAGGCTGAAGCTGTTTACGCCCTGGCCGGCGGACTGCGGATCGTTCCAGAGCGCAAGCGATTCGATGAGGGCCTGCCCGCCGAGGTCGAAATCGAAGTTACCCGTGAGCGTGCCTGTGGACGAGTACCAGATCTTGAAGCCGCTGCCACCCGACGACAGGGTCGTGTAGGCAGTCGGCACGTAGACGTCGAAGTCGGTGACGCCTGACACATAAGCCGACGGCAACAGGCCAGACTGGTCGATGGCGAACGAGGGCAGGTATTGGGAACTGTAGTTACCCATGCCCGACGTGGCGGCAACCGGCTGCAGGATCGTGCCTGCCTGGACAGCTGCCGCAGTCAGACTCATCGTCGCGAGCAAGGCAATACCGCAGAGATTCTTCTTCATGTTGTTGGCTCCGGTACGGTTATACCAATCGATACTGAACCGGATCATGCCGCGTTGCAATCGCCGTGAAGCCGGACCAGCCGCTTCGTGACGGCAACAGCAGCAACTTCACCCCCGACTCGGTACCTTATGTTCACTCCGGCGGCGGGCGAAAGCCGCCGCAGAGTTCCTCGACCAGGGCGGCACACTCCAGCGCCGTGTACTCGTGCAGGTGAGGCGCGATGAGTTGCACGCCCACCGGCAAGCCCTGCGGATCGAGACCGACTGGCACCACCACGGCGGGAAGCCCCGTGACGGTGGCGAGCGCGCACCAGAACACCTGCTGCATGTAGGCCACCTCGCGCCCGCCGAGGCTCAGGCTGCGCTGTTCGAAGGGCCGCGGGTCGTGGGGCAAGGCGGTGACGGGCGCGACCGGCGTCATGAGGATGTCGTGGTCGCAGAAGAAGTCTTCCCAGGCCGCGCGATACCGCTCGCGGTCCTCGCAGGCGCGCAGCCACTCGCGGTGCGACTGGGTGACGGCCGCCGGCATCGCCGCCAGCGGGCTCCAGGGCGCGGCGGGGTCGACGCGGCGCGCGGCAGCGGCGAAGGCACGGAACACCGGCTCCGGGAATCCGGCGCTCATCTCGCCGTACATCAGCTGGAAGAAGCAGCGGAAGTGCGCGGCCGGATCGAAATCCGGGCGCGCCGCTTCGTCCACCGCCACCCCCGCCTCGCGCAGCGCCGACACCGCGCGGCCCAGCACCGCGGCGACGCCCGGCGCCGGCGGGCACTGCGCATCGTCGAGCCAGGCCGCCACCCGCAGGCGGCGCGCCGTGTCGCGGGCGGGCGGCAGCGCCAGGCGCCAGCCGGCGGCGTCGCGCGCTTCGGGGCCGGCCAGCACGTCGAGCGCCAGGCGCAGGTCGGCAACCCGGCGCGCCATCGGACCGGCGACCATCAGGTCTGGACGACGGCGGTCACCGCGCACCGGCGAGAGCACGCCGGCGGTCGGCACGACGCCGAAGCCCGGCTTCAGCGAACAGAGGCCGGTGAAATGCGCCGGGATGCGCAGCGACCCGGCGAGATCGCTGCCGATCTCCAGCGGCACGACACCGGTGGCGAGCGCCACGGCGGCGCCGCCGCTCGAGCCGCCCGGCGTGCGCGCCGGGTCCCAGGGATTGCGCGTGGTGCCGAAGACTTCGTTGAAGGTCTGCAGGTCCAGCGCGTACAGCGGCACGTTGCTCTTGCCGATGACGATGGCACCCGCATCGACCAGCCGCTGCACCGCGGGCGCGGTACGCTCCGGGCGATGGTCGCGCCACTCCGGTGCGCCGTTGACCGCCGGAAACCCGGCCACCTCGAAGCAGTCCTTCACGGTGATGGGCAGACCGTGCAGTGGCCCGCGGGGCAGCCCCGCGCGGCGCACCTGGTCGGCGGCGCGGGCCCGGGCCAGGGCGCCCGGGGCATCGAGGGCGACGATGGCGTTGAACCGCGGGTTGATCTCCTCGATGCGCGCCAGCGCGCGCCGCAGCAGCTGCTCGCTGCTGACGCTGCCCGCCGCCAGCGCCGCCAGGAGATCCACAGCCGGGCTGTATGTGGCGTTGCCGGTCACGGGATCGCTGCCGCCGCTGCCGGGAAGCGGTTGGCCTGCCTCAGGACCCGTCGAGGAAGTAGAGCGCGATGACCTCGGCGACGCAGGCCGGCTTGGCCTGGCCCTCGATCTCGATGGTGTTCTCGAGGATCACCTGCAGGGCGCCGGCGCGCTTCTGCGCCTGAAGCAGCACGCTGCGCAGGCGCACGCGGCTGCCGGCGGGCACGGGGTTCTTGAAGCGCACCTTGTTGAGGCCATAGTTGATGGCCCGCTGCAGGGTCGGCATCGACACCAGTTTGTCCATCAGCGCCGGCAGCAGGGAGAGCACCAGGTAGCCATGCGCGATGGTCTGGCCCCCGGGCATCTCGGTGCGGGCGCGGGCGGTATCGACATGGATCCACTGGTGGTCGTCGGTGGCCTCGGCGAACCGGTCGATGCGCTGCTGGTCGACCAGTACCCAGTCGGATACGCCGATCTCCTGCCCGACCAGGGCCTTGGCATCCTCGATGGTCCTGACGATGCGCGGGTTCATGCGTGGAGCACCTCAGCGGCCCGCCGCGGCGAGGAATTCGCCACGGAACCGGTCGTCATCCTGGAACACGCCGAGCATTTCCGTCGTGACCATGCGCACATTGGCGCGATGCACGCCGCGCGTGGTCATGCACTGGTGCTGCGCCTCGACCATCACCGCCACGCCGCGCGGTTCCAGCACATCTTTGATGCAGCGGGCGATTTCGGCGGTGAGGCGCTCCTGGACCTGCAGGCGCCGCGTATAGGCCTCCACCACGCGTACCAGCTTGCTGATGCCGGCCAGGCGCCGGTCCGGCAGGTAGGCCAGGTGAATGCGGCCGATCATGGGCGCCATGTGGTGCTCGCAGTGCGACTCGAAATCGATGTCGCGCAGGGTCACCAGCCGGCGGTAATGGCCCACCTGCTGGAAGGAACCGCCGAGGATCTCGTAGGGGTCCACGCCGTAGCCGGAGAACCAGTCATCGAGCGAGCCGACCACCCGGGCCGGGGTCTTGCGCAGGCCGGGACGTGTGGCGTCATCGCCGATCCAGCGCAGCAGGACGCGGACCGCGTCCTCCGCCTGGGCCCGCGTGGGCCGTCGCGATCTGGTGCTGGTGGCCATCAGGAGGCGCCTTTGCTTCGATTCATGGTGTGCCAGCACCTGCCGCCCCGGTGAGACGCTGCAGGTCCTCGCGTGAGTTGATGCTGTCGAGCTGGTCCGCGGCCAGGGCATCGAGCAGGACAGGTCCGCAGGCCTCGAGCAGGGCACGCGGACTGGTGTTGCCGCCCCCGGCCACCTGGCGCTGGAACCGCGCAAGGGTAGCCGGTTCATAGATGGCGCACAACGGCTCGGGGCGGCCGTCATGGGCACCGCGGAATGCGGTCGCGCAGGCCGCGGGTTCGCGTGCCGCAACCAGCCGCGCGAGCTCGTCGGCACCCATCCGCGGCATGTCGCAGGCCATCACCAGCCAGGCTGTAGCGGGCATGGCCGCGTGTGCGGCGAGCATGCCGGCCGCGGGGCCGATGCCGGACGCCACGTCCACCAGCAGCGGGAAGCGCCCGCGCAGGGCGTCGCCGGACTGGTCGGCGCGCACCGCGACCCACACCTCCGGCACCAGCGTGGCCAGCAGCGCCACCGCGCGTTCCAGCATCGGGTGCCCGTCGAGCATGACGGCCGCCTTGTCCCTGCCCAGCCGCTCACTGCGGCCACCGGCCAGCACCAGGCCGAGCAGCGGCGGGACCGCGTCAGCCATGCGGCGGCGTGCTGGTGCCGTAGTCGCTCTTGCCGCCGGTCTTGCTGACCAGCCTGATATCGCTGATCACCATGTCGTGCGACAGCGCCTTGCACATGTCGTACACCGTCAGCGCGGCGACGCTGGCGCCGGTCAGCGCCTCCATCTCCACGCCGGTGCGGTGTTCCACCCGCACCAGGCAGTCGATGACGGCATGGCCGTCCTCCGCCACGCGGATGCTGATCTTCACCGCGTCCAGTGCCAGCGGATGGCAGAACGGGATCAGCTCGTGGGTGCGCTTGGCAGCCATGGTGCCGGCGATGATGGCGGTCTGGAACACCGGCCCCTTGGCCGTGCGCAGCTCGCCGGCCACCAGCGTGGCACGCACGGCATCGGGCAGCAGCACGCGCGCCTGCGCTGCGGCAGTGCGCTGCGTCACCGGCTTGCCGCTGACGTCCACCATCGTCGGCTGGTTGTCGGCATCGAGGTGGGAAAACATGGCGGCAATTATAGACCCGGCGTACGCGGGCGGCTCTTGACCGACCTGTTATCATTTTCGCATGGCACGCACGATCATCGACAAGATCTGGGACGAGCACCGGGTGGCGGAACTGGGCGAGGACAGCAGCCTGCTGTACATCGACCGGGTATTCCTCCACGAGCGCACCGGCAGTGTCGCCCTCAAGGAACTCGCTGCGGCAAATCGCCGCGTGCGCAATCCCGAGCAGGTGTTCTGCACGATGGACCACATCGTCGACACCCTGCCGGGGCGCGGTGATGCGACCCGCATGCCGGGCGGCACCAGCTTCATCACCCAGACGCGCGAGGCGGCACGCGCCGCGGGCATCACGCTGTTCGACATCGGCAGCAGCGACCAGGGCATCGTCCATGTCGTCTCGCCGGAACAGGGCATCGCCCTGCCGGGCGTGACCCTGGTCTGCCCGGACAGCCATACCTGCACACTGGGCGGCATCGGTGCGCTGGCCTGGGGCATCGGCTCCACCGAAGCCGAGCATGCGCTCGCCACCAAGACGCTGGCCGTGCGCAGGCCGCGCAGCATGCGCATCGATTTCCACGGGCGCCTGGCACCCGGCGTCACCGCCAAGGACATGATCCTCGCGCTGATCGGCGCCCACGGCGCCTCGGGGGGTGTCGGCTACGTCATCGAGTTCGCCGGCGAGGCGGTGCGCGCCCTGCCCGTCGAGGCGCGCCTCACCCTGTGCAACATGGGCGTGGAGTTCGGCGCCTGGACGGTGATCATCGCCCCGGACGACACCGTGTTCGACTACGTGCGCGGCCGGCCCTACGCCCCGAAGGACCAGGTGCTGGAGCAGGCGATCGCCCACTGGCGCACGCTGCAGACCGATGCCGGGGCGGTGTTCGACCGGGAGCTCAGCCTGGATTGCTCGACCCTGGCCCCGCAGGTCACCTGGGGCACCAGCCCGCAGCACGAGACCGGCATCGACGGCACGGTGCCGGATCCGGCCCGCGAGCCCGATGCCAACCGTCGCCAGGCCATGGAACGCGCCCTCGCCTACATGGCCCTGTCCCCCGGCATGCGCCTGGACGAACTGCCGATCCAGGCCGCCTTCATCGGCTCCTGCACCAACAGCCGGCTGTCGGACCTGCGTGCCGCGGCGGCGATCCTCGAGGGGCGCAAGGTGGCCAGCGGCGTGCGCGCCATCTGCGTGCCCGGTTCCACCCAGGTGAAGCAGGCCGCGGAGCGCGAGGGCCTGGACCGCGTGTTCCGCGAGGCCGGGTTCGAGTGGCGCGAGTCAGGCTGCTCGATGTGCTTCTACGCCGGCGGCGAGAGCTTCGGCTTCGAGGAGCGCGTGGTGTCGAGCACCAACCGCAATTTCGAGAACCGCCAGGGCCCGCGCACGCGTACCCACCTGGCGAGCCCGGTGACCGTGGCCGCCTCGGCCCTCACCGGGCGGCTGACCGACGCCCGCACCCTGGCACGCTGAACGCCGCAGGTCACCAGGCATGGAAAAGTTCACCCGCATCACCGCCATCGCCGCGCCGCTGTTGCGCATCAACATCGACACCGACGCCATCATCCCCAGCCGCGAGATGAAGACGGTCGGCAAGACCGGCCTGGCCGCCGGCCTGTTCGCCGGCTGGCGCTACCAGGCACCCGGCAGCCGCGAGGAAGACCCTGCCTTCGTGCTCAACCGCGAGCCCTACCGCAAGGCGCGCATCCTGCTGGCCGGCGCCAACTTCGGCTGCGGCTCCTCGCGTGAACACGCGGTGTGGGCGCTGCAGGAGTGGGGCATGCGCGCCATCATCGCCCCGAGCTACGGCGCCATCTTCGCCGGCAACTGCGTGCGCAATGGCATCCTGCCCGTGGTGCTGGACAACGCCGTGGTGGAAGACCTCGCCAGGCAGGTCGAGGCCGACCCCGCCAGCCGGCTGCTGACCGTGGACCTGGTGGCATGCACCGTTCTTGCACCGGATGGCCAGCGCCACGGCTTTGCCATCCCCGCGGCCGACCGTGAAATGCTGCTGGAAGGCCTCGACGGCATCGCCCTGACGATGAAGCGCGACGACGAGATCCTCGCCTTCCAGGGGCGCGACCGGCTGCGCAGGCCCTGGATCTACCTGTAGCGGCCGGCCTCCGGCGTCATTTCGTTGCGGGTGCCAGGGCGACGTCGCCGCGCGCCGGGAACCCGGCGAGGATCTGCGTGACGGCGGCATCCACCGCGCCGGCCGGATTTTCGCGGACCTTCTGGGTGATGCGCCCCTCGGCGACACCCTGCCAGACCAGCGCCTTGCGCGCCGCGTCCACCACGTCGATGGTGAGCGTGCCCTGCTTGTAGTTGGTAGTCTCGACGTCGTACGGGTAGCCGCCCCAGGCGCCGTACATGCCACCGCGGTAGCCGTAGTAGCCATAGCCGGCGCTGACGCTGGGGGAAGTGCGGACCTCGGTCTTGTCGACGAGGTTGACGTTGAAATTGAGGCGCAGCTGGGGATTCGCCTCGTCGTAGCTGTAGCCCTTGGCCTGCATCTCGCGACGGGCTGCATCCTTGAGGCGTGCGGTGAGCAGGGTGGAATAGCCGGCCTTGTCGGTGGCCAGAGGCTCGAAGAAGCCGAAGCTGCGATAGGCGCCGAAATCGACGCTGGGGTCGCCATCGACACGGATGCTGGGGCCGGACGCACAGCCGGCGAGGACCGACAGCACCAGGGCGCACAGCGCCAGCTTTCCCGACTGCAATCGCATTTGAAACTCCTGTCCGGTGACCGATGCGCCAGTCTGCGCCGCCGCCGGCATGCGCGGCAAGCGGTCCGCGCCAGCCGCCGTCATTCGGCGCCGACCACGCCCTGGCTGACCATGGCGTCGATCTCGGCCTTGCCGTAGCCCGCCTCCGCCAGCACCTCGCGGCTGTGCTGGCCACGCCGCGGCAGGTCGCGCAGCACGCCGAAGCGCTGGCCAGCCATTTCCAGCGGCAGGGCCGGCAGCCGCGTGGCCTCGCCCTTGCGTTCGCCATCGGTGACCGTCAGAGGCAGCAGGCCGCCGCTCGCCACCAGGTGCGGGTCATCGAACAGCTGCTCCGGCCGGGCGATGGGCGCGAACGGCAAGCCGGTCTTCTCGAGCTTGGCCATCAGATCCTGCTTGCTGTACTTCAGGAAAGTCGCCTTGATGACCGGCAGGAGGCGATCCTTGTGGGCCACGCGGTCGTTGTTGGTGTCGAGGCTGCGGTCGGCGGCCATGTCGCGCAGGTCGAAGGCATCGCACAGCAGCTTCCACTGCTTGTCGCTGACCACGCCGACAAACACCTGCTCGCCATCGGCGGTGTCGAACACCTGGTAGATGGCCCAGGCGGAGACACGCACCGGCATGGGCGCCGCGGCCTTGCCGGTGACGGCGAACTGCGCCATGTGCTGGCCCACCAGAAACACGGTGCTTTCGTAAAGCGAGGCGACGATGTACTGGCCGCGCCCGCTCGCCTGGCGCTGGTACAGCGCAGCGATGATGCCCAGCGCGCCGAACATGCCGCCCTGCACGTCGATCACCGAGGTGCCGGCGCGCAGCGGCTTGCCCGGCGGGCCGGTCATGTAGGCCAGGCCGCCCATCATCTGCGCCACCTCGTCGAGCGCGGTACGCTCCTCGTAGGGCCCGGGCAGGAATCCCTTCTCCGAGCAGTAGATCAGCCGCGGGTTGCGCCGGCTGAGCGCCTCGTAGCCCAGGCCCAGCCGGTCCATGGTGCCGGGGCGGAAGTTCTCGATCACCACGTCCGCCTTGTCGATCAGCCTCAGCACCGCCTCCTTGCCGGCGGGTGCCTTCAGGTCAACGCACAGGCTGCGCTTGTTGCGGTTGTACATGGGGAAGTAGCCGGCCCCCGATCCGGGAAGCGTCCGCGTGCTGTCGCCCTCGGCCGGCTCGATCTTGATGACGTCGGCGCCGAGGTCCGCCAGCATCAGCCCGGCGGCAGGCCCCATGACCATGTGGGTGAACTCGATGACGCGAACGCCGGCCAGGGGGAGTGACTGCTTGCCTGCCATGGATTTCCTCGGTCGCTGCATGATGTCGGTGGCGCCCGCGGCGGGCCGCGGGGGGCGTGGATTATCGCCCACGCCGACCCCATATAGAATAGAGCCGCGGCCGGACCCACCGGGTGCGGCGCGACACCCGAGGACCCGCCCACATGCAAGAACGCAACGATATCGACGTGCTGGTCAGCGAAGTCGGCCCGCGCGACGGCCTGCAGAGCATCAAGTCCATCATGCCTACGGCCGCGAAGAAGGCCTGGATCGCTGCGGAAGCCGCCGCCGGAGTGCGCGAGATCGAGGTCTGCTCGTTCGTGCCGGCGAAGCTGCTGCCGCAGATGGCCGATGCCGCCGAGGTGGTGCGCTATGCGCGAACCATCCCCGGCCTGACGGTGCTGGCGCTGGTGCCGAACTTCAAGGGTGCCGAGAATGCCATCCAGGCCGGCGCGCACAAGATCGCCCTGCCGCTGTCCGCCAGCGAGACCCACAGCAAGGCCAACCTGCGCAAGACCCACGATGAAGTGATCGACGAGGTGCGGCGCATCAGCGAGCTGCTGCGCAGCCTGCCGGCGGACCAGCGCCCCGGCTTCGAAGGCAACGTCGCCACGGCCTTCGGCTGCACGCTCGAGGGCCCGGTGCCGGAAGGCAAGGTGGTGGAACTCGCCAGGCGTCTCATGGAGGCCGGCGTGGACGAGGTCGGGCTCTCCGACACCACCGGCTATGCGAACCCCGCGCAGCTGCGCCGGCTGATCAAGCTGGTGCGCGCCGAGATCGGCAGCGAGCGGCTGTCGGGCGTGCACCTGCACAACACCCGCGGTCTCGGCCTGGCCAATGCGCTGGCCGCGCTCGAGGAAGGCATCACCACGCTCGACAGCTCGCTCGGCGGGCTCGGCGGCTGCCCCTACGCGCCCGGCGCCAGCGGCAACATCGTCACCGAGGACCTGGTGTTCATGCTCGATGCCATGGGCCTGCGCACCGGCATCGACCCCGGCAAGCTGCTCGAGGTGCGCCGCATCCTCATCGACGCGCTGCCCGGCGAGGCCATGTACGGCTTCACGCCCGAGGCGGGGCTGCCGAAGGGCTATGCTGCCGGCGGCTGGGGAGTGCGCGCCGCGGCTTGACGCCTGCCAACGCGTATATTCCGCGCGGGTCCCGTCGGGGACCCGCGGCAGTTGCATCTGGTACCGGTGTTTCAGTACTTGAAATTCACGTCGAGCTGGAAGCGGTCGTAGTCCACCTCATTGCCCCGGCTTTTGCCCACCTGGTTGATGTAGTACGAGAAAGCCATGTTGGCCGAGTTGGTCAGGGCATAGGCACCGCGAATGACGTGCCCCCTTGTGTCCGTGCCGCCGCCGCCAAAGTCCGAGTCTGTCCACAGGCCAAAGACCGCGTCACTCTCCAGATCCTGGTAGGTGTAGGAAACCTCCCAGCTCCCCTTCGCCCTGGCCGTGCCGAGCTGAGCACCAGCAGCCCAGCCCGAATCCAAGTCATCAGCGTCAAGGTTGTTCACGTAATCGAAGAACACGCTGACCGGCAGGCCAAGCACCTTGAAGCCGACATCGGCAAAAGCCTGCAGCTCCTGATAGTCGTACAAGTATCGGCCATTGGTATCCACGCTGTTGCCGTAGTACTTGGGAGCCTTGCCCGGGACCACGTAGAACGCGCCCTTCCCGGCGGTGTTGAGGTCGAAGTAGCCCGCACCTAGCGTCAGCTTTGCACTGTCGTTGACCGGCCACACCACGCCCAGCTGGCCACCGGCGCCGAAGGCCTGGGAATTGTCACTGTCGCTCTCGATCCATGTCCCAAGCAGATTCGCAAAAACGGGCCCCCTGCGGTAGCTGAGACCCAGGCCCTCCGGGTTCAGGTCGGCGTCCCAGATGAGGCCGTTCTTGCCCGGACGATACTGGTTGTTGCGAACCTTGCCGCCGAAGAGGTTCAGGTCCGGCTGCACCGTCCAGTTGAAGTAGGCCAGATCGAGGTAGATGCCCTTGCCGGAACCGCCGCCACCCAGCGTCTGGTTAGAGGATGCCGGATCGGCATCCTGCCGCGTTGACAGGCCGAAGCCCACCTCAAGGTTGTCCTGTGGCTTGGCGATAACGGCGGCACGGGCACGCAAGCGCTCGCGATTGCGCTCGTCCTTGTCTTCCTGGTCGATGTTCTCGTAGCGGACCCGGAAGTCTCCCTGCAAGGACACCTTTTCCGTCCAGGAGGACCCTGCGGGCATGGCGGGCGTGACAGTGGCAACGGGCACCGCTGCCGCAGCAGCGGGCGCCGTCGCGGCCTGAGCGTTCACGGCCTTCTCTTCGGCCAGTTGCCGCTCGACATCGGCAAGTTTCTGGTTCAGGGCCGCCACGCTGTCTCTGAGGGCCTGGAACTCTGCGTCCGATACGGCCGCCGTGCCAAGCGGACTGGCAAGCGACAGGCCGATTGCCAGGGCAAGTTGCTTACGATTCATCATCGATTCACCTCGTCTGCGATGGTTGGAATCCGGCGCAGCGCGGCCCGTGACCGGCTGCGGTGTCACCGCGGCTCGCGCGGTACTGCCGGCATTCTGCGTGCCGGATATGACGGCCTCATGACAGCAGTATCAGCAGCCCGCAAGCAGCCCTGCACCGCCTCCGATGAGGCGGTCAGCCGAAGCGGCCTGTGACGTAGTCTTCGGTGAGCTTGTGGGACGGGTTGGTGAAGATCTTGTCGGTGGGGCCGACCTCGACCAGCGTGCCCAGGTGGAAATAGGCCACCCGCTGTGACACCCGCGCCGCCTGCTGCATGGAATGCGTGACGATGGCGATCGCGTAGTTGCGGGACATCTCGTCGATGAGGTCCTCGATGCGTGCCGTGGCGATGGGATCCAGTGCCGAGCAGGGCTCATCCATGAGGATTACCTCTGGATTCACGGCGATGGCGCGAGCTATGCACAGGCGCTGCTGCTGCCCCCCGGAAAGGCCAGTGCCGGGCGCGTCCAGCCGCTGCCGGACCTCATCGAGCAAGCCAGCACGATCGAGGCTGCCGTAGACGATGTCATCGAGCTCGCGCCGGCTGCCTGCGAGCCCATGGATCCGCGGACCGTAGGCCACATTCTCGTAAATCGACTTCGGGAACGGATTGGGCTTCTGGAATACCATGCCGACACGGGCACGGAGCATGACCACGTCCATGCCGCGCGCGTAAATATCCTCGCCATCGAGGCGGAACTCCCCGGTGACGCGCGCACCCTCGATGGTGTCGTTCATCCGGTTGAGGCAGCGGATGAAGGTGGACTTGCCACATCCAGAAGGACCGATCAGGGCGACGACCTCGCCACGACCGATCTCCAGGCTTACATCCCTCACCGCCTGGGTCTCGCCGTAGTGGACGTTGCAGCCACGCACGGTGATGACGGGATCCCGCGCGCGGATGTCGCCCACCGTCCGGCCCTCGCCGTGGGCGCCGGCCGACGCCTCAAGACCGGCCTCTGCCGTCGCCGATCTCGTCTCTGCCGCCAAGGCGAACCCATCCCGCACAATAGCGATGTCGCGATCCATTGTTACCATATGCGGACACCCCGGGCCAGCCTGGGCCCACCGGCCTGCGGCGCTACCATCGCCGCTCAAAGCGGCTGCGCAACCATACCGCCGCCAGGTTCATCACCAACAGGAAGCCCAGCAGCACCATGATGGCTGCCGAGGTGCGTTCCACGAATGCGCGCTCCGGGCTGTCTGCCCACAGGTAGATCTGCACCGGCAGGGCGGTGGCCGGATCCATCGGCGTGGACGGTATGTCGACGATGAAAGCCACCATGCCGATCATGAGCAGCGGCGCGGATTCGCCCAGCGCCCGGGCCATGCCAATGACCGCTCCGGTCAGCATTCCCGGCAGGGCCAGCGGCATCACATGATCAAACACCATTTGCATGGGCGAGGCGCCGATGCCAAGCGCGGCCTCGCGCACCGAAGGCGGCACGGCCTTGATGGCAGCGCGCGAGGCGATAATCACCACCGGCAGCGTCATCAGCGTCAAGACCAGCCCGCCCACCAGCGGCGAGGAGCGCGGTAACCCGAAGAAGTTGATGAACACCGCCAGCCCCAACAGGCCAAAGACGATGGAAGGCACTGCCGCCAGGTTATTGATGTTGACCTCCAGGAAATCGACCCAGCGGCTGCGCGGAGCAAACTCCTCGAGGTAGATGGCAGCTGCCACCCCCAGAGGGAAGGAAAGCACCAGGGTGACCAGCAACATGAAGAACGAACCCATCGTCGCACCCCGGATGCCTGCCAACTCCGGTTCCCGGGAATCGCCGTTGGTGAAGAATGCCTTGTTGAACCGCAGGGCAACCCTGCCGTCAGCCTCGAGCCGGTCCAGCCAGGCGAGTTGCGCCGCATCCAGCTTCCCGCCGCTTCGGCGATCCCGGCCGATATGCCCCTTGAGCAGCTGATCGACGGCATCATCCGCCGGCAGCCAGAGGCTCGCCCCGTGCCCCAGCAAGCGCGGTTCGGCGAGGAGCCTGTCACGCACGAGGAAGGCTGCACTGGAGCTGACCAGTGCATCGAGGTCACGCCGATCGCCTCGCGTCGTGACCTCAGGGAACAGGCGCCCCATCGCAGCCCTGACCACAGCCTGATAGTCCGCGCTGGCCAGTGCCCCGCTGTCAGGGCCTCCGCCGAGACCGAGTGTCACGGGGTCGAACTGCAGCTCCAGCCGCAGCTCGGCCTGGCGCAACGCGCTGAAACCGTTGCCGACGATCGTAAAGACCAGGAAACCTAGAAACGACACGCCAAAACCCACGGACAGCAGTCCACACGCGCGGAAGCGGCGTTCCCGGCGATAACGCCGCGCGAGACCCGCCTCCATGCGCTGGCGCGCCTGCGGCAAGCTGCGAGGTGCGGTCACCGGCAGGGTGGGCCCGCTCATTCGTACTGCTCCCTGTAACGGCGGACCACCCGCAGGGCGACGATATTGAGCGACAGCGTCACGATGAACAGCACCAGCCCAAGCGCGAAGGCGGCAAGGGTCTTCGGGCTGTCGAACTCCTGATCACCGACCAGGAGCGTGACGATCTGCACTGTCACGGTGGTTACCGCCTCCAGCGGATTGGCCGTGAGCTTGGCCGACAGGCCTGCAGCCATCACCACGATCATCGTCTCGCCGATGGCGCGCGAGACGCCGAGAAGGACTCCACCGACGATGCCGGGCAGAGCAGCGGGCACGACGACGCGCCTGATCGTTTCCGAGACGGTGGCCCCCAGGGCAAGTGAGCCGTCCCGCAGGGACTGTGGCACCGCATTTATGACGTCATCCGAGAGCGAGGAAACGAACGGGATGATCATGACGCCCATCACCAGCCCGGCGCCCAGGGCGCTCTCCGACTCCACGTCCATGCCCATGGCCTGGCCCGCCTCGCGCAGCAACGGCGCGACCGTGATGGCAGCAAAATAGCCGTACACCACGGTGGGAATGCCAGCGAGGATCTCCAGCACCGGCTTGACCACGGATCGCACGCGGGGAGCTGCATACTCGGACAGGTAGATCGCGCTCATCAGCCCTGCAGGCACCGCCACCAGCATGGCAATCGCCGTGATGAGCAACGTTCCCGCAAACAGCGGCACGGCGCCAAACGCCCCGGAGGCCCCCACCTGGTCCGGCCGGATGGCCGTCTGCGGACTCCACTCCAGTCCGAACAGGAACTCGTGGACCGGCACTCTGGCAAAGAATCGCGCCGCCTCGAAGACCACCGACAGCAGGATGCCGACCGTGGTGACGATGGCGACCATGGATGCCGCCATCAGGAGCATGCGGGCCAGCGCCTCGACGTGATTGCGCGCGCGGAACCGGGGGCTGATGCGCAAGCCGGCCAGCAAGCCGCCAGCCATGGCCACGGAGATGACCAGCAACGCCAGCAACCAGCGGGCGCGTGTCTGCAGGGAGAGGTACAGGTCTGCCGATGGTTGCAACGCCAGCTGCCGCACGGTGCCCATGCCGCGCCCTGCTGCCAGGGTTCGCACGTCGTTCATCACCAGCCCCAGCTCGGGCCCATCGGCGGAGCGGTAAGGTTCCGGCAGTGCTTCGACCACCCGCGCCATGATGAACGAGTCGCTGCCTGCCACCCACAGCAGGAGCAGCAGAAGCGCCGGTCCGGCGGCCCAGACGGCGGCGAAGCAGCCGTAGTGGACGGGCAACGAGTGCAGGTTGCGGATGCCGCGATGCCCGCCCACCAGCGTGATCGCCCGGCGCCGGGCGAGCACGAACGTAGCGAACAACAGTGCGCTCAGCAGCAATAGCAGCGTGGGCAGCCGCATGATCCCCTACTTCACCGGCGCCATCGCCACCAGGCCACGCGCGGCCTTCTGCGTGGCTGCGAGTTCGACGGCGGGCAGCGGAATCAGCCCCTTGCCGGCCAGGTAGCCCTCGACTCCCATGGCCTTGTTGCTGGTGAACTCGGTCAGGAACTCGGGGATCCCGGGGATGGCCGCCGCGTGAGCCTTCTTCACGTAGAAGAATAGCGGCCGCGCTACCGGGTAGGCGCCCGACGATATGGTCTCGAAGGTCGGCAGCTGTTTGTCTACCGATGAGGCCTGCACCGAATCCTCGTTCTCCTCCAGGAAACTGTAGCCGAAGATGCCGACGGCCACGGGGTTGGCCCTGAGCTTCTGCACGATCAGGTTGTCGTTCTCGCCGGCCTCGATGAAGCGACCGTCCTCACGGATAGTCTGGCACACGGCCTTGAACCGAGCCTCGTCCTTGTCCTTGAGCGCCGCGATCGCCGGGAATGCCCTGCAGCCTGCGTCCATGACCATTTCCACGAAGGCATCCCGGGTGCCGGAGGTGGGTGGCGGGCCCAGCACCTCGATGGGCTCGCCCGGCAGCACCGGGTCGACTTCCTTCCATGTCCTGTACGGGTTGGCGATGAGGTCTGCGCCGCCCACGGGATCCGGTACCTGCTTTGCCAGCGCGAGGAAGACCGCCTTGCGGGTCAGCGCCAGCCTCGGGCCCTTGACGGAATTGGCCAGCACGATGCCGTCGAACCCGATCCGGACCTCGACGATCCCGTTCACCCCATTCCTGGCGCACTCCGCGAACTCGCTGGCCTTGATGGCGCGCGAGGCATTGGCGATGTCAGGATACTGCACACCGACACCGGCGCAGAACAGCTTGAACCCGCCGCCGGTGCCGGTGGACTCGATCTTCGGCGTCTTGAACCTGCTGCCTCGGCCAAATTGCTCGGCAACGACCGTGGCAAACGGGTACACCGTGGAGGATCCCACGATGCTGATGTAATCACGGGCAGCCTGGCCGAAGGCCAGAGACGCCGCCACGGTGGCGGCCGAGATGCCGGTGCCCAAGGCCAGCGCGTTACGCCGGAATGCTGCCTTCACGATAACCTCCGCCAGGTGTGTTGCCTTCAATGACGGCAGTCTAGGCAGGCCTTGTTAAGGAATTATTTCAGCGGGCTCGCGCCGAGGCCGATCTCCTGCCTGGCCGTATCGACTCCGACGTGCCGGATGTCCTTGCCGTGCACGAGGTAGACGACGTGCTCCGAGATGTTCGTCGCATGGTCGCCGATGCGCTCCAGCGCCCTCGCCACCCAGGTAATATCCAGGAAACGGCGGATCGTGCGCGGATCCTCCATCATCACCGTGATGCACTGGCGTGCGATCGAGTCGTACTGCTCGTCCACCAACTGGTCCTGCTCCACCACGGCCAGGGCGTCCGCGGCATCCATCCGCGAGAATGCATCCAGCGCGTCGCGAAGCATCTCCTGCACATGGCCAGCCAGCAACTCCAGTTCGTGGTACTCGCCGTGTTCCTCCGCATCCGCGGCCAGGCGGGCTGCCAGGGTGGCAATCTTGCGTGCTTCGTCGCCGACCCGCTCCAGATCCGTGATCGTCTTGACCACGGCCATCACCAGCCGCAGATCGGCAGCGGTGGGCCCGCGGATCGCCAGGATCTTCGTGCACTCCTCATCGATGGCCATTTCCAGACGGTTGATCTTGTAGTCTTCCGCAGCCACCCGCAGGCCCATCGCACTGTCCCCGGTGATGATGGCCCGGATGGCCACATCGAGATGCTGCTCGACCAGGCCGCCCATGCGCAGCACCTCGCTGCGCACGTGTTCGAGTTCCTCATTGAAGCGGCGGGAGATGTGGTGGCTGAATCGTTCGGTCTCCATGGTTTCCTCATCCGGGTACGCAGACCCGTGCGTCAGGAAGAATCAGGACGGGGCAAGCCGGTGCGGGGGAAAGTGACAGGTGAACGTGCTGCCTTCCCCTGGACGGCTGCGGATTTCGAGCTCCGCCTCGTGGCGGCGAAGGCAGTGCTTCACGATGGCGAGACCGAGACCGGTACCGCCCTGCTGGCGCGCCCTGCCATGGTCCGTTCGATAGAAGCGCTCGGTGATCCGCGGGATGTCCTCTTCCGCGATACCTATGCCGGTATCCGCGACGGCCAGGTGGCCGCCTGCCCGGTCGACCTGCCAGCTGATGCGGACCGCGCCCTCCGGAGGCGTATAGCGGATGGCGTTGGACACCAGATTGGAAACGACGGAGTGCAGCTCGCGGGAATCGCCGAGAACGCCGGTGGCAGAGGCGCTTTCGACCTCCACCCGCCGGGGGCGCTCCGGCATAGCCAGAGCCTCTCGCCTGGCGGCCTGCAGCAGCGCAGCCATGTCGACCTCCCGCTCCAGTCCACAGGGGGCAGCGGACTCAAGCCGCGACAGCTCCAGCAGGTCGTCGAGCAGCTGCGCCATCCGGGTCGACTGGCTGCGCATCTCCGCCAGGGGTGCGTGCCAATCGGCTGGCGCCCGCTCGTCCCCTGCCAGCGCGTCGAGATACCCGGAGATGACCGTGAGCGGTGTGCGCAGCTCGTGGGATGAATTGGCGACAAAGTCGCGGCGCATGCGCTCCACCCGCAACGTGGCAGTGATGTCACGCACCAGCAGCAGGCGCTGCTCGGGCCCGTAAGGGATCATCAGGCAGGATATCCAGGTATCGCCGCCGGCTGGCGCCGGCACTTCGATGGTGCGGCTGAAGTCACCCTCTGCGACGTACGCGACAAAGTCTGGATGGCGCAGGAGGCTGTCGATGCGCTGGCCGCGGTCCCGCCCCTTCTTCAGTGAAAGCAGGCGCGCTGCCGCAGCGTTGAAGGTGACGATACCGTGCTTCCCGTCCAGCAGCACGCCGCCGTCGGGAAAGGCACCCGCCGAGGCCCGCAGCTCGCGCAGCACGTCACGCCAGCGCCGCCGACGGCGCCTGGACTTCTCCCGGATGTACTCGATACGTGCGAACACCGGCGGCCAGACCCCGGAGCCATCGGTCACCCCACGAAGACGCCCTGTGCGCAGCCACTCATCCAGGCGGTAGAGGTGGTAGAGATGCCAGCCAAGGCTGCCGATCGCCACCAGCAATGCCCCGAGCAACATGTGATCGTAGAACCAACCAACGATCGCGCCTGCGATGATGAGCCCCGCGAGCCGTAGCAGCGCGGAAGTCCAGACGGGTGGCATGCCGGAGCAACGCCGCGGCTAGCCCGCCGAGAGGCGATAGCCCGCGCCCCTGACGGTCTGCACGTAGCGATCCGCGCCGTGCGGCTCCAGCGCCTGGCGCAAGCGCCGTACATGGACGTCCACCGTGCGTTCCTCCACGTCGGTGTTGCGACCCCAGACATTGTCGAGCAATTGCCCGCGGCTGTAGACCCGCTCCTGGTTCTCCATCAGGAACTTGAGCAAGCGGTACTCGGTTGGCCCGACGGCCAGTTCCACGGAGCCCGCCCGGATGCGGTGTCCCACAGGGTCCAGGCGCAAGTCACCGAGTTCGAGCACTTCCGTGCCGGTACCGCCAGTGCGCCGCAGGACCGCGTTGATTCGGGCCACCAGCTCGCGGCCCGAGAACGGCTTCGTGATGTAGTCATCTGCACCACTCTCCAGGCCGGTGACCTTGTCGCGCTCCGCGACGCGGGCGGTCAACAGGATGATGGGGAGTTCCCGGCTGGCCTCATCCCGGCGCAGGGACCGTGTCAGCTCGATGCCACTGGCATCGGGAAGCATCCAGTCCACGAGGACAAGGTCGGGGCGACTGTCAGCGATGCGGCTGCGCGCAGTGGAGCTGTCTGCCGCCTCGTCCACGACAAATCCGGCGCGGGTGAGGTTGAAGGCAATCATGCGCCGGACGGGCGCCTCATCCTCGACGATCAGGACCTTCCGTGGAGCGATGTTGCGTGCGCTTGACATCATCCTGGCTGATTTGAGCAGGCTTCCATTACAAACCAGTTACAGCCCCCACCTCAAGCATCGGGCAGCACGCAGCTTTGCCGAGCCGGTACGCCAACTTTGCACCTCGGGCCGCCGGGGGATTGCTAAGATGCGCCGTCGCGGGGACCAATCAATCCGGCAGCCCCGGCGAGGTGGCTAGAGATGGCCGATGGCAAGCGCAGCGGCTGGCGGCACCTCCTGGCCGCCAGCGGATACTCATTGGCCGGGCTGCGTGCAGCCTGGGCTCATGAAACCGCTTTCCGCCAGGAGGTGGGGCTGGCACTGATCCTTGCACCCCTGGCATTCTGGCTGGGCGAAACGGCAATGCAGCGCCTGATGCTGCTCGGGTCCTGCCTGCTGGTGCTGATCGTGGAGCTGCTCAATTCTGCCATCGAGGCAGTCGTCGACCGGATCGGACCCGAGGCCCACGAGTTGTCTGGACGTGCCAAGGACCTGGCATCGGCGGCGGTCTTCCTCGCCCTGCTGCTCGCTGCCGCGGCATGGGCCGCGGTCGCCATGCAGCGCTTCCTGTCCTGATGAGGCCCGGCCCTCGCCCACCGGGCCACCCCCTCGCCCGGCCTATTTCGCCGCCACCTTCGCCGTCTCCTGCTGGATGTAGGCGATGATGTTGGCGCGGTCCTGCGCATCCTGGATGCCGACGAAGACCATCTTGTTGCCCGGGAGGAAATCGCTCGGTCGCTCCAGCCACTTGTCGATCTGCTCCGCGGTCCAGGTGATGCCGGACTTGGCCACAGCGCCGGAGTAGGCGTAGCCCGTCACGCTGCCGGCATGCCGGCCGATGACGCCGTAGAGCGTCGGGCCGATCTTGCCGGGCTCGGTCTCGGGCGCCAGGCTGTGGCAGGCACGGCACTGGAAGAACTGGATCTTGCCGCGATTGAGGTCCGCCCTGGCGATCATCGCCTCCAGCTCCGGGTTGGGCGGCGGCGAAGGCACCGCGGCCGGTGCCGTGGCCGCGCTCGGCGTCGCCGGAGCCGCGGCCGGTGTCGCCGCCCCGGGCGCGGGCTTGCTGCCGCAGCCGGCCAGCGCCACCAGCGCCACGGCCAGAAAAACCCTTGCGAACCGCGACAGGCAGCGCTCGTACATCGGACTCTCTCTTTCGGTCAGGTGGACTGGCGCCGCAGCTCGGCGGCGCGATGGATGGCACGGCGGATCCGCGGATAGGTTCCGCAGCGGCAGATATTGGTGATGGAGCGGTTGATCGCCTCGTCGTCGGGCTGCGGGTTCTGCTCCAGGAAGGCCGCCACCGCCATGATCATGCCCGGCTGGCAGTAGCCGCACTGGGGCACCTGCTCGTCGATCCAGGCCTGCTGCACCGGATGCAGCTGCTCGGACTTGCCGATGCCCTCGATGCTGGTGATCGAGCGCCCCGCCACGGCGGACACCGGCACGACGCAGGAGCGGATCGACTGGCCATCGAGATGCACGGTGCAGGCACCGCACAGCGCCATGCCGCAACCGTACTTGGTGCCGGTGTAGCCCAGCGTGTCGCGCAGCACCCAGAGCAGCGGCATCTCGTCGGGTACCTCGACGCTGACATCCTGGCCATTGAGGCGGAACTTCACCATGGCGCCAGTTTAACCGCTGCGGTCCCTGAATTGGAGGCCGCCGGGCGCGAGGCTCATGACCGAGCCCCCCGCGCCTCGCGCCGCCGCGCGCCCGCTGGCAGAATGCAGCGATGCGCAAGGTCTTCGAGGAACTGCGCCTGAAGCCGCGACAGCCGGGCGTCTGCTCCGCCGGCCGCTGGCACCGCCACGCGGCGGCACCCGCCTTCACTTCGGCCAATCCGGCCACCGGCAGGCCGCTGGCCACGGTCACGGGCGCGGGCCCGCGCGACCTCGACGCGATCCTGGATGCATCGCGCCAGGCGTTCCTCCGCTGGCGCGAGATCCCCGCCCCGCAGCGTGGCGAAGCCATCCGCCGCATCGCCGATGGCCTGCGGGCCCACCGGGATGCGCTCGGCACCCTGGTGAGCCTGGAGTCCGGCAAGATCCGCGCCGAGGGCATCGGCGAAGTGCAGGAGATGATCGACATCGCCGATTTCGCCGTCGGGCTGTCGCGCATGCTCTACGGCCGCACCATGCCTTCCGAGCGGCCTGGCCATCGCCTCTACGAACAATGGCAGCCGCTCGGCGTGGTCGGCATCGTCACCGCCTTCAATTTCCCGATGGCGGTCTGGTCCTGGAACGCATTCATCGCCGCCGTCTGCGGCAACGCCTGCGTGTGGAAGCCGTCACCGAAGACCCCGCTGTGCAGCATTGCCGTCCAGCACATCTGCAACCGCGCACTGGCCGACGGCGGCTTTCCGCCGGTCTTCTCGCTGCTCAACACCGCTGACGCGGACCTCGCCGGGCAGCTGGTGGCCGACCGGCGCGTGGACCTGCTGTCCTTCACCGGCTCCACCGCGGTGGGACGCCAGGTGGCCAGCGTCGTCGCCGGCCGCCTCGGAAAGTGCCTGCTCGAGCTCGGCGGCAACAACGCCATCATCGTCGACCGGGAGGCGAACCTGGACCTCGCGGTGCCGGCGATACTCTTCGGTGCGATCGGCACCGCCGGACAGCGCTGCACCACCACCCGGCGGCTGATCGTCCATCACAGCCGCACGCGGGAATTGAGCCGCCGCCTGGTTGCCGCCTACCGCCAGCTGCGCATCGGCGATCCGCTGCGGAAAGGGATCCTCATGGGCCCGCTGATCGATGCCGCTGCGGTGGAGCACTACCTCGCCACGCTGGCGGAACTGCGACGGCTGGGCGCGACCATCCTCCACGGCGGCAGGCGGCTGAAACGCCCCGGCCATTTCGTCGAGCCGGCGCTGGTTCTGGCGCAGCACGACTGGCCGCCGGTACAGCGCGAGACCTTCGCGCCGATCCTCTACCTGATGTCCTGCCGCAGCCTCGACCAGGCGATCGCATGGCAGAACGAGGTGCCGCAGGGCCTCTCCTCCGCCCTCTTCACCGACCGCCTGCAGCATGCCGAGCGCTTCCTCGCGGCGACCGGCAGCGACTGCGGCATCGCCAACGTCAACATCGGCACCTCGGGGGCGGAGATCGGTGGCGCCTTCGGCGGCGAGAAGGACAGCGGCGGCGGCCGCGAGGCCGGCTCGGATGCCTGGAAGGCCTACATGCGCCGGCAGACCGTGACCATCAACTGGGGCACCGGCCTGCCGCTCGCGCAGGGCATCGATTTCTCCGTCTGAGCCGCTGCCGCCAGTCTCAGAGCTGCAGCGCGCCCGGGTTCATGATGCCGGCCGGGTCGAGTTCCTTCTTGATCTCGCGGATGGCGCGCGCGGCCTCGGCCTGGCGGCCTTCCATGTAGGGATAGGTCTTGCCTACCTGCATGTGGACCGCGCCCACCGAGGCGAACACCTTCCTGATCTCGCCGCGCAGCTCGCGCACCAGCGCCCGGCCGTCCGGGTTGGCCGGGTACTTCGGCAGCAGGTTCAGGTACTCCTGCGGCAGGAAGCGGTTGTGGAACACGGTGCGATCGTCTTCCCAGTAGAACACCGGCTCGTAGAGGAAGGCGTTGGTGTTGATGGCGAGGAACATGCCGCCCTTGTCCACCTTCAGCTTCTGCATGCGCGCGGCGTTGTCCGCGTAGAGCCGCGACAGCTTCGCGTGGAACTCGTTCATCTTCGAGAACGGCATGATGCCGTGCATCGGCACCCAGCGCTCGCCTTTGGGCCCGAGCACGGCATACAGCGGCATGAAGGGCATGGCGCGGATCACCGTCGGGATGGTATTGGCGGTCTCCTGGCCATGCGGCTCCATGGCCGCGCGCAGCACCGCGAGCTTGCCCTTGATCTCGCCCCGCGATACTCCCTCGACCGTGTAGTGCGCCGAGTAATTGTGCCCCGCCAGGAAGCGCTTGCCGGCTGCCGCCATCTTCACCAGCTTGCCGGCGGCTTCCAGCGGATTGCGCGCCGTCTTCGCCACCGCCAGGGCCGCGGCCACGGCGTCCTTGGCGTTCGCCTTGCCGAGCTGGCCCTGCTGCAGCCGGGGATCGAGGCCGAAGTTGTCCGCGGAGACGTTCTCGCGGGCGACCGCCGCCATGCCGGCGGCCATCTGCTCGAAGGTCTCGAAGCCGAACGAGGCCGCGCCGAAGTATGGCGGCGACTTGATCAGCCGCAGGCTGATGCTGGCCTTGATGCCGAGCGCACCCGCATCGCCGCAGAACAGGCCGGTGAGGTCCGGGCCGTACCAGCGGAAGAAGGGCTTGCCGTTGGCCGCGGCGAACGAGCCGGTACGCAGGATCTCGCCGTTCGCCAGCACGATCTCGAAGCCGAGGATGGCATCGGCCGAGATGCCGTAGTTGCCGGAACCGAGGCTGGCGCTGTTCTGCGACGCCGAGCCGCCGAGCGTGGCCTTGATGCCGGAGAACGGCCCCCAGAAGCTGGCGCGTACGCCCTTCTCCTTCAGCGCCTGCCACAGGTCGTGCCAGGTCACGCCCGGCTCGGCGGTGACGTACATGTCCTCGGTGTTGATCTCGATGATGCGGTTGAGCCGCGAGGTATCCACCAGCAGCGAGTTCGGTGTAGCCGGCAGGTAGCCGTCGGTGTAGGAGGCGCCGCCGCCGCGGGGGACCAGCGCCACGCCGGCCGCGGCGGCCAGGCGCACCACCGCCTGCAGTTCCGCGATCGAGCCGGGGCGTACCACGGCGAGCGGCAGCTCGCGGGCGTTGTAGACATCCATGGCGTGGAACTCGCGTTCCGCGGGTTCGGTGAGCACGTGCTCGCGGCCGATGGCCCGGCCCAGCGACTCGACGATATCGGCTGAATGCATGGGATTGGCAGACATGAGCGATCACCCACCCTGTTCTGGTACGCGTTGCGGTTCGGGGCAATGGCCCGCCATGGTAGAGGGCCGGAGCGGGAAATTGAAGCTGCGTCACGGACATGGCCGAGGCCGCGACCTGCCGCCCGGCGGCGGAGGCCGGCCGCAGTGTGACCGCCATCAACGCCCGGACGCACCGACATAATCCAGAATCCGCCCCAGCACCCCGCGACCGCGCGGCCCGACGCAACCGCACCGAGGCTCCACCGTGTACCGCGAGCACTTCAAGCTGCAGGACAGGCCGTTCACCCACGCACCGGGCGAACGCACCTTCCAGGCGAATGCGACCATGAGCGATGCGCTCGGGCGGCTGCAACACCTGCTCACCGCGCGCGATGCGGTGGCCGTCGTCACCGGCGGCCCGGGCGTGGGCAAGAGCGCGCTGGTGGAGTACGCGCTGGCGGCGCTGGGCAGCCGCGTCCTCGCGGCACGCGTGGACCTGCGCTACGGCGACCCCGCGGAGCTCTACGCGGCCACCCTGCTGGCACTCGGCACCACGCCCGGCAGCATGGCCCCGGCCCAGGCCTTCCACGAACTGCGCCTGGCCATGGGCCGGCTCGCCGCGGAAGACAAGCACCTGGTGCTCTGCCTCGACATCAGCGGCATCAGCACCGACATCGCCAGGCACCTGCTGCGCGTCGCCAACCTCGCCGGCGAGCGCGGCTGCCAGCTCAACATCGTGCTGATGGGTCCGCACCCGCTGCACCAGCAGGTCGACGTGCCGGCGCTCATCCAGCTGCGCCAGCGCATCGCCTTCCGCTACCGCGTGCGGCCGCTGACCCTCGCGGAGACCGAGCGCTACATCCGCCACCAGGTCGAGGCCGTGGGCGCGGATGCCACCGCGCTGCTGTCGAGCAACGTCGGCGCGGCAGTCTATTGCTACGTCGCCGGCGTGCCGCGTCTCATCAACACGCTGCTGGATGCCGCCCTGAGCGATGCCTGCCTGCAGGGCGTGCAGCGCCCGGATGGCAATTTCGTCAAGCGCACCGCCGAGGGGCTGGGCTGGAAGCCCATGACGCCGCCGCAGTCCGCGTCCGATGCCGCGGCCCGGCCCGCTTCACCGCCGGCACGGCCGGCCGCCGTGCGCAGCAGTCCGCCGAAGATCGCCGCCGTCGGCAGCAGCGTCGGCACCGAACGCGCACAGCCTGCCGCGGCCGCCGACAGCGGGCGCAAGCCCGAGCTGCCGGAACCGAGCGAGCTGACGCTGGCCCTGCGCGCCAGTGCCGCCACCGAGGCGGCCAGCGTGAGCCTGGCGGCGGAGAACCGCTCGCCGACCGCCGCCATCTTCGGCGGCAGTGACGGCGGGAGGCGTGCCGATGCGCCACCGCCCGTGGCCATGGACGAGGTGGACACCAGCGCCACCGGCATGCTGCGCCTGCAGGACCTCGACGAGCGCTTCGCCGAGACCATCTTCGGCCGCGAGGCCGAGGCGGCCGCCCGCCGCCGCGACTGAGCCGCTTCAGTTCGGCCGGGTGCCGCCGGCCATCCACACCCGTCCACCGTCGGCGCGGATCAGCCGCTGACGCGCGGCCCATTCCTGGCGCGGGTCCTGCGCCACCAGCCACTGGATCTCGCCGGCCACGCAGGTCGCCACCGGCACGCCGCCGCGGTAGAGCACGCGGTTGCGCGGCCCGGGCGGCAGCCGCGGCCCGGGCGTGACGATGCCGCAGAGATTGAGGGGATCGGCCGCGGCAATGGCGAGTTCCTCGTCATCGCCGTCGCGTCGCCGTATCGCCCGCAGCCCCGCCACCGCCTCCGGCAGCGCGAACTGCTCGCCGCTGAACCCCGTGACGAAGCGCCCGCCCCTGACCTCGCCACGTGCCTCCAGCCGGCGATAGGCTCGCGCGAGTTCGCGCCAGGGCGGCAGGAAGCCGGCCTCCCGGCGCAACAGGGCGCGGAACACCACGCCATAGCGTTCCAGCAGGGCCCAGGCCACTTCGGGCGCGACCTCGGCGCCGGTGGCCGGCGGCGACCCGTGCCCGACCAGCGACCAGCGGCCCGCGGCGTCGACACCCGCGGCACCGGCGCGCAGCGGCCGCGAGAAACTGGCGCGCCGGCTGGCGGGGGTGATCAGGGCGCGCAGCCCCGTGAAGCTGTCCGAGGTCACCAGGCCCCAGGCCACCAGCTCACCGAGCGCCTGCTCCGCCTGGGTCCGCAGCAGCCCGGTGATGCGCACCAGGTCGACGAAGAACACCGCACCGCGGGATGCCAGGGCGGCGCGGATCGCCCGTGCCGCCGAGGACAGCGGCAGGCTGTCGTCCGGCACCGTGGCCAGCAGCGGCAGCCACGCCGCCGTCGCCGCGCGGTCCACCAGCACGATCGGCGTGGATTTCACCGGCCCGGCCTTGAGCTGGCCCGGTCCCGGAACCTCCGCCCCGGCGCGCAGCCAGGCGTACTCGCCGGTGCCGAGCACGGCGTCGAGGTCGGCCGGCGCGTAGCGCGTCACGCGGGCCGGCAACAGCGCTGCCTCCCAGGCTGCCGCCGGCGCCGCGAAGCCCTGCAGGCGGCCGAGTGCGCGCCGCACGGCCGCGGCGCCCTCGCCGCGTTCCCCGCCAAGCCCGTGCCAGTCGAACAGGAAGCGCATCAGCACCGCGGGGCTGACCGGCTCCACCTGTTCGCGCAGCCGCTGCAGGGTCTGGCGGTGGATGCGCGCCAGCAGCCGACGGTCGCACCACTCCTCGGCAGCACGCGGCGGCGTGCGGTACTGGCCGCGCATGACCGCCCCCTCGGCCTCCAGCGCCAGCAGCGCCATCTGCACCTCGCTGCTGGCCAGGCCCAGCGGCGCGGCGAGTTCCTCGCTGCTCACCGGGCCCAGGGTCTCCAGCCGGCCACGCAGCAGCTCGCGCAAGGCGTCGGCACGCGAGCCGGCGAGGCTGCGAGTGCCCGCCGCCACGGGCGCGATCACCGGCAGCAGGGCCAGTTCGCCGAGCACGGCCTGCAACTGCGCAAGCCGCTCGGCCGCCACCCACAGGCGGTGCCCGCCCGGGGCGACCGCCACCGTGGCCCGGCGCTCCCGCACCAGGCTCTCCAGCAGCGGCAACCAGCCCGGCCCTTCGCCCGGTTCCAGACCGGCCTCCTCCTCGGTGATGAAGCCGGCCAGCGCCAGCGCATCGTGCAGCTCGTCGGCATTGCGCGGGTCGGGCCAGGCTTCCCTGCAGACACGGGCGATGGCCGCCGGATCCAGCTGCGCCAGGCTGCCGGCATCGGCCGGATCGAGCAGGTGGCGGCTGCGCACCGCCTGGGTGCGGCGCTCCTCGGCCGGCGCATCGTCGAGGAAGGCATGGGGACGCGCCGCGAGGATCTCCTGCGCCAGCGGCGAGGGCGTGGTGAGGTCGCGCGCCTCGACGCGCACCTCGCCGGCGGCAATGCGCGCGAGCAGCGCCTCGAGGCCGTCGATGTCCATCAGCTCGTGCAGGCAGTCATGCACAACCTGGTTGACCAGCGGGTGATCGGGAACCTCGCGGTCGCCGACGATGTTCTCGGCGCAGGCAATCTGCTCGGGAAACACCACGGCGAGCAGGTCCTCGGCATCGCCGCGCTGGAACTGCGGCGGCACCTTGCGCCCGTTGCGGAAGCGGCGCAACGCCAGCGCCGTGGTGGCCACCCAGCGCCAGCGCGTCGGGAACATCGGCGCGGCGAGCAGCGCCTGCACCAGCACCTGGCGCACCGTCCCCGGCTTCAGGTAGTCGATGACCTCGGCCAGCGGGAAACTGTGCACCGGGCCGAGGGAGATGACGATGCTGTCCTCGAGTGCAGCGGCCTGCAGCTCGTAGTTGAACTTGCGGCAGAAGCGCTTGCGCAGCGCCAGGCCCCAGGCGCGGTTGATCCGCGAGCCCCAGGGCGAGTGGATCACCAGGTGGCTGTCTCCCAGCTCGTCGAAGAAGCGCTCGAGGACGATGGTTTCCTGCGTCGGCAGCTCGCCGAGCGCGATGCGCGATGCCGCCAGGTAGCCGACCAGCTGGGCCGCGGCCGCCGGCGCCAGGCCCAGCTCCTGCTCCAGCCAGCCGCGCGCCCGCTCCTCGCCCAGGTCCAGGGCATCGGCCACCTGGTCGCGCAGGCGGGACACCGCGCGCGACATCTCGTCGCTGCGCCCCGGGGCCTCGCCGAACCAGAACGGGATGTTGGGCGGCTGGCCGCGGGCATCCGCCACCAGCACGCGGCCGGTCTCCACCTTCATGATGCGATAGGACGTGTTGCCGAGCTGGAAGATGTCGCCGGTCATGCTCTCGAAGGCGAAGTCCTCGTTGAGCGTGCCGATGGGGATCTCCTCGGGCAGCAGCACCACGTCGTAGTCGAACTGGTCGGGAATGGCGCCGCCGTTGGTGATGGCCGTGAGGCGCGTGCCGGCCCGGGCGCGCAGCCGGCCGTTCACCGCATCGTGGTGGATGTGCAGGGACTGCCGGCCGCGCCGGGTGGTGAAGCCGTCGGCCAGCATCTGCACCACCTGGTCGAAGGTCTCGCGCGCCAGCTGCCGATAGGGCCAGGCGCGGCGCATCAGCTCGAACAGCCCGGTCACCGTCCACTCGCGGCAGGCCACCTCGGCGACGACCTGCTGCGCCAGTACGTCGAGCGCCGGACCCTGCAGGTGGATGAGGTCGAGTTCCTCGCGCCGCACGGCATCGAGCAGCGCCGCGCACTCCACCAGGTCATCGCGCGACAACGGGAACAGCCGACCCTTGGGCAGGGCGTCGACGCCATGTCCCGAGCGGCCCACCCTCTGCAGGAAGGTGGCAATGGCGCGGGGACTGCCGAGCTGGCAGCACAGGTCGACATCGCCGATGTCGATGCCGAGCTCGAGCGATGCGGTGGCCACCAGCGCGCGGAGCCGGCCGGCCTTCAGGCGTTGCTCGGCGTCCAGGCGGTGTTCGCGGGCGAGGCTGCCGTGGTGTGCGGTGACCGTGTCCGCGTCGAGCCGCTCGGCGAGGTGGCGCGCCACACGCTCGGCAAGCCGTCGCGTGTTGACGAAAATCAGCGTCGAGCGGTGTCCGCGCACCAGCTCGGCCAGCCGGTCGTAGATCTCCGTCCAGGTCTCGGCCGCCATCACCGGCGCCAGCGCCGAACCCGGCAGCTCCAGGCCGAGGTCGCGCTGCCGCACGAAGCCCGTGTCGACCACCTCGCAGTGCCCGGTGGCGGAGCCGAGCAGGAACTGCGCCATGTGCGCGATGGGCTTCTGCGTCGCGGAAATGCCGATGCGCTGCAGTGGCGCCGCGGCCAGCGCCTGCAGGCGCTCCAGCGACAGCATCAGGTGGGCACCGCGCTTGTTGTCGGCCAGCGCATGCAGCTCGTCGACGATCACCGTGCGCACGCTGCCGAGCATCTGCCGCCCGGATTCCGCGGTGAGCAGGATGTAGAGCGACTCCGGCGTGGTCACCAGGATGTGCGGCGGCTGGCGGCGCATGCGGGCGCGGTCCGCGGCCGGCGTGTCGCCGGTGCGCACGGCGGCGCGGATGCCGAGCGGCCGCAGCACCCTGGCCTGGATGCCGGCCAGCGGCTCTTCGAGGTTGCTGCGGATGTCATTGGACAGCGCCTTGAGCGGCGAGACGTAGAGCACGCGCACCTGGTCGTCGAGCATGCCGGCCTCGGCATCGCGTACCAGCGCATCGATGGCGGCGAGGAATGCCGCCAGGGTCTTGCCCGAGCCGGTGGGCGCAGCGAGCAGCGCGTGGTGGCCGGCGCGGATCGCCGGCCAGGCGCCTGCCTGCACGGGGGTCGCCTGCCCGAAGCGGGTGTCGAACCAGTCGCGGACTGCCGGGTGGAATTCCTCGATCGCCATGGACACCACCCTCACCCGCCGATGTAGTACATCTCCACCTTGTCGGCGTCGGGGCGCCTGGCGGCGCGCAGCTCGCTGTAGCGGTCTTCGCGCCGCTGCCAGGTGCCGCGCACCAGTTCGGCGAGCTCCGCATCGCTGGCGCCGGCGCGCAGCGGCCCCTTGAGGTCGAGGCCATGGGCGGCGAACAGGCAGGTGAACAGCTGGCCATCGGAGGACAGCCGCGCCCGCGTGCAGGAGCCGCAGAAGGGCTCGGTCACCGAGGAAATGAAGCCGATCTCGCCCTGGCCATCGGCGAAGGCGTAGCGGCTGGCCACCTCGCCGCGGTAGTTGCTGCCCACCGGCGCCAGCGGCCAGCGTGCGGCGATCCGCTGCAGCAGTTCGCGCGAGGGCACGGTATCGGCCAGGCGCCAGTGGTTGATGGTGCCGACATCCATGTACTCGATGAAGCGGACGATCACCCCGGTGCCGCGGAAGTGCTCCACCAGGTCGGGCACCGTGTGGTCGTTGACGCCGCGGATGACCACTGTGTTGATCTTCAGCGGCGTGAGCCCGGCGCTGATGGCCTCGCGGATGCCCTCCAGCACCCGCTCGCGGTTGCCGCGCCCGCCGCTCATGGCGACGAACACCGCGTCGTCCAGCGAATCGAGGCTGACCGTCACCCGCGCGAGGCCGGCGGCCTTCAGCGCCGCCGCATGCTGCGCCAGCAGGATGCCGTTGGTGGTGAGCGCGATGTCCTCGATGCCCGCGACGCGCGAGAGGTCGCCGATCAGGTCGGGCAGGTTCGGCCGCAGCAGCGGCTCGCCGCCGGTGATGCGCAGCTTGCGCACCCCGAGCCCGGCAAACACCTGCACCAGGCGCTGGATTTCCTCGAACGACAGCCGTTCGCTGCTCTTCAGGAACTGGAAGTCCTTGTGGTACTTGTCTTCCGGCATGCAGTAGGGGCAGCGGAAGTTGCAGCGGTCCATCACCGAGATGCGCAGGTCCTGCAACGGCCGGTGCAACCGGTCCTGGACGGCGGGCGCGTGTGCGCCGCGCCAGGCCAGTATCTTCTCGCCGCTGTCCGCCATGCCTGCAACCTGCCCGGGAATGCCGTTTCGCCAGACGCTAGCACAGGCCACCGGGTCGCTCCAGCGCGCAGCGCAGCGGTCTGACAATTGTCAGCGGGCGGAACCGGCAGCGGGCCGTTACTTATATACTGCGGCCGTCATTCCCGCCCTCCGAGTCGAGCCGTTGGCACTGCCAGATCGCATGCGCGTGGTCGAGATCCGGGAGCCCGGTCCGACAGCCGTGCTCGTCGCCGGCGAGCGCCCGCGCCCGGAGCCAGGCCCGGGCGAAGTGCTGATCCGTGTCGCCGCGGCGGGCGTCAACCGCCCCGATTGCCTGCAGCGCCGCGGCCTCTACCCGCCACCGCCCGGCGCTTCCGACATCCCGGGCCTCGAGGTGGCCGGCATCGTCGTCGCGCTCGGCGCAGGCACTCGCCGCTACCGGCCTGGCGATCGCGTCTGCGCGCTGGTCACCGGCGGCGGCTACGCCGGATTCTGCGTGGCCCCCGAACCGCAGTGCCTGCCGGTGCCCCCTGCCCTGTCGCTGGTCGAGGCCGCGGTCGTGCCCGAGACCTTCTTCACCGTCTGGACCAACGTCTTCGAGCGGGGGCGGCTGGCTCCGGGCGAGACGCTGCTGGTCCATGGCGGCGCCAGCGGCATCGGCACCACCGCCATCCAGCTTGCGCATGCGCGGGGCTCGCGCGTCCTCGCCACGGCGGGCAGCGCGGAGAAGGTCGCGCTGTGCCGGCGGCTCGGCGCGCAGCGCGCCATCGACTATCACGAGGAGCCCTTCGCCGCGGTGGTCCGCGAGGAAACCGCTGGCCGCGGGGTCGACGTGATCCTCGATATCGTCGGTGGCAGCTACCTCGACGCCAATCTCGATGCGCTGGCGACCGACGGTCGCCTGGTGGTGATCGGCGTGCTGGGTGGCAGCCGCGGCACGCTGCAGCTCGGCAAGCTGCTCGGCCGGCGCCTGACGATCACCGGCTCGACGCTGCGCGCGCGCGAGGTGGCCGAGAAGGGCCGTATCGCCGCGGCGCTGGAGCAGCAGGTGTGGCCGCTGCTGGAACGGCGGACGGTGGTGCCGGTGCTCCAGGAGAGCATGCCGCTGGCCGACGCCGCACGCGCCCACGACATCCTCGAGGCCAATGCCGTCATGGGCAAGCTCGCCCTGGTCGTGGACGCGGGCCTGTGAGCGTGCACAGCGTCCTGGATGCCTTCGCGCGCTGGCGCAGCGCCACGCTGCCGCTGGTGCTGGTCACCGTGGTGGAGACCGAGGGCTCGACCTATACCAAGGCCGGCCATCGCATCCTGCTCACCGGCACCGGCGAATACCAGGGCCTGGTGAGCGGCGGCTGCCTGGAAGGCGACCTCGCCGAACACGCCCGCGAGGTGCTGGCATGCGACACGGCGCAGCTGCTCACCTACGACCTGCGTGACGACGGCGACGGGATCTTCGGCCTCGGCCTCGGTTGCAATGGCCTGTTCCGCGTGCTCCTGCAGCCGCTGCTGCCCTCGGCGGGCTACGCGCCCTTCGCGGCCATCGCCGCGCAGCTGCTCGGCGAGTACCCGGCGACCAGCGCTGTCGTCGTGGCCAGCAACGATGCCGCCCTGCCCCTGGGCGCCACGCTGGTCAGCGCTGCCGATGGCGAGGCCGCCTGGCAGCTGCCACGACCCTGGCAGGAGTGCCTGGCGCGCGGCTGCGCGCAGCGGCGCGGTGCCCGGCAGGGCGAGCTGGCCAGCGAGAGCGTCGATGGCCGCGAGGCCCGCGTGCTGTATGCGCCGCTGCGTCCGCTGCCGCGGCTGCTGGTGATCGGTGCCGGGCTGGACGCCGTGCCACTGGTCGACCTGGCGAGCCGCCTCGGCTGGCGCGTCACCGTCACCGACCATCGGCCCGCAGCGCTCGCACGCGGTGACCTCGGCGCGGCCGAACAGGTGCTGCTCGTGACCCCGCAGGAACTGGCGCGCAGCCTCGATCCCGGGCGCTACACGGCGGCGGTGGTCATGAGCCACCACCTCGACACCGACCGCGCCTGCCTGCGCGCGCTGGCACGCACGACGATGCCCTACATCGGCCTGCTCGGCCCCGGCGCACGCCGCGAACGCCTGCTCGGAGATCTCGGCGCGGCCGCGCCCGATCTCGCCGGGCGCCTGAGGGGTCCGGCGGGTCTCGGCATCGGCGCGGACTCGCCGGAGACCATCGCGCTGGCGATCCTTGCCGAGATCCACGCGATGCTGGCCGGCCGACTGGACCTCCTGGCCGGGGGCCGCTGAATGGCTGCCGCTCCGCGCCAGCGCATCAGTGTCGAGGAAGCCACGGCGCTGATCGCCGCGGCGATGCCGCGCTGGCCGGCGCGGCGCGTGACGCTGGAGCAGGCGCTGGGCGCGGTGCTGCGCGAGGACCTGCTGGCCGAGCGTGACCAGCCGCCCTTCGACCGCGTCACCATGGACGGCATCGCCGTCGCTTCCGGCGCGCTGGCCGGCGGCCGGCGCGACTTCGAGCTGGCGGGGACGCAGGCGGCCGGCGCGGCCGCGCTGGCCATCGCCGATGCGGGACAGTGCCTGGAAGTCATGACGGGCAGCGTGCTGCCGGCCGGCACCGACACCGTGATCCCGGTGGAGCGCATCACCCGCAGCGGCCGGCGCGCCGTCATCGCCGCGGACTACAGTCCCCGCGCCGGCCAGTTCGTGCACCGGCGCGGTTCGGATCACCGCCAGGGCGAACGCCTGCTCGCCGCCGGCAGCGTCATCGGGCCGCCGGAGATGGCCATCCTCGCCCTCGGTGGTCGCGCCGAGGTGTCGGTCGGCGCCTGGCCGCGCATCGCCGTCATCTCCACCGGCGACGAGCTGGTGTCACCGGGCGCACCCATCGGCGCCGCGCAGATCCGCTCCTCCAACGACCTGGCCATTGCGGCCGCATTGCGCCGGCGCGGCTTCCCCGAGGTATCGCGCAGCCTGCTGCGCGACGACCCGGAGCAACTGGTCCGCGAGATCGGCCACCTGCACGAAACCAACGAGGTGCTGGTCCTCTCCGGTGGCGTGTCCATGGGGCAGTTCGACCATGTGCCGGCGACGCTGGCCGCGCTCGGCGTCGAAGCGATCTTCCACAAGGTACTGCAGCGTCCCGGCCTGCCGCTGTGGTTCGGCCGCAGCAGCGATGGCAGGCTGGTGTTCGCCCTGCCGGGCAACCCGGTCTCAAGCCTGGTGTGCCTGGTGCGCTACGTGCTGCCCGGCCTCGCCCTCGCCATGGGTGCCGGGGAACGCCCGGCACGGTACTGCCGCCTTTCCGCGCCGGTGGACTTCACCGCGGACCTGACCTGCTTCCTGCCGGTCATGCTCGCCTGCGACGATGATGGCGAGGTGACGGCCGTGCCGCGGCCGACCAACACCTCCGGGGATTTCGTCGCACTCGGCGGCACCGACGGCTTCGTCGAGCTGCCGCGCGGACGGGACCACTTTCCCGCCGGCTACGCGGCACGCTTCCACGCCTGGTGATGCCGATGGCCCAGGCCTTCCCGCAGCTGCCGACCCACGCCCAGGGCGCCGCGCAACCACCGCCGCCGGCCGGCAACTGGCTGCAGCAGCTGCTGCGCAATGCCGCCGTGCTGCGCTACACGCGCCGCGCGGTCGAGCTGGTGTGGTCCACCAACCGACAGCTCACCCTGACACTGGCAGCGGTGACGCTGCTCGCCGGCGTGCTGCCGGCGGTCGCCGCCTGGATCGGCAAGCTGCTCGTGGACGCGGTGGTCGGTCAGGTCAACGCCGTGCATGCCGGCGCCGCGCCGGTCTTCGCCCCGGTGCTGGAGCTGGTGCTGCTGGAGGGGCTGGCCATGGCCGGCCTCGGCGCCGCGCAGCGCGGCATCAATGCCTGCCAGTCGCTGCTGCGCGCCCAGCTCGGCCAGCGCGTCAACGAGATGATCCTCGCCAAGGCGCTGACCCTCGACCTCACGCAGTTCGAGGACGCGGAGTTCTACGACAAGCTGCAGCGGGCGCGCCGCGAGGCCTCGACCCGGCCGCTGTCGCTGGTGATGCGCAGCTTCGCGCTGTTCCAGCAGCTGGTGTCGCTGGCGAGCTTCGGCGTGCTGATCGCGCAGTTCTCGCTGTGGGCGCTGGCGTTGCTGGCGCTGGCCGGCCTGCCGGCCTTCGTCGCCGAGACCAAGTTCTCCGGCGACAACTTCCGGCTGTTCCGCATGCGCGCCCCGGAGGCGCGGCTGCAGAACTACCTGGAGATCGTCATGGCGCGCGAGGACCACGCCAAGGAGGTGCAGCTGTTCCAGCTGGGGCCGATGCTGCTCGATCGCTACCGCGCCATCTTCCGCAAGATCTACGCCGAGGATCGCGCCCTGACGCTGCGTCGGGAGAGCTGGGGCATGGCGCTGGCACTGCTCGGCACCGCGGCGCTCTACGGCGCCTACGCCTGGGTGGCGACCGCGGCGGTGCGCACCGCCATCACGCTCGGCGAGATGACCATGTACCTGGTGCTGTTCCGCCAGGGCCAGGGCGCCATCTCCGCCAGCCTCGGCTCCATCGGCGGCATGTACGAGGACAACCTTTATCTCACCAACCTCTACGAGTACCTGGAGCAGGCGCCGGCCTATCGCTGGGGCACCGGCGCGCGCGGCCCGCAGCCGGAGGATGGCGTGCGCTTCGAGGACGTCTCCTTCACCTATCCGGGCGCGGCGGAGCCGGCGCTCGCAGGCGTGACGCTGCAGATCCGGCCCGGGGAGAGCCTGGCGCTGGTGGGCGAGAACGGCGCGGGCAAGTCCACGCTCATCAAGCTGCTCTGCGGGCTCTACCAGCCGACACGCGGCCGGGTGCTGGTGCACGGGCTCGACGTGCGCGAGTGGGACCCGCAGGCGCTGCGCCGGCAGATCGGTGTCATCTTCCAGGACTTCAACCGCTACCAGTTCACCGTCGGCGAGAACATCGGCGCCGGTGACGTGCAGGCCTTCGCCGACGAGCGGCGCTGGGAGGAATCCGCGCGCAAGGGCATGGCCATGCCGTTCATCGAGCGGCTCGAGAGGCGCTTCGCCACCCAGCTCGGCAGCTGGTTCAGGGGCGGCAAGGAGCTCTCCACCGGGCAATGGCAGAAGATGGCGCTGTCACGCGCCTTCATGCGCATGACGGCAGACATCCTCGTGCTCGACGAGCCCACCGCCTCGATGGACGCCGGCGCCGAGGCGGAGCTGTTCGCCTACTTCCGCCAGCACACCCGCGGGCGCATCTCCATCCTCATCTCGCATCGCTTCTCCACCGTGCGCCAGGCCGACCGCATCGCCGTCATCGAGCACGGCCGGATCAGCGAGTACGGCACGCACGACGAGCTGCTGGTGAAAGACGGCCTGTACGCGAAGCTGTTCCGCCTGCAGGCCGAGGGCTATCGCTAGGCCGGACGCCGGCCTCAGGCCAGCGCCTGTTCCGGCGGCACGGCGCTCAGCCGCTGGGCACGGGCCACCGCCTCGCAGGTGAGCGCACCGCGGTGCACGTTGAGGCCGGCCCGCAGTCCGGCATCCTCGAGCAGCGCGCGGCGGTAGCCCTTCTGCGCCAGCGCCAGCACATAGGGCAGCGTCGCGTTGTTCAGCGCGAAGGTCGAGGTGCGCGGCACCGCGCCGGGCATGTTGGCGACGCAGTAGTGCACCACGCGCTCCTCGACGAAGGTCGGATCGGAGTGCGTGGTGGGACGGCTGGTCTCGAAGCAGCCGCCCTGGTCGATGGCCACGTCCACCAGCACCGAGCCGGGGCGCATGCCGCGGACCATGGCGCGGCTGACCAGCTTCGGCGCCGCGGCGCCCGGCAGCAGCACTGCGCCGATCACCAGGTCGGCATCCGCGACGTAGTGCTCGATGGCATGCACCGTCGAGAAAATGGTGTTGAGGCGGCCGCCGAACTGGAAGTCCAGTTCCTTGAGCCGCGGCAGCGAGCGATCGATGACCGTGACCTGCGCCTCCATGCCCATGGCCACCCGCACCGCGTTGGCGCCCACCACGCCGCCACCGACCACCAGCACGTTGGCCGAACGCACGCCCGGCACGCCGCCGAGCAGGATGCCGGCGCCGCCCGCCTCGCGCTCCAGACAGTGCGCGCCGACCGGCACGGCCATGCGGCCAGCCACTTCGCTCATGGGCGAGAGCAGCGGCAGCGTCCCGCCGGGACCGGTGACAGTCTCGTAGGCAATGGCCACCACGTCGGCGGCCAGCAGCCGCTGCGTCTGCGCGGGGTCGGGCGCGAGGTGCAGATAGGTGAACAGCACCTGCCCCGGCCTTACCAGCGGGAATTCCGGCGCCTGCAGCTCCTTCACCTTGACGATCATCTCCGCCGCCGCATAGACCTCCGCCGCCCCGCTGCCGATGGTTGCGCCGCAGCGGCGGTAATCGGCATCGTCGACGCCGATGCCGGCACCGGCGCCGCTCTCGACCATCACCTCGTGGCCGCAGGCCGTGAGCTCGCGCACGCTGGCGGGCGTCAGCCCGACCCGGTACTCGTGGTCCTTGATCTCCCGGGGCACACCGATGTGCATGGGCTCGCTCTCCTCTCGAAGCCTGGGACAGGCCTGCGGACCCGGGCGATGCCGGGATCCAGGGCCAAGCTAGCCGTTTCGGCCAGGCCGGACAAGAATGGTTCGCGCCGGGGGTAGAATGCAGTCCCCCACAGCACCACATCGAGCGAGGAAGCCGGCCTTGGCCCACGAGGAGAAGAAAGCGCGCGAGTTCGTGCCGTTGTCCATCGCCGTGCTGACGGTATCCGACACGCGCACCCGTGCCGACGACCGCTCCGGCGACCTGCTCGCCTCGCGCATCGAAGCCGCCGGCCACCGCCTGGCCGCCCGCGGCATCGAGAAGGACGACATCTATCGCATCCGCGCCGTGGTCTCCGCCTGGATCGCCGACCCCGAGGTCAATGCCATCATCACCACCGGCGGCACCGGCCTCACCGGCCGCGACGGCACGCCCGAGGCCGTGGCTCCGCTGCTCGACAAGGAGATCGGCGGCTTCGGCGAGCTGTTCCGCAGCCTCTCCTTCGGCGAGATCGGCGCCTCGACGCTGCAGTCCCGCTGCCTGGGCGGCGTCGCCAACGGTACCTTCCTCTTCTGCCTGCCCGGCTCCACCGGCGCCTGCGCCACCGGCTGGGACCGCATCCTCGCCCCGCAGCTCGACTACCGCACGCGGCCGTGCAATTTCGTCGAACTCATCCCGCGGCTGCTGGAGAAGTGACATGACCCAGGCTTCCGCCCCGCATCACCTGCCTGCCCTGGAAGTCCACCAGTTCGCCTGCCTGGACGACAACTACGGCTACCTCATCCGTGACCGCGAGGCCGGCATCTGCGCCAGCGTCGACACGCCCTCCGCCGCTGCCATCGAGGCGGCGCTCGCCGAGACGGGCTGGAAGCTCGACTTCATCTTCAATACCCACCACCACGACGACCACACCGGCGGCAACCTCGAGCTCAAGGCGAGGACCGGCTGCCGCATCATCGGCCCGCGCGCCGACGCCGCGCGCATCCCCGGCATCGACGTGCAGGTCGGCGAGGGCGATGTCGTCATGCTCGGCCGGCACCGCGCGCGCGTGCTGGATACGCCCGGCCATACCCGTGGCCACATCGTCTACGTTTTCGACGAGGACCATGCCGCCTTCGTCGGCGACACGCTGTTCTCCATGGGCTGCGGCCGCCTGTTCGAGGGCACGCCGGCACAGATGTGGACCTCGCTGCAGAAGCTGCGGGCGCTGCCGGCGCCGACCCGCGTGTTCTGCGCCCACGAATACACGCAGAAGAACGCGCACTTCGCCATCGGCCTCGAGCCGGACAACGCCGGGCTGCGTGAACGCGTCGCCGAGGTGGACCAGCTGCGCGACCTCGACCTGCCTACGGTGCCCTCCACCATCGGCCGCGAGCGGCTGACCAACCCCTTCCTGCGGCCCGACAGCGCGGAGCTGCAGGCCACCCTCGGGCTCGGCGGCGCGCCGCTGGTCGAGGTCTTCGCCGAGACCCGGCGGCGGCGCAACGAGTTCTAGGCAGCCACGCCCGGAACGGTTACACTGCCGCGCCCTGCGGCAGCGGCCCGGTTCCCGCACCGCTGTCCCGCAGGCCAGTCCCAGTGCGCCCGTAGCTCAGCTGGATAGAGCACCAGGCTACGAACTTGGGGGTCGGGAGTTCGAATCTCTCCGGGCGCGCCACTCTCGCCGCAGCCAGCCGGCCTCCGGGCCGGCTGCGACCCGTCCGGCATCCATCTGGCAGCCCGCCGTTGCATCCTGCATTACGGTAAAAACAGGATGTAACCCGTTTATTTATCGAGCTATAGTTCCTGACAACAAGGCAAGAAGAGCGCCCCGGCCCAGAAGCCGCAAGGCAGCCCGCCACCGCATGCAGCCAGCCCGATCCCGGAAGCTCCACGGCAGCCAGCCACGACGCGCGCTGGCGCTGCGCATCGCCCTGGCGCGCAGCGAGACCCGTCGCATCCTCGCGGCACTGGCGGCGCCTCCCGCAGTACCCGGGCGCCGCTGACCTCCCCTTCCTCCGCCTGCCCGTCCGCTACTGCGAGATGATCTCGATGGCGTTGACCTCGGGGTCCTCGACCTGGTGGAGGAAGACGATGTTCAGCGTGCCGTCGCTCACCGTCACCGTGGCAGTCTTGACCAGCGCCGTGCGGGCGCCGGCCTCGGCGAAGATGTCGAGCGACGGGATGACGGTCGCGCCCTCGATCTGTACGCCGAAGATGCGCTGGCCCACCGCGAACAGCGGCGAGTAGTTCTCGGCGAAGTGCAGCCGCACCTGGTAGCTGCCGTTGGGCACCGTGAAGCTGTATTGCATTTCCGGGCTGCCGCTGTCGTCCCAGCGCTCCGTGCGGTACAGCGTCGGGTCGCTGGTACCGGCGATGCTGGTACTGCCCGGCCAGGCCAGTGCGTGGCCGGTGTTGTAGCCGGAGTCCGCCGCCCAGACGTTGCCGGAGGAATCGGTGTAGGCCGGCCCGCCGACATTGCGGCGGATGACCGTCACCGGTGCCGAGGAGGTCGTGGCGCTGACGACGTTGGAGTAGCCGCCGAGGTTGCCGGCGGCATCCGTGGCGCGGATGCGGTAGCTGTATGCCGTGCCCGCCGCCAGGCCCGTGTTGCTGAAGGCCGTGGTGCTGCCGCCGACCGTGGTCACCAGCGCGAAGGCCGAGCAGCCCGCGCCCTGGCAGCGCTCGACCTGGTAACCGCTCACGCCCACGTTGTCGGTGGTGGCCGTCCACGACAGGTCGATGCGGCTGGCGCCGACGACCACCGGTGCCGCCAGCACCGGCGTGCCCGGCGGCGTGGTGTCCGCCGCGGTGGTGGCGCTGGCCACGTTGGAGTACGGGCCTAGGTTGCCCGCGGCGTCCGTGGCGCGCACCCGGTAGCTGTAGGAGGTGGACGGCGCGAGACCGGTATCGATCGCCGACAGCGTCGTGCCGCCGACCGACTGCACCTGCACGAAGGCCGAGCAGCCCGCGCCCTGGCAGCGCTCGATCCGGTAGCCCGTGACCGCGACGTTGTCGCTCGCGGCCACCCAGCCGAGGTTCAGCTGGTTGTAGCCCGCCACCACCGGGGCCGCCAGCACCGGCGCCGTCGGCGGCGTGGTGTCCGGCGCCGCCAGCGTGGTCGCGCTCACCACGTTGGAGTACGGGCCGAGGTTGCCCGCGGCATCGGTGGCCTGTACGCGGTAGCTGTAGGAGGTGGACGGCGCGAGGCCGGTGTTGTTGAAGGTCGTGCCGGCCGTGCTGCCGACCACGGCGAAGCTGGTGCAGCCTGCTCCCTGGCAGCGTTCCACCTGGTAGCCGGTGACGCCGATGTCATCGCCGGCCGCGGACCAGGCGAGGTTCACCTGCGTCGCGCTCACCACCGTCGGTGCCGCCAGCGTCGAAGCGCCCGGCGGCGTGGTATCCGCCGCCGTGGTGGCCGTGGCGATGTTGGAGTACGCGCTGAAGTTGCCCGCGGCATCGCTGGCGCGCACCCGGTAGCTGTAGGAGGTGGACGGGGTGAGCCCGGTGTTGCTGAACGCCGTCGTGGCCGAGGTGCCGACCTGCACGAAGTTCGAGCAGCCCGCCCCCTGGCAGCGTTCCACCTGGTAGCCGGTGACGCCGGTGTCATCGGTCGATGCCGACCAGGCCAGGTCGAGCCGCGCCGGCCCGGCGACCAGCGGCGCCGCCAGCACCGGTGCCGTCGGCGGCGTGGTGTCGGTGGAGCCCTGCGAGATCACCTCGATGGCGTTGACCAGCGGATCCTCCACGTTGTGCAGGAAGGTGATGGTCACCGCGCTGTCGTTCACGGTCGCCGTGTAGCTCTTCACCAGCGCCGTATGGGCACCCACCAGGGAGAACACGTCGAGCGCCGGCTCGACCGTCACGCCTTCGATCTGGATGCCGAAGATGCGCTGGCCCACCGCGAACAGCGGCGGGTAGTTCTCGGCGAAGTGCAGGCGCACGGTGTACGTGCCCCTGGGCACGGTGATGCTGTACTGCATCTCCGGGCTGCCACCATCGTCCCAGCGCTCGGTCCGGTAGAGGGTCGGATCGCTGGTGCCGGCGATGCTGGTGCTGCCCGGCCAGCCGAGCGCATGGCCGGTGTTGAAGCCGGTGTCCGCCAGCCAGCTGTTGCCGGTCGAATCCGTATACGACGGCCCGCCGACGTTGATGCGGATGGCGACCGCGGGCGGTGCCGGGGTGCTGGCGCTGGCGATATTCGACCAGGCGCTGAAGTTGCCGGCCGCATCGGTGGCGCGCACGCGGAAGCTGTAGGCGGTGGACGGCGTCAGCGGCGTGCTGCTGAAGCTGGTCGTCGCCGAGCTGCCGATCTGCGCGAAGCTGCTGCAGCCGACGCCGGCGCAGCGCTCGATCACGTAGCCCGTGACGCCCAGGTTGTCGGTGGAGGCGCTCCAGGACAGGTTGATCTGCGTGGAGCTGACCACCGTGGGCGCCGCCAGCACCGGCGCCGTGGGCGGCGTGGTGTCGGGCGGCGTCTGCGTCACCGCGGTGCCGGTGTTGGACCAGGGCCCGAAGTTGCCGGCCGCATCGGTGGCACGCACGCGATAACTGTAGCTGGTGGCCGGCGTCAGGCCGGGGTCGGCATAGGTCAGCACGTTGCCGGCGACGGTGGTCACCAGGGTGAAGGCCGAGCAGCCCGCGCCCTGGCAACGTTCCACCTGGTAGCCGGTGACGCCGACCGCATCGCTGGCGGCACTCCAGGACAGGCTGATCTGTGTCGAACTCGCCGGCAGCGGCGCCGCGAGCACCGGCGCGGTGGGCGGCGTGGTGTCCGGGGCCGTCGGCGTGACGCCCGTGCCGGTGTTGGACCAGCCGCTGAGGTTGCCGGCCGCATCGGTGGCGCGCACGCGGTAACTGTAGCTGGTGTTGCCGGCCAGCCCGGTGTTGCTGAAGGCGGTGACTCCGCCGCCGACGCTGGCGACCTGGGCGAAGCTGGAGCAGCCCGCGCCCTGGCAGCGCTCGATCAGGTAGCCGGTGACACCCACCGCATCCGTGGATGCGCTCCAGGCGAGGTCGATCTGCGTGGCACTCACCACCACCGGCGCTGCCAGCACCGGCACGGTCGGCGGCGTGGTGTCGGCCGAAGCCTGGGTGGTCGCCGTCGCCACGTTGGACCAGGCGCCGAGGTTGCCGGCCGCATCCGTGGCGCGCACCCGGTAGCTGTAGCTGGTGGCAGCAGTCAGGCCGATGTCGTTGAAGGCGGTGCCTGTGGGCGTCGCCACCTGCAGGAAGTTCGAGCAGCCGGCACCCTGGCAGCGCTCGAGCTGGTAGCCGGTGACGCCGATGTTGTCGGTGGCTGCGCTCCACGACAGGTTGAGCTGGGTAGCCCCGGCGACCACCGGGGTCGCCAGTACCGGCGTCGAGGGCGGCGTGGTATCCGGCGTGGCTGCCGCCGAGACGATCTCGATGGCATTGATCTCGGGATCCTCGATGTTGTGCACGAGGACGATGTCGAGCGTGCTGTCGGTGACCGTGGTGTCGATGGTCTTCACCAGGGCGGCGTTCGCACCGGCCTCGGCAAAGACGTCGAGCGCCGGGATCACGGTGACGCCCTCCACCTGCACGCCGAAGACGCGCTTGCCGACCGCGAACAGCGGCGCGTAGTTCTCCGCGAAGTGCAGCTTCACCTGGTAGCTGCCATTCGGCACATTGAAGCTGTACTGCAGTTCCGGCGCCGAGCCGTCATCCCAGCGCTCGGTGCGGAACAGCGCCGGATCGCTGGTGCCGCTGATGATGGTGGCGTCCGGCCAGGCAAGCGGGTGGCCGGTATTGAAGGCGGTATCCGCGCTCCACAGGTTGCCCACCGTGTCCATGTAGGCCGGGCCACCGGCATTGACGCGGATCTGCACCGGCGGCGGCGCCGCCGTCACGGCGCTGACCACGTTGGAGTAGTTGCTGAAGTTGCCGGCGGCATCGCTGGCGCGGACGCGGAAGCTGTAGCTGGTGGAGCCGAGCAGGCCGGTGGCGGCAAAGGCCGTGGTGCCCGACACGCCCACCAGCGAGAAGTTGCTGCAACCCGCGCCCTGGCAGCGCTCGACCTGGTAGCCGGTGACACCGACGTTGTCGTCGGAAGCCACCCAGGAGAGGTTGACCTGGTTGTAGCCGGCCACCGTCGCCAGCAGGCTGTTGGGCGCCGTGGGCGGGCTGGTGTCCTGCGACGGGCAGTCCGGATAGATCTTCGACGACTTGCGCACCGTCAGCCCCTGCGGATCGGAGACGGTGAGCTGCAGCTCGTAGTAGTAGGTCTCGCTGTCGCAGCCCAGCGGGGAGATCTGCGTGGTGGTACTGCAACTGGGTACCGGCGGATCCTGATGGGTGTGGCTGTTGTGGTGCAGGATGGTGATCCAGCTGCAGCTCACGCTGCCCGGACCGGTCTCGGCATCGATGATGTCCGCCTGCAGCGGCAGCTGGGTCGGCGCGAGGATGCTGTACTTGTCGCCGTCCAGCGGGCTGGTGATGGTGACGTCAGGCGGCGTGTTGTTCGGCGAGATCAGCACCGTGGCCGTGGACGTCAGCCCGCCTGAATCGCGGGCCGTGAGCGTCGCCGTGAAGGTGGCGAGGCCCGTGGCGGTGTAGGTGTGGCTGGCGGTGACGCCGCTTGCCGTCGGGCTGCCATCGCCGAAGTTCCAGGTGTAGGTGATGGTGCCGCCGTTGGCGTCGGTGGTCAGGCTGGCATCGAAGTTCACGGTCAGCGGACTCGGCCCGTACTGCCGGTCCACGGTGGCCACCGCATTGGGCGGCACGTTGGTATTGGGCGTGTAGCTGATCTTCTTGACGTACGCGGTCCAGGCGATGTAGTACAGCCCGCCGCTCACCGGGTTGCTGGCAATGGAGACGATGCCGCCGAGGTTGTCGCCGAAGTTGCGGACTTCCTTGAGCGTGTTGTTGCTGTCGAAGACGAAGTTCTTGATCCACTGGCCGCCGTACTCGCCGTGGAAATAGGTGTCGTGGTACTGCGCCGGGAAGTCGCTGCCCTCGTACCAGATGCCGCCGGTGGAAGAATTGCCCGGGAAGGGCGAGCCCAGCACGATGCTCGAGTCCGGTGCCGTGCTGCCGATGGGCCAGGCTACCGCCGTATTGCCCTGGAACGCGGCGAAACGCGAGGTACTGGTGTTGTGGTGCCAGTCCAGCGCCGGGCGCTGGTGCAGGAAGACGTCCGCACTGGTGATCTGCTGGCCCGCGTTGCAGGGATTCGGCCAGCTTGGCGTGCCTCTGGTGTCCTGCTTGAGCAGCTCGCGGAACTGGAAGTACTGGCGGGTGCAGGTGGTGCCGTTGTAGAGGGGATTGGGCGCGTCCTCGTTCTCGGCCACGCCGTTGCTGTAGTAGTCGTTCTGCTGCTCCTGGCCCTCGAACAGCGGCCAGCCGAAATTCTCGCCGCCGAAGCGCACCACGTTGAGGTCTTCCCAGGTGCTCCAGCCGACGTCGCCCACGTACAGCACGCCGGGATTGCCGTCACCCGGGTTGTGGCTGCCGGTCCCCGGGCGCAGCGTGAAGCGGAAGGGATTGCGCAGGCCCAGCGCCCAGACGCGTGACTTCGCCGCGCGCGGCGCCAGCGGATCATAGAAGGGATTGCTCGCCAGGCCATCGCCCGTGTCCGGGTTCAGCCGCAGGATCTTGCCGTTGAGCGAGTTCACCATCTGCACGCGGTAGGAGCCGACGTCCTCCGCCGGGCGGATGATGCCCTCGGCGATCGCCTGGCTGTGATAGGAATCCGAGCCCGGGCCCCAGTCCACGCCGTTGTAGCTGGCGCCGTCGCCGCAGGTGACCAGCAAGCTGCCATCCTGGCCGAACACCAGCGAGCCGACGCCGTGGGACTCGTGCAGGATCGGGCAGCCGGTGTTGCGCGGCTTGGCCGGATTCAGCTGGTTCGGGTCGCTGAACCACCAGGATTCACCCAGCAGCACGGTGCGCGTGCTGGTGTCGATGCCGTTGGCGCGGCTGTAGTCGCTGTCGCCGAGCGGGCGCGTGGCCTGGTAGCGCACGACGCGGCCGATGGTGGGCTGGAACGGCGTATGGGTGCCGGGCGTGTAGCCGGGCCCGCACACCGGCGGCCCCAGCGGCGGCGAGTCGCAGTTCACCAGGTGATGGCGTTCCACGGTGAACAGCACGTAGACGTAGCCGTTGTTGACGAAGTTCGGGTGCAGGGCGAAGCCCAGCATGCCGTGGTCGCGGTAGGCCGCGACCTCGTTGCGCATGTCGAGGAAGCGGCTGCCGAGCGGGCTGGCGGCATCGATGACCCAGACGCTGCCGTTGCGTTCCCAGACGAACAACCGGCCGTTGGGCGCGAATGCGAGGCCGACTGCTTCCTGCCAGGGCTGGCCGTCCGGGCGGTTGATGGTGGTCTCGGTGAAGCCCGCCGGCAGCGCCGCCAGCGACATCTGCGGCAGGAACAGCGCGGCGGCGGCAGCACAGGCCGCGAGCCACGCGGAACGGGATCGGCGCAGGAAGGTCTTCATCCGTGATTCTCCCCGATGGGCGCCGTCCGGATGACGGGCCCTCGTTCTTCTTGTTGTTCCCGGTGCGCAGGCTGGCACCAACGCCGGGATGTCCCTGCCGGCCACGCAACCGCTCTCTAGCCGGTGCGCACGGCCATTACATACTGCCACGTATCCGGCAAGCCGTAGTAGCCGTATTGTCAAAATTCGGAAATGGCTCTCAGCCCTTCATGTCAATTTATCCGACGGCTCCCGCCTTGCGGCGCTGTAGCAGGCGACGCAGCAGATCCAGGGTCGTGCGCTCGGCGTCATCGGGGAAACCGCACAGCGCCCACAGACCCAGCAGCAACAGCGGGTAGCTCACCGCGCCGACGGCCACCATGGTTACCAGACGCAGCGCGTCCGGGGTGTCCGCCGCCCATCCCGCCGAGGGCCCGCCTGCCGCGACGACCAGGCCATGCATGGCGATCGCCGCCAGCACCGGCCGCCAGATACGGCCGAGGAAGCGCAACGGGCCATACTCGAAAGCCGTGACCGAGTACAGCAGCGCCACGGCCACCGTCACCAGGTTGCCGACAAGTACCGCAGCGGCAGCGCCCACCGCTCCCATCATGACGGCGCCGGCAATGAGCAGCGGCACCAGCGTCAGCGCGCCGACCGCGTGGATCGCCGCATTGGCCCGGTAGTGGCCGAGGCTGAGGAATACCACGCCGATGTTGGAACCCAGCGCCGCCACCAGCGCCGCCCAGGCCAGCCATTGCAGCACGCCCACCGCCGCCAGCCACTGTGGGCCGAAGAGCACGGGCACCAGCACGCCGGCGCAGGCGGCCATGCCGGCGCCGAGCGGCGCGATGAACACCGCCACCTGCCCGGTCAGCAGGTCGAAGCGCCGGCCGACTTCAGCCTTCGTGCCCTGCTGGCTGAAGTCCGGCAGGGCGACGCGGTTGATGGGCGCGATCAGCTCCTGGCCCACCATGTTGGCGAGATCGCCGGCGAGGTTGTAGGCACCGACCGTGGCCGGCCCGGAGATGCGTCCCAGCACCACGTCGGAGCTGCGGTTGCGCGCGAACATCACCAGGTTGCCGAGCAGCAGCCATGTGGACTTGCCGACGAATTCCCCGCGATGCGCCAGCGAGAATCGCGGCCGGTATGGGCGCAGTGCATAGCTCAGCAACACGCCGAACAGGCGCGAGCTGACGATGCCGATGGCCAGCGCCCACTGGTTGCGCAGGGTGAATGCCGCGGCCACCGTGACCACCACGGCCACCGTGCGCTTGCCGGCCATGAAGATGAATTCGCGGTCGAAGCGCATCTCGCGGCGGAAATCGACGACGCGGACGTTCTGCCAGCCCTCGCAGAACATGCTGACAGCCAGCAGGTAGACGATGCCCTCCAGGCGCGGTTCATGGAAGAAGCCTGCCGCAGGGATGGCCGCCAGCGCCAGCAGCGTGGCACACAGCGTCGCCACCGCGAGCTGGATGGTCCAGGCCGTGTCGTAGTGGCCACGCTCCAGCTCGCGCTTCTGGATCAGCACCGTGTCCAGCCCGAGGGCCGCGAGCAGTTCCACGAAGGCGACCACGCTGGATGCCAGCGCGACGATGCCGAAGTGCTCGGGCCTGAGCAGCCGCGCCAGCACCAGGATGCTGATGGTGCCGGCGATGCGATCGAACACGCGGAAGCCCAGCATCCACGCGACCCCGCCGAGCAGCGCGCTGCCGGATCCCGCTTTGGCCGGCCCGCTCACGCGCGTGGTGCCGGCGCCAGCAGGCGGCGGGTGTAGCTGAGGTACTTCAGCCCCCCGGGCTGCGCCAGGCTCGCCAGGTGCTGGCGCCAGGCCTCGCCACGGGCGCCCTCCCCGAGCGCCGCCACCGACAGCGAATGCCGGGCGGCACCGAGCTTGCGCCGCAGGCCGCGGCGGACCGGAGCCGGCAGGGGCAGGCGCAGGATGGCATCCAGCGCGGGGACCATGCCGGCATGGTAGGCACGCGACTTCGACACCGTGCCAGGCAGGTCGTGACGGCGGTACGTGGCGGCATCGAGGAAGCGGAACGGCAGGCGCGAAGCCAGCCGGAAGCCGAGGTAGGTCCACTCCAGGTACGAGGGCATCTCCGCGAAATCCTCCTCGGTCACCGCGCTGCTGCGGTACAGGCCCGACGCCGAGGTGGCCACCCAGTTCTCCTGCAGCAGGCTGCCGAGCGGATCGGCCTCGATGGCGGCGGCCTGCAGGCTGCCCTGGGGCAGCTGCCCTTCCGGGGTCTGCAGCCAGCCGGCGGTGACGACGAAGGCGGCGCGCCGATCGGCGCGCAGCAGGTCGCGCCGGGTGGCCAGGCCGCCTTCGAGGTACTCATCGTCGTCGTCGAGGAAGGCGAAGAACTCGCTGCGCACCCGGCGCCGGCCCTCCAGCAGGGCCAGCGGCATGCTGCCGCGCTCGACGTAGATGCAATCGATGCCGGCGGCAGCGCGCAGCTGCTCCAGCAGCGCCGGCGAGAAACGCCGGCCGTTGACCACGACGATGATGCGGCTGGCCACCCCGCTGCGCGGTCCCGCGCTGTCGATGGCGCGCCAGATGGTCTGCCCGCGACGCTCGTCGGCGAGGGTGGGGATGATGACCGTGACCTCCGCGTCGCTCACGCCGGATCCACTCCCCTCAGGTCCGCCCACAGCTCCCGGTGGTGCCAGCGGCACCAGCGCAGCATGTGCCAGAGGCAACCCAGCCGCGCACGGGGACCCGGCGCCGAGCGCAACGCCGCCGCGGTGAACTGCCGGGCGTACTCGAGATGGGGCCAGAGGAAGCGCTGGCTGCGCCCGGGGTTGATCCAGCCATAGCGTGAACGCAGGCTCGGGAAGGCATGGATCGACTGCTGCCCGTGGATGCGCCGGCAGTACAGCGGCTCGGGGATCTGCCGCAGCTTGCCATGCAGGCCGATCTCCGCCAGCAGGATGCGGTCGAAGCCCGGATGGCGCTTCATGCGGGCCGAGCGCAGCAGCACCGCGCGCCGTGCCAGCCCGTAGAACGGCTCGATGGCACGGTAGATATCGGTGAGCCGGGCAAAGCGTTCCCGCACGTCATCACCGTCCAGCGGCGGCCCGGGCGCGATCGGCTCGCACGGCCGGCCCTCGTCGTCGATGCGGCCGTTGATGGCATAGACCAGCACCACGTCGGCGTGGCGGCGCAGCTCCGCCACGCAGCGCTCCACGTAGCCCGGCTGCCAGAGATCGTCGGCAGAGGCCCACATGAAGAACTCGCCGGTCGCCAGCTCGAATACCCGGTTGTGGTTGGCGACCCCGCCGATGTTCTCCGGCAGCCGCGAGTAACGCACCCGCAGATCGCGGGCGGCAAAGTCGCGACACAGCTCCGCGGAGCCATCCGTGGAGGCATTGTCGGAGATGATGATCTCGATGTCGCGGAAGCTCTGCGCGCACAGCGAGGACAGCGAGGCGGCAAGATACCGGCCGCCGTTGTAGACCGGCAGCCCGATGCTGACCAGGGGCGGCGCGCCGCCACCCTGGCTAGTCGCGGACATCCATCCGCTCGAGCCAGGCCTCCCGGAAGTACTGCGGGATGCGCTTCGGGCACAGCAGCGTTTCCGGGTGGTAACACGCCATGCAGTAGACGCCCTCCAGCATGATGCAGGGGTTCTTCAGATCCAGCATGCGCCCGGTCTTCTCGTCGATGATGCGCGTCACCCGCCGCTGCACGCGGTAGGTGCCGCCGCAGTAGGGCGCCATCTCCGGATTGAACGACAGACCGCGGTTGCGGTTGGCGACATTGAGCGTCGGCTGGATCTCGGCCAGCGGCCGCACCCGGGCGTACTCGCCTTCCCGGAGGTCGATGCGCACGTCGGGGGTGGCTGCCCCCTTGGGTATGGTGCCGTAGATATGCGGGCTCTCGCGCTGGTAGAAGTAATGGTGCAGCTTCGCGTAGAGCCCGTTCCAGAATCGCCAGCCAACCGGCATGTTGCGCGAGACATGCCAGGTCACCAGCAGCAACAGGCCGCGGCAGAGCTGGCCGAGCGTGACGTTGCGCGAGCGCAGGTCGGCGAGGAACACCCCGGGGTTGAAGGGCCGGAAGGTGCGCGTCGCCCGCAGGTGCTCGGTGGTCTGGCAGCGGTAGACGGTCTCCCCCGCCGCGTCCTTCGTGCCCACCGTCGCCTGCAGCCAGGCGGCATCGCGGCCTGTCGGCGGCCGCGGCAGCGGCCTGAGCTGCCAGTCGCGCGCGGGCGCCACGGGCTTCAGCCAGTGCAGCTTGAAGAAGATGAGGCAGTTGGCCTGGCAGCCGCCATGGGCGGCGCCGTCGCAGCGCAGGTCCTCGAGGAACACCGCGTCGTCCATGATGCGGCCCAGCTTGTAGTAGATGCTGTCGCAGCTCTTGTGGGCGCTGGCGAACACATGGTAACGACGGCCGCAGCAGGCCAGCATCTCAGGCATGAACGGCATGCCGTCCAGGCAGCCGTTCTCGTCCAGGGTGGCGAGGATTTCCTCGGCCGGGCGCACCTCCACCAGGTCACCGGCCTTGCAGCGCACGGGAATCATGGGCGGTTCGCTCCATCGAGTGCCTTCTGCGCGGCGTTCTCGCCGCTGACGAAGGACTGGTCGGTCCAGATATAGGCCCAGTCGCCGTAGCGACCGCAATAGGCCACGCCGATGTCATCCAGGTAGCCATGCACGGTACGCACGGCCTGTGCGCACTCCAGGTCGAAGATGACGTTGGCGTAGGGGATGTGCATGGCGTGGCGGAACAGGATGCGGTCGCTCTCGCGCAGCACGCCGCAGCGGATCAGGTCGCGGATCACCGGCTCGATGCAGTCCTCGGGACTGCGGTCCAGCGGCCGGTACTTGCGCGAGTAGTAGCACTCGGCCTGCAGGCTGCCGCAGCCCGGCGGCACGTTGTGCGGCGACTGCAGGTGCGGCGTGGACAGGCGCGTGAAGAAGATGTCGCGGTCGTAGAAGTAGGTCCAGTGGGCGTCGATCAGCTCCGGGCGGTCCACCCCGAGGCAGACGATGACGACCTCGCTGCAGGCGAGCCGCTCCGCCGCCGCCAGCACGTCCGGCGGCGCGCCGTCGATCATCGGCAGCAGTTCCGGCAGCGGGATCGACGAGACCAGAGCATCGTAGCCGGCGCTCGCGCCATTGGCGAAGCGCAGCTGCCGCCGCTGCGGATCCAGGCCGGTCACCCGGTGGCCGAGCTTCAGCTCGGCCATGTCCACGAAGGGGCCGAGGTACGCCTTGAAGCCGCCGTGACTCGGGTAGCGGAAGTGGCTGATGTAGTGCACGTCCGCGGTGGCCGGTTCGAGCGCGCCGCGCAGCACCTCGTCGAGCGAGGCACGGTACAGGCGCGGCCCGATCCAGTCGGTATTCATGTTGGCCGCCGTGGTGGTGTGGTACTTGACCGTGTACTCCATCGGGAAGGTCTCGGCGAAGGTGTCGCCGTAACTGCGCCGCAGCCAGTCCTCGTAGTTCGCCACCGGCGCATCGGTCTGCGACTGCTGGGCCTTGATGAAATCGACCAGCACCCGCGTGACGAGCTCGGCCGGCAGGCCGTGGAGGTTGCACTGCGCCGGATGCTTGATCCAGTGGCCGCGCCAGTAGTTGTTGACGTAGGTGGACAGCGTCTCGAAGTGTCCGCCGACGTTCGCCGCGAACAGGTCCTGCAGGCGCTTCTCCTGGGTGAAGGAGACATGCGGCCCCTCGTCGAAGACCCAGCCGCCCGGGAACTCGAAGGACGCCGTGTGGCCGCCGTAGTGGTCGTGCATGTCGTACATGACGGGCCGCAGGCCGAGCTGGTTCAGCCGGTAGGCGGCGCCGCAACCGGCCATGCCGGAGCCCAGGATGACGATGTTCTTCACTTCAGCTCCCCGGCGGCGAGCCTGGCCCGCCACCATTCCACCGTCGTGCGCAGGCCCTCGTCCAGGCCGATGGCGGACTGCCAGCCGAACGCCTGCAGGGCCATTGCCGGATCACCGACCACCAGCGGCGCATCGTTGGCGCGGGCCGGGTAGGCGCCGATGCGCAGCAGGTCCGCACGCCCGGTGATCTCGCCGAGGCGCTCGACGATGTGGCGGATGGTGACGGCGCGGCCGCTGGCGATGTTGAACGCGCCCTGCGCCGCGCTGTCGAGCAGTGCCACCGTGCCGTCGGCCACGTCCTGCACGTGCATGTAGTCGCGGACCTGCATGCCGTGCGAGGACTTCGCCTCCTCGCCCCGCAGCAGCGAGAGGATCACCGAGGGCACCAGCCGCTTCGGGTTCTCGTTGGGGCCGTAGAGGAAGAACATCCGTGCCCAGGCGCCAGACAGCCCGGCCGTCGTGCAGTAGCCGAGCAGGGTCTGCGCCAGTCCGTGCTTGGCCGCACCGTAAAGCGTATCCGGCCGGCAGGGGGTCAGCTCCTCGCTGCAATAACCGTAGCGCCAGTCGTACTCGTAGCAGGAACCGCCCATGACGACGCGCTCGCCTCCCAGCTCGTGGAACTGCGCCAGCAGGTCGATGCTGGCCGCCGTCCAGGCGAGGTTGTCCTTGTGGCTGATCATCGCGCCCGGCTCCACGTACCAGGCGAGATGCAGCAGGTGGCTGGGCCGCTCGCTGTCGAGCAGGCGGCGGCGTGCGTCGCGGTCGAGCAGATCGGCGCGCACCCAGCGCAGGCCCTCCACCGCGGCCGGCGGCGGCCGCCGGCAGATGGCCACCACCTCGTAGCCGCGCCGACGCAAGGGTGCGATGCAATGGCTGCCGATGAAGCCGCTGGCGCCTGTCAGCAGTACGCGCTTCATGGCGTGAACAGCGGCCAGGAGCGGTCCGCGGCGGAGATGACGGCCGGCGGCGCCGGCCAGGCGATGCCGAAGGCCGGGTCGTCATAGCGCACGCCGCGCGCGGCCTGGGGCGCATACGGCCGCGAGGCCATGTAGATGAGTTCGGTGTCGTCGGCGAGCGTCAGGTAGCCGTGGGCGCAGCCCTCCGGGGCATAGAGGATGCGGCCGTTTCCGGCGTCGAGTTCCACCGCGGCCCAGCGACGGAAGGTCGGCGATTCCGGGCGCAGGTCCACGACCACGTCCCAGGCGGCACCGCGCACGCAGCGGGCGATCTTCACCTCGGCATGGGGTGCCTCCTGGTAGTGCAGGCCCCGCAAGGTGCCCCGGCGCGGGCTGACACCGGTGTTGATCTGTGCCACGCGCGGCTCCAGGCCGCGCCCGCCGAGTTCCTCGGCGCACCACAGGCGCGCGAAATAACCGCGCTCGTCGCTGCGCCGCTCGGGTTCGATGATGAACGCCCCGTCGACCTCTGTTTCCAGAAACTTCAAGCCCCGTCCTTCCTGGCAGGCCGGCCGGCGGCCGGCGATGGGCATCCGCAAAGCCGTGAAGTGTAGGAAAAATCCGCTGCCAAGTCCGGACCTGGTTCCATTTTTGTCACGGCTGCCCCGCCCCTACAGGCGGATGAACAGCCGCCGGCGCGCCAGCAGCCAGGCCAGCAGCCAGAGCGTGGCGAGCACCAGCAGCGCCTCGGCGAGCGGCCACCAGTCCGCCGGCACCACGCCTGCCAGCAGCCGGCGCCAGGGTCCGGCCAGACGCCAGCGGTCATGCACCGCCATCATGTAGAGCAGCACCGCGTTGCTGCCGAGGATGGTGAACGGCAGGGCCCAGCGGACGTGGCCGGCGACATCGCAGGCCCGGTACAGCACCGCCAGCACCAGCAGCAACAGCCCGGTGCTGAGCAGCGCCCAGGATGGCGTCCACAGGCTCTTGATGACCGGGATGCCGAGCGCCCCCAGCACCAGGCCGCCCGCCACCAGTCCTGCCGCCACGACGGCCATGCGCCAGGCGAGTGCAGCACGATCGGTGCTGAGCGCCATCGCCCGGCCGGCAATCATGCCGGCCAGCATGGTGGCGATCAGCGGCACGAACTGCAGGGTGTGGTAGCCGTGCGGCTCGTCCTGATACGGCAGCGCGCGCGGCAGTTCGTTGAGGAAGGCGCGGTCCACGGCGGCGGCGAAATTGGCGCCGTTGATCCAGGGGCTGGCCGGCGGCGGGACCACCGTCGCCGCGTAGATGAAGAACGCGCCGCCGTAGGCCGCGAGAATGCCGACTGCCACGGCTGCCTGCGCCAGGCTGCCGCGCTCCACCATGAGGAATGCGGGCAAGTAGGCCAGGCCCAGCAGGATCAGGATCTGCCCCAGGTCGTATGCCCCGGAACCCTCCAGGTTGGTGAGCATCCAGCCGAGCGCGACGCCGAGCACCAGTGCCGCCCAGGCGGCGTCGAGCGCCAGTCGCGCAGCGACCGTGCGCAGCCCGAGCCGGCGGCCCAGCCATGCCGAACACGGCAGACCGATGCCGAGGATGACCAGGTAGGGCATGGCATTCTCGAAGTAATCCGGCACGCTGCGCGTCGCCAGCAGGCCGAGGACCACCAGCGCCAGGCTGCGGATCGCGGCATGCAGCCGCAGCTGCGCAGTGGTGTCCCCGCGCGCGCGCCGCGCCATCACCGACAGCGGCATCGATGCGCCCACCAGCAGCACGAAGCCGGGCATGACGAAATCCCAGACGTGCGCACCGGCCCAGGCGGCATGGGTGAACTGCCGGCCCAGCGCCTGCCAGACCGCGCCCTGCGGATGCAGCTCCGCCATGCGATACAACGAGAAGCCGCCGGAAAGGTCGGGAAGCAGCAGCATCATCACCAGCCCGCGCAGGGCGTCGATCGCGACGATGCGCGAACCTGCGGAGCGGGACGACACGACGCGGGCCTGGTGCAGGGGCGCCCCGGGTGTCTAGCGTCGCCCGGTGCCCGGCCGGAAAATGTCCACGGTCAACGTGAAGCTGCGCTCCTCCAGGGGGTGCAGGGCACCGACACCGACTACCTGCCGCGCGAGTTCCTCGCCGCGCTCGTTGCGGATGGTCAGCACCATGGAATATTCCCAGGACTCGCCCTCCGCCGGATGGCGGATGGTGCCCGAGACGCGCAGCGGTGACAGCTCGGCCACCGCCGCGGGCTGCTCGGCGGCACGCTCGAAGCGCAGGTAGCCCTGGCAGGCGGGGCAGATGCTCGCACTCTCGAGGATCGTGGTCTTGCAATGCGGGCACACGCGCGTGCGCCCGGTGCTGCTGCGGGCAGCCGTGGTCCGCCCGAGGAACAGTGGCCGCGGAGGGTTCGCCATGGCCGCGGGCCGCTCAGCCGCCGGCCGCCACCGATTTCATGCCCTTCTCGTCCCAGCCGAACTCGGCGTTGCCGCGCATCTTCGAACCGGCGGCCACGGTGAGCGTGCCCGCCTTGACATCGCCGGCCAGCACGCCGGACTCCAGCAGCTCGACGCGGGCGGCGCCGTTGATGTTGCCGTGCAGTTCGCCGGCGATCACCACGGTCCTGGCATAGACCTGGCCGGTGAGGTGCGCACCGGGCTCGATGGTGAGGTTGCCGTCGACGTGCACGTCGCCCTTGAAGCGACCGGCGAGACGCACGTGGCCGGCGCCCTCGATCTTGCCCTCGATGGCGAGATCGGCGGCGATGACGGTTTCCTTGGCGGCGGCGCGCTCGGGTCGGCGTGCGGCCTCGGCCGGCATCGGCAGCGGGGCCACCTTTTCCGGCTCCCGGGCCGTGGCTGCGCTCGCGGGCGGGACCGGATTCCCGGCGGGGGGCGTTTGTTCTTTCCACAGGGCCATGTTCATGTCCTCAATCTTGTTTTGGCCAGAAGCGCCTAATTACACGCAAGTTGTGGCCCAGGTCAAACCGGATCCATTCAGCTCGGGAAAAGCCCAGCCGGGCCAAGGCGAAGCGCCCGCCCGGCATGGCGGCGGGGAACGCGATCGCGCAGTTCAGGGGCTCTCCGCAGGCCAGGTCGCCTGGAATGCCCGATGCACCCCGAGGGTTTCGTCACCGCCCTCGCCCGCCAGCTGCGCCGGCCGGAACCCGGAGGCAATGGAGCTGACGCTGACGCAGCGCCCGTCCACCGTGAAGCGCACCCGCCATTCCCTGACCGCGAGCAGCAGGCCGGTGTCGAGGCGGCGGATGCGCCGGTAGGGATGCGGCTGGGGCCCGAGCGCGAGGGTCGCCGCCACGCGCTCGCGCAGCGCCAGCCCGGTGCGGGCCTCGATCCAGGCCGCCTGCTCGGCGGCGACGGGCGTGAACGTCACGTCCCAGGCGGGCAGCGGGTCGGCGACGGCATCGAGCCAGCCGCTGCGCGCCGCGGGATGGGCATCCGTGTAGGGCACGTAAGGCTTCAGGTCGAGGACGGGCGTGCCATCGAGCATGTCCGTGCCGCGGATGAACAGCGTCAGTCCCTCGATGCGCTCCAGCCGCACGGCGGAGAGGCCGATGGGATTCGGCCGGTGCGGCGCCCGGGTGGCGAACACGCCCTTGCGGCCAGTCGTGCTTCGCGGGGGCAGCACCTTCGGTCGCCAGCCGCGATTGAGGTGAAACCAGAACAGCACCCAGATGTACTCCCAGCCGGCGAGGTCCTCCAGCGCATGCTGGAAATCACGCCCGGGATACAGGTGGATCTCGGCAGTGCGATCCGCAGCCACGCCCGGCTGCCGGGCGGCCTCGTCACGGCTCGACGCCGCGGTCCGCACGATGCCGATGGGATCGACGAGCAGCTGTGCGGGTGTCGACGGGCCAGTGGCCATGGGTGGATCGTGGCAGCGGCGCTCAGCTGCGACAGCTGGCCACCCACAGCTGCCACTTCACGCCCAGCCGCGAGCCCTGCTGCTCGAATCCCAGATGCTCCTCGATGCCGTCGGCGACGGCGTCAGCGTCCAGGCCACGCACGTCGAACAGCAGGCGGCAGAAATCCCCTGCCTGCCGGCGGTCATCGAACCACCAGCAGTAGCGCTCGGTGGCACTGTGCGTCACCTCGAAGCCCGCTGCCGCCAGCACTTCCAGGGTGGCTGCGCCGAGGTAGTCCCCCGCATGGCCGGTGCTGTTGTGGCGACCGACGAAGCCGTCGAGGAAAAGCGCCACCGGCGAGCCTACCGCGACATCGGCCAGCACGAAGCGCCCCCCGGGCCTCAGCACACGCCGGACCTCGCGAAACAGCGGCAGCTTGTCGGCCAGGTGGTGAACACCGGCGATGCTGATGGCAGCATCGACCGACGCATTGCGCCAGGGCAGCGGCAACAGCGCGCTGTCGGCCGCGCCTTCCCCGAGAAAACTCGCACAGGGCTCGTGGCCCAGCCACGTGCAACAGTCCGGCAGGTAGCGACGCAGATAGCCGCCACCAGCCGGGACATCCGCCACGCATTCGCCGGGTCCCGGCGCGAGCAGGGCCAGCGGTCGCAGGAACTCCTCGCGCCGGGCCTCCGGCCAATTGCGCATGGCCTGCTCGTAGCGCGCACCGCGGGTGCGGAAGATGCCTTCGTAGTTCATCGGAGCCTTCATGTCATCGACGGTGTGGCGTGCGGGGCGCGTGGGCACATGATCTCATCGAGCAAGGCATCGGCTTCCGGACCGGACCAGTCGACGGCTTCGGCAGCAGGCAGGACGTGGCTGGCACAGGCCGCCAGCAGCCTGGACATCGGTCCGGACAGCGCGACGCCGGCGGCAGTCAGCGCCAGGTCACAGCGGTCGAGCGGGAACCCGTGCCGGTCGATCTCCTCGGCACTGGTGCCGATCACCAGCGCCTCGCAGCCCGGGTCGAGCAACAGGGCGCGAACCCTTGCGGGCAATGCGGCCTCGCCACGGTGACGGATCGCCGTGCCGAGGAAGCCCTGGGTGCCGTCCACCCGGCCGACCCGCAGGCCGCGCCGGCCCAGCGCCGCTGCCACGGATTCGAGCGCCGCGGCATCGGCACCAATCAGTACCACCGCCGGAATGCGTCCCGCGCAGCCACCGGGTGGAAAGCGCATGTCGAGGATGGTATCGGCGCGCGTGTCGGAGGAGAACCCGGGCGTGGAGTTCACTTCCAGCACCGCGCACTCGACCTCGCGCCAGGAGCGGCCGATGTCGGGCGTCATGAAGTCGATGCCGATGGCGTCCAGGTGAAAAGCGCGGGCGATGGCCTCCGCCATGTCGCGGATGTCCGGGTGCACGGCCGCCGTGCAGTCGGCGAGCGTGCCGCCGCGTGAAATGCTGGCAATGCGCCGCAGCCTGATGCTGGCCCCGGCCGGGGGCCTGGATTCCGCTGTCCACCCCTGCGCCGACAACATGGCGTGCATTTCCGCATCCGGCACCAGCGGCACCGAGGCGATATCGGCCGCGGGCAGCGTCGCGCGACGCTGGTTCTCCATCGCCAGCAATTCGGCCACGGTGTGCTGGCCATCACCCGCCAGCTGCGGCGGAGACCGGCGCACGGCCCAGGCCAGGCGACCGCCGATGACCACCAGCCGATGGTCCTCGCCGGGAACATGACGTTCCACCAGCACCTCGCCACGACCGGCCTGCAGGGCTGCGGCATATGCCGTGTCCAGCGCGGCCTCGTCGCTCACGCCCGCCGTCACGCCCCGCCCCTGGCCACCCGCCACCGGCTTCAGCACCACGGGAAAGCCCATCTCGCGCGCGAGGCGGCGGGCCGCACCGAGGCTGTCGGCGATGCGATGTTGCACGCCGGGGAAGCCGAGCGCCTGGACCAGCTGGTTGCTGTGCACCTTGTTCCGGCCGAGCCCGGATCCCGTCAGGCTGTCGAGATGGCTCGCCGCCTCGAAAAACTGCACCCCGGCGCTGCCCTGCCCAAACAGCCAGACACGCGAACCCGGTGCCACCACCGTCACCGGGATACCGCGCCGGCGTGCGGCGCGGTGCAGCGCGCGGGCCAGCGGGTCCGGCTGGCGCAAGGCCATCTGCGCGGCCGTCCGCTGCAGCTGCGCGGTGAGCCCCGCGGCATCCACCTGCCGGCCGGCCAGCTGGCCGAAGAGACCGGAAGCGACATCGAGCGCTGTCTGCAGTGCCAGCGAGGCGGCCGCCGGATCGGCATAGCCGATCAGCACGCGCGTCATGCCGTCGGAACCGCGTTGCACCAGTGCCTCGAAGCCATTGGCACCGAAGCAATCCTGCAGCGCGTTGGCGACGGCCGCGACGACGGCCGCGAAGGATCCGTCCTGCAATGGCAAGGTCATCCTCGCCATCAACGCGGGCGTCAGGTACCTGGTGAGTGCCGTGGCCAGCTGCCCGGCGGAGAGTCCCGGATCCGCGGGCGGCCGGAACTGCGCCATCACCGCCGGGAACGGCGCGTGCACGCTCGGTCCGGCGAAGACCTGGATGAGCGCGGGCTCCCTCGCCGGCATGACCGCGTCCACCTGGCGCTGCTCAGGCCTTGCTGCCGGACGACGCTGGATCCGGCGGCAGGATGCGGATCTCCCGCTGCGGGAAGGGAATGGAGATGCCGGCGGCATTCAGCGCGTCGTAGATGCCCATGGCCAGCGCGCTGGTCGTCACCAGCAGCCGGTCGGCGTCCGGGGTCCAGGCCAGCACCTGGAAATTGAGTGCGCTGTCGCCGAAACCCGTGAGTGCCACCACCGGTGCCGGCTCCGTGGCGACATCGGGCGTGCGGGCGCAGACCTCGAGCAGCAGGGCCTGCACCTGGCGCGGCTCGCTGCCGTAAGCGACGCCGATGGCGATCTGGATGCGGCGCATGCGGTCCGACAGCGTCCAGTTGGTCACCTCGCCGGAGATGAAGGTGCTGTTCGGCACGATCACGTCCGCGCCATCCGCGGTGCGCACCGTGGTGGCGCGCAGGCCGATGTCGCTGACGCGCCCGGTGCTCTGCCCCACGGCGATCAGGTCCCCGGCCTGGAACGGCCGCTCGAAGGCCAGCACGATGCCGGAGACGAAGTTGTTGACGATGTTCTGCAGGCCGAAGCCGATGCCGACGCCGAGCGCGCTGACCACCAGCGTCAGCTGGCTGAGCTGGAAGCCGGCGGCCGCCAGCGCCATCAGCATGCCGAGCGTCAGCAGCAGGTAATAGATGAGGCGCGAGGCGGCGGCGCGCGCGCCGCTGGCGAGCGGCAGCCGCGTGAGCACATCCTCGTCGAGGACGAAACGGGTGAAGCGCGCGACGAGCACCGCGAGCGTGATGCCGATGACGAAGGCCAGCAGGTCCAGCACCGAGAGGCTGATGCCGCCCACCTCCAGCTTCGTGCCGGCGAATTCCCGCAGCGCCTCCCACAGCGGCGCCGAAAACGGGAACACGCGCAGCACCACCGGCAGCGCCAGGAACAGCAGCACCAGGTTCACGAGCTGATGGCCGCGGCGGCTGACCTCCTCGGGGTAATCGCGCACGGCGCGCAGCCGGCGCGCGGCCGGGCGCTCCAGCAACTGGTCCCAGATCTCGGCGAGCACCTGCGAGAGCACCGCCAGCACCACCGGCAGCAGCGCGAACAGCAGCACGCCTTCCAGCAGCTGCCGCCCCAGGCGGACATGGCCGATGAGGATGGCCACCAGCCCGGCCGCCACCAGCAGCTGGCCGGCGGCCAGCGCCAGGCGCGAGACGCCCAGCAGCCGCGGCGGCCTGGCCGTGGCCGCCAGCGCCGCGTACGCCGTGGCGAGACGCCGGAGCAGCAGCCAGCTGAGGATGCCGATCAGCAGGAAGCCGATCGAGCCGGCAGCGTGACCTCCCAGCAGCAGCGTCAGCCAGGTACCCGCCACGCTCAGCAGCAGCAGGCCGCGCAAGGGCAGCCGCACGCCGGGCGGCACCATCAGCGGCAGCAGCGGCCAGGCGGCACCGACCACCAGCACGATGCGCAGCATGCCCACGCCCGCCGGCAGGCGCAGGCTCACCAGGTCCGCGGCGATCACCGCCCAGACCAGCACGGCAGCGGCCAGCGGGTGGCGCACGAACAGCTGGTCCGCGGGCAGGGCACCGGCATGCAGGGCCACCCTGCGCAGGGCCAGGATGCCCGCGATCACCAGCCCGAGCAGCAGCAGCATCAGGAGGCTGCGTTCCGGGTAGGTCCACAGCATGTCGGCTGCGCTGCCCCAGGTCTCGATCAGGCTCTGCCGGAGGTCGATCCTCGCCAGGCTCCGGGCCGACAGCGACTTCCACAGTGGCGGCTGGTCGGGGGCCAGCGTCGCCGCGGCGTCGGCGCGGTAGGCCGCCTCGATGTCGGCGCGGGCCGCGGCGATGCGCTGCTGCATGCCGCTGGCGCGGTCGGCCTGGATCACCACGGCATCGAGCGCGCGCAGCGTTTCCACCCGCAGCTGCTCGAGCTGGCGGTCCAGTGCCAGCATCCTTGCACGCAGCGCCTCGGGCACGTCACCGGCCTGCGACCCGCTGCGCACCTGCTGGATGAACTCGCTGCCGCTGCGGATGCTCTCGCGTCCGCGCTCGAGCGCAGCGGCACGCGCATCGAGCGGCGCCCGCGCTGCCACCACACCGGCAGACAGGCGTGCCAGCGCCTCGGCCAGGCTGTCCTGGCCGATGGGCGACAGCAGGGCCAGCTCGGCCGGCGATGTCTCCGCCAGCCGGCTGGCGAGCTGCAGATCCATGCCATCCAGCGTGCGTTGCACGCCGGCCAGGTCCCAGGGGGCCGCGAGCGCGGCGTCGGCCGCGGCGGCACTGGCGGCGATGCGGTCGAGTTCCCGCGCCAGGTCGACCATCGACAGCGGGGCTGCTGCTGCCGGGGCGGGCGCCGGCGAAGCCGGGGCCGGCGTGGCGGACAAAGCAGGTAGGGCCGCCACCGCCATCCAGAGCAGCAGCAGGCCGGTTGCCATGGGTCGCATGGCGGCGATTGTAGCGGAGAGGCGGCCGCGACAGGCCGCGCTTCAGTAGAGCAGGAACTCGCGGCGTTCTTCGGCCCAGGCGGCTTCATCGCGTCCGGCCAGGGCATCGAGGTCGTCGGGTGTCGCCGCGGGGTCATCGACCCACTGGCGCAGCAGCTCGCTGCCATTGATGACGTCGATGGCGAGCCTGCCCTGCTCGTACTCGTAGGCAAAATCGCGCCACAGCGGATAGTCCGGCCGCAGGCCGCGCAGCGCCTTGAAAGCCAGCGCCTGCAGGCGCCACGGGCGGAAGGCGCCGTGGTCATAGGCGCGGCCGTCGACATGGATCTGCACGCCGGCGCAGAGCTGGCCGCTGTGCTTGTGGAAGGTTGGCTCGAACCAGCAGGCGCGAAGCCGGCATCCCGCCAGCCAGCCGGGCGCCAGCTGCTGCATCCGGCGCAGCAGCGCGGGCGCATCGAGGTCGGGCGCGCCGAACAGCTCCAGCGGATGGGTGGTGCCGCGCCCCTCCGACAGCGTCGTGCCCTCCACCATCACGGTGCCGGCGTAGCAGCGCGCCATGGCGAGGCCCGCTGCGTTCGGGCTCGGGTTCACCCAGCTGCGCTGGCCGACGGGCCAGCCATGGCCCGGCGCCGCATCCGGCCGCCAGCCGGCGAGCGGCACCACGCGGTAGTCGACATCGAGGCGCAGGTGGCGGATGAACCAGTGGCCGAGTTCGCCGAGCGTGAGGCCATGGCGCATCGGCAGCGGGCCCGCGCCGACGAAGCTCTCCCAGCCCGGGCGCAACGCCAGGCCTTCGACCGGCCGGCCCACCGGGTTGGGCCGGTCCAGCACCCACACCGACTTGCCGCAGCGCGCGGCCTCCTCGAGCACGTAGCGCAGCGTGGTGATGTAGGTGTAGATGCGGCAGCCGAGGTCCTGCAGGTCCACCAGCATGACGTCGAAGGTATCGAGCATCGCCGCCGTCGGCCGGCGCACCTCGCCGTAGAGGCTGAATACCGGGATACCATGCACCGGATCGACATGGTCCGGCGACTCGATCATGTTGTCCTGCTTGTCTCCACGCAGCCCGTGCTGCGGCCCGAAGGCGCTGGCGAGCCGCAGGCCGCGCATCCGCGCCAGCAGGTCGAGGCTGTGGCCGAGGTCGGGCAGCACCGAGGCCGGGTGGGCGAGCAACGCCACCCTCCTGCCCGCGAGGTCCCGGCGCAACGCCTTGTCGCTGCGCAGGCGGTCGATGCCGAATTTCATGGAAGCGCTCGTCCTGCCCGTCAATCCGCCGGCCGTGCCGGACCCAGCTCCAGCACCCGTGCCGCCGCATGGTGGAAATCGGGCGCGCCCGGCGGATGCCGGAGCGCCCAGTGGCTCATTGTGCCTGATCGCGTTTCGATGACCGCGCACAGCGCGATGCACAGCCTGCCGTCGGTCTCTGCCAGCGGCGGCAGCGATGCCGCGAGCCCCAGCCCCTGCGGCCGGCGCGTGCAGCGCACGTCAGGCGGCGGCGCCAGCGGCTGTGGCGCCATGCCGATCCGGCAGGCCGCGAAACGGTACAGCGCCCACTCGCCCGAGGGTGCGATATTCAGTTCGAGGTAGGCCTCCTCGTCCGGCCTGCCGATGAAGGCCTCGAAGCAGCTGTGCTTCCACAGCCCGTCGACCCGCCGGCTGCTCGCAGGTGCCGGCAACCGCAGCGCATCGAGGTCGGCTGCCAGCTCCCAGTGGAAGACCAGGCCACCATCGCTGCCGCGGCTGGCGCTGGCATCGAGCCGCGTGACGGGCCCGGCGTCGGCATCGGGATGCGGCAGCAACTGCATGCCGCCGTGCCGCGGCGGCGCGCTAGCAGCCGGCAGGCCTGCGCCGACGCCAGTAGCCGGTGGCACCCAGCGCCAGGCCGAACAACCAGGCGACGCCCGGGAGGGGTACCGCCGCCAGGTTCAGCACGCCGGAGTAGCTGCCGCCGCTGGCACCGGTGGCGTCACCGCGCACTTCCAGCACGTAGGTGCCGGCAGCCAGCAGCAGCGGATCCATGACCGAGTAGGTGACGTTGGCGGAGGTCAGCGTGGGGCTCCAGTCGGCCAGGCAACCGCCGGGACAGTCGCCGCCCGGATTCTTGTTGCCGCCGAAATCCATCGGCAGGGCATACAGGCGCAGCTGCAGGTTGGCGACCGCGAGCGAACCGAGGCTGACGCTGGAAGAGACCGCGTTGGCGATGGCATCCATGCCGATGGTGAAGACGTAGTCGTCATAGAAGCCGTATGACGCTGCCGCGGGGAAATCCGGATTGGTCGGGGCGAGGAAGGCATTGCCGAAGAAATCCGAGCCGGGGACCGCTTCGCTGGTGTACGCACCGCCGCCGGTGATGACGTTGCTGCTGCCGTTGAAGGTCGTGGAATAGCTGAGCGGCAGCGCCTGGGCGGCCATCGGCATGAAGACAACCGCGCTGGCGACCCGTACCGCTAAGCTCGCGCGCGTTCTTTTCATGGCTGTCCTGCCTGGATCGGGTTTGTTGTTGTCACGCGGCGACAGTACTGCCGCCAGAACGCAGTCTAGCGCAACGGCCGGAAATGCCAAGCGAGGCTGAAATCCGGCAGGTGATGACGCCTGCCTGCGCCGTCCTCAATGGCCGCCCGGCGGCCCCTTCACCTGGGTCTCGACGAATCCCTTGAGCGCCGCCATCCGCGCCAGCCAGGCCTGCAGCGCAGGCGTGCTGGAGTAATCCAGCTTGCGGCCCATCTTGGTCATGAGATAGGCGGCGATGGCGAAATCCGCGACACCCAGGCTGCCGAGCAGGTACTCGCGCCCGCGGAGCTGGTCATCGAGGATTTTCAGCAGCGGTTCCAGCTTGCTGGTGTCCTTCTCCTCGGCGGCCTTCAGCGCGCCCATGGCGGGCATCAGGTGGCAGCTCTGCCAGTGCAGCCAGCGGTCGACATCGGCGCGGCCGCGCGCATCGGCGGGCAGTGCATGGGTCTGCGGGAACAGCGTGGCGAGGTAGGTGAGGATGGCGTTGGACTCCCAGAGCCTGAAATCGCCGTCGACCAGCGCCGGCACCTTGCCCATGGGATTGATCGCCAGGTACGCGGGCTGGTGCGTCTCCTCGTCCTTGAAGCTGACGTGGTGGACCTCCACCGGCAGGTCGAAGTGACGCACGAAGGCCTCGACCTTGCGGTTGTTGGGCGTGACGGTGAAGGTGTACAGGCGCATGGCGTGCTCCGGTTGGCCGGGCCGGCGGCGCGGCTTTTTCCTATTATTGCCAGATGGGTCGCTGGAAACCACCGCAGCCGAGGTCCTCGCCGCACATTACCCCTGCAGGCTACGCGGCGCTGGAGGCCGAGCTCGCGGCGCTGTGGCAGCGGCGCGCCGGGGTCGTGACGGCGCTGGCCGCAGCGGCCGCCGAAGGCGACCGCTCGGAGAACGCCGAGTACCTCTACCGCAAGCGCGAGCTGGCGGGCATCGACCGGCGCATCCGCTACCTGCAGAAGCGCCTGCCCGAACTGCAGGTGGTGCGCCAGGCCCCGCCCGGGGGCCGCGTGTTCTTCGGAGCCCGCGTGCGCCTGTGGCGCGGCGATGACACCGAGGTCGAGTACCGGATCGTCGGCGCCGACGAGACCGACGCCGCCACCGGCGGCATCAGCATCGACTCGCCGCTGGCGCGGGCGCTGCTGAAGAAGGCCGTCGACGACGAGGTCGAGGTGCACGTTCCGGGGGGCATCGAGCGCTACGTGGTGCTGGCGGTACGCTACGACTGAAGCCGCGGTGGCGCCGCACACTGCCGCAAGGGCGCGACTAGGCGGCCTGGCGCACCGCCAGCTCGACGCCGCCCAGGGCCGCGAGCAGTTCCTCGAGCAGCTGCGTCAGCTCGCCGCTCATCAGCGCGAAGTCGATGTCGAACTGCTCGCGCGGATCTTCGCCCTGCGCGTGATCGTCCTTGTAGACATCGAGGAAGCGCAGCCGGCACAGCTGCAGGTTCTGGTTGAGGACGAAGGCGATGCGCTCCTGCCAGACCAGGCCGAGGCGGACCGGCTGCTTGCCGGCGGCGAGGTGCTGGCGGATCTCCGGCGCATCCAGCGCATGGCGCGCATAGCGGATGCTGGCGCCACCGGCCTCGACGGCACGCAGCTCGAGGTCCTGGTCGAGGGCGAAGCGCCCGGGCGGTCCGCCCTGGCCGAGCCAGGCCGCCATGGCGGCCCGCGGCGCCTGCCGCGATTCCAGCGGCTGCACCGGCAGGCCGCCGAGGCTGTCGCGCAGCACCTCCACCAGCTCGTCGGCGCGGCCCGGTGCCGCGGCATTCACCACGAGCCAGCCCTGGCGCGGCGCCAGCCAGGCGTGGGTGACGCGCCGTCGCGTCAGCGCCCTCGCCCGCAACTCGTCGGCCACGCGCGCCTTGAGTTCGCGCATCTGCCGCCGGCCGACCGGATGCCCCTGGGTCGCGGCGAGCTGCGCGGCGCGGCTGCGCGCCTCCTGGTTGATCACCGCCGCGGGCAGCAGCTTCTGCTCCTGGCCGAGCGCCAGCAGGCAGTGCCCGCCGAGGGCGTGGACCAGCGCGCCATCGGCCTCGTCACAGGGCACCCAGCCGCGGGTCTGCATGTCGAAGCTGCCGCAGGGCCGCAGCGGCCGGCCGCAGAGCGCCTGCTCGAGATCGGCGGCGCTGCCGGACCAGGGCTGCTGGAGGCGATAGAGGGTGAGGTTGCGGAACAGCACGGCGATACCTGCGCGAAAAGCGCGCGAGTATACCGGAGCGCGTTGCCGCACTGGCCGGGCTAGCGCTGGCCGTGCAGCACGCCGGCGCGCTGCAGCTGGCCGGCGATGCCGGCGGTGATGGCATCGATGACCTCGCCCTGCGAACCCTTGTCGTAGGCGGTGGCATCGACCACGTAGACCAGCGAAGCGTCCCGCACGGCGTAGAGGTTGCTCGACACCACGGCAGTGCGCTGCACGGTGAACGCCGCCTGCTCGTTGGTGAAACTGACGTAGGTCACGGGCAGGCCGAAGGCACCGTAGTAGGGGTCGTAGCCGTAGCCGATGGGCTTGTAGTACGCCTCGCTGCGCGTCTCGCTGCTGCCGCCCTCCTTGACGCCCACCTTGCCGTCCACCAGCCGGGTGGAGAGCACGGCATCCGCGCCCAGCGCCTGCACCGCGCGCACCACGGCCTCGCGGGTCAGCGGCTCGTCGGAGCGCATCTGCGAGCAGCTGGTCATGGCCCGGGTGCCGGCGCTGACCAGCGAGTCCATCATCATCCGCTCGAAGCGGCAGCGCGTGGTGTAGGCGGGCGAGACGCCGACGACCAGCACCGCGCCAAAGGACTGGTCGCGGGCCGCGTCCCCCGCCCAGGCGCCCTCCACCCGCGTGGGCCGGCTGCATCCCGCCAGTACGCCGGCGGCGAACAGCAGCCAGGCAAGCTGGCGCAGGCTGACGGGGGTCGGGGCACGGCGGGCGGTTGCGGTATTCATCATGCGGGTGGACCGTGGCGCAGGAGCGGGCATGATACGTCCTTGCCCCCGTCCCGGACCACGAGGATCACCCCGCATGCGAGTTCCGTTCATCCCCTCCTGCCTGCTGCTGCTGGGCGCGGTGGCGCCGCTGGCGCCCGCCACCGCGACGGCCCTGCGCATCACCGCGACCAACGTCCAGGACGATGCGGGCTCCATCGTCGTCCTGGTCTACGACAGCGCCGACCACTGGCTCAGCGAGCGCTGGCGCACCCGCAAGCGGGTCCCTGTCGCCGGCCAGCGTGTCGATGACACGGTGACGCTGGAACTCGACCTGCCGCCCGGCCAGTATGCGTTCAGCGTCTTCCAGGACCGCGACGACGACGGCCGGCTGGCGCGCAACTTCCTCGGCATGCCGAAGGAGCCCGCGGGCCTGTCGAACAACCTGCGCCCGCGCCTCGGCCCGCCCCGCTTCAGGGATGCGCTGTTCACCCTGGGCGAGCAGCCACTGGAACAGCGCATCCGCCTCGAGTGAGCGGCGCCCGCTGCTATCATCCCCGCATGGCTGAACCCATTACCGCGCTGGGACCGATCGGCGGCAGCGAACGCATCCAGGCACTGGACGTGGCGCGCGGCGTTGCCGTGCTCGGCATCCTGATCCTGAACATCTGGGCCTTCGCCGGGCCACAGGCCTTCTTCGACTACCCGCTGGCCATTGCCGATCGTGCCGGCGCGCCGGTGCAGACCTGGGCCGTGGTCCACACGCTGTTCGAGGGCAGCCAGCGCACCCTGCTGTCGCTGCTGTTCGGCGCCGGCGCCCTGCTGGCCCTGCAGCGCTTCGAGCGCAACGCGCCGCCGGCCGTGGCGCGGCGCACCTACTACCGGCGCAGCTTCCTGCTCATCGCCTTCGGCCTGGTCAACGCCTACGTGCTGCTCTGGCCAGCCGACATCCTGTTCGCCTACGGCCTGGCCAGCCTCTGCCTGTATCCGCTGCGCCGCCTGCCGACGCGCTGGCTGGCGGCGGTGGCGCTGCTGGCGCTGGCGATCCCGGCGGGCAGGCACCTGGCCGAGGCAGGCGAGCTGCGGCGGCTGGAGGCGGCCTCGGTGGCGGCGGTGGCCGCGCGCGACCGCGGCGAGGTGCTGGACGAGGCCGCGCAGCGCGATCTGTCCAGCTGGGAAAAGAAGCTCGCCAAGGCCCGCCCGGATGCCGGCAACCCACGCCTCGCCGGCGAAATCCACGACATGCAGTCGGGCAGCCTGGCGCAGGTGGCGGTCCGCCAGGCGCGGGTGAGCTTCGTGCTCCAGGCCTTCGTCACCACCAACTGGTGGTTCCTCGACGCGCTGGCGATGATGATCGTCGGCATGGCGCTGTGCCGCGAAGGCCTGTTCACCCGCCCGGGCAAGGCTGCGCGGCATGCCTGGATGGCCGCCGGCGGCTTCGCCATCGGCCTGCCGCTGGCGCTCTGGCAAACCCAGGTCCTGCTCGCCAGCGACTTCCACCCGGTGCAGGCCGAGATCGCCAAGGTGAGCTACGACCTGCGCCGCTTCGCCATGGCGATCGGCTGGCTCGGCCTGGTCTTCACCTTCTGCAGCATGGCCGGCGGCCAGGCGATCAAGCGGGGGCTGGCGGCCACGGGGCGGATGGCGCTGACCAACTACCTCGCGCAGTCGATCCTCTGCGCGCTGGTGTTCTACGGCTTCGGCCTCGGCCTGTACGGCAAGCTCACCGGCCTGCAGCTCTACGGGGTGGTCGTGCCGATCTGGGCGCTGGAGATCGCCTGGAGCTGCTGGTGGCTGGCGCGGTTCCGCATCGGTCCCTGCGAATGGATCTGGCGCTCGCTCACCTACCGCCACCGTCTGGCCTGGAGCGAAGGCCCCGACGCCCTGCTGGCGGCCGCCTCCGGCACGGGACAGCGCCGCTAGGCCGCGGGTGACGGCGTCACGCGCCATCGCTTTCGCCTCGGTGCTGGGCCTGGCCTGGCCCATCGCCGGATCGCTGTGGCAGCAGCCGCAGGAAGGGTAGCACCGGCTCGCCACCGGCCTGGCCGGCCAGGTGCCGGCGCAGGGCCGCGGTGCTCGCCGGCTTCTACCTGCGCTCGCGCAACCTGCCGGTCGCGGCCCTCCTCGATGCGCTGGTGACCGGCTGGCTGTTCGCGCTCTACCTGCCGGTCACCGGCTGACCGGCCCTCAGCGCAGCAGCGGATCGCTGCCGGCGATGAAGCGGGTGACGATGCTGTCGCCCTGCTGCCAGGCGAGCTGCAGGCCGCCGGCGCGGTTGGCAACCACCGGGTACATGCCGGCGCCGAGCTCGACGGGCGCGGTGAAGCTCTTGCCGTGGTCGCGCGACACCCCGAGGAACACGCGCCGCTCACCGGCGAGCTTGGTGTGCCATACCGCCACCAGCCTGCCCTCCTGCAGGGCGAGGACCGGCGCATCCGAGACCGCGGGGCCTGGCTGCAGCGGCACGGCCGCCTCGAAGGTCTTGCCGCCGTCCACCGAGCGCGACAGCGCGGCGCCCTGCGGGTTGGCGCCGCCATCGTAGGCGGCCGCATAGACGTAGTTGCCGTCCACGACGATGGCGGTGGGCTTGAGCGGGCAGGCTTCAATCTTCCAGTGGGCGCCGCCCCAGCGCGCACGCGGCTGGAAGGACTTGCCACGGTCGGTGGAGATGGCCACGGTGCTGTCGCGGTTGCCCTCCGCGCTCACCTGGCGGGAACCGAGGTAGATGCGGCCGTCGTACACGGCCGCCGTGGCCTGGCAACAGGGGCAGACATCGGCCGGGAACACCTCGAAGTCGCCGCCGAAGCTCTTGCCGTTGTCGTAGGACACCGCCGAGAAGATCTTGCCGTTGGGGCTGTCCTTGCCCATGTCGCGGGTGTCGACCCAGTAGGTGTACACGCCGCCCTGGCCGTCGGTGGTCATGGTGCCGAAGCACTCGGCATTCGCCAGCCCGCCATGGACGATGTCGCTGTTGTCGGATGCGGCCACCGCACCCAGCACCACCGGCGCGGAGAAGCTGCGGCCGCCGTCGGTGGAGCGCGTGTACATCGGCAGCACGATGGGCTTGCCATTTTTCTTGTCGATGCTGTTGCCCGGGAAGAACACGTGCAGCGTGCCACCCGGGGTGGCATTCAGCCGCGGCTTGCTCACCGGGAATCCCCAGACGGCGCCGGGCGTGCCGTTGACGCGCACCGGAGCGCCGAAGCTCTTGCCACCGTCGGTCGAGCGCACGAACCAGAGGTCGGTCTCGGCGAGATGGGTGTGGCCTTCCTGGCTGGCGGCGCCGGCAGCGGCGATCTTCTCGCCTTCCGGCGTGCGCTCCATCCAGATGACGTTGAGGCTGCCATCGCTGCCGATGGCGATCTCCGGCGCCATGGCCTTGCGGCCCGCCGGGCTGATGACCGTGGAATCCGCCGCCAGGGCCGCGCCGGCCATGACGATGGAACAGATGACGAAGCGGATCAGCAGTTTCATCGCGAGCTCCTCCCGTTGTCCAGGGCCGATTGTATGCCGGAAAGCGCCTCAGCCCGCCACCCGCTCGATGACCGCCTCGATCTCCGCCATCAGCCGGGCCCAGGTGGCCTCGTCGGCCAGGTCCTCGCCCATGAACCGCGGGGACTTCACGGCGCGCATGGCCAGGTAGCTCGCCGCGGCCATCATCACCACCATGAACAGGTGATGGTTGCGGAAATCGCGGTTGCGCGCGAACAGCGCCGCGTGGTCGCGACCCACCTGCTTGCGGATCTCGCCCAGGGCACCGGATATGGCGGTGGGGGTCATGAGCTCGTCGGCGAGCATTTCCACGCGCACCGGATCGTCGCGATGCACCTGGGCATTGCGCACCACGATCTTCTTCAGCACCTCGGCCGCGGTGGCGTCCGGTGCGGCCGACAGCGGCACCATGTCGACGAGCCTGGGCCAGACGCGGTTCTGCCGGCCCCAGGCCTCGACCAGGCCGGGCAGTCCGCCGAAATAGCGGTACAGCAGGGCCTTGCCGACGCCGGCCTCCTTCACCACCTCGTTGACACCGACATTGCGCAGGCCGTGGCGCTCGACGATGCGGCCGAAGGCCTCCACCAGCAGGCTCTCGGTCGCCTCGCGCTTGAGCTGGCCCTTGCCCTTTTCCTTTTCCTTGCCCTCGCCCCGGCCACGGGCCGCCGGGCCGGCCCTTGCCGTGCTGCTTCGCGCCGGTTTCCGCTTCGTGGTTGACATGGCCCGAGCCGAAGACTAAGAATTTGTGACCGACTGGTCAATTTTCCTGACCGGGATGGTCCGACAGCGGCTGCCGCGGGGGCATGCTGCGTCTTCTGTTCAGCCATTGAGGGAGCGGCATCATCGTGCTGGAAGCCATCGACCTGAAGAAAACCTACGGCGATTATCAGGCCCTCAAGGGGTTGAACCTGCGCGTCAACGGCGGCGACATCTATTGCCTGCTCGGCGCCAACGGCGCCGGCAAGACCACCACCATCAACCTGTTCCTCAATTTCGTCACCCCGACCTCCGGCGTGGCCCGGGTGAACGGCATCGACGTCAATGCCGACCCGCTGCAGACCAAGCGCTACCTCGCCTACATCCCCGAGCAGGTGATGCTGTACGGCAACCTGACGGGCATGGAGAACCTGGAGTATTTCGCGCGGCTCGGCGGCCACGACGAGTACTCGGCCGACGACTACCGCGGCTTCCTCCGCCGCGTGGGCCTGCAGGAGGACGCCGCCGGCCGGCGCGTGAAGACCTACTCCAAGGGCATGCGCCAGAAGGTCGGCGTCGCCATCGCGCTCGCCAAGCAGGCGCGCGCGCTGCTGCTCGACGAGCCCACCTCCGGGCTCGACCCCAAGGCCAGCAACGAGTTCTCCGAACTGCTGGTGCAGCTGAAGTCCGAGGGCGCCGCCATCCTCATGGCGACCCATGACCTGTTCCGCGCCAAGGAGACCGGCACCCGCATCGGCATCATGCGCGGCGGCCAGCTGGTGCAGGAGCTGTCCACCGACGAGGTCTCCCACGCCGACCTCGAGCGCATCTACCTCGAGCACATGCACTGAGCCGGACAGCGGCACAGGGGGAGCCAACGCCATGATCGCCACCATCGCCCGCAAGGAATTCCTCGAGATCGTCCGCGACGGCCGCTTCAAGTGGACCGCCGCGCTGATGGTCCTGCTGCTGGTCACCTCGATGCTGGCCGGCTGGCAGCGCTTCGAAACCTATTCGCGCATCCAGGCCGCCGCCCAGGGATCCACCAACAACCAATGGCTGAAGCAGGGCGACAAGAATCCCCACACCGCCGCCCACTACGGCAACTACGCGTTCAAGCCGCTGGGGCCGCTGGCGTTCTTCGACGGCGGCATCGTCAACTACGCGGGCACGGCCGTCTTCATGGAGGCCCACAAGCAGAATTTCGCCATCGCACGCCCGGCCACGGACACCAGCGCGGTGGCGCGCTTCGGTGAACTCAACGGTGCGATGATCCTGCAGGTGCTGCTGCCGCTGCTGATCATCTTCCTGGGTTTCACGGCCTTCTCCGGGGAGCGCGAGACCGGCACCCTGCGCCAGCTCATGAGCATGGGCGTCAGCCGCGGCAACCTGCTCTGGGGCAAGGCCGCCGGCATCGCCGCCGCCGTGCTGCTGGTGGTGCTGCCCTGCCTGGCAGTGGGCACGCTGGCGCTGGCAGCCACCGGCCTGGAGACCGCGGGTGGCGGCATCTGGACGCGCGTGGCGCTGATCGGCGGTGCGTACCTCGGCTATGCCGCCGTGTTCCTGTTCCTCACCCTGGCCGTCTCCGCCTGGGCGAAGACGGCGCGCGCGGCACTGATGGTGCTGGTCGGCTTCTGGGCCTTCACCGCCTTCATCATGCCGAAGACTGCGGCGGAGATATCCAGGCTCGCCACGCCCTCCCCGGCCTTCGGCACCTTCATGGCCGAGATGAAGGAGCACCAGAAGCGCGGCATAGACGGCGTGTCGCCACGCATCAAGCTCGCCCAGTACCGGGGCGAACTGTTCCAGAAGTACGGCGTCTCCCGCGTCCAGGACCTGCCGCTGTACTGGACGGCGCTCAGCATGCAGAAGCTGGAGGAGCTCGACCACCCGGTGTTCGAGCAGCACTACAACGCGGTGCGCGACGAGTACGCGCGGCAGCTGCGGCTGCAGGACCGCCTGGGCGTGCTGGCGCCGCTGCTGCCGCTGCGTTCGATTTCCATGACGATGGCCGGCACCGACCTGATCCAGCACAACAAGTTCATGGCGGAAACCGAGGTGTTCCGCCGCAACATGGTGCAGAAGATGAACTCCTACCTGTCGCAGGCCGCGGCGAACCTCAATGGCGTCAACAGCGCCACCAACTACATGGTCGCCAACGAGGATGTCTTCGCCATCGTGCCGCCGTTCCGCTACGAGCCTCCGGCGCTGCGCGACATCGTCGCCTCGCAGGCCGGCAACTTCACCCTGCTGGCCGGCTGGCTGCTGGCCGCCGTCGTGCTGGCCCTGGTCGCGGTCAGGCACATGAGCCTGGAGAAAAACTGATGTACCGCCTCATCATCTCCCACGAAACCCGCTCGCTCGCCCGCACCGGCGCGCTGTGGGCGATCCTAGCGCTGCTGGTCTTCGCCATCGGCTTCGCCGCCTTCGCCGGCAGCCGCACCATCGCGCGCCAGGCCAAGGGCGCTGCCGATGCCGCCGCCTACGAGAACGGCGAGCGCGCGAAGATGCGCCAGGACACCGAGGCCTACGCCGCCGAGGTCGCCGCCAGCGGCGGTGCCTACGAGTTCGCCACCGTCAACCACGTCCCCGGCCGCGGACCGCCGCAGGGCACCAACGCCGGGGTCGTTGGCGCCGAGACCGCGGCCTACGTGGCACTGCCGCCCACGGGACTCGCCGCCCTGTCCATCGGCCAGAGCGACGTGCAGCTGAACTACCTGCCGGCCTCCATGGGCACCACGCTCGACATGATCAAGAACCTGGAGACCGAGAACCCGGTGAACCTGCAGACCGGGCCGTTCGACATCGCCTTCGTGGTCATCTTCCTGCTGCCGATCTTCATCCTCGCCATGACCTACGACCTGCTGTCCAGCGAGAAGGAACGCGGCACGCTGGCGATGATCCTCGCCCACCCGGTATCGCTGCGCGAACTGATGGCCTCGAAGATCGTCGCCCGGGCCGCGGTGATCCTCGCGGTGGTGGTGGGCTTCGGCCTCCTGGCGCTGCTCGGCGTGGGCACGCAGCTCGACCAGGCGGAGACCTGGCTGCGCTTCGCGCTGTGGATCCTCGCCACCCTGCTCTACAGCCTGTTCTGGTTTTCGCTGGCGGTGCTGGTCAACGTCTACGGCCGCAGCTCGGCCACCAACGGCACGATCCTCGCCGGCATCTGGCTGATCCTCGTGGTGGTGGTGCCGACGCTGGTCAGCCTGCTGGCGACCACGCTGTACCCGGCACCGTCGCGCATGGACCTGATCGTCGCCGCGCGCGAGGCGCAGACCGCGGGCGAGAAGAACATGGGCAGCGCGCTCGACCGCTTCTATTCCGAGCACATGGACCAGGTGCCCACCGGTGACCAGCGGGCGATGGACTTCCTGACGCTCGCCCAGGCCAATGCCGCGAACATCGAGCAGGCGCTGCTGCCCCTCTACCAGCAGTTCCGCGAGCAGTCCCTGCACCAGGAAGGCCTGGTGCAGCGCTTCCAGTACCTGTCCCCGGCGATCATGATGCAGCTGGCGCTGAACGAGATCTCCGGCACCAGCACCGCCCGCTACCAGGACTTCCTCGACCAGGCCTTCCGCTTCCGCGGCCAGTGGAACGACTTCTTCGCCAGCCGCTTCCTCAGGCGCGAGCCGCTGCGGCCGGCCGACTACGACCAGTTCCCCGCCTTCAGCTACGTGCCGGAGCCGCTGAGCGTGGTGCTCGGCCGGCTGTCGAGCTCGCTGGCCGGCCTGCTGCTGGTGTGCATCGGCGTGACGGCGCTGCCCTTCGTCGGCCTGCGGCGCTACCAGGTCGCTGCGCGCTAGCCACACCACCGCGGATACGCCCCACGCATCGCCGACCAGGTGATGCCACCACCTGCAGCCGGCATTGTGCAATTAGTTAGCCTTGCTTATTATTGCCATGGCTTATGGCCAACCGGATGGCATTCGACGGCGCCCGCGAGCGCTCCCTCGGCTTCGCGCTGAGCGACCTGCTGCGCCTCATCCGTCGCGATTTCCTGCGCGGTGCGCAGGCGCACCGGCTGACGCCGGAGCTCTGGCGCCTGCTCTATTGCCTCGACCGCGACCAGGGCTGCAGCCAGCGCCAGCTGGCCAGCATGCTCGACGTCACGCCAGTGACCCTCGGACGGATGATCGACCGGCTGGAGCAGCGGGGCCTGGTACGCCGCGCCCCGGATCCCGCCGACCGGCGTGCCATGCGCCTGTTCCTCACGCCCGCCGCCAGCGCGCCCATCGCCCGCATGCACGCCCTGGTGGATGCCAGCCGGCGCCGCGCCATGAGCGGGTTGAGCCGAGCCGAGCAGGAGACGTTCTGGCGACTGCTGGGCCGGGTGCGCGACAACCTCAGCTCCGGCAAGGCCACCGCACCCGGGAAGCGTTCCCATGGTCGATGAATTGCCCTTGCCGCTGGACGAGGACGCCGGGGCGCCGCCGGCCCTGCGGCGCAGGCCATGGCTGCGAACCCTGCTGCTCTGGGTCGTGCCGGCGCTGGTCCTGGCGCTGGCGTTCGCCTGGTTCGCCAGCGGCGGCCGCTACGTCTCCACCGACAACGCCTATGTGCAGCAGGATCGGGTCGACGTCGCGCCCCAGCTGACGGCCAACGTGCGCGCCGTGCTGGCGGGCGAGAACCAGCCGGTCACCGCCGGGATGCGCATCCTGGTGCTCGACGACGCCGAGCAGCGCGTCGCCCTGCGCCATGCGCAGGCGGCACTCGCCAGCGCGCATGCCGAGGTCGAGGGCCTCAGGGCGTCCTGGCGCGAGAAACTCGCCGAGCTGCAGGTTGCCCGGCGCACCGCGGCCTACCTGGTGCGCGATTACCGGCGCCAGCAGGAACTGGCGGGCCGTCATCTGGTGGCCGAGATCACCGTGGACAATGCCCATCGCGATGCCGACAGCGCCCGGGGCAACGCCGAGGTGCTGGAACTCCAGCTGGCCGAGGCACGCGCCAGGCTGGCGGGCGATCCCGACATGCCCGCCGACCAGCACCCCGCCGTGCTCGCGGCGGCCGCCGTGGTCGAGCGCGCCCGGCTGGACCTCGCCCATACGGTCATCGTGGCGCCGCAGGCCGGCGTGATCAGCCACCTGCCCAAGGTCGGCGACCGCCTCATCGCCGGCGAGGCCTGCTTCGCCATCGTCGTCGACCAGCAACCCTGGGTCGAGGCGAACTTCAAGGAAACCGACCTCGCGCACGTGCGGGCAGGCCAGAGCGTCAGCGTGCGGATCGACACCTATGGCGGCCGCCGCTGGCAGGGCCGGGTCGAGAGCATCGCGCAGGCCACCGGGGCGGAGTTCGCCCTGCTGCCGCCACAGAACGCCTCGGGCAACTGGGTCAAGGTGGTGCAGCGCATCCCGGTGCGCATCCTGCTCGACACCCACCCGGGCGATCCGCCGCTGCGTGCCGGCATGAGCGCCGACGTCGAGATCGATACCGGGGCGCACACCCGGCTCGCCGCCTGGCTGGGCCGCAGCGGCTGAGCGGACCGATGCCACCCGCCGCCGCGGCAGCCACGGGAAGCGGGCGCATCGTCCTCAGCGCGGCGGCCGTGCTGGCCACGCTCCTCTACACGATCGATTCCACCATCGCCAATGTCGCCCTGCCCCACATGCAGGGCAGCCTGCAGGCGACCCAGGACCAGATCGCCTGGGTGCTGACTTCCTACATCGTGGTGAGCGCCGTCGCCACGCCGCTGGCCGGCTGGCTCGGCATGCGACTCGGCCTGCGCCGGGTGCTGGCGACCAGCGTCGCCGGCTTCACCGGCGCCTCCATGCTCTGCGGGCTGGCGGGCAGCCTGGGGCAGATCGTCGTCTTCCGCGGCCTGCAGGGCGCATTCGGCGCGGCGCTGGTGCCGCTGTCGCAGGTGGCGCTGCTCGAGGCCTTCCCCCGCGAAGCCCACGGCAGGGCCACGGCGATCTGGGGCATGGGCGTGATGGTGGGACCGATCATCGGTCCGACGCTGGGCGGCTGGCTCACCGACAACCTCGGCTGGCGCTGGGCCTTCTACGTCAACCTCCCGGTCGGCATCCTCGCCTACCTCGGCATCCTCGCGGCCATGGAGGAGCGGCCGGCGGCGCGGCCGCGGCCGTTCGACCTGCAGGGCTTCGTGCTGCTGTCGCTGGCCATCGGCCTGTTCCAGCTCGGGCTGGACCGCGGCGAAACGCTCGACTGGTTCGAATCCCCGGAAATCATGGCCGAGGCGCTGCTCGCGGCGACGGCGCTCTACATGTTCATCGTCCACAGCCTGACGCGGGACCATGGCTTCGTCGACCCGGCGCTGTTCCTCGACCGCAACTTCAGCGCTTCCGTGGTGATCATGTTCGCCGTGGGCGTGGCGGTCATCAGCCCCGCGGTGCTGCTGCCGACCTTCCTGCAGACGCTGCAGGGCTATTCGCCGACGCAGGCCGGCGGGCTGATGGCCGCGCGCGGGCTGGCGGCGATCGGCGGCATGCTGGCCGCCGGGCGGCTGACCGGCCGGATTCCCGCGCGCGGGCTGATGACCACCGGCATCCTGCTGACGGCCACCGCGCTGTGGCTGATGGCGCACTTCAGCCTCGACACACCCTGGCAGCGCGTGGTCGGCGCCAACATGGTGCTGGGCTTCGGCGTGCCGCTGGCGTTCGTGCCGCTGACGGTCGCCGCCTTCGCCACCCTGCCGGATGCGCAGCGCGCCGAGGCGGGTGCCCTGCTGACGCTGGCGAGGAACATCGGCTCGTCGATGGGCATATCGCTGAGCGTGGCGCTGCTGGCGCATTCCACCCGCGCCAACCAGAGCCAGCTGGTCGAGCATTTCACCGCCTACTCGCATGATCGCTGGCAGCTGCTCGGCCGTCATCCGGGCGCGGATGCGGGTACCGCGGCTTTTGTCGCGGAGATCACCCGGCAGGCGGGTGCCATTGCCTACGACAATGCCTTCTATCTGCTGGCGCTGGTGGCCGCGGCGATGCTGCCCTTCCTGTGGCTGCTGCGGGCGCCGCGCCGCTGACCCGAAGCGCTCACGGCGCCCGCTTCGGGAAGCCCTCCATGGCAATGCCCACGGCACGTGCCACGGCCGCCGCATCCAGCGAGCTGCGGTCCACCTCGCCGGAAACCGTGCCGTACCAGACCTCCCGGCGGCTCGCCGCATCGATGACGTGGATCACCAGCGTGCCCTCCTGGTAGTTCTTCACGCTCGGGGTGCCGACGTTGACCGAGCCGCCGACATTGCCGCTGAAACCGCCCATGCCGATGCCGATGCGAAACGGGCTGGATTTCACCTTGTCCTTCAGCGTCGTCTCGTAGGTCACCCGGAACCCCGGGCTGGCCTCGTCCTCGACATAGCCGCGCGCGACGAGTTCGGCGCGGACGGCATCGCGGATCCTGGCGTCGAGCAGGCGCGTGGGCTGGTCCCCCGCGCCCTCGCCGAGCGACGGCTGCCAGGCGAAGCTGCGGTAGGCAGCGAAGTCGGTCCCTGCATCCCTCTGCGACTCGTGCCGCGGCGATGAGCCCGTGGCACAGGCGGCCAGCGTGCACAGCACCACCAGCGATCCGACGGCGTACCGGGTCAGGCGCATGACAGGCCTCCTCGGGCAGGGATGACCTGCATCGTAGCGCGCCCCGGGCGGCCAGTCCCGGCAAACTGCGCTATGATCCGCCCATGCTGGCCACCCGCGTCAGGCAAAAAGACAGCGTCTTCTACTTCGTGGCCTACCCGGCCGAGGACCTGCTGGCGAAGGTACGTTTCATCAGCCGCTTCTACGCGGAGGGGGACCGCATCGCCGCCGAGGAAGTCGCCGCCGGCGACGAGGTCGGCCAGTTCATCGCCCGCGTCGAGTCCACCGACAAGGCATTCCAGCGCCAGCTCTCCAGGAGCAAGGTCGCGGCGATCCGCAATTTCTACGACACCGCGGTGAGCCAGCCGCCCATCCCGGGCACCGTGCTGCTGTTCACCGGCGAGACCCTGCGCTTCGATCCGCTCGACCGCTACGAGAGCGTCGGCAACCTCGAGGAGCCGCGCGGCCGCTACCTGATCATCGACGGGCAGCACCGGCTCGCGGCCCTGCACTTCTACGCGAAGCAGCACCCGCAGGACGCGAAGACCATGCACGTGCCCTGCGTCATCTTCGATGGCAAGAGCGAGGACTTCGCCACCGAGATGTTCGTCATCATCAATTCCACGCCGACACGCATCAACAAGAGCCACCTCGTCGATCTCTACGAGCGCGTCTCCTGGGCGGCTGCCGACAAGAAGTTTGCCGCGCGGATCGTCGAGCGTCTCTACAACGGCGGCGACAGCCCGTTGCGCTACAAGATCAACCGCCTCGGCAACCGCAGCCGGCAGGAGAAGTGGATCCTGCAGGCGGAGCTCTTCAGCGAACTGCACAAATGGGCGCTTGCCGACTGGCGCAGCCTCTCCCGCCGCGGCAACCTGGCCCGCGACGCCGAGCGCTACTACGAGCGCGTGCGTGACTTCCTCAAGGCCGCCGAGAAGGTCTGGGGCGAAGCCTGGGGGCACGCCGGCTACATGGTGACGCGACCGGTCACCATCAAGGCCATGCTGCGCGTGTGCTTCGACCTCTGCCGCGAGGATGCCGAGCCTGTCGAAGGCCGCCAGCAACGCTGGCAGCGGCGCCTGGCTCCGTGGGCCGGCAAGCTGCGCGAGTTCCGCAGCGAGGGTTTCTACGAACGCTTCCCCGCCAAGGGGCAGATCGAGCGCGTCGGGCGCATCCACCGCGAGCTGGCACGCGCCGCGGGGATCGAGGTGAAGCCGCGGACGGAGCGTAACCCGGAGTCCTGATCGGTCGCCGGCAACGCGATCCTCAGCCGCGCACGAGGCCCTGTGACCTGCTGGCCTTGGCTCCCAGGTCCACGATGATCGGCTTGGAGGTCCAGACGTGGCCCTGCAGGACCTGTGCCAGCTGGACCCGTGAGTCGACATCGAGCTTCCGATAGATGCGCAGGAGGTGGGATTTCACGGTCGCCACCGAGACATTGAGCTCGGCCGCCATGTCCTCCAAGCTGTCACCGTCCCCCACTTTCAGGCAGACGCGCGCCTCCGCCTGGCTGAGGCCGTAGACCTGCTGCAGATAAGCCCCGCCCGGGATTCGCCGGGTACTCAGGTCGGTCACGATCGCCAGCAACCACCGGCGCGGAAGCAGCAAGGCTTCACCGCCCGTGACGATGACGGGCAACAGGCTGACCACATAGGGTCGCGCGCCCGAGGGCCGGGTTGCCAGCAGGTCGTGGCCCACGGGTAACCGGCCCTCCTTCCCATGCCGCAGGCCTTCAAGCACGTCCTGGATGGCTTCATCGACCATGACATCGTGAACCACGACCCGGGACCCGGCCAGCCTCATGCCATCCGCAGCGGCCAGGAGCCGGCGGGCGGCATCGTTGAGATAGGCGACAGTGCCGTCCGGCATCAGCATCATGAGCGCATTGGGCGCCCGGTTGAAAATCGCGGCATCCGCCCGCGCCATGATCCGATACTGCTCCGCGACTTCGCGGAGGGCAGCAGCCTGGCGCAGGTACGGCAGCAACCGGACGATATCCTGCTCGAGTTGTGTCCAGCTGGTGGTATCCATGCTGCCACCGAGGCACAGCATGTACTGGCAATCCACCTTGCGATGGAGCGCCACCACCGCTCGCAGGCAATCGTCATGGCGGTTGCCCGTGGTGACATCCACCGGGAGCACAATCGACACGCAATCAGGTGATCCCTGCAAGAAGCCATCGACCACCGAACTGGACCGCAAGGCAGTGACGATGCCACTCGCATCAGGCAACTCGGTGGCCTGCGTCGCACCCAGGCCCAGGATCTCACTGACACCGTCGATATCGGCGGAAATCCGCACCAGCCCAACCCAGCCGCACTCGAGTGCCACCGCCAGCCGGACGCAGAGTTCGCGGAGATCCCCTTCCCCGGTAGCGAACCCGTACAGCCACAGGAGCAGCTCGGAAAAGTGCGGTGCCAGGCCTGCATCAGGCTGCCCGCCAGGGCCCACCCCCCCGGCCGATGCGGTCCGGCTCCGGCCAGTATCGTCACATTCCTGCAAGACCTGCCTCCCGGCTTCGGAAGAAGTCATTGCGTGGTGATGCAGCTTTGCGCCGGGCACGCATCATGCGCATCCCCCAATTGGGTGAATCCCCCAAAAAAAGAAAGCCACGCAAGCGTGGCTTTCTCCTTCCTGGCCCGTGGGCAGGTTCAGGACTTCAGACGACGTCGTGCGCCGGCCAGGGCAGCGCAGGCCGAGGCCAGCAGCCATCCTGCAGCCGGAACCGGCACAACCGTGCTCTGGAAGGTCCAATGGCCAGAATTGCCTTCAGGGCCATACATGACTGAATTCGTGGCGTTGTAGCCGGGGCCCGGCAAAGCGACAGGCCCGGCAAGGCAACTACCGGCCGAGTTCATCAGGCTGAAGGTGCCACTGGTCGGCGGCACGGATTTGGCCGTGATCTGGAAACCGGTGATCAGGTAGCCGTTGCACGCCGTCCAGCTCGGTGCGTTGTTCGTCAAGATGGAACCGAGGTTGATGAGCGCACCGTTGTTCCACTGGTAGGTCATTCCAGTCAGTGAACTTGCCGCGATGGCAGAAAAATTCGCCGGGTCAGAAATACCCGGGCTGCTGAGGGTCAGCGTGCCCGTGCCGCCCTGCCCGGTATCAGGTGTCCAGGCATAGATGACTGTCATGGCGACGGCCGGGGAAGACAGCAGGCTCGCCAGTGCTGCGGGCAGCAGCAACCGTGCGAGACCCCATCTCCTGATCCAGTTGCTTGCCAGCGTGACCTGAGGCCCGATTTCGCTCTTCATCTGGTTTCCCCCTCTGGAATTTCGTGCACGAGGTGCCGGCGTAACCCGCCCTCGATTCGTTTGTCTTGGGGGATCTTGTAGCAACGCCTGACGGTGCCCGTCGTCAACCGAAAGGCTGAATTTCTCGAAAGTACCTGCCTCAGCCCGCTCGAGTGAACTTAATGTCGGAAACTTCGTGATCAGCTGGCTGGTATTCGATGCGGCGGATACCGCCCCAGCCCCAGCAACAGCAGCGCCCCGCCGACGAACAGCACCGCCGCGGTGGCCAGCATCCTGTCGTAGCTGCCGGTGGCATCGCGCACCCAGCCGTAGGCAGCGGGCGATGCCGCCGTGGCCAGGGCGAAGCCCATGTACAGGAAGCCGTAGATCTTCCCGTAGTGGGCCATGCCGAAGTAGCGGCCGGCAAGATAGGCGATGAGGTCGGTCTCGGCACCGGAGGACAGGCCGAGCAGCACCACGGCCAGCGCGGCCGTGGCGGGGGCGGGTGGCTGTCCCATCAGCAGGACACAGGCCACCGCCGGCAGCGCCAGCAGCGGCAGCATGACCAGCGGCGCCCAGAAGCGATCGAGCAGCAGCCCGCTGCCGATGCGCCCCAGCAGCACCGAGAGGCCGAGCAGGCTCATGAGCGGCGCCGCCCGCGCCGGCGTGTAGCCGCCCGCCTCGAGCATCCGCGGCAGGTGGATCACGGCGCCACCGTAGGCGAAGGCGATCATCAGGATGGATGCGAGCAGGATCCACAGCTGTCGCCCCGCCCTCGCCTCGGCCAGCGTCAGGCCGGCGAGCAGCGGACTGCCTTCGCGGGCGACCGCCGAGAGTTCCTGCGGACGCTCGTCCGGCCGCGGCTCGCGGAACAGCGCAAAGCCTACCGGCAGGGCCAGGCCCAAGGGCAACAGGGCCAGCAGTGGAAAGGCGGGGCGCCAGCCGAAGCGCCCGATGAGCCAGACGGTCAGCGGCGGCAGCAGCATCGCCGCGATGCTGGTGCCGACCAGGGTGCTGCCGAGCGCCAGCCCGCGGCGTCGGAAGAACCAGAGGTTCACCGCACGCGACCAGGTCACCGGCGTCGAACCGATGCCCACCAGCCCCACCAGCACCCACAGGCCGTAGAACGCCGCCAGCGAGGGGGGCACCAGCGCGAAGCCGGCGAACACCAGGCCGAAGGCCGCGAGAGAACCCAGCGCCACCGGTCGCACGCCATGGCGGTCCGCGAGGCTGCCGAACAGCGGCGCGAGCAGCGCCCCGAGCACGCCATAGATGGTGAGCCCCAGGCTGATGTCGCGCAGCGACCAGCCGAATTCCTGCTGCAGCGGGCCGATGAAGAAGCCGAGCGTGTTGAAGGGCAGCGGCGAGGCCCCGCAGGCGATGCCGAGCAGCGAGGCCAGCAGCACGGGCCAGCCGCGACGGAATTCACCAGGGGACGACGGCACGCTCACCGCTGCAGTATTGCATGGCCCGGAAAAGGAAAAGGCCCTGCGGGGCAGGGCCTTTTCGTGGTCGGTCGCTGCCGGCTATCCGCTTGCGGAAGCCGGGGCACCCACCGCCGGTATCAGCTGTTGCGCTGGCGACGGCGTGCGACACCGAGCGCGCCGAGTGCGCCGCCCATCAGCCACACCGCGGCCGGAACCGGCACCGCCTGGTAGTTGTAGGTGATCTCCAGCCAGGCCAGGCTTTCCGGGTTGTCGCGCGACTTGCGGACCCTCAGGGCCAGGTTGGAACCGGTGACGACGGCCGAGAACTGGGCCGTTGCCGACGGGGTGACACCGTCCGCCATGAAGCCGTTGTACCAGTCACCCGTCCAGGCGCGAATGTCGGTCGAGGTGCACAGGTGCGGCGAGCTCGGCGGGCCGGCGGTGCCTTCCACGCAGGTTTCACCCGCGTTCTTGATCAGCGTCGTCGAGGCGCCCAGGGTCGTCGTGCCGGAGAAGGTGTGGATGATGTCCGCACCGAAGTTCGCGAGCTTGTAGGAGACCGTATTCACCGTCAGGTTGCCCATGCCGTCATCGATCGCGGTAGAGCTTCCGCAGGTGAGGCAGGCCGATGCGGCGAGCGGGCCACTGCCGAAGGTATAGGTGCCCGGTGCGCTCGAAGTCTTGAAGGTCATGGACGTCAGCTGGTAGGTGGTGGCGGCCTGGGCCGTACCGCCAAGCAATGCGAGAGCAGCCACGGCAAACAGGTGCCGGCGTGCGGATTTGAACGACATCGTTGTCCCCCTCGGATTGAGTGTTGTTGATTTGCGAGTCTTTGGCTTCTACGCGTCCGCCTGCAGCCACCAATGTTGGCCCTGATGCTGCGTGTGATGCGCACGCGTACAGCTGGACAGGTACCATGACTGTCGCGCACCAGCAAGACATCCTTTACATAAAGGCCTGCCGAATGAAAATTTTCTCCGCAAATCGGTCACTGCCTGCTGAACCTGTCCGATATCTGCGTGCTGTCACTCTGCTCGCCGGCATCTTGCTTGCCTGCACATCGCAGGCCGCAACACCCGGCGACGACCTCGAGCGGCTCACCGCCGCGCAACAGGTCGCGGCGCGGAAGATGCAGCAGTTCATGATCGACGTCGAGAAGGAGTTCTTCGGGGAAGTCGCGGCGCTCAACGGCAGCGCCACTCTCGTGGAGACGGTGGTCGACCCCGGCAACGCGCGCTACGAGATCCGGGTGGCACGCGGGCCGGTGCTGGAAAAGGCCGCGGTGATGACCGCCATCACCCGGGTGGAGGAGCCACCCTTCGTCAGGGGCCTGCGCTGGAACCGCTTCTTCGAGATCGCGCTGCACCCGAAGACACCCAGGGCCGGCATGCTGCATGCCACCTTCGTGGTGCAGGTGGCCGAGGACGGCACCGGCACCCTCGGCGGCACCCTGGACATGATGCAGGCAGCCCAGGACCCGGCCGACCTCGCCTGGTTCCGGGGCGAGCGCGACGCCGTGTTCCGGCGCCACGGCATCGACCCCGCAAAGTACGTCGTGGGCGGCTGCGGCAAGCCGAACGAGGGTGCCTGGAAGTGGCACCGTCCCTCGACCTGTACCGGGGCCAGCATCTTCGGCACCAATGTCGAGGTCGACGAGAAGAACTTCGACTTTGTCGCCGATGTATTCCGGACCGGCATGGAACGGTACTTCGACCTGGTCCGCAAGCGCCGCCTGGAGCCCTGGGGACCGGCCGAGCTGCAGGCCCAGGCCCACATGCGCCGGCGCTGGCTCGAGGACCAGCTGTTCTGGGATCTTCTGTCCCGGAAGTTCGTCCCCTACGAGGCCTGGTCGGCAGCGAACGCACCGCCGGTGGTCATGTACTAGGCGCCACCCCCGGCACCCCCGGCCTGCTGCGGCCGGGGCGGCATTCCTGCCCCGGCCCGGCGCCCCTGTCCGAGGGATGGTGCATTGACCCGGCCGCATGTAGACTGCCTCATGGGGGGATGTAAATCCGCCTGTGGGGATACGGACCGCGCAATGCAAAGGCCAGCCGCCAACGAGGCCAGAGAACATCAGGGCACGGGTACGGCATCCCTGACAGACCGGCCAATAGACAGAGCGACACAGCGCCAATCGGCTCCTAACAGAACTGATCGAAGCCTGCGGCAACTCCGTCGTATACGAGCCATTTGTTAGATCTGAGTGACCAGGAGCAGAGATGGAATCCAAGTTGTATGTTGGGAATCTGTCGTATTCGACGACGGAGGACGACCTGCGCCAGCTGTTTTCGCAGGCTGGCAACGTGAAGTCGGTGTCGGTCATCAAGGACCGCGACACGGGCCGCTCCAAGGGCTTTGCCTTTGTCGAGATGGCCAGCGATGACGATGCGCAGAAGGCCATCAGCCAGTTCAACGGCCAGTCCTTCCAGGACCGTTCGCTGAAGGTGAATGTCGCCCGCCCGCGTGAGGACCGTCCCCGTGGCGGTGGTGGCGGCGGCTTCGGCGGACCGCGCGGCGGCGGTGGCGGCGGCTTCGGCGGCCCGCGTGGCGGCGGCGGTGGTGACCGCGGCGGCCGCGGACGCTCCTGGTAAGTTCAGGTTCCCGGCACAGCCGGGAACGGCCGGACAGCCATCGGCCAGGCAGCCCGTGATCGCGGGCTGCCTGGCCGATTTTTCATTCCCGTCCGCCGGGCTGCCCCGGCATCAGTTGCCAGCCCCGGAGACCGCCATCTCGGCCGGTACCCACTGGCCATCCCGCAGCGCCACGTCCTTGCGCCCCGACAGCCGCACGCGCGCCGCGGGGACCTGCAGCACAGCGGTCAGCTCGGTGCTGACCGCGGCTGCCCGAGCATCACCGAGCGCCGCCAGGTCCGCGTCAGCGACACTTTCCACCGCGGCCAGCTCCGCGCGCAGCGCGTCGACGTAGGCGAGTTCGTCCAGGCGCGGTCTGCCCTGTGGATCACCCGGCGGCGGTGCCGTGTACCGGGCCTGCTCGTCGGCCAGTCGCCGGTCGGGAAAGCGCCCGGTGTAGAGCGCCTCCACCACCTGCCGCCTGCGCTGTTCGAGCTTGCGCCCGGAGGCCGGCGCACCGGCCTCCGCCAGCGCCTGCGCGATCCGCTGGTCGAGCAGCGCCGTACGCAGTGCCGTGCTGTCGGCATCGGTGGCCACCACGGCGGGCACCTCCACTTCCAGTTGCGGGCGCTTCGCCAGCGCCTCGGCGATATGCGCCAGCTTCTCCTTCTCCGGTGGCAGGAGATCGGCGCGTCCCGGCGTGAAATCGATGCGGCCGAGGTCTTCGGAGTCGATGCCCAGCAGGTTGCCGAGCAGGCGGAAGGGTGCACTGACCACCCGGGTAACCAGGTTGACGAAGGCCTTCCACAGCACGCCGCCGATGCGGAATTGCGGGTCGTCGAGGCTGCCCTCCACCGGCATGTCGAGGTCGATGCGGCCGTTGGCATCCTTGAGCAGCGCCACCGCCAGGCCGAGCGGCAGGTCCATCGCATCGGGGTTGGGCACCTTTTCGCCCAGTTCCAGTTCGTCGATGACGATGCGGTTGCTGCCGACCATGCGCCGCTGGTCGAGCCGGTAGCGCAGGTCGAGGTCGATCTTGCCGCCGGCGATCTTGCGGCCGGCGAACTTCACCGTGTACGGCGACAGCGGTGCCATCTCGATGTTGCGGAAGAGCACGCCGACATCCGCCATTTCCGTCGGCGCGCTCACCCGCAGCTGGCCGTTGACCCGGGCCAGCCCGTAGGGATCCACCCGGCCCTCCAGCGCGATCCTAGATGGCGCGCTGCTCACCGTGTCGATGGTGGTGAACTCGCCCTGCAGGTCCTGCACCCGCGCCGCGAATGGCAGCGGCAGGCTGAGGTCGGTGAAATCCACCTCGCCCCTGTCGATGGTGATCCGTCCAACGTGCGCACGGAAAGGCCGCGGCTTCGTCCCTGCTGCAGCCGGCGCTGATGCACCTGGGGAAACGGCCGCGGGCGCCGTGACCGGCAGGTCACCGATGTTGGTGGTCTGGTCCCGGTTGATGAAGACGCGCGCGAAGGGTCGCAGCAGGCGCACGCGTGCGATGCGCGCGCTGTTGCCGCCGAGGCGCCACTCGAGGTCGTCGAGACGCAGGTCCTGCCAGGCCAGCAGCCGCTGGTTCTCCAGCGTGTCGCGGGTGTCGAGATCCGAGATGCGCAGGTCGCCGTCGAACGCCAGTACCTCCTCCGTGCCCGAGGCAATGTGGCCGTCGATGGCGAGCGCACCGCCCCGTACCTGCACGTGGGCAATGTCCGACAGGTAGGGCTGTGCCTGCGCGAGCCGGATGCCATCGGCCTTCAGGTCGGCGTCGAGGATCAGCGAGGGCAGCAGGCCCACGCTGCCCTTCAGGCCCAGACTGCCGCCGCCACCGAGCACCAGCGAGGCCTCCAGCGGAAAACGCGCACCCGCCGCATTGCTGACATCGCGCAGGGTCAGGTCCAGGTCCGTCACCGACAGGGCGGCGGGCGTGGATGGCATGGCATCGACCAGGTCCAGCGTCAGGTCGTGGATGGCCAGTTCGCCAACCTGCAGCTTCGGCGCTGGCGTGGCCGGCGCTGATGCCGGCGCCGTATCGGGCTCCATCTCTGCCGCACCGCTGTCAGCGCGCGGCGCCAGCAACTGCAGCAGGTCGAGGTCACCGCTCTTGTCCCGGCGTACCCGCAAACGCAGGCCCTCGACAGCCACCGATTGCGCACTGGCCTCGTTGGCGGGCCAGCGCAGGCTGCCGCCGGTCACCTGCAGGCGCGACCAGCCGAGGAAGTCGGGCGCGCCGGGCGCCGTCAGCCGCACGCCGCTGACCGACAGCGCCAGCTCGTCGAGCGCCGCCTCGATCCCGCCCTGCGGCCGGGCCGTGAGCAGGAAGCGGGAGGACAAGTCGGTGACGCCGGCAACCACGGAGAAATGCAGCCGGTCCCTGAGATAGCGCGATGCCGATCCCAGCATCGGCCCATGCAGGGTGAGGCGCCCGGCGGCACGCAGCGGATTGACGCTGAAGTCACCGGCCAGCCCCAGGCGGGTGCCGGACTCCAGCAGCACCTCGATGTCTTCGCGGCCGCTCGCCTCGGGCAGCGTGCTCAGCGCCTCGATCGCCACGCTGAAAGGCCCGACGCGGGTGTGGAATGCGGTGGTCGGCACCTGGTCGGTGACATCGATGACACCATCGGCCACGCGCAGCTGGCGCACAATGAGCCGCGGCAGCCCGGCTGGCTCGGTGGCAGGCGCCGCTGGCGATGCCGGCGGCAGCAGCCGCTGCAGGTTCAGCCCGCCCGCACGGTCGCGTACCAGGTTCAGGTACGGCGCCACCAGGGAAAACTCGCTGAATGTCCAGGCGCGCCGGAACAGGCTCTCCGCCTCGAGATTCAGGCGCAGCTCGCCGAGGCTGGCAAGCAGGCTGCCGTCACGGTCCTCGAGGCGGAAGTCCCGCACCTGCAGCGACAGCGCGAACGGATTGACGCGGATCTCGCCGACCTGCGCCTCACGCCCGAGCTGCACGCGGGCCTGCTCGACGACCTGCCGGCCGAGCAGCCAGGGCGCCAGGAAGAAGCCCGCCAGCGCGTAGAGCGCCAGCACCACGGCCGCGGCCAGCGGCCAGCGGTAGCGTCGCAGCAGGCCTCGCAGCATGGATGCCGCTCAGGCCGGCGTGACGTCTTCGTAGAACTCGTGGCTGTGCTCGGGAAGGATGTGCGGGAAGAGTTCCTTGCTGCGGCTCGCGGCCACGCCACGCGAGAAATCCATGCGGGCGTCGACGCTGTCCCACTTCTCGATGAGGATGAACTGCGTGCCCGGCGGCGGACGCTCCGGCATGCGCGCGGCCTCCTCGGGCGTGATCCGCTTGCGCACAGCAGCGGCCATGGTGCCGGTGCGTGCCCGCAGGATCTGGCGGCCGTGATAGCCGGCGGCGGCGCGCATCGACGGCTCGAGCTCCTGGTAGAAGCGGGTGACTTCCTGCTCATGCCCGGGCTTGGCCCAGACCGTGACGATGTAGGTGACCATGCGTGCCTCCGCTCGCCTGCTTTCAGTGGGTTGCGAACCGCGAGTATAAACGATGCCCCGGCGGCGGCCGCCGGCGCGCATTGCCGGCGACGGGCGATCCGTAAGACAATTCGCCCTGTCCCGCGTTGTCGCCAACCCTCACGCCTGATCCTCCAGAGCATCATGACCGCAACAAATTTCCCCCTGCAGGTCAGCGCACGGCTGCCCGCAAAGCTCGGGCGCCTCACCGACCTTGCAGCCAACTTCTGGTTCAGCTGGCATCGCCCGACCCGCCAGCTGTTCTCGATGCTGGACCGCGACCTGTGGTGGCTCGTCGGCCGCAATCCCAAGGTATTCCTGCGCTGCGTCGACCATGCCGTGCTGGCCATGGCCGCCGACAACGAGACCTTCCTCGCTTCCTACCGGCGCGTGCTGGCCGAGTTCGACGCCTACCGTGAGCAGGGCCTGGCCAGCTACACGCCGGCAGGACTGCGCGAGGATGACCTCGTCGCCTACTTCTGCGCGGAGTTCGGCTTCCACGACAGCGTGCCGCTGTACTCCGGCGGCCTCGGCATCCTCGCCGGCGACTACTGCAAGACGGCAAGCGACATGCGCCTGCACTTCGTCGCCGTCGGCCTGCTCTACCGCCAGGGCTACTTCACCCAGCGCATCGACGAGTCCGGCCGCCAGCTGGCCGAGTACCGCCACACGCCGGCCGAGGACATGCCGGTGGTGCCGGCGCGCGGCGCCGATGGCCAGGAGATCGTCGTCCAGGTGCAGTTCCCCGGCCGCATGGTTGCCATCAAGGTATGGCGTGCGGAGGTCGGACGCGTGCCGGTGCTGCTGCTCGACACCGACGTCCCCGGCAACTCGGCCGAGGACCAGCGGATCACCCAGGTGCTCTACGGTGGCGGCCAGGCCATGCGCATCCAGCAGGAACTGGTGCTGGGCGTGGGCGGGGTGCGTGCGCTGCGCGCGGCCGGCCTCGCCCCCACGGTCTGGCACCTCAACGAGGGCCACCCGGCATTCCTGGTGGTGGAGCGCGCCTGCGAGCTGACCCGGCGCGGGCTGCCCTTCGCCGCCGCCATGGAGACGGTGGCTGCCTGTACCGTGTTCACCACCCATACGCCCGTGGCCGCCGGCCACGACGTCTTCCCGCAGGACATGGTGCTGGCGCATTTCCGCGATCACATCCGCGAGCTCGGCATCGGCGACGAGGATTTCCTGCGCCTCGGCCGGCACGGCAACGGCGAGCAGCCGCTGTTCAACATGACGCGGCTCGCGGTCAACGGCGCCCGCTCGATCAATGGCGTCAGCAAGATCCACGGCGGTGTGTCATCGGAGATCCTCGCCAGTGCCTGGCCCGACATCCCGCCACGCGAGAATCCGGTGGGCTACGTCACCAATGGCGTGCACGTCTCCACCTTCATGCGCGAGGAATGGGCCGAGCTCCTCGACCAGCATGTGGGCGCCTCCTGGCGCTTCGAGCTGATGGACAACCGGCTCATGGAGCGCATCCTGGAGATACCGGACGGACGCTTCTGGTACGTCAAGCAGCAGGTGAAGAGCGAAATGCTCAATGCGCTGCGCCGGCGCATCGAACGCCAGCATGCCCGCAACCACTGCAGCAGCGCGCATATCCACCGGCTGATGAAGTACATCGATCCCGATGACGCCAACGTGCTGACCATCGGCTTCGGCCGCCGCTTCGCCACCTACAAGCGCGCCACCCTGCTGTTCAACGACCTCGGCTGGCTGCGGCAGATCGTCGACAACGACGTGCGCCCGGTGGTGTTCATCTTCGCCGGCAAGGCGCACCCGGCCGACGAACCGGGCCAGCACCTGATGCAGGAAGTGCATCGCGTGGCCAACATGCCGGAGTTCTTCGGCAAGGTACTGCTGGTGGAGGGTTACGACATCGACCTCGCGGGCGTGCTGACCGCGGGCGTGGACATCTGGCTCAACAATCCCATCTACCCGATGGAGGCGAGCGGTACTTCCGGCATGAAGGCCGCCATCAACGGCACCGTCAACCTGAGCGTGCTCGACGGCTGGTGGGCCGAGGGCTACGACGGCAGGAACGGCTGGGCCATCCCGCCGGCGCACAACAGCGGCAACGATGGCGAGCGCGACCGGCAGGATGCGCGCACGCTCTACGAGATCCTGCAGGACGATGTCATACCGCTGTACTACCAGCGTGACGAACGCCTCGGCTACGCGCCGGGATGGGTGCAGGTCTGCAAGCGCTCCATGGCCTCGATCCTGCCGCGCTTCAACAGCAGCAGGCTGCTCCACGACTACGCCTGCACTTTCTATGCCCCGGCTGCCGCACATGGCCGCGCCATCGCCGCCAACGACTCGGCTGCGGCGCGCGAGCTGGCGCAATGGAAGACGCGCGTGGCCGCCGCCTGGAATGGCGTATCCCTGCGGCTCGCCAGACCCCTGCCCGAGCGCGTCTCCTTCGAGGACAGCACGATGCTGGAGGTCGCCGTGCAGCTCAACGGCCTGTCACCCGGCGACGTGCGCGTGGAATGCGTCCTGCACCGCGAGCTGTGCTCGGACCTGACGGTGCCGGAGAAGCGCTATTCGGCCCACGGGCGCGCCACCGACGGCGTACGCCACATCGGCGAGGAGACGGTGTTCGTCGCGCCCTTCACCGCCACCGCGGAAGGCAACGGCGAGGTCGTCTACCGGCTGGAACTGAAGCCGCCCTGGTGTGGCGCCCAGCGCCTGGAGATCCGCGCCATGCCACGTCACGACAGCCTGCTGAACCCCTGCGAAACCGGCCTGATGCGCTGGCTGTGAGCCGGGCCAGCTGACATGTCGGCGGGACCCTACCGGCTGTTGCAGGGAGAACCCTTCCCCTCCGGCGCCAGGGTCGTACCTGCCGGCGTCAACTTTGCCATCTTCAGCCGCCATGCCACTGCCGTGACGCTGGTGCTCTACGAGGGCGCCGCGGATCGCAACCCGCTGCAGGTCATCGACCTCGACCCCGTCAACAACCGCACCTTCTTCTTCTGGCACGTGCTGGTGGAAGGCGCCCGCGAGGGGCTCTGGTACAGCTGGCGCGCGGATGGCCCGGGCGACACCGCGCGCACCGGCCTGCGCTTCGACCCGCGCCGCGACCTGCTCGATCCCTGGGCGCGCGCCGTCGGCACCGGGCTCTGGAACCGCGAGCTGGCGGCGACGCTGCCCGAGCCCGGCACCGGGCTGCGCGCCTGCGTGGTCGACGACGAGGCCTACGACTGGGAGGGCGACCAGCCGCTGAACCACCGGCCCGAGGACAGCATCATCTACGAGCTGCACGTCGGCGGCTTCACGCGCCATGGCTCCTCGCGCGTGGCGGCGCCGGGCAGCTTCGCGGGCCTCATCGAGAAGATCCCCTACCTGCAGAGCCTCGGCATCACCGACGTGGAGCTCATGCCGGTCATGGCCTTCGACGTCCAGGACGTGCCGGAGCGAACCGCGGCACTGGGACTCGGCAACTACTGGGGATACAGCCCCTACGGCTACTTCGCGCCCCACCCGCCCTATTGCGCCGGACCGGACGGCAGGCGCGAATTCCGCGACATGGTCAAGGCGCTGCATCGCGCCGGCATCGGCGTGATCCTCGACGTGGTTTTCAACCACACCGCCGAAGGCGGCGCCGACGGACCGGTGATCAGCTTCAAGGGCATCGCCAACGAGAGCTTCTACCACCTCGACCCGGCCGACCGGCGGCGCTACCTGGACTACACCGGCACCGGCAACACCCTCAACTGCAACCATCCGCTGGTGGCCAACTACATCGTGCAGTGCCTGGAATACTGGGTGCGGGAGATGCACGTGGATGGCTTCCGCTTCGACCTTGCGAGCGTCATGGCCCGCGGCGAGGACGGCAAGCCGATGTACCACGCGCCCGTGCTCTGGAACATCGAGTTCTCCGAGGCCCTGGTCCACACCCGGCTGATCGCCGAGGCCTGGGACGCCGCCGGCCTCTACCAGGTGGGCGCCTTCCCCGGCTATCGCTGGGCGGAATGGAATGGCCGCTACCGCGACTCGGTGCGCCGCTTCGTGCGCGGCGACCCCGGCCTGGTCGGCGAGGTCGCCTCGCGCATCGCCGGCAGCAGCGACCTCTACGCCCCCAGCGGCCGGCTGCCCATCAACAGCATCAATTTCATCACCTGCCACGACGGCTTCACCCTCAACGACCTGGTGAGCTACGGGCAGCGCCACAACCAGGCAAATGGCGAGGACAACCGCGACGGCATGGCGGAGAACGCCAGCTGGAACTGCGGCGTGGAAGGTCCGACCGACGACCCGGTCGTGCGCGAGCTGCGCCAGCGCCTGGCGCGCAACCACCTGGCGATCCTCATGCTCTCGCAGGGTCCGCCGATGCTGCTGGCCGGCGACGAGGTGCTGCGCACGCAGCGTGGCAACAACAATGCCTACTGCCAGGACAACGACATTTCCTGGCTCGACTGGTCGCTGGTGGAGCGCAACGCCGGCTTCCTGCGCTTCGCGCGCGAGCTCATCCGCCTGCGCCGCCGCCACCGCTCGCTGCGCCGGCCCCGGTTCCTGACCGGACAGCCCGGCAGCGGGCGTGACGGCCTGCCCGATATACGCTGGCAGGATTTTTCCGGGGGGCCAGCCGACTGGTCGGACCCGCAGGCCCGCCGGCTGTCCTTCACGCTCTCCGGCCAGGAAGCAGGCGAACCCGTGCTGCACGCGCTCCTCAACATGGGACCCGAGCCGCGCTCGGCGCTGCTGCCGGTCATTGCCGGCCGTGGCTGGCGCCTGGCGCTGGATACCTCGCTGCCGCCACCCCGTGACATCGCCCCGCCCGAGCAGCAGCAACCGCTGCCCGGGCCAGGCTACACGGTACCGGCTCGTACGGTGGTGGTGCTGGAGGCCTGGCCGGACTGATCAGCCCGGCCCATGCAGCAGGATGATTCCTGCCAGCGGGGGCAGCGTCACCCGCAGCGACTGGAACTGGTCCATCCAGGGCACCGGCTCGGTGTGCAGCGGTCCGGGGTTGCCGAGGTCGCTGCCGCCGTAGAAGCGGGAATCCGAATTGAACACCTCGCGATACTCGCCGGGCCGGGGCACGCCGATGCGGTAACCAGGGCGCGGCACCGGGGTGAAGTTCAGCAGCACGATGGCCTCGCCGGACTCATCGCGCCGCATGAAGGCCAGCACCGAGTTGTCGGCATCGTCCCAGCGCAGCCACTGGAAGCCACGCCCCTCGAAATCGAAGCGGTGCAGCGGACGCTGACCGCGGTAGAGCCGGTTGAGATCGGCGACCAGGCGGCGCACGCCACCATGGGCCGGTTCCTGCAGCAGATGCCAGGGCAGTTCGCCGCGATGGTCCCATTCCCCGGGCTGGGCCAGCTCGCCACCCATGAACAGCAGCTTCTTCCCCGGATAGGTCCACTGGAACGTGTACAGCAGGCGCAGGTTGGCGAAGCGCTGCCAGTCATCGCCCGGCATGCGCCCGAGCAGCGAGCGCTTGCCGTGCACGACCTCGTCATGCGAGAGGGGCAGCACGAAGTTCTCGGTGAAGGCGTAGATCGGTCCGAAGCTCAGCAGGTCATGGTGGAAGCGCCGGTGCACCGGATCGTGGGCCAGGTACTCGAGCGTGTCGTGCATCCAGCCCATGTTCCACTTCATCGAGAAGCCGAGGCCACCGTGGTCGGTGGGGCGCGAGACCCCGGGCCAGGCCGTGGACTCCTCGGCGATGACGATGCTGCCGGGCACCTCGGCATGGGTCAGCTGGTTCAGGCGCCGGATGAAGGCCGCCGCCTCCAGGTTGCCGTTGCCTCCCGCCGCGTTGGGCACCCACTCGCCGGGGCCGCGCGAGTAATCCAGGTAGAGCATCGAGGCCACGGCGTCCACGCGCAGGCCGTCGCAGTGGAATTCCTTCAGCCAGTAGATGGCGCTCGACAGCAGGAAACTGCGCACCTCGTTGCGGTCGTAGTTGAACACCAGCGTGCCCCACTCCGCGTGCTCGCCCTTGCGCGGGTCCGGGTACTCGTAGAGCGCGCTGCCGTCGAAGCGGGCCAGGCCGTGGGCATCCCTGGGGAAATGCCCCGGCACCCAGTCGAGGATCACGCCGATGCCGGCCTGGTGCAGCTGGTCCACCAGATAGCGGAAGTCATCCGGATCGCCGAAACGCCGGGTGGGCGCGAAGTAGCCGGAGGGCTGGTAGCCCCAGGAATCATCCAGCGGGTGCTCGGTGACCGGCAGGAACTCCACATGGGTGAAGCCCAGCTCCACCACCTGCGGCACCAGCTGCGCGGCGATGTCCCGATAGTTGAGGAAGCCGCCATCCGCGCGCCGGCGCCAGGAGCCGAGATGCACCTCGTACACCGACAGCGGCGCGTGCAGCCAGTCGCCGGCCTCGCGACCGGCGATCCACGCGGCATCGCCCCACTGGTAGCCCGAGGCCGCGGCGGTCACCGAGGCGGTCGCCGGCCGCAGCTCGGTCAGCCTCGCGTAGGGATCGCCCTTCAGCAGCAGCTCCCCGCTCCAGCGGTTGCGCAACTCGAACTTGTAGTTGGCGCCGGCGCCCAGCCCGGGGATGAACAGTTCCCAGACGCCCGAACTGCCGCGGCAGCGCATCGGGTGACAGCGGCCGTCCCAGCCGTTGAAGTCGCCGACCACGCTGACCCGCTCCGCATCGGGCGCCCAGACAGCAAAGCGCACGCCGTCGATGCCATCGGCGACGACCAGGTGGGCGCCGAGCAGCCACCAGGCGTGCCAGTGGCTGCCGTCGCCGAAGGCGGCGATATCGGCCTCCGCCAGCAGCGGCGGGAAGCAGTAGGGATCCACGGCCTCGAGCACCTGCCCCTGCGCGTTGCGGCGCCGTACCCGGTAGCGCTGCGGCAGCGCCCCCGCGGGGCCGCGGAACTCGAACAGGTCGCTGTCGCCCACGCGCTCCAGGACCACGCCGGTCTCCGGCAGGCTGACCTCGACCGTCGCCGGGGACAGCACGCGCACCACGATCCGCCCGTCCGCCAGCGGGTGGCGCCCCAGCATGGCAAACGGGTCATGATGGCGCGCAGCAACCAGGCGGCCGAGCTCATGCTCTCCGGCAATGCCATGCCCCGTCACCGCATCCTCCCCTCGTGATGCCTCCGCCACGCGCCCATGGTGCCCCATTTGCCGGAAAAGGTGCCTGACATATTTCAGTCGAGGTGGCCGGCCACAGGTGACGCGGTATACTGCCAGCAGCACGGCTGGGTACGAAGAAGCCCGGAGGCCAGCGCTTGAAGCCCAGGAAGTCCGGACGCTTCGTCAGCCAGCTGACCAAGAGCACCATGGCGATCGTCATGGCCGGTGGCCGCGGCGAGCGCCTGCGCCACCTGACCCGCAATCGCGCCAAGCCGGCACTGCCGTTCGCGGGCAAGTACCGGATCATCGATTTCACCCTGTCGAATTGCGTGAACTCCGGCATCCGGCAGATCCTGGTGCTGACGCAATACAAGGCCCACGCGCTGATCCAGCACATCCAGCGCGGCTGGGGCTACCTGCGCGGCGAGCTCGGCGAGTTCGTGCAGCTGGTGCCGGCCCAGCAGCAGATCGGCGAGAGCTGGTACCGCGGCACCGCGGATTCGCTCTACCAGAACCTCGACATCATCGAGGCCTACCACCCCGATCAGGTGCTGGTGCTGGCCGGCGACCACGTCTACAAGATGGACTACGGGCCGATGATCGCCTTCCACGTCGAGAAGGGCGCCGACATCACCGTGGGCGTGGTGCAGGTGCCGCTGGACCAGGCCACGCAGTTCGGCGTGATGACCGTCAACGAGGTGCAGCGGATCATCCGCTTCAGCGAGAAACCGGCCCGGCCCGAGCCCATGCCCGGCCGCCAGGACGTGGCGCTGGCCTCCATGGGCATCTACGTCTTCAGCCGCGAGTTCCTGCAGAAGTGCCTGCGCGCCGATGCCGCGGACGCCACCTCCGCCCACGATTTCGGCAAGAACATCATCCCGGGCAGCATCGGCAAGGCGCGTGTCTATGCCTATCCGTTCGAGGACGTGAAGACCGCCGCCCAGGCCTACTGGCGCGACGTCGGCACCGTGGATGCCTTCTACGAGGCCAACATGGAGCTGGTGTACGTCACCCCGGAGCTCAACCTCTACGACGAGGACTGGCCCATCTGGACCTACCAGGAACATGTGCCGGGCGCGAAGTTCGTGCTCGACGACGACGGCCGGCGCGGCGAGGCCATCAACTCCATGGTGTCCGGCGGCTGCATCATCTCCGGGGCGACCGTGCGCGAGTCGATGCTGTTCGTCAACACGCATGTCCACGAGCGCTCCGTGGTCTTCCGCTCGGTGCTGCTGCCCAACGTGCGCATCGGCCGCGGCTGCCACATCAGCCGGGCGATCCTCGACGAGGGCTGCGTGGTGCCCGACGGCATGCACATCGGCGAGGACCCGGCGGCCGACGCGGCCCGGTTCCATGTCACCGAGGGCGGCGTGGTGCTGGTGACGCCGGAAATGCTGGCGGCCGCCGACGCGAGCCGTCGCAGCGCCGAGGCGCCAGCGGCCGCCGATGCCGCGGGCAGCGGCTGATCCCGACCACGGCATGAGCCTGCTGCTCGACCGGCGCCGCGCCGGTATCCTGCTCCATCCGACCTCGTTGCCGGGCCCGGGACCGCGGGGCGTCATCGGTGCCGATGCTCAGCGCTTCGTCGACCTGCTGGCCGAATGCGGGTTCAGCGTCTGGCAGACCCTGCCGCTCGGTCCGGTGGACCAGAGCCTGTCGCCCTACCAGATGAAGTCGGCGCACGCGGGCAGCACCGATCTCATCGACCCCGTCGATCTGGTCAGCCGCGGCTGGCTGCCGGAATCGCTGGTGGACGCCGATGCGCAGACCCGGCTGCGCGCCTGCTACGAGGGATTCCGCGGCCACGCCAGCTCCGCGGAACGGGCTGCCTTCGACCGGTTCGTCCAGCAGCAGCGCGGCTGGCTGCTGCCCTACTCGCTGTTCGAACACCACCGCCGCAATGCCGGCGGGCGGCCCTGGTGGGAGTGGCCGGAGGCGGTGCGCGAGCGCGACCCGTCGACGATGACCACGACCCTGGCCCAGGGCCGCGACAGCCTGCGCGGCATCGCCTTCGAGCAGTACCTGTTCGAGCTGCAGTGGCAGGCGCTGCGCGAATACGCCCGATCGCGGGGTGTCCTGCTGTTCGGCGACCTGCCGTTCTACCTCGATCTCGACAGCGTCGAGCTGTGGTGGCATCGCAAGCTGTTCCGCGTGGATGCCGCCGGCCGGCCCGAGGCGGTGGCCGGCGTGCCGCCGGACTACTTCAACGCCGACGGCCAGCTCTGGGGCAATCCGCTCTACGACTGGGATGCCATGCGCGCCGAGGGCTTCCGCTGGTGGGTGGACCGCATCCGCGGCCAGCTGCACCGCTTCGACCTGCTGCGCATCGACCACTTCCGCGCGCTGGAGTCGTACTGGGAGGTGCCCGCCGGCGCGGCCACCGCACGCGACGGGCGCTGGCATCCCGCCCCCGGCGGCGAACTGCTGGAGACGCTCGCGGCACAGACCGGCATCGGCGCACTGGTGGCGGAGGACCTCGGCAGCATCACGCCGGCGGTGCGCGCGCTGCGCGACCGGTTCGAGCTGCCGCGCATGCTGGTGCTGCAGTTCGCCTTCGACGGCTCGCCACAGAATCCCTACCTGCCGGCCAACCACGTCGCCAATGCGGTCGCCTACACCGGCACGCACGACAACGACACCACCATGGGCTGGTATGCCAGCCTCGATGCGGGCACGCGGGCGCGCGTCGACGCCTGCCTGGCGAGCACACCGGGTGACATGCCGGGCGCGCTGATCCGCGCCGCCTATGCCTCGGCCGCCAGCCTGGCCGTACTGCCGATGCAGGATCTCCTCGCCCTCGGCAGCGAGGCGCGCATGAACCGCCCCGGCACGCCCAGCGGCAACTGGGGCTGGCGCTTCGACTGGGGCCAGCTCGACGCCGGCCTGGCGGATCGCTGCCGGCGTCTCGCGGTACTCTCCGGCCGGGCCTAGGAGCGCGGCGCCGTCGCGCCGCCATTCACCAGCCGCGTGAACAGCGCTTCATAGTGCGGGCCCTGGTGCTCCCAGGACCAGTCGCCGGCCATGCCATTGGCGACGACGCGGGCCCAATGGGCCGGCACCGCATGCCAGTCCAGTGCGGCACGCAGGCCCCAGCCGAGGCCACCGACATCGGCATCGAGGAACACGCTGCCGGTGCCCTGGCCGGTGGCTGGATCGAAGTGGCTCACCGTGTCGGCCAGACCGCCGGTGCGGCGCACCACCGGCACGGCGCCATAGCGCATGGCATACATCTGCGTGAGGCCGCAGGGCTCGTAGAGCGAGGGCACGAGGAACAGATCACTGCCGGCGTAGACGCGGTGCGCGAGACCTTCGTCCTGCGCCTCGACGAACGCCACGCGACCCGGATACCGTGCGGCGAGCTCACGCAGCGCGGTGACGTAACCGGGCTCGCCGCTGCCGAGGATCGCGCAGCAGAAGCGCCGCTCGGCGAGCAGTGCCGGCAGCGCATGGATGAGGATGTCGATGCCCTTCTGTTGCGCGAGGCGCGACACCATGCCGACGATCGGCACGCCCTGCCCCGCCTGCAGGCCCAGCTCCGCCGCCAGCGCGGCGCGGCAGCGGTCCTTCCCCGCGAGCGCCGTGGCGGAGTAATGCGCCGGCAGCAGCGGATCGCTGGCCGGGTCCCAGTGCGCGTAGTCCACGCCGTTGAGGATGCCCGCCAGCCGGTGTCGCCGCTGGCGCAGCAGCGTGTCGAGGCCCTTGCCGTACTCCTCGGTCTGGATCTCGCGGGCATGGGTCGGGCTGACGGTGGTGAGAACATCCGCGTGGGCGATGCCGGCCCTGAGGAAGTTGATGTCGTCCTGTACCGGATCTTCCGCCATGAGCATCGGCCGCAGCGAGGCCTCGCCGGCGCGATCGAGCACGCCGGCGGGATACACGCCCTGGTAACCGATGTTGTGGATGGTCAGCGCCGCGTAGGCCTGGCGGAAGGCGCGCTCGGCCCGGAACGGCCCCTTGAGCATCACCACCGCCGGCGCCGCGTGCCAGTCGTGGCAGTGGACGATGTCCGGCCGGAAGCCGGCGATGCCGGCGAATTCCAGCGCCGCGCGCGACAGCAGCATGAAGCGCAGGGCTTCGGCCGCGCCGCTGGCATAGACGCCGCCACCGAACAGCGCGGGTGCGTCCACCACGAAGATCTCCGGCACCGGGCCGCCACCGGATTGCCCTGCCAGCCGGTGCACCGCATAGGTCGCGGCCGCATTGCCGGGCACCGGTCGCGGGCCGAGCGCGGCATGTGCCTCGATGCCGAGGCCACGCGCCCGCATGTCGCCGTAACAGGGCATCACCACCAGCACCTCGTGCCCGCGGCGAGCGAGCCAGGTGCAGAGACCGGCGGTGACGTCGCCGAGGCCGCCGACCTTGGCCAGCGGGGCATATTCGGCGCAGACGGTCAGGATGCGCATGACAGCGCGACGCCGGGAACGGCAGCCATCACGCGGGGCGCGGGCTCAGGCGTTGCGGATCGACAGTACCGGGCAGGTGGCGTGGCGCAGGACCGCCTCGGTCGTGCTGCCGAGAAGCACGTGCTTGACACCGCTGTAGCCATGCGTCGTCATGATGATGAGGCCCGCGTTCTTCTCCCTGGCGTAGCGCACCACTTCCTCCGCCGGCCGGCCCACCAGCACCCGGGTGACGATGCCGGCTTCCTTGAGGTGGGCGCTGGCAAAGGCGGCCATGCGCTTCTCGGCGCTGCGCGACAGTTCCTCGACCGAGGGAATCGGCACCGGGCCCATGTCCAGGGTGGCGTAGATGTGCGGCTCCTCGACCACGTAGACGCAGTGGATCTCCGCCTGCATCTGTCCGGCCATGCGCCGCGCCCAGGGCAGCGCCGCGAGCGACGCCTCCGAAAAATCGGTCGGGAAGACGATCACGTTCTTGCCAGCCATGCTCCTGCTCCTCATGCGTACCGGGAAAGGCGCGTGCCAGAGCGCCGCGCCAGGGCGATGCCTGGCCCGATGGGCAGTATAGTGACTCGGCAGCAGCGCATGGAAGGCTTTGCGGCGCCGGCCGGCGCCAGCAGGCCGCGTCGTCCCGCGAACGATGGCTGTCAGTAGCTGGCGAGCGCGCGCCGTGAGGTGGTGGCGCGGGCTTCGCCACCCGGGCCGTACTCGGGGGTGGCGGAAGGCTCGCCGCGCAGCAGGCGCAGCGTGCCATCGATGCGCCGGTGCTGGCCGCGGATGAGCTGGCCATTGGCATCGTTGAGGGCGCGGCACTGCCGCGTCAGCGCCAGCACCTGCTGCCAGCGCTGGCCGATGCCCGCGTCGGCGCCGAAGCCGCGGCTGGCACGACCCGGGCGGTCGCCGATGCCGAGGCGCTCGAGCAGTGCCTGCCGGCGCTGGTCGATCTCGCCGGCGGCAGCGATGGATTCGGCCTTGCTGCCGACCGCTTTCAGCAAGGCGTCCCCGTCACGGGCCGCAAGGGCACGCCGCTCCTCTTCCAGCGAGCTGAGCACGGCCTGCATGGCGTCGATCTGCTGGTCCAGCAGTCGCGCGAGATCGCGGTCAGGCAAGGGTTCCCTGGGCATGCCGGTGTCTCAGCCGAAATCCCGGTCCATGCGCAGCAGCTTCGCGGCGATACGGGCAGGATCGGGCTTGTAATCGCCGGACTCCAGGCGTTCGCGGGCGGCCTTCACGCGCGCCGCATCGACCTCGGGAACCCCGGCGAGCCGTGCCTCGATGGCCTTGAGGCGCGCGGCGGTGCCGGTGATTTCCACGGCATCGGTGGCAGTGCTGTCACGCCGGGCCGCCGTGGCGCCGGATTCACCATCCGTTCGATGGACGGCACGGGGCCGTGTGGGGGCCACATCGAGGCCCACCCTCCCGTAGCCGTTGATCTTGTCAGCCATGTCTCGCTCCTCGACCCGGTCCCAGCTTCCAACAGGCTTATCGGCAGCCAGGGCCCATTCCTTTAGCGGTTCGTTCAGGGCAACTGAATTTCTACAATTTTTTCATTCTGTACAATAGCTTGTACAAGCTTTTTCGATGAAAGGTTCTGCACTTCGATCAGCTGGCCCAGGGCACCGTCACCCCGTGCCACCGCGGGCGCCTGGACGGTCAGCGCCCCGGCCCGGGCCTGCAGCGTCACCGCCTGCCCCCTGCGGATCAGCACGGGTGCCTCCAGGAGCGAGGGCGACAAGGCTGCGCCGGCGGGTACCGCACGACGCAGGACCTGCCCTGTCACGGCTTCCACGCTGGTGAGGTAACCGCCGCCGATCAGCCCCAGCTCGCGGTCCGCCAGGATTACGTCGCCAGGCGCCAATATCTTGCCGCGCTCGAGCGGCATGGCCGTCACCACCACGGCCTGGCGCACGCTGACCCTGACCGGCACGAACAGCCGCCACGGGCGAACGCCACTGCAGCGGACTTCGGCGGTCAGGCGTGAACTGAGCTGTGGGCGCGGCGGCACCGTGGCGGCCAGCGGCACCTCACAGGCCGGCATCTGCAGCCGCGGATCCAGTTCTTCGGCCTGCGCCGTGACCTGGCCCGGCACATCGGCAAGGCGATCGCGCGCCGCGGCCTCGGCCGCGGTCCTGATGTCGGCCGCGGCCTCGAAGCGTGCCTCCGCGGCCACCGCCAGCACACCGTCCGTGGCCAGCAGGGCCAGCAGCAGGACGACGGCCCGGCTCTTGCTTGCACGATGTCGTGTTCCTTCCATGCGCAGGTGTTTTGCAAGAAGCGTGCCCGGTAGACCCGGAATGGCTGAAACCCTGCAGTCGGAACCGGAGCGGCAAGTCCCTGCCGTTGCTGCAGGCGGCTGCCGCAGGACCGGAAGCGATCTGCCGCTGCAGGCCGCCAGCCGTGATCGCCGCCCTCTCCGCCATCTCTGGCACGGCTCTTGCAACAACCCGGGCAGGACAGCGACGCATCGGGAGCATCCCATGCCCATCGACATCAACCAGGTCTTCGCACCCCACGAGCGGGTGCTGACGCTCGCCAGCCGGCGCATCGAGCTGCTGGCCGCCAACATGGCCAACGCCGATACGCCGAACTACAAGGCGCGCGACATCGATTTCAAGGCCGCCCTGGCTGCTGCCGACGCCGGCGGGACCGTGGCTCTGGAGGCCACGCGACCCGGCCATATACAAGGAGCGGCTGCCGGGGGCCAGCCGGCCGCGCTGTACCGCGTGCCCGAGCAGCCCAGCCTCGACGGCAACACCGTCGATGCGCAGAAGGAAAGCGCGGCCATCGCCGAGACCGGCACGCGCTACCAGGCCTCGCTCGCCTTCCTCGACATGCGCATCCGCGGCCTGCGCATGGCCATCACCGGAGGTCGCTGATCATGGGACTGCTCAACATCTTCGACATCGCCGGCGCCGCCATGAGCGCGCAGTCGGTGCGTCTCAATGCCACTGCCAGCAACCTGGCCAACGCCAACAGCGCCGCCGGCAAGGCCGAGGACGCCTACCGCGCCCGCCAGCCGGTTTTCCAGACCGTGCTGCAGGATCAGGGCGGCGATCCCGCCGCAGCCTCGGTACGGGTGGCCGGCGTCATGGAAAGCCAGGCCCCGCCACCGCGGGTCTACCAGCCGGGCCATCCGCAGGCGGATGCCGACGGCTACGTCTACATGTCGAACGTCAACGTCGTCGACGAGATGGTCAACATGATCTCCGCCTCGCGCTCGTACCAGAACAGCATCGAGGTGCTCAACACCTCGAAGGAACTCTTCCTCCGCACCCTCTCGCTGGGCTCCTAGCCCACTGGAGCACTGAGCCATGACCACGATCACGGGCAACAACCCCACGAACCCGCTGCCGGGCGGCCTCGACCCGTCGTACCAGCTGCCGACGAAAACCACCAAGGGCAGCAGCGAACTCGGCCAGGAACAGTTCCTGAAGCTGATGATCCAGCAGTTCAGGAACCAGGACCCGCTGAAGCCGCAGGACCCGTCCGAGTTCCTGACGCAGCTCGCGCAGGTCTCGAGCGTCGCCGGCATCTCCGAGCTCAACAGCTCGATGAAGACCCTGGCGGACGCAACCTATGCGGCGCAGGCACTACAGGCCTCGGCCGTCGTCGGCCACGAGGTGCTGGTCCCCTCCGGCAGCGCCAGCTGGTCGGCCGGGCACCCGGTCCGCGGCGAGGTCACGCTGCCGGCCGCCACCGCCACCGGCGTGGTCAGCGTCCTCGATGCCCGCGGCGTACTGGTGCGGCAGATCCCGCTCGGCAGCCGCGCCGCCGGCCAGGCAGCCTTCGAATGGGACGGCATGAATTCCGCCGGCGCGGCGGCGCCCGCCGGCACCTACACCATCAAGGCCGGCTACCACGACGGCGACCGGCAGCTGGCGCTCGACACCAGCCTGGCGAAGCGCGTCACCAGCGTCTCCCTGGGCGGCGACGGCCAGCGCGCGACGCTGGCCACGGAGGATGGCCAGAAGATCGGCCTCGCCGACGTCAAGGCCATCTACTGACCGCAACCCCCAGGCGAAATCACGGACACCCTCTCCACAGGAGCCAAGACATGTCATTCCAGATTGCACTGAGCGGACTCAACGCCGCCTCCACCGACCTGCAGGTCACCTCCAACAACATCGCCAACGCCAATACCGCCGGCTTCAAGTCCTCGCGCGCGGAATTCGCCGACGTGTTCTCCGGCGAGGCCATCGGCATCGGCAACGGCGTGCGCCTCGCCGAGGTGCGCCAGGAATTCACCCAGGGCAACGTCGACATCACCGAGCGGCAGCTCGACCTCGCCATCAGCGGCAAGGGTTTCTTCGTGGTGAGCGACAACGGCAGCCTGGTGTACTCGCGAGTCGGCGCATTCGGCCTCGACTCCAGCGGCTACGTCGAGAACTCGGAGCGCGAGCGGCTGCAGGTGTACCCGCCGCGTGGCGACGGCACCTTCAACACCGGCGCACTCACCGACCTGCGCTTCACCACCGATACCTCGCCGCCGCAGCCGACCAATGCCGTGGACATGAACATCAACCTGCCGGCCGGGGCCGCGGTGCCCAGCGTTTCGCCCTTCGACCTGACGGACCCGCAGTCGTACAACCACAGCACCTCCAGCGTCACCTACGACTCCCTGGGCGTGGCCCACGACACCACGTTCTACTTCATCGCCACGGCCGGCGGCTGGAACGCCGCCATGAGCATCGATGGCACCCAGGTCGGGACCCCGCAGCCGTTCGCCTTCAATTCCTCCGGTGCCATGACCACGCCGGCCAACGGCCAGCTGGCCTTCACCGGCTTCAACCCGGGCAATGGCGCCGCGGCGATGAACATCACGCTGAACATGAGCCGCTCCACGCAGTACGGCTCGACCTTCGTCGTCAACCAGATCGCCCCCGACGGCCAGGCCGCCGGGCGGCTGCGCAGCTTCGAGGTGGATCCCTCGGGCGTGGTCTTTGCCCGCTTCTCCAACGGCGAGTCCACGGCCCTCGGGCAGATCGCCCTCGCCAATTTCTCCAACCCGGAAGGACTGCTCAAGGTGAGTGACACATCGTTCCAGGAAACTTTCCGCTCGGGCGTCCCGCAGCGCGGCCAGGCCACGCAGTCCGACTTCGGCGTGATCCAGTCCGGCGCGCTGGAGTCCTCCAACGTGGACCTGACCGAGCAGCTGGTACGCATGATCACCAGCCAGCGCCTGTTCCAGGCCAACGCCCAGGTGATCTCGACGCTCGACACGGTCACCCAGACCATCATCAACATCCGCTGAGCCGCCTAGCGGGACGAGGTTGCCATGGACCGCATGATCTACGTCGCCATGACCGGCGCCCGCGAGGCCATGCGGGCCCAGTCGGTGGTCGCCCACAACATCGCCAACGCCAGCACCACCGGCTTCCGCGAGGTGCGCCGGGCGGTGGACAGCGCCGCGGTCGGCGGCCCCGGGCTGGCCACGCGCGTCAACCCCGTCTCGCTGCCGGATGCCTGGAACCCCGACGTCGGCACCATGATGCACACCGGGCGGGAGCTGGATATCGCCATCCAGGGCCAGGGCTGGATCGCCGTGCAGGATGCGGCAGGCAACGAGGCCTATACCCGGGCGGGCAACCTGCGCATCAATGCCGCCGGCCTGCTGGAAACCGCTTCCGGCGAACTGGTGAAGGGCAGCGGCGGGCCGATCTCCATTCCCGCCTTCCAGCAGCTCTACATCGGCAACGACGGGCAGATCTCCATCGTGCCGCAGGGCCAGACTCCCAATGCCATCGCGGTGGTGGACCGCATCCGGCTGGTCAATCCGCCGCCGGAGGAGATGCTGCGGTCCGACAACGGGCTGTTCCGCATGGCCGATGGCAGCGAGGCGCCGGCGGATGCCACGGTGACCATCGCCAGCGGCGAGCTGGAAGCGTCCAACGTCAATGCCACGGCAGCCCTGGTCGAGATGATCGAGCTGTCACGCGCCTACGAGATGCAGGTCCGCGCCATGCACGCGGCGGACGAGAACGAGGCTGCCACTGCCCGCCTGATGCGGGCCGGCGGCTGAGGCCAGCCGCACGAGGCGGCGTGATCAGGAGCAAGCAACATGGAATCACTGTGGGTCGCAAAAACCGGTCTCGATGCGCAACAGACGCGCATGACCGTGGTCTCGAACAACCTGGCCAACGTCAACACCAACGGCTTCAAGAAGGGCCGGGCCATCTTCGAGGACCTGCTCTACCAGAACGTCTCCCAGGCGGGCGGCGCCACCTCGCAGAACACCGAGAAGCCCACCGGGCTGACGCTCGGCACCGGCGTGCGCGTCGTGGCCACCGAGAAGACCTTCAACCAGGGCTCGACGGTCAACACCGGCAACCCCTTCGACGTCATGATCAGCGGCCGCGGCTTCTTCCAGGTGCTGCTGCCCGATGGCACGCAGGCCTACACCCGCGACGGTTCCTTCAAGATCGATTCCGAGGGCCGGCTGGTGACTGCCTCGGGCTACGAGATCCAGCCGTCCATCACGGTGCCGAACGGCGTGACTGCCGTCACCATCTCGCCCGACGGCCTGATCCAGGCGAAGGTCACGGGCCAGGTGGATCCGGTGACCCTGGGCACGCTGCAGATCGCCGACTTCATCAACCCCGCCGGCCTGCAGCCGCGGGGCCAGAACATGCTGGTCGAGACCGCCGCCAGCGGCACGCCGCAGATCGGCAACCCCAACCTCGAGGGCCGTGGCGACCTAGTGCAGGGCGCGCTGGAGGGCTCCAACGTCAACGTGGTCGAGGAGCTGGTGGGCATGATCGAGACGCAGCGCGCCTACGAGATGAACTCCAAGGCCATCGCGGTCAGCGACCAGATGCTGCAGTACCTGAACAACAACCTGTAGGCAGGCATCCCCATGAGCAGCCCCATCGTCCGCTCCGCCATCGTCGCCGCCCTGCTGGTGCTGGCCGCCTGCAGCAGCGTCGTCGGCCAGCAGCCGGGCGCCTACCCGGCCGCCATCCCGCAGGAGGCGGCCCTGCCGCCGCCGGAGAGCGGCGCCGTGTACCGGCCCACCACGTCCATCGCCCTGTTCGAGGACAACAAGGCGCGGCGCGTCGGCGACACCATCACGGTGCGGCTGGCCGAGCGCACCCAGGCCTCGAAGAGCGCGAGCACCGACGCCAGCAAGGAGAGCAAGACCGACACCGGCTCGCCGACGCTGCTGGGCGGCCCGGTCACCTCCAACGGCAAGGAGATCCTCAGCAACAGCTGGGAAACCGACCAGGAATTCAACGGCAAGGGCTCCAGCAGCCAGAGCAACCGCCTCGACGGCAACATCACCGTGACCGTGGCCGAGGTGCTGCCCAACGGCAACCTGCGGGTGCGTGGCGAGAAGTGGCTGACGCTCAACCAGGGCGAGGAATACGTGCAGATCTCCGGCATCGTGCGCCCGGCGGACGTGGCCGTGGACAACTCCATACCCTCCTACAAGGTGGCCGATGCCCGCATCACCTACAGCGGCAACGGCCTGGTCCCCGACGCCAACCGCCCGGGGCTGATCACGCGATTCTTCATGAAGTTCTGGCCGCTGTGAGGCGTGCCGCGCCGACCGGACACAGGAGTCCCCGCCCCATGAATCCCCGCCACAATGCCCGCCTCGTGCAGACCACCTGGCTGCTCGCCGGCATGATGCTGCTGCTCATGCAGCTTGGCGCCGAAGCACGCGCCGAGCGCATCAAGGACGTGGCCACCGTGGCCGGCGTGCGCAACAACCAGCTGATCGGCTACGGCCTGGTGGTGGGCCTCGATGGCACCGGCGACCAGACCACCCAGGCGCCCTTCACCACCCAGAGCCTGATCAGCATGCTGGAACGCCTCGGCGTCACCCTGCCGCCGGGCTCCAACCTGCAGCTGAAGAACATTGCCGCGGTCGCCGTGAGCGCCGAGCTGCCGCCGTTCGCCAAGCCCGGCCAGACGATCGACGTCACGGTGTCCTCCATCGCCAACGCCAAGAGCCTGCGGGGCGGCACGCTGCTGGTGACGCCGCTCAAGGGCATGGACGGGCAGATCTATGCCATTTCCCAGGGCAACCTCGCGGTGAGCGGCCTGGGCATATCCGGGCAGGATGGCTCGAAGATCTCCATCAACGTGCCCAGCGTGGGCACCATTCCCAATGGCGCCACGGTGGAACGCGCCGTGCCGACGCAGTTCGCCGGCACCGACCACCTGATGCTCAACCTCAACCAGCCCGACTTCACCACCGCGACGCGCCTCGCCGACAGCATCAACAGGCTGCTCGGCGCCGGCACGGCGCTGCCGCTGGACCCGACCTCGATCCGCGTCGCGGCGCCACAGGACGCGGCGGCACGCATCTCCTTCCTGTCCGCCATCGAGAACCTGGACGTGACCCCGGGGGATGCGCCCGCCAGGGTCATCGTCAACTCGCGCACCGGCACCGTGGTGATCAATTCCCAGGTGCGGGTGACGCCGGCCGCCGTCTCGCACGGCTCGCTGGTGGTGAGCATCACCGAGGACTTCAATGTCAGCCAGCCGCAGCCCTTCGCCGAGCAGGGTCAGACGGTGGTGACACCGCAGTCGAACATCGACGTCAGCCAGGGCAACAACCACATGTTCCTGTTCAAGGCCGGCGTGGACCTCAACGACATCGTCAGGGCCGTCAACGAGGTCGGTGCCGCACCGGGCGACCTGGTGGCGATCCTGCAGGCGCTGCGCGCCGCCGGCGCCCTGCGCGCCGAACTGCTGGTGATCTGACGGGCACCGGCCATGGCAGGCATCACCGGCAATCTCGACGCCAGCGCGACCCAGGCGCCACGCACCGCCACCGACTTCGCCGGCCTGGCGCAGATGCGTGCGACGGCCGCCCGCGACGCCGGCACGGTGACGCCGGAAGCCGCACGCCAGTTCGAGGCGCTGTTCGTGCAGATGATGCTGCAGAGCATGCGCCAGGCCAGTGACGTCTTCGGCGATGGCAGCGACACCACCTACCGCGACATGTTCGACCAGCAGATCGCCATGGAAATGACCCGTGGCGAAGGCCTGGGCCTGGCCACGGTCCTCACCCGCCAGCTCGCGCCCGCCGCCGCGCAGGCGGCATCGCTGCGCGCCCCGGATGCCGGTGACCAGGTCATGGTGCCGGGCAAGGCCGATCCCTCGGCGCCCCTGGCGCAGTTCCGGGTTACCCGGCCGGGGCACGAGGAACTGGCCGCGGCGGCGATGCTGCCGTCGCTGGCCTTGCCCGAGACAGCCGCCGCGGGCAGCGAGCGGACCGGGCCGTCCTGGCAGGACTGGCACCCGGCCTCGCCGGAGGAATTCGTCCGCGATGTCCTGCCCCATGCGCAGGCCGCGGGCCGCGAACTGGGCGTGGACCCGAAGGCCATCATCGCCCAGGCCGCGCTGGAAACCGGCTGGGGCCGCAAGCTGGCCCGCGACGGCCAGGGCATGAGCGGCAACAACCCCTTCAACATCAAGGCCGACCGCGGCTGGGACGGCGCGCGTGTGACGGTGCGCACACTGGAATTCGAGGATGGCCTGCCCAGGCCGAGGCTGGCCGCCTTTCGCGCCTATCCGGACCTCGGTGCCGCGTTCGCGGATTATGTGCAGTTCCTGAAGACCAACCCGCGCTACACGGATGCCCTGCGCCAGGGTACCCAGGCCGGGAAATTCGCCGATTCGCTGCAGGCGGCAGGCTACGCCACCGATCCCGCCTATGCGCAGAAGTTACGTTCAATCCTCGGTGGCACGCGCCTGAACGAGGTGCTCGACGGCCTCAAGAATTTCGTGGGCATGCCGAAGCCCTAGGGCAGCGGTAGCCACTGAAGACCCGACGAAGACCGCGATGGAACCCATGCCATGTCGATCATCAACACCGCACTGACCGGACTGGTCGCCGCACAGCGGGGCCTGGAGACCACCAGCAACAACGTGGCCAATGCCGGCACCGACGGCTATGTGCGCCGGCGCATCGTGCAGGTGGAGGGCGTCACCGCGGGTGCCGGCCTCACGGCGGACCTGGGTTCCGGCGCGCGCGTGGTCGGCGTCGAGCGCATGGTCAACAGCTTCCTCACCGAGGCGCTGCGCGGGGCCACCAGCAGCAGCGAACGCGCCACGGCGATGGCCGACATGACGGCGCGCCTGGACACCTTGCTCGGCAGTCCCGACCACGGCATCCACAGCGCCATCCAGTCGTTCTTCGACCAGGTCGAGCTGCTCGCGCGCGACCCGAGCTCGGCATCGAACCGCCAGCAGCTGCTGCAGCAGGGCGATTCGCTGATGCAACGGTTCCAGCAGCTCGACTCGCAGCTGCGCGGCCTGGACAACGAGATCAACCGGCGCCTGCAGGACTCCGCCACCCGCGTCAGCAACATCGCCGCCCAGCTGGCCGACATCAACGCCGCCATCGGCCGCGGCATCTCCGGCAGCAACGACCTGGCGGACCAGCGCGATGCCTTGCTGGCCCAGCTGAGCGGCGAACTCGACATCACCGTCGTGCCGCAGGCCGACGGCACCACCAACGTCATGGTCGGCAACGGCCAGCCGCTGGTGCTGGGCATGAACAGCGCCACCCTGACCCTGTCCCCGGACAGTTTCGATCCGACGCGCGGCAGCCTGAGCATCGACTTCGGTACCGAAGCGCGGCCGATCGGCCGGCAGGTGACCGGTGGCACGCTCGGCGGCCTGCTGGCATTCCGCAACGGGGCGCTCGACCCGGCGCGGCGCGAGCTGGGGCTGCTGGCAACCAGCCTCGCCAGCGCCTTCAATGCCCAGCACGCCATGGGCGTCGATGCCAACGGCAACCTCGGCGGGGATTTCTTCACCACCGGCACGCCGACGGTGCTGCACGATGCCCGCAACACCGGCACGGCGTCCGTGACCGCCACGATCACCAACCCGGCCAGCCTGCAGGGCCGCGACTACGAGCTGCGCCTCGATGGCGCGACCTGGTCGCTCCGCGACGGCAGCACGGGCCAGGTGCTCGGCATGACCGGTACCGGCACCGCCGCCAATCCCTTCAGCTTCGATGGCGTCGCGGTGGTGGTCGGTCCCGGCGCGGCCAGCGGCGACCGCTTTCTCGTCCGGCCGGTCGCCGACGCGGCGGGCCGCATCGGCCTGGCCATCGGCGATCCGGCAGCCATCGCAGCCGCCGGTCCGGTGGCGGCTTCGCGTGCTCTCGCCAATTCGGGCAGCGCCACCATCAGCATGGCCGCCCCGCCCGACACCGGCAACGCCAGCCTGCTGCAACCGGTGGAAGTGCGCTTCGATTCGCCGACGAGCTATCGCATCTACGATGCCGGCAACAACGACCTCAGCGGCCCGCTTGCCCTGGGCAGCGGCGGCATCATCAGCTTCAACGGCTGGACGGTGCGGCTCGCAGGTAGCGTGGCGGCCGGTGACCGCTTCGGCATCCGCCCCACCGGTCCCGGAAGTGGCGACAACAGCAATGCCCTGGCACTGGCCGGCACGGGCACCCGGGGCTTCCTCGGCGCCGGCCAGATCTCCGTGGACCAGCTGTCCTCCCGGCTGCTCTCCAGCGTCGGTGCCGCCGCCCAGCGCAGCCGGCAGGACGCCGACGTGCAGGCGGCACTGCAGGAGCAGGCCGGCATCGACGTCGAGGCAGCGTCCGGCGTCAATCTCGACGAGGAAGCCGCCAACATGCTGCGCTACCAGCAGGCCTACATGGCCGCCAGCAAGATGATCGGCGTCTCCGACGACCTGTTCCGCACCCTGCTCGGGATCCTGAATTAGCCATGCGTGTCTCATCCAAGTCCATCCAGGTCCAGTGGCTGGCTGACGTCTACCGGCGCCAGGCGGCGATGGCCCGCATCCAGAAGCAGGTCAGCTCCGGCCTGCGCATCAATACCGCCGGCGACGATCCCGGCGGTGCCAGCCAGGTGGTCTCGCTCAAGCAGGGCCTCGGCCGGCTGGAGAATTTCCAGGCGAGTGGCGAGGCCGTGCGCCGGCGCCTGTCGCTCGAGGAAGGCGCGCTCAGCAACGTGCAGGACGCGCTGGCCCGGGTGCGCGAGCTCGCGGTCGAGGCCGGCGGCGGCGTGCAGACCAACGACACCCGCAAGGCCATCGCCGCCGAGATCCGCGAACTGCTCGCCGGCATGGTCGACAGCGCCAACAGCCAGGATGGCGAAGGGCGCTACCTGTTCGGCGGCAATGCCGTGGCCGGCCAGCCGGTGACCCTCAGCGGCGGCGTGGCGGTGTACAACGGCGACGACGGCGTGCGCCTGCAGCGTGTGGGCGAGAACCGCAGCCTGCGCGAGGGCGATGCGGGATCGGACGTGTTCTTCCGCATCCGCAACGGCAACGGCAGCTTCTCGGTCACCGGCAATGCCGGCAACCAGGGCACGGCGTTCTTCTCCGCGGCCACGGTGACCGATCCCTCTTCCTGGGTTGCCGACGACTACAGCATCAGCTTCACCGGACCGGGCGCCTGGACGGTCACCGATTCCGGCGGCGCCACCATCGCCAGCGGCAGCTGGCAGACGGGCGACGCGATCCAGTTCCGTGGCATCTCGGTCACGTTCAATGGCGCGCCGGCGGCGGGCGACAGCTTCAGCATCGCCGCCAGCGACCACGACAGCATCTTCGCCATGGTCGACCGGCTGGCCGGTGCGCTGGAGAGCGACAGCGCCTCGCCCCGGGGCCGGGCCGCATTCCAGACTCGTCTCAATGCCGTGCTGCTCGACCTCGACCAGGCCGAACGGCACCTCGACGATGTCCGCAGCGGTGTCGGCTCCCGCCTGGCGGCGGTCGACGAGCAGAAGTCCAACAACGACGAGCTGGCCCTGCAGCTGCAGACCACCCTCTCCAGCGTCCGCGACGTCGACTACCCGAAGGCCATCTCCGATCTCGAGACCCAGCTGACCGGCCTGGAAGCCGCACAGAAGGTCTTCGCGCAGACGCGCAGCCTCTCGCTCTTCGACCTGCTCTAGGCCGCGCCACGGCCTTCCGGCCCCGTCCCCGGGGCACGGCACCGGCGCGACAGCGCCAATCTGCGAACCCGGTCACGCTTCCCCGCTTCAAGGCATTCGCGGGACTGCCGATAAAACCGTCGCAAAGGCTCCACGGCCTCCGACGAAGCCCCCGCCGCAAGGCATGCGGGCGACAGGATCCGCAGAGCACGCCTGACCAGGAACCGAAGACCCTTAAGGAGGGCCGTCATGCCAGTAGTCATCAATACCAACGTCCTGTCGCTGAACGCCCAGCGCAACCTGTCGCGTTCCGACAGCACGCTGCAGACCGCGTTGCAGCGGCTCTCGTCCGGCCTGCGCATCAACAGCGCCAAGGACGATGCCGCCGGCCTCGCGATCGCCAACCGCTTCACCACGCAGATCCGCGGCCTGAACCAGGCGGTGCGCAATGCCAACGACGGCATCTCCCTCGCGCAGACCGCCGAGTCCGCGCTCGACGAGCTGACCAACAACCTGCAGCGCATCCGCGAGCTGGCCGTGCAGTCCGCCAACGCGACCAACTCCGCCTCCGACCGCGCCGCCCTGGACCAGGAAGTCCAGCAGCGCCTGGCGGAAGTGAACCGGATCGCCTCGCAGACCTCGTTCAACGGCCAGAAGGTCCTCGACGGCAGCTTCGGCTCCGCCCAGTTCCAGGTCGGTGCCAACGTCGGCGAGACGATCAACGTCAACCTGACCACCGGCGTGCGCGCCGACCAGCTTGGCCAGATCGCCACCGCCACCGGCGGCGCCGTGACGGCCAACGCACTCACGGATGGCAGCGTGACCATCGCCGTGGGGACCGGAACGGCTGTTTCCGTCCGTGCCAGCACCGCGGGCACGCAGGCCGGCCAGACCTCCGACAGCGCCTGGGCCAAGCTGCAGGCGATCAACGGCGCCGGCGTCTCGGGCCTGACCGCCACGGCCACCAACGCCAGCACGGGCACCTTCAACACGGTCAGCAGCGCGGGTGGCACCTCCACCTACAACCTGACGGTCAACGGCGTGGCCATCTACGCGGGCACCGGCAACATCGCCAGCGGCGGCTCGCTGACGGTGGCCGACGTCGCCGCGCAGGTGAACCTGTTCTCCGCGCAGACGGGCGTCTCGGCCTCCGTGTCCGGCTCGAGCCTGACGCTCACGGCCGCTGACGGCCGCAACGTGGTGGTCGCCGAGACCATCGCCAACGGCACGGGCACCGCCTCGGGCACCGGCATCGCCGCCGCCCAGGAAGGCACGCTGCGTGGCACGCTGACGCTGGCGGCCTCCGAGAACATCACCCTCGGCGGCACCCAGGCGGACATCGGCTTCAGTGTCACCTCGATTGCCAAGGACACCACCACGCTGGCCTCGGTCGCGGTCACCTCGGTGGCCAACGCCAACAGCGCCATCCAGCGCGTGGATGCGGCACTGACCTCGGTGTCCTCGCTGCGCAGCCAGTTCGGCGCCATCCAGAACCGCTTCGAGTCGACGATCTCGAACCTCCAGGCGGTGTCGGAGAACCTCACGGCGTCCCGCAGCCGCATCCAGGACGCGGACTTCGCCGCCGAGACGGCATCGCTGACCAAGGCGCAGATCCTGCAGCAGGCCGGTGTGGCCGTGTTGGCCCAGGCCAACGCCGCCCCGCAGGTGGTGCTGGGTCTGCTCCGCGGCTAGGCGCGAGAGTGACGAAACGCGGGCGGTGGCCGGCAGGATGCCGGCCACCGCTTCGCGGCGATCGAGAAGCGACCAGGTTGCGGAGGCGATAGATGAACGTCATGGCAACAGGCAGCCATCCGGCGCCAGCCGCGCCGGCCAGCGGCCGACCCCAGCCGACCCATGCGGAAGGTGGCAAGGACCTGCCGCCAGCCGGCAAATCGTCGCCGGCTCCCGCGCCGGTGATGGACGTCGCGAGCATCGAAAAGGCAGTCGAGCAGATCAACAGCTACCTGCGCGACTCGCAGCGGCAGCTCGAATTCCAGATGGATCCGGGCAGTGGCCGCACCGTCATGCGCATGGTCGACGCCTCGGGGAAGCTGATCCGCCAGGTGCCGTCCGAAGTCGTGCTGGCCATTGCCGCCGCGCTCGACAGCCGCGGCTTCCACAGCGTCAGCGATCTCGCCTGACTGGCACGGATCTTGCTGCCTGAGGGCGGGACCCGGACAACCGGCGACCCGCTGACCCAGCAATCACATGGCAGGCTGATGCAATGGCAATCACTGCTCCAGGCATAGGATCCGGGCTCGACGTCAAGAGCCTCGTCGAACAGCTCGTCTCCGCCGAGCGCCAGCCGGCGGCCACGCGCCTCGCTTCCCAGGAAGCGAAGGCCAATGCGGAACTCACTGGTATCGGCAGGCTGAAGAGCGCCCTCGCCACGTTTCAGAGCGCCGTCGCCACCCTGGCGGACATCGACTCGTTCCAGCAGCGCAAGGCCACTGTCCCGGACGACGGCCGCATCAGCGCCACGGTGACCACCGACGCCACGCCTGCCAGCTACGAGGTCGAGGTTCTCGCCCTGGCGCGGGCCCACCGGCTGCTGTCGGGTGCCTTTGCCGGCGCAGACAGCGTGGTCGGCGAGGGCCAGCTGCTCATCGGCAGCGGCGCCAGCAGCATGCAGATCGAGATCACCCCGGCCAACAACACGCTGGCCGGGATACGCGATGCCATCAACGCATCGGGCAACAATCCCGGTGTGCGCGCCAGCATCGTCACGGGTGCCGATGGCGCCCACCTGATCCTGACCGCCACGAGCACCGGTGCCAGCCATGCCATCACCGTGGATGCCATCGCCCCGGGCAGCCCGCTGGAAGCGCTGGAGTTCGGTGCCGGCACCAGCAACAGCATGACCGAGTCCGCGGCCGCGGCCGATGCCAGCCTCACCATCGACGGCCTGGCGGTCACCGGCTCCGGCAACAGCATCGATTCCGCCATCCCCGGGGTCACCATCGATTTACTCAAGGCGGAGCCGGGCGTACCGGTGACCCTGCAGGTCGCCTACGACAAGGAAGCCGCGCGTGCCGCGCTCGGCAAGTTCGTCGAGGCCTACAACGCCGTCGTCGGCACCATCAACGAACTCACCGCCTACAACGCCGACACCAAGTCCGCGGGCCCGCTGCTCGGCGACGCCGCCACGCGCGCCATCCGCGGCGCGCTGCGCGAGGCCCTCGGCCGCTCGGTGGGCGCGTCGACCGATCCCTTCCGCACGCTGACGGAGATCGGCATCAGCTCGGACACCAAGGGCAAACTCAGCCTGGACAGCAGCAAGTTCGACAAGGCGGTGGCCGCGGACTTCGACGGCGTCGGCCGGGTGCTGGCCGGCGAGGGAGACGGCATCGCCGTGCGCATGAAGGCCATCGTCGACGACGTGCTCGGCAGCAGCGGCCGCATCCAGAGCAAGGAACAGACGCTCAAGGAACGCCTGAGCGACATCGGCGAGCGGCGTACCGCGCTGGACAGCCGAATGGAGAAGGTCCAGGACCGCTACCGCAAGCAATTCCTGGCGCTGGACACCCTGATGAGCCAGCTCACGCAGACCAGCAACTACCTGACGCAGCAGCTTGCCAGGCTCTGAGCCGGCCGGCACCAGCAGGACAGCAGATGAACAGGACTTCCAGCAGCGCCCTCGGCCAGTACCGTACCAACGACGCCTACGGCGCGGCCAGTGGCGATCGCACGCAGCTCATCCTGTGCATGATGGATGGCGCCATCAACCGCATCGTCACGGCCACCGGGCACATGCAGCGCAACGAGGTCGCCGCCAAGGGCGAGGCCATCGGCCGTGCCATCAGCCTCATCGATGGCCTGCGCACCTCGCTCGACCCGGCGCGCGGCGGCGAGATCGCCGCCAACCTGGAGCGGCTCTACGAATACATGATGCGGCGGCTCGTCGAGGCCAACTTCCGCAACGACGCGGCCTGCCTGGCGGAAGTGGCCGGGCTGCTCGACGAAATCCGCTCCGGCTGGGCGGGGATTGCCGGCGCCGCGCGTGCACCGGCGGACGCCGGCGCGCCGGTGCAGGCCTGAAGGCGGGCTGACCGGCATGCATGGCCTGGACCAGATCCTGCTGCTCACCGAGGCCGTCGAGCAGCATGTCGAGCGCGGCGAGTGGGCCGAGGCCGGCGCGCTCGACGACGAACGCCGCCGCCTGCTGGCGGGGCTGTGCGGCGATGGTGCCCCCGCTTCCGGCCTGCCGGCCTGCCGCGAGCTGCTGCGCGAGCTGCTCAGCCGTAACGACCAGACCATCCAGCGGGTGCAGGCCGAGCGCCAGCGCCTGCAGGCCGACGCGGCGCGCAGCGGCAAGGCCATGCGCGCCTATGACCGCAACGCGGCCGGCACCTCCGTTTCCCGGCTGCGCACGGTGGAGGTGAAACAGCCATGAGCGCACAAGCAGCCGCGGATTTCGAAGGCATATCGCTGTTCGAGCGCCTGCCCTTCGCCTGGTCCGCCGCCGACCTCGGCGACCTCAACCAGCTCGACCATGCCAACCACGAGACCGCACGCGCCCTGCAGGCCCTTGCCGTTTACGAGGAAGCACCACGCGAGGCAGCGAGCGACGCCAGCCACCATGCCATGCCGGAGCTGCTGCACCTGCAGGTGAAGGTGGACGTGTTGCTGTCGCTCGTCGGCCGGCTGATCGCCGACCAGTCGGGGCTGCCGCCGCGTCATTCGGTGGTGCTGCGGGGCCAGAGCGTGGAGTGGTCGGGGCCCGACCACGCCAAGGCCAGGCCCGGCGATTCCGGCTACGCGCTGATCTATGCCAACCCCATGCTGCCGCTGCCATTGCGCCTGCCCGGCCGCGTCGTCGGCAGCGTCGAACGCGCCGGCAGCCGCTGGCTGCAGACGCGGTTCGAGCACCTGACGCCCGCGGTGGCGGCAGGCCTGGAGAAGATGGTGTTCAGGCGCCATCGGCGCCAGGTTGCCTTCAGCAAGGGCACCGGCGTGTTCACGGAAACCGGGGTCTTCCGTACGTCAAAATTCTGACGGCCCGGCGACCGGACCACCAAATTTCTGGCAGGGCCTTTCCAGCCTTGCCAATAACGATTTCCTGATCAGCCACTTACGCTGACTTATCGATACCGGCACGCTTCTTGCTGGTATCGGCCATGACTGCGACGCCCGACACCAGCCACAGCGCCGACCCTGCCCAGAGGCTGACGGCCCTGCTCGATGCCCTGCCGGCCGGGGTGCTGCTGCTCGGCGCCGACGGCATGGTCCAGCAGGCCAACAGTGCCGCAGCCCTCCTGCTCGGCGAGCCCGTCGCAGGAGTCAGCTGGACCGCCCTGCGCGAGCGGGCGCTCTGCCCCGCCGAAGGCAGCGAGGGCGACCTGCAGCTGCGCGATGGCCGCCGGGTGCAGCTGTCGCAGAAGCCGCTGCAACCCGGCTCCGGGCGCGCACTGCTGCTCACCGACGTCACCGGGCAGCGCAAGATCGAGGAACTGCTGTCCCGCCACCGCCGCCTGGCCGCTATGGGCGAGATGGCGGCCGCACTGGCCCACCAGATCCGCACGCCGCTCACGGCCGGGCTGCTCTACGCCAGCAATGCCAGCCGTCGCGAACTGCCGCAACAGCAGCGCGACGAGCTGCTCGCCCGCTGCATCACCTGCCTGCACGACCTCGAGCGGCTGATCGGCGACATGCTGCGCTTCGCACGCGGCGCCGCCGCCTCCGGACAGCACTTTGCGCTCGATGAACTGCTCGACAGCGTGGAGACCGCGCTCGGCGGCATCCTCCGCCCCGGCCAGTCCGTGCGGATCACGCGGCCGGCAGCCGGCGTTTGCCTGTCCGGCAACCGCGAGACGCTGGCCGGCGCGCTGCTCAACCTGGCCACCAACGCCCTGCAGGCCGCCGGGCCTGCCGCCGACGTGCGCATCATCGCCCACGCCTCGAGCCTGCAGGCGGAGATCAGCATCGTCGACAACGGCCCGGGCATCGACGACGAACTCGCCCGGCGCATATTCGACCCGTTCTTCACCTCGCGTCCGGACGGCACCGGACTCGGCCTGTCGGTCGCCCGCTCCATCGCCCGTGCCCACCAGGGCGAGGTGGCGCTGGCAAGCGGCACGCCGGGCGCCACGACCTTCGTGCTGCGGCTGCCGGTAGCCAGCCGCGATCAGGCCGCCGGCCAGGAAGCCGGCCAGGAATCCGGCAAGGAACAGAGGAACGTCGCATGAAACTCAAGCCCATCCTCCTGGTCGAGGATGACCAGCGGTTGCGCGAGGCGCTGGCGGAGACCCTGCGCCTGTCCGGCTTCAAGGTGGTGCTGGCCGGCGACGGCGCGCAGGCGCTGCAGCTGCTGTCCGGCACGGCGGTGGCGGCCGTGGTCACCGACTACCAGATGAAGCCCATGGACGGCTCGGCTCTGCTCGGCCGCATCCGCGAGCGCTGGCCGCAGCTGCCCGTGCTCATGATCACGGCCTACGGCAGCATCGAGCATGCCGTCGCCTCGATGCTGGCCGGTGCCACCGACTACCTGGTCAAGCCGTTCGCGGCGCAGACCCTGGTCGCCAAGCTGGAGCGCCTGGTACCGCGCGAACTGCCCGCCAGCGGCATGGTGGCAGAGGATCCGGCGACGCTGGAAGCCCTGGCCCTGGCGGCAAGGGTTGCCGTCTCCGACACCACGGTGCTCCTCAGCGGCGAGTCGGGTACCGGCAAGGAAGTCTTCGCCCGCTTCATCCACCAGAACTCGGCGCGCGCCCAGGGCCCCTTCGTGGCCATCAACTGCGCCGCCATCCCCGAGAACATGCTCGAGGCACTGCTCTTCGGTCACGAGAAGGGTGCCTTCACCGGGGCGCACGAGGCCCGGGCCGGCAAGTTCGAGCAGGCCCAGGGCGGCACGCTGCTGCTCGACGAGATCAGCGAAATGTGCGTCTCGCTGCAGGCCAAGCTGCTGCGCGTCCTGCAGGAGCGCGAGGTCGAGCGCATTGGCGGCCGCAGCCCGCTGGCACTGGACGTGCGCGTGCTCGCCACCACCAACCAGGACCTGCGCGCCCTGGTGCGTGCCGGCCGCTTCCGCGAGGACCTCTATTACCGCCTCAGCGTGTTCCCCATCGCCCTGCCGGCACTGCGCCGGCGGCCAGCGGACATCCTGCCGCTGGCGGAATTCTTCATTGCCGAGGCGGCCGACCGCAGCCGTCCCGCACCCGGCCTGGCAGCGGAATCGGCGCGCGCCCTGCGCGGCTACCACTGGCCAGGGAACGTGCGCGAACTCGCCAACGTCATGCAGCGGGCGGTGATCCTCGCCGCCGGCCGCGACATCGTGCCGGCGGACCTGTGCTTCGAGGCTCTGGCCGGGGACAGCGCCACCGCCATGGCGGCCGAACCCGCGGCCGTTCCGGCCACAGTGCCCACGGAAGCGGAAACGCGCCTGCACGCCAGCCTGCAGAACATCGAGGGCCAGCTGATCGTCGATGCGCTCCAGCGCGGCGGCAGCCGCAAGCGCGCCGCCGAGCTGCTCGGCATCAGCCCGCGCACCCTGCGCTACAAGCTTGCGCGGCTGCGCGTCGCGGGCGTCGCGGTGCCAGGGCGCGACCTGCACGCACTGGCCGGCTGAGGCGCCGGCACACTCCACATGGAGGAACGAACATGATCGAGATGGAAATCAACAAGGTCCTCGGCCAGATGCGCGCCCTCTCGGCGCAGATCCAGCCGCCGGACCAGGCCAGGCCCGCCAGCGGCCCGGGCGGCGTGAACTTCGGCGAACTGCTGCGCCAGTCCATCGATTCGGTGAGCGAGCAGCAGGCGGCCGCCGAGGCGCTGGCCACGCGCTTCGAGGCCGGCGCGGCCGACGTCAGCGTCGCCGAGGTGATGGTCTCGATGCAGAAGGCCAGCCTGTCGTTCCAGGCCATGACCGAGGTGCGCAACCGCCTGGTCGAGGCCTACCAGCAAGTCATAAACATGCCGATCTGAGCGGCATCGGCCCAACGAAACGCCACAAGGTAAGCAGCCATGGACGTCGCAGAAACCAGTCCCCTCGCCGCACTCAACCGCATCCCCGGCCTGCGCCAGCTGCTCCTGCTGACCGGACTGGCCACCGCCATCGCCGCCGGCGTCACCGCGGCGTTCTATGTCCGCGAGCCGAGCTACACCATGCTGTTCAGCAACGTCAGCCAGCAGGAAGCCGGCGAGATCATGAACGCGCTGAACGCCACGGACATCCCGCACAAGGTCGATCCGAAGAGCGGCGCCATCCTCGTCGCCGGCGACCGCGTGCCGGAGGCGCGCCTGAAGCTGGCCGGCCAGGGGCTGCCACGCGGCGCCAGCGTCGGCCTGGAGATGATGCAGGAACAGGGTGGCTTCGGCACCAGCCAGTTCATGGAGAACGCGCGCTACAACCACGCCCTGGAAACCGAGCTGGCGCGGACCATCAGCACCCTGCGCCCGGTGCAGGCCGCGAGAGTCCACCTGGCCTTGCCCGAGAGTTCGGTGTTCCTGCGCAAGCGCCGCGACCCCAGCGCCTCGGTGCTGGTCAACCTCTATCCCGGGCGCCAGCTCGACAAGTCGCAGGTGGCGGCCATCGTGCACCTGGTCGCCTCCAGCATCCCCGGCATGGCTGCCGACAAGGTCACCGTCGTGGACCAGCAGGGCAAGCTGCTCAATGCCCCGGGTGACGCCTCGGCGCTAGGCATCTCGACACAGCAGTTCGAGTACACCGAGCGCATCGAGAACAGCTACACCGAGCGCATCGTCAGCCTGCTCGGCCCCATGCTCGGTCCCGACCGCATCCGCGCCACGGTCACCGCGGACATGGACTTCACGGAGCGCGAGGAAACGCGCGAGAACTACGACCCGGAGAACACCGCCCTGCGCAGCGAGCAGGTCGCCGAGGAGCGCAGCCGCGACGGCGGGCTGGCGAACGGCGGCATCCCCGGCGCCCTCTCCAATACCCCGCCGCCACCCGTGGTGGCCACCAACGCCGCCAACCCGCCGGCTCCCGGCCAGGCCGCCGCGACTGCCCCCGGCGCCGCCGCGGGTGCAGCCGGCGCCGCCGCGCAGTCCAGCCAGGCCACGACCACGCCGACCAACGAATCCCTGCACCGCACCCGCAACTTCGAGGTGGACCGCACCCTGAGCCGCACGCGCTCGCCGGTCGGCTCCATCCGCCGCCTGTCGGTGGCGGTGCTCGTGGACCACAAGCGCAACACCGCCGAGGACGGCACGGTCACCACCCAGGCGCCGAGCCAGCAGGAGATCGACGACATCACGCGGCTGGTGAAGGAAGCCGTCGGCTTCGACGAGAAGCGCGGCGACACCGTCAGTGTCAGCAGCGTGTCCTTCTACGAGAAGCCGGCCGAGGCCGAGGCCGAAGGCCCGGGGCTGCTCGATTCCCCGGGTCTGTTCGATACCCTGCGCAGCGTGCTGGCCGGCCTGCTGGTGCTGGCCCTGGCCTTCGCGGTGATCCGCCCGATCATGCGCGGCCTGGGCGCGGGCGCCGCCGGTGCCGGTGCACCGGCTGGCACCGCGCTGCCGGCCGGCGCAGGCGGCGCCGGGCACATCGCGCAGCCGCGGGCCGCGCTGTCATTCGACGACAAGGTCAGTGTCGCGCGCCAGCTCGCCGACAAGAATCCGGAACGGGTAGCCCAGATCGTCAGGGGCTGGATGCAGACCGATGAGTAACCAGACCCTCAATCTCTCCGGCAGCGAGCGCGCCGCCGTCTTCCTCATGTCCCTCAGCGAGCGGGAAGCCGCCGAGGTCATGAAGCACATGCCGGTGTCCGAGGTGCAGAAGCTCGGTGCCGCGATGGCCAAGCTGCGCAAGGTGTCCCGCCACCAGGCCGATGCCGTGCTCGGCCACTTCACCGAGAACGTCGAGTCGGAGGCGCCGCTGGCAGGCCGTTCACCGAAGTTCCTCAAGCGCCTGCTCACCAGCTCCCTCGGCGAGGAGCGGGCGCGCACCCTCTACGACCGACTGGTCGAGGGCGAGGAAAAGGGCCTGGACTCGCTGCAGCTCATGGAGGCCAAGGAAGTGACCGAGATCGTGCAGGGCGAACATCCGCAGGTCATCGCCATCGTGCTGGCGGGCCTGGAGCCGGGCAAGGCGGCGCAGATCATCGGCCAGCTGCCGGTGCGCCAGGCCACCGATGTCGTCACCCGCATCGCCCGCATGGCCGAGGTTCCGGAGAGCGCCATCTCCGAACTCGACGACGTGCTCCAGCACCGCTTCAAGCAGGCCGGCACGCAGAAGATGACCAGCATGGGCGGTATCCGCAGCGCCGCCTCGATCCTCAACCAGGTGCCCAAGGACGCCGAGAAGAAGATCGTCGAGGAGCTCGACCAGCTCAACGCCTCGCTGTCGCAGCAGATCCAGGAGAACATGTTCATCTTCGAGAACCTGATGGACGTCGACGACCGCGGCATCCAGGCACTGGTCCGCGAAATCACCACCGACACGCTGGTGGTGGCGCTGAAGGGCGCCGACCCGGCGCTGCAGGACAAGATCTTCCGCAACATGTCCAAGCGCGCCGCGGAGCTGCTGAAGTCGGACCTCGAAGCCAAGGGCCCGGTGAAGCTCTCCGACGTGGAGCTCGCGCAGAAGGACATCGTCACCGTGGCCCGCCGCCTCGCCGACGAGGGCACGATCATGCTCGGCGGCGCCGGCAACGAGTTCGTGTAGCGGATGCGCCTGTCGATGGCCTCGAAACTCATCCGCAGCCACGAGCTGGCCGAGGGCTGCCAGACCTGGCAGGCGCCGGAGGTCGACGGCACCGCCCGCCCGGGCCGCGGCGCGCAGGCGGAAAGCGCCGCCGACACCCGCGAGCAGGCCTGGCGCGAGGGCTTCGAGGAAGGCCGCCGTGCCGGCCTCGCGGCGGCTGAACAGGAGATCGCCACGCGCAGCGGCGCGCTGGTGACGGCGCTCGATGCACTCGCCCGCCCCTTCGAGGACCTCGACCACCGCTTCCACGAGGAGATCATCGAACTGGTCAAGGCCGTGTCGCGCCAGCTGGTGCGCCGCGAGATGCGTCTCGACCCGAGCCATCTCGCCGGCGTGGTGCGCGAGGCGCTGGCGGCGCTGCCCATGGCCGCCAGCGACGTGGTGGTGCGCGTGCACCCGCTGGATGCCGCGGTGCTGCGCGACTGCCTGGCTTCCGGCGACGGCGGCGACCAGGGCTGGCGCATCGAGGCCGATCCGGTCCTGGAGCGCGGCGGCTGCCTGGTGACCACTGCCCAGTCCCAGGTGGACGGCCGGCTGGAGACACGCCTGGCGCGAACCATCGCTACGCTGTTCGAGGACCAGCGCCAGGAGGCCGCTGCCACCGATGGCCAGACACCCGATCATGACGCTGGCCACTGAACGCGGCCGGCGCTGGAGCAGCGGCCTGGCGACGCTGCGCGGGCGCGTGCGCGGCCCCGGCTACATCGTCGAGGGCCGCCTGGCGCGCGCCGCGGGCCTGACGCTCGAGGCCACCGGCTGCGAGGCCGCGCTCGGTGCGCGCTGCCTCATCGAAGGCCAGGACGGCAGCAGCGTGCAGGCCGAGGTGGTCGGCTTCGCGGGCGACCGCCTGTACCTGATGCCCACCAGCGGCCTGGCGGGCGTCATGCCCAACGCGCGGGTCATCCCGACCCGCAGCGTGGCCCAGGTCCCGGTGGGCCGCGCCCTGCTCGGGCGCGTCATCGACGGCGCCGGCAATCCGCTCGACGGCCGCGGCCCGGTGCTGGCCGAGGCGCGCGTGCCGCTCGAGGCCCGGCCCATCAATCCGCTGCAGCGCCAGCCCATCGCCGAGCCGCTCGATGTCGGCGTGCGCGTGCTCAATGCGCTGTTCACCGCCGGCCGGGGCCAGCGGCTCGGCCTGTTCGCCGGCAGCGGCATCGGCAAGAGCAGCCTGCTCGCCATGATGACGCGCTACACGAAGGCGGATGTCATCGTCGTCGGCCTGATCGGCGAGCGCGGCCGCGAGGTGAAGGAATTCGTCGAGGACAACCTCGGCAGCGAGGGCCTGGCACGCTCCGTGGTGGTGGCGACACCCGCCGACTGCTCGCCGCTGCTGCGTCTGCATGGCGCGTGGATGGCCACGGCCATCGCCGAGCATTTCCGCGACCAGGGGCTGCACGTCCTGCTGCTGATGGACTCGCTGACCCGCTTCGCCCAGGCACAGCGCGAGATCGGCCTGGCCATCGGCGAACCGCCGGCGACCAAGGGCTACCCGCCTTCGGTGTTCTCGCGCCTGCCGCAGCTGATCGAGCGCGCCGGCACCGGCACCCGCGGCGGCGGCTCCATCACCGGCTTCTATACCGTGCTGGCCGAAGGCGACGACGAGAACGATCCCATCGTCGATGCCGCCCGCGCCGTGCTCGACGGCCACATCATGCTGTCGCGGGAGATTGCCGAGGCTGGCATCTACCCGCCGGTGGACCCCGAGGCCTCCATCAGCCGCTCGATGAGCCGCATCTGCCCGCCCCAGCACCTGCAGGCGGCGCAGCGCTTCCGCGAGATCTATGCCTACTACCAGCGCCACCGCGACCTGATCACCGTCGGCGCCTACCGCAGCGGCACCGACCCGCAGCTCGACCGCGCCATGCGCCTGTGGCCACGCATCGAGGCCTTCCTGCGCCAGGAGATGCAGCAGGTGGTGCCGCTGGAAACCGCCATCGCCGAGCTCGAAGCCCTGGTCAACGCCGAGAGCGTCGGCTAGCCACGACGCGCCCGAGCCATGCGCCAGCGCAAGCCCCTGACCTCGCTGCAGCGGCTCGCCGAGTTCGGCGCGGATGCCGCCTCGCGCGACGTCGGCCAGCGGCTGCGCAGCCTGCGCACCGAGGAAGAGCGGCTGCGCCAGATCGACAGCTACCTGCAGCAGTACGAGCGCCTGTCCGCGGACGGCGGCTCCGGCCTCACCGTCGCCATGATCACCGGGCGGCGCCAGTTCGCCTCGCGGCTGCGCGAGGCGGCGATCCGCCAGCGCCAGGTGGTGGCCGAGGAGCACAGCCGCTACCAGCAGCAGGTCGAGCGCTGGCGCGGGGCCCGCGCCCAGGCCCTCGCCCTGCAGCGCTACAACGAGCGCATCCGCGAGCGCATCGGCGAGCACCGCGAGCGGCTGGAGCAGCGGCTGCTGGACGAGATCGCGCAGCGGCGGCGCTCCTGAGGGCGCCGGCCATACGCTCAGTTTGCGATGGCCGGCATCTCCGCTGGCGGCGCCGTGATCCCGTGGCCGGGTCCGAGGTGTTGCCAGAGAAACCGGTCGATGGCGATCAGTTCAGCCTTGTGGTGGGCTGTCGACCAGTCCGGATGGGCCTCACCCGGGAAACGCAGCAGCGCCGTTGGCCTGCCCGCCTTCTCAAGGGCCTTCTGCATCAGCTCGGATTGCTCCATGGGCACGACGGCATCGTTCGTCCCGTGCATCAGCAGCACGGGCACCTTGACCGCGCTCGCCAGTTCCACCGGTGACACCGCAGCGAGCCTGCGTGCGTCGGCCTTAGGATCCCCGATGATGCGCACCCAGTACTGATACAGCTCGGAATCCGCCCCCAGCTGCTTTTTGCGGAATTTCAGGAAGCCGGCCAGATCGCTGATCCCGGCAATCGAGACGGCGCAACGATACAGGTCGGGCGTGAGCGTGGCGCCCGCCAGTGCCGCGTAGCCGCCGTAGGACGTGCCGACGATGCACACCCGCCCGGCATCCACCCAGCCTTTCCCCACCAGCGCCAGCAGGCCATCGCTGATGTCATCCTGCATCCGGCGGCCCCACTCGCCATCACCGCGCTTCACGAAGGCTTCACCGAAGCCGACCGAGCCGCGGAAATTCGGCTGGAAGACGGCATACCCACGCGCAGCGAGGTATTGCACATCGGCATCGAAGGTCAGCAGGTCCCGCCACGCAGGCCCTCCGTGCGGCATCACGACCAGCGGCAGTCTGTCCGCCTCGGTCGCATTGGCCGGCCGGGTCAGATAGCCGCTGAGATCGAGTCCGTCCCGCGACTTCCAGCGGACGATGGACGCCTTCGGGAGCGCCTTCCCGGTCAGCGCCTGCGCCGCCACACCGATCGGCATGATCTGCCGGTCGCTGGTCCGGTAGTGCCAGAAGGCGGGCACCTGACCCGGTCCTTCCACGAACATGAGCAGTGTCCTGCCATCGGAGGCAGTGGCAAACGGGCGGACGTTGGCAGAATCGGCGAAGTACCTGCGGATGCCCTTCATATGTGCCTCGAGCACCGGGTCGGTGTACTGGCAGACCCACACGTCGGCGATATGGCAGGATTCGAGCAGTTTCTTCCCATCCTGGGATACCCGCGCGAAAGCCATGTCGTATAGGGGGTCCTCGATGAGCGGCTCGCCAAAAGCCTCGGCCGCCAGGTCGAAGAGGTACACGCCGATCCGGTCCCTGTTCTCGGGCCTGGCGAGAACGTAAAAGCGGCCGGGTTGGTCCGATGCGCCCAGGTACAGGTAATCAGGAAGCGTCTTCAGGTCCCTGGTCCGTATCTTCAGGAAGCGCTTCCATTCACCATCCGGTTCCGGCTTCCAGAACGTAAACGCTCCACCAAACCACTGCACCCGCGCAGTCGGCCGGCCGTCCACATCGAGCCACCAGCCGACCGTGGAGGGCGTGCCACGGGTCACCAGCTCGCCTTCGCCGTCCGTCAGGTTGACACGGAACAGCGCGGGGGAACCGAGACCCTTGACGAGCATGACGACATGCTCCGGGTCCTGCGGCAGCCAGGACACGATGTCGTCCAGATCCATCGCCCCTGCCAGGGCGCGGTCCCGGGATGAAGCGAGCAATCTGGCGATGTGGCCGCCATCCCGGTCGATGGCGAAAACACGCGTGCCCAGCCTGTCGAAGTCCTTGGAACCGACCCAGATGTTGGCGCGTGCTGCCGGCATCACGGCCGTCCAGAACAGCAGGCGCTCGTCGGACTTCCACGCGACACGGCGGATGGCGCCGGAGGTCTTGTCACCGGCAAAGGCCTTGTCGAGGCGCAGGATGACGTTCTGCTGCCCGGTTGTGAGATCGAGTACGGCCAGGGCGAAAGCGTCATTGACCATGAGCACCGCTGCGGCATGGCGTCCGGAAGGGGCAAGCGCCATGTCGACGATGACCGGCAGGGCAAACAGGTCATCCAGCGAAGGCGACGGCCTGGCGGGATCGGCTGCCCGCAGCGGACACGCTGCCAGAAACAGCATGGCAGCAACGAGACCGTGTGTGCGGGTCAGCGTATTTCTCCCTTGTCCGCCGGTCTTTCGCCAGAGTCCGCCCTCAGTCCGCCGGATTGTGGCGCCTGAGGAACGCCACCGATGCCTCGAGCATGGCCGTACGCGTTTCATCGCGCGACAACCAATGGTCCTCGCCCTTCATGCGGATGAATTCGTGGGGCTTGCCGGCTCTCCCGAGCGCATCGGCCATGGCCTCGCTCTGCGCGATCGGCACGACGGTATCGTCGATGCCGTGGATGAGGAGCACGGGCGCATCCGCGCGAGCCGCCTGCCGTCCCGGGGAAATGCGGGCCATGGCGGACTCATCTTCAGCGCCGATGGCCTCGCGCAGGAAGCGGATGCCGGCGCTCTTGCTGCCCAGGCCACGCTGCTTCCAGCCGACGAAAGCCGACAGGTCGGTTACGCCCGCAACAGCAATCGCACAGCGGTAGAGCCCATGCTGCACCGTCACGCCAGCGAGCGCCGCGTATCCCCCGTAACTGCCGCCCACGATGCAGGCACGCCGCGGATCGACGATGCCGGCAGCCGCCAGGGCCGCGAGGCCGTCGGCGATGTCCGTGAGCATCCTGCCACCCCACTCGCCGTAGCCCGCCTCGCGGAACCGGTGGTCACGACCGCCGGAACCTCGAAAATTCGGCTGGAACACCGCATAACCAGCCGAAGCGTAGGCTTGCGCCCACCAGTCGAAGCCGATGCTGTCGCTGACACCGATGGGTCCCCCATGCGGGAGCATCACCACCGGCAGCTTCTGCTCCTTGCTTCCCGGCGGCAGGGTCAGCACGCCGTCGAGCGCCAGGCCGTCGGTGGCGGTGTAGTGGAACATGCGGGTGGCGCCCACATCCTTGCTGCGGATCTTCGGATAGGCATAGCCGATCGGATCGGCCGTGCCGGCGGGAATATCGACCAGCCACCAGGTTCCCGAGTCATCCCCGCCATCGGTGAAAGCCACCAGTCGATCGAAAGACCGGCTGAAGGAGGTGACGCAGGTCCGCAGGCGCGGGAATGCCCTTGCAGTGGCCTTCAGTCTCGCCCGCAGCTCGGGAAGGAATACGGCCGGGTAATCGGCATCATCGGTGTCGAATCCCAGAAGCAGGCCGCTGTCCGGACTCCTGAAGCTGCGGCGGTCACCCGCCTCGGGCAGGATGTCCTGCCTGGCGCCGCTGCGGATATCCACTTCGACGATGGCATCGCCCGTGGATCTCGGGTCGTACACCAGTACCGTATCCGCCGTACGGCCACGGCCAGCAAGTTGCGGCACCTCGACGGCAGCCGGCAGTTCCAGCAGCAGCCGCTCGCGGTCCTCGCCGGCGTAAAGCCGCCACAGCGAAGCCTCGCGAATGTATTCAGCATGCGCCACGATGCGGCCGCCCTCGCCCATCACCCAGCCCCTGTGCGAGGGACTGCCACGGGCGATGCGTTCTGCCTTCCCGGACTCGAGATCGACCTGATACAGGTCAGGAACTATAAAATCGCTTCTCGTATCGAGAATGAACTCGCCGGCGACCGTGGTGGTGAGGGTCAGGCCGCCGAAATATCCGAAGCTGCGCCCATCCACGACCGCGCTGCCATAAGCGGCAAAGACCGCTGGCGAGAGCGTCCGGTTCTTGTCGAAGACGGCGATGAGGTGGCCCGTCCGAACGGACAGGCTGAACACGTTCCACATCTCCGCCTGGCCCAGCACCAGCTGCAGGGGAGCCTTGTAGGTACTGCTCGTGGCTGCCAGGACATGATCGTCCCCGGCCCACCAGACATCCCGGGTCTTGAAATTCCCGGCATCCACGCTCTGCAGCAGCTTGCCGCGGGTTGTCGCCACGATCAGCCGCCGGCGCTCCCCCATGACCGCAATGGTCGCCACCCGCTCACCGGAGGGCGAGAGTGCCAGGTGCTCGACACCGGGGAGGCGGCCGTAGGCCTCGAGAGGCGGTGCGGCCGGCGACGCCGCCGTGGCGAGCAGCAGGATCGTCACCCGGCACAGACGGACGCGCATGGGATCCCCCTTCGCTTCCGGAAATCACTGTACAGCCGGCACCGGGCCGCGCCAACCCGGCAGTCAGGCCTGCGACGCCCCCAGGCGGCGCTGGCATGGATATTGCTGTTTCACCCTGTCAACCAGGAGATTTCCTTCCCGTGACAGACGCAGTCGGATCCCATCCCGCCCTCGCGAGCCTGGTGCTCGCCACCGCCACTGGCGACAACGCGGCCACGGCTGCCCCATCCGCCACACCGGCGGCGGCTGGCCGTGACGGCAGCACCGGCGACGCCCTGCGCCTGCCCGGTTTCAGCGCGCTGCTGCAGGGATTGCAGGCCCCGGCGCCCGCCGCTTCCCCGGCTGCCGCTGTCCCGGCAGCCACGGCCGCCTTCGCGGCCGCACCCGTTGCGGATGCCGATGCGGCGGCAGCGATGCAGGCCGGCAGCAGTCTCGCCGCCACCGACCAGGCCACGCTCGCCGCCCTGTCCCCGACTGCCACCAGCAGCCTTCGCGACGGCAAGGCGGCCGGCGAGGATTCGCCGGCAGGCGGCACGGACTTGCCGCCCGCGGATGACGCCGGCCTCCTGGCCAGCCTGCTGCCCGGCGATGCCAGCCTCGCCGCGCCGCCGGCCATCCCGCCCACCCCGGCACCGGCGACCGGAGCCACTGCCGTGACCGTCACCCCGGACGGATCCGCGACCGGGGCCACGGCGACCGCCATCACGCCCGGCGCAGCAGCCGGCGCGACAGTGGCTGCCGCAGCATCGGCAACGATGCCGACGATGGACGCCGATGCCGATGCAGCGCCCGGCGACGTCGCCGCCGGAAGCGGCCCGACGATGGCATCGGCCAGCGACCCATCCTCGCAGCCGGTCGATGCGCAGCTGCCGGACGCCTTCCGCGCGCGCCTCGACGCCGCGCTGGCGGAGCTGGCGCAGCCCTCACCCCGCTCCCATGACCCGGGCACCGGCGCAGGCCCGTTGGCAGCCGCCACGGCCCTCACCGCCACGGGAACAGGCCACGTGCCTTCGGCCGCGACCAGCGCCATGGATGCAACCGGCGCCAGCCTGCCCGACCTGCGGCCCGCGGGTGACCGCGAAGCCTGGGCCCAGGGCCTCGGCGAGCGCCTGCTGATGATGGCCGACCGCGGCCTGCAGTCCGCCACCCTGCGCCTGCAGCCCGAACACCTCGGACCCATGGAGATCCGCATCAGCGTGCAGGACGACGGCTCCGCGCAGGTGCTGTTCAGCGCCCACCACGGCCAGACCCGAGATGCACTCGAGGCAGCCATCCCCCGGCTGCGTGACCTGTTCGCCGAGCAGGGCCTGAGCCTCACCCAGGCGAATGTCGATTCGGGTCGTGGCCAGTCCTTCGCCGAGCGCGGCTTCGGCGCCGACACTGCCGGCGCCAGCCAGCGCGGCGCCGGGAGCGAGGCCAGCGCGCCCGCCGAGGAGCCCACGGCGTGGCGGGTGCTGAGGGCCCCGCAGCGCCGCCTCGACGTCATGGCCTAAGTGCCCCGAGGCCGCCAAGTCCTTGGCGGGCCGGGTCCCGAGACGTGCCAAGTCATTGGCAGGTCACTGTTGCAGGCTTGTAATACACTGTTTCTTCGATTGTTTTAGCGGCTCCTGGCCGCTGGCACAGCTCTTGCTTTATCCCGACGGGACAGTCCCCGCGGGGTAACGAAACATGGCAACCGAGGAAGCAGAAGTCGCCCAGGCCACCCAGGAGGCCGCCCGGGGCAGTGGCATCGGCCGGACCATCGGCCTGGGCGTCGGCATGTTCTTCCTGGTGATCGCCGCGCAGTTCGTCACCGGCATCGTCGGTTGCAAGCTCCTCCCGGGACTGATGCCCGGGTGCACGGCGCACGAAGAGCCGGCGGACAAGGACGGCAAGAGCAGCGCCGCGAAGGCGAAGGCCAAGGCCGAGCCCAAGGCACCGCCGATCTACCAGGCCTTCGACCCGCCGCTGGTCGTCAGCTTCCAGGAACAGGGCAGCATGCGGTTCCTGCAGGTCACCGTCGAGGTCATGGGCCGCGACGAGGAGACCATCAAGGCGGTGCAGACGCACATGCCGGTCATCCGCAACAACCTGCTCAACATCTTCTCCGGCCACGGCTTCGCCGACCTGATCAGCCGCGACGGCAAGGAAGCCATCCGCAAGGAATGCCTCACCGAGGTGCAGCGCATCCTCAAGGAGAACACCGGCAAGCCGGGCGTCGAGGACCTCTACTTCACCAGCTTCGTGGTCCAGTAGCCGCGCGAAGCCATGGATCACAAGGACATCATTTCCGACGAGGAGTCGCAGGCCCTGCGCGAGCCGGCACCCCCCGCCGTCGCCGGCCAGGGCAACGGCCTCGTGCCCGCCGGCGAAGTGCAGGGACTGCACGCCGATCACTGGGAGCGCATCCTCGCGGACCGTGCCCCGGCCCTGGAATCCATCGCCGAACGCATGGTCAGCCTGCTCAAGGCCACCGGCAGGCGCTTCTTCCGCAATCCCGTCGACGTGGTTGCGCACCCGCTGCGCTCCGTGCGCTGGGGCGCCTATGCCCGCCAGCTGCCGGTGCCCTGCAGCCTCAACGTGCTGGACATCAGGCCCGCCGCGTTGAAGGGGCTGCTGAGCATCGACGCCGGCTTCGTCTTCGTGCTCACCGACATCTTCTTCGGCGGCGACGGCAGGGGCCAGCGTCCCGGGGAGATGATCGAGTTCACGCCCATCGAGCAGCGCCTGACCCGCAAGTTCGTCGAGGCGCTGGTGGCGGACCTGAAGCAGGCGTGGAAGCCGTTCCTGGACCTGGATTTCAGCTGCACCAAGACGGAGACCAATCCGATCTTCGCGGCCATCGCTTCCAGTTCCGATCTGGTGTCCGTGGCGCGCTTCGGCATCGTCATCGACGACAAGGAGCACGCCTTCGAGGTGGTTCTGCCCGCGGCCCTGGTGGAGCCCCTGCGCAGCATGCGCGACACCGGCCAGCTCGAGGGCGCATCCGGCACCGCGCAGAGATGGCGCAGCCGCCTGCGCGAGGACGTGCAGGAGGCGCGAGTGACCATGCGCGCGGTGCTGACCGGCACGCAGGTCAACCTGCGCGACATTGCGCTCGCCCGGCCGGGCGACGTGATCCATACCGAACTGCCGGCCAGCGTCGTGCTGCTTGCCGGCGACCAGCCGCTGATGGAAGGCACATTTGGCGTGTTCCAGGGCCGCAATGCCGTGCGCATCAGCAAACCCGCGAACCGCCGCATCCTGGGAGTGAACGATGGACGAGCAAAAGACAACTGACAGCCCCGCCGGCCGTGCCGGCAAGCCCGACGCGGGCTTCCGCGCCGCCTCCTTCCAGCAGGTCAACGAGAGCGGCGGCGGCAGCGGCGATGCGCACCCGAGCATCGACGTCATCCTCGACGTGCCGGTGACCCTGTCGCTGGAAGTGGGCCGCGCGCAGATGAGCGTCGGCAACCTGCTGCGCCTGTCGCAGGGCTCGGTGGTGGAGCTCGACCGCGGCGCTGGCGAACCACTCGACGTGCTGGTCAACGGCGCCCTGGTGGCGCATGGCGAGATCGTTGTCGTCAACGACAAGTTCGGCATCCGGCTCACCGACGTGGTCAGCCCGCCGGCGCGCCAGCCGCAGCCCTGAGGCCCCGGTTCATGCACCGCAAGCCCCGTTTCCTGCTGGCCGCCACGCTTGCCGTGGCCGGCCTGCTCGCCACCGGCGCCGTGCTGGCCGCGGTGGCGCAGACGCCGGCGCAGCCGGTGCCGGGCGCCCTGCCCTCGGGCAGCGTCGCCGGACCGGCGCTGCGCATGGTACTGAGCCTCGGCCTGGTGCTGGCGCTGGTGGGCGGGCTCGCCTGGCTGGCGCAGCGGCTGCGCTCCGGCGGGCACCTGAAGACCGGCCTCATCGAGATCGTCAGCGGCGTCTCCCTCGGCGCACGCGAGAAAGTGGTGCTGCTGCAGGTCGGGCAGGAGCAGGTCCTGGTGGGCGTCAGCCCGGCCGGCATGCGCACCCTGCACGTGATGCGCGGGCAGCCGGCGATCGCGCCGTTCTCCAGCCACATGGAGCCGCAGAAGTGAAGCGCGCCCTGGTCCTGCTGCTGCTGTTCCTGCCGGCCCTGGCCTGGGCCGCCGAACCCGCGGGTCGCGCGCTGGAGCTGGTCACCGCCAGCGCCGATGGCAAGACCTGGTCGGTGAGCCTGCAGATCCTGCTGCTGATGACGGCCCTGACGCTGCTGCCCTCGCTGGCGCTGGCGGCCACCTCCTTCACGCGCATCGTCATCGTGCTGGCGATCCTGCGCCAGGCGATCGGCATGCCGCAGACGCCACCCAACCAGGTGCTGGTGGGGCTGGCCCTGTTCCTCTCCTTCTTCGTCATGGGCCCGGTGCTCAACGAGGTCTACGACAACGGCGTCAAGCCGTACATGGCGGGCACCATCGAGCTGGATGCCGCCGCTGCGGCTGCGGAGAAGCCGCTGCGCAGCTTCATGCTCGGCCAGACGCGCGAACCGGACCTGGAGCTGTTCGCCAACCTGGCCGGCCACGAGGAGTACGCGACGCCGGAAGCCGTGCCGATGTCGGTGCTGCTGCCGAGCTTCATGACCTCGGAACTCAAGACCGCCTTCCAGATCGGCTTCCTCACCTTCATACCGTTCCTGATCATCGACCTGGTGGTCTCCAGCGTCCTCATGTCCATGGGCATGATGATGCTCTCCCCCATGCTCATCTCGCTGCCGTTCAAGATCATGCTGTTCGTCCTGGTGGACGGCTGGAGCCTGATCATGGGCACGCTGGCGGCGAGCTTCGCCACCAACTGAGGACTGCACCATGACTCCCGAGATGGTCCTGACCGTCGCCCGCGAATCGCTCACCGTGACCATGCTGGTCTCCGCGCCGCTGCTGCTGGCCGCCCTGGTCACCGGCGTGCTGGTGGGCGTGCTGCAGGCCGCCACGCAGATCAACGAGATGACGCTGTCGTTCATCCCCAAGCTGCTGGCGCTGGTGGTGACGCTGCTGGTGACCGGCCCGTGGATGCTGGAGATGCTCACCGGCTACACCCGCAACCTGTTCCACAACATCCCGTCCATGCTCGGCTGAGCCCGGGCGCCGTGCCGCCATGCTGACCCTCGCCACCCTCGTCGACACGCTGTTCCACATCCTGTGGGCCACGCTGCGGGTCGGCGGCATGGTGATGGTGGCACCGGTATTCGGCGCCATGTTCGTGCCGACGCGGGTGCGGCTGCTGATCACCCTGGTGCTGTCCTTCGCCATGCTGCCGGCGGTGGGGCCGCTGCCATCCTACCCGCCGCTCAGCGTGGCCGGCCTGCTGGCGGTCGCCCAGGAGCTGATCATCGGCGTTGCCATCGGCTTCCTGCTGAAGATCGCCATCGAGGCGGCGGTGATCGGCGGCCAGATCGTCTCCAGCGGCACCGGCCTGTCCTTCGCCATGGTGGTGGACCCGCAGGCCGGCGGCATTCCCCTGCTCGGCCGCTTCTACCTGATCATCGCCACGCTGCTGATGCTCTCGGTGAACGCCCACCTGCAGCTGATCCAGGTGCTGGCAGCGAGCTTCGCGCTGCTGCCGATCGGCGGCGGCGGCATCGGCCCCGACGCCATGCGCCTGGTCGCTGACTTCGCCGGCCTGATGTTCCTCGGCGCGGTGAAGCTGGCCCTGCCCTCGGTGGTGGCGATGCTGATGGTCAACGTCGCCTTCGGCGTGATCAGCCGCGCCGCGCCGACGCTCAACCTGTTCGCCGTCGGCTTCCCGATCACCCTGCTCATGGGCTTCCTGGTGATCCTCATGGACATCGGCTCCCATGGCCCGATCTGGCAGGCGCAGCTGACGGAAACCTTCAATGCCATCAACCGCATGCTCGGCGGGGGCTGACCATGGCGGAGATGGATTTCCAGGAACGCACCGAACAGGCCACGCCGAAGCGCCAGGAAGAGGCGCGCCGGCGTGGCCAGGTGGCACGCTCGCGCGAGCTGAACATCGCCGCGGTGCTGCTCGCCGGCGCGGGCGTCATCGCCGTGTCGCGCGGCCACTTCGGCGCCGCGCTGGAAGAGCTCATGCGCCGCGGCCTGAGCCCGGATCCGCGGATGCTCGACCAGCCCGGCACCATGACCTCGGCACTCGCCACGGCCAGCCTCGACATGCTGCTCGCCTTCGCGCCGCTGCTCGTCGCCCTGGCGCTGGCGGCCGTGGGCGGCGCGCTGGCGGTCGGTGGCTGGGTGTTCAGCACCGAGCAGTTCGTGCCCCGCTGGAGCCGCCTGGATCCCGTGCAGGGCATCAAGCGCATCCTCAGCCTGCGCGGCCTGGTGGAAGTCGCCAAGGCCCTGGCCAAGGCACTGGTCATCGGCGGCTTCGCACTCGGCTGCCTGGCCTGGGCGCGCGGCCCGGTGCTGGCGCTGGGCATCGAGCCCCTCGGCGCTGCCATGGACGACGCCGGCCACCTGGTCGCCGTGACGCTGATCGCCTGCAGCTTCGGCATGCTGGTGGTGGCCATGGCGGATGCGCCCTTCCAGCTCTGGTCGCACCACCGCGAGCTGCGCATGACGCGGCAGGAGATCCGCGAGGAACTCAAGGAGACGGAGGGCCGCCCCGAGGTGCGCAGCCGCATCCGCGCGCTGCAGCAGCAGCTGGCCAGCCGCCGCATGATGAAGGCGGTGCCCACCGCCGATGTCGTGGTCACCAACCCGACCCACTTCGCCGTCGCCCTGCGCTACGACGACAGGCGCATGCGTGCCCCGGTGGTGGTCGCCAGGGGCGTGGACCATGTCGCGGCCCGCATCCGCGAGCTGGCCGGCCAGCACCGCGTGGCGCTGTTCGAAGCCCCGCTGCTGGCGCGCGCGCTGTACTGGACCACCAACCTGAACCAGGAGATCCCGGGCCCGCTCTACGTGGCGGTCGCCCAGGTGCTGACCTACGTGTACCGCCTCAAGGCCGCCGTGCAGACCGGCAGCACCCTGCCCGAGCGCCCGGATGTGCAGGTGGACGCCAGCCTCGCCACGCCGCGGCGCGGCCGGCGCGACACGCATGCCTGAGGCGACTGAGACTTCAATGGAGCAGACGACATGACCACAGCCCGCAACGGCCCTGCACGCTTCCTGCGCAACCTCGGTGGCGTCGGCCTGCCCATCGTCATCCTTGCCATGCTCTCCATGGTGGTACTGCCACTGCCGCCGCTGGTGCTCGATGCGCTGTTCACCTTCAACATCGTGCTGTCGCTGATGGTGGTGCTGGCGGTGGTCTACGTGATGCGGCCGCTGGATTTCGCGGTGTTCCCCACGGTGCTGCTGCTGGCGACCCTGCTGCGGCTGGCGCTCAACGTCGCCTCCACCCGCGTGGTGCTGTTGCACGGCCACACCGGCACCGATTCCGCCGGCAAGGTCATCGAGGCCTTCGGCGAGTTCGTGGTGGGCGGCAACTACGCCGTCGGCGTGGTGGTGTTCGCCATCCTCATCATCATCAACTTCGTGGTGGTGACCAAGGGTGCCGGGCGCGTCTCCGAGGTCAGCGCGCGCTTTACCCTGGATGCGCTGCCCGGCAAGCAGATGGCGATCGACGCCGACCTCAACGCCGGCATCATCACCCAGGAGGAAGCCGCGCAGCGCCGTGCCGAGGTGCGCACCGAGGCGGACTTCTATGGCGCCATGGACGGCTCCAGCAAGTTCGTCCGCGGCGATGCCATCGCCGGCCTGCTCATCGTCTTCATCAACGTCATCGGCGGCATCCTCATCGGCACGCTGCAGCACGACCTCGGCTTCGCCGCCGCGGCGCAGACCTACACGCTGCTCACCATCGGCGACGGCCTGGTGGCGCAGATCCCCTCGCTGCTGCTGTCGACGGCGGTGGCCATCATCGTCACGCGCATGTCGCGCGCCGAGAACATGAGCCAGCAGCTGTTCAACCAGCTGGCGGGCGATCCGCGCATCCTGCGGGTGGTGGCGGTGCTGCTCGGCCTGCTGGGGCTGGTGCCCGGCATGCCCAACGTCGCCTTCCTGCTGGCCGCGGGCGCCTGCGCCGGCAGCGCCTGGCTGCTGGAGCGCAAGTCGGCGGCCATCCGCCAGGCTCTCGACAACCGTGCAACGGAACCGGAGATGCCGCCGCCCGAGCCCAACCGCGACCTGTCCTGGGACGATGTCGGCCAGGCCGATCCCATCGCCCTGGACGTCGGCTACCGGCTCATCCCGCTGGTGGACCGCAACCAGGACGGCGAGCTGATGCGGCGGATCAAGGGCGTGCGCAAGCGCCTGTCCGAGGAACTCGGCTTCCTCATCACCCCGGTGCGCATCCGCGACGACCTCGACCTGCCGCCGCAGGGCTACCGCATCAGCCTGCTGGGCTCCACCGTCGCGCAGGGCGAGGTGCACGCCGATCGCGAACTGGCCATCAACCCGGGCCACATCGACCAGCCTATCCAGGGCATTCCCGCGCGCGACCCGGCATTCAACCTGGAAGCGGTGTGGATCGAGCCGGTGCAGCGCGAGGAAGCGCAGGCACGCGGCTATACCGTGGTGGACGTGCCGACCGTCATCGCCACGCACCTCTCCAAGGTGCTGCAGGAGAACGCCCATGAGCTGCTCGGGCACCAGGAGGCACAGCAGCTGCTCGACCGCCTGGCCAAGTCCGCGCCGCGGCTGGTCGAGGAACTGACGCCGAAGACCCTGTCGCTGTCGGTGATCGTGCGCGTCCTCCAGGAACTGCTGCGCGACCAGGTCGCCATCACCAACATGCGCACCATCTGCCAGACCCTGGCCGAGCATGGCCGCGGCACCCAGGACCCCGAGGTCCTGACCGGCCACGTCCGCGCGGCACTGGGGCGCTCCATCGTGCAGAAGCTCGGTTCCCAGTCCGAGGAACTGCCGGTGATCACGCTGGAGCCGCGGCTGGAACAGATCTTGCAGGATGCCCTCAAGGGCGGCGGCGAAGGCGGCATCGAGCCTTCGCTGGCCGAGCGGGTGCAGGCGCAGCTGTCGGAGACCACCCAGCGCCAGGAAATCGCCGGACAGCCGGCGGTATTGCTGGTGTCACCGGCGCTGCGGCCCTGGCTCTCGCGGTTCCTGCGCTTCGCGGTGCCGAGCCTGAAGGTACTGGCCTACAGCGAGGTGCCGGAAAGCCGCCGCGTCAAGCTCGTGGCGGCGGTGGGAAGTTGACGGGATTTTGGCACGGGTCCGCGCCTGAGCGGGCAGCCCGGGCTCAGGACAGGGAGGCAGGATGAAGATCAGACGTTTCGTCGCCAGGGACATCCGCGAGGCCATGCGACTGGTCCGCGAAACCCTCGGTCCGGACGCCGTCATCCTCGAGACCCAGCGGGTCGAGGATGGCATCGAACTGTCGGCCGCGGTCGACTACGAGCCACCGGCCACGCTGGCAACCGCCGGCGCTGCAGCCAGCCAGGCAGCCGTGGCCGCGGCAGCTGCCGATGACGGAGCGGCAGCGGCCAGCGTGCCCGCGATCCCGCGCGGCACCCGGCCGGCCGATGACCGCGAGTTCCGCAACCTGCGCGAGGAAGTGCACACGCTGCGCGACCTGCTGGAGACCCAGCTCTCGCGCCTGGCCTGGAACGACGGCGTGCGCCGCAATGCCGCCGCCACCACCACCATGCGCAACCTGGCGCGCCTCGGCCTCACGCAGGACGTGGTCCGCGACATCGTTGCCAGGCTGGGCGAGGGGCTGACGGCGCGCACGGCCTGGAGCGCGCCGCTGCGGCTGCTCGAGGCCAGCATTCCGGTCTGCGACGAGGACCTCATCGCCGGCGGCGGCGTGTTCGCCGTCGTCGGGCCCACCGGCGTCGGCAAGACCACCACGATCGCCAAGCTGGCCGCGCGCTACGCGCTGCAGGGCCGGCCCGAGGACGTGGCGCTGGTCACCACCGATACCTTCCGCATCGGCGCACGCGAGCAGCTCGAGACCTTCGGCGAGATCCTCGGCGCCCCGGTCTACCAGGCCGGTGACGGCAACCGCCTGGCCGAGGTCCTGGGCCTGCTCTCCAGCCGCCGCCTGGTGCTGATCGACACCGCCGGCATGGGGCAGCGCGACGTGCGCCTGGCACGGCAGCTGTCCTGGCTTGCCGCCGCCGACAGCCGCGTCAAGGTACTCCTCGCGCTTCCGGCCAATACCCAGAGCGCCGGCCTGCGGGAAATTGTGGAGGCGTTCATGGTAGCCCGCCCGTCGGCGTGCATCCTTACCAAGACGGATGAGGCGACTTCCCTGGGTGGTGCCCTGTCGGCGCTGGTGCGCGGCCGGCTGCCGCTGGCTTATGTCGCCAACGGCCAGCGGGTCCCCGAGGACCTGCACTGCGCCGGGTCGCGGCGCACCTGGCTGGTGAAATCGGCCCTGGAACTGATGAGCGGCGACGCCGAGATCAACGAAGACTTCATGGCGGAGCACTTCGCCGAGGTGGATTTCGATGCCTGTGCCTGAACCCGCGACCCATGCCGACCAGGCCGAAGGCCTGCGCCGCCAGCTCCACACCCGGCCAGTGAAGGTCATCACCGTCACCGGCGGCAAGGGCGGCGTGGGCAAGACCAACATCTGCGCCAACCTCGCGGTGGCCCTGTCGATGCTCGGCCGGCGCGTGATGCTCTTCGACGGCGACCTCGGCCTGGCCAATGTCGACGTGCTGTTCGGCCTGCAGCCGCAGTACACCATGGCCGACGTGGTGCGCGGCGAGCGCAGCCTGCCGGAGGTCGTGGTCAGCGGCCCGGCCGGCGTCATGGTGGTGCCCGGCGCCTCGGGCCTGTCGGAGATGGCCAACCTCAGCGCCATGCAGAACGCCGGCATCGTCAACGCCTTCAGCGAACTCAGCTGCGACCTCGACGTGCTCATGGTGGACACCCCGGCCGGCATCTCCGACCCGGTGCTGCGCTTCGCCGAGGCCGCCCACGAGGTCGTGGTGGTGGTCTGCGACGAGCCGACCTCGATCACCGATGCCTATGCCGTGATCAAGGTGCTGTCCCGCGAGCGCGGCGTCAGCCGCTTCCGCGTGGTCACCAACATGACCCGCGAGGGCGGCCACGGCCGCCAGCTGTTCGAGAAGCTGCTGCGCGTCACCGAGCGCTTCCTCCAGGTGTCGCTGGACCATGCCGGCAGCGTGCCCTACGACGACCGGGTGTGGCGCGCGGTCCAGCTGCAGACGCCTTTTGTGACGGCGTTCCCCACCAGCCTGGCCGCCTCCGCCCTCAAGCAACTGGCCCATCGTGCCGATAAATGGGATGCACCCCGCGCGGCACGGGGAAACATCGAGTTCTTCGTGGAGCGGCTGCTGCGGCAGCCGGACGGCGCCCGGGGCGCGGTGGCATGAGCTCAGCCTCCGCCTACGCCATCGCCGGCCAGCTCCAGCCCGAGGAACTGGTGGAACGGTACGCGCCGCTGGTCAAGAGGATCGCGAGTCACCTCCTTGGCCGGCTGCCGGATGGCGTGGAGCTGGAGGACCTGGTGCAGACAGGGCTCATCGCCCTGCTGGATGCGGCCCGGCAGTACTCGGCTGCCAGGGGCGCATCCTTCGAGACTTACGCGAGCATACGCGTGCGTGGAGCCATGCTGGACGAATTCAGGAACACCGACTGGGCACCCCGCTCCGTGTACCGCAAGCAGCGGCAGCTGACCGCGGCAGTGCGCGCGGTGGAGAACCGCACCGGCGCCCATGCCAGCCCGCGGGAGGTCGCCGCGGAGCTCGGCGTGCCACTCGAGGAATACTTCCGCATGGTCACGGCGACCACCACCCAGCGCATGTTCAGCCTCGAGGATGCCAACCCGGACCAGGGCAGCGACGAGGGACCGGACGGCGACCAGCCATCGCCCGACCCCTCGAGCGAGCTCGAATCCGCGGAATTCCACGCTGCCATGACCGCCGCCATCGGCGAGCTGCCGGAGCGCGAGGCGCTGGTCATGTCGCTCTACTACGACGAGGAACTGAACCTCAAGGAAATCGGCGAAGTGCTCGGCGTGAGCGAATCGCGCGTCTGCCAGATCCACGGCCAGGCGCTGGTGCGGCTGCGCGCCCGCCTGCAGGACTGGGTGGCCGCGGGGGCCGGAAGCTGACATGGATCCATTGACCACAACCGGCGTGGTGCTGGCCCTGGTGGCGCTGATCGGCGGCAGCATCCTCAAGGGAGCCGGCATCTCCTCGCTCGCCAACCCGGCGGCCTTCGTCATCGTCTTCATCGGCACGCTGGCCTCGAGTCTGGTGCAGACGCCGAAGGAGACCTTCCTCCGTGCCTGGAAGATCTTCCCCTGGATCTTCAAGCCACCGGTGGAGGACACCGGCGCACTGATCGCCAAGATGGTCGAGTGGAGCGAGACGGCCCGCAAGCAGGGCCTGCTCGGCCTGGAGCCGGCGCTGGAGAAGGAGCCGGACGAGTTCGCGAAGAAGGCGCTGCAGATGCTGGTCGACGGCACCGAGCCCGACAAGATCCGCGAGACCATGGAACTGGAGCTGGAGGCCAAGGAAAAGGCCAACACCCAGAGCGCCAAGGTCTTCGAGGGCCTGGGGATCTACGCGCCGACACTCGGCATCATCGGCGCCGTGCTCGGCCTCATCGCCGTCATGAAGAACCTCGCCGACCCGAGCAAGCTCGGCCACGGCATCGCGGCGGCCTTCACCGCCACCATCTACGGCATCGGCCTCGCCAACCTGTTCTTCCTGCCGACCGCCAACAAGCTCAAGGAGATCATCAAGGCGCAGAGCCGTGCCAAGGAGATGGTTCTGGAAGGCATCATCGCCATCGCCGAGGGCGAGAACCCCCGCAACCTGGAGGTCAAGCTGAAGAGCTACGTCGCCTGACGCGGCCCTGCAGGAGATCCCATGGCACGCAAGCACGAACACGAGGACCACGTGAACCACGAGGCCTGGGCCATTCCCTACGGCGACCTGATCACGCTGCTGCTGGCCTTCTTCGTGGTGATGTACGCGGTCTCCTCGGTCAACGAGGGCAAGTACCGCGTGCTCTCGGATTCCATGACCGCCGCTTTCCGCGGCTCACCCAAGACCACCGCGCCCATCGAGATCGGCGACAAGGTGGTCAAGGTGCGCCGCGACGACACCGTGGCGGGCCTGTCGCCCTCCCAGGCGATGAAGCTGCCGGGTCATGTCGCCGGCGGCGACAAGAGCCTGGTCGAGCAGTTCAACAAGATGGGGCGCGACATCGCCGGCGAGGGCGAAGGCGTCGACGGTCCGGGCCTGCGCCAGGTCGCCGACCAGGTGGAGCAGGCCATGGCCTCGCTCATCGGCAAGGACCTGGTCACGGTGACGCGCAAGCCGCTGTGGGTCGAGGTCGAGATCAAGACCGACATTCTCTTTCCGAGCGGCAGCGCCGAGATCCAGCCCGACGCGCTGCCCATCCTCGACAGCATCGCCGGCATCCTCAAGCCGCTCGCCAGCCCCATCCGCGTCGAGGGCCACACCGACAACCGCCCGATCCACACGCTGCAGTTCCCCTCCAACTGGGAGCTCTCCGGTGCCCGCGCATCGTGCATCGTCCGGCTGTTCGAGCAGCGTGGCATCGCGCCCGAGCGCATGAGCGTCGCCGGCCAGGGCGAGTACCAGCCGGTGGCGGACAACGCCACCACCGAGGGGCGCAACCGCAACCGGCGCGTCACGCTGGTGATCCTCGATGCACCCGCTGGCGCCGCGCAGGAGCCCGCCCCGGCGACCGCGGAATCCGCCGCGGCGGCACAGGAGCCCGCACCATGACGCCCATCGAGCAGGTCAGGCCACCCACGGCCGGCAACTGGACCCGACGCCCCGAAGGCCGCAACAAGCGTGGTGGCCAGAGCCAGAACCAGAGCAAGACCCAGGGCAACGACCAGGGCGACAGCGCCCGCAGGCAACCGGATCGCTCGCGGCCGGGCCGGTCACCGGAACAGGATCGTGGCGGCGCCGCGGAAGGCGGCCACGAGCACATCGTCGACGAACTCGCATAGGGGGAAGACCCATGATCATCAGCTTCAATCTCCTCATGGTGACGGCTGCGGCCGTGGTGGCCGGCAGCCTGACGCTGTCACTGCTCGCGCTCGGCCTCGGCTGGCGCGCCACGCGCCGCTCGGCCAGCGCCCTGAACGCTGCCGGCATCGCCCAGCTGCGGGCCGCGGAAGCGGAGGCGGCACTCGCCGCCTGCGCCGACAAGCTGCAGGCGCTGCAGGCGGAACGCGAGCGTGCCGGAGCCGTGGCCACGCGCCCCGGCCTGCGCCAGGCGGTGGCCCTGTCGCGCCATGGGGCCAGCACCGAGGAACTGGTTGCCGCCTGCCGCATCGGCCAAAGCGAGGCACGCCTGATCCAGATGCTTTACGGCGGCCCGAAGACGGCCGCGGCCACGCCGGCCACGGGAATGCACTGAGTCACGGACCAGCCTGACCGGGCACACGACGCCTGCCTGCGAGACCACCGGAGCCAACGCCATGAGCCAGATCCAGATCCCTGAAAAGATCCTGCAGCGTCTGAAGACCTGCACCAGCTTCCCGACGCCACCGGCGGTGGCCATGCAGGTCATCACCCTGGCCCAGGACCCTGAGATCGACCTGGCCAGGGTCGCCGACACCGTCAGCGGCGACCCGGCGATCGCCGCCAAGGTGATGCGCATCGCCAACTCGGCGATGTACGCGCGCCGCCGCCAGAGCAGCAACCTGCGCCAGGCGCTGATCGTGCTGGGCCTGAACGCGACGCTGACGCTGGCCCTGTCATTCACCCTGGTGAGCACCCTGCGCCGGGATGCGTCCAAGGGCTTCGACTTCGATGCCTACTGGAAGCGCGCCATCCTCGCCGCCACCTGGGGCAAGCTGCTGGCGAGCGAGTTCGGACGCCGCGATGCCGAGGAGGTGTTCCTCGCCGCACTGCTGCAGGACATCGGCATGCTGGCGCTGGACAAGCTGGCGCCGGACACCTATGCCGGCATCTCGCCCTTCCAGCTCGAGCACGGGCGGGTCAGCCAGCACGAGCAGAGCTGCCTGGAGACCGACCACCGCTCCGTCGGCACCTGGCTGCTGAAGAGCTGGAATATGCCTGCAGCGCTGCTGCGTGGCGTGCAGCACAGCCATGACCCGACGGCGGGCGGCGTCGAACCGGAGCACCGCGAGTTCGTGCGTTGCGTGGCGCTCTCGGGCGACCTGGCCGATGTCTGGCTCACCGACCAGAGCGAGACCGGCATCCGCCGCGCAGGCACCCAGGCGCAGCGCCACCTCGGCATCCTGCCCAACCGGCTGGCCGACCTGTTCGGCATCATCCGCGAGCAGATCCCGGTGGCCGAGGGCCTGTTCGACCTGCAGCTGTTCCCGGCCGACCAGCTGCAGGACATCGTCGACTCGGCGCGGGAAATCCTCGTGGTCCGCAACCTCTACCAGCTCGACCGGAACAACGACCTGGAGAGCCAGAAGTCGAAGCTCAAGGCCGAGAATTCCGTGCTCAAGGTGGAGAGCGAGCGCGACGGCCTCACCGGCGTGTTCAACCGGCGCGCTTTCGAGGAAGCCGTGGAGCGGGAATTCGCTGCGGCCGCCAAGAACCGCTGGCCGCTGTCGGTGGTGTTCGTCGATCTCGACCACTTCAAGGGCATCAACGACACCCACGGCCACCAGGGCGGCGACGCCATGCTGAAGGCGGTGGCCGGGCTGCTGGTCAACACGCTGCGCGATACCGACATCGTCGCGCGCTATGGCGGTGATGAATTCGTGCTGCTGCTGCCGGGGGTCGACACGCCGCAGGTGGAAGCCGTCGCCGAGCGCCTGGTGCAGAGGGCGCGCGACACCCGGGTGCCCAGCGGCAATGGCAGCAGCTTCTCCATCACGCTGTCGCTCGGCATCGCCAGCTGCGATGGCAAGTCATCGTTCGCCACCTCGCAGGAGCTGCTCGCGGCCGCCGACACCGCGCTCTACCATTCCAAGCGCAACGGCCGGAACCGCCACACCAGCTACGACAAGATCAAGGCGGCCTGAGGCGGCCGCCGGCCCTCAGGCGGCGGGAGCGCCCTGCGCCTCGGCACCCGCCTGGATGCCGTAGCGCTTCATCTTCTCCGCAAGCGTGGTGCGGCGGATCTGCAGCCGCTCGGCGGCGTGCGCCACCACCCCGTCGGTGTCGACCAGGGCACGGCGGATCAGCGCGATCTCGATGTTCTCGATGTAGGTCTTCAGCGGAATGCCCTCGGTGGGCAGGTCGAAATCCTGCGGCTGCGGGCCCGCGGCACTGCGCCGGGCGACGATCTCGCGGTCCGCCTCGCGCAGCGGCGCGTTGGCCGTGTAGCGGCTCGGCAGGTTGGCGATGTCCACCGGTTGCCCGGGATAGAGCACGCACAGGCGCTCCATGAGGTTGGCCAGCTCGCGGATGTTCCCCGGCCAGTCGTAGCAGCGCAGGATGCGCAGCGCGCCGCCGCTGAGCGTCACCGGCTGCTGGCCGGCGCGACCGCAGCGTTCGAGGATGTTGGCGGCGAGCTCCGTGAGGTCTTCCTTGCGTTCGCGCAGCGGCGGCAGCTCCACCGGAAAGACGTTGAGCCGGTAGAACAGGTCCTCGCGGAACTTGCCCTCGCGGATGGCCTCCTCGAGGTTGCGGTGCGTGGCGGCGATGATGCGCACGTCGCAATGCCGGCTGCGGTTGCTGCCGACGCGCTCGTACACCCGCTCCTGCAGCACGCGCAGCAGCTTCACCTGCATCGGCAGGCTCATGTCGCCGATCTCGTCGAGGAACAGCGTGCCACCCTCGGCCGCCTCGAAGCGGCCAACGCGGGCAGCAATGGCCCCGGTGAAGGCGCCCTTCTCGTGGCCGAACAGCTCGCTCTCCAGCAGCTCCGCCGGGATGGCCCCGCAGTTGACCGGCACGAAGGGCTGCGGGTGGCGCGGCGACAGGGCATGGACGTAGCGGGCGGCCCATTCCTTGCCGGTACCCGATTCGCCGGTGATCAGCACGTTGGTGTTGAAGGGTGCCACCTGCTCCAGCAGGCGACGCACCACCGTCATGCGCGGGCTCTGGCCGGTGGGGAAATACAGGCTGCGGGCCCGGGCGATGGCCGCGGCATCGAGCAGCGGGTCGGACGCGGCGGCCGCCAGCCCGGGTGGCCCCCCGCCGGGCCGCAGGGCCTCCTGCTCCAGGGAATCGCTGGCCTCGTTCATGGACACCTGCCGCGGATGTCCGCCCTGTCCCGGGGCGACGCCACGGGTGGCATGGGCGGCACTGCTTGTTGCGCACGGGAAACCCGACCCGGGCGCTATCATCTGCGAGGCCTCAGGCAGTGTCAAACGTTTGGCGCGATCGACATATACTAAGCACCCATGCGCCGCATCCTCATCTTCCAGCATGTTGCACACGAGATCCTCGGCAGTTTCGACCCCATGTTGCGCGAGGCGGGCTATCGCCTGCGCTACCTGAACTTCGGGCGCCAGCCTGACGCGGTCCCGGACATCGGCAACTACCATGGCCTCGTGGTGCTGGGCGGCCCGATGAATTGCGACCAGACGGCCCGCCACCCGCACCTCGCCCTGGAGGTGGCAGCCATCCGCGAGGCCATCGACTGCGGCATGCCGGTGCTCGGCATCTGCCTGGGTGCGCAGCTGATCGCGCGGGCCCTCGGCGCCCGCGTCACCCGCAACCCGGAGAAGGAAATCGGCTGGTACGACGTCACGCCCACCGCCGCCGGCATGGAAGACCCGCTGTTCCGCCACTTCGGCGGCACCCGCAAGATCTTCCAGTGGCACGGTGACACCTTCGACATCCCTCACGGCGCCGTGCATCTCGCGAGCTCCCCGTCCTGCAGCAACCAGGCCTTCCGCCATGGCGACAATGTCTATGCGCTGCAATTCCACCTCGAGGTCGACGAGGCGCTGGTTTCGCGCTGGCTGCACACCCCGGTGATGGCCCGCGAGGTGGACTGCCTGGGACCCGGGTTCTCGCCAGCACGGATCCTCGCCGAGACCGGCGCGCATGTCGGCGAATCGCTGCAGCTGGGGCGCAGCGTGTTCGGCGAGTACCTGCGCAACTTCCACAGCCGGCCCCGGCGAATGGCGCTGTCATCGCGGCACCCGGCGCTGCCTGGCCAGGACCGGGCCCCTTGAAACCCGGGCTGCACGGCCCAATGACGCCAGGGTAGTTTCGATCCACCATCATTTGCCGGCCCCGTGGCCGGGGACTACCATCGCCGCCATGGCCAGCAGCATGCCCAGTCCCGCCAGCCCGCCCGATACCGCCCGCATCGACCTGCCGGTCTCCGGCATGACCTGCGGTGCCTGTGCCGTGCGCCTCGAAGGCGCGCTGGGCAAGGCCCCCGGTGTGCGCCAGGCCAGCGTCAACTTCGCCCTGGAGCGCGCCGCCGTCAGCTTCGACCCGGCGCAGACCAGCGCCGCGGGAGTGGCCGAGGCCGTGCAGAGGGCCGGCTTCAGCGTGCCGCGCCAGTCCTGGTCCTTCGGCATCGTCGGCATGACCTGCAGCGCCTGCGCGACCCGGGTGGAAAAGGCCCTGCGGGCCGTGCCCGGCGTGGTCGAGGCCAACGTCAACCTCGCCCTGGAACGCGCCGATGTCACCGGCCTCGCCGGCATCACCGCCATCGACGCGCTGGCGGCCGCCGTGGCCCGCGCAGGCTACGAGGCCCGCGTCGAGCCGGCCGAAGCCGACCGTGCCCGGGCCGACGAGGAACGCCGGGCCGCCGACGCCGCAGCCGTCCGGCGCGAGCTGCTGATGCTGGTCGCCGCGGCCCTCCTCACCCTGCCGATGGTGGCGCAGATGGTGGCGATGATGGCCGGGATGCATGTCCACCTGCCGGCCTGGGTGGAATTCCTGCTGGCGACGCCGGTGCAGTTCGTCTGCGGCGCCCGCTTCTACCGCGGCGCATGGAAGTCCCTGCGCGCGCGCTCCGGCAACATGGACGTGCTGGTGGCCCTCGGCACCAGCGCCGCCTGGGCCTACAGCGCGTGGCTGCTGGCAACGCTGGGCGAGGCCGCGCAGGGCCACCTGTACTTCGAGGGTTCGGCGGTGGTCATCACCCTGGTGATGCTCGGCAAGTTCCTCGAGACCCGCGCCAAGCGCGGCACCACCGCCGCCATCCGTCAGCTCATGCAGCTGCGGCCGCAGACTGCGCGGCTGCGACGCGCCGATGGCAGCGAAGCCGAGGTGCCCGTGGCCGAGGTCCGCAGCGGCGATATCGTCATCGTGCGCCCCGGCGAGCGCGTGCCGGTGGACGGCCGGGTGACGGCCGGTGCCAGCGAGCTCGACGAGTCGCTCATTACCGGCGAAAGCCTGCCGGTGGCGAAGACAGCCGGGGCGCAGGTCACCGGTGGCGCCATCAACGGCACCGGGCTGCTCGAGGTGCAGGCCACCGCCGTGGGCGAGGACTCGACCCTGTCGAAGATCATCCGCATGGTCGAGAACGCCCAGGCCGGCAAGGCGCCCGTGCAGCGCCTGGTGGACCAGGTCAGCGCGGTGTTCGTGCCCGTGGTGGTGGTGATCGCGCTGCTCAGCTTCGCCGGCTGGATGGCCTACGACGCCAACTTCGAGCATGCGCTCATCGCCGCCGTGTCGGTGCTGGTCATCGCCTGCCCCTGCGCGCTGGGCCTGGCCACGCCGACCGCCATCATGACGGGCACCGGCGCGGCGGCCCGCGCCGGCATCCTCATCAAGGACGTGGCTTCCCTGGAGCGCGCGCACCGCATCGACACGGTGGTCTTCGACAAGACCGGCACGCTGACTGCCGGCAAGCCACGCATCGTCGCCCTGCACACCCTGCGCGGCACCGAGAAGGAACTGCTGCGCCTGGCAGCCTCGGTACAGCAGGGCAGCGAGCATCCGCTGGCCCGCGCCATCATGGAACGCGCCGCCGAGCTCGGCATCCAGCCCGGGCCCGTCAGCGGCTTCCGCAGCCACACCGGCTATGGCGTGGTCGGCGAGGTCGGGGGGCGCGAGATCATGATCGGCAATGCCCGTTCGCTGGAGAAGCGGCGCATCGACACCGGCCAGGAGGCCGCCCGCGCCCGCGAGTGGCAGGAACTGGCCCGCACGGTGGTGTGGATCGCCGACAGCGACGGCCCCATCGGCATCATGGCCATCGCCGATCCGCTGCGCGAGGAGGCACAGGCCGCGATCAGCGCGTTGCGCGACATCGGCGTCCGCAGCCTGCTGCTGTCGGGCGATGCTCCGCGGGTCGCCGAAGTCATCGGCGCCCAGCTGGGCATGGGCGAGGCGCGCGGCGGCATCCGCCCGGAGGGCAAGGCCAGCATCGTCGCCGGGCTCGGCAGCGAGGGCCATGTGGTGGCGATGGTCGGCGACGGCATCAACGATGCACCCGCGCTCGCCGCCGCCGATGTCGGCATCGCCATGGGTACCGGCACCGACGTGGCGATGGAGACGGCCGGCATCACGCTTATGCGGCCGGACCCGCGCCTGGTGGCAGCCGCCATCGGCGCCAGCCGTGCCACCTTCCGCAAGATCCGCCAGAACCTGTTCTGGGCGTTCATCTACAATGTCATCGGCATCCCGCTGGCGGCGCTGGGCATGCTCAGCCCGGCCATGGCCGGCGCCGCGATGGCCATGAGCAGCGTCAGCGTGGTCACCAATTCCCTGTTGCTGCGCCGCTGGCGTCCCCGGCTGGCGCAGCGCCAATCAGCCTGAAGAAACGCAACGACGAGGAGACTGGATCATGGAAAAAGTGCAGCTCAAGGTTTCCGGGATGACCTGCGGCGGCTGCGAGCGCAGCGTGCAGAACGCGCTGACCAGCCGCAAGGGCGTGGCCTCGGCTCGCGCGGATCGTGCAGCGGGAACGGTGTCGGTGGAGTTCGATCCGGCCGTCATCCAGCGTGCTGCCCTGGAAAAGGCCATCACCGAAGCGGGGTTCCAGGTCGCCGCCTGAGGCCGCGACCTGCCCATCGGGCGCTGCCGCCCGGCAGCGCCCCTGCCCTTCAGGACACCAGAGCCGCCGAGCGCGCCGCCCGGTCGGAGAGCGGGCCAGGCGCCCTGATGCGGCAGACCACGGCGGCGACGATCAGCAACACCGTCAGGCAGCCCACCAGCACGAACGGCGCGTGCGGGCCGATGCGGTCGAACAGCACGCCGCCGATGGCGGTGGTGGTGAGGATGCCCGCCGCCCCGCAGATGTTGAACATGCCGATGACCGAGGCCCGCGACTCCGGCGGCGCTTCCTTGGTGATCAGCGTCTGCGCGCCGGCGAAGGCGCTGATCTGCCCCATGCCGAGCAGCACCAGCAGCGGGATGGCCGATTTCACCAGCGGATCGTCGATGAACATGGTGCCCAGGTAGCCCATGGAGGCGATGGTCATGCAGATGATGATGCCGGTGACGCGGTTGACGCGGTCGATGACCACGCCGATGACGAACAGCCAGGCCAGTGCGGCGGCGCTGGCAATGGCGAACACCTTGCGACCCTCCGCCATGGCCTGCGCCGCGTCCATGCCCCTGGAGGTGGCCACGGTGGTGCCCCAGAGCACGCTGTAGGTGCCGAGCAGGACCAGGTCGCTGCGGGCGATGAAGCCGCAGGCATAGGACAGGGCGATGCGCGGGTTGCGTGCCTCGGCGAGGCCGCTGCGGAACAGTTCGCGCACCGGCAGGCGCCGGCCCCGCGCCACCGGCGTGCCGCCCTTCAGCCCGAAGGCGAGCAGCATCGCCACCAGGAAGCACAGGCCGGCCACCACGAAATGGGCATCGTGCCCCGCCGCCGCCTCGCTCGCGCCGCGCTCGACGAAGAACTGGGGCAGGCGGCCGAGGCCGATGGTGACGCTGATGACACCGAGGGCGTTGAGCACGCCGATGCCGGCCACCGCCAGGCCGCGGGAGCGCTCCTCGGTGTAGTCGGCACCGATGGTGCCGAGCATGCCGGTGGCGGCGGCGATGCCGACCGCATAGATCAGCCGGTAGGCATACAGCTCGGGGATGGAACTGGCGAAGCTGTAGAGGGCGTAGGCGATGCCCATCAGCAGCAGGCCGCCGGCGTACACCTGACGGCGGCCGATGCGATCGGCCATGACGCCGAGGGGCGCGAAGACCAGCAGCGACACCGCCTCCTGGAAGGTGTGCAGGTAGCCGCTGACCGCGCCCTGCTCGCCCTGCGGCACACCGAGATAGACCGTCAGCACATAGGGCGTGCCGAGGGCGACGAAGGTCAGCAGGCCGATGGTCGAATAGGCACCGGCGAACAGCGTCAGCATGTGGCCCGTGCGCACCTCCGGCTGCAGCCAGAATGGGCCGAATCGGTTTGCGGGTTGATTCATGCTCGGGTCGTGCCTGCCTGGGGTCGGCGCAGGATACACGCAGTCGTCGCGGCGGTGGCCGTGGCGAAATGCCTCACCGTGCCGGTGCCGGCTTCTGCTCGCGCGCGTAGTTTTCGAGGCTGGAGAGGCTGGGCTCGGTCCACTTGTCCGGGGCCCGCAGGTACTTCGGGTAGTGCTTCTCGATGTAGTCCAGCAACGGGCGCGAGAACACCTCGTCGAGCGCCTCGCCGGAACCCATGAAGCAGGCGTACTGGCAGTGCCCCGGGGCCTGGCCCATCAGCATCCAGGGCAACCACGGCGTCACGCGGTTCCAGGTGCCGTGGAACGGCAGCTGCGTCAGCTTCGGGTCCTGCATGTCGGCGACACGCACATGGTGGGCGAAGAACTCCGAGGCCTGGACCATGGCGCCCGATGATTCGCGTGGCCATCGATCCGGCTGCAGCGCATTCGGATACAGCAGGTGGATGTGCACCTCCATGTCGAGGCGGTCGCCACGCTGCTGCCAGGGCAGGATGAATGGCACGCGGGGCGGCTGCTCCTGGTTCTGGCCACCGAAGCGCGGCGGCTCAGGGAAGTACTCCTCGATGACGAAGTTGAACGGATCGTTCGCCACCGGCACCACCCGCACCGTTTCGTCGAGGTAGGGGTTGCGCCATTCCTCCAGCACTTCACCGCTCTTCAGGTCGGTGTACAGGCCCACCTCGCGCAGGATGCGGCGGATGCGCCCGTCGGGCAGCAGTTCGAGCCTGACGGCGCCGAATCCCTCGAAGCCGAACAGGTCGTCGATCTTGCGGCCCGGCCTGACGGCGGTCACGTAGCCCTTGTACCAGCCGTACTTCTGCCTGCCCCAGTCGAGGTCGCCCTGGATGCGGGCGAAGGCCAGCTGGTTGCCCTTGCCGGTGCGCAGGTCCAGGTAGGGGCCGGCGAGCGCGGCGCCACGGCCGGTACCCGCCACTGCCGCGGTGTCCGCGCGGGCCCGTGTTGCCACGGTGGCGGTGGCCAGTGCCGCCGCACCGAAGGCGCCGACGCCGGCGCAGGAACCGAGGAACTCGCGCCGTTGCATGCCCGTCGCCCGCCTGCTCACTGCGCCTTCGGCGGCGCGGGCTTCTGGGTGCGGGCGTAGTGCTCCAGGCTCGACAGGCTCGGCTCACCGCTCCAGGCATCCGGGGCGTTGAAGTACTTCGCATAGTGCTTCTCGGCGTAGTCCAGAACCGGCCGGCCGAATATCTCGTCGAGATTGCGCGTCGTGCCCATGAAGCAGTTGTAGAGGCAGAAGCCCGGGGCCTGGCCCATCAGCATCCATGGCAGCCAGGGCGTGACACGGTTCCAGGTTCCACGGTAGTCCACCGTGGTCAGCTTCGGGTTCTGCATGTCCTCGGCGCGGACATGATGGGCGAAGTATTCCGACACCTGCGCCGTGGGCCCCGAGGACTCGCGCGGCCACTTGTCCGGCTGCAGCGCGTTCGGGTAGCTGAGGTGGATGTGGATCTCCATCTCCAGCCAGTCACCGTGCTGGTACCAGGGCAGGATGAAGGGCGGCCGCTTCGGTGGCGGCCCTTCCTTGTTCAGGCCACCGAAGGACGGTGGCAGCGGGAAGGCGTCCTCGATGAGGTAATTGAACGGATCATTGTCGACATGCACCGGCTTCACGGTCTCGCCGGTGATGGAGTTGCGCCACTCCTCCAGCACCTCGCCGCTGCGGATGTTGGTGTACAGGATGATCTCGCGGCACAGCCGCTCGATGGCGCCATCGGGACGCTGCAGCAGGCGGATGGCGCCGAAGCCCTGGGCGCCGACCAGGTCCACGACCCGCTTGTCCGGCTGCACGGCGTTCACGTAGCCCTTGAACCAGAAATACTTCTGCTTGCCCCAGTCGGTGTCGCCCTGGATGCGGGCATAGGCCATCTGGTTGCCCTTGCCGGTGCGCAGGTCGAGGTAGGGGCCTTCGATGGCCGGACCCTTGCCGCCCTTGCTGCTGCCCAGGGCCGGTGCCGCACTGCCCGATGTCGTGGCACAGGCGCCGAGGGCCAGGGTTGCGGCGCCAGCGGCACCGACGGAAGCGAAGGACAGCAGTTCTCTGCGGGTCGTCGGCATCGGATTTCCCTCCCGGAACAGGATGATGGTCGGACGGAGCGGATCGATCATACTAAAGATTCCGGCCATGCCATGACCCACCTGCGGCCGTGGCATGCGATAGCGGGTACGGCCACGACGACTCAGCAGGAGTCCACATGCACAGACGCCTTTCCCGTCGCCGCTTCGTCATCGCTTCCACCGGTGCGGCAGCTGCCCTAGGACTCGGCCGCCGCGCCGCCAGCGCCGAGGCTGGCGGCGTGATCGATGTCGCCATCATCGGCGCGGGCCTCGCCGGGCTGAATGCAGCACTGCTGCTCGACGAACTCGGCGCCAGCGTCCTCGTGCTCGAAGCCGGCAGCCGCCCGGGCGGCCGCTGCCTGACGCGGGATGACTGGTACCGGCACCCGGACCTGGGCGGCGCCCAGATCGGGCGCGATTACGCGCGCGTGCTCGACATGGCCGCACGCCTGGACGTGCGCCTCGGTCCCGGGGCCCACGTCAATGCGCCCTACTCCTTCGCCATCGGCGGCCGCCTGGTGCCGGCGAAGGAGTGGCCGGACTCGCCGCTGAACCGCCTGCTCGGCGCCGAGCGAAGCGTGGCGCCGCATGCCCTGCTGGGTCATTACGTCGAGGAACGCAATCCGCTCGTGGGTGCCGATGCCTGGCTGCAACCGGCGGCGGCCGCCTACGACCTGTCATTGGCCGAGTGGCTCACCCGGCAGGGCGCCTCCCCCGAGGCGCGCCGGTTGATCCGGGAATCCCAGGGCGTGGCGCTGGAGAAGCTCTCGGTGCTGCGCATGATGCAGGAGGCGGCACGCGCCCGGGTGGCGATGGCGGCAGCCACGGCGACGAAGGCGACGCCGGGCGGCAAGGATGCCTACGAGCGCATCGGCCCGCAGTCCCTGCACGTCGTCGGCGGCACCTCGCGCCTCACCGAGGCCATGGCGCATGCACTCGGCGACCGTGTCCATCCCGGCATGCGGGTCGATGCCATCGACATGGACGCCAGCGGCTGCGAGCTGCGCTGCGCCGACGGCACCCGGCTGCGTGCGCGCTACGCCATTGCCGCGGTACCCTTCAGCGTCCTGCGCCGCATGCGCATCTCCCCGGCCCTGCAGGGCGTCCAGGCCGAGGCCGTCGAGCACATGCCCTACGGCAACCAGAGCCAGGTGTGGCTGCGGGCCAGGTCTCCCTACTGGGAGAAGGACGGCATCGAGGCCTCGATGTGGACGGACGGGCCCTTCACCCTGATCCGCCAGCAGATCGAGGCGGATGGCGCGCGCGAACTGGTGAGCGCGCTCGCCTTCAGCGACAAGGCACGGCAGTTCGATGCCCTGCCCGAGGCCGGGCGCGGTCGCCGGGCCATCGCCGAGATCGAGCGCATCCGCCCGGCGGCCCGCGGCACGCTGGAGTTCGTCGGCGCCCATTCCTGGGAGCGGGCGCCCTTCTCGCGCGGCTGCAGCTTCCAGCTCGTGCCCGGCCGGGTACGGGCCTGGCAGCAGGCCATGGCCAGGCCCCATGACCGGCTGCACTTCGCGGGCGAGCATCTGCGCCGGCTCGAGATCGGCATGGAGGCGGCGATGGAATCCGGCGAACACGCCGCCGGCGAGGTGGCACAGAGAATGCTCGGATGAGCGGGGCCGTGGACCCGAAGCGCCGCCTGCTGCTCGGCGGCCTGCTCGCGGCCGCAGCGAGCCCTGGGCTGGCGATGGGCGACGACACCAGCACCGATCCCCGCCTGCCGCCGGTACCTTCGGCACCACTGCACGCCGCGGTGCGCAGCACCCGCTCCGGCGACGGCACGCACCTGCACTATGTCACGGGCGGCAGTGGCCCGGTGGCGCTGGTGTTCGTGCATGGATGGAGCTGCAACCACCGGTTCTTCTGGCCGCAGCTGGCAGCGGCAGCGACCACGCACCGGTTCGCGGCGCTGGATCTCGCCGGCCATGGCGACTCGGAACGGCGCCGGTCGGCGATCAGCGTCGCCGCCTTCGCCGATGACGCGGAGGCGGTGATCCGCGCGGAGTTCCCCGCAGGCCCGCTGGTCCTGGTGGTCCACTCCACCGGCGGGCGCGTGGCCTGCGCACTGGCCGGGCGCCTCGGCAGCCGGCTGATCGGCATCATCGGCATCGACACCTTCCAGAACCTCGGCCTGCCGCTGCCCACCGATGCCGTGATCGCCGCGCGCCTGGCAAGCCAGCGGGCCGACTTCACCGGCGACACGCGACGCCACGTGCAGGGCTTCTTTCCGCCCGGGGCCGATCCGACGCTGGTCGAGTGGGTCAGCCGGCAGATGATCTCCACGGATGCGGCGACGGCGATAGCCGCCAGCGAGGCCTTCGCGCGTTTCGATGCCCGCGCTGCCATTGCCGGCTGGCCACGGCGCGTGGTGGCGCTGAACTCGGACCTGTTCCCGACCGACTACCGGCGCATCCGCGAGGTGTTGCCGGGATTCGACCTGCTGCTGCTCGCCGGCCGCGGGCACTTCCCCAACCTCGACGACCCGGCCACCTTCAATCCCCTCCTGCTGGCGACGGTACAACGCATCATCGCGGAGCGGCCGTCGCCTCCCGGCCCGGCCTGAAGCCGGCACCCCGGCCCGAAAAAGAAACGGGGCCGACAAGCGGCCCCGTTCCGGTCACGATCCGGCCCGGCCTATTCGGCGCCGAAGCGGTAGTTCACCCGCAGGCCGTAGGTGCGCGGGTCCGGCATGATCACCGTGGCGTGGTTGTAGAAGACGCCGCCGGAGGTCTGCGAGGTCGGCGCATCGACATCGGAGAAACCGGTGCGGAAGGTTTCGTCGTCGAAGGCATTGTCGACGTAGGCCACCACGTCCCACTGCTGGTTGCTGATGCCCGCGCGGAAATTGAACAACCAGTAGGAGGGCAGGATGATGGCGTTGTCGGCCGACGTGAAGCGGTCATCCTGGTACTGGAAGTCACCCTCCACGAACCAGTCCGTGCCACCCGCCAGCGGACGCTGGTAGTGGGCGCCGCCAACCAGCGCATTCTCCGGCGCACCTTCCAGCTTGTTGCCCGAGTAGTCGAGCACGCAGGCCGACGGCAGCATCCCCGCGTAGGGACCCGCCGCAATCGGTGTGCTGCTTCTCTGCACGGTGGTCACGCAATTGCCGACGTAACCGAGGGTCGCCGGCGTCTGCGCCTTGTTCAGGTACTCGGTGTACTCGGCATCCAGCCAGGTGTAGCCCAGGTTGAAATGCAGGTTGTCCGTGGCGAACCAGGTGAGCTCGAGTTCCGTGCCCCAGACTTCGGCCTGGCCGGCATTGACGGTGCGCGGTACCAGCACGCCCCCCACCTCGACCTGCGTGCCGACCTGCTTGTTCTTGAAGTCCTCGAAGAAGGCGGTCAGGTTGGCGATGAGGCGGCGATCGAACCAGCTGGTCTTGGCGCCGAGTTCCCAGTTCTGCAGCTTTTCCTGCTTGAAGCTGTTGCCGACCGGGTCGAAGGCGCCGGCGCCGCCGGTGAACGGCGAAATGCCGGCGGGCTTGTAGGCCTCGGCCCAGGAGAAGTAGTAGAGCATGTCGTCGGTGGGCGTCCAGGTCAGCGTCGCCTTCGGCGCGAAGAACTGGTCATCCACCGTTCCGAGTTCCCGGCTCGTCAGCCCCGCCGCATAGGTGGAGAAGCCGCCCGGGCCGGGGCCATCCACGTCCGTCGTTCCAGGCCCGATGGACGGGCAGCGGCCCGTGAAGGGCGGTGCCAGGCCGCAGGGATACACACCTGAAGGATCCCAGAGGGAGATGCCGCGGTCCGGGCCCTGGATCTGCATCTGTTCCCAGGTCTGCCGCGCTTCGAAGGCGATCTTCCACTGCTCGAGGAACTGCCATTCCACCAGGCCGTAGATCGAGAAGTGGTCGGTGTCGCGGTCCCACAGCACCGGATTGAGCGGTACGCGGCTCGGATCGGCGAGCGGCGTCACCGAACCCGGAGGCAGCAGGCCCGTGTCGACGATGTTCTTCAGGAAGGGGCCGCAGATGCCGGTCAGTGGTCCGGGGAAGCCCTGGTAGTCGTAACAGGTGCCGTTGCCGTCCTCCACCCGGGACTTCTCGCGCCAGTACAGGGCGCCGGCGGCCCAGCTGACCGGACCGTCATCCTTCGAGAGCACGCGGAATTCCTGGCTCAGCAGGTCCGTGTCGTTCTTGATGCGGGCGATGCCGACGGTGCTGGCCGTGGCGGCGCTGACCTCCTCGGAACCCTCGACCTGCTTCGAGTCCGCCGTCGCGTAATGGGTCAGGGACTTGAAATCCACCGCGTCCGCTTCCCAGTCCAGGGTCAGGGTGAAGCGGGTGACGTCGCGATCGGTCCCGGGGAAGTTCCGGCAACCCGCGAGCGTGGACGGATAGGTGTCCGGGCAGGTGGTCGCGTCCTCGCTGAGGGTGAGGATCTGCGAGTCGGCGTCCGGCAGCTTGCCCCTGGCGCCCGGCACGAAGCCGGAGAAACCGGCGGTGGTGATCACCGGGGCCAGCGTTCCCGGTGCACCCGGGCAGGCCGGATTGCACCATACCGCGCTGCCATCGGCTGCGGTGCGCTGCACCGGGAAGTTGTAGTTGAACTGCGGCTTCGCCGGGTTCGGCACCTGGCCGGTCGGGAAGCGGATCATGACGTAGGGCGTGACGTCGAAGTGGTCGTTGAGGTTTTCCAGGCGGCCGGTCAGCTTCAGGGTATCGGTGGCCTTCCAGACCAGGGTACCGGCGACACCGGTGCCGTCCTTGCCACCGGTGCGCTCACCGGTATAGGAATTGGTGTAGAACCCGTCGTGGTTCCAGTGCATGGCGGTGACGCCGGCATCCAGGGTATCCGAGAGCGGGCCGCTCACGGTGCCCTTGAGCATCAGCTGGCCGTCGGAACCGATGTCGGTGCCGGCGTTGGCCTCGAAGACGTCGCCGGGCTTCTTCGTGATGTAGTTGATCGCGCCGGCGAATGCCGCCCGGCCGTACAGCGCGTTCTGCGGGCCCTTCATGATCTCGACCCGCTCGAGGTCGAAGAGCTCCGGGTTGATGAGCAGCGAACCGCCCGAGGTGCCGATGGACTCGCTGGAGATGTCGATGTCGTCGATCAGCACCGCCACGTTCTGGCGGCCGCGGGTCGGCGACAGGCCGCGGACCACGATGCGCGTGTCCTGCGGGATGAACCCCTGGTCGAGGATGACGCTGGGCGATTGCCTGACCACGTCCTGCAGGGTGTTCAGGCCCTTGCGCTCGATGTCCTGGGCGGTGATCGCCTGCACCGCGACCGGGACCTGCTGCAGGTCCTCCTCGCGCTTGCGGGTGGTGACGACGATCTCGTCGATCTGCGACCAGGCTTCCGTGGACAGCGCGAACACCGCCACGCCCGAGAGCGCCAGTCCGACCGACCTGCTGATGAGCGAAGTCCTACGCGTCATGCAAATTCCCCCTGTATTGGATGCGCGCCCGGGCAATCCGCGAATGCCGCTGGCCGCGGCAGGCGCACGCTGCGGCAAATCGTGCCCGGTCCGCCGTTATGGCGTCAAGTTGCGGGTTGTACGGGATCAGCCCAGAACCAGCGCGTCGACGACCGCGCCGGTCAGGAGCAATCCCAGCTGCACGATGGAGGCGGCGAACGTGCGCCAGCCCTGTGCGACGCTGGGCTTGCGCACCAGCATCCAGCATGAATGCACGAAGTAGGCGCCGCCGGAAGCGGCGCACAGCAGGTAGATCCAGCCCATGCCGTAGGCCACCGGCAGCAGCGACAGCAGCACCAGCGCCACGGTATGGGCGAGGATGACGCGGGTGGAGACGGTGTCGCTCACCACCGTGGGCAGCATCGGCACGCCGGCCCGCTGGTAGTCGCGCTTGCAGGCCAGCGCCATCGCCCAGAAGTGCGGCGGCGTCCACAGGAACAGCACCACGGCCAGGATCAGCGGCGCCGGCTCGAAGGTGGCGCCCACCGCGGCGGAACCGGCCATCACGGCGAAGGTGCCGGCCAGGCCGCCGATGACGATGTTGAGCCAGGTGCGCCGCTTCAGCCACATGGTGTAGACGACGCCGTAGGTGAAGGCGCCGAGGAACACGTAGAACATCGCCATGAAGTTGGTGGCGAGCGCCGCGGCGACCAGCGCCACCAGCAGCGTCAGCACGATGCCGGCCAGCCAGCCGCGGTCGGCATGCAGGCGGCCGGTGACGAAGGCCCGCGACTGGGTGCGGGTCATGATGCCGTCGATGTCACGCTCGTAGAACTGGTTGAAGGCGCCTGCTGCCGAGGACGAGGCCAGCACCGCCAGGCCGAGCACGGTGAGCTGCAGCGGACTCAGGGTGTTTTCCGGGCTCATCACCACGCCGGCCACGGTGCAGGCGGCGATCAGGAAGCCGAGGCGCATTTTCGTCGCGCCGTAGATGAGCTTGAAGGTCTCGGTCATGTGCCAGCCGCTGGTGGACCGCTTCGCCCCCTCGGGCCGGGGCGGGATCCATCGAGTTGTGGTGATCGGGCGGCGAAATGGTACCCGACCGCCGGCGCGAAATGTAGACCGGATCCACGAGGCAGCCGCGGGTCCACGTGGTGGCCACCGCCCTCAGGCGTAGTGCTCGCGAAGCGCCGCGGCAAAAGCGCTCATCTGCTCCACGGTGCCCATGCTGACCCGGCACCAGTTCGTGTAGGGGGGGAACGGGCGACCGAGGGCAAAGCCCTTCTGGCGCATGGCCCCGAGGAACTCCCCCGCCGGCTTGCCGGAATCGAAGAAGACGAAGTTGCCCCGTGTCGGGGCGTACGGCCGCTTCAGCTCGTCCAGTGCCGCCGTGGTGATGGCCACACCCTCGGCGATCCGGCTGCGGCTCTCGGCCTGGAACTTCAGGTCGGCGTAGCTGGCCGCCGCGGCCACCAGGCCCAGGCTGCCCGCCACGGTGAGCTTCAGGCGCGCCATGCGCTCGATGATGTCCGGGCGGGCCAGCGCGTAGCCGATGCGCAGGCCCGCGAGCCCATGGAGCTTGGAGAAGGTGCGCGCCACGATGACATTGCCGTTCGCCGGGACCAGCGAGGCCATGGACTCGGCCTGCATGTCGGCGGTGAGTTCCAGGTAGGCCTCGTCCACCAGCACGGTCACCGCCGGCGGCAGCCCGCCGATGAAGGCGCGCAGCGCCGCACCGGGCAGCATGGTGCCGGTGGGATTGTTGGGATTGCAGATATAGATGAGCCGGGTCGCCGGCGAGACCGCGGCCTTGAGGGCAGCCAGGTCGTAGGTCATGCGAGCGTCTAGCGGCACCTCGCGCACCGCCGCGCCCATGGCCCTGGCATGCGCGGCCGTGACGTTGAACGTCGGCACGGCGGTCAGCACCTCGCCCTGGTCCGCCGCCGCCAGCAGGCCGGCGATGTGCAGGATCTCCGAGGAGCCATCGCCGATCAGCACCTGGCGTGGCGTGAGGCCCTCGCGCTCGGCGATCTGCGCCTTGAGCGCCATCTCCTCGGCGATCGGGTACTTCCAGCTGTCGGCGATCGCCGCCGCGATGGCGTTGCGGGCAGCCGGACCGGGACCGTAGGGATTCTCGTTGCCCGAGAGGCGGATGCCGGTCATGGCCCGCGCCCCGGAGGGTGATGACTGCGCCGACGCCGCGCGCGGCAGTCCGGCCAGCGACACGCTCCCTGCCAGCACGGGTGCTGCCTGGAGCAGGGCGCGACGGGTTACGGAAGTGGCCATGGCATCGACTCCTCTGGGATGGTCCGCGGATTCATTCGGCCGGGTTATGGGAGGATAACGACAACGACGTTCCCGGCGCACGGCCTTCTTTGTACGTTATCCGCGAGAGGCCATCAACGAAGCGCCCGGTACAGACCGGGCAGCACCCATGCCGGAGAGCATCCTTCATGTCCACCTCGAGCGCCCAGCGCCTTGCCGAGCCATCCCTGCCGCTGCCCTCGCTGGCCGAGGCCATCCGCCTGCATGCCGCTGGTGACGGGGACGCGCGTCGGCTGGCTGTCGCCCACTGCAACCGGCTGCTCGCCGGATGCCCGGCCGAGCAGCGTGTCGAATGGGCGCTGGCAAATCTGCCCGGCGAGCACGTGCTGACCTCGAGCTTCGGTGCCCAGGCGGCGGTGTCGCTGCACCTGGTGAGTCGCCTGCGCCCTGGCATCCCGGTGATCTTCATCGATACCGGCTACCTGTTTGCGGAGACCTACCGGTTCGTCGACCAGCTCGCCGCCAGGCTCGAACTCGATCTCAGGATCTACCGCGCTGCGCTCAGCCCGGCCTGGCAGGAGGCGCGCTTCGGGCGACGCTGGGAACAGGGACTGGCCGGGATCGAGGCGTACAACCGCGACAACAAGGTGGAACCCATGGAGCGGGCGCTGCGGCAGCTCGGGGTGGGCACCTGGTTCGCCGGCCTGCGCCGCAGCCAGGCGAGCACGCGGGCCGGGGTGGAGATCCTCGACTGGTCGGGCGGCGAGCGCTGGAAGGTGCACCTCATCGCCGACTGGAGCGATCGCGACGTGCACCGCTACCTCGAAGCCAACGGCCTGCCCTATCACCCGCTGTGGCAGCAGGGTTACGTCTCCATCGGCGACGTGCACAGCACGCGGCCGCTGCAGGAAGTCGGCCACATCGACGAGACCCGCTTCAACGGACTGAAGCGCGAGTGCGGCCTGCACGAGATCAACCTGTCGGGCCTGTAGGCGCCCGGCAGGCGCGGGCGCTCACGCGCGCCGCGATGGCAGCTGGCCACCGGCGCGCAGCGGCAGGGCCTGGTCCGCCAACAGCGCATCGACCTCGGCCTGGGTCGCCAGCCCGGCGGCGCGCCGCACCAGGTCCGCCGTCAGCTGCGGCGAGAACAGCGAGACGAAATCCACCATGTAGCCGCGCAGCACGGTGTCCCGCCGGAAACCCAGCCAGGTGGTGACGCGCGGGAACAGGCCCACTGCATCCAGCGCCACCAGGTCCTTCTCGTCGGCACGCTCGTAGGCCATCGAGGCCACCACGCCCACGCCCATGCCCATGCGCACGTAGGTCTTGATGATGTCGGCGTCGCGTGCCGTGAACACCACCTGCGGCTCGAGTCCCTGGGCGGCAAACGCCTCCTTGAAGGAGGACTCGCCGGTGGCGCTGAACACGTAGGTGATCAGCGGGTGCTCGGCCAGCATGCCGAGGTCGACGGGTGCTGCCTGCTTCGCCAGCGGATGGCCGCGGGGCACGAGGACGATGCGGTCCCACTGGTAGCAGGGCAGCATGATCAGGCCGGGAAACAGCTGCAGCGACCCGGTGGCGATGGCGAAATCCACGCGGTTGGCGGCGACCAGTTCGGCGATCTGCTCCGAAGTGCCCTGGTGCAGCTCCAGGTTGACCTTCGGATAGCGCTCGCGGAACACGCGCAGCACATCCGGCAGCACGTAGCGGGCCTGGGTGTGGGTCGTGGCGATGGCGAGCGTGCCCTCCTGCTCGCCGGACATCTCGCGCGCCAGGCTGCGGATGTTCTGCACCTCGCGGGCGATCTTGCGGGCCCGGGCTATGACATCGCGCCCCGCGGGCGTGATGGCGGCCAGCGACTTGCCCTTGCGGGTGAACAGCTGCACGCCGAGCTCCTGCTCCAGGAGCTTCAGTTGCTTGCTGATGCCCGGCTGGCTGGTGAAGAGCTTCTCCGCCGCCGCGGTGATGTTGAGGCCGCTGTCGGCGATGGCGAGCAGGTACTTGAGTTGCTGGAGCGTCATGGCAGCCTCTGCGGGCGTTGGCACCCCGGAAGTACGGGCCGCGCAGTATATAACCGGCTGTTAACAGGCCTGACAGGCGTCACGTAGATTTTTGCGTTCCTGTCATATTCCACAATGGCATAAACCAAGAAGCCATCAATCTTTTTCCAGGCCGGCGGAGCAGCCTATCGTGGCCGCCCCTGATGGACCCGCCAGGCCAGGAAAGCCGCATGGAGTACTACCCTCTTTTCGCCAGGATCGACCGGCAGCCCTGCCTGGTGGTCGGCGGTGGCGTGGTGGCCCTGCGCAAGGCGCGCGAGCTGCTGCGGGCTGGCGCCCGGGTGACCGTCAATGCGCCGGAGGTGCACGCGGACCTCGGGGAGATGGCCCGCGACGGCGCCCTGCGCATCGAGCGCCGGCCGTTCGACGCCTCCCTGCTGGCCGACGCGCTGCTGGTGATCGCCGCAACGGATGACCAGGCCACGAATGCGGCGGTGGCCGCTGCCTCGGCCGCGCTGCACCGGCTCTGCAACGTGGTCGACGACGGCCACGCCTCCTCCTTCATATTGCCGGCGGTCGTCGAGCGTCCGCCGGTCATCGTCGCCGTCTCCAGCGGCGGCCATGCACCGCTGCTGGCGCGCCTGCTGCGCCAGCGGCTCGAGCAGTGGCTGCCGGCCCGGCTCGGCGAGCTGGCCCGCTGGGCAGGACGATGGCGCGAGCGCGTGCGCCGCGCCCTGCCCACGACCGCCGCGCGCCGCGCCTTCTGGGAGGACATCCTGTCCGGCGCGGCAGCCGATGCCGTCCTCGGTGGCGACCACGAGACCGCCGATGTGCTGGCGGCGCGCTCCCTGGCCGGTGGCGCCCCTGCCGGGGCCAGGGGCCGCGCCTGGCTGGTCGGCGCCGGCCCCGGCGATCCCGGCCTGATCTCGGTGCGCGGACTGCGGGCACTGCAGGAGGCCGATGTGGTGATCCACGACCAGCTGGTCTCGCCGGAACTGCTGCGTGCCGCAAGACGCGAAGCCGAGCTGATCGACGTCGGCAAGCGCGGCGGACAGGTGTCCACCAGCCAGCTGGCGATCGACCAGCTGCTGGTGGAGCGCGTGCGCGCCGGTGCCCGGGTCTGCCGCCTCAAGGGCGGCGACCCATTGGTATTCGGCCGGGGCGGCGAGGAAGCCCTGGCGCTGGCGGCAGCCGGCCTGCCCTTCGAGATCATCCCCGGCATCACCGCGGCCAGTGCCTGCGCGGCCGCAGCGGGCATCCCGCTGACGCATCGCGGCCTGTCGACGGCGGTCACCCTGGTGACCGCCACGGCCGCCGCGGGCGGCAGCGGCGCGGACTGGCCGCGACTGGCCGCGCTCGACTCGACGCTGGCCATCTACATGGGCGGCCAGCGCATTGCCGAGGTCGCGGCCACGCTGCTGCGGCACGGGCGTTCACCGGATACCCCCGCTGCGGTCATCCGCAACGCCACGCTGCCGGGCCAGGCCGTGGTGACCGGCACGCTGGCGAGCATCGGCGCCGGCACCGGTACCAGGGCAGCCGCCGACCGGCAGGCCGGGGCAGCGACGCTTATGCTCGTCGGCAACACGATTTCGCTGGCGCCCAGGCTGGCCACCCACACCCTTGCGGATTACAGGAGAGCCTCATGATCTACGACAGCATCCTCGAGACCATCGGCGAAACCCCGGTGGTACGCCTCAACCGCCTCGCGCCGGAGCACGTGGAACTCTACGTGAAGATCGAAGCCTTCAATCCGGCCGGCTCGGTCAAGGATCGCCTCGCCTTCGCCATCATCGACGATGCCGAGCGGCGCGGCCTGATCCGGCCCGGCCAGACGGTGGTCGAGGCGACATCCGGCAACACCGGTGTCGCGCTGGCCATGGTCTGCGCTGCCCGCGGCTATCCCTTCGTCGCCGTGATGACGGAGACCTTCTCCATCGAGCGCCGCAAGCTGATGCGCGCCTATGGCGCGAAGGTGATCCTGACACCGGCTGCGGCGCGCGGCACCGGCATGGTGCGCAAGGCGGAGGAGCTGGCCGAGAGGCATGGCTGGTTCCTCGCCAGCCAGTTCCAGAACCCGGCGAACCCGGGTTATCACCGCCAGACCACCGGCCCGGAGATCCTGCGCGATTTCGCTGGCCGCCGGCTGGATTACTGGGTGAGTGGCTGGGGCACGGGCGGCACGCTCACCGGCGCCGGCGAGGTGCTGCGTCTGGCACGCCCCGAGGTGAAGATCATCGCCGCCGAACCCGCCGGCGCTTCGCTCCTCGGTGGCGCCGAGTGGAAGCCGCACCGCATCCAGGGCTGGACACCGGACTTCCTGCCCGGGGTGCTGAGCCGCGATCTGCATGACCAGCTGGTGACGGTCAGCGACGAGGATGCCAAGGCCACTGCGCGCCGGCTGGCCGCGGAGGAAGGCATTTTCGTCGGCCTCTCCGCCGGCGCGACGCTGGCGGCCGCCCTGCAGGTGGCACGGCAGGCCGCGCGCGGATCGGTGCTGCTCGCCATGCTGCCCGACACCGGCGAGCGCTATCTCTCGACCTTCCTGCTCGACGATGTTGCCGAGGGCTCCGACGATGCCTGGCTCGCCGAGGTCGAGGCCGCGGCGGCGAAGCGCGCATGAACCAGCATGTGGCGCCTGCCCCGTCGGCGACGCTGGTGGTCGGCCACTGGCCGGCTGCCGCGCTGGCGCCCGGCGGGGCGACGGGTATCGCCAACGCCTGGCGCATCGATACCTGCCTGCGCAGCGTGCTGGTCGCAGCCGACCCGGCGGCGGCGCACGCCATCACCGCGCTCGGCCCGCCGGAGCTGCAGCGGGGCGGCGGCGCCTACGCTTTCCTGCTGGAATTCGCCTGCGGGCTGCTGAGCGCCATCCCGGGTGAAACCAATGTCTTCGGGCAGGTTCGCCGCGCCTGGGAGGCGTTCCGGGACAGTGCGCCGCCGCCGGCCGTGCGTTCGCTCGCCCCGGTCGCGGCGGCGCTGCTGCAGAACACCCGCGCCATCCGCAGCGCGCGCCTCACGCATATCGGCGGCGCCTCCTACGGCGGGCTGGTGCGTCGCCTGTTGTCTCCCGCTCCGGCACAACCGCTGCTCATCGTCGGTGCGGGCGAGCTGGCGCGTTCCCTGCTGCCGTTCTTCCGCGCGCAGGCCATCGGCACCTGGAGCCGGCGGCCGGCAGGCGCGCCCTTCGCCGCGGCGGGCCGCGTGTTCCCGGCCGATGCCGGGGCGGAGGCGGCCCGCTGGTCGCGTCACGTCGTCATGACCACACCGGCCGACCCGACCCACGACAGGCAGTGGTTCGACTGGCTCGAATCCGGCCCGGCACAGACCCTGGTCCACCTCGGGCGACGACGCGGCAGCGGCCAGCCGTGGCCCGCGGCCGTCAGGGGCTACGACCTCGACGATGTCTTCGACCTGCGCCGCTCGCAGGACCGCATCCGCTCGCTGCAGGTCGAGCGCGCCCGCCAGGACTGCCGGCAGCGCGCCCGCGCATGGGCTGCGGCCGCTGCCGGCGCCACAGGCATGACGCGCTGGCCGCAACGGGTCGCCGGCTGAGGCCCATGCCACGGCGTTCCACACTGCGCCTGGGTACGCGCGGCTCGCTGCTCGCCGTGGCCCAGAGCCGTCTGGTGCTGCGGGCCCTGCGCGCCGCCGATCCCGGCCAGCCGCTGGAACTCGTCACCATCGGGACCCGCGGCGACCGCGATCGCGCCACGCCGCTCTCCGAGGTCGCCGACCCGGGCTTCTTCTCCGCCGAACTCGACGATGCCCTGCGCGCGGGCGAGGTCGATCTCTGCGTGCACTCGCTGAAGGACCTGCCGCTCGCTCCGCGTCCCGGCATCCGCCAGGCCGCCATCCCGCAACGCGGGGACCCGCGCGATGTGGTCCTGTTCCGTGCCGGCGTGACGGATCTCCTCGCCAGCGACCAGACGTTGCGCATCGGCACGTCCTCGACGAGGCGCGCTGCGCTGGCCGGCGACTTCCTGCGCGAGGCCCTGCCACGTCTGGGCAGGCAGCCGCCGCAACTGGCGTTCGCGCCGCTTCGCGGTCCCGTGGAGCAGCGGGCGGCGCGGCTGCAGCTTCCGCGCTCGCATCCCCAGGCGCTCGACGGCGCGGTGCTGGCACTGGCCGGGCTCGAGCGCCTCTGGGGCGACCGCGACGGGCATGCGGCGCTGGCGCCACTTCTGCAGGACACGCGCCTGATGGTGCTGCCGCTGTCGGCCTGCCCGACCGCGGCGGGCCAGGGCGCCCTCGGCATCGATTGCCGCGACGACGACGGGCGCGTGGCCGCGTTGCTGGCGGCGCTGCACCACGCGCCCACGGCACGGCGCGTGGCGCGCGAGCTCGCGCTGGCGGCGGCATTGCCGGAGGCGGAGCGCGAGGGCTTCGGCGCCAGCAGCCTGGCCGACGCGAACTGCGGCACCCTGCTGTTCATGGCGGGTGGCGCGCCATCGCGCCCGTACCGCCGGCTCGCCTGGCGCCAACCGCCGCGACCGCGGCGCGCCCGTGCCTGGGATGGCTCCGACTGGGTGGGCGCGAGCCGCCTGCAACCTGCCGCGGCGCTGCGCCTCGGCCAGCCGCCCGCGCTCTTCCTCGCCCACTGGCGCGCCCTGCCCGCCGGAGCCACGCTGCCGGCGGCAACGCGGGTCTGGGTCAGTGGCGTGGAAAGCTGGCGACGCCTCGCCCGGCGCGGCATCTGGATCGAGGGCTGCGCGGATCAGCTCGGCTTCGCGGCCATCGGCACGCTGCTCGCCGCACCCGTGCTGCGCCTGCCGCCGCTGGCGGCATGGACCGTGCTGACGCGCGAGGACGCGGTCGCAAGCTGGCAGGACAGCGGCGTCGGCGATGTGCGGGCCAGCTACGCGATCCACGCGCCCGATGATGCGGCGGTGCTGGAGCAGATCCGCAGCCGGCTGGCGCAGGCCACGCATTTCTACTGGGGCAGTGCCGCGCAGTTCCGCGCGCTGCGCGACTGGTTGCCGCCGGATCCGCATCACGCCTGCGGGCCCGGCAAGACCTTCCAGGCGCTGCGCGCCGCCGGCGTCGCCAACCTGCATGCCTTTCCATCCCGCCAGGAGTGGCGAACATGGCTGGCCTGAGCCTGCGCCGCACGCGGCTGACCGCCGCCACCCGCGAGCTGGTGCGCGAGATCGATGTCGATCCACGCAAGCTGATCCAGCCGCTGTTCGTCGTCGAAGGACTGGCCTCGCGCGAGCCGGTGCCCGGCCTGGCCGGCGTGTGGCGCGACACGCCCGAGTCCCTCGCCCGACAGGTCGAGGCCGACATCGCCGCCGGCGTCGACAAGTTCCTGCTGTTCGGCGTGCCGGAAGGCAAGCGCGACCGGGATTTCGACCACGGCTTCACCGTGGCACAGATCGGCGCCCTGCGCCGGCGCTTCGGCGACCGCATCTGGCTGGCCGCCGATGTCTGCCTGTGCGCAGCCACCCGCCACGGCCATTGCGGCCTCCTCAACGAGGCCCGCGACCATGTCGACAACGGCGCCTCGGTGGCGGCGCTGGTGGACTGCGCCCTCGCCTACGCCGCAGCCGGGGCCGACTGCGTCGCGCCGAGCGACATGATGGACGGGCGCATCGCCGCCATCCGCACCGCCCTGCAGGCCGCGGGCCTCGCCCGTACCCTGCTGATGAGCTACGCGGCGAAGTTCCACTCGGCCTTCTACGGGCCGTTCCGGCTCGCGGCCGACTCCGCGCCGGCGGCCGGCGGCGCGCTGCACGATCGCGCCAGCTACCAGATCGATCCGGCGCGGCCGGGCGATGCGCGGCTGTCGGCGCAGCGTGACGAGCACGAGGGCGCGGACATCCTCATGGTGAAGCCGGGCCTGCCCTGCCTCGACGTGCTGCGGGACCTCTCCTCGCGCATCGACCTGCCCTGGGCTGCCTACCAGACCAGCGGCGAGCAGGCCGCCATCGACCTGCTGGGCAGCCATGGCCTCGCGGATGCCGCGCGCATGCAGCGGGAGACCTGGACCGCGCTGCGCCGTGCCGGCGCCGACATGATCATCAGCTACGCCGCGCGGCGTGCACGCGGCGTGCTGGCCTGACGGCAGATGAAACCGCAAGCGGATCCGCAGGCGCTGTTCGCCCGCGCCCTGGCCGTCACGCCCGGCGGCGTGCATTCCCCGGTGCGGTCGCTCGGCGCGGTGGGCGGCCTGCCGTTCTTCACGCGGCGTGCCGGGGGCGCCTGGCTCGAGGATACCGGGGGGCGGCGCCTGCTCGACTTCTGCATGGCCTTCGGGCCGCTCATCCTCGGCCACGCACCGGCACCGGTCACCGCGGCGGTGGCCGATGCGCTCGCCGATGGCTGGAGCTATGGCACCGCCGAACCCTACTCCCTGGCACTCGCCGAGTTCATCGCCGAACGCCTGCCCTGGGCCGGGAACATCCGCTTCGTCAACTCCGGCACGGAAGCGGTGATGTCGGCCCTGCGGCTGGCGCGTGGCGCCACCGGCAGGGAGCGGCTGCTGAAGTTTGCCGGCTGCTACCACGGCCATGCCGATGCCATGCTCATCCGCGCCGGTTCGGGCCTGGCCGCCAGCGGCATCGCCGACAGCGCCGGCGTGCCCGCCGGGGTCGCCGCCGACACCGTGGTGGCCCCGCTCGACGATGCCGACGCGCTCGAGGCCTGCTTCGCCACGCATGGCCCGCGGCTGGCCGCCGCCATCATCGAGCCGCTGCCGGCCAACCACGGGCTGCTGCCACAGCAGGCCGGGTTCCTGCGGCGCCTGCGCGAACTCTGCACGCAGCATGGCGTGCTGCTGATCTTCGATGAAGTCATCAGCGGCTTCCGGGTCGGCTTCGGCGGCATGGCCGCGGCCACGGGCATCACGCCGGACCTCGTGACCTGGGGCAAGATCATCGGCGGCGGCTTTCCCGTCGGCGCCGTGGCCGGTTCGCGCGAGCTGATGGCCGGGTTCGCACCGCTCGGTCGCGTGTACCAGGCGGGTACCCTGAGTGCCAACCCGCTGGCCATGAGGGCCGGGCTGGCGGCGCTGCAGGTGCTCGACGCCGGCGAGGTCTACCGGCAGCTCGAGGCGCTCGGCGAAAGGCTGGAATCCGGAGTCCGCGCGCTCGGCCTGCACGTTGCCCGCGTCGGCTCGATCTTCTGGATACCCGGTGGCCTCGCCCGTCCCGGAGTGATCCGCTCACCGGCGCAGATTGCACCCGGTCTCACCGACCGCTATGCAGCCCTGTTTCGCCAGCTTCTGCAGGCCGGCGTCTACCTGCCACCGAGCCCGCTCGAAGTCGGCTTCCTGTCGACGGCCCACGACGTGGCCGACGTGGACAGGCTGGTGGAGCTGCTGGCGGCAGCACGTGCCTGATCGACGACCGGGAACTCGCGGCGGCACGCGGTTGTGAACGCCACGGCGATTCGGTGATACTGGTTCACAGTCGCCTTGTCCATCGCTCCTCAGGGGGGAGTCGTCCATGAAATCAGCGAAGAAGAATGCGCTCTCGGCCGCGATCAGCCTGGCACTCGGCGCGGGGGCCCTGCTCCCGGTGGCCGCGCAGGCCGGATGGTATGCGGGCGTCGGCATCGGCAGCAGCAGCTTCGACGACGAGGTCGGCACGCAGAGCGCGCTCGCCGATGCCATCCGCGCGCAGGGTCCGGACTCGGCGAGCTTCAAGGTCGACGACAGCGACAGCGGCTGGAAGATCTTCGGCGGCTTCCAGTTCAATGAGTACTTTGCGCTGGAAGGCCAGTATGTCGATATCGGTTCGGCGAAGACCAGCGCCTCCGGCAGCTACGACGGCGGCGAAGGCGGCGGGCAGGCGTTCTCCGGCTCCGGCGAAGTCGATGTCACGGGATTCGGCGTGAATGCCGTGGGCTCCCTGCCCTTCATGGACAACCACTTCTCGCTGGTGGGCAAGATCGGCGTCTTCCGCTGGATGGCGGACCAGTCCGGCACCACCAGCCTCGGCGGTGGCGGCGACTGGTGCGCGGCCAACGCCTGCGGCACCGACGACGAGGGCATCGAAGTCACCTACGGTGCCGGCCTCGACTGGCACATCACCGACCGCATCACCGCACGGGCGCTCTGGGAGAACTTCAACCTGGAGAACGACGGCGCAGACTTCTATACCGCCAGCATCATCTGGGGATTTTGAATCAAGGTGCCGGGATTAAGGTGCCGGTGTTACGGTTTCGGTAATTGCCTGAAACCGTAACACCGGCACCCGCAGGCGGTTTCAGGCAATTACCGAAACCGTAACACCGGCACCTTAATCTTGATCTTCACGCGGCCAGCAGGCTCTGCATCTCCTCGATGTCCTGGTGGCTGGATGCCACAATGTCGAGGAAGGTCGCCGGCCCGAGCGTGACGGCACGCATGATGTCGTCGGCCTGCGGCAGGTCCTTGCGCAGGGACGGATCGCTGCCCAGGCGGTGACGCAGCTTGGCCGCCGACAGCAGGCGTGCCATCGGCTCCAGATCCTGCGGACCGATGCTCAGCAGCTCGTCCTGGCTCGCCACCGCCAGGCCAATGCGCTCGGGCAGGCCCCAGGTATCGAGGATCGCCTTGCCGAGACGCGGTTGCCAGTCGTGCATGACGGACCGGAACTCCGGATCGGCACGCAGCGCCGGATCCAGGCGCTGGGTCTGGGTGAGGATGTACAGCCCGCCGATGCCGTGGAGCAGGCCGGCGAGCATCGCCTCGTCGGGCTGGCGCCCGAAGGCGCGACGGGCGACGACGTAGCAGATCGCGGCCACTTCGTTGCTCGCCTTCCAGATCGCGCCGAGGTCGGCACGGATCGGCTGCAGCGCCTCCTGCCGCTCCATCTGGCGCATGGCATGGTTCATCGCCGTCAGCCGCACGAGGTTGAAGCCGAGGCGGCTGACCGCCAGCTTGATGGTGGTGACCGAGTTGCCGGCGGCGTTCATGGCCGCGGAGTTGGCCAGCTGCAGCAGCCGCGCACTGAGCACCGGCTCGGACTCGATGATCGCCACCAGGTCCCTGGCGCTGGTCTGCGGATCGGCCAGCACCACCTGCAGGCGCCGCACCACGTCGGGAAAGGCGGGCAGGTCCACGTCCTTGCCCGGCAGGTTGGCAACCATCTGCCGCACGAACTCGAATGCCTTGCCTACACCATCGCTCATGGCGCCATCCCCGTCACCAACACCGCCCACCCGCGGGCACACCCGGGCAGGGATGCTGCCACGGCTGGCCACGCCCGTCCGATAACCGCTTCTCATCGGCGTCAGCGCCGCCGCTGCCGTGCCTGGTTCACATCCCCGGCCATCCGCGCCGGCATCGCGGCCGTCGCCTCTTCAGATGTGGCGCCGGATGCCGATGGCCTGTCCAGCGAGGGCCATCACCGGCCGCGGCACGCGAGAGGCGCCACCCAGATGCAGGATTTCGACATGCTGGTCATCGGCAGCGGCCCCGGCGGGCAGCGCGCCGCGATCCAGGCGGCCAAGCTCGGCCGGCGCGTGGCGATCATCGAGCGGCAGGACATCCTCGGCGGCGTCACCGCCCATACCGGCACCATCCCCAGCAAGACGCTGCGCGAGGCGGTGCTCTACCTCTGCGGCTGGCGCGAGAAGGGCTTCTACGGGCGCAGCTACCGGGTGAAGGCCGAGATCACCGCCGATGACCTGATGCAGCGCCTGCGCGCCACCATCCACCAGCAGATCGAGATCATCCGCCACCAGCTCACCCGCAACGGCGTGTCGGTGGTGACCGGCGCCGCGGCCTTCACCGATCCGCACACGCTGCGCGTCGTCAGCCATGCCGGGCACGAGCAGCTGCTGCGCGCCGGCCACGTGGTCATCGCCACCGGCACCGTGCCGCACCGCCCGGCGGAGATCCCCTTCGACGACGTCACCATCATCGACAGCGACGGCATCCTCGGCATCCGCGACATCCCCCGCACCATGACGGTCATCGGCGCCGGAGTGATCGGCGTGGAGTACGCCACCATCTTCAGCGCCCTCGATACCCGCATCACCCTGATCGACAGCCGCAGCACCATCCTCGATTTCGTCGATGCCGACATCGTCGACAGCTTCCGCCACGACCTGCAGGACCGCGGCATCGCGCTGCGCCTGGGCGAGGACGTGGCGGCGGTCGAGAAGTGCGCCGACGGCCGTGTCGTCACGCGCATGAAGAGCGGCCGGCGCGTGGTGGCCGACCTGGTCATGGTAGCGGCCGGCCGCGTGGGCGCCACCGCCGGCCTCGATCTCGCCAACGCTGGCCTGGCGGCCGATGCGCGCGGGCGCCTCGCCGTGGACGAGCACCTGCGCACCACGCAGCCGCACATCTACGCCGTGGGCGACGTCATCGGCTTCCCGGCGCTGGCCTCGACCTCGGCCGAGCAGGGCCGCAAGGCGGCCTGCCATGCCTTCGGCGTCGAGGCCGACTGCGCACCGGAGCTGTTTCCCTTCGGCATCTACGCGGTGCCGGAGATCAGCATCGTCGGTCGCACCGAGCGCGAGCTGCGCACCGAGGGCATCGCCTTCGAGACGGGCGTGGCGCGCTTCCGCGAGACCGCCCGCGGCCAGATCCAGGGCGGCAACGAGGGGCTGCTGAAGCTGATCTTCGGCCTCGATGACCGTCGGCTGCTCGGCGTGCACATCGTCGGCGAAGGCGCCACCGAACTGATCCATATCGGCCAGGCGGTGATGGCCCACTCTGGCGGCCTCGATTACTTCATCAACTCGGTGTTCAACTACCCGACGCTGGCCGAGGCCTACAAGACCGCGGCGCTGGACGCCTGGAACCGCATCGGGTAACCGCTCTGGCGAAACTGCGAGACCGGCGAGGCCGACGCGTCCTTGCGGCGGGGGCCTCCGAAGTCGCTCCTCGTCATTCGCTTTGTTCGGAGGCCCCCGCCTCCGGACGCTGCGTCAGCGTGACGGCGGTCCCGACAGGGCAAGCGCCGGCTCGCCCGGAGGCCGGGGTCCCAAAACCAGGCGAATGACGAGGAGCGACTTTTGGGATCCCGGCCGCAAGGGCGCTGCGACGCCCGCACAGCCGGCATATCATGGCGCCCGGTCCTTGCCTCACGGGGAAGCACGGTGCGCATCATCAAGCGGCTGCTGGTCGGCCTCGTCCTCGTCATCGTCATGGGTCTCGCCGCCCTGTACGTCGCGGATCCCATCCTCACCACGCGCCTCGTCCGCCTGCCCTTCGGCGGCGGCAGCGGACCGGAGGAGACCGTCGCGGGCGGCCCCGCCGCCGTGCTGCCGGTCGCCGCGCCGGGCGCGCGCAGCATCGCCGCGGCCGCCCTCGACGAAGCCATCGCCTACGGCGCGCAGACCGGCAGCCATGCGCTGATCGTCTACCACGACGGCGCCATCCAGCTCGAGCACTACTACCCCGGCTACGACGCCGGCACCCGCACGCCGACCCAGTCCATGCACAAGTCGGTGCTGGCGCTGATGGTGGGCATCGCCATCCGCGACGGCTTCATCCACTCGGTGGACGACCCCGCCGCGCGCTACCTGCCCGAGTGGGCCGGCGACGCGCGCGCGAAGATCACCCTGCGTGACCTGCTGCACCAGGCGAGTGGCATCGATTTCCCCACCGTCGGCCTCAACCCCGTGGGCGGGTTCTTCCAGCTGATGCTGGGCGGGGACATCGCCCCCCTCGCGCTCGGCGAGCCGGCTGTCGAAGCGCCGGGCACGCGCTTCGACTACAACGGCATCAATCCCGAGGTCCTCGGCCTGATCCTCGAACGCGCCACCGGCCGGCGCTACGCCGGCTATCTGTCCGACGCGCTGTGGAAGCGCATCGGCGCCACCGACGCCGCCATCGTGCTGGACTCGGAGGCGAAGGGCGTCCCGCGCTTCTTCTGCTGCCTCGATGCCACCGCGCGCTCCTGGCTGCAGGTCGGCCTGCTGCATATCCACGCCGGCCAGTGGAACGGCGAGCAGGTCGTTCCCGCGGACTGGATCCGCGACGTCCAGGCGCCCTCACCCGCCAACCCCAACTACGGTTACCTCACCTGGCTCGGCAACCAGTACGAAGAGCACCGCTACTACAACCACAAGACACGCACCAGTGTGCTGCAGTCCGCGCCGTTCGCCGAACCCGGCATCGTCTACTTCGACGGCTTCGGCGGCCAGCGCGTCTATGCGGTGCCCTCGCTCGGCCTGGTCATCGTGCGCACCGGCGCCCTTGCCACCGACTGGGATGAGGCCAGGCTGCCGAACCTGGTCATCGGCGGGATCGTCGGCAAGGCGCCGTGACGCCGGGCCCGCTGCCGCTAGCGGATCAGCCCCAGGAACTCGTTGCGCGTCTGCGGCTGGTCGCGGAAGCTGCCGAGCATGCACGACGTGGTCATGATGGAGTTCTGCTTCTCCACGCCGCGCATCATCATGCACATGTGCTGGGCCTCGATGACGACGCCGACGCCCCTGCCATGGATGGCCTTCTGCACCGTCTCGGCGACCTGGCGGGTGAGCACTTCCTGGATCTGCAGGCGGCGCGCGAAGAAGTCGACGATGCGCGCGATCTTCGACAGGCCGAGCACCTTGCCTTCGGGCAGGTAGGCGACGTGGCACTTGCCGATGAAGGGCAGCATGTGGTGCTCGCAGAGCGAGTACATCTCGATGTTGCGGACGATGACCAGCTCCTCGGTGTCGCTGGTGAACACCGCCTCGTTGATCAGGTCGTCGAGATTCTGCCGGTAGCCGCGCGTCAGGAAGTGGAAGGCCTGGGCGGCGCGCTCGGGCGTGCGCACCAGGCCCTCGCGCCCCACGTCCTCGCCGAGCAGGGTGATGATCTCGCGGAAGTGGCCTTCCATGGCCTGGATGGTCTGGTTCTCGTCGGCGGACATGACGGCTCCCTCTGCTCCCCGATGCGGGCCGGAACTGGCCTGGAAACCCGGCATCATAGCCCGGACGGCGGCCAGGGCCTCAAGCGCCGGTGCGGCGCGACCGCCTCGTGAGCGGCGGCAGCGCCGGGTCGGCCGGCCGTGCCGCGGTGCGCTCGAGCGCCTGCGCCATGCCGGCGACGGTGGGCGCCTCGAACAGCGCGAGCAGCGGCAGCTCCAGCGCGAACGCATCGCGCACCCGCGCGATCAGCCGCGTCGCCAGCAGCGAGTGCCCGCCGAGCGCAAAGAAGTCGTCGTCGATGCCGATCCCTTCTCTCCCCAGCACCCCGCTCCACAGCGCCAGCAGCCGCCGCTCGATCTCCGTGCGCGCCGGCACCGCCACCGCCGGCTGCCGCCGCGCCGGTGGCGGCAGCCCCGCCTCGTCGAGCTTGCCGTTCGCCTTGCGCGGCAGGCCGGCGACGACGACGAACGCACCGGGCACCATGTACTCCGGCAACCGCTCGCGCAGTCGCCGGCGCGTGGCCGCCTCGTCGAAGCCCTCCCCCGCCACCACATGGGCCACCAGCATCCCCTCGCCCTCCACCTCCCGCAGCAGCACCGCCGCCTCGCCGATCCCCTCGCACGCGACCAGCGCCGCCTCCACCTCCGCCGGCTCGATGCGCTGGCCCCGCAGCTTCAGCTGCCGGTCCTCCCGCCCCGCCCACTGCCACTGCCCGTCGGGCAGCCGCCACAGCCGGTCCCCGCTGCGGTAGCGCGGGCCGCAGCCCACTGCCAGCCACGGGCTCTCGATCTCCAGCTCCCCCTGCCAGCCATCCCCGACGATCCGGACCTGCACCCCGGGCACCGGCCTTCCCACCGGCAGCCTCTCGCCCAGCACCCGCGTGTCGTGGTCGGCAAAGTACTGCAGCACCGTCGTGCACTCGGTCAGCCCCAGCCCGTTGACCAGCCGCGCTCCCCGCGCAAAGCGCAGCCTGAACAGCTCCAGGTCGCTGCGCCTCGCCTCCTCGCCGCCGAGCACCACCAGGCGCACCGCCGAGAGGTTCTGTTCGCAGCTCACCCGTCCGCCGAACAGGTAGCGGTACACCGTCGGGGTGAAGTGCAGCAGCGTGAGGCGTTCGTCAGCGATGCGGTCCACCAGCTCCGGTGCGCTCGCCCCGCCGCGCAGGTCCAGCACATGCACCGAGGCTCCGTTGAGCAGCGCACCGAAGAGGTCCTGCACCGCCGCGTCGTAGCCGTAGCCGGAGAACAGCCCCAGCCGGTCCTCCGGCCCGATGCCGAGCTGCCGGCTCCAGCTGCCGACCAGTCCGAGCACATGCTCCTGCGTCTGGGTGACCGCCTTCGGCTCTCCCGTGGTGCCCGAGGTGAAGAGCAGGTAGGCCGCGGCCGCCGGATCATCGGGCATCGGCGGCGGTCCCGATGGGCTCTCCCCTTCCTCGTCGGCCCGCACCCGCGGCAGGCCGCTCCCGGCCAGCCACGCTGCCGCCGCCAGCTGCCGCGCATCGCTCACCACCGCCGTCGCCCCGCTGGCGGCGAGGATCTGCTCCTGCCGGGCCCGTGGCGCATGGGGATCGAGCGGCACGTAGGCGCAGCCCGCGCGCAGCACCCCGAGCACCCCGGCCACCATCACCCGGTCCTGCCCGAGCAGCAGCGCTACCCTGCCCTTCGCCCCGGCCGCCGCCAGCCGCGAGGCCACCTGCTCCACCCGCCGCTCGAGTTCCCCGTAGCTCCAGCTCCCCTGACCATCCGACACCGCCAGCCGCCCCGGGTCGGCAGCCGCCACCGCGGCAAAGCGCGCCGGCAGGGTGGTGTCAGTGAAAAGGTGCCCATTTCGGAAGAGGTGCCCGTCATTGAAAAGGTGCCTGAAAAGGTGCCAGTCACCATTTCCGCGCAGACCAGTGGTGACCGGCACGCTCGGGGTGGAAATGGTGACTGGCACCTTTTCAGGCACCTTTTCCGCTGGCACCTCTTCCGCCACCTCCTGCACCACCACCTCGCCCAGCCGCTGACCTGCGTCGCCCGCAAACGCCTCCAGCATCCGCACGTAACCCTCCGCCAGCAGCGACACCGTCCGCGTGTCGAACAGGTCGATGTCGTACTCGAGGCTCATGTCGAGGCCGTCGGAGTGCTCGACCAGCGACAGGGCCAGGTCGAACTTCGACGTGCGCCGCGGCAGCGACCGCCGCGTCACCGCCACGCCCGGCAGCCGCAACGGCCGCGACGGTTCGTTGTGCAGGTTGAACAGCACCTGGAACAGCGGCGTGCGGCCGGGGTCGCGCGGTGGCTGCAGCACCTCGACGAGTTTCTCGAAGGGCACATCGGCGTGGGCGAAGGCATCCAGCGCCGTGCGCCGCGTGCGCGCCAGCAGCTCCCGCAGCGTCGGGTTGCCACGCAGGTCACCGCGCAGCACCAGCGTGTTGACGAAGAAGCCGATCAGCCCCTCGAGCTCCCTGTGCCCGCGCCCGGCCACCGGCGTGCCGATCGCCATGTCCTCCTCGCCCGTGAAGCGCGACAGCAACGCCTGGAAACCCGCCAGCAGCACCATGAACAGCGTCGCCCGCTCGCGCTGCGCCAGCGCGTGGAGTGCATCCAGGACCCGGCGCCCGATGCCGTGTCCGAGGCGTGCGCCGCGATGGCGCTGCAGCGGCCGTCGCGGCCGGTCCTCGGGCAGGCGGATGTACGCTGGCAGGCCATCCAGCTGTTCGCGCCAGTAGTCGATCTGCCGTGCCAGCTCGCCATCTTCGAGCCCGCGCCGTTGCCAGCTGGCGTAATCGGCGTACTGCACGGCCAGCGGGGGCAGCTGCGCCGGCTCGCCACGGCAACGGGCCGCGTAGCAGGCCGACAACTCGCCGAAGAGCACCGCCATCGACCAGCCGTCGGCGACGATGTGATGCATCACCAGCAGCAACAGCCGCTCGCCGGGGCCGAGTTCGAGCAGCACCACCCGCAGCAGCGGTCCGCGGCCGAGGTCGAAGGGCCGCTCCACCAGCGCCAGCAGCCGCTCGACCGGATCCTCGCCTGGTGCGGGCACGATGCGCTCCAGCGGCAGCGAACCGCGGGCGGCGATGTACTGCTCGCCGCTGCCGTCGGCACCGCCGCCGAAGCGGGTGCGCAACGCCTCGTGCCGGTCCACGAGATCCTGCAGTGCCTGCTCCAGCGCCGGCAGCTCCAGCGGACCACGCAGCTCGAAAGCCGCATGCAGGTGATAGGCGCTGCTGCCCGGCTCGAGCTGCTCGAGGAACCACAGCCGCTGCTGCGCCGGCGACAGCGGCGCCCTGTCGCCTGCCCTGGCCCGCGGCAGCAGGGGCGGCAGCGGTGCCGGCCCGGCCGCCGCCAGACGCAGGGCCAGACCCGCCACGGTGGGCGATTCGAACACCGCCCGCAGCGGCAGCGCGACGCCGGACACCGCGCGCACGCGCGCCACCAGCCGGGTCGCCAGCAGCGAGTGGCCGCCGAGCGCGAAGAAATCCTCGTCGATGCCCACGGCGCGATGCATGCCGAGGACCGCGGCGAACAGCGCGCACAGCGTGGCCTCCTGCGCCGAGCGGGGCGCCGCGTGACTCGCCACCGGCTCCACGCCCGCGGGTGCCGGCAGTGCCAGGCGGTCGAGCTTGCCATTGGCGGTGAGCGGCAGGCGCTCGAGGAACAGGAAATGCCCGGGCACCATGTACTCCGGCAGTACGCGGCGCAGCGCGGCACGCAGGCTGTCTGCGGAGGGCGCCGCGCCCGCCGCGACCACCCAGGCCACCAGCGCCGGCTCACCGCCCGCCGCTTCGCGCAGACCCACGGCACACTGCGCCACGCCGGCACAGCGGGCCAGCGCGGCCTCCACCTCACCCGGCTCGATGCGGAAGCCGCGCAGCTTCAGCTGCCCGTCGAGCCGCCCCAGCACCTGCAGGCGGCCGTCGGCACGGCGCCGCCCCCGATCGCCGGTGCGGTACAGGCGCGCACCGGCCGACGGGCGGAACGGATCGGCAACGAAGCGCGCCGCCGTCAGCGCGGGCCGGCCGTGATAGCCCTGCGCGACGCCGGCACCGCCGATGCAGATCTCTCCCGGCACGCCGTCGGGCAGAGGACGCATGGCCTCGTCGAGGATGTAGACCTGCGTGTTGTCGATGGGCAGCCCCGCGCCGATGTCGGTGGGGTCCGTGATGCGGGCGCAGCTCGACCAGATGGTGGTTTCCGTCGGTCCGTAGAGGTTCCAGAGCGTGGCACCCGCCTCCAGCAGCGCCGCGGCGAGATCCGCGGGCAGGGCCTCGCCACCGCAGAGCGCGCGCAGCCCCGGGCTGCCGCGCCAGCCACTCGCCAGCAGCGCGCGCCAGGTCGCCGGCGTGCCCTGCATGATGCCGATGCGCGAGCGGGCCAGCAGTTGCGCGAGGGCGGCGCCGTCGCGCGCCTGCTCCGTCGTGGCGATGACCACGGTGGCGCCCACCGACAGCGGGCCCAGCAGCTCGAGCACGGCGATGTCGAAGGACAGCGTGGTCACCGCCAGCCAGCGATCCGTCTCGTGGATGCCGGGCTCGCGCTGCATGCTGCGCAGGAAGTTGACCACGGCGGCATGCGTGACACGCACGCCCTTGGGTTCGCCGCTGCTGCCGGAGGTGTAGATCAGGTAGGCGAGCTGCCCGGCCTCGATGCCCTCCTGCGCGGGCGACAGCAGGCAGTCTCCCGCGCCGAGATCCTCCAGGCAGAGCACGCCATCGAAGGCGGCGAAGCGCAGGGCCAGCGCGCGCTGCGTGATGAGCCAGCGCGCGCCCGAGTCCCGCAACATGAAGTGCAGGCGCTGGTCGGGGTAGGCCGGGTCCAGCGGCAGCCAGGCCGCGCCGGCGCGCGCCACACCGAGCAGCGTCGCGACCATCGCCGGCGATCGCTCCAGCGCGATGCCCACCACGGTGCCCGGCCCGGCACCCAGCGCGCGCAGGCGCGCCGCCAGCGCCGCGGCCCGGCCGTCGAGTTCGGCGTAGGTCCAGCGTTCCGCGCCGCACTCCAGGGCAACGGCGTCGGGCCGTCTCGCGGCCTGCGCCGACACCAGCTGATGCAACCCCTGCCGCGGGTCGAGTTCCCGGTCTTCGCCCTGGCCGCTGGCGAGCGCGGCGGACAGTTCCGCGGCGGTGGCCAGCGGCAGCTCGCCGATCGGCGTGTCGGCAGCAGCCAGCGCCGCGCGCAGCAGCTGCTCGTACCAGGCGGCGAAGCGCGCCACGGTCGGCGCGTCGAACAGGTCGCTGTTGTACTCGACGCCGAGCCACAGCTCGCCGTCGAAACCGGTCGCCGAAAGCGTGAGGTCGAATTTCGCGGCGCCGCTGGCATCGGTCTCCGCCGGCTCGATGACGAGGCCGGGCACGCTGGCCGCCTCCCAGGGGGTGTTCTGCAGGATGAACATGACCTGGAACAGCGGCGCGTGGCTCAGGCTGCGCAGCGGCTGCAGTGCCTCCACCAGCTTCTCGAACGGCAGGTCCTGGTGCGCGACGGCGCCGAGCACGTTGCGCCGCACGCGGGCCAGGACCTCGCGGAAGTCGGGATCGCCGGTCAGGTCCACGCGCATGGCGAGCGTGTTGGCGAAGAAACCGATGACCGGCTCGAGTTCCGTGCGCCGGCGTCCGGCCACCGGCGTGCCGACGACGATGTCTGTCTGGCCCGAACAGCGGGCCAGCAACACGTCGAATGCCGCCAGCAGCACCATGAACGGCGTGCAGGCTTCGCGCCGGGCGAAGGCCTGCAGTTCGTCGACCAGCGCGCGCTCGAGGATCCGCGTCCAGCGGCTGCCGCGGAAGCCCTGCACCGCCGGCCGCGGCCGGTCGGTCGGCAGTTCCAGCAACGGCGGCGCGCCGGCCAGGGCTTCGCGCCACCAGGCCAGCTGCCCCTGCAACGCCTCGCCCTGCAACCACTCGCGCTGCCAGGCCGCGAAATCGGCGTACTGCACGGGCAGCTCCGGCAAGCGTGGCGGCCGCGATTCGCGGAGCGCGGCGTAGTGCTCCATCAGGTCGCGGAACAGCACGCCGCCCGACCAGGCATCGGAGATGACGTGGTGCGCGAGCAGCAGCAGCACCTGGTCGCCCGGCGCCGCGCACAGCAGCCAGGCGCGCAGCAGCGGGCCGCTGGCGAGGTCGAACACATGACCACTCAGGACACCGACTTCGCGACGCAGGGCAGCCGTGTCCGCGCCTTCCATGGAAAGAATCTGCAGCGGCACATGGGCCATGGCAGCCACCACCTGCATGAGTTCGCCGTCCTGCTGGCGCAGGCTGGTGCGCAGTGCCTCGTGGCGCGCAACCACGGCATCGAGGGCCCGTTGCAGCAACCCGGCATCGACCTCACCGCGCAGGCGCACCGCGAGGCGCACGTTGTAAGCGGCGCCAGGCGCCTCCAGCTGCTCGAGGAACCACAGCCGCTGCTGCGCGTACGAGCAGGGGAAGGCCTGTTCCATGGCGGTACCGCTCATTGCGGGGTCCGCGGCAGGCGACGGATCGGCGGCAGCACCCCGGCCGGCTCCAGCGCGGCCAGCCGCTCCGCCATGCCGGCGACGGTGGGTGCCTCGAACAGCGCGAGCAGCGGCAGCTCCAGCGCGAACGCATCGCGCACCCGCGCGATCAGCCGCGTCGCCAGCAGCGAGTGCCCGCCGAGCGCGAAGAAGTCGTCGTCGATGCCGATCCCTTCTCTCCCCAGCACCCCGCTCCACAGCGCCAGCAGCCGCCGCTCGATCTCCGTGCGCGCCGGCACCGCCACCGCCGGCTGCCGCCGCGCCGGTGGCGGCAGCCCCGCCTCGTCGAGCTTGCCGTTCGCCTTGCGCGGCAGGCCGGCGACGACGACGAACGCACCGGGCACCATGTACTCCGGCAACCGCTCGCGCAGTCGCCGGCGCGTGGCCGCCTCGTCGAAGCCCTCCCCCGCCACCACATGGGCCACCAGCATCCCCTCGCCCTCCACCTCCCGCAGCAGCACCGCCGCCTCGCCGATCCCCTCGCACGCGACCAGCGCCGCCTCCACCTCCGCCGGCTCGATGCGCTGGCCCCGCAGCTTCAGCTGCCGGTCCTCCCGCCCCGCCCACTGCCACTGCCCGTCGGGCAGCCGCCACAGCCGGTCCCCGCTGCGGTAGCGCGGGCCGCAGCCCACTGCCAGCCACGGGCTCTCGATCTCCAGCTCCCCCTGCCAGCCATCCCCGACGATCCGGACCTGCACCCCGGGCACCGGCCTTCCCACCGGCAGCCTCTCGCCCAGCACCCGCGTGTCGTGGTCGGCAAAGTACTGCAGCACCGTCGTGCACTCGGTCAGCCCCAGCCCGTTGACCAGCCGCGCTCCCCGCGCAAAGCGCAGCCTGAACAGCTCCAGGTCGCTGCGCCTCGCCTCCTCGCCGCCGAGCACCACCAGGCGCACCGCCGAGAGGTTCTGTTCGCAGCTCACCCGTCCGCCGAACAGGTAGCGGTACACCGTCGGGGTGAAGTGCAGCAGCGTGAGGCGTTCGTCAGCGATGCGGTCCACCAGCTCCGGTGCGCTCGCCCCGCCGCGCAGGTCCAGCACATGCACCGAGGCTCCGTTGAGCAGCGCACCGAAGAGGTCCTGCACCGCCGCGTCGTAGCCGTAGCCGGAGAACAGCCCCAGCCGGTCCTCCGGCCCGATGCCGAGCTGCCGGCTCCAGCTGCCGACCAGTCCGAGCACATGCTCCTGCGTCTGGGTGACCGCCTTCGGCTCTCCCGTGGTGCCCGAGGTGAAGAGCAGGTAGGCCGCGGCCGCCGGATCATCGGGCATCGGCGGCGGTCCCGATGGGCTCTCCCCTTCCTCGTCGGCCCGCACCCGCGGCAGGCCGCTCCCGGCCAGCCACGCTGCCGCCGCCAGCTGCCGCGCATCGCTCACCACCGCCGTCGCCCCGCTGGCGGCGAGGATCTGCTCCTGCCGGGCCCGTGGCGCATGGGGATCGAGCGGCACGTAGGCGCAGCCCGCGCGCAGCACCCCGAGCACCCCGGCCACCATCACCCGGTCCTGCCCGAGCAGCAGCGCTACCCTGCCCTTCGCCCCGGCCGCCGCCAGCCGCGAGGCCACCTGCTCCACCCGCCGCTCGAGTTCCCCGTAGCTCCAGCTCCCCTGACCATCCGACACCGCCAGCCGCCCCGGGTCGGCAGCCGCCACCGCGGCAAAGCGCGCCGGCAGGGTGGTGTCAGTGAAAAGGTGCCCATTTCGGAAGAGGTGCCCGTCATTGAAAAGGTGCCTGAAAAGGTGCCAGTCACCATTTCCGCGCAGACCAGTGGTGACCGGCACGCTCGGGGTGGAAATGGTGACTGGCACCTTTTCAGGCACCTTTTCCGCTGGCACCTCTTCCGCCACCTCCTGCACCACCACCTCGCCCAGCCGCTGACCTGCGTCGCCCGCAAACGCCTCCAGCATCCGCACGTAACCCTCCGCCAGCAGCGACACCGTCCGCGCGTCGAACAGGTCGATGTCGTAGGCGAAGCCCGCCACCAGGCCGCCGGCCTCCTCGGCGAGGTGCAGGGCGAGGTCGAACTTGACGCTCCCGCCCTCGATCACCTCGGGTATCGCGGTCACGCCTTCGAGGGCCAGCGCGGCGCGCGGCTGGTTGTGGAACGCGAAGAACACCTGGGCCAGCGGTGCGAAGGCGCGGCTGCGACGTGGCTGCAGCGCCTCGACGAGTTTCTCGAAGGGCACATCGGCGTGGGCGAAGGCATCAAGCGCCGTGCGTCGCGTGCGCGCCAGCAGCTCCAGCAGCGTCGGGTTGCCACGCAGGTCACCGCGCAGCACCAGCGTGTTGACGAAGAAGCCGATCAGCCCCTCGATCTCGCTGTGCCCGCGCCCGGCCACCGGCGTGCCGATCGCCATGTCCTCCTCGCCCGTGAAGCGCGACAGCAGCGCCTGGAAACCCGACAGCAGCACCATGAACAGCGTCGCCCGCTCGCGCTGCGCCAGCGCGCGCAGGCCATCGGCCAGCTTCGCCGGCAGCGGCAGCGTCAGCCAGGCGCCGCGATGGCCCTGCACGGCGGGCCGCGGCCGGTCGGTCGGCAGGCTGATCCGCTCCGGCATCCCGGCCAGCTGTCGCTGCCAGTACCCGAGCTGTCCCTGCAAGCCGGCCGTGCGCAGCACGTCGCGCTGCCAGAGTGCGTAGTCCCTGTACTGCACGGGCAGCGGCGGCAGCCGCGCGGGCGCGCCGCCGAGCCGCGCGTTGTAGGACATCGACAGTTCGCGCAGCAGCACCGCCATCGACCAGCCATCGGCGACGATGTGGTGCATCACCAGCAGCAACAGCTGCTCGCCGGGGGCGAGATCGAGCAGCACCGCCCGCAGCAGCGGCCCGCGGCCGAGATCGAAGGGCTGGCCGATGTGGCCGCGCAGGATGGCCTCGAGCTGCGCCCGCGGGCAGGCACCGGCATCTTCCCGAGCCAGCCGCGGCGGCGCGGCCGTTGCCGGTCGTTGCACGGCCTCGCCATCGATCACGCCGATGGTGCTGCCCAATGCCGCCTGCCTCGCGACGAGATCATCCAGTGCAGCCTGCAGCGCCGCGGCATCCACCGCCCCGCGCAGGCGGAACGCAAGGTGCAGGTGATAGGCCGCGTTGCCGGGTTCCAGCTGCTCGAGGAACCACAGCCGCTGCTGCGGCCAGGACAGCGGCGCCGCGCTCGTGGCGTCGCGGCGGGTCACCGGGGGGACCGGCGCCGCGGTGCCGGCGGCCAGCGTCGCGGCGATCCCCGCCACCGTCGGCGTCTCGAACAAGGCACGCAGCGGCAGCTCGACCTCGAGCGTGTCGCGGATGCGCGCCACCAGCCGCGTGGCGAGCAGCGAATGGCCGCCGAGCGCGAAGAAGTCCTCGTGCACGCCTGCCGGCGCATCTGCGTCCAGCACCGCGGCGAACAGCTCGCAGAGCGTGGCTTCCAGCGCGCTGCGCGGCGCATCCGGCGCCGTCATCGCCGTGCCGTCCGCGGCGGCCGGTGCCGGCAGCGCACGACGATCCAGCTTGCCGCTTGAAGTCAGCGGCAGGCGCGTCAGGAACCGGAACCGCGCGGGCACCAGCGGCTGGGGCAGCAGCTGGCGCAGCGCCGTGCGCAGGCCATCGGCGCTGCAGGCGCCGGGTGCGGTCTCCACCACCCAGGCCACCAGCAGCGGCTCGCCCGCCGTCGCATGGTGCAGGCCCACCGCGCACTGCGCGACACCGGGGCATGCCGCCAGCGCCGCTTCCACTTCCCCGGGCTCCAGGCGCAGGCCCCGCAGCTTCAGCTGCCCGTCCAGGCGCCCGAGGAACTCGACGAGGCCATCGGCCCGCAGCCGGCCACGGTCACCCGTGCGATACAGCCTGCGCGACGGCTCCCGGGGATCGGCGACGAAGCGCGCCGCGGTCAGTGCGGGCCGGCGCCAGTAACCCTGCGCCACGCCGCGGCCACCGATGCAGATCTCCCCGGGCATGCCGGCCGGTACCGGCTGGCCGCGCGCGTCGAGGATCTGCAGCGTGGCCTGCGCGAAGGGCCGGCCGATGGGCAGGCGTGCGGCGCCCCGCGCATCGCCTTCGAACCAGGCGCTGTCGATGGTCGCCTCGGCCACGCCGTATGAGTTGATGACGCGCGCGCCGGGCCCGCAGAGACGCCGCAGCGCCTGGTACTCGGCCGGCTGCCAGGCCTCCGAGCCCACCACCAGCAGCCGCAGGCCATCGAGGCGACGTGCGCCCTCCATGCACCAGGCGAGCAGCGGGCGGACCACGGCGGGCACGAACTCCGCCACCGTGATGCCCTGCGCCAGCATGAATCCGTGCAGGCGCCCGGGTTCGCCGAGCAGCTCCCGCGGGCACAGCACCAGCCGTGCGCCGGAGAGCAGTGCGCGCGTCCAGTCGCCGGTGAAGACATCGAAGGCCGCATTGGCCAGCTGCAGGTGCACGTCGCTGTCCAGCAGGCCATAGGCCTCGCGCCAGCCATCGAAGGTCGCCGCGAGGTTGCCGCGGCTGACCGCCACCGCCTTGGGCTCGCCGCTGCTGCCCGAGGTATAGACGAGGTAGGCCAGGTCATCGGCTTCGACAGGCACCGGCAGCGCCGCTGCCACCGGTGCATCCGGCATCGCCGCCGCATCGAGGTCGAGGCAGGCCACGCCGGGCTCCGGCAGCGCCGCGCGCGTGGCGGCGTTGACGACCAGCAGCGCGGGCCCGGCATCGCGCAGCATCGACGCCAGCCGTGCCCGCGGCTGCTCCGGCTCGAGCATCACGTAGGCCGCGCCGGCCTTCAGCACACCGAGCAGGGTGGCGATGAGGTCGGCGATCCTCGGCAGGCAGATGCCGACCCGGTCACCGCGACGCAGGCCGAGAGCGAGCAGGCAACGCGCGATGTGCTCCGAGCGCTGGTCGAGGCTGCGGTAATCCAGCGTGCAGCCGGCGGCATGCAGCGCCGGTGCCGCGGGACGTTGCGCGACCGCGGCCGCGAACAGGGCGAGCACGTCGCGGGCGGGCCGCCCGCCCGAGTGCGCGCCGGCCAGCGCCCGGCGCTGGCGCGCGCCCTCCGCGGCATCCGCCAGCGGCAGGCTGGCGACCGGCTCGCCCGGGGCGGCCTGCACGGCAGCGAGCAGCGCCAGGTAGGCATCGGCGAAGCACTCGATGCTGCGGGCCTGGAACAGGTCGGTGTCGAACTCGAACAGCAGCTCCAGCCCGTCGGCCTGCTCGCCCACGGTCAGTGCCAGGTCGAAGCTGGACACGCCGTGGTCGATCAGCCGGCCTGGCCGGAAGACGACATTGCCCGCGCGCAGGGGCGCTGCCGGCATCGGCACCAGGTTGAACATCACCTGGAACACCGGCGCGCGGGCGAGCGAGCGCCCCGGCTGCAGGCGCTCGACCAGCCGCTCGAAGGGAACATCCTGGCGCGCGAAGGCCTCGATGGCGGTGGCGCGCACGCGGGCCAGCACCTCGTCGAAGCCGGGCGTGCCGCCGAGGTCGGTGCGCAGCACCAGCGTGTTGACGAACAGGCCCACCAGGCCCTCGAGGTCGGCCTGCGGCCTGGAGGAGACGGGCGTGCCGACGACGATGTCGTCCTGGCCGCTGTAGCGCTGGAGCAGGACATCGAAGGCGGCGAGCATGAGCATGTAGAGCGTCGCCTGGCGGGCGCCGGCGAACTCACGCAGCGCGGCGGCGGCCCGGGCGTCGAGCGAGCGCCAGATCCAGGCACCACGGAAGCGCTGCTCCGCCGGCCGCGGGAAATCCGTGGGCAGCTCCAGCGCCGGCGGCGCACCGGCCAGCCGGGCCTGCCACCAGTCGAGCTGCGCACGGCTGGCATCGTCGTCGAGCCCGCGGCGTTGCCAGGCGGCGTAGTCCGCATACTGCAATGGCAACGGCGGCGGTGCCGGCCGCCCGGCATAGGCATCGGCCAGTTCGCGCAGCAGGATGCCGTTGGAGGTGCCGTCGGTGACGATGTGGTGCAGGACCAGCACCAGTTCGTGGCGGTCCGCCGCCAGGCGCAGCAGCGTGGCGCGCAGCAACGGGCCGCGGCCGAGATCGAAGGGCTCGCGGGCGAGCGTGCTGCGGCGCGCCTCCAGCGCGGCGTCCGCCACGGATTCCCGCGCGATGCTGACCTGCATCGCCGGCGCCACCACCGCCACCGGGTGGCCCGCCAGCGCCGGGTAGGCGCTGCGCAGCACCGCATGACGTGCCACCACGCTGTCGAGCGCGCGCTGCAGCCGTCCGGGATCGAGCGGTCCCTCGATCACCAGGCTCCAGGCGATGTTGTAGGCCGGGCTCGCGGGGTCGAGCTGGTCGAGGAACCAGAGCCGCTCCTGGCCCCGGGACAGCGGCGGCGCCACGTCTGCCGGCAAGGGCAACGGTGCCGGTGGCGGCGCCTGGCCACCGCCTGCGGCGATGCGTGCCGCCAGACCGGCGATGGTCGGCGCGTCGAAGAAGTCCCCGAGGGTCAGCGCCACGCGGAACTCGCCGGCGATGCGCGCCAGCACGCGCAGCGCGGGCAGCGACTGGCCGCCGAGATCGAAGAAGCTGCGGTGGCGGCCGGGCGCGGCGATGCCGAGCACCGCCGACCACAGCCCCGCGAGCCGCGTCTCGATGTCGCCGACGGGGGCCGCCGCATCCGGCACCGGCTCCGGCGCGGCGGGCAGCGCATCGCGGTCGATCTTGCCACTCGGTGTCAGCGGCAGCTTCGGCAGGATCACCCAGGCGGCGGGGCGCATGAACGGCGGCAGGCGCCCGGCCGCCCGTGCCGCCAGCGCCGCCGTATCGAGGCCGGCATCGCCGCTGGCGATCCAGGCCACCAGGCGCGGCGTGCCCTGTTCCTCGCGCAGCAGTACCGCGGCATCGTCCACGCCCTCGCAACCGCGCAGCACCGCCTCCACCTCGCCGGGTTCGATGCGAAAGCCGTGCAGCTTGAGCTGCCGGTCGAGGCGGCCCAGGCACTCGAGGCTGCCATCGGGCAGCCAGCGGGCGCGGTCACCGCTGCGGAAGAGCCGCTCGCCGGGTGCACCGAAGGGATCGGGGACGAAGCGCGCCGCGTCGAGTTCCGGGCGGCGCCAGTAGCCGCCGCCGACGCCCACGCCCGCCACGCAGAGTTCCCCCGCCACGCCGGGCGGCAGCGGCTGCAGCCGCGCATCGAGCACGTAGCAGCGCATGTTGGCGATCGGCCGGCCGATCGGCATGCGCTCCGGAGCCTGCCCGATCGCACTGGTGTCGCAGCAGCTGGCATCCCAGATCTCCGAGCTGCCATAGGTGTTGAGCAGCCGCACGGCCGGCAGGGCATCGCGGGTCGTCGCCCACAGGTCCACCGGCAGCGGCTCGCCGCTGGTGATGATGTGGCGCAGCCCGGGCAGGCGCCGGCCCAGGTCCGGCGCCCATTCCAGCAGCGCGCGCAACAGTGGCGGCACCAGCACCAGCTGGGTCACTCCATGGCGCGCGAGTGCCGGCACCAGCAAAGCCGGGTCACGGGCCGCCTCGCCGGGCAGCACGACCAGGCGGATGCCGTGGGCCAGCGCACCGAAGATTTCCCACAGCGAGTCGATAAAGCTCAGGCTGGTACGCAGGCAGAACACGTCGCCCGCGCGGAAGCCGCAGGCCTGCCACATCCAGTGGACGCGGTTGACCGCGGCACGATGCGTGCCGATGGCACCCTTGGGCTCCCCGGTGGAGCCGGAGGTATAGAGCAGGCAAGCGGGATCGCCGGGTGCCGCGCCCTCCGCCACGGCGGGCACGACTTCGCCGGGCGCCGGCTCGCCGAGCGCATCGAGGTCGAGGCAGACCGTCGCGCCGCTGTCCAGGTCCGCGGTGCCCCGCGTCAGCAACAGACAGGCCTCGGCGTCGCGGAGCATGAACTCGCGCCGCGCCCGCGGATAGGCCGGGTCGAGCGGCACGCAGGCCGCGCCCGTGCGCAGGATCGCCAGCAGGGCGATGACCAGCTCCGCCGAGGGTGTCAGTGACAGCGCCACGCGGCTGCCGGCGCCTGCACCCGCATCGATGAGCCGGGCCGCCAGCCAGTCCACCCGGCGCGCGAGTTCCGCATGGGACAGCGTGCCGTCGCCCCATTCCAGCGCCACCGCTCCCGGGCTGCGCCGGCACTGCGCCGCGACCAGGGCGGTCAGGGTGGCGGCCTGCGGGAACGGTGCCGTCGTCGCATTCCACTCCACCAGCATCCGCCGTCGTTGCGCGTCGTCGAGCAGCGGCAGCAGGCCGACGGGCTGCTGCGGCTCGCGGGTGGCGGCATCGAGCAGCACCGCCAGCTGGCCAGGCATGGCCTCGGCCACCCAGTCCTCGAAGCGCGCGCAGGCATAGGCGAGATGGCCCTGCAGCGCCTGGCCCTCGCCCTGGTCGGTCAGCGACCACTCCAGGTCCCAGGCCGACTCGCGCGGCACGTGCAGCGGCGCGATGCGAAAGCCCACGCCGCCCGCCTGCCGCGGCGGGGGCGCGACATCGAACTGCAGCAGGATCTGCGCCAGCGGCTGCGCGCCGGCGCGTCGCTCCCCGGGCAGCGCTTCGACGAGGCGATGGAACGGCAGCTCGCGGTGCTCCAGCGCGGCGATCAGGGTGGCGCGCTCCTGCAGCAGCAGCGCGTCGAAACGGCTGTCCGCTGCCACCGGCGTGCGCAGCACCACGGTATTGATGAGGCAGCCGACCATGCGCCGGCGCGCCGCATCGTCGCGCCGGGTGACCGGCACGGCGATGAGCACGTCCTCCTGGCCGCCGAGCCGCGCCAGCAACACGCGCAGCGCCGCGGTCAGCAGCGTGAACAGCGTGACGCCCGTGGCGCGCGCCTGGCTGCGCGCCCGCGCCATGGCGTCGGCCGGTATCCCGAAGGCGATGCGGCGGCTGCCGCCTGCGGCGGGGCGCGAAGCCTCATGCAGCCGTTGCGGCAGCGAGTGCCGCGCCGGCGCGCCGGCCAGTTGCCGGCACCACCAGTCGAGATGCCGGGCCTGCCGCGCGCTGCCTGCCTGGCGTTGCTCGTCCAGTGCGAAGGCACCGTAGCCTGGCGCCGCATCCGGCTCCGTGGCGCGGCCGGCGACCAGGTCGGCATAGAGTCCCGCGAGATCGTCACGGATCACTGCCACCGACAGGCCATCGGCGGCGATGTGATGCACGGTGACGAGCAGCACGTGCTCATCCGGACCGAGTTGCAGCAGCACCGCGCGCAGCGGCGGCCCGCTGGCGAGGTCGAAGGGCCTAGCGATCTCCCCGGCTGCGAAGGCCAGCAGCGCCCCGGGCGAAAACAGTCCGGCGACCTCGCGCGGTGCCTCGCCGGGTCCGGCGTCGAAACGCTGCCAGGGCAGGCCATCGTCGGCGCCGAAGCGGGCGCGCAGGATCTCGTGACGTGCCAGCACGCCGCGCCAGGCCTGCGCCAGCGCGCCGCGGTCCAGCGGCCCGTCGAGGAAGAGGGCGAACTGCTCGTTGGCGGCGGTGCTGGCCGGATCCAGCGACTGCAGCAGCCAGAAGCCCTGCTGCGCCGGGCTCAGCGGCAGGTGGCCGTCCCCGGCCGCGGGCATCGTGCCACGCTGCTGCGCGAGCACGCCGGAGGCGGTCATGGCTCGTCGTGCTGGCGGGGCATGCCGGCCTGCTGCGCCGGGCTGCGGCTGCGGACGGTGCCGTAGCGGGTACTCACCGCAGCGGCATGACGCTCGCCGAGGTAGCGGGCGAGCGCGGCGAGGGTCGGTGCCTCGAAGATCGCCGCCAGCATCACGTCGGCGTCGAGCAGCTGCTGCAACTGGGTGGTGAGGCGCACCGCCGCGATGGAATCGCCGCCGAGGTCGAAGAAGTTGTCCTGCATGCCCACGGCGGCGACACCGAGGATCTCCGCCCAGAGCGCGGCGAGGTCGGATTCCAGCGCCGTCTGCGGCGCACCGCCCTGCCCGCCCCAGGTGCGTGCCGCGGGCGCCGGCAGCGCGCGCCGGTCGAGCTTGCCGCTGGTGTTGAGCGGCAGGGCGTCGAGGTACATCCAGGCGTTGGGCAGCAGGGGCTCGGGCAGATGGCGCGCCAGCCAGGCGCGCAGGTCGCCGGGCGCGACGCGATCGACGGCGGCCTCGGGCAACTCGAGCAGGCGCCGGTGCAGGGCGGTGCCGCACTGCGCCGTCTCGTGGTGGCGCGTCAGGTAGCGGTGGTGCTCGTTGCGTCCGCCAATGCTGTAGCGGGACTCGAGCTGGTAGTCGGGGAACAGGCCATCGCGGCCGGCCTGCCATTGCCATCCGGCTTCGATGACCGCGCCCGCGGACAGCGCGGGCCCGTCCACCGGCAAAGGCATGAACACCGGCAGCCAGGCGTGCTGGTGCTCGAGGTAATCGATCACGCAGCCCGGCGTGGTGGTCACCACCGTCCACAGCAGGAAGCCGTCGAAGTGGCCGGCCCGGGCCAGTTCGAAGCGGGCGCCGCCGGCGTGCGCCTCGGGCAGTGCACCGGCGAAGTCGAGGTCCTCGAATACCCGGGGTGGCGCCAGCAGCTGGCCGGGTGACAGGTTGCGCAGGCACAGGCGCAGATCGAAGGCCCGGCCCTCGGCCGCGAAGATGCGGCGCACGTAGTCGAGCGCCAGCGGTGCCAGCCTCGGCGAGGCGCGCAGTGCCGCGGGCAGTTCCACCGGCGCGATCAGCGTCGTGCAGCGCGAGGGTATCGCCACCGCGCCGGCGGCAAACTGGCTGCGCACGCGATTCCAGATGGCGGCGATGCCATCGGCGCTGCCGATGTTGCCGATGATGCCCTGCGCGCAGACCTCGGCCGCCTCGGGCAGCTGCAGCGTCGCGGCGTCGCCGGTGATGACGGTGATGCGCCCGGCAAGGCCCGCGGCGGCCACCGCGGCGCGCGCCTGTTCCGCCGCGGCCGGCAGCAGTTCCACCGCATACACGTGGCGTGCGCCGGCCTGCGCCGCCATGCGCGCCAGCAGCGCCTGCGGGCCGGTGCCGAGGTCGAGCACCACGCGGTCCGCCGCATGGCGCTCGAAGGCGGTGCGCAAGGCGGCATTGCGCACGGCATCGCTCGTCATCAATCCGTAGAGGAAATCGTCATAGACCTGGTAACCGCCGAGCGACGGCCAGAACTCCGGCTCGCGCGCCGCGCCCGCGCCGCCGCCGGGCACCACGTAGGCGACCAGCTTCTCCTCGCCGGAGCCGTCGGCGCGGATCGCCGCCGCGGCGGCACTGACACCCGGATGCGTCCGCAGCAGCGACTCGATCTCGCCGAGTTCCAGCCGATAGCCGCGCCACTTGACCTGCTCGTCGAGGCGGCCGAGGAACTCCAGGCTGCCGTCAGCGGTCCTGCGCACGCGGTCGCCGGTGCGGTACAGCCGCCCGGCCTGCGGCCCGCTGTCGATGAAGCGGCTGGCGGTCAGCGCGGCATCGTCGAGGTAACCGGCGGCGATGCCGGGCCCGCCGACGTGGAGCTCGCCCGCCTCGCCGTCCGGCACGGCCACGCCGGCGGCATCGAGGATGTGCACCGGCACGTCGGGCAGCGGCAGGCCGATGTTGCGCGCATCGTCGTCGCCCGCCGCGTACTCGCGCAGCATGACGTTGCCGCCGGCCTCGGTGATGGCATAGCTGTTGACCAGCCGCGGTCTGCCCGATGCCTGCGCGGCCCACCAGCGCCGCAGGTCGTCCACCTGCACGGCCTCGCCGCTCAGCACCAGCAGGCGCACCGCGAGCGATGCCCACTGGCCGGCGAACGCCGGGCCGAGCACCGTCTCGCGGAATGCCGAGGGTGTCTGGCTGAGCACCGTCACGCCTTCCCGCCGCAGGAAATCGCGCAATGCCAGGGCATCGGCCCGCGCCTGCGCCGGGGCCAGCGCCAGGCGCGCGCCGTGGCACAGCGCACCCCAGATCTCGAACACCGAGAAGCCGAAGGCGCAGGAATGCAGCTGGCTCCAGGTATCGGCGGCGCCAAGGCCGAGCTGCGGGCCCAGGTGATCGAACAGCCGCGCGACGTTGCCATGCGTGACCACCACGCCCTTGGGTTCGCCGGTGGAACCCGAGGTGAACATGACGTAGCAGGGATCCGCCGCTGCCAGCGGGACGGCAGGATCCCCGGCACTGGCGCCGTCGATGACGGCGGCATCGCGGTCCAGGCACAGCGTCGGCAGTCCGCTGCCAAGGACCGGCAGCAGCGCGGACCCGGTCACCAGCATCGGCATGGAAACACGCTCGATCATGCGGCGCAGGCGTCGCGGCGGCAGCCCGGGATCGAGCGGCACGTAGGCAGCCCCGGCCTTGAGGATGCCGAGCAAGGCCGCCACCAGGTCGCTCCCCCGCGGCAGCGCGAGACCGACCAGGCTGCCGCGACCGACACCGCCCGCGGCCAGGCAGGCGGCGATGCGGTTGGCGCGGCGGTTGAGCGCGGCGTAGTCGAGGCTGTCACCGATGCCGCTCACGGCCACCGCCTGCGGCTGCGCGCGCGCCAGCCGCTCGACGATCCGCGGCAGGCTGCGCTCGTCCCCGCCGGCGCCGGCTGCACGATGGTCCATGCCGCGCGCCATGCCTGCGCTCCGCGCCTCAGCCCGCCCGCCGTGCCGTCAGGCCCACCACCGGCGGGTTGCCGAGGTACTCGGACCAGTACTCGGCACCCATCACCGCCAGGCCCTGCGGGTCCAGCTGCAGCGGATGCCAGCGGATGTCGGTGAATCCCGCCGCGGCCAGTGCCGCCTCGTAGGTGGCGCGCTCGAAATGGTAGACCTCGAAGCGGAACAGCTCGCGGCCGCTGATCATGGCGTAGGTGATCGGCGAGCCCTCGCTGCGTGGCGAGGCCACGCTCTTGCTGAAGCCGTAGCGCAGGTAGCCGGCGTAGCGGCACTCGGGCTGATCTGGATTCTCGTTGATGGCGACCAGGCGGCCGCCCGGCGGCAGCTGGCGGGCGATGCTGCGGCACATGCGGCCGAGCTCGCCGACGTCGCGCGCGTAATGCAGCAGGTAGGCGGCAGCGGCGATGTCGAAGCGGCCGAGCACCGGCAGCTCCTGCACGTCGCACACCAGGTAGTCGATGTCCGCGTCGGTCGGGCGCAGCTGGCCGCGGGCCAGGCCGATCATGGCGGTGGAGATGTCCACGCCCAGCACCTGGCGTGCGCCGCGCTGGCGCAGCTGTCGCGTATAGAAACCGTCACCACAGGCGAGGTCCAGCACCGCGAGGCCGGCCACTTCGCCCAGCAGCGCGAAGAAGCCGTGGCTTTCGAGATAGCGCCGGATCGGTGATTCCTTCGAACGCTGGTACGGCACGGCGATGGCGTCGTACTGCGCCACACCTGCCGCTGCCCTCGCCGCATCCGGCGCCGCGCTCATCCGCGCCCTCCACCGGCCCAGGCGCGCAGCAGCGCCAGCGACTCCGCGCGCAGCAGGCCACCCTCGACCTCCGGACCGCCGGGCTGGCTGCCGCGCGGCCCGGCCAGCAGCTCGCCGCCGGTCAGCGCGTGCAGGTCCTCCAGCGTCGCGCCGAAGATGACGCGGTCGATGCCGGCGTAGTGGCTCGCCGCCAGACACATCGGGCAGGGCTCCACGGTGACGACCAGCTCGCAGCCGGCGAGACTGAGCGTGCGCCCGCGCCGGCAGGCGTCGCGGATCAGCGTCATCTCGGCATGCGCGGTGATGTCGAGTTCCGACACCACGCAGTTCGATGCCACGGCCAGCACCTCGCCGTCTCGCACCAGGCAGGCGCCGATCGGTGGCTCGCCGGCGAGCGCCGCACGACGCGCCGCCTCCAGCGCGCGGCGCATGGCCGCTTCCGCGGCAGGCGGCGCCGCGCCCGCCCTGGTGGCCGGCTGCCCGGGCGCCATGCCGCCTACTCCTCCTCGCCCTGGTAGATGCAGCCCGAGGTGCAGGTCTCGTTGATCACCACGCGCGAGAGGCCGGGAAGCCGCGGCTTCAGCCGCGCCCAGATCCACTTCGCCAGCACCTCGCTGGTGGGATTCTCCAGGCCTTCGATGTCGTTGAGGTAGTTGTGGTCGAGCTGCTGGTAGAGCGGATCGAAGGCCTGGCGGATGTCGGCGTAGTCCATGATCCAGCCACTGTGCTCGCCCACCGCGCCGCGCACGTACAGCGTGCCCTTCCAGGAGTGGCCGTGCAGCCGGGCGCAGCGATGGCCCGCGGGCACGTTCGGCAGGCGGTGTGCCGCCTCGAACATGAACTCCTTGTATATCTCCATCTCGACCCGCCGGGCGCTCCGTGGACAGCTGCGGAATCAGCTTCTATCCTGGATGCGGAAAGCCCTGTAATAAACTGTTTAATATGAACTTATTATTGCCGGATCGACGTCGCCCGGACCCGGCTATACCTATTCTGCATGAGGAAGCCGGTGCGAAGCCACACGCCCCGCCCGGAGCCGGAGCCGGATGGATGGAATCTCCCCCGGTGCGCCGCTACCGCGACTCCATCCATTTCATCATCCCGGCCATGCGCTCGACGAAGGCCTGCGGGTCCCGCTCGCGCAGGCGCATCGCCTGCAGTGCCTGGTCGATGCCGATGACCATTTCCTGCTCGTCGGCGAGCATGCCGTCGACGACGCGCGCGGCGCACTCCTCGGCCGGCATGCCGTTCCGGTTGTCCCAGCTGCTGGGGCCGTATTCCGCGCCACTGCCGGTGAGCGCGTGACGAAAGACGTTGCTGCTGATGCCGGCGATCACCAGCAGCGTGACGCGGATGCCGTCCTGCAGGTGCTCGACGCGCAGCGTGTCGAAGTAGCCATGCAGCGCGTGCTTGGCCGCGCAGTAGGCACTGTGGTGGGGCACGGCGTGCTTGCCGGCCACCGAGGAGGTCACCACGAAGCGCCCGGAGCGCTGCGCGATCATGCGCGGCAGGACCAGCCCGGCCAGCGCCACCGGCGCGAAGAAGTCCACCTCCATGATGCGGCGCACCACCTCCAGCGTGGTGTCGCGGGCAGCGGCTCGCTGGCCGATGCCGGCGTTGTTCACCAGCACGTCGAGGCGTGGGTGGCGGCTCAGCACGCTGCGCGCGGCGGCCTCGCGTGCCGTGGCATCGCATATGTCGAAGGGCAGGATGTCGATGGTTCCCGGGCCCTGGCAGCTGGCCTTGACACGCTGGAGTTCGGCTTCCCGCCGCGCCGACAGGATGAGGTGGGCGCCTTCGCGGTGGAAGACCCGGGCCATGCCCTCGCCGACACCGGAGGACGCGCCGGTGATCCAGATGACCTGCTGCTGCAGTTTCATGCCGCATTGCTCCCCGTCGCCAGCTTCGATCATGTCATAACGCAGGTCCTTGAGTCCTGCGGCGCGCCCGGCATAATGACTCGCGAGCCGAAGCGGCTTTCTTGAAGGAGATGCAGCATGGCGGACGAGCGCGGATTGCGGGTGGTGACAGGTGATCGCAGCGGCCCTGGTGGCAGCTTCACCGGAGGCGCCGTTGCCAGGCCATCGGAACTGGCAACCAACCGCGTGCTGCGCAACACCTACATGCTGCTGGCCGCCACGCTGCTCTTCAGCGCGGCGATGGCCGGCGTCGCCATGGCGGTCGGCATGCCCTACCTCGGGCCCATCGTCACGCTGGTGGGGTACTTCGGCCTGCTGTTCCTCACCTTCCGGCTGCGCAACTCGGCCGCGGGTATCGCCGCGGTATTCGCCCTGACCGGCTTCATGGGCCTGACGCTCGGCCCGCTGCTCAGCGCCTACCTGCGCGCGGTGCCGAATGGCGGCGAGCTGGTGATGACCAGCCTCGGCGTGACCGGCCTGCTGTTCGCCGGCCTCAGCGCCTACACCATCAGGTCACGCCGCGACATGGGCTTCATGGGCAGCTTCCTCACGGTCGGTCTCTTCGGCCTGCTCGGCGTGATCCTCGTCGGCCTGTTCGTCGACCTGTCGGCTTTCCAGATGGCGATCTCCGCGGGTGTGGTCATCCTCATGGCCGGCATGATCCTCCACGAGACCAGTGCCATCATCCACGGCGGCCAGGACAACTACATCCTCGCCACCGTGAGCCTCTACGTCAGCATCTACAACATTTTCGTCAACCTGCTGGCCCTGCTCGGCATGGGCGACGACTGAGCCTGCCACGACGGAAAGGCGCCGCAACAAAGGAAAAAGGAAAAGGTGCCGGAAAAGGTGCCTCAAAGGAAAAGGTGCCTGACATATTTTCCGTAAACGGAAAATATGTCAGGCACCTTTTCCTTTGAGGCACCTTTTCCGGCACCTTTTCCTTTGGCACCTTTTCCTGTCAGGCACCATTGCCGCTGCTGAAGCGTGCCACCAGGAAGATGCCGAGCATGACGAAGGCGAGCGCCATCTTCACCGCGGCGCCGAAGGCGAGGCCGAGCGTGGCGCCCAGGCTCGCCAGTCCCGCCTGACGCAGCGAGCGGTTGCCCAGCAGCTCGCCGAGCATCGCGCCGAGGAACGGCCCGAGCAGGATGCCGGGCAGCCCGAAGAACAGCCCGACGAGCATCCCGGCCGCCGCACCCCAGGCGGCCCGCGGCGTGGCGCCAAAGCGGCGCGCACCGAAGGCGACCGCGGCGAAATCCGCACCCCAGGCGAGCAGCGCCAGCAGTGCCAGCACGGCAATGGTGCCGGCGCCGACATGCGCGAAGCCCTCGGCCCAGGCTGCGGCAACCAGGCCGAGGAACAGCAGCGGAATGCCCGGCAGCGCCGGCAGCACCAGTCCGGCAAGTCCGAGCGCAACCAGCAGCAGCGCGGCCGCCCAGAGCAATCCCTCCATTCCCATGATGTCCACCAGCTGACCAGGCCGATGCTCCAGCATAGCAGCCGCCGCCTTGCAGGCCATGGCAGGACCGGCCGACAATCGCCCGCATGAGCACACTGATGCAGCGTGCCCGCCCGCAGCGCGCCCTCGCGCTGCTGGCCATCGTCTTCGGCCTGGTCACGCTGGCAGCCGGCGGCAGCGCCCTGCTGGGCCTGCGCGATCCCGGCTACACGGTGTTCATGCCACTGCTGACTTACAACGCCATCATGGGGCTTGCCTACGTGGCAACCGGGGTGGCCGGCTGGAACAGTGCCGCCGCCGCCCGCAACGGCGCCTGGCTGATCTTCCTCGCCAACGCCGTGATGCTCGGTGTCGTCGTCTGGTTCCACTTCACCAGCGACGAGGTCGCGATGCAGAGCGTGGGCGCCATGAGCTTCCGCACGGCGCTCTGGCTGGGATTGTTCCTCGGCTTCCGCAGGCTGGCCTGAGGCGCGGCGGCGCCAGCTCCTGCCCGGTGCGTGCAGCGTGTATGCTGCGCCCGATCCAGCAGGCCGCGGAACTGCCGACATGCAGATCGATGTCATCCTCGAACCGGACCTCACTGCCGCCCAGGTGACGGAACTGGCGGTCGCCGCGGAGAACCACGGCTTCCGCACCCTCTGGCATTCGAATTACCACCAGAACCCGGATGCCTTCATGATGCTGGTGCCCGCGGCGCTGGCGACCCGGCGCATCCGCCTCGGCGTGCTGGCGATCAGTCCCTACGAGATGCAGCCGCTGAAGATCGGCAACGCGCTGCTGACCCTCAACGAGTTCAGCAAGGGGCGGGCCGTGGTGGCCATCGGTGGTGGCGGCTCGGTGATGAGTTCCTGCGGCATCGCCTTCGACCCCAGGGCGCAGCGCATGGTGCGCGGCGTGCGCGAGGCGGTGGAGATCACCCGCGCGGTGGTGTCGGGCAAGATGTGCATGGGCTATCCCGGCGAGGTATTCAAGGTCACCCGGCCCTTCCGCCATGCCTGGAAGAAGGCGCCCACGGCCCGGGTATTCACCTGCTCCACCGGCATGAAGATGCTGGAGATGGCGGGCCGGTACGCCGATGGCACGCAGATGAGCGACGTCACGCCGGAGAAGATCGGCCACCACATGGAGGCGCTGCGCAAGGGCCTCGCGGAGCGCAAGACGCCGGCGGATGATTTCCGCGTCGGCAACTTCTGGGCCTGGCACATCAAGGAGGAGCGGGAGAAGTCCCTGTACGAGGCCCGGCGCGAGCTGGTGTTCCGCGGCGAGCTGCTGCCGCCAAAGTACGACATGCTGCCCTACGTGACGCCGGAGGAGCGCCAGCTGGTCATCGACAAGTGGCAGAACTTCGCCAAGGCGTTCTGGACCCGCACCGGGGTGATCGAGGACGTGCCGGAATCGATCGTCGAGCGGCTGATCGCCGCCTGTTCCTCGGCCGGCGGCCTCGACGCCATCGAGGCGCAGATCGAGCGCTTCCGGGCATTCGAGCGCGCCGGCCTGACGGAGCTGTCGATCCGCTTGTTCGACGAGCCCATGGCCGGCCTGAGGATCCTCGCCGAGCGCGTGCTGCCGGCGTTCGAGCGCTACGAAGGGCCCGCGACGCCGTGACGCCACGGCGTCCGCCCGCCTACAATGTGCCGGCATGAACACCAGCACCATTCGCAACATCGCGGTCATCGGCGGTACCGGCTCGCTCGGCGGCGGCCTCGCCCGGCGCTGGGCCCGCGCCGGCCTTGCCGTGCACATCGGCTCGCGCGACGGCGCCCGGGCCGCTGAAGCCGCCGCCACACTGGCCGCCGCCCTGCCCGGGACGAACGTCAGCGGCCATGGCAACCCGGAGGCGGCGGCGGCGGCCGAAATCGTCGTGCTGGCGGTGCCCTTCGCCCACCAGCGGCCCGTCCTCGAAGCCATCCGCGGCGCGCTGAAGGGCAAGATCCTCGTCGACGCCACCGTGCCGCTGGTGCCGCCAAAGGTCATGCGGGTGCAACTGCCGCCGGAGGGCTGCGCCGCGCTCATCGCGCAGTCCATCGTCGGCGCCGAGACCACCGTGGTCTCGGCATTCCAGAACGTGGCCGCCGACGTGCTCGCCGCCGACGGCGATCCCGGCTGCGACGTGCTGGTCGCCGGCGACAGGGCCGAGGCCCGCGAGACCGTCATCGGCCTGGCGCAGCGCGCCGGCCTGCGCGCCTGGCACGCCGGGCCGCTCGCCAACGCCGCTGCCATGGAGGCGCTGACCTCGGTGCTGATCTTCATGAACAAGCACTACAAGAGCGAGCACGCCGGCATCCGCATCGCCGGCGTCGGCCACGCGGGCCGTTGAGGTTGCCGGCGCCCGGCGGGCGCCCGGCCGTCGCCAGCATGATCGTCCCCGCGCTCTCCCTCACGCCGCTGCCCGGCCTGCCGGCCATCCGTCCCGGCGACGACCTGGCGTCGCTGATCGCCGCGGCGCTCGACCACGCCGGGCTGGTGCTCGCCGACGGCGACGTGCTGGCCGTGACGCAGAAGATCGTCTCCAAGGCCGAGGGCCGCCTGCGGCGCCTCGCCGATGTGCAACCCTCGGCAGGCGCGCAGGCGCTGGCCGTGGAGACGCGCAAGGACCCGCGCCTCGTCGAGCTGATCCTGCAGGAATCACGCGAGGTCCTGCGCACCCGGCCCGACCTGCTCATCGCCGAGCACCGTCTCGGCATCGTGCTGGCCAACGCAGGAATCGACCGCTCCAATCTCGGCGGCGACGAGGAGAGCGTGCTGCTGCTGCCCGAGGACCCGGATGCCTCCGCGGCACGATTGCGCCAGGCACTGCAGCGATCCAGCGGCGCGGCCCTCGGCATCGTCATCACCGACAGCGTCGGCCGCGCCTGGCGCCGCGGCACCGTCGGCATTGCCATCGGCACGGCGGGCGTGGCGCCGTTCACCGACCTGCGCGGCCGCCGCGACCTCGCCGGGCGGCCGTTGCAGGTCAGCGAGATCGCGCCGGCGGACAGCCTCGCGGCGGCAGCGGTGCTGGTGATGGGCGAGGCCGCCGAGGGCACGCCCGTGGTGCTCATCCGCGGCGCAGGCGGCGGTGGCGAAGACCTGCCGGCGCGGGCGGTGCTGCGGCCGCGCGCCGAAGACCTGTTCCGCTGAGCCATGAAGACACCGAAGCCGGCCGCGACCGACAGCGTGGTGCTCCTCTCCGGCGGCATCGGCGGCGCCAAGCTGGCGCTCGGCCTGCATCGTCTGCTGCCGCCGGGCGCACTCACCGTCATCGCCAACATCGGCGACGACTTCCGCCACCTCGGGCTCGCCATCTCGCCCGACATCGACACCCTCGTTTACACGCTCTCCGGCCTCGTCAACACCGAAACCGGCTGGGGCCGCGGCGACGAGACCTGGAACTTCATGGCGGAGATGGCGCGACTCGGCGGCGAGACCTGGTTCCGCCTCGGCGACCGCGACCTCGCCACCCATGTCGAGCGCAGCCGGCGCCTGGAGGCCGGCGACGCGCTCTCGACGATCACGCGCGAGACCTGCCAGCGCCTCGGCATCGGCAGCCGCATCGTGCCGGCCAGCGACAGCCGCGTGCAGACCCGGGTGGTGACGGATGCGGGCGTGCTCGCCTTCCAGGATTACTTCGTGCGCCGCGCCGCGCAGCCGGTGGTGAGTGCCGTGCGCTTCGCCGGTGCCGCCGAGGCGGTGCCCCCGGCCACGGCGATGGCGGCGCTCGGGGATCCCGGGCTGCGCGCCATCCTCATCGCGCCTTCCAATCCCTGGCTCAGCATCGATCCGATCCTGGCCATCCCGGCACTGCGCGCCGAAATCGGCCGCAGCCCTGTCGCGCGCGTGGCCATCTCGCCGATCGTCGCCGGGCAGGCCATCAAGGGCCCGACCGCGAAGATCATGGCGGAGCTGGGCATGGCGGTGAACCAGGCAGGCATCGCCCGCCACTACCAGGGCCTGGTCGATGGCCTGGTCCTCGACCAGGCCGATGCAGCCGAGGTGGCCGCGGTCGAGGCCCTCGGCATCCGCGCCGTCACCACGTCGACGGTGATGCGCTCGCTGCAAGACCGCGTGGAGCTGGCGCGCTTCGCCCTGGATTTCGCCGGCACGCTGCGCCGCCCGTGACCGGCACATGAAGGCCACCTGGGCGCTGCTGCCCATCCGCTCCCTGGAGGGCGCGAAGAGCCGCCTGGCAGCGCTGCTCGACGCGGACGAGCGCGCCACCCTGGCCCGTTGCCTGGCGCAGGGTGTCATCGACGCCGCGCGCGCCGCACGCGGCATCGACGCCGTGGCGGTCGTCACCGGCGATACCGCGGCCCGCGCACTGGCCGAGTCGGCCGCCTGCCGCTGGCTGCCGGACGACCCGGCGCTCGGCCTCTCGGGCAATGTGGATGCCGCCATGGCCCTGCTGGCGGCAGAAGGTGCGCGCACCGTGGTCGTCGTGCCCGCCGACCTGCCGCTGCTGGCGCCAGCCGACATCGAGGCCCTGCTCGCCGGCCATGGACCCGGCGTCACCGTGGTGCCGGCGGCCACGGACGGCGGCACCAATGCCCTGGCGATGACGCCACCCGGCGCGGCCCCCTGCCGCTTCGGGCGGGACAGCGCAAGCCGGCACCTGCAGGCCGCGCTGGAGCGCGGAGTGGCCGCCCGCCAGGTGGCGGTGCCCGGCTTTGCACGCGACCTCGACACCGAGGATGATGTGCGCTGGCTGTGCGCGCAGCCTGGCGGCGGCACTGCGCGCCAGTACCTCGAACAGGCCGGCATCTGCGCACGCCTGCGGGCGGGCGGCCGAAGACAGCGATGACCATGACAGACTGGCAACAACTCGACGGCGAGCAGGCCGCCGCCCGCGCGGCGGCCATGCCGTTGCCCGAACTCCTCGCGGCCGCGGCGGCATGCCGCGATGCCGGGCACGGCGCGGTGATCACGTACTCGCGCAAGGTCTTCATCCCGCTGACCGAGCTCTGCCGTGACGTCTGCCACTACTGCACCTACGCCAAGACGCCACGGCGCCTGCAGGCGGCCTATCTCGATCCCGACGCGGTGCTGGCGATCGCCAGGGCAGGCCAGGCGCAGGGCTGCCGCGAGGCGCTGTTCACGCTCGGCGACAAGCCGGAGCTGCGCTATCGCGCAGCCCGCGACGCGCTCACGGCGCTCGGCTATTCCTCGACGCTGGCCTACCTGCGCGCCATGGCCGCGCGTGTCCTCGGGGAAACCGGCCTGCTGCCGCACCTGAACCCCGGCGTGCTGACCGCGGACGACTACCGCACGCTGCGCGCGGTGGCGCCGTCGATGGGCATCATGCTGGAGTCCGCCAGCCCGAGGCTCGCCGCGCGCGGCGGCCCGCACTTCGGCTCGCCGGACAAGTTGCCGGCCGTGCGGCTCAGGGCCATCGACGATGCCGGTGCCGCCGGCGTCGCCCTCACTTCCGGCCTGCTCATCGGCATCGGCGAAACCCGGCACGAGCGCATCGAGGGTCTGCTGGCGCTGCGCGACAGCCATCGGCGCCACGGCCACCTGCAGGAGATCATCATCCAGAACTTCGTGCCCAAGCCGGGCACGAAGCTGGCCGATGCCCCGGCGCCGCCCTTCGCGGAACTGCAGTGGACCATCGCCGTGGCCCGCCTGCTGTTTGGTCCCGACATGAACATCCAGGCGCCGCCGAACCTCAACGAGGGCCGGCTCGGCGAGCTCATCGCCGCCGGCATCAACGACTGGGGTGGCGTCTCGCCGGTGACTCCCGACCACGTCAATCCCGAGTCCCCCTGGCCGCAGCTCGCGGCCCTGGCAGGCCAGACCGCCGCCGCGGGCAAGACGCTGGTCGAGCGGCTCACGCTCTACCCCGCCTACGTGCGTGATCGCGCCCGCTGGCTGGATGCGGGCCTCGTCACCGCGCTGCTGCGCCATGCCGATGCCGAAGGCCTCGCCCGCGACGACGACTGGGCCGCGGGCAACAGCCAGTCACGACCACCGGCGGCGCGCACCGCTGCCGGCGGCTTCGCCGACCGCGCCCTCGCCGCTGCCGTGGCCCGCGCGCAGGATGGCAAACGACTCGAACAGCAGGACATCGAGCGCCTGTTCGCGGCGCGGGGCGAGGATGCCGACCGCCTCTGCGCGGCCGCCGATGCGCTGCGCGCCGCGGCCTGCGGCGACACGGTGACCTACGTCGTCAACCGCAACATCAACTACACCAACCTCTGCGCCTACAAGTGCCAGTTCTGCGCCTTCGCCAAGGGCAAGGCGGACGAGGACCTGCGCGGTGCCCCCTACGTGCTCGACCTCGCCGAGATCGGCCGGCGGGCGGCCGAGGCCTGGGCGCGCGGTGCCACCGAGGTATGCCTGCAGGGCGGCATCCACCCGGCCTTCACCGGCCAGACCTACCTCGACGTGCTGCGCACCGTGAAGGAAGCGGCCCCCGGCATCCACGTGCACGCCTTCTCGCCGCTGGAAGTGACGCAGGGGGCGCGCACCCTCGGCCTCGGCATCGACAGCTTCCTGCGCCAGCTGAAGGAGGCGGGGCTCGGCACGCTGCCCGGCACCGCCGCCGAGATCCTCGACGACGAGGTCCGCCGGCAGATCTGCCCCGACAAGGTCAATACCCTGCAGTGGCTGAACGTGGTGGCCACCGCGCACCGCATCGGCCTGCGCACCACCGCCACCATCATGTTCGGCCACCTCGAGGCGCCGCGACACTGGGCACGGCACCTGCTGGCGATCCGCGACCTGCAGCAGCAGAGCGGCGGCTTCACCGAATTCGTGCCGCTGCCCTTCGTGCACATGGAGGCGCCGCTGTACCGGCGCGGCCGTGCCCGCCCGGGCCCGACCTGGCGCGAGGCGCGCCTCATGCACGCCGTGTCGCGCCTCGTGCTGCACCCGCTGATCCCCAACATCCAGGCCTCGTGGACCAAGCTCGGCGAGAGCGGCGCCGCGCAGGTGCTGCAGGCCGGGGTCAACGACCTCGGCGGCACACTCATGAACGAATCCATCTCGCGCGCCGCCGGCGCCGCCCACGGCCAGGAGCTGCCGCCCGAGCGCATGGATGCCCTGATCCGCGGCATCGGTCGCCAGCCGCGGCAGCGCACCACCCTCTACCGCGACCCGCCGGCCGAACGCGTGGCATGTTCCTACGGTGCGCCCGAGCTCTCCGCCATGACCTTCCGGCCTGCGCGCGACTACAAGGCCGCATCCTGAACCCGAGCCCGCTCCCAGCATGGTGACCCGCGTGAACCGCAAGCCACAACCCGCCCCCGCCGAGCCCCATGTCCATGGTCCCGGCTGTGACCACGACCACGACCATCACGACCACGCGCCCGCCGAGCCCTACCGTCGCAAGACACCCAAGCTCGGCCGCAACGATCCCTGCCACTGCGGCAGCGGCAAGAAATACAAGAAGTGCCACGGCGCATGAGGCGGCGGATCCCGCTGGACGAGATCGAGCTGACGGCAGTACGTGCCCAGGGAGCGGGCGGCCAGAACGTCAACAAGGTCGCCTCGGCGGTCCACCTGCGCTTCGACATCGGCGCCTCGTCCCTGCCGGACGAGGTGAAGCAGCGGCTGCTGGCGCTGCGCGACCGGCGCGTCAGCGAGGACGGCGTCATCGTCATCAAGGCGCAGCGTCACCGCACCCGGGAACAGAACCGCGACGATGCGCTGGCGCGGCTCGCGGAACTCGTGGACGCGGCGCTGGTGAGGCGCAAGGCACGCCGCGCGACGAAGCCGACGCAGGCCTCGCGCCAGCGGCGCCTCGACGGCAAGAAAAAGGCTGCCGCCACCAAGCGCCTGCGGGCAACGGTACGGCCCGACGCCTGAGGCGCGGGTTCAGCGCAGTGCCGGCAGCACCTGTTCGCCGATCAGGCGGATGGATTCGGCAGGCTGCGCATACAGCCGCAGCGCCACGCCGCGCAGGCCCGCCTCCTGCAGGTGGCGCAGCCGGGCGACGAGACCGGCGAGTGTCGCCGGCGTGCCGCACAGGGTGACGTTGTCGACCAGCGCGTCGAGCACCGGACCGGGCACGCCCTCGACCTCGTGGCTGCCGGCGGCGAAGGCCCGGGCGAATGCCGCACGGCTGTCCATCACCAGGCGCACGTCGTCCGCATCGAGGAATTCCGCCAGCAGCCAGGGGCGGAAGATGCCGCGCAGGAACAGCCAGCGGCGCGCCTCGCGACGTGCCTCGCCCTCGTCGGCGTAGACGTGCCAGGCGGTGAAGACGCTGGTCCAGAAACCGCCGGCGCGGGACTTGCCGCAGGCGGCAAGCGCGGCATCCAGCGTCGCCAGCAATCGCGCGGCCGGCCCGGGGGGCACGTCGCTCATCATGATGCCGTCGCCCGCCGCGGCCGCCATGCGCAGCATCTGCGCCTGGCCGGCGCCGATGTAGACCGGCGGCGCGGGCGCACTGGCCCAGCCGAAGCGGCAGTTGCTCACCTCGAACATCCCGCCGCGGAACTCGACCGGTTCGCGGCTGGCGGCGGCGCGGATGATCGCCGCGCATTCGCGCACCGCCCGCACGCGGCGCTCCGGCGCGAGGCCGAGCGCCTGCAACGCCTCGCCGCCGCCACCAACGATGACCCGGGCGCGACCGCCAGCCAGTTCGTTCAGCGTCAGCAGGCTGGAGGCGATCTTCAGCGGATGCGTGTCGTAGGGATTGACGGCGATCGGCCCGAGCGTGATGCGGCGGGTGCACTGCGCGACGGGCACGAGATTCGCCCAGGGGTCGCGCGAATCGTTCAGGCTCGAGACCCACACGCCGCCGATGCCGTAACGCTCGGCCAGTTCGCCGAGCGCGGCCAGCTCGCCGGCGGCGGCGCGGCTGTCGAGGATGACGTCGACGTCCATGACGGCTACAGCAGTTCCGTGGCCAGCAACCTCATGGCCTCGATGCTGCAGCCTCCGGCGAGCATGGCGCCGACACGGCCGCTGCGGCCGGCTTCCTTCCACGCGCCCAGGCGCTCGCGGATGCGCCCGGCCGGGCCGACGAGCGCCACCTGGTCGATCAGCGCATCGGGCACCGCCGCCGCTGCCGCCGCGCGGTTGCCGGCGAGGTACAGGTCCTGGATGCGCGTGGCCGCCTCCGCGTAGCCCATGCGCGTCACGTAGTCGAAGTAGAAATTGCGGCCTTTCGGGCCCATGCCGCCGATGTAGAGCGCCAGCTGTTCGCGCACCGGGATGCGCGCGCGTTCCAGGTCATCGTCCAGCGACACGGGCACGGCCGGCGCCACCTCGAAGTCGGCGCGTGCCCGCCCGCTCAGCGCCAGGCCCTCGGCCACGTAGGGCTCGATGAGCCCGGGGTGCTCCGGGCTCAGCCACACGGGAAACACGCCGTCGGCCACTTCCGCGGCGCAGGCGATGCCCTTGGGCGTGACGGCCGCGGTGTAGATGCGCAGGGTCGGGTCGGCATGCAGGATGCCCTTCATGGGAGTGCCCAGGCCGCTGGCACCCGGGCCATCATACGGAATGCGGTATTCCTTACCCTGGTGCAGCAGCGGGCCCTTGCGGGTCGCCACCTGGCGCACGATGTCGATGTATTCGCGGGTGCGCGCCAGCGGGCGCCCGTAGGCCACGCCGTACCAGCCCTCGACCACGCGCGGACCGGACGGCCCCAGGCCGAGGATGAAGCGCCCGCCGGAGAGCATGTTGAGCGTCATGGCGGTCATGGCCGCGCAGGTCGGCGTGCGCGCCGGCATCTGCATGATGGCGGTACCGACATGGATGCGGCTGGTGCGGGCGAGGATCCAGCTGGCCGTGGACACGGCATCCATGCCGTAGGCCTCCGAGGTCCACACCGAATGGAAGCCGAGACGCTCGGCCTCGAGGATCTGCTCCATGGGCAGCTGGGCCTGGGCGGTGCCATAGCCGGCAACGAAACCGAGTTTCATGCGGGACTCCCCGATACGAACTGGGGCCAGCTTAGCCCCGGCGGGGATGAAATCACACCGGCGGGCTCAGCGCTCCTTGGGATCGCGCAGGGGCAGCCGCGTGACCTTGGGGCTGCGGCCGGTGAGTTCGGTCTGCAGCTGCTGCAGGCGGCCGGTCAGTTCCTCGCGCTCGGCCGCCAGGCGCTGGACCTGCTCGAGCACGGCGTCGGAACCGGCCCGGGCGACCGAGAGTTCGGTCTCCGCATCCTTGACTCGGACGCTGGCGCGGATGGTCTCCTCCGCCCGGCTCACCAGCTCACCCCGCAGCGCCTGGGTCTTGGCGCACTCGTCGGCCAGGCCCTTGCGCAGGCGCTCGATCTCCTGGTCCCTGCCGGTGAGGTCCGCGTTCCTCGTTTCCATCTCGCGGCGCAGGACGTCGGACTCCTCGCGGTGGCGCTCCAGCGCGAGCTCGGCCTCCTCGGCCTTGCGCTGGGCAACGCGCAGGTCCGCCTCGAGGGCGCGGATGCGATGGTTGGCCTCCTCGGTCCGGACGCTGCCGCGGCCCTTGCCAGCCAGCCGCACGACCACGCGGCCCACGGCCCAGCCGCCGAGGACCCCGATGGCCACAAAGATCAGGATGATCTCCTGGATGGTTAACATAACGTCGTGATGCGGACTCCATGATCTGGCGGGCAGGCTAGTCCAGTCCGCTGCCGTGCCGCCATGCGCTGGTTCTCAGCATCCACCCCGCTCCCGGGACCGGTCGCTCAGATCGGGAAACGCTCCGTGATCTGCATCAGCGGGCGTCCGTCGCAGACCACGCGGTAACTGCGCGCCAGCAGCGGGCCCCGGCACAGCGCGGCGACTTCCGCCGGACGCGCCAGCGCCGGGTCGCGGCCGAACCACAGGCCCTCGCGGCGCGTCTCGGCCGCGGTGTCGATGAGGATGCGCCCGAGCCCGCCGCCGTCACGTTCCAGGCCGCGGCGCACGCCCGGGGCGAGGCGCGCGGCGGCGATCAGCGTATCGGCCCAGGCGAACAGCCGCCCGCTGCGGGCGCCGACCAGCAGCACCCGCCGGCGGATGACAGGCTCGCCCGCTTCCAGCTCGAGCCAGGGTTCCGCCTGCGGCAGGCGCGTCTCCTCCTGGGCGATGCGGCGCACATCCACGGGCTCGAGCCAGTAGGCCTCGATGAAGCGGGTCACGGTGCCGTCGATCACCAGCAGGCTGCGCAGGTAAGGACCGAGCCCGGCGACGTCGACGGTCTCGAGCCCGGCGGGCCGGCGTGCCTGCGCGACGAACACGTCGGCGGCGGGATCGAACTCCGGCAGGACGGCGGCGGGAGTGGTGGCGGCCATGGCGGTGATTCTAGGGGCAAACGCCCTGCGGCGGGACAGGCGACCCGCAGGGCGCTAGACTTTTTTGCATGAGCCAGGACATCCGCCGCCATTTCGTCACCATCGACGGACGCTGGGGTCCGCGCCAGGTCCATTACCGCCGTTGCGGCCAGGGACCGGCGCTGGTGATGCTGCACCAGTCGCCCCAGTCCTCGCGGGAGCTGACCGGGCTGATGCAGCGCTGGTCGGCGCATTTCACCCTCATCGCGCCGGACACACCGGGCTACGGGCAATCCGATCCACTGGGCCCGGCCGAACTGGGCATCGCGGAGTTCGCCGAAGCGCTCGCCGAGTTCGTCGATGCCATCGGCCTGCACCGCTTCGGCCTCTACGGCTTCCATACCGGGGCGAGCATCGGCCTGTGGTTCGCCGCAAGGAACCCCGGGCGCGTCACGGCGATGGCCGCCAACGGGCTGGTGCAACTCACCGGGGAGGAACGGCGTGACATCCTGGCGAATTACCTGCCAGCGGTAACTCCGGCATGGGATGGCAGCCACCTCGCCTGGATGTGGGGCCGCATGCGCGAGCAGACCCTCTTCTTCCCCTGGTACGACCACCGCGCCGCGACGCGCATGAGCTTCGACGTGCCACCGGCCACGGCGCTGCACGATTCGTTCATGGATTTCCTGCGAGCCGGCGACCATTACGCCACCGCCTATCGCGCCGCCTTCGAATCACGCCCCGACACGGTGCTGCCCGGCCTGCGGGTGCCGCTGCTGGTGACCGCCGCTGCCGGCGACCCGCTGCAGGGCCATCTCGAGCGCCTCGGCGAATTGCCGGCCGGAACCGAGGTCGCGCCGTCGGCCGGCCGGGAGCAGGCCGTCGAACGCTGCCTCGGCCACCTGCTCGCGCGTCGCGGCGATCCCGCGCCCGCGGCGGTGGCCACCCGGCCGCTGCCGGGACGGCTGTGGAATCGCATGCTGCAGCTGCCGTCAGGCCAGGTACGGGTGCGCGAGCGCCTCGACGGCCAGGGTGCGCCGCTCATGCTCCTGCATGGCGCCGGCCAGTCCGCCGACGCCCTGAGTACCATCGCCCGGGGCGTTGCCGGTACGCGGCCGCTGCTCATCCCCGACCTCCCCGGCCATGGCGAGTCGGACCGGCCCGCCTCCGGCCCCGGCATCGGCAGCGCGGCCGTGACCGGCATCGAGGTGCTGGGCGAAGCCGGCCTCACCGCCTGCACCCTGGCGGGGCTCGGCACCGGCGCCTGCGTGGCGCTGGAGATCGGGCGGCGCACACGCGAGCGCCCGCATCCGCTGGCACTGCTCGACCTGCCGTTCCTCTCCGACAGTACCTGCGCGGCGTTCCGCGAACACGGCCTGCCCGGCCTCGCGCCGCAATGGCATGGCGGCCATCTGCACGAAGCCTGGCACATGCTGCGTGACGGCCGGCTGTTCTTCCCCTGGTTCGACCGGCGCAACGCCAGCGCGCGACGCATCGAACCCGACCTGGACGAGCGGCGCCTGCAGGCGGACCTGCTCGACCTGCTGCGTGCCTCGCCGGCCTGGCAGGCGCTGTTCGCCGACGCGCTCGACTACCCGGTGACGACGGCACTGGCCGCGCAGCGCGGCGCCATCGCCATCGGCGCCGCGGCCGACAGCGCCTGGCTCGGCGCCACGCGCGATGCCGCCGCCAGCCGCAGCGGTCTCGCCGCACGCATATTGCCCACGGCGCAGGAGCAATGGCTGCCGGCCTTGCTGGCCGCGCCCGCCTGAGTCGTACCGGCTCGCTCCAGGTCCACCTGGCCCGGCCTGCGCCGGCCTGGAGTCCCCTGAAGCATCCCTGGCCACTGTGCGGCCCCGCGCGGCGTTGAAGGAGCAACCGGCTCCCGTATACTGCCGGACGGTTCGCCGGGCCACCGCTGGCCGCGACGCCGAAAACTACAAGGGGGCCCTGGTCATGAAACGCACCGCATTGGCGGGACTGCTTGCGATGGCGAGTATTGCGGCTGTCGCGCACGAGGTACCGGGCTGGCGCATCGGTGGCGCAGCCAGCTTCACCGACTTCCAGGGTGACGATTCCATCACGCCGTCGCTGGGCCAGGGCTTCATCGACGACAATTCCGTCGGCCTGAAGGTCTATGCCCAGTACCAGTTCAACGACTGGTTCGGCCTCGAAGGCGCCTACCACGACCTCGGCACCTTCAAGGACCTGTCGCTGAACAGTGCCGCTCCCGGTGACCTGAAACTGAAATTCGATGGCTTCAGCATCGACGGACTGCTGTACCTGCCGGTCCCCGGCGAGGAGATCAGGCCGTACGTCAAGGTCGGCTACTTCAACTTCGACGATGAGCTGAGCCTCAACGGCGCGGTCACCTCCAGCGCCTCGGAAACCGGCCTGACCGCCGGTGCCGGTGTCATGGTGCCGCTGACGGACCGGTTCGGCATCCGTGCGGATGCAGACTGGTTCGACACCGATGTCGGTGATCTCTGGTCGCTGAACCTCGGCCTCGAGTATTTCTTCGGCGGCCGGCAGCAGGCTGCCCCGGTCGTGGCCGCGGCGGCCACACCTCCGCCTGCGCCCCCGCCTCCGCCACCCCCGCCGCCACCCCCGCCGCCACCCGCGCCTGAGGACAGCGATGGCGACGGTGTCGCCGACAGCGCCGACCAGTGCCCGGACACGCCCGCGGGTGAACGTGTCGGCGCCCAGGGCTGCCCCTGCGACGTCAGCCGGCAGGTCGAGTTCGCCTTCGACTCCGCCGAACTCACCGACGCCGGCAAGGCCACGCTGGACGAGGTCGTCGAGACCCTCGATCGCCTGAAGTTCGTCGAGGGCAGCGTGACCGGTCATACCGACAACGTCGGTGACCCCGGCTACAACCAGCGGCTCTCCGAGCGCCGCGCGCAGGCCGTCGCCGCCTACCTCGAGGCCCGCGGCATTGCCGCCGGCCGCCTGGTTGCCTCGGGCAGGGGTGCCGCGGACCCGGTGGCCGACAACGCCACGGCCGAGGGTCGCGCCGCGAACCGCCGCGTCGTCCTGCGTCGCACCGATTGCGAGGCGGCCCCCTGAGGGCTGCCGGCGCCGCGAGCGCTCAGCGGCGGCGTGCGCGCGCTGCCGCCAGGGCGTCGGCCTCCTCGGCCAGCAGTGTCACCCAGGCCGGACGCGCCATCAGGCCGTCGAGGTAGCACGCGAGTCCCGGCCAGCGGCCGGCATCGGGCAGTCCCGCGCCCTGCTGGTAAGTGACCAGCTGGGCACCGATGGCGATGTCGGCGACACCGGGCTGGTCATCCACGGCGAAGCGTCGGCCGCCGATCTCCGCTTCCAGGTAGGAAAAGGCCTCGTCGCGCAGCGGGATCGCGCGCTCCAGCGCGGACTCGTCGGCGTGCCGGCCCTGGAACAGCGGCTTGACGATCCGCTCGGCGAAGAACGGCAGCGTCGCCTCGCGCAACCGGGTATCGGCGTACTCCTCCAGCCACAGGGCCTGCGCCAGCGCGGCTGCCGGCTGCGGATACAGCGGCGGCTGCGGCTGCAGGCGCTCCAGGTAGGCGATGATGACGGAGGAATCCGGTATCACCATGCCCTCGTGCTCCGCGACCGGGATCTTGCCGAGCGGGTGCAGGGCACGCACGCGGGCGGAACCCATGGGCGCCTGCTCGAAGCGGTACTCCATGCCCTTCTCCGCCAGCGCAAGCCGTACCTTGCGGGTGAAGGTCGAGAGGTTGATGCCGTAGAGCACCAGCATCAGCGGCCCAGGTCCACGAGCTCGACGGCATCGGCGCTGATGACCTCGCCGAGGAAGCGGCTGCCGACGCGGGCGAAGCGTGCAGCGCCATCGGTCGCCAGCAGGCGCACGCTGCCGCGACCCGCTGCCGGTCCCACGGCCTCGGGCAGTTCACGGCGCACCGCGGCGGCGGTGGTGGCTGCCGAGTCGACGATGGCGAGGCCTTGGCCGGCGACGTGGCGGATGGCCGGCTCGAGCACCGGAAAGTGCGTGCAGCCGAGCAGCAGCACGTCGGGAGGCGGGGTGGCGCGCAGCAGCGGGTCGAGATAACGGTGGATGGCGAGATCGACGATGTCGCCATCCGTCCACCCCTCCTCCGCCAGCGCGACGAACAGCGCGCAGGCGGCCGATACCACCTCGGCGTCCGGGCGCAGGCGGCGGATGGCGGCCTCGTAGGCGGCGGCCCTCACCGTGCCTTCCGTGGCGATCACGGCAATGCGCCCGGTCACGCTGGCGGCGACGGCCGCCGCGGCTCCGGGTTCGACCACGCCCACGACCGGCAGCGGCGCATGGCGCCGGCGCAGCGCATCCAGCGCCACGGCCGACGCCGTGTTGCAGGCGATCACCAGGCAGCTCAGGCCGCGTGCCACCAGCGCATCGGCGGCCTGCTCGGCGTAGCGCACGACCGAAGCCGCGCTCTTGGTGCCGTAGGGCAGGCGCGCGGTGTCGCCGAGGTAGATGAAGTCGCGCCCCGGCAATTCGCGCCGCAGGGCACGCAGCACGGTCAAGCCGCCCACGCCTGAATCGAATACACCGATGGCCATCACCCGGCAGCATAGAGCATTCCGCGTGGTGGACGTCAGGCCCGCAGGCCCTGGCCCGACGGGCGGCCAGCGCGGGAGTTCCGCTACACTGCAGGGAGCCCGGCCTCCGCGCCTGGACAACAACATCAGCCCACCGGAGGAAGCAAGGCGATGGCGATCATTCCCTTCGAGACCCGGATCGATGTCAACAGCCCGCGCTGGAACCGCGATGCCTGGGCGCGCATCCACGGCAACATGGACTCCTCGAAGGAGCGCATCGGCTACTGCACCGGCACGGTCATGGCGGTGCGCCCCGGCGAGGCCGTCAAGCCGTTCCTCGGCTTCCAGACCTTCCTGGCCACGCGCCTGGTGCCGCTGCCGGATGGCAACATCCGCCGCCTCAACAAGGAAGTGATCTTCTACACCGAGCTCAGCCGGCGCGGCGAGCCCGGGGCGATCATCGAGGAATTCAGCAATCCGTTCACCGGCGAGACCAACCGCATCGTGCAGGTGTGGAACGACCCGTTCAACTACACCATCAGCGACACGCTGATCCTCGCGCCCGAGGACTTCGCGGGGGACCGCAGCAAGCTGCCGAAGATCCCGCTGCTGTTCCCCTGGCAGGAGCTGGGCACCGATACGCTGGTGCTGTCCACCGACATGCACCTCAACTACCCGAATCCGCTGTCGCCCGAAAAATGGCCGCGCGAATCCTCGGGCCCGAAGGTGCAGGCCACCGAGATGATGCGCTACTTCGTCAAGCGCAAGGACCTGGAGGACCCCGCCCTCACTGCCGTTCCCTATGTCGGCACCTGGCACCGCATCACCCCCTGGCTGCCGTTCATGCTCATGGGCACCACGGCGGGCCACTGCCTGTACGCCTCGACCATGACCGGCTTCGATTCCATCGAGCAGTTGCCGAAGCACGTGGTGGAATATGCCATGAAGCACCGGCCCGACATGCTCAGTGCACCCACCGAGGACTACGGCCCGAGTCATTCGAGCCTGGAGCACTACGCCAGGGAGCAACAGCCCGCACCGGTCCGGTAACATGCAGGCGGGCGCCAGCCTCCCGGAAACGGCCGGCGCCAGGAGGACCATGGACGACCAGACCCGCATCGAAGTGGAGGCAGCGGCTTTCCGCCGCCTGCTCCAGCACCTGGATTCCCGCAGGGACCTGCAGAACATCGAGCTGATGAACCTCGCGGGCTTCTGCCGCAACTGCCTGGCGAAGTGGTATCGCGCCGCGGCCGCGGAGCGGGGCGTCGAGCTGGGAGACGATGCGGCACGCGAGCGCATCTACGGCATGCCCTACGCCGAATGGAAGGCGCGCTACCAGCGCGAGACCCCCGGCCGGAGTCCGTGACCGGTCCCGGGCAACCGCCCCGGGGCAGCTGCGCATGAGCCCGCAGGCCAACATCAGCAAGTCCGTCTCCCGCGGCTTCCGCGTGCTGGAGCTGTTCCGCGAGCGGCGCCAGCCGATGACGGCCGCGCAGATCCAGCATGCGCTGCGCCTCCCGCAGCCGAGCGTGCGGGTGCTGCTCGGCGAACTCGTCGACATCGGCTACCTGGCCTACACCATGCCGGCGAAGACCTACTTTCCGACGGCGAAGGTCTGCCAGCTCGGCGACTGGCTCGGTACGACGATCCTGCTGCCGGACCCGCTGCTGGCGCTGGTCGACTCGCTGGCCCGGGAACTGGAGGAGACCTGCACCCTGAGCACGGCGACCCAGGGCCACGTGCAGGTGCTCTACGTCTGCCGTGCCACGCATGGGTTGGCCATGCAGGTCGCCGCCGGGATGGGCGGCGCCCTGTGGCGCAGCACCGCTGGGCGCACCCTGCTCGCCACGCTGGACGACGGGCAGCTGGACGCATACTTCGACCACCTCGATCCGCGCGGCGGCCCGCGCTCGCGTCGCCAGCGCGAGCAGATCATGGAGCAGGTCCGCCGCATCCGCTCGCAGGGCGTCTTCGCCGGCTATGACGTGCTGCTGAAGGGCGTCGGGGCCGTCAGCCTCCCGGTGCCCACGCAGGCCGCCGGCATGTCGCTGGTCCTGACGGTATCCGGTGGCAAGGACCGCATCCAGCCGCGAGAGAAGCCGATCATCCGCATCATGCGCCAGCGATTGCGCGAGGCGCTGCACGGCCTGGCACGACCGCCCGGCGGCTGAATTCGGGTACAGTAGGCCCGCGCCGGAGGCAGGCATCGCCCCGGTCGCCATGCCAGGGGGGAAATTTCACATGGCCGACAAACCGGCCGCCGTCATCGCGGCGATGCTGCTGGGTTGCTGTGGTGTCTTCGCGATCATGGGCCAGCCCATCCTCGTCGAAGTGATGATCACCCGGCTGGGATTCCAGGCCGGGGACGCCTTCTTCATCACCGCGCTGGAGGCCCTCGGCACGGCGCTGGGGCCGGTGCTGGCGCTCTTCTGGATGCAGAGATTGCCCTGGCGGCTGGCGGCGGTCGCATCCCTGCTGGTGATCATCGGCGGCAACATCCTCTCCGCCTACGAAACCAGCCCGACCATGCTCGGCATCCTGCGCTTCGCCATCGGCGTGCTCGGCGAGGGCACCGCTTTCGCGCTGAGCGTCGCGATCATCAGCCATACCACACAGAAGGACCGCAACTTTGCCTTCGTCATCGCGGCGCAGGTGCTGCTCGGCGTCGCCTTCTTCCGCTTCCTGCCCATGCCCCATGACGCCGGCATCTCCGGGGTCACGCTGCCCATGGCGGGACTGGCGATCATCGCGCTGCCGGCCAGCGCCTGGATTCCCCAGCCCGCCGCCAGCGGCCACAAAGCCGCGGCAGCACAGCCTGCCGGCTCCGTGGTGCCGGCGCTCGGCGCGCTGGCCGTGATGCTGGTCTGGTGCACGGGTCTGGGCGCGCTCTGGGCGTCCATCAAGCTCATCGGCGTGGAAGTCACCTGCCCCGGATGCGACGCGGTCGCGATGTCGGCGGCAAAGTTGGACGTGGGCAAGGCACTCGCCCTGTCCACCGGCATCGCCGTGGTCGGTGCGCTGGCGGCTGCCGCCATGGGCGATCGCTTCGGCCGCCTGCTGCCGGTTAGCGTGGCCCTGACGATGCAGTTCGTCATGGTGCTCCTGCTCCGGGGCGAGATGCCATGGCTGCAGTTCGCGATGACTGCGGCCACGTTCCAGGTCTTCTGGAACCTCACCGGGCCCTACCTCATGGGCACCGTCGCGGCCAGCGACACCACCGGCAAGATCAGCCTGCTGATCCCCACGACGCAGATCGGCGGGTTCTTCCTCGGTCCGACGATCACCAAGTTCTTCCTCACGGAAGGCACCTACGTCGCCGCCAATTACGTGGCGGCAGTGTGCATCGTGGTGGCGCTGCTGCTGTTCATCCCGGCGGCCAACCGCGTGAAGGGCATTGCCGCCAGGCCGGGCCACTGAGCGCGGCCCGGCTTCAGGGATGACCGCGGCTCAGGGATTGCGCATCCAGATCTGCCGGGGCGCGTAGCCGTCGCGGCGCAGGAAGTGCTCGGTGTAGACGATGCGCTCCGGCCGCAGGCGCATCAGCTGGCCCTTGGGCGGTTCCTTCGACAGACGGCCGATCTCGAAGGACGAGGCCGGCCACTTGAAGATTTCCATGCCGCGGTTCCAGTCCGTGGTCTCGGGATCGAGCAATTCGGCGTTGCCGAACAACTGGCAGCCCATGGCGCAGGCCCAGCCGGCCATCGGGTTGGCGACCGCGAGGCAGATGCGCGGATCGCGCTGCATGGCCTTGAGCTTCGGGCTGTTGGGCTGCGGGAAGACGTAGACGTCCAGGCCGTCGGCATAGAACTCCAGCGGACTGACGATCGGCCCGTTCTTGCCGAGCGTGCCGAGGTAGGCGATGTTGGTAAGCGTCAGGATGCGTTCGATCCGGGCCTCGAGGTCCTTGCGCGGCATGGGAACCTTGGGCCAGTTCTCGGGTTCGAGCCAGCGATGGGCGGCACTCATGATGTTCTTCTCCCTGTCTGGATTCCGGGCGGCTGTTGGCGCGGAATTATCGCATGCGCCACCGCCCCCGTGCCCGGGCTGCGACAAGCTGCCACCACGGTGGGGACAGCGACAGCGTCGGCGTTGAGGGGGGCGGCGCCTGTCCCTAAGATCGCCCGGGTCCCGGTCATCCCTGCCGGGTGACAACGGGAGAGTCATTGCCATGATCAGGAACCTGTTCGGCGCTGCCCTGGCCTTCGCGACGCTGGCCGCCAGCTCCACCGCTTCCGGCCTCGAGGCCGGCAAACCGACAGTGCTCGTCACCGGAGCCAGTCGCGGCATCGGCCTGGAGTACGTGCGCCAGATCGCCGCCCGCGGCTGGAACGTCATCGCCACCGCCCGCAAGCCGGCAGAGGCCAGCGAGCTGCAGCAGCTGGCGCGGGCGCACCCCGGCGTGGTGGTCGAGCCGCTGGACGTCCTGGACTTCGCGGCGATCGACGCCCTGGCGAACCGCTACCGGGACCAGCCCATCGATATCCTGCTGCTCAACGCGGCCGTCACGCCCAGCTATCCATCGGCCTTCAAGCCGCTGGCCGGCGTGGACTTCGACATCGCGCGCCAGAGCCTGCTGGTCAACGCCATCGGCCCCCTGAAGATGTGCCAGGCCTTCATGGGCCAGGTGGCGGCATCGACGAAGAAGCAGATCGTGGTCCTCTCCAGCAAGGGCGGATCGTTCGCCGAAAGCCCGAAGATGCCCATGATGTACGAGTACCGCGGCAGCAAGGCGGCGCTGGACATGTACATGTACACGCTGGCGTTCGAGACGCCGAAGAAGGGCGTCACCCTGGTGCTGCTCTCGCCGGGGCAGGTCAACACCGTGACCGACCCGAAGCTGCGGGCCATCAAGCGGCCGGGCGTGATCGAGGCACCGGAAAGCGTGACGAAGATGCTCGGCATCATCGACAGCCTCACGCCCGCCGACAACGGCAAGTTCCTCTCCTACGAGGACCGCAGCGAGATTCCCTGGTAGGCAGGACTCAGCCGGCCGGGCGGCCGTAGGCGGTGCTCAGGTAATCGACGATGGGCGCGACATCCCCGGGCCGCACCGGGGCGCCCATCACATTGATCATCTTGTCGACGACCTTCTGCCACCCTGCGCGGTCGAGGAACACCGAGTTCATGGGGATGTAGTCCAGGCTGTGGCAGGTGATGCAGTTGGCCTGCACCAGCACCTTGCCCGGTCCTTCGCGCAGCTCGATCCGGCTCTCGTCGGCCTGCGCCGGCAGGGAACACAGCAGGACCAGCAGGCAGGCAGCGGCGGAATTCCTCATGGCATCCTCCCTCAGCCGACCTCCAGGTCGAGCACCTGGATGAGGTTGTGGTGGTAGCCGGCGGGATTGGGCACCAGCTGGCTGCCCTGCACCTCGCCGGCGTGACTGGTGGCGCGAAACCGCAGGCGGTGGCGCCCCTTCGCTTCCGGGCGGAAGCTGTAATGCCATGGCCGCCAGGAAAACCGCCCGGCGTCCTCGCCGAGTCCGGCCGGCAGCCAGGGCCCGTCGTCGCCGTGGGCGACCTCCATCTTGCGTATGCCGTGGCCACCGTCCCAGGCGATGCCGCGGATGGCCACCGCTGCGCCCGCGGCCACACGCTGGCCGCTCTCCATGTTGGTCACCAGCGAATTGACCACCATGCTGGTGATCGGCGTGGTCGATTCGTTGGCCTGGGAGGCGAACGGTGCCGTCCCGGGGAAAGCATCCCGCGGCAGGCGATAGGCCGACTTCATCCAGTAGCCGTCGAAGGCGGCGGCCAGCACGTCGATCCGGTCGAGATGCTTGATCCAGTAGGTCGCGGTCCAGCCGGGCACCACCAGCCTGGCCGGGAAGCCATTCCAGTGCGGCAACGGCTCGCCATTCATCGCGAAGGCCACCAGGGTGTTCTCGTCGAGCGCCTTGTCCACGGGCAGGCTCTTGACGAGGTCGGGCGTCGCCGCCAGCACGCCGGCATCGGCACCGTCGAAGGCCACCTCCACCGCATCGGGGCGCACGCCGGCCCGGGCGAGGATGTCGCGCAGGCGCACGCCGCGCCAGCGCGCATTGCCCATGGCGCCATGGCTCCACTGGATCCCCGGGACATGCGGCAGGTACAGGCCGCGGCGGTTGCCGGAACACTGCGCGACCGCCGCGATCTCCACCTGCTCGAAGTCGCGGCGAAGGTCGTCGAGGCTGAACTCGCGCGGCGACTTCACTGCCGCGCCGGCCACGCGCAGGCGCCAGCTGCGCGCATCGACGCGGGGAATGTAAGACAGGTGGTAGCGCACGAAGAAGGCATCGTTGGCCGTGTAGAGGCGGTCGAGGTGGCTAAGCGGCGTCTCGTAGTTCGGTGCGCGGAAGCTGCGCTTGATGAGCGGCTGCTTGCCCGGCAGGGCCGCGAGGATGCCCGATTCCACGGCACCGGCGGGCAGGCCCGGGGCATCCGCCGGCGCGGCCATGGCCAGGCGACCCAGCGGCGCGGCCACTGCAGCGCCAGCCAGGCTGCCGAGGAATTGTCGGCGTTGTTGCTTCATGGACTGTCCTCCTGGTGCCGCAGAGGGTTCAGAACCACTTGCGGCGACGGAAATAGACGGCGATGAGCGCACCCAGCGCCACCAGCAGCGCCGAGGCGCCGATGAAGCCGAGCGTGGTTTCGGCACCGGGGATGCCGCCGACGTTCATGCCCATCAGGCCGGTGAGGAACGTCAGCGGCAGGAACACCGCCGAGAGCACCGACAGCACCAGGATGCGCTGGTTCTGCTGGAAAGCGAGGCGGCTGACGAACTCTTCCTGGGAGACCATGCCACGCTCGCGGATCAGGTCGAGGTCCTCGATGAATCGCTGCACGCGATCGGCCTGCTCGCGGATGGCGAGGTTGTCGGCGTCGGAAAGCACGGCATCGGGCTGGCGCACCAGCCGGTCGAGTGCATCTCGCTGGGGCGCGAGGAAGCGGCGCAGGTGGGCGGTCTGCCGCCGCATGTCGGCGAGCTGGCTGCGCACTTCCATGATGTTGTGCTCGCCGGCGGCCTCCTCCAGGGCGTCGATGTGTTCATCGAGCTCGTCCACCGACTCGCCGATGCGGTCGACGAGGCCTTCCACCAGCACGCAGAGGAATTCGCCCGGGCTGGCGGGTCCCTCCCCGCTCTCGATGGCCGCCTTGATCTCGCCGCTGATGCGCAGCTGCCGGCGCCGCGCCGTGAAGATGCGGTCGCGCTCCAGCCAGACACGCACCGAAACCATGTCGTCCGGCTCGGCGCCGGGATTGAGGTTCACCCCACGCAGGATGACCAGCAGGCCATTGCGCGAGGGGGCGCTGCGCGGTCGCGTGTCCTCGGCGACGAGCGCCGCGGCGATCGGCAACTCCAGCCCGCTCTTTTCCTCCAGCCAGTGTTCCGGCGCCGGCTCGCTGATGTCGAAATGCGCCCAGAGCAGGCCCTGCTCCGGACGCCAGCTGGCGAGGCCATCCCAGCCGATGCGGCTGCCGCCGCCCTTGCGGTCGAGGATCATGGCCCAGACCAGGCCGTGCTCCGTGGGCAATGGCTGCTGCTGGTTCACCGGCGGCCCTGGCGGGGCTTGCGCGCGGCAGGCGGCTTGCCGCGGGCGCGCCTGACGGGCTGGCGGTGCATGGCGTGGTACTCGCGGTTGGGCATCATGTCGAGCCCCATGGCCATGCGGTTGGAGAGATTGAACAGGCCGACGATCTCGCAGAGGTCGTAGATGTCACCGCTGCTGAAGCCGGCGCGGCGCAGGGTGGCGCGGTCCGCGTCGCCCACCTCGCCGGGCGACGCCGTGAGCTTCCAGGCGAAGTCGAGCATGGCGCGGTGGCGCGGCGGCAGGCGCGCAATGCGGTAGTTCATCACCAGCATCTCGCCGAGTTCCGGATCCCCCGACAGCTCGCGCACCGCCTGGCCATGCGCCACCAGGCAGTAATAGCAGCGGTTGTGGCTGGAGACGACCACCGCGATCATCTCGCGCTCGAGCGCGGACAGCCGCGAGTCCTTGCCCAGCATGATCGTGTTGTAGGAGTTGATGAAGTTGCGCAGCCGTGCGGGTTTCAGGCTGAGGGCCGACAGCACGTTGGGCAGCAGGCCGAGGCGTTCGCGGCAGACGTCGAAGTAGCGGCGCAGGTCCGCATCGAGCTCGGCCTCGGGGGGGATCGGCAGCTTGGACACATGGGGTGGCTGCGGCATGGCGTGCGCTTTCAGGCGGGTCGGGGCAAGGCCACCCCCTCACGCGTGGATCGTGGCGCCTCCCCCCGTTTCGCTGTCAGGGCCCAGACGATAGCAGACGCGGGCCAGCGCCGGCAGTGGCGTGTTCTTGCAGCATGTCCCGGGCTACAATCGGCGCGACTCCGCGACAGCCCCACGGCGTGTCCGGCAACCGGGAGCGCTCCCGGCGGTCGCGGCGGCGGCTCCGCAATACAGAAGAAACAGTGAGGATGCCCATGCGAACAGTGACACTGGCAACCGCTGCCGTTGCCCTCGGCCTGAGCGTTCCGGCGGCGAATGCCCTGGAAGAGGTCGGCCAGGCGTACATCACGCCGATGGCGACCTACATCAACCCGGACGGCAGGATCAACGGCGACAAGCTCGACGACGGTGTTCAGGGCGGCCAGCTCGCCGCCGGCTTCGCGCTCGAGGACCACTGGAACGTGGAACTCGCGGTGCAACGGCTGACACTCGACGCCGAGCACAGCAGCGCCAGCATCGACCAGACCGGACTGATCGTCAACGTCCTCAATGTCTACAACCGCGCAGGGCGCTTCTCGCCCTACCTGATCGCCGGCCTGGGCTTCGTCAACGACGACGCCGGTGGCGCCAACGGTGACCAGGACAACCTGCAGGCGCAGGGCGGTGTCGGCCTGTTCACGGACCTGTGGGGCGAGCGCGTGGCGCTGCGCACCGAGGCGCTGTATCGCTGGGAGGATGCCAGCGACAGCCTCAACGACTGGATGATCAACGCCGGTTTCCAGGTGGCACTCGGCACCCGCGCCAGGCCGGCGCCCGCCCCGGTCGCGGCGGCCGCCCCGCCGCCGCCACCCCCGCCGCCGCCTCCTCCTCCGCCGCCGGCCGACAGCGACGGCGACGGTGTCGTCGACAGCGCCGACCAGTGCCCGGATACCCCGAAGGGTGACCGTGTCGGCCCGCAGGGCTGCTCCTGCGACGTCACCCGCCAGGTGCAGTTCGCCCTCAATTCCGCCGAACTCACCGACGAGGGCCGCAAGACCCTCGACGAGGTCGCCGAGACCCTCACCCGGCTGAAGTTCGTCTCCGGCAGCGTCGTCGGCCACACCGACAGCTCCGGCGCCGAGGCCTACAACCAGAAGCTCTCCGAGCGCCGTGCCCAGGCCGTGGCCGACTACCTCCAGGCCAAGGGCATCGCCACCGGCCGCCTCACCGCCTCGGGTGCCGGCGAGAGCCAGCCCGTCGCCGACAACAAGACCAAGGAAGGTCGCGCACTCAACCGTCGCGTCGTGCTCAAGCGCACCGATTGCGACAAGCCCTGAATCCCGGTCCCGTCACGCCCCATCCACGACAGGAGAGAGCCATCATGACCCGCAAAGGCCAACTGATCTCCACCGCCGTCACCGGCCTGATCGCCCTGGGTACGCTCGCCGTCAGCACGGGCGCGGTCGCCGCCGACGGTGCTGCCAAGGAAAAGTGCTACGGCATCGCCAAGGCCGGGCAGAACGACTGCGCCTCCAAGGCCCATGGCTGCCAGGGCCAGGCCAAGAACGACAACGATCCCGGCGAATGGAAGTACGTCGCCAAGGGTGAATGCGCCGCCGCAGGCGGCAGCACGGAGCCCGGCAAGCAGGGTTCCTGACCACCGCCGCCGTGCCAGCGGCCGAAGGCAGGTCGCGGCCGATCCCGGCTACCGCCGGGATCGGCCTGCGTGCCGCGCACCACGCCGACTTCCTGGCGACACGGCCGGCCATACCCTGGGTTGAAGTCCACAGCGAGAACTTCTTCGCCGATGGCGGCCGGCAACTGCAGGTGCTCGACGCGGTACGCCGTGACTACGGCCTGAGCCTGCACGGCGTCGGCCTCTCCCTGGGTTCCACGGATCCGCTCGACCCCGAGCACCTGCGCAGGCTGGCGCGCCTGGTCCGGCGCGTGGAGCCCGCGCTGGTCTCGGAACACGTCGCCTGGGGTTCGATGGAGGGCACATTCCTCAACGACCTGCTGCCAATGCCCTGCACCAACGAGGCGCTGGCACACCTGGTATCCCGGATCGGCCAGGTCCAGGACGCCCTCGGACGCCGCATCCTGGTGGAGAACGTGTCGAGCTACCTGCGGCTCGCCGGCAGCGAGATGACGGAATGGGAATTCCTCGTGGCGCTGGCACGCCGCGCCGGCTGCCTGCTGCTCCTCGACGTCAACAACATTTTCGTCAACGCCGCCAACCATGGCTTCGACCCGCTGGTCTACCTCGAGGCGATCCCGCCGGAGCTGGTGGCCGAGTTCCACATCGCCGGGCACAGCGTGGTGGAAGCCGAGGGCGAGACCCTGCTGGTCGACACGCACGATGCGCCAGTGACAGCCGCTGTCTGGCAGCTGCTCGGGGCTGCGCTGACGCGCATCGGCAGGCGTCCCGTTCTTCTCGAGCGCGACGCCAGGCTGCCCCCGCTGCCGGAACTCCTCGCCGAGGCCCGGCTCGCCGACCAGCTCATGGAACGGGCTCATGTCCGCGTTGCGTGAGCTGCAGCGGGACTTCGTGGCGGTGATGCTGCGCCGGGCCGAACCGGTGACGCTTGCCCGCCACCTGTTGCCGGGCGGCGATCTGGTCCGGCGCATCGGCGTCTATCGGGTCAATGCGCGGGAGAACTTCGCCGTGGCGCTGGAAGCTGCCTTCCCGGCGCTGGCCGGACAGCTCGGCACGGCGGATTTCCGGCGCATGGCATGGAGCTACCAGCGCCGGCACCCCTCGCCGTCCGGGAATCTCTTCGAGACCGGCCGCGCCCTGCCCGCGTTTCTGGCGGACGCACTGGCCGGAACCGGCGAGGCCTGGCTGGCAGACCTCGCGCGGCTGGAATGGGCGGTCCAGGAGGCGATGACCGCCGCCGACGGCGACCAGCGCTTCGATCCCGCGGTCGTCGCCGTCGTGCCGCCGGAGTCCCGCGGCCAGCTGCGATTCGCGTTGCACCCGTCGGCGCGCCTGCTTGCGCTGGGCTTTCCCTGTTTCGATGCCTGGCGCGCCCATCAGCAGGGAAGTCGGGCAGTCGCCCCGGCCACTGCACAATCTGAACGGCTGCTGGTGCGCCGCGCCAGCGATGGAGTCGAGCTGCACCGGCTGTCACGTGGCGATTTTGCCTGCCTGGAGGCGCTGGCAGGCGGCGCCACCCTTGAGCAGGCGCTGGATGCACCCGGTGCCGGGGCCGCCGCAGAGGCTGCTGCCAGGGCACTGGCCGGCTGGGCAGCGGACGGCATCCTCGTCGCCGCGCACGGCCCCGTGGCGGCACGAGGCCCTACGCACTAGCCCTGGCGGTTCCGCGTCTCCGCGTAGACCACGGGAACACCCTTGTGGCGTGCATACGCCTCCGCCAGGGTCAGGGCCGCATCGTGGCTCCCCAGCAGGCCACCGAACAGCCGGCGAAAGCGCCAGCTGCCGGTACGCTCGTCGCCACCGGCCTGCCCCACGACACGCTCTATGATGGTAAACACGCCGGTGGCTTCGTCACCCTGGCAGGAAACGCGCAGGAAGTCGTCACCGGTCTCGGTGGGGTCCTGGTCACGAATCACGCGCACCTTGCTCACGATCCTCGCCCTTCCTGTTCCACGTGCCACGGTGGGGATCAAGCAGGTCGCGTACCATGCGACATAAGCCGGATACGGTTGCGCCACGAGTCCGGATTAAGTCCGCGGAGGTGACGCGGCAGGTCAGCTCCTGACGCAGCGGACCAGGCCGCGTCAATCGAGGATGACCGGCGCGTCCGGCAGCTCGTTGCGATCACCTTCCCGGGGCGGGAAGTGGCGGCCGATGAGCGCCGACACCGCGGCCACGCCGGCGACCGCACCCGCCTCGAAGCGACCTGCGCGGAATTCAGCCTCCATGAGGCGGCAGGCAGCCGACCATTCATCGGCCGTGACCCTGCCGGTGAATGCCCGGTCGGCGACGATGTGGATGGCGTGGCCGGCCAGCAGCACATAAACAAGCACACCGTTGTTGTCCGCCGTATCCCAGACGCGCAGCTGCGAGAACAGCTCCAGCGCACGGCGCCGGCCGGCATCGGCGTGACGCAGCTTGCGCAGGTCGAGGCAGGTTTCGATGGCGAAGCGGATCTCGCCGCCATGCTGGCGCTCGGCGGCCCCGATGGCCGCCGTGATCGCAACCAGGCTCGCTGGCGGGAACCGCCGGCGCAACCACCAGCGGGGCGTGAGCAGGTGACCGATTGCAGGGTGCATGCGCAAGCTACCAGCGTCCCGAGGACCCCCCGCCACCGAAACCGCCACCGCCGCCGCTGAAGCCGCCGCCACCCCTGCTGCCGAACCCCCCGCCGCCCCAGCCGCGTCCCCCGGAACTGGCCCAGCCGCCGGGACCTGCCCGTGATGCCAGCGTCAGCAGGAAGGCGGCCACGGCTGCCAGCAGCGACAGCGCCAGGGCACTGGCCAGCCACCAGGCCAGGCCTCCGGCCAGTACCCCGGTGGCCATCGCGCCACCGAGCTGGCCCAGCATGCGCTTGAGCATCGTGCCGATCGTGACCGTGAAGAGGAACAGCACCGGCAGCAGCGACAGCAGCGCATCGAAATTCCCGCCGGGACGCGCGGCTTGCGGCTCCGGCAGCGGCTCGCCGTCGATGACCGCCAGCATCCGGCCGACACCGGCATCGATGCCGCCGGGGAAATCACCGGCACGAAACCTCGGCACGATGGTCTCGTCGATGATGCGGTTCGCCACGGCATCGGGCAGCACGCCCTCGAGCCCGTAGCCCACCTCGATGCGCAGCGTCCGGTCATCCTTCGCGACCAGCAGCAGCGCGCCGTCATCCACGCCCTTGCGGCCGAGCTTCCAGGCTTCGGCGACGCGGATGGCATACTGCTCGATGGTTTCAGGCCGGGTACTCGGCACCAGCAGCACGGCCACCTGCGCGCCCTTGCGTTGCTCGAAGGCCGCAAGCTTCTGCTCGAGTGCGGCAGCCTGGGCCGCATCCAGCGTGCCGGTGAGGTCCGTGACCCGGGCGCGCAGCGGCGGCACCGCCACTTCGGCCAGCGCCGGGCCGGCGGCCAGCAGCAGGGCCAGGAACAGCGGCAGCAGGCGGCTCACTGGGTCTGGAACTTCACCTCGGGCGGCCGGGAGATCTCCGCCTCGTTCTGCACGGTGAAGCCCGGCTTCACCGCGAAGCCGAATACCATGGCCGTGAGGTTCGAGGGGAACTGGCGCACGGTGGTGTTGTAGGCCTGGACCGCGGCGATGTAGCGATTGCGGGCCACGGCGATGCGGTTCTCGCTGCCCTCGAGCTGGGCCTGGAGATCACGGAAATTCTGGTCGGATTTCAGGTTCGGGTACTGCTCGGCCACCACCAGCAGCCGCGACAGGGCTCCGCTGAGCTCACCCTGCGCCTGCTGGAATTTCTCGAAGGCCGCGGGATCGTTGATCAGCTCCGGCGTGACCTGCAGGGAACCGACGCGTGAGCGCGCCTCGGTGACCTGCTTGAGGACCTCACGCTCCTGCTGGGCGTAGCCCTCGACCGTGCGCACCAGGTTCGGGATCAGGTCCGCACGGCGCTGGTACTGGTTGAGGACCTCGGCCCAGGCCGCCCTGACCTGCTCGTCCCCGGATTGCAGGGTGTTGTAGCCACAGCCCGACAGCATGGTCGCCGTCGCGGCCAGCACCAGCATCCACCCCGGAAACCTCGAAGCCATGCGCTGCCTCCGCCTCCGTCGCTGAACCAGGTCCGCCCGGTGCGGGCGGCCGCCCTTCAAGGCATGCGGATCTTGCCGCCGCCCGGTCCGCCGCCCAGGCCACCGAGCTGGGCGGCTGCGCCGGCCTCGGGGACGATGATCGACGATGCAGCCTCGCGGCGCATTTCCTCGAGCCGCTCCATGGTCTGCTGGAGGCCCACCTTGGCCCCGTCGCCGAACTTCGCGGCGGCTTCCTGCAGGCTGCCCGCCTCGATCTCGAAGGAAAGCGGCAGCGCGCCGGCCGCCGTCAGGATCTGGGTCTGGCCGACGTAAAGGACGGCCCGTGCGGGATCGGGGCGCCCCATGGCATCCACCGGGGACAGCCGCTGGATGGTCCCCACCCGGCGATCGGTGAAGACCTCCTCCAGGTAAAGGTCGTCACTGCTCATTTGCGGCTCCACGCCGCGGTTTTGTCTGTCGCTCATGATGCTCCGGCCTCGGACGAGGACTGGTCGAGCGCGAAGGTTAGCATGTCGGCCCGGTTGCGGCTGCCCCTTGGCGGCGATGCAGCAGGTGGCCGGCAGCCGAGGTTGGGTACCCCCCTTCCCCCCTGCAGGGCGGAACCTTAGAATGCGCCACCCAACGAGGCCTGAATCCGGCAAGAAGCGGTCATGCAAGTCCGGCGCAACCGGACCAGCGGCGAGTTGACCAGCGCAAGAAACGATCCCGAACCCGCGAACAACCCACAGGCCGTGTCCCCGGGGCACTGACGGCCTGCCTGCGACCGCGCCGAACCCTGCGCCGCCCGGCCGGATCGCTGGCGACACATGCCCCATCGGCTCTGCAGAGAGGCGAATGGCTGTATGCCACGACGGACCGTCCCGATAGTTGCTTTCGTAGTCCTGATGAATCTCGGCATCTGGGCCTGGGTCAACCGGCCGCAGGACGAGGTTGCCTGGAATGGCGTGCTTCGCGGCGTGTCGTTCTCTCCCTACCAGGCCAAGGAAGATCCGCTGGCCAACCGCTTCCCGACGACCCAGGAGATCGACCGCGACTTGCAGGTCGTCGCCAGCCGCGTCTCCCGCGTGCGTACCTACTCGTCGCTGGACGGCATGGAGCAGATTCCCGCGCTGGCGAAGAAGTACGGCCTGAAGGTCACCGCAGGCGCGTGGCTCGACACCCGCACCGAGCGCAACGAACGGGAGTTGCGCAACCTGGTGCGCAATGCGCGCAACCAGTCGAACATCGAGCGGGTCATCGTCGGCAACGAGAGCATCCTGCGCGGTGACTTCAAGCCGGCCGAGCTCGCCCGCATCCTCCACAGGGTCCGCGAGCAGATCAGGCAACCGATCAGCACCGCGGAACCCTGGCATGTCTGGATCCGCCATCCGGAGCTGGCGAAGGAAGTCGACTTCATCGCCGCCCACATCCTGCCGTACTGGGAAGGGATACCGGCCGACCAGGCGCTGAAATTCACCGTGGAGCGCTACGACCAGCTTCGCAAGGCGTTTCCCGACAAGCCGATCCTGATCGCCGAAGTCGGCTGGCCCAGCCACGGCAACCGCCGCGAGCAGGCTGTCGCCTCGCAGGTCAACCAGGCGCGGTTCCTGCGCCGCTTCCTCAACACCGCCGACACCCGCGGCATGGACTACTTCATCATGGAGGCCTTCGACCAGCCGTGGAAGCGCGGCATCGAAGGCACGGTGGGCGCCTACTGGGGCCTGCTGGATGCCGACCGGAGCCCGAAGTTCGCCATGAGCGGCCCGGTGGTCGAGAACAGCTGGTGGCCGGCACAGGCTGCCTTCGCGGTGCTGGTGGCGCTGCTGCCGATGATCTGGTTCGTGGCACGCTGGCAGCACCTGCGCAGCCAGGGACGGCTGTTCTTCGCCTTCCTGATCCAGGCGGCCACCTCGCTGGTCACCTGGGCGGCGTTCGTGCCGTTCACCGAGTACATGAGTGCTGGCGCCACCTTCATGTGGAGCGTGCTGCTGCCGGCCCAGCTGCTGATCGTGCTGGTGATGCTGGTCAACGGACTCGAGCTCACGGAGATGACCTGGACGCGGAAGCTGCGCCGGCAGTTCCGGCCGCTGCCTGCCAGCGAAGGCAGCCACCAGCCGAAGGTCTCCATACACGTCGCCATCTGCAACGAGCCTCCGCAGCTCGTCATCGAGACCCTGGAAAGCCTCGCCCGCCTCGACTACCCGGACTTCGAGGTGCTGGTGATCGACAACAACAGCCGCGATGACTCCAGCTGGAAGCCCGTGCAGGCCCACTGCGCGCAACTCGGCCCGCGGTTCCGCTTCTTCACGCTCGGCAAGTGGCCCGGCTTCAAGGCCGGCGCGCTCAATTTCGGCCTGACGCAGACGGCGCCCGACGCTGAAGTGGTCGCCGTGGTCGATGCCGACTACATCGTCGAGCGCGACTGGCTGGCCAGGCTCGCCCCCTACTTCGCCGATCCCTCGGTCGGTTTCGTGCAGGCGCCGCAGGATCACCGCGACTGGCAAGGCGACCGCTTCCAGGAACTGTGCAACTTCGAGTACAGCGGCTTCTTCCACATCGGCATGGTCCATCGCAACGAGCGGGATGCGATCATCCAGCACGGCACCATGACGATGATCCGCAAGGCGGCGCTGTCGGGACTCGGCGGCTGGGCCGAATGGTGCATCTGCGAGGATGCCGAGCTCGGCCTGCGGCTGATGTCCAACGGCTACCGCTCGGTGTACGTGAACCACGTTTTCGGCCGTGGCCTCACCGCCCAGTCCTTCGCCGGCTACAAGGGCCAGCGCTACCGCTGGGCCTACGGGGCCGTGCAGATCCTCAAGCGCTACTGGCGCAACCTGCTGCCCTGGACGCGGGGGCCGCTGACCTCCGGCCAGCGCTTCCACTTCCTGACCGGCTGGGCGCCGTGGTTCGCCGACGGGCTGCAGCTGCTGTTCACCGTCATGGCGCTGTTCTGGACCGTCGGCCTGCTCGCCGCGCCGCGGGCCTTCGAGTTCCCCATCGCCGCGTTCCTCGTGCCCAGCATCGGCATGTTCGCCTTCAAGATGGTGCACTCGCTGTGGCTGTACACGCTGCACGTGCCGAGCAGCTGGCGGCAGCGTCTGGGAGCGGCGGCGGCGGCCACCGCCCTGACCCACAGCATCGCCCGGGCCATGCTCAAGGGGATGTACACCTCCAATGCGCCGTTCTTCCGCACCCCCAAGGCCGAGGACAAGCCGGCCGTGGTGCGCGCCATCCTCGCGGCCCGCGAGGAGTCGCTGATCCTGCTCGGCCTGTGGATTGCCGCGCTTGCAGTCGCTGGCCGGTACGGCATCGGCTACATCGAGGTCCAGCTCTGGGTGGCGGTGCTGATGGTGCAGTCGGTGCCCTACATCGCCGCGCTGTACCTCTCGCTGATGAATGCCCGGCCCGTGCCGCGGGCACTGGCCGCTGCCGCAGCGGAACCGAAGGCTGCGGCCCCGGTGCTGGCCGCGGATGCCATCGAGGGCGTGGACCGCCAGCCTGCCTGAGTCCGTGCCCGGCGCCTGCGCAGAGGCTCAGGCGCCGGGTGGCAGGCTGCCCTCCAGGGCGCGACGCCAGCATTCGATGGCGGCCAGGTGTCGCTGCCGGACCAGGGCGCCGTCCCGCTCCTGGACCACCCGGCCGAAAGCCCGCACCGCCTCGGCGTCGTCGGCCGGCGTCAGCAGGCGCTCGGCGACGTTGAACACCAGCTCGTTCTCGGTGAGGACGTGGCGGCGCAGCAGCTCGACGAGGCTCAGCGTGGCGCCCGCAAACGCCAGGCCATCGCCCCGCGCGGACGAGCGCTCCATGTCCGCCGCCAGTTCACGGTGCCTGCGGTGATCCGCCAGCATGTCCGCCAGCGGCGGGCAATCCTGCGCCAGGCCGTGGCCGGCAAGCAGCCCGAAGAGCACGCCTTCTTCCTTGGCGTGATGGGCGTCATCGATGAACTCGCTGACAAACTCCACGGCCCAGCGGGCGAACCCGGCATCGAACGGATCGCCGCGCCGGATGTCGTGCACCTGGTGCTCCAGGAGGTCCATGGCCTCCAGAATGACGTGGTGCTCATTCCTGAGTATCTCGATGGCAGTCATCGGTGCGCGCTGGCGCAGGGCGGCAACAACAACCGCTGACGATCCCGGACGGGCTGCGCGGCCGCCATCCGCAATAACCGAAGCCGCTCGCCTGGTGGCCGGCGATGCGGCCGGAGCGCCATGGTGCCGGGGAAGCGTGACCGGCATCCCAGCCCCGGACCGTGCCCACAACTACAATACCGCCGCTGGCGTCGCCCCCTCTTCCCGAAGGCCCCACGGCTGTGCTCGAGCGCCCCTTCGCCAACACGGAAACCCTGCGACTGGCGGACCTCCACTCGCTGGCGATCTTCTATACGCCCCTCGACGCGCGATTCGACCGTCTCACCCGCCTTGCCCAGAAGGCACTCGGCGTTCAGGTGGCCGCCATCGCCCTGGCCCACCAGGGCAAGCTCTGGTTCAAGTCGGTGCAGGGCTGGAACATCCATGAGCTGGAGCTGTCGGCGAGCTTCTGCGCCCGCACGCTGGCGCGCGGTGAACTGACCATCGTCGAGGACACGCGGCTGGACGCGGAGTTCGCCCGGCACCAGCTGGTCCAGGGCGCACCGCACTTCCGCTTCTATGCCGGTTTCCCCATCCGCGACCGTGGCGGCATCGTCGTCGGCACCATGGCTGCCTATGACCTTTCGCCGCGCCAGGTTTCGCCGGCCGATGTCCAGGCGCTGCGCGACCTCGGCGACCTCGCGCAGCGGGAATTCCTCACTGCGGAACTCTGCGACGCCCAGGCGCAGATCATCGGCAAGCTGGACCTCGCGCGGCGCAGCGCCATGATCGATGCGCTCACCAGGGTCTGGAACCGGCGCGCCGCCGAAGACCTGCTGGCGCTGGCAGTGGAACAGGCCGAGCGCGAGGACTCCGGCCTCGCTGTCTGCATGCTCGACGTCGACCGCTTCAAGGAAATCAACGACACCGCGGGCCACCAGGTCGGCGACCAGGTGCTGCGCCGGGTTGCCGCCACCCTGGTGAGCAACGTGCGCGATGGCGACTCGGTCTGCCGCTACGGCGGTGACGAGTTCCTGGTCATCCTGCAACGCATATCCCGCGAGGAAGTCGAGCGCATCACCGACCGCATCCGCCAGCGCATGGCCGAGTTTCCCCTGAGGACCAAGTCCGGACAGGTGATGGTCGGCATCAGCGCCGGGACCGCGTGGCGCGCGCCCGGCCGCCACATGAGCGGCGAGAGCCTCATCGAGCTGGCCGACCAGGCGCTCTATCGCGCCAAGCAGGCGAGCCGCAGCGGCAGCCGCTCCGGCATCACCGCATCCTGATCACCGCGCAGCTGGCATTCGGCGTCCTGCTCGGCTAACGTCGCCGCGGGGATCGCCGCAGGGGCCGGTCATGTCAGTCGAACTTGCCCGTGGCTAGGCGCCGCAGCCTGGGCTGGTTCGCGCGCCGCGCCGCCGCCGCCATCGTCCTCGGCACCGTGCTGCTGGTCTTGCCGCTTCGCTGGCTGCCACCGCTGACGACCAGCTTCATCATCATCACCTGGGTGACGAAACCCGCCGGGGCAGGCCCGATCCGCTACGACTGGACACCGCGCGAGGCCATCAGCCGGCGCGTGCCCGAGGCCCTCATCGCCGCCGAAGACCAGAAGTTCTTCGACCACCACGGCTTCGATCTCGAGTCCATCGGCAAGGCGCTGCGCCACAACCAGACCAGCCGCCGTACCCGGGGTGGCTCCACCATCAGCCAGCAGCTCGCCAAGAACCTCTATCTCTGGCCGGGACGCAGCTGGCTGCGCAAGGGCATCGAAGCCTGGTTCACGGCCTGGCTGGAGCTGCTGCTGCCGAAGGAACGGATCCTGGAGCTCTACGCCAATGTGGCCCAGTTCGGGCCCACCGTCTTCGGCGTCGGCGCCGCCGGCCGCAGCTACTTCGGCAAGCCGGCATCCCGCCTGAACCGCGAGGAGGCCGCTTTGCTCGCCGCGGTACTGCCCAACCCGGTGCGCTTCAGCGTTGCCAGGCCATCGGCCTATGTGCAGCGCCGCCAGCAATGGATCCTCTACCAGGCAGCCCGCCTGGACCATGCGAACGATGCCGGGTCGAAGCTCAGGAGCTCCTGGAACAACTGATAGACTCCCGCTCCCCATGGCGCGCAACCCAGCCAAAGTCCGCGACGGAACCCTCGCCTACCAGGACCTGACACCCGACGACATCATCGCCTCGGTGGAAAGCCTGGAGCTGGACTGCGACGGGCGCCTGCTGGCGCTCAACAGCTACGAGAACCGCGTGTACCGCGTTGGCCTGGAGAATGCACCGGCCGTGGTGGCCAAGTTCTACCGGCCCGGCCGCTGGAGCGATGCCGCCATCCTCGAGGAGCACGGCTTCGCCAGGGAGCTGGCCGATGCCGACATCCCCGTGGTCCCGCCGCTGGCGCATGCCGGCCGCACGCTGCACCTGCGCGGCGAGTTCCGCTTTGCGGTCTACCCCTGCCATGGCGGCCGCGCCCCGGAGCTCGATGACCTGGCGCTGCTCGAGCAACTCGGCCGCCTGGTCGCGCGCATCCACCGGCTGGGAGCGCGGTGCGCCTTCCGGCATCGCATGCAGATCGGCCTGGACAGCTACGGCAGGGCCTCGCGCGACATGCTGCTGGCCGGCGGCTTCATCCCGGAAGAGCTGCGCGACACCTACGCCGGCGTCTGCGAGCTCGCCTTCGAGGGCGTGCGCCACAGTTTCCATCGCGCCGGCACGCCCCGCTTTCTGCGGCTGCATGGCGACTTCCACCCGGGCAACGTGCTGGTCCTGGGCGAGCAGGTGCACATCGTCGACCTCGACGACACCCTGAGCGGACCCGCGGTGCAGGACCTGTGGATGTTCCTCTCCGGCAGCCGTGAGGAGCAGACGCCGCAGCTCGCCCGCCTGCTGTCGGGATACAGCGAGTTCCGTGACTTCGATCCGCTGGAGCTGCACCTGGTCGAGGCACTGCGAACGCTGCGCATCATGCACTACGCGGCCTGGCTCGCGCGGCGCTGGGAGGACCCGGCCTTCAGGATCGCCTTCCCGTGGTTCAACACGCGCCGCTACTGGGACGAGCACGTCCTGGCACTGCGCGAGCAGGTGGCGCTCATGCAGGAGCAGCCGCTGGAATGGAAGGGCTGCTGATGCAGACGGGCGCGACGGCGGCGGGCGACATCATCGCCGGTGACGGCGGCGCGAAGCTGCTGCGTGGCATCGCCATCGTCACCCACTGCGTGGAGGACATCGGCGTCGCGGTGGCCCACTGGAGCCGCTACCTGGACTACGCGGTCGTGGAGAGCGGCTCGCTCGGCGCCGATGCCTGCGCCGCCTGGGATGCACCCGCTGCCGCCGGCCAGCGCTATGCGCTGATGCAGCCGGCCAGCGGCGAGACCTGCTACCTGCGCTTCGTGGAAACCGGGGTGCGCGGCCACGGCCCGCCGGCCAGCTGGGGCTGGACGGCAACCGAACTGCTGGTGCAGGACCCCGATGCACTCGCCACGCGCTTCGCCGGCAGCGCTTTCCGGCGCCTCAGCGGCCCGGGCGACCTCTACCCGCGTCCCAACGCACCGCGGGCCATGCAGGTGATCGGTCCGTCCGGCGAATTGCTGTACTTCACCCGGCTGCTTCCAGGCGGCAGCCGCTATGGCCTGCGTCAGGCCCGCTCGCCTGTGGACCGGCCATTCATCTGCACCCTGGGTGGCCCGGCATCCGCGCACATGCATGACTTCTATGCGGGGGTGCTGGGGCACCGCATCATGGAGCGCACGCCTTTCGTCAACGGCACGCTCGCCATGCTCTGCCAGGCCCCGCCCGGGACGGTGTTCCCCACGGCGGTGGCCCGCATCCCGGGACGGCGCTTCCTGCTGGAGCTGGACGAATTCCCGGAGCACATCGGCCCGCGCCATCGCGAGCCCGGACAGCTGCCGCCGGGCATGTCCATGGTCAGCTTCCTGGTGCGAAGCCTGGCCGCCGTACAAGCGCTGCGGCAGGCCGGCGTGACGCTGCGGGCGCCACCACGGACGCTGCAGGGCGTGGCCTACGGCGGGCGGCGCGTGGCGGTGATCGAGGGCGCGGTCGGCGAGTGGCTCGAGCTGATCGAGGATCCGGCGGCGCCCTGAGGCCGCGCTGCCTCACCGGGCGGGCCGATGGCCGCCTGCGCAGTATCATCCACCCGGGAACGAGGAGCCAACCATGCGCTGGATCGCCTTCATCACCGCCTTCCTCATCGGTCCGGCCGCCATGGCGCTGGACACACCCGCGGCACTGCCCGAGGCCACGCAGCTGATCGCGGCCCTGGAGCTGCGCGAGTCAGGCCCGGCGGTGCGTGACGACCCGCGCTGGCAGCGGCCACGGATGGTCGTGGTGCGCACGGACTACCCGGGCATGATGCCCGCCCTGCAGGCCATGGCGCCCGGCGTCAGACTGGTATGGGCGAAGACCGATGCCGAGGCGGTCGCTGCCGCCGCGGAGGCCGACGCCATCATGGGCCTGTGCACGGCGGAACTCGTGGATGCGGCACGCCAGGCGCTGTGGATCCAGCTGTTCTCGGCGGGCAGCGAGCGCTGCGTGACGATCCCGGCGGTACGCGAACGCCGGCTGTTGCTCACCAACATGCAGCGCATCTCCGGCCCGGAGATCGCCGAGCACGCCATCGGCCTGCTGCTGGCCTTCACCAGGGGCCTGAACGTCTACCTGCCGGCGCAGAAGAGCGGCCGCTGGAGCCCGGAGCTCCTGCCACGCTCGCAGGCCTGGGAGCTGCAGGGCCGCACGCTGCTGGTGGCCGGCCTCGGCGGCATCGGCAGCCAGGTGGCGAGGCGCGCCCATGCACTCGGCATGCGCGTGGTGGCCACGCGCGGCAGCGACCAGCCCCGGCCGGACTACGTGGACGAGGTCGGCGGCCCCGACGCCCTGCTGCGGCTGGCCGCATCCGCCGACGTGGTGGTCAATGCCCTGCCGCTGACGCCGGCGACGAGCGGATTGTTCGATGCGCGGTTCTTCGCCGCCATGAAGCCCACCGCGTACTTCATCAACGTCGGCCGGGGACGCAGCGTCGTCACCGCCGACCTGCTGGCGGCGCTGCAGGACAAGCGCCTTGCCGGCGCCGGCCTCGACGTCACGGACCCGGAACCGCTGCCGCCCGGCCATCCGCTGTGGCAGCTGCCCAACGTCATCATCACGCCGCACGTGGCGGCCACCTCGGACAAGGTTCCGGCACGATTGCTGACGGTGGCCCAGGAGAACCTGCGCCGCTACGTGGCTGGCGAACGGCTGCTGTCGGTGGTCGATGCCGGGCGGGGCTACTGAACGGCCCCGCGATCCTGCGGCCGCCGGATCAGCCGCTGACGAAACGCCCCACCCAGGCCACGTAGGCGTCGACGAAGCGCTGCAGGAAGGCGCGTGTCGACTCGTTGCCGACCGTGCCATCCGCGGCGATGACCTCGTCGCGGAAATGCAGGTACACCTCGGGCTGGCCGAGCGTCGGCACGTCGAGGAAATGCAGCGAGCTGCGCAGGTGATGCTGGGCGATGGCGGTGCCCGCCGCGCCGATCGAGGTGCCGATCACCGCCGCCGGCTTGCCGGCGAACGAGTTCGTGCCCCAGGGCCGGGAAGCGATGTCGATGGCGTTCTTCAGCACGCCCGGAACCGAGCGGTTGTACTCGGGCGTGACGAACAGCAGGGCCTGCGCGGCCTCGATCTCCTGCTTCAGGCGGCGCGCCGCCGGCGGGTAATCCGCATCGAAATCCTGCGAATACAGCGGCAGGTCGTCGATGCGCACCTGGGCGAATTGCAGCTGCGGCGGCGACAGGCGCTCGACGGCGAGCATGAGCCGCCGGTTGTAGGAATCCTTGCGCAGGCTGCCGAGCAGCACTGCCACCTTGCATGTCTTCATGTGCGGGGCACCTCCGGGCAGGGCAGTCCAGTCTAGCGAACCGGGTAGGGGCATCGCCAAGGCATCTATACGGTGATTTGCCGGGCCTTGCCTGCTACCATACCGGCGCCCCACGCCGGACTGACCCCGACAGCAGCTCGCCTGTTGCAGCGCAGCTATAATTGCCATTCCTGTCCAGGAGCCGCCATGCCCAAAACCGAGTACTACAACGACCATGTCGTGCGCCTGTTCCTGCTGGCCTCGGCAGTGTGGGGCATCGTCGGCATGCTGATCGGCATGTACGCGGCGGCCGAGCTGGCCTGGCCAGGGCTCAACCTCGACATCCCGTGGATGACCTTCAGCCGCGTGCGCCCGGACCACACCTTTGGCGTCATCTTCGCCTTCGGTGGCTCGGCGCTGATGGGCACCTGCTACTACGTCGTGCAGCGCACCGGCCATACTCGCCTCGCCTGGAGCGGCCTCGCCGAGGGCACCTTCTGGGGCTGGCAGCTGGCCTGCGTGCTGTCGATGCTGACCCTGCCCTTCGGCATCACGCAGAACAAGGAATACGCCGAGCCGGAGTGGTTCATCGACATCCTGATCGCGGTGGTCTGGGTCAGCTTCGGCGCGGTGTTCTTCGCCACGCTGGCGCGCCGGCGCATCCGCCACATCTACGTCGCCAACTGGTACTACGGCGCCTTCATCATCGCCGTCGGCCTGCTGCACATCGTCAACAACCTCGCGCTGCCGGTCAGCCTGACCAAGTCCTACCCGATCTACTCCGGGGTGGTCGATGCGATGGTGCAGTGGTGGTACGGGCACAACGCGGTGGCGTTCTTCCTCACCGCCGGCTTCCTCGGCATGATGTATTACTTCGTGCCGCGGCAGGCACAGCAGCCGCTGTGGAGCTACCGCTTCTCGATCGTCAACTTCTGGGCCCTGATCTCCATGTACATGTGGGCGGGCTCGCACCACCTGATGTACACCGCCCTGCCCGACTGGGTGCAGTCGGTCGGCATGGCGTTCTCGCTGGTGCTGCTGATGCCGAGCTGGGGCTCCGCGGCCAACGGCCTGTTCACCTTCAACGGCTCCTGGCACCGGCTGCGCGACGATCCGGCCGCGAAGTTCATGGTCATCGCCCTGGTGTTCTACGCCGCCTCGACCTTCGAAGGCTCGATGATGGCCGTCAAGAGCGTCAACTCGCTGTCGCATTACACCGACTGGACCATCGCCCATGTACATTCAGGCTCGCTGGGCTGGGTGGCGATGATCACCATCGGCTCGCTGTATGCGATGGCACCGCGCGCACTCGGCCGCCCCGCCATGCATTCCCGCGCCGGGATGGAACTGCACTTCTGGCTGCATTTTTCCGGCACTTTGCTCTATGTCGTCGCCATGTGGGTCGCGGGCGTCACCGAGGGCATGATGTGGCGCGCCACGCAGCCCGACGGCTCGCTCACCTATCCATTCATCGACAGCCTGCTCGCCATCAAGCCGCTGTACATGGCGCGCTGGTTCGGCGGCTTCCTCATCTGGCTCGGCATGTGGGTGATGGCCTGGAACCTCTGGTACACCGCCGCCGATGCCCGCAGGAAGATCATCCTGCCGATCCCGGTGCCGATCCCGGAACCCGATTCACACCAGACGCCGGCGCCGCTGCCGGCCGCGGTCTGAGGGCCGGCCCATGGCATACCGTCATTTCGAGTTCATCGAGAAGCACGCCTGGACGCTCGGCATCCTGACCGCGGTCATGGTGTCGATCGGCGGCCTCGCCGAGATCACGCCGCTGTTCATCATGGCCAGGGAGGTCAAGCCACCGGCGCATGTGCAGCCGTATGATCCGCTGCGCCTTGCCGGCCGCGACATCTACGTGCGCGAGGGCTGTTACCTCTGCCACTCGCAGATGATCCGCGCCCTGCGCTTCGAGACCCAGCGCTACGGCAGCTTCTCGACAGCGGACGAGTCGGTCTACGACCGGCCCTTCCAGTGGGGATCCAAGCGCACCGGGCCGGATCTCGCCCGGGCCGGCGGCAAGTACTCCGATGAGTGGCAGCGCACCCACCTGATGGATCCGCGCAGCGTCGTGCCGGAGTCGAACATGCCGGCCTATCCCTGGCTGGCGCAGGCGCCGATAGACGGCGCGGACATCGCCGCCCGCATGCGCGTGCTGCGCCGGCTCGGCGACCCGTACTCCGACGCCGACATCGCCGGCGCGGCGGCCGCCGTCGAGGGCAGGACGGAGATGGACGCGCTGGTCGCCTACCTGCAGGGGCTCGGCATCGCCAACGAACCTTCGGCCTCCTCCGGGGAAACGCCATGAGTCCGGCCTGGGGCCACGCCACCGGAGTGCTGATCCTGCTGATGATGGCGGCATTCCTCGGCATCTGGGTCTGGGCCTGGCTGCCCTATCACAAGCGCAGCTTCAACACGCTGGCGCGCCTTCCCATGGAAGACCAGGCCGCATCGCCAGGCGAACCGATTCCGGCCACTGACGAGGAGCAGCGTCGATGAGCAGTGGCTGGGCATGGTGGGTAATCGGCCTGATCGTCTTCAACATGGGCCTGACGTTCTGCCTGTTCCTGTGGGCGCCGTTCGCGAGGGTGCCGACCCTGCCCGACGGCACCACCGGCCACGTCTGGGCGCATGGCGCCCTGCGCGAAGGCATGCATCGCCTGCCGCGGTGGTGGATCGCGCTGTCGCTGGCGATGTTCATCACCGCCTTCACCTATTTCCTGCTGTATCCGGGCTTCGGCAACTTCAAGGGCCTGCTGGGCTGGACTTCCCACGGCGAACTGGCGCGTGCCGTGGAAGCCAACGACGCCCGGCTCGATCCGGCCTTGCAACGCCTGGCGGCGCTTGGCATCGAGCAGGCCGCCGCCGATCCGCAGGCGCGCCAGCTCGGCGAGCGCCTGTTCGTCGACAACTGCGCGGCCTGCCATGGCCGCAATGGCCGCGGCAACCCGCTGCTCGGCGCGCCGGACCTCACCGACAGCGACTGGGTGTACGGCGGCAGCGCCAGCGACATCACCAACTCGATCCGTGGCGGTCGCACCGGCGTCATGCCGCAATGGAACGCGCTCGGCGAGGACACGGTGAAGAACCTCACGCAGTACGTGCTCGGCCTTTCCGGGCAGGCGCACGACGCGCAGAGGGCCGCTGCCGGCGAAACCGTGTTCAAGACCACCTGCATCGCCTGCCATGGGCCCGAGGGCAAGGGAAACCCGTTCATCGGCGCCCCGAACCTCACGGATCCCGCCTCGGTGTACGGCAATTCCGCGGCCGCCATCGAGGCGAGCATCGGCAACGGCAGGCAGGGTCACATGCCGGCATGGAGCCCGCGCCTGTCGGATGCCGACATCCACGTGCTGGCCGCCTATGTCTACCACCTCGCGAACCCCGGAGACTCCGCTGCGCGCTGAGTCACGATGGCGCAGCAGCTGGTACGGCCAGCCTGTCGTCTGGCTCGGCATCGGCCTGTTTGCGGCGTCGATCGCCGGGTGCATCTGGCTGATCGTCGTCAGCGCACGCTACGACGACCAGCCGCTGCCGACGGACGGCCGGGTGTTCGGCGTACCGGTACAGCCTGACAGCCGCTGAGCGTCACGCGACCTGTTGCAGCATGACTCGCCGCTTCGCCCGGGCGTAGGATTCCCGGTAGTGAAGCGCATGGGGTCATCATGAAGCACAAGGTGGACTACCTGATCGTCGGTGCGGGCGTGGCCGGCGAGACCGCCGCCCAGGCGATACGCAGCGTCGATGCGCGTGCCAGCATCGTCATGCTGGGCGACGAGAGCCACCCGCCCTACGACCGCCCGCCGCTCAGCAAGGCACTGTGGAAGGACGGCAGGGAAGAGGACATCTGGCGCCCCATCGGCAGGGCGGCAGCGCGGTTGCAGCTCGGGCGACGTGCCCTGAAGCTCGATGCTGCCGCGCATGTCGTGCACGATGACGCCGGGGATGCCTGGGAATACCGGCGCCTGCTGCTCGCCACCGGCGGCACGCCGCGCCGGCTGCCCTTTGGCGACGATTTCATCTACTACCGCCGGTACGACGACTACCGGCGCCTGCGGCAGCTGGCCAGGCCGGGTGCGCGAATCGCCGTGATCGGCGGCGGTTTCATCGGCAGCGAGGTGGCTGCGGCGATGGCGCTCAACGGTTGCCGCACCACGCTGCTGTTCCCGGGGCCGGCGATCTGCTCGCGGGTTTTTCCCGCGGCGCTGGCCGATGCCGTCACCGCTGCCTATCGCGAACGGGACGTGGACGTGCGCAGCGGCATCACCGTGACCGGCGCCAGTCGAGATGCAGGCGGTACCGGGCTGCTGCTGTCCGATGGCAGCCGGCTGCACGCCGATGCAGTGGTCGCCGGGCTCGGCATCACACCCAACGTGGAGCTGGCACAGGAAGCCGGGCTGCAGATCGACCTCGGCGGCATCCTCGTCGACGACCATCTGCGGACCAGCGATCCCGACATCCATGCCGCCGGGGATGTCGCCACCTTTCCGGCGCCGGCGCTCGGCCGCCGGCTGCGCGTGGAGCACGAGGATGCCGCGCTGAAGATGGGACAGCACGCGGGCCTGTGCATGGCCGGGCAGGATGCGCCGTACCGGCAACTGCCGTTCTTCTACGCCGACCTCTTCGACCTGGGCTACGAGGCTGTCGGGGTCGTCGATTCCCGGCTGGAGGTGGTCGAGCAGTGGGTGACGCCCTACCGCGAGGGCGTGCTCTACTACCTCGAGGCGGGCCGGATACGCGGCGTGCTGCTCTGGAACACCTGGGGCCAGGTCGATGCCGCCCGGGCACTGATCGCCGAGACCGGGCCGTTCGATGCGCAGAATGTCCGTGGACGGCTGCCAGCAACCAGCTGAATCGCAACGCCCATCACCAGAGGAGAGCGACCGATGCCCGACGGAATGTATCCCACCGCCACTGCCGACCTCGCCAGCAAGCGCCGCGCGCTGGCGCCCGATACCGAGGCTGCCTTCCTCGCCTTCAGCCAGCAGGTGTTCGCCGCCGGCGCGCTGCCGGTCAAGACCAAGCAGCTCATCGCGGTGGCGGTCGCCCACGTCACGCAGTGCCCGTACTGCATCAAGGGGCACACCAGGGCTGCGCTGCGCCATGGTGCCTCGCAGGAAGAACTGATGGAGGCCATCTGGGTTGCCGCCGAGATGCGCGCTGGCGGCGCCTACGCGCATTCCGTGCTGGCGCTGGAGCAGGCACAGAAGGCCGCGGGGCCGGCCAGCGGCTGAGCACGGAGCGTGGCAGCAGGGCCGTCATCCTGCGTTAAAGATGTATTGACAATCGATCTTCAAGGGAGGAAGCTCACGACTGCAGGAACAGCGAGGAATCCAGCCATGCCCAATATCCAATCCGCAGCAATCCAGGAAGTCGACATCCGCAGCCTCATCCCCATGCAGCGTCATGCCCGGATCTTCGAGCTCGTCGGCAACCTGCAGCCTGGCGATGCGTTCGTCTTCGTCAACGATCACGACCCCAAGCCGCTGTACTACCAGCTCGAGGCGGAGCACCCGAAGCAGTTCTCCTGGACCTACCTGGAGTCGGGGCCCGTCGCCTGGCGGGTGAAGATCGGCCGGCTGCCGCAGTAGGCAGCCCAGCGGCCACCGGCGGGGCTCCCGACCGCGCACCGCCGGTGGCCAGCGGAGCCGGGCATGCTCGCCATTCCGGGTGCCACCCTTTCACGCTGGACGCTCGCCTACTTCGCCGCGGCCATGGCATTCCTGCTGCTGGCGGAGACCCTGCTGGCGCTCGGCGTCGGCTATCCGGCCAGCGGACTGCGCTCGGCCGGGACCCTGATCGTCGTCCACTGCGTCACCATCGGCTGGCTGAGCCTGCTGATGTGCGGTGCGCTGTTCCAGTTCGTGCCGGTGCTGGTCGCCGGGCCGATCTACAGCAACGTGCTGCCGCTGCCCGCCCTGCTGCTCATCGTCGGCGGCCTGCTGGCGCTCATCGCCGGTTTCCTGCAGCTCGCGGGCATCCTGCCGGTGCTGCCGCCGGCCTTCCTCGCCGCCAGCCTGCTCCTCGGCAGTGGACTCGTCCTCGTGCTGTGGACGCTTGGCCGCACGCTGGCAGCGGCATGGCCCCTGAACCTTCCCGCGCAGTTCGTCGTCGTCGGCCTGGCGAGTGTCGCCGCCACGGCCGCCTACGGCATCGTCTTCACCCTCGGGTTCGGCGGCTACCTCCACTCGCCGTGGCTGCTCGGTCTGCAGTCGCAAGGCCTGCCGTTGCACATCAGCGCCGGACTCGGCGGCTGGCTGACGTTTACGGCCATCGGCGTCAGCCATCGCCTGCTCGCCATGTTCATGCTTTCGCCGGAACTCGATGGCGCGACCACGCGCTGGACCTTCCGCCTCGGGACCCTCGCCCTCGCGGTGCTCGTCGGCGCGGGCACGGTGGTGCTGGCCGCCGGCGGCAATCCCGGGGTGGTGCTGGTGGCATCCGGACTGGCAGGACTGGCCTGCCTCTTGCTCTACGGACGCGACGTCCTGCGGCTGTACCGCCAGCGTGTCCGTCCCGCCATCGAGCTCAACAGCCGCATGGCCGCGGTCGCGCTCGGGCACCTGGCCGTCGCCACGCTGCTGACGGTCGTCTGCGCGGCGACGGGAACCCTCGGCAGCTACAGCGGCCTGCTGCTGTTCCTCATCGCCTTCGGCTGGCTGTCCGGGCTCGGCCTCGCCAAGCTCTACAAGATCGTCGCCTTCGTGACCTGGCTCGAATGCTATGGTCCGGTCCTCGGCAAGGCCCCCACGCCGCGCGTGCAGGACCTCGTCGTCGAACCACGCGCGGTCAGGTGGTTCTGGCTGCATTTCGCCGCGGTGGATATCGCCACGCTATGCCTGGTACTGCAGGCACCACTGCTGTTCCGCGCAGCCGCCGCCGGCATGCTGCTCGCCGCGGCCGGCATTGCCGTGGAACTCATCCGCACCCGGCGCCTGGCCAACGTCCGGACGGAGATGCGCCTGCCGGCCGGCGCGCATCCGCCGCGCCTGCTGTTCACGTTCGTCGCCAGCTGATATGGAAAGGAGACCGCCATGACCGGTTTCGTCGAACTCGATGTCCGTCCCATCCTGCGCGCCGGCGGTGAGCCGTTCGCAAAGATCATGGAAACCGTGAAGAGCCTGCCGCGGGGCCAGGGGCTGCGCCTGTTCGCCAGCTTCAAGCCGACGCCGCTCCTGCAGGTTCTCGGCTCACGGGGGTTCACCCATCAGGCCAGGGAGATCGGCGGCGGCGACTGGCAGGTCGACTTCACGCCGGGCACCACGGCCGCCACCGGCGCGACGCAGGCCGCTGCCACCGGCCCTGCGACGGCCGGGGACTGGCCCGAACCGACGCAGGAGATGGACAACCGCCTGCTGGATCCGCCGGAGCCGATGGTGCGCATCCTCGCCGCCACGGAGGCCATGGCCAGCGGTGAGGTGCTGGCGGCCCTGCTGTGCCGCGAGCCGGTGTTCCTGTTCCAGGAGCTCGCCAAGCGCGGCCATGCCTGGCGTGGCGCCTTCGAGCCCGACGGCAAGACCTACAGGGTGCTGATCCGCATCGGCGGCACCCCGGATGCGGCGGCATGAGCACGCCGGCCGGCGAGGCTTCGGCCGGGCCGATCCGCGAAGCCCTGAAGCTGGTGATCGACCCGGAGCTGGGCTACAACATCGTCGATCTCGGCCTGGTGTATGACGTTGCCGTGCAGGGCGCCGGCGACGCGCTCATCACCATGACGACCACGACCCGTGGCTGCCCGGCGACCGACTACCTGCGGATGGGCGCGCGCGATGCCGCCTTCTCGGTCGACGGCATCGACTCGGTGGAGATCGTCCTGACCTACGACCCGCCGTGGACACCGAAGATGATGTCGCCCGAGGCCAAGGCGCATTTCCGCATCCGCGATGAATGAGCACGGCAACAGGCCGCCGCAGGCGGCGGCAGCCGGCACCGCGGGGATCGACGACCTGCTGCTGGCGAGCCTCGAGGCGCTGGCAGCGGCAGGCGAGGTCGAGCAGGCCTGCCGTCTCGCCGGCCGCGCCTGCGCGCTGCACCGCACGCGTGATGCGGCCGCCTGGAATCGCTTCAACGTGCTGCTGCACCGGCTCAGCAGGCAGGCGGAGTACCATCGGCAACCCTGACCCCGTCGCGCCAGCAGGAGGCCTGCCATGTCACAGCGCATCGACTACAAGTCCGCCTCGCCCGAGGCCTTCAACGCGATGCTTCATACGGAGCACCAGGTCCACAGGAGCGGTCTGGAGGAATCGCTGCTGGAACTGGTCAAGTCACGCGCATCGCAGCTCAACGGCTGCGCCTGGTGCCTCGACATGCACACCAAGGACGCGCGTGCGCACGGTGAAGCCGAGCAGCGACTGTACCTGCTGCCGGTGTGGCGGGATGCCAGCTGCTACAGCGACCGCGAACGCGCGGCGCTGGCCTGGACGGAAGCGGTCACGCTGATCGCTTCGCAGGAAGTGAGCGATGCGGTCTACGCCGAGGCACGCCGCCACTTCGACGAGAAGGCGCTGGTCGACCTCACCCTCGCGGTCATCGCCATCAACGGCTGGAACCGCATGAACGTCGCCTTCCGTACCCCGGTCGGGGACTACGTCAGCCCGCACGCGGCGGCGCGCTGAGACAACGGCCCGCTCGCGCCGCGGCCGGGCGGCGACGGGCCGGGCTTCACGAGACCAGCCGGTCGCGATGACGCAGTTCCGGGAACCAGCGTGCCCAGAGCGCGGCCACCAGCAAGGTGCCGGCGCCACCGACGACCACCGCGGGCACCGTGCCGATGAGCGCCGCCACCGCTCCGGACTCGAACTCGCCGAGCTCGTTGGAGGCGCCGATGAACACCGCGTTGACGGCGGAGACCCGACCGCGCATGCCGTCGGGCGTCTCCGCCTGGACCAGTGTCTGGCGGATCACGACGCTCACCATGTCGGCCGCGCCCAGCACCACCAGGCAACCGAGCGACAGCAGGAAATCCCGCGACAGGCCGAAGGCGATCGTCGCCAGGCCGAACAGCGCGACGGCCTGGAACATGCGCGCACCGGCGCGCTGGCGGAGCGGCCGCCAGACGAGGTAAAGGGCCATGCCGAGGGCACCCGCCGCCGGCGCGCTGCGCAGCAGGCCGAGCCCGGTGGGGCCGACCTGCAGGATGTCGCGCGCGTAGATCGGCAGCAGCGCGGTGGCCCCGCCCAGCAGCACCGCGAACAGGTCCAGCGAGATGGCGCCGAAGATCGCCGGCCGCGAGCGGATGAAGGCGATGCCCGCCAGCAGCGTCGCCCAGTCCGCCTTGCCGCCGGAGGTGGTGCGGCTGCGGTGGCGTACCAGGGCGAAGAGCAGCGTGCTCAGCGCGAAACAGGCGGCGGCAGCGGCGAACACCACCGTATCGCCGAGCACATACAGCGCGCCGCCGACGGCGGGGCCGATGATCGTCGCCGTCTGCCACACCGAGGAGCCCCAGGCGATGGCGCCACCGAGCTCCTCCGCCGGCACCAGTCCCGGCAACAGCGCCTGCCCCGCCGGATTGGCGAAGGCCCGGCCCAGGCCGAAGGCCAGCACCAGCGCGTAGATCACCCACACCGGCGCACGCATCCAGGCGCAGGCCAGCAGTCCCAGGGCCGTCAGCGTCGTCAGCACGTAGCAGGCGACGATGATGCCGCGCCGGTCGGCGCGGTCGGCGACATGGCCCGTCACCAGGGCAAGGGCGATGGCCGGCAGGAAGCTCGCCAGGCCCACCAGGCCCAGCGCCAGCGGATCGCGGGTGAGGTCGTACACCAGCCAGCCGACGGCGACGTTCTGCATCTGCACCGCCATGGCCGAGACGAAGCGCCCGCCGAGGAACAGGGCAAGGTCACGGTGGCGCAGCAGGCCGCGCGAGGGCAGCACGCCACTCATCGCCGCATGCTGCCGCGGACGGCGGCGGAACGCCGGTTCATGGCAGATGCCATCTCATCCGGACTGGAGCAGGCCGGTGTTCAGGCGATAGCCGACCGCGGGCACCGTCTCGATGCGGTCATCCGCATCGCCGACCTCGCCGAGCTTGAGCCGCAGGCGGTGCACGAGCTGCTTCAGCACCTGCCTGTCGCCGCCGCCCTTGTGCCCCCAGACATGGGCCAGCAGGCGGTCGGTGGGCACCGGCTGGCCGGCATGGGCCAGCAGCAGCTGCAACAGGCGGAACTCCAGCCGCGTCAGCCTCAGGTTCCGCTGCGCGCCGATGCGCAGGCTCAGTGCCTCGGCATCGAGCGCCAGCTCGCCGGCCTCGGTGCGCCCGCCTGCCTCGATGCCCGCGCGGCGCAACAGCGCCCGCACCCGCGCGATCAGCGTCCGCGGGCTGAAGGGCTTGGTCAGGTAGTCGTCGGCGCCCAGCTCCAGCGCCCGCACCAGGTCCTCTTCCTCGCCGCGCACGGTCAGCATCATGATCGGCACGCGGGAGATCCTGCGGATGTGGCGGCAGGCGTCGAAGCCGCTGCCGCCCGGCAGGTTGATGTCGAGCAGCACCAGGTCCGGCCGCTCGCGCTCGAAGGCATCGACGGCACCGGGCACGGTGCTGGCGCCGATCACCAGGAAACCCGCCTGCTGCAGGGCGAAGCCGGTCACCGCCCGCAGATCGGCGTCGTCATCCACCAGCAGCAGCTTCATGCCCGCTCCCCCGCCGGCAAGACGAAGAAGAAGCGCGTCCGGCCCGCCGGCGTCCGCTCCATCCCCGCCTCCCCGCCATGGCGTTCGACGATGGAGCGCACGATCCACAGGCCCAGCCCGAGGCCCGGCGCCTCGGGCTCCACGTCCCCGGCCCGCCTGAAACGCTGGAAGACGGTGTCCGGGTCGCTGTCGGTGAGGCCGGGCCCCTCGTCCTCCACCCAGGCGGCGATGCGCTCGCCCCGCAGCTCGCCACCGATGCGGATGGTGGTGCCCTCCGGCGCATACTTGCTGGCGTTGGCGAGCAGGTTGACGAACACCTGCACCAGGCGCTGGCCGTCGCCGACGAGATCCGGCAGTCCCTGCGGCCACTCGATGTCGAGCGCCTGGCGACGCTGCGCCAGCAGCGGCCGGATCAGTGCCGCGGCCTCCTCGGCCACCTCGGCCATCGACACGGTCTGGGCGCGGATCGCCAGCTGGCCCGCTTCGATGCGCACGCTCTCGAGCAGGTTGTCGATCAGCCGCATCAGCCGCAGCACGCCCCGCTCCAGGTTGCGGAACAGCTCGCGCTGCTCGGCCAGTGGCAGGCGCTCGAGCCCGTCCTGCAGCAGCTCGATCGAGGCCAGCTGCGCGGCCAGCGGCGTGCGGAACTCGTGCGATATGTTGGCCAGCACGCTGTCGCGCGCGCGACGCACCGATTCGAGCTCGGTCTCGTCGCGCAGCACCTGCACCTGCTGGCCGCCGGTGGGCGGTGCGCTGACCACGACCGCCGAGCGCGTGGCGCCTCCCGGCAGGCACAGGCGTTCGGCGGCGCGGCCCTGGCCGGTGACACGCGCGGCGACGATCGGACAATCGCGCTCGCAGGGACGCACGCCGTCGGTGGCCTCGGGATTGAGCACATCACCGCAGAAACGGCCGACGATCTCCTCCCGCGGGCGGCCGAGCATGCGCACCACCTGGTCGTTGGCGTAGCGGATGACGCGGGCGGAATCCACGGCATAGACGCCCTCGACCACGCCCGACAGCACGGCGCGTGCCTCCGCCTCGCGGCGCCTCAGCACGGCGGTCAGGTCCACCAGGTTGCTGCGCATCTCGTCCATGGTGAGCGCCAGCGAGCCGATCTCGCTGATCCCCGAGGTGGGTACCGCCACCGAGAAATCGCCGCGGCCGATGCGATCGGCCGCATTGCGCAGCGCTTCCAGCGGCCGCGCCAGCCACCGGCCGTAGAGCATGCCGCCCAGCGCCGCCAGCGCCAGCACCAGCAGGGCGATCACCGCCAGGCGCATGCCCAGCGCGCGGGCCGCGGCGTCGAACTCGGCAGCGCCGATCTGCACGTCCACCAGCCCGATCAGTTCGCCGGTGGATGCCGACCAGGGCACGACGGCCACGTAGCTGTCAGAGGCGCTGAGCCGGCGGGTGGTCACCTTGCCGCTGGTGATGGTCTGGCTGTGCAGCTCCGTGAACGGATTGTCCGGCGGCGCCGTGTAGGTGGCGTAGTTGATGACTTCCACGGTCGCACCCACCTGCTCCTGCAGGTCGGCGACCAGCCGGTCGTCGATCGCCCGCAGGGCAATCACCCGATAGGGCGCGAGGCGCGGCACCGGGGCACTGGCGCCGCTGAGGATCACGCCGGCCTGGCGCGAGGCCACCGCAAACCGCTCACCCTGCTCGGCTGCCGCCGGCTCGAGTTCCGACCACGCCACCTCGCCACCGGCAGCCACCGCGACCCCGGCGTCGTTCACCAGCAGGCAGGCGTAGAGGCCCTTCGACTGGGCGTAGCGGGCGAGCACGGGCTCCAGGGCGCGCAGGTCTCCCTGCAGCAGCAGGCGGATGAGCGTCGGCCGGCTGGCGAGCTCGCGGGCATCGCCGAGGACTTCCTCGTTGACCCGCCGCAGGTAGTCGCGGGCCGAGGCACCGGCCAGCTCCACGCGCGTCATGGCCTGCTGTCGCGCCAGGCGCCCCAGCAATCCCACCGACGAGGCGGCGACCGCCAGCACCGCCAGCAGGACGATGACGCCGCTGCCGATGCCGAGCCATGCAGCGAGGCCAAGGGGTCGCGACGGCTTCATCCCGGCACCGCTCCCGCGCCGCGCTCAGTGCCCACCACGATGCCCGGTGCGCCACTCGATGGCGGTCTTGATGGCCAGCGTCACCACCGCGAGCAGGCTCAGCACCGACGCCACGGCGAAGGCCGCCACCTGGTGGAACTCGTTGTACAGGATCTCCACCTGCAGCGGCATGGTGGTGGTCAGGCCGCGGATGTGGCCGGAGACGACGGCCACCGCGCCGAACTCGCCCATGGCACGGGCATTACAGAGGATCACGCCGTAGATCACGCCCCATTGTATCTTGGGCAGCGTCACCTTGAAGAAGGTCCTCCAGCCGCCGGCGCCGAGCGAGATGGCCGCCTCCTCCTCGTCCGTGCCCAGCATCTGCATCAGCGGCAGCAGCTCCCGGGCGACGTAGGGAAAGGTCACGAACAGGGTGACCAGGACGATGCCCGGCAGCGCGAAGATCACCTGGATGTCGTGCTCCTCCAGCCAGGGCCCGAACCAGCCGCTGGCGCCGAACAGCAGGACGAAGGCCAGGCCGGAGATCACCGGGGAAACCGCGAAGGGCAGGTCGATTACCGTGGTCAGCAGGCTCTTGCCGCGGAAGCTGAAGCGCGCGATGGCGTAGGCGGCGGCGATGCCGAACAGCGTGTTGAGCGGCACCACCAGGGCGGTGGTCACCAGCGTCAGGCGCATGGCCGCCAGCGCGTCCGGGTCGACCAGCGCCTGGCGGTAGAAGCCGATGCCGCGGCCGAGCGCCTCGACGAACACCGTGGCCAGCGGCACCAGCAGGATGATGCCGATGAAGCCCGCCGCGATGCCGATCAGCAGCCCGCGTACCAGCCGGCTGCGCCAGCGGTTGGCATGGCCGCGCTCCTCCAGCCAGACGGCGGGCGTGGCCACCTCAGGCACCCAGCCCCAGCCGCCGGCGCTGCCAGGCCTGCAGCAGGTTGATGACCAGCAGCATCACGAACGACAGCACCAGCATGAGGAAGCCGAGGACGGCGGCACCCACGTAGTCGAACTGCTCGAGCTTGATGACGATGAGCAGCGGCATGATCTCGGTCTGCAGCGGAATGTTGCCGGCGATGAAGATCACCGAGCCGTACTCGCCCACGCCGCGCGCGAAGGCGAGCGTGAAGCCGGTCAGCAGGGCCGGCAGGATCGCCGGGAGGATCACCCGCAGGAACGTGTGCCAGCGGCTGGCACCGAGCGACATGGCGGCCTCCTCCACCGCGGGATCCAGCGCCATGATCGCCGGCTGCAGGGTGCGCACCACGAACGGGATGCCGATCAGCACCAGCGCCACGGTGACGCCGACCCAGGTGTAGGCCACTTCGATACCCAGCCCGGCCAGCCAGTGGCCGATGACGCCGTCATCGGCGAACACCGTGACCAGGGCAATGCCCGAGACCGCGGTGGGCAGCGCGAATGGCAGGTCGATCAGCGCATCGAGGAGGCGCCGGCCGGGAAAGTCATAGCGCGTCAGCACCCAGGCCACGACCAGGCCGAAGACCGCATTGATGCTGGCAGCCAGCAGGGCGGCGCCGAAGGACAGGCGCAGCGCCGCCAGCACGCGGGGCTCGCCCAGGGTGCCCAGCACCTGCTCCAGCGGTGCCGTGGTCGCCTTGAGCACCAGCGCCGCGATCGGCAACAGCACCACCAGCGACAGGTAGAGCACGCTGTAGCCGAGCGTGAGGCCGAAACCGGGCAGCACCGAGGCTTCGCGCCAGCGCCAGCCCTGCACGCCGGAGCGCCGTGCCATGCCTACAGCACCGCCGCCAGCGCGGCCGGGCGCGGGCCCGAATAGGAGAGCAGCAGCGGCCAGCGCGCACCGGCGTCGAACAGCCAGCCGAGGTCGCGCGACAGCGCCGCCTCGATCTCGGCACAGTCGCCATCGATGCCCATGACCAGCAGCGCCGGCTCCGGACCGGATGCGAGCGCACGCAGCTGCTCGCCGACATCGCCCTCCAGCACTTCCGTGCGCAGGTCGAGGCCATGGCTGTCGCGGACCTCCGCCCGCGTGTCGAGCAGGCGACGCAGGGCCAGGGTGCGTTGCGCCGGCACCGCTTCCCGCGGCGTGACACTGACGAAGCTGGCCTCGGCATTGATGTGCCTCACCAGGCTCGCGACCAGTCCCATGGCCTCTCCCAGCGGGGCGTCGTCCGGGCAATGGATGATCACCCGGCGCGGCAGCTGCGCACCGCGCGGCACGCACAGCAGGCGCCGGGCCCCGTGCGCCACCAGGCCGGCGATCTCCGCCGGCGTGCGCCCGGTGTTGTCCACCACCACCACTCCGGCCCCGCGCAATGTGCCGGTGCCGGGCTGTTCCTCGGCGACGATCGTCTCGCTGAGGTTGGCCCTCGTGCTCTGCACCAGCTGCGCCACCAGCGGCGAGTGGCGCAGTTCCATCACCGCCTCGCGGGTCGGCGCGCGGAACAGGAAGCTCGACACGGGCGTGGGCAGCACATGCAGGCGGCGCACGCCGAGGGCGATGCCGTCACCGGCCGCCAGCGGCATGGCCATGGCCTCGGCCGCGGTCCGGGTCACCTCCAGCAGGCAGGCGCCGGGAGCCAGACCCGGATGCGCCTGCGCGTCCACCCGCGCCGCCGCGCGCAGGTTCGTGCCGGCGGCCACCTGCACCAGCAGCCGGCTTACCCCGCCACCAAAGCTGGTTTCCAGCACCTGGCCTTCGCCGAGGAAGGGATTCGCCAGCACCTGGCGATGGCGTGCGAGTTCGACATCCTCCGGGCGCAGCACGGTGACCACTTCGGTGCTGGACACGGCATCGGGCCGCGCCTGGCCGGCATGGCTGACCAGCGCCTGGCCGACCCGCACCCGGGAGGGAGCCGCCACCTCGCCCAGCAGCAGGTTCGCCGCACCGAGGAACGTGGCGACGAAGCGCGTCGCCGGCTGCCGGTAGAGTTGCTGCGGCTCGCCGGTCTCGAGCAGCCGTCCCATGTGCATGACGCCGATGCGGTCGGCCAGCGAGAAGGCCTCTTCCTGGTCATGGGTGACCAGGATGGTGGTGGTGCCGAGGCGTCGCTGCACCTCGCGCACGGTGCGCCGCAGTTCGGTGCGGATCTTGGCGTCGAGCGCGCCGAAGGGCTCGTCGAGCAGCAATACGCCGGGTTCGTGGGCCAGCGCCCGCGCCACGGCCACGCGCTGCTGCTGGCCGCCGGACAGCTGCGACGGCAGCCTCTCGTCCATGCCTTCCAGTGCCACCAGCCGCAGCAGCTCGCGCCGCCGCTCGCGCCGGCGCGCGGCCGGCACGCCGCGGATGCGCAGGGCGAACTCGATGTTGTCCGCGATGCTCATGTTGCGGAACAGGGCATAGTGCTGGAACACGAAGCCGACCCCGCGGTCACGCGGGTTGACGAAGGTGACGTCACGGCCATGCAGCGCGATGCGCCCGTGGTCGATGTCGGTCAGGCCGGCAATGCCGCGCAGGAGCGTGCTCTTGCCGCTGCCGCTGGCACCCAGCAGCACGAAGAACTCGCCCTTGGCCACCTCGAGCGTGACGTCGTTGACCACGGGCACGCCGCGGTAGCGCTTGGTGACCTGTTCGAAGCGGATCGACATCGTGCCCTCTTGCTGCGCATGGTAGGCGCGCGCAGTCACGAAAGCAGTCTCGCGCCAGTAACAAAGCGGTGACAATGCCGGCCAGGCGGCAGTTCGCGCTATCCGTGGCCTCACCGCCGCATCACCTGCGTTGACAGCCATCGGCCGGCGGCCGCATCGTGGCGGCCACGCCGCAGCCCGGCGCCCGCGCGCCTCCAGGAAAGCAGATCCGCAACCATGAAGCCCGGCCGGATAGTCACGGCACTCTTCGCCATGGCCTGCGTGGCCACGCCGGCCCGGGGCGCGGAGACGGCGCGCCTGCTCAATGTGTCATACGATGCGACGCGCGAGCTCTACCTCGCCTACGACCGGTTGTTCGCCGCGCACTGGCTCGCCGCCACGGGACAGGAAGTGCGCATCCAGCGCTCGCACGGCGGCTCCGGCCGCCAGGCCCGATCGGTGATCGATGGCCTGCCCGCCGACGTGGTGACGCTGGCGCTCGCCTATGACATCGACGCCATTGCGCAACGTTCCGGGCGCCTGCCGGTCGACTGGCAGGCGCGGCTGCCGGACCACAGCTCGCCCTACACCTCGGTCATCGTGCTGCTGGTCCGCAAGGGCAACCCGAAGAACATCCGTGACTGGGACGACCTGCTGCGGCCGGGGCTGAAGGTCATCACGCCCAATCCCAAGACCTCAGGCGGCGCACGCTGGAACTACCTCGCCGCCTGGGGCTACGCCCTGGAGAAGAACCGGGGCGACGAGGCCGCCGCGCTGGCGTTCGTCAGGGCGCTGTTCGCCAGGGTGCCGGTGCTCGACACCGGCGCCCGCGCCTCGACCATGACCTTCGTGCAACGGGGCATCGGCGATGTCCTGCTGGCCTGGGAGAGCGAGGCCCTGCTCGCCCGCGACGAACTCGGCACCAACCGCTTCGAGATCGTCATGCCGTCGGTGAGCGTGCTGGCGGAGCCGCCGGTGGCCGTGGTGGAGCGCAATGCCCGGCGGCACGGCACGGCCGCGCTGGCGCGGGCATACCTCGAGTACCTGTACTCGCCCGAGGCCCAGGAGATCATCGCCGATCATCATTTCCGCCCGCGGCTGCCGGAGGTGGCGGCCAGGCATGCCCGGCAGTTCCCGGAGATCCGCCTGCTCACCATCAGGGATTTCGGCGGCTGGCAGGCGGTCCAGGCACGCCACTTCGACGATGGCGGCCTGTTCGACCGGATCCTGGAACAGCGGCCGTAGGCGGCCCGCCCTCAGGCGTCGGCGACGATGCCGCCATCCGGCAGTTCGGCCGGACCCTCGTCACGCAGCTGCCAGAAGATGACGGCCGATCCCATGGTCATCAGGCCGATGGCGATGACGGTGGCGCGGAACGCCGGCAGCGCCTGGCTGCCCTCGCCGGCACCCAGCCAGCTGCCGAAGGCGGCCAGCAGCGCCGCGGCGCAGGTCACGCCCAGGCTCATGCCGAGCATCTGCACCACGGAGAACAGGCTGTTGCCGCTGCCCGCACGCGCGGGTGCCAGGTCCTTGAGCGTCACGGCGTTCATGGCGGTGAACTGGAAGGAATTGACGGCACCGAAGATGCCGAGCTGGACGATCCGCAGCCACAGCGGCTGCCCCGGTGCCATCAGCGCGAAGCCGGCGATCGTCGCGCCGAGCAGCAGCGTGTTGCCGATCAGCACCTGGCGATAGCCGTGGCGGGTGATGACGGCCGTGGTCACGCGCTTGGCGCCCATGCTGGCCAGCGCGACCGGCAGCATCAGCATGCCGGCCTCGGCAGGCGAGTAGCCCAGGGTCAGCTGCAGCAGCAGCGGCAGCAGGTAGGGCATGGCGCCCGAGCCGATGCGCGAGAACAGGTTCCCCAGCAGGCCCACCCGGTAGCTCTGCACCGTGAACAGGTCCGGGGTGAAGATCGGCGCCGGGCTGCGCAGCGCGTGCAGCCAGTACGCGGCGAGCGCCGCCAGGCCCAGGATCATCAGCAGCACCAGCAGCGTATGCGCCCAGCCCAGGCCGCCCAGGCCATCGAGCGCCAGCGAGACACTGACCATGGCGAACGCCAGCATCAGGTAGCCGGCGAGGTCGAAACGGCCGCTGGCCGCGGTGAAATTGGGAATGTAGCGCCGGGTGGCCAGCAGGCCGGCGAGGCCCACGGGCAGGTTGATCAGGAAGATCCAGTGCCAGGAGGCCACCTCCACCAGCCAGCCGCCCAGTGTCGGGCCGAGCAGCGGCCCGACCAGCGCTGGAATGGCGACGAAGCTGATGGCCGCGAGGAACAGCTCCCCGGGGAATGCGCGCAGCACCACCAGCCGGCCCACCGGCATCAGCATGGCGCCGCCCACGCCCTGCAGCACGCGCGCGGCAACCAGCTGGCCGAGACTGGCGGATGCGGCGCAGGCGAGCGAGCCGAGCATGAACAGGCCGATGGCCAGCATGTAGATGCGCCGGGTGCCGAAGCGGTCGGCCAGCCAGCCGGTGGCGGGGATGACCACCGCCATGGTGAGGGCGTAGGACACCACCACCGCGTGCATGCGCAGCGGGCTCTCCCCGAGGCTGCGCGCCATCGCCGGCAGCGCGGTGTTGACGATGGTCGAGTCCAGCAGCTGCATGAACATGCCGATCGCCACGATCCACAGGACCAGGCGAGGGCTGGCGGGGCCGGAGGCGGGAGTGGAAGGCACCGTACCGGAGTGCATGGCGACCGAAAAAAAGCCCCGCCATCGCTGGCGGGGCTTCATTCATCTGCCCCTGTCAGGGGTTGTTCGCACAACTTCCCTGGCCAGGGTTCGAAGTCCCGATGCGGCGCGCTGGCGCACGCCGCTGCGAAACCTCAGGCAGCCTTCAGGTTGCCTGCTGCGGGCTTGCCCCGCTCCGTCAGGACGTCGAAGCTGACCTTCTGGCCCTCGTTGAGCGTCGCCAGGCCAGCAGCCTGCACGGCGCTGATATGCACGAACACATCCTTCGAGCCGTCCGACGGCTGGATGAAACCGAAGCCCTTCTGGGCGTTGAACCACTTCACAGTACCGGTAGCCACTTAATGAACACTCCAGGTTATTGATAGTCCGGCGCGCCGCGGCAGGCAGCCGCCGATGCGCCGGGCGCCACGGTATGCTTTTGCGCTGCCGTGGTCAAATGGCGCGAGGGCCGCGCCATGCCGGTGGCGGACGTCGTGCATGGCGGCCGGGCAGGCTTGCGGCATAGACTGGACCCAACCACCGAGGAGCACGCTCCCGAACGCATGAAAGTCCTGGCAGCCATCCTGGCCCTCGCTGTCGCCGCCCTGGCCACGGCCCTGTGGGCCTACCGCGACATTCCTGCCGCCACGCTGGAGGCCCGCTACACCAGCCCGGCGTCGAAGTTCATCCACATCGATGGCGTCCGCATCCACTACCGCGACCAGGGCAGCGGCCCTGCCGTGGTGCTGATCCACGGCAACTTCTCCAGCCTGATCGACTGGGATCCCTGGGTGGCCGCGCTCGAGGATCACTACCGGGTGGTGCGCTTCGACCTGACGAGCCACGGCCTGACCGGCCCGGATCCGACCGGCGACTACAGCCAGGAACGCACGCTGGCCCTGACGGCGCGACTCATCGATGCACTGGGCCTGCGGCGTTTCAGCATCGGCGGCACGTCGCTGGGCGGCACGGTCGCCATTCATTACGCTGCAGCGCATCCCGAGCGGGTGACCGGACTCATTCTGTTGAATCCGGGAACGCTGGAGGGCAGGGAGATGACGCGCCAGGGCGGTGTGCCCAAGGCCGCCTACCTGCTGGAGTACATCCTGCCCAGGGCGCTGCCGGCCGCCATGCTGAGGAGCGGCTTCGGCGATCCCTCGAAGGTCAGCGATGGGCTGATCGACCGCTGGTACGACCTGTGGATGCGGGAGGGCCAGCGGCAGGCCCAGCTGGACCGCCTGTCGCAATACCGGGCCGGCGATGTCGAGGCCGTCATCCGCAGCATCCGCGCACCCGTCCTGCTGCTCTGGGGCGAAGCCGATTCCACGGCGCCGATCCGCCAGGCGCAGCAGTTCCTGCAGCTTCTGGGGAACGCACCTGCGGTGAAATTCATCGAATACCCCGGCGTCGGCCACATGGCCGTCGAGGAAGCCGGTGAGGCGACCGGGCGCGACGTGCGCGCCTGGCTCGATGCCAGGGCCAGCTCCCCCGGCGGGTGACGTACCGGCAGCTCCGGTTTGCGTGCCCTGGCAGATGGACGCGCAACGGCTGCCGGAGCTATAAGGAAGGCAATGGTTCAGCGCATGTGACAGCAAGAAGGAGGCCCCCATGCAGACGGCCCTGCAAGTCAGGTTTCACGGCACCGATCCTTCAGCGGCGATGGAATTCACCATCCGCGAGCACGTACAGAAGCTCGAGCAGTTCTACGATGGCCTGATCGGTTGCCAGGTCAGCCTGGAATCGCGCCACCAGCATCACCGGCAGGGCAACCTGTTCACCGTGCATATCCGGCTGGTCGTGCCGGGAGAAGAACTCGTCGTGACCCGCAACCCGGAGCGCGACCCGCGCCATGAAGACCCCTATGTCGCCGTGAGCGATGCCTTCCGCGCGGCACGGCGCCAGCTCGAGGAATATGCCGGCAAGCGCCATGGCAAGACCAAGCGCCACCAGGCCAGGCCGCGCAGCCAGGGAAGCGGTGCGGCGGCGCAGGAAAGCGAGCAACAGGGCGACTGAGCCCGGGACGCCCGTCATGCGCAGCAAGGCACTCGCCGCCGGCACGCTGCTGGCGGTGTCAACCTGGGTCGTGCTGCCCGCGGGCGGCCAGCCCGCGCCGGAGCCCGTCGCGGCGCCCGTCCCGGCAACCGATGATCCGGCCGAGCTCAAGCGGCTCTGGGCGCAGCAGCAGGACGCCGAGCGATGGGAGAAGGGCCGTCTGCTGAAGCAGATCGATGACCTGCAGGTCGAACTCGCCGCCAGGGGCGTGCTCGATTACCGCAAGCTCGACTATGCGAGCACGGACGGCCTGCGGATTCCCGCCTACCTCTTCAAGCCGCTGGCCATGCCGGCCGGCAAGGTGCCCGCCGTCATCTATGCCCATGGTGGCCAGCACGGGCAATTCCGCTCGCGCATGGTGCCGCGCCTCGCGGAGTTCGTGCGGCGCGGCTACGTCGTGCTCGCCCCCGACTATCGCAGCAGCTCGGGCTACACCATGGAGTTCCACGACGCGGCGGACTACGGCGGCAGGGAAATCGACGACATGCTGGCCGCCCGCGATTTCCTTGCCGCCATGCCCGGCGTGGACGCGCAGCGCATCGCCATCATCGGCGAGAGCCACGGGGGCTACAACACCTTGATGGCCCTGGCGCGGGCACCGGAGCGGTTTGCGGCAGGCGTGGATTTCTTCGGGCCAACGGACCTCGTCTGGCGGCTCACGGCCAGCCCGGGCGAGAACCCCAATGCCGAGCCCGGTGACCGCGAGGTCTTCGCGCGCATGGTCGGCAGGAGCATCGACGAGGCGCCCGAACTCTACCGCGCCCGCTCACCCCGCTACCTGGCGACGGCCAGCGGTCCGCCGCTGCTGATCCTGCATGGCGACAAGGACGCGATCGTCAGCATCCGGGAATCCGCCTGGATGGCCGAGGCCCTGGAGAAGGCGGGCCGGAAGAACTTCAGCTTCCACGTCATCCACGATGGCCAGCACGGCTATCCGCGCCCGCAGATGGACGAGGCCTGGCGCCTCGCCTACGACTTCCTGGACCGGGTATTCGGCGGCCAGGCACCCGGCGGCTGACCCGCCGCTAGTGGAACGGCACCGGGCTGTCCGCGCCGGGCGCCGGGTGCATGAAGAAGTCGTGCAGGTACTTCTCGCCCTTGTCGTCGAGGATCGTCACCACGGTCTTCAGCTGCGGGAAGCGCTCGCGGATGCGCCGCGCCGCCAGCAGGTGCGCGCCGGAGCTCGGGCCGCAGAACAGGCCGCGCGTGCGCGCCAGCTTGCGCATCTCCGCCACGGCATCGCTGCTCGACACGCCGAGCGTGTCGTTGATGAGGTCGCGGTGGTGGGCGAAGATTCCCGGCACGAAACCGTCGGAGATGCCCTCGATCTGGTGCAGCGCCACCTCGCCGCAGAGGATCGTGCGCGATTCCGCCGGCTCCATCGCGAACAGGCGCACCGACGGATTCACCCTGCGGAAGGCCTGGCCGACACCGACCAGGGTGCCACCGGTGCCGACACCGTGCACGAAGGCATCCGGCACCCGGCCGTCCGGCAGCTGGGCGAGGATCTCCGGGCCGAGGATCTCGCGGTTCTCGTCGACATTCCATTCCGACTCGAACTGGCCGGGAAAGAAGAACCCCGGCTGGCGGCCGAGCTGCCGCGCCCGCTCCAGCGCATCGTTGACGTGGAAGGTGCCGCAGAACAGGACCTCGGCGCCATAGGCGCGCGAGATGGCCACGCGCTCGCTGGACAGCCCCTCGGGCATCACCACGATCATGCGGTAGCCCTTCACCGCGGCCACCATCGCGAAGGCATTGCCGGTGTTGCCGCTGGTGGCCTCGACAATGGTGTCGCCGGGCTTGATGGCGCCGGTCTCCTCCGCCCGCTCGATGATGTATTTGGCGATCCGCGCCTTGATCGAGCCCGATGGGTTGAGGAACTCGCACTTGGCGAAAACGCCGTCGATCTCCAGGAGCGGCGTGTCGCCGACGGCGTCGAGGATGCTGGCCGAAAGGCCGGTGTAGCGGGTTGCCATGATGGGGCTCCGGTTGCGCTGCGTACAGTGTCGCCGCGCGGCGCGCGGCGGTGGTTGATTCAGGTCAGCTGCGATCGCAGGAGCTCACGGCTGGCGGCCGCGCTGGGTCGCGCGGCCACGCGCTCGAACCAGGGGCCGATCCGCGGCAGCCCGCGGTCGAAGGGCTGGTTCACCGCAAGGCCGAAGTCCAGCCAGACGTACAGCCAGATGTCGGCGGCGCTGAAACGCTCGCCGCAGAGATAGGGGCCGGCACCGAACAGGCCATCCAGCCAGCAAAGACGGTCCTGTGCCACCCGCTTCAGGCCGGCTGCCGCCTCCGGCACCACCGGGATGCGCGGCTGGAAGCGCGCCAGCCCCTCGCCGTAGTGGTAGGCGTTGTGGATGAACTCGGTGATGTTGAGTTCCACCCGGCGCCACCACTGCCGCGTCAGGCCACGCTCCGCGGCCGTGCTGCCGATCAGCGCCGGCGCGGGATGCAGCTCCTCGAGGTACTCGGCGATCGCCACCGCCTCCGCCAGCGTGCTGCCATCGTCCAGGCGCAGCGCCGGGGTCTGGCCGGCGGCATTGACCGCGAGGAAATCCGGCGCGCGGTTCTCGCCCGTCATCACGTCGATCGTCACCGCCGGCAGGCGCAGCCGCTTCTCCAGCAGGAACATGCGCAGGCAGCGGGGGGCGGGACTGTGGGCGTCGTAGATCAGCACGGAATCTTCCGGGAGAGTCGTTGCCAGCGCACATTACACCGCAGCCACCGGCAAGGTCACGCCGGGATATACTCGGCGCCGGCGACCGGATGCAAGGGGAGGCAGGCTCATGCGCAGCGCCACGGCACCATGGCTGGCAGGCCTCGTGCTCGCCTGCGCCTCGCTGCCTGCTGCTGCAGCGCCGCCGATCCGCACCCTGAGCGAACAGGAAGTGTGGGACCTCATGGCCGGCGCGGCCATCGACGGTACACGTGGCCGGGTCAAGCCGGTCGCGCCATTCATCGAGGGCGCGGTACGCAAGCTGCTCGCCGAGGGCAAGCCGTTCCGCCTCATCGCCCTGGAAGACGTGCCGGACGACTGGACGCTCGCCGAAGCCGGCGGCCGAATCGGTGGTGGCGGTGCCTGGACCCATGTCGCCGAGCGCATGAAGCAGCAGGGTACCCCCGTGGTGCCGGCAACCGATGGCATGCGCCTCGCCATGGAAGCCCTCGAGCGACAGACCGGCCACCGGCTCGATGCGGTGGTGCGCGCGGAGGCCGCGGAGGCCACCGCCGCGGCGTTCCAGGCAGCCATGGCGGCAGGCCTGCCGGTGGTCGATGCCTGCCCCACGGGCCGCGCGGTGCCGGAATTGGCGCAGTCGGTGGCCTACGTCAACGGTGTCACGGCGACGCCGGCCGCGCTGGTAAGCCTGTGGGGTGATGTCGTCCTCGTGGAGAAGGCGATCGACGCAGCGCGGCTCGAGGACATCGGCCGGAGCATGGCGGTCGGCAGTGCCGGCAGCGTCATCACCGCCAGCACGGTCATGGCGGGCCGGGACGCGAAGCGCGCCCTGATCCCTGGCGTCCTGTCGCGGGAGATCCTCATGGGCCGCAGCGTGCGTGAAGCCCGTGCGCGCGGCGCCGATCCCGTCGCCGCCCTGCTCGGGGTGACGCATGGCCTGTACCTGTTCCGCGGCAACGTCACCCGGGCCGTGAACCGCGAGGATCGCGGCTTCGACTGGTGGGACGTGGAAATCCAGGGCAGCGGCACGTTCCAGGGCCACCGCTATCGTCTCTGGGTCAAGAACGAGAATATCGTCGGCTGGTTCGACGACCGGCCTGATGCCATGTCACCCGATCTCATTGCACCGCTTGATCCGGCAACCGGCGAGGCGATGCTGTCGCCGAAGCTCGGTGGCTACGACCCGGGTGCGGATGTGGTGCTGGTCGGCTTCCCCGCACACGCGATGTGGCGCACACCGGCAGCCATCGCCCTGCTCGGGCCGCGGCATTTCGGCTTCGACTACGTGCCCCTCGAACAGCTGCACGCGAACCGCCCACGCTGACAACAAGGAACCCTGCTCATGCCACGCACGAAAATCCTGCCGACACTCCTGGCCATCACCGCCCTGCACGGTGCAGGTACCCAGGCCGCGGATGCCCCGACCGTGCTCATCACCGGTGCCAGCCGCGGTATCGGCCTGGAACTCGCGCGCCAGTACGCGGAGCGCGGCTGGAACGTCATCGCCACCGCGCGCAACCCCGGCAGCTCCGCGGCCCTGAAGGAGATCGCCGGCAGCCACCCGAACGTCACGCTGGAGGCCCTCGACGTCACCGACCTCGCCGGCATCGATGCGCTCGCCGCCAGGTACAAGGGCCGGCCGATCGACGTGCTGCTCAACAACGCCGGCATATCCGGCGCCGACGAGATGGGGAGCTTCGGCCAGCTGAATTACGCCGCCTACGACAAGGTGCACGCCACCAACGTCATCGGCCCGCTGAAGATGGCGGAAGCCTTCCTGCCGAACGTCGCGGCCAGCCAGCAGAAGAAGATCATCAACATCACCAGCACCGAGGGCTCGATCGGCTCGGTGAAGACACGCGGCGGCGGTTACTTCTACCGCTCCAGCAAGGCCGCGCTGAACATGGTGATGCGTTCGCTCTCCCTCGACCTCAAGCCGAAGGGCATCACCGTCGGGCTGGTGTCACCCGGCTTCGTCAAGGACGACTTCACCAAGGGCCTGGACCTGCCGATCATGATCACGCCGCAGCAGAGCGCGAGCGCGGTGATCAAGGTGATCGACGGCTACGATCTCTCGAAGACCGGCACCTTCATCCGCCACACCGGCGAGCCGGCGCCCTGGTAGGCGGCCGCGCCCTACCGCCGCACCGGCGTGGCGCTCGCCGTCGCACCCGGTGAGGCGGGCTTCGGCCGCGCACGCCACTTGCGGTAGAACGCCTTCTGGTCGTCGTCCATGGACGGACGCAGGCCGTCGATCCACACCTGCTCGATGCTGGTCGACGGCTCGAGGATGTCGCCGTCGGTCAGCACCATGCTCGCGCTCTTGCCCGGGGCGATCGAGCCGAGGACCTTGTCCAGGCCGAGGATGCGCGCCGGGTAGAGCGTGATGGAGCGGTAGGCCGCCTCGCGATCGAGCCCATGGGCGGCGGCGATGCCGGCGAATAGCGTGATGTTGCGCGCATTGGCCGAGCCGCCGGTGCGCGTGGTGCTGGCGATCGCGAAGGTGACGCCGGCGGCCTCGAGCTTCGCCGGCATGGAATACAGCACGTCGTAGGGGTCATCCGCCCGCGGCGGCTCGCCGACGATATTGGTCAGGACCACCGGTACCTTGTGCTTCGCCAGCAGGTCGGCGACGAGGTAGGCATCGCGCCCGTCGGTGATCACCAGGCGCAGGCCGCGCTTCGCTGCCAGCCCCACCGCCGCCTCGATGGCATGCTTCTCGCGCGCCGTCGCCCACAGCGGGCGCTCGCCGCGCAGCACGGGCAGCAGTGCCTCGAGCTGCGGGTCGTACTCGGGCGGCCTGGCGGATTTCCCGGCGCGCTCCCTGGCGCGCCCATAGGCGGCCGCGCTGTCGAGCAGCCTGTCCAGTTCCGCGATGCGCTCGTCGGATTCCTTCCTGCGCTCGGCGAGGTTCTTCTGGCCGCCGAGGAAGATGGCGTACTGCGGCGGCACCGGGTCCGGCCAGCGCAGCACCAGCGCCTGCTGGCGCACCGCGGTCATCTCCTCCCAGGTCCAGCCATCGGTGCGCAGCACGCTGGTGGTGCCGGCGACGATGCCGCCCGAGGGCACGACGACCGCATGGGTGATGCCGCCCGAACGCGCCACCGGGAAGTGACGGCTCGCGGCGTTGACCGCCGGCGACACATCGGCGTCGGCGTTGATGTCGCCGGTCTCGCTGACATCCACGGTGCCGGGCACGGAGTCGATCTCGCTGATGCCGAGCACGCTGTTGGTGTGGATGAGCCCCGGCCAGAGGTGCTTGCCGGTGGCGTCCACGCGCCCGGCACCCGCGGGGATCGCGGTATCCGGTCCGCCGACCGCGGTGATGCGCCCGCCGGAGAAGACGACGACGCCGTCGGCGATGGCTGGCCCCTCCAGCGTATGCACCGTGGCGCCGGTGATCGCCACGATGTCCGCAGGCGCATCGGCGGCATAGCGGTAGCGTTCCGCCGGGGCCGGCGGGTTGGCCGCCGTGCCGGCAGGCGGCGCCGCGGTCGCGGGCTTCGCGCCCAGCTCGGCCGCAAGCCGGGCGTGGGCCTCGGCCACCTCCGCGCGGTGCGCCAGGTCGGCCTCGCGGCTGAAGCGCAGCTTGCCATCGACGAAGGTCAGGTCGGCCACCGAGTACACGCTCAGCGGGTCACCGCTCCAGACGACGAAATCGCCGTCCTTGCCGGCAGCGATCGAGCCGACGCGGTCGGCGATGCCGAGCTGGAGCGCGGGGTTGAGCGTCACCATGTCGAGTGCCCGCTGCCGCTCCACGCCGCCGTAGTGGATGGTCTTCGCGGCCTCGAGGTTCAGCCGGCGCGCGAGGTCGGCGTTGTCGGAATTGAGGCTGACCAGCACGCCGCGCTCGGCCATCAGCGCCGCATTGTAGGGAATGGCGTCGTAGGCCTCGGCCTTGAAACCCCACCAGTCGGAGAAGGTGGAGGCGCCGGCACCGTGCGCGACCAGCTCGTCGGCCACGCGGTAGCCCTCCAGCACGTGGTGGAAGGCGCGGATGCGGATGCCCGCCTCCTCCGCCACGCGCATCAGCATGAGGATCTCGTCGGCGCGGTAGCTGTGCGAGTGCACCTGGCGGCGGCCGTCCAGGACCTCGACGATGGCGTCCATGCGCAGGTCGCGCCGCGGCGGCACCGTGTGCTCGCGCTGGCGCTTCGACAGTGCATCGTAGCGGCGCCATTCGTCGCGATACTGCGCGGCCTCGGCGAAGCTCGCGCGCAGCAGCGCCGCCACGCCCATGCGCGTCGCCGGGTAGCGCAGCTTCTGCCCGGGCATGCCGCTCTTGAACGCGGCGTGCGTCGGGTTCTCGCCAAGCGCGAACTTGATGGTGGGCGGGGCCCCGCCGAACAGCAGTTCACCGGGCTGCGTCACGCCCCAGCGGTACTTGATGAGCGCGTTCTGGCCGCCGATGGCATTGGCCGAGCCGTGCAGCACGTGGGCGGTGGTGACACCGCCGGCGAGCTGCAGGTAGATCTCGTGCGAGCGCGGATCGAGCACATCGCTCACGCGCACCTCGGCGCTGATGCTGTTGACGCCCTCGTTGAGGTCCATCGTCTCCGTGGCGCTGTGGCTGTGGGCGTCGATGATGCCCGGCGTGAGGTGGCGCCCGGTGCCGTCCACCACCAGGGCGCCGGCGCCGGCCCTGAGGCCGCGACCCACCGCCCTGATCCTGCCGTTCTCCACCAGCACGTCCGCCCCTTCGAGGATGCCGTCGCCGGTCTGCGTCCAGACGGTGGCATTGCGCACCAGCACCTGCGCGGGCGTCGCCGGGGGGGCTGGAAAGGCATGGACGGCGAGTGCCTGCTCGAGGCTCATGTCGGCATGCGCTGCGCCTGCGGCGACCGCGGCGATGGCAACGGCGGCTGTCCTGCGCAGGCCCCTCATGGCTTGCTCCCCTGCGGAGCGGCCGCTCGCCGGCCCTCGAGCTTCATCGTGACCGAGCCGCGTTCCGAGCTCATGGTGGACTCCCCCTTGAATGCATCGCCGTCGATGACGACGGTGACCTTCATCTCGCCGCCCTGGCCCGGGCTGACCACGGTGAGGGCGTTGCCCTTGAGGACCACGCTGCTGAAATCGCGCCTGCCGGCGCGGGCGCTCTCGCTGAAGCCCGTCCAGGCCTCGCGCTCGCCGGCGATCGTCCAGCTGGATTCCGCTGTCCGGCCCATCACCTCGGTGCTGACGGTCCATCGGCCCCGCGGATCGACGACGGCAGAGGGATCACCCGCCGGCTTCTCGCCCTCGAACAGCTGGTGATGACCCTGCACGAAGAGGTGGCGCACCACGGCCTTGCCGTCGAACAGATCGCCGGCGACGACCATGACGTTCGCCTGCTTGCCGGGCTCCAGGGTGCCGAGCACGCGCGACAGGCCGAGCAGCCGCGCCGGCGTGGTGGTGACACCGGCGAGCGCCTCGTCCGGCGACAGCCCGGCCTTGACCAGTGCGGCGAGATTCTCGGTGAAGCGCCGGGGATTCTTCATGCCGGCGGTGACGAACGCGACGTCGACGCCCGCCTTCCTCAGGGTGCCGGGCAGGCGTGGCGCATCGAGGTATGACTGCAGCTCATCGAGGCTGGCTTCGAAGACGTCGGCGTCGGTGCCGAGTTCCGGCTTCGCCGGCATTTCCAGCGGCAGCAGCACCGGCATGTGCGCGGCAGCGAGGTCCGCCGCCCGGTCGCCCAGGCCGCGCGCGACCACCATGCCGCCCTCGAGGCCGAACTCGCTGGCGATGCCGGCGAAGCGCCCCGGGTCGAGAGCGCTCAGCGCCACCCAGGCCAGCGGGCGTTCGCCGCCCAGCACCTCGAGCAGCGCCGCATCGGAAGCCCGGAACTCCGGCGGTGCCAGGCCGGAGGGATCCGCCATCCAGCGGGCGCGCCATTCGCCGGCGCCCCGGGCATCGAGCAGCGCCTGGCGCACGGTTGCCACGGCGCCGAACTTGGAAGACGGGTACTGGCCCGACATGAAGCTCGCGGTCTCGAGCGCCGCCACCTGGAACAGGTGCGGGTTAAGGATGAGTTCGGCCGCGGGCCCGTCACGCAGCATCAGGACGGCTGACTCGCCGCGGAACACGCCCTTCAGCGGCAGCACCTGCGCCGCGCCGAAGCCCATCTCGCGGTGGCGTGCGACGCTCGTGTGCCGGGTGTCGAGCTGGTCGACGACCGCCGCCTCGGGATGCACGGCCTTCAGCTCATGCGGCGAGCCGGTGCGCGGTGGCTCCTCGCCGGGGCGGCCGCGGGCGGCAGCCGGGGCTTCGGTGTCCAGACCGACCGTGGAGGCCGCGTCGATGAGCGCGGGGTAGACGCTCCAGCCGGCCTCGGCCTCGATGACCTCGGCATCGGCGGGCACCGCGACACCGGCGCCCACGGCCTCGATGAGGCCATCGCGCAGCACCAGGTTGCCCCGGGCGATGACCGCGCCCGGCGCGGTGACGATGCGCGCGCCGGTGATGGCGTAGGTCCGCGGGCGCTCCGCGACGGCTCCCGCCGCGGCCAGAACGCCCGCGAACGCCAGGATCAGCGCAGGCACCCGCGCGGCGCGGGACCGTGATGTTCCAGGGTCCCGCGCCGCCATCAGGCTACTCCTTCGGTGGCGTGATGCCGGGCACGCCCTTGTAGTTCGCCGGACCGAGGTTCAGCGAGGACACGTCCATGACGTGGGTGTAGAGGTTCGACATGAAGCCGCCGCCCGTGCTGCGGGCGAACAGCATCTTCTTGCCATCCGGCGACAGCGACGGGAAACCATCGAAGCCCGCGTTGAAGGTCAGGCGCTGCGGCTCGCCGCCGGCCAGGTCGCCGAGGAAGACTTCCCAGTTGTTGCCCTCGATGATGCGCACGAACACGTAGTGCCGGCCATCCGGGGCAGGATACGGCGCCCAGTTCATGTCGCGGTCGAAGGTGCGCACCGTGTGGTTGCTGCCATCGTGCTTGATGGTAAACACCGTCATCGGCGTCGGCTTCACCTTGCCGTACTCGCTGCGCTTCCAGGCGCGGTAGAGGATGGTCTCGTTGTCGGGCAGGTAGAAGGGTGCGCCCTCCTGCCAGTCGTCGGTGAAGGTGATCTGCTGCTCGCCTGTGCCGTCCGGGCGCATGCGCCAGAGGTCCATCTTGCCGTCGATCTGCCGGCCGAAGACGATCCACTGGCCGTTCGGCGACACCGATACCTCGGCCTCGTACCACTTGTTGTTGGTCAGCCGCTTGATGTTCTTGCCGTCGAGGTCGGAGATGTAGAGCTCGGCACCCTGCGGATAGTCATTGGAATCCGACCAGTTGCCGATCGGCATGTCGAGGTGATCGCGGGTGGAGGTCCACACCAGGCGCTTGCCGTCGGGGAAGAAATACGAACAGGCGTCCTGGCCCTTGTCATTGATGCGCTTCACCTCGGTGCCGGTGTCGGTGAAGGTGTAGGTCAGGGCACCGGTCTCGCGGCCTTCGGCGTGCAGGGCCTTGGGATCCTGCGTCTGCGCGATGACGTGCAGGCTGTCCGGGCCATAGTAGGCCTCGGCATTCTTCGGCACATTCGGGATCAGGCGCACGGGCAGTTCCTTGCCCGGCGCATCGGCGGCCAGCGCGGCGGTCGCGCCCAGGGCCAGCGAGGCGGCAAACAGCGTGAAGCCGCGGAGCGCGGCGGTGGAGGTCGGCTTGTCAGGCATGTCGGACTCCGGTCGGTGACGTGAGGGGTGGATGTGGCAGAGGCCCGGCACCTCGCGATGCCGGGCCTCCACACGCTGCCGATCATGGCATGCGGCCGCAGCCTCGGCTAGGGCCCCGTGGCGCTATGCCGCAGCGCCGAGCCATGCGGCCGCAGCCAGCTGCCGCGGGTCAGTTGTGCTTCTTCTGATGGATGCGAGCGCTCTGGCGGGTCTGCTGATGCTGCAGTCCGTGGCTCTCGGCCGCACCGACATGGCCGTCGGCGCCGGCACGGGCCTGGCGATAATTGGCTTTCGCCTGACCGTGCTCGAGGCGTGCCGCCTCCTGGCCGGACAGGCTGCCCGACTCCAGTCCCTGCTGGATACGCATCTCCTGGTTGGCACTGCGTTGCACACTGGCCTGCATGCGCTCGGCGGAAGCCGAGTCGGGATTGCCGGTCTGCCCGTCGTGCTTCTGGGTCCTGATCGACTGGCTCAGATGGTCCTGCGCCTTGTCGAGCTTCGCCGACTCGCCGGCGGTCAGCTCGCCATCCTTCATGCTGCGCGCCTCCATGCGGTCGACGACAGCCTCCTTGTGCTCGAGGCTGGCCGCCTCGCGCGTGGTGAGCTGGCCGCTCTCCAGGCCAGCCGAGATGCGGTTCTGCTGGTTGACGTCGCGCTGGACGACACCCGCGCCGTCTGCGGCGAATGCACCGGCCGCCGCGAATGCGCCCAGCAGCAACCCCGTCCTGATCATCGCTTTCATGTGGTGGACTCCATATTGTCAACTTGGATGCGGTACCCGGGTCGGCCACGAGGAGCCACGCCCGCCCGACATCCAGAAACGCGGCTCCGGGAATGGCGTTGACCGACCCGGTCCGGCCGCTCGCCGGCGCAGGGCCGGGGTTGCTACAATCGCCGGGACGAGGTGGGCGGCCCGGCGCCCGATCGCAAGGCCAACGGGAGAACCAGCATGAGCGCAGAGTTGCAACAGGACCGTGTGGTCCCTGCAGGCGGGATGCTGTCCCGCTTCTACCAGCCGCCCTTCGTCGGCGCCTTCGCTTTCGTCGCCGTGCTCGGCATCGTGCCGATCATGCACAGCCTGCTGTCGCTGGTGATGGAGGAGTTTCCGCCGGGCCACGAGACGGCGATCAGCATCGGCATCGGCGCCATCGCCATCGCCATGGTGATCTTCGCCTCGGCGCGCAACTCCGAGGCGCTCGGCACCTGGTTCGGCTTCATCGCCGGCCACCTGGTCTGGACCGGCTGGATCGAGCTGTCGTTCCGCTTCAATCCCGAGTACATGAACATGGGCCCGTTGATGGTCAACGGCGAGCGCGTGCTGTCACCGAGCCTGTTGTTCGTGCAGGCGACCGTCGGCCTGCTGATGGCCACCCTGCCCTTCTTCGTCTTCAACCGCGACACCCGCTGCAATGCCTTCCGCTGGATCCAGCGCGTGACACGCTACGATGCCGGCAAGCCGGCGACCGCGGCCGACCGCAACTTCGCCCGCATCACCTTCCTGGAAGTGCTCTACGTCATCTGGTTCTGCTACGCCGTGTCGCTGTTCCTCGTCGACACGCGCTTCGTCGGCTCGCACCACCCCATGACCTATGTCGCCGGCTTCGGCTTCATCGCCTGGACCTTCTACCTGCTGATGCGGCTGGCGCGCTTCACGCGCGTGCTGGCGGGCGTGCGCTACGCGATCCCGACGGCAGGCATCTTCTGGACCGCCGTGGAGTTCGCCCACGAGTGGGGTCTCTACGACGAGTTCTGGTCGAAGCCGCAGGAGTACGCCCTCGAGATGGGCATGGTGCTCGGTGCCTTCGTCCTCGCCCTGCTGCTGGCCGTGATCATGCCGGCGCGGCGCGCCAGCGGCGCCCGCCCGCAGGCCTGAGGCCAGGCGGGCGCGCCGCCCCGGTCAGGCGCGGATCAGGTCCCTGAGCGCCGGGGCCGCGCCGCTCTCCGGGAACACCGTCCGCTCGAGTTCGGGGCCGGGCACTCCCAGGTGCTCCTGCAGCACCGCCTTCAGCACCGCGCGCAGGTCGAGCGTCACGGCGAGATCGCGCTGCTGGTAGAGGTTCCTGGCCGCCAGGCCCGGCCAGTCGGCCACCACGCGCCCGCCGCGCACTGCGCCGCCGAGCAGGAACGCCGCCGTCGCCGTGCCATGGTCGGTGCCACGCGTGCCATTGACGGCAGCCGTGCGGCCGAACTCCGTGGCGAGCATCACTGCCGTGTGCCGCCAGACCGGTCCCAGCCCCTCCTTCAGCGCCCGCAGCCCCCCGTCGAGGGCGCCGAGACGCTGGCCGAGCTGGCCCTGGGCCCCGCCCTCGTTGGCGTGGGTATCCCAGCCACGGGTATCGAAGACCGCGACGCGCGGGCCGTCTTCACGCACCAGGAAGCCGGCACAGGCACGCACCACCTCCGCATACCGGTTGCCCGGCTTGCCGCCGGCAGGTCCGATGCCGGCATCGCCCGTGGTCATGGCAGCCGTCGCCAGGGCATCGGCGAGACGCCGTGCCAGCAACGGATCGGCGGCATAGAGGTCCTGCACGCGCTGCAGGGTGTCCTCGTCGAGGGCGGCGAGGCGCGAGGGTACCCATGAGGCCACATCCACCGGGCCGCGCATCACCAGCGGCAGGTTCTGGCCCAGCGCCACCCCGGCTTGCCGGCCCTGCCCGGCCGCCGGCGGCAGCGCGGCCAGCGCGCGGTTGAGCCAGCCCGTCTGCACGCCGTGCGGCGTGGGCGTGCCGTTTTCGAGCACGTCCTGCCCGTCGAAATGCGAGCGTTGCCGGTACGGGCCCGCCACCGCATGGAAGACGACGAGCTCCCCGGCACCGTAGCACTCGTGCAGGAAGCCGAGCCGCGGATGCAGCGCGAAGGGGCCATCGAGCGCCAGCGCGCCATCCGCCGCGCCCGGTGCCGCGATGGCGATCTCCGCGCGCAGGCGGCTGTAGTCGCCGTCACCGCAGGGTGGCACCGCCGAGAGCCCGTCGAGCGCACCCCGCAGGATGATGAACACGAAGCGCGCCTCGCCCTGCGCGCCCGGGCGGCCGGCCGGGCCGGCGGCCAGCACGAGGCGCGGCATGAGCAGGCCACCGGTGGCCGCGAGCCCGGCCGCGGCGATCCCGCCCGCGAGGAGGCCACGGCGACTGCAGGTATTCATGGTCGTTCACCTCATGGCAGGTTGCAGTGCAGGCTCAGCGCCGCATGAACTCGGGCGAGGCCAGCAGCAGCGTCAGCGCCTGGGCCGCTGTCGCCGCCCGCCCGATCGCCGCAGCGGTCGCCGTGCCCAGGGTGCCGCCGAGCAGCTGCGGCGCGAGTGCGCGCGCATCGCGCAGCGATCCCAGCCGCTCGCCGAGCGCATCGGCCCATTCCACCCGCTGCAGGACCGCGGAGGCGCCGTCCCAGTCCGCGCTGCGATCGGGCCATCCGGCCGGAGAGCCCGGCGAGTAGGTACGCTGCCCCAGCAGTTCGAACGGCGCGAGCGCAGCCCGGTCCCTGCCGTTGCCGCCATCTCCGGCCGGCAGGCCAAGGCCGCGATACGCGGAAACGATGTAGTCCGAGGGTGTCTTGAACTTGGCCAGCGGCGTCTCCCAGGACTCCGGCGAGTCGATGAGCGCCTGATAGACGGTCCGCAGCTCGCCACCGCTGGCTTCGAAGGCGCGGCTGATGCGCTCCACCGCGGCAGCCGGCGGGTCATCGGCGATGAAATGGCGCGCGAGCTGGGTCGCCAGATGCCGCGCCGTCGCGGGATGCCGGGCCAGCGCGTGCAGCACCGCCTCGCCCTGGTCCACCCCGGCCTGCGCATGGCGCTGGCCGAGCACCTCCTGCACGCCCGGCTGGTGCAGCTCGGGGCGGAAGAGGAAGCGCCCGGGCTCGCCGCTGGCCAGCCGGCCCTTGCCGCCACCGATGGACCAGCCAGTCAGCACGCGCGCAAACGCCGTGACGTCGGCCTGGCTGTAGCCGCCGTCGACACCGAGCGTGTGCAGCTCGAGGATCTCGCGCGCCAGGTTCTCGTTGATGCCGGGCGGGTTCTCCGGACGCCTGCGCCTCACGCGAAGCGCAAGCGGGGAACTCTCGCCGGCCGAGGTGAAGTTGTCGAGGTACAGCAGCATCGCCGGATGCTGCTCGACGGCGAGCAGGAGGTCGGCGAAGCGGCCCAGCACGTTGGGGCGGATGGCTTCGCGCTCGAAGGCGCCGGCGACGCCGAGCACGGCCAGCTTGTCGATGGAGACGGCGAAGTGGTTGGTCCAGAACTGTGTCAGGCGCTCGATGAAGGGCCTGTCGGTGGTCGCGGCAAAATGCAGGCGGGCGACGGCCTCCTGCAGGTAGAGCGGGCGGTAAAACTTCACCAGGCCGCCCTTCTGCTGCTTCTCCCGGCGCAGGCGCCCGGCCTCGGCGAGGATGTCCGCCGAGTCCCGCAGGCCCGCCGCCGCGATCTGCGGTGCTGCGCCGGCGAGCTGGCCGCGCAGCCAGCCGCGGGGGTCCGGAGCGATGCGCGCCAGGTCGCCCGGGCGCGCACCGAGGCCGTAGCGGTTGGCGGCAATGGCGGCTTGCGGGGACTGGGGCATGGCTCTTCGCGGTACGCTGGCGAACGTCCTTCCTCAACGCGGTGGCCGGGCTTGGGTTGACCGCGGTCGCCGGTATAATCCCGGCCGGTGGGAGCCCGGGACCAGCCGATCATCGCCGTCACCGACCTGGTCAAGCACTACGCTTCGGGCTTCCAGGCACTGAAAGGCGTCAGCCTCGAAATCCGCCGCGGCGAGATCTTCGCCCTGCTCGGCCCGAACGGCGCCGGCAAGACCACCCTCATCAGCATCATCTGCGGCATCGTGCGGCCCACGTCGGGCAGCGTCACGGTGGATGGCCACGACATCGTGCGCGACTACCGGGCCGCACGCAGCCTGATCGGCCTGGTGCCCCAGGAGCTGACCACCGATGCCTTCGAATCGGTGGCCGCCACCGCCCGCTTCAGCCGCGGCCTGTTCGGCAAGCCGGCCAACCCCCGCCACATCGAGAAGGTGCTGCGCGAGCTGTCGCTCTGGGACAAGCGGGATGAACAGATCCTCGCCCTCTCCGGCGGCATGAAGCGCCGCGTGATGATCGCCAAGGCGCTGGCCCACGAGCCGCGGGTCCTGTTCCTCGACGAACCGACGGCCGGCGTGGACGTGGAGCTGCGCCGCGAGATGTGGGGGCTGGTGCGCCGCCTGCGCGACGATGGCGTCACCATCATCCTCACCACGCACTACATCGAGGAAGCCGAGGAAATGGCCGACCGCGTCGGCGTCATCAACCACGGCGAGATCATCATGGTCGAGGACAAGGCGAGCCTGATGCGCCAGCTCGGCAGCCGCCAGCTGGCGCTGCAGCTCTCCAGCCCGCTGGCGGCGATCCCGCCGGCGCTGGCCGGCCGCAAGCTCGAGTTGTCCGCGGATGGGCTGCAGCTGCTCTACACCTTCGACACCCAGGCCGAGACCACCGGCATCGCCAGCCTGCTGCGCGAGATCCGCGACCAGGGCATCGACTTCCGCGATCTGCGCACCACCGAGACCTCGCTCGAGGACATCTTCGTCAGCCTGGTGGGGAATCGCCGATGAACCTGCAGGCGGTGCGCACGCTGTACCGGTTCGAGCTGTCGCGCTGGTTCCGCACGCTGGTGCAGAGCATCCTCTCGCCGGTGATTTCCACTTCGCTGTATTTCGTGGTGTTCGGCGCTGCCATCGGCTCGCGCATGGCGGAGATCGACGGCGTGAGCTACGGCGCCTTCATCGTGCCGGGGCTGATCATGCTCTCGGTGCTGACCGAAAGCATCGGCAACGCCTCCTTCGGCATCTACATGCCGCGCTACAACGGCACCATCTACGAGGTGCTGTCGGCGCCGGTCTCCTACGTGGAGATCGTCACCGGCTACGTGGGCGCGGCGGCGACCAAGTCGGTGATGCTCGGGCTGATCATCCTCGCCACCGCCTGGCTGTTCGTCGACTTCCGCATCGAGCATCCGTTCTGGATGATGGCCTTCCTGGTGCTCACCTCGGTGACCTTCTGCCTGTTCGGTTTCATCCTCGGCATCTGGGCGACGGGCTGGGAGAAGCTGCAGATCGTGCCGATCATGATCGTCACGCCGCTGACCTTTCTCGGCGGCAGCTTCTACTCCATCGGCATGCTGCCGCCGTTCTGGCAGAAGGTCTCGCTGTTCAACCCGGTGGTGTACCTGGTCAACGGCTTCCGCTGGAGCTTCTACGGCAAGGCCGACGTCAGCGTCGCCCTCAGCCTGGGCATGACGCTGCTGTTCATGCTGGCCTGCCTCGCCGTGATCGCCTGGGTGTTCCGCACCGGCTACCGGCTCAAGGCCTGAGCCGGGCCTGAACCGGGTCTCAGCGCGCCGCGCGGGCGGCGCGGGCCGCCTCGACCAGCGACTCCTGGAACGCCATGCGCTCGGGGAACAGCCGGGCGTGCAGTTCGGGTCGCTCGCCGAACTCCATGGTCGCCGGTTGCTGGCGGGTGAAGGCCGGCCAGGCGGGAAGCCCGGGGGCGTTGGGATCGCCGGCCCGCGCGAACTGCACCCAGTAGCGGCGCAGCGGCTCGGAAACCGCCAGGTCGTGCTCGCTGAGCTTCTCGCCGGGATGCAGCGGGTGCCGGAACAGGTGGCCCACCTCGGCACCGTGGGCGGCACCCGGCGCCCGGCCGCGCTCGGCCTCGTCGACGTAGCTGTAGTAATAGAGCCAGGCCGGCGCGCGGACGGCCGCCATGTCCGCGGCGAGCATCCAGGCCGGCGCCCGGAACAGCGAATCACCGAAGTAGGTTTCCTTGAGGGTCTCGTCGGGCAGGTCGCCGTAGACCTGCCGCGCGCGCTCGGGGCTCACGCCGAGCAGGATCGCCGCGAGCGGCAGCTTGAAGGGGCGGATCAGGCTGCCTTCCCAGCTGTTGGCGCCGGCGAGGTAGGGCACGGCATGCTGGCGGCCTTCGTGGAAGGCGAGCCCGATGTCCCCGGGGATGAAGCTGCCATCCACCACGGGATTCATGGAGCTGTCCTTCTGCGGATAGGCGAGGATCTGCGCCACGCCGAGCGCGCGCAGCCGTGCCGGCGCCTCGTCGTTGTCGGCGATGCCGAAACTCGCGGCGAACTCCAGGCCGTCCTGCTCCAGCGCCTTGAAGCGGCCGGCGGGTTCGCGCAGCCGCTGCGTGGCATCCATGCTGATGCCGCCGCTCTGGGCGATGGCGCGCTGGAACAATCCGGCGGCGGATGGCGCCACCATCAGGCCGTTGACCGAGACGCCGCCGGCGGAGAAGCCGAAGATGGTCACGTGCTGCGGATCGCCGCCGAAGGCCGCGATGTTGTCGCGCACCCAGTGCAAGGCCGCCACCTGGTCCATCAGCCCGTAGTTGGCGAGCGGCTCGCCGGCCTGTGCGCGCGTCAGCGCCGGGTGGCCGAAGCGGCCGAGGCGATCGAGGCGGTAGTTGATCGTCACCAGCACCACGCCCTGGCGCACGAAGGCGCTGCCCTCGTAGGCCGGCAGCGAGCCCGCGCCCCAGCGGAAGCTGCCGCCATGGATCCAGAACATGACCGGCAGCCTGCCCGCGGCCCGCTTCGCCGGTGCGTAGATGTTCAGCGTCAGGCAGTCCTCGCTCTGCGGCATCCCCACCGAGGACGGCCGCTCGTCCTGCGGGCAGATGGGACCGAAACGCGTCGCATCCCGGGTGCCCCTCCATGCCACCGCCGGCTGCGGTGGCCGCCAGCGCAGCGGGCCTACGGGCGCTGCCGCATAGGGAATGCCGCGCCAGACATCGACACCCTCCGCGCTCGCGCCTCGCACCTCACCGAGCGTGGTCCGCACCACCGTCGAGGCCATCGCGGGCAGGGTCATGCCGAGACCGAGCAGCAAGGCCGCGAGTGCCGGCAGCCGCGCCGGTCGCCAGCCTGCTCTGGCCTGTGCCTGGGCCTGGGCCTGGGGTCGGGCCCCGTTGCGCGTCGTGTCGCTGACCATGGAGGCATCCTTTCGCCCGCCGTCGCGGCAGGCACTTGAATCGTCTGGCGCGCCCGGAGAGATTCGAACTCCCGACCCTCAGGTTCGAAGCCTGATGCTCTATCCAGCTGAGCTACGGGCGCGCGGCAGGAAAGCTCAGCGCCTCGCCGCCATCTGCTTCATGAAGGCATCGAAGGCCTCGGCATGGCTGGCCAGCACACTGCCGCAGTCGGCATTGCCTTCGACGGCCTTCCACCAGGTCTTCAGGCGCGGGCCCTGGGTGGGATCGGCGATGCCGAACTGGCCGGCGGCGAGGATCTTGCGGACCATGGCCGTGGTCGGCGCCAGGGCGCAGTCGCCCAGGGTCGGCGCACTGCCGACACAGAACGGCCCGGGACCCATGACCTGCTCGGCGTAACCGAAGGCCTTGGCGAGTTCCTTGCCGGCGGCCTCGACGGCCGCGGCATCACGCTTGGCCGGATTCATGTTGCGGAACAGGGGGCCGACCTGCTGGGCGATGTACAGGTCGGTGATGCGCGCCACGAGATGGCTGCGGGCGCGGTCCAGCGGGTCCTTGGGCAGGCCGGATTTCGCGGTCTGCGTGTCCTCGAGGTAGCCGCAGATGATGGTGGACTCGCCGAGCCCCTGTCCGTTGGCTTCCAGGGTCGGCATCTTGCCCATGGGATTGAGCTTGAGGAACTCGGGCGACTTGATGCTGCCGCCGGGCGCTTCGTGCAGCGGCAGGTCGATGCCCTTGATCTTCGCGAACATGACGACGCGGGCGACATAGGGCGAGGCAAGCGAGCCATAGAGCTTCATGACCGGGATCTCCGTTATGGGTGTTCGTTGGGCCGGATGGCGGCCATGTTCCCGCACCACCCGCGGATGGTCAACGACCCCCGCGCCTCAGTCGTAGCGGACCACGACGGTCTTGGTCTCCAGGTACAGATCCAGGTTCTCGGCGCCGAATTCGCGCCCCCAGCCGGACTGGCGGTAGCCGCCGAAAGGCGCGTGGATGTCGCCGCCGCCGTGGTGGTTGATGCCGACCACGCCGGCGCGCAGCGACTCGGCGAAGCGGTGCGCGGTGCCGAGGTCGCGGGTCCAGACGCTGGCCACCAGGCCGTACTCGCTGTCGTTCGCCTGCGCGGCCAGCCCCTCGATGTCGCGGTCGCCGAAGGACTGGATGCAGGTGACCGGCCCGAAGATCTCCTCGCGCGCGATCACCATGCCCGGCTGGATGTCGGCGAACACCGTGGGCGGCAGGAAATAGCCGGGCCCCGGCCGCGGCCCGCCGCCGGTCACCAGCCGCGCACCCTCCTTGCGGCCTGCTTCCACGTAGCCCGCCACCCGGGCCAGCTGTCCTGCCGAGATCAGCGGGCCGATGCGCGTCTCCGGATCCCAGCCCGGCCCCAGCCGCAGCGCCTGCGCCGCGGCGGCGAGGCCGGCCGTGAACGGCGCGGCCACCGCCTCGTGCACGAACAGCCGCGAGGCGCACTGGCAGTTCTGGCCCTGCAGGAAGAACGCCGAGCGCGTGGCGGCCTCCACGGCCTGTTCGAGGTTGGCATCGGCGAACACGATGAAGGGATTCTTGCCACCAAGTTCCAGCGACACCCGCTTGAGGTTGCCGGTGGCGGCAGTGACGATCTTGCGGCCGACTTCGCCGGAACCGGTGAACGCCACCTTGTCGATTCCGGGGTGCGCGGCGATGGCGGCACCGGCGGTCTCGCCGAAACCCGGCACGATGTTGACCACGCCGGGCGGCACGCCCGCCTCGACCAGCAGGTCGATGAGGAACAGCGCCGACAGCGGCGTCTTCTCGTCCGGCTTCAGCACCACGGTGCAGCCGGTGGCCAGCGCCGGCGCCAGCTTCATGGCGGCCATGGCCAGCGGATAGTTCCAGGGAATGATCTGGCCGACCACGCCCACCGGCTCGCGCCGCGTGTAGGTCAGCGCCGGGCTCGCCGCGCCGGGCCGGCGGTCGGCGGGCAGCGTGTGGCCGCTCAGCTTCGACGGCCAGCCGGCGAAGTAGCGCAGGATCTTCACCGCGGTCGGCACCGCCAGCATGCCGGCCGGGTTCAGCGGCATGCCGTTGTCGAGGATCTCCAGCTCGGTCAGCGTGGCCGAATGCGCCTCGAGCAGGTCGGCCAGCCGCCACAGCAGCTGGCCGCGCGCCGAGGGCCCCATGGCCGGCCAGGCACCGGTGGTGAAAGCGGCGCGCGCCGCCGCCACGGCGGCATCGATGTCCGCCGCAGCCGCTGCCGCCACCTGCGCCAGGCGCCCGCCGGTCGCCGGGTTGAAGACCTCGATGTGCCCACCGCCACGTGGGGCAACCTGCTCCCCGCCGATGAACAGGCGCTGCTCGCGCCGCAGGAACGCGGCGGTCTCGGCGCGCATGGGAACGGCTTTGCCAGGGTTCATGATCGCTCCTTCCGCGATGTGCCAGCCGCCGTGCAGCCGGCAGGTGGCCACTGCTGTTGCCGCGGCAATGGTACCCTGCGCTGCGGTGGAGACTCACGCAAGCGCAGGGCTCGGGCGATGAAGGACCTGGACGTGATCGTGGTGGGCGCCGGCATCGGCGGGCTGACCGCCACGCTGGCCCTGCAGCAGGCCGGCTTCCGCGTCTCGGTCTACGAGCAGTCGGCCAGCCTCGGCGAAGTCGGCGCTGGCCTCACCATCACCCCCAATGGCTGCCACGCGCTGTACCACCTGCTCGGCGAGGACGCCGTGCACGCGGTGGCGCGCACACCGGCCGCCGGCGCCATCAAGCACTACCGGACCGGCGAGACGCTGGTGGAGACCAACCGCGGCAACCGCATGCGCGAGCAGTACGGCGCACCTTACCTGCAGGCGCATCGCGCCGACCTGCATGGCGCCCTGGCCAACGCGGTGCGCGCCATCGACCCCTCCGCCATCCACACCGGCTGCCACTTCGGCGAACTGCAGCAGGGCGCCGATGGCGTCGAGCTGCGCTTCGACAACGGCACGGGCGCCCGCGGCGACCTGCTGATCGGCTGCGACGGCGTGCGCTCGGCCGTGCGCCGCGCGCTGTGGGGCCCGGAGGAAGTCAGCTTCACCGGCTACATCGCCTGGCGCGGGCTGGTGCCGATGGACAGGCTGGATCCCGCGCTGATCGAACCGGATTCGGTGGCCTTCGCCGGCACGGCACGCACCTTCGCCCGCTACAAGGTACGAAGCGGCCGGCTGGTGAACTTCGCCGCCTTCTCCAGGCGTGACGAATGGACCGAGGAAGGCTGGTCAGTCCCCGCGGATGTCACCGACGTGCAACGGGAGTTCGCCGATTTCTGCCCCGAGGTGCAGGCCATCCTCGCCGCGACACCCGCCGGCCAGTGCTTCAAGTGGGGCCTGTTCGACCGCCAGCCGCTGCCGCAGTGGACCCGCGGCCGGGCCACGCTGCTCGGCGATGCCGCGCACCCGATGACACCGTTCCTCGCCCAGGGCGCGGTGATGGCCATCGAGGACGGCGTGGTGCTGGCGCGTGCCATGGTGGCAGCGGACGACTGGCCGGAAGCGCTGGCGCGCTACGAGGCGGCGCGCCGCGAACGCACCACGATGGTGATGCGCGAATCGCACGTCAACGCCCGGCGCATGTACAACCGCGATCCGGACCACTACACCGGCTCCTCGCACCGCAATGCCGAGAGCCTCGGCCTCTACGCCTACAACCCGCTCACCGTGCCGGTGTAGCGGCGGCCAGCGTCAGGGCTCGCGGCCGAGGAACTGGTTGAACTCGTAGAAGTAGCCATCGGGGTCGAACACCGAGACGCTGACGTAGCGGTGCGTGGTGCCATCCGCCCCCCTGATGGTCCACTCGTGCGGCTCGGCGTGGATGTGCGAGCCGAGCTCGCGGGCGCGCCGGCCGGCCTCGCGGGCATCGTCCGAGGAGACGACGAAGGTCGGGTTGCCGTAGGTGACCGAGGTCGGGATGGCGGCTGGCGCCGGCAACGGCGGATCGATCCACTGCAGCAGCCCGATCATGCCGATCTCCGGATGCTCGCATTTCATGATGATCAGGTGGGTGCGGTCGCCCTGCCTGCCGGCCGCCATGCCGTTGCCGGACAGCACCACCTCGTCGTCGTAGAAGCGCGTCATGCCGGCGACGTACTCGTACCAGCGCGCGGAACGCTCGATATCACGCACGATCAGCGTGGTGCGCCGCAGGATGTTCTTCATGACCGGCCCTGCACCCGTGGCGGCGACCGCGGCCGGCCGCGGCTCAGTCCCGGCTCACCGCGGCGATGGCGCGGGCCACCGCCGGGATCTCCTTGCCGGAGAGCCCCGCGACGTTGAGCCGGCTGTCGGGCGCGGTGTAGATGTGGTGCTCGGTGCGCAGCCGCTCCACCGCCGCCTTCCCCAGCCCGAGCATGGAGAACATGCCGGCCTGCTGCTCGATGAAGTCGAAGCGCCCGCTGCCGAGCTCGCCACGCAGCGCGGTGGCCAGCGACTTGCGCAGGCCGTTGACGCGGTCGCGCATGTCGTCGAGTTCCTTCTGCCAGTCGGCATAGAGCGCCGGGTCGCTGGCGATCTCGGCGACAATGGCTGCGCCGTGGTCCGGCGGCATGGAGTAGTTGCGCCGCGCCAGCGACTGCAGGTGGCTCATGCTGATGGTGGCCGCCGCCGCACTCTCGGCGACGCACATGATGGCACCGACACGCTCGCGGTACAGGCCGAAATTCTTCGAACAGGACACCGCCACCAGCACCTCGGGCAGGCGCTCGCAGAGCAGCCGCAGGCCGGCGGCGTCGGCATCCAGGCCGCGGCCGAGGCCCTGGTAGGCCATGTCGACGAACGGCACGAGCTGGCGCCGCGCCATGAGATCGGCCAGCTCGGCCCAGTGGCCGGGATCGGGATCCGCGCCGGTCGGGTTGTGGCAGGAGCCGTGCAGCAGCACCACGGTACCGGGCGCGCAGGCAGCCAGGCTCTCCAGCATCTTCGCCGCCAGCACGCGGCCGGCGGCGATGTCGTAGTACGGGTATGCGGCGGTCTCGATGCCCGCGCCCTTCATCACCGGCACATGGTTGGCCCAGGTCGGATCGCTGACCTGCAGCGTGCCGCTGAAGCCGCTGAGCCGGATCAGCTCCGCGCCCAGGCGCAGCGCGCCGGTGCCGCCCACGGACGGCAGCGTGGCGACGCGGCCGTCACGCAGCGCCGGATGGCTCGCGCCGAGCGCGATCTTCTCCATCGCCGCCGCGAACTGGCGGTTGCCGGCCGGCCCGACGTAGGCCTTGGTGTTCTGGCGCGCCAGCATCTTCTGTTCCGCGGCGCGCACGGCACGCGGGATCGGCGTGATGCCGGAGGCGTCGCGATACACGCCGACCCCGAGATCCACCTTGTCGCGGCTCGGGTCGGCACGGAAGGCCTCGGTGACCCCCAGCAGGGGATCGGGAGGCATGGGCTTGAGGCTGTTCAGCATAGGGCGCGCATTCTCCCATGGCGGGCAGGACAAATCGAGACAGCCCGCACTCAGTAGCGCGGCAGTTGCGGATCGATCCGCTCCGCCCAGGCATCCACCCCGCCCTCCAGCACCTGCAGGCGGCGGAAGCCGGCCTTGTAGAGCAGGTAATAGGCCTCGATGCTGCGCAGCCCGTGATGGCAGGCGATGGCGTAATCCCGGGTCGAATCCAGTTCATGCAGGCGCGCCGGCAGCTCCGAAAGCGGCAGCGGCAGGCTGTGCGGGATCTGCACGATGCGCCGTTCGTGGGCCTCGCGCACGTCGAGCACCTCCGGTGCCGTGCCGTCGCGCCGCCGCGCCGCCAGCTCTTCCACGCCGAGTACCGGCAGCTCGCCGGACCCTGCCCTGCCGTCCGCGGCACCGATGCCACAGAACGCCTCGTAGTCGATGGGTGCCGTCAGCGTCGGCTCGGTACCGCAGACCACGCAGGCCGGATCCTTGCGCAGGGCCAGTTCGCGCAGGCGGAAGGCCAGCGCGTCGAACAGCACCAGACGGCCGACGAGCGGCTCGCCCACGCCGAGGATGAGCTTCAGCACTTCCAGTGCCTGCAGCGTGCCGATGATCCCGGGCAGCACGCCGAGCACGCCGCCATCCGCGCAGGAGGGCACCAGCCCCGGCGGCGGCGGCTGCGGGAACAGGCAGCGGTAGCAGGGCCCGCGGCGCGCGTCGAACACGCTCACCTGGCCCTCGAAGCGGAAGATGCTGGCATACACGTTGGGCCTGCCGGCCAGAACGCAGGCGTCGTTGACGAGGTAGCGGGTCGGGAAGTTGTCGGTGCCGTCGGCGACGATGTCGTAGTCGCCGATCACCTGCATGACATTGTCGCTGGCGAGCCGCAGCGTGTGCGGCACCACCTTCACCTGCGGATTCAGCGCCTGCAGGCGCTCGCGCGCCGCCTCCAGCTTCGGGCGGCCGACGTCACCGGTTCCATAGAGCACCTGGCGCTGCAGGTTGCTGAGGTCCACGCGGTCGAAATCCACCAGGCCGAGCGTGCCGACACCGGCAGCGGCAAGGTACAGCGCCAGCGGCGAACCGAGACCGCCGGCGCCGACGCAGAGCACGCGCGCCGCCTTCAGCCGCTCCTGCCCGGCCAGCGTGACCTCGGGCATCAGCAGGTGCCGGCTGTAGCGCAGGATCTCGTCGTGGGAGAACGTCGGCATGGTGGCGATGCGGCCGGCATTGGCGCGGGCGGGAGGTCGTGGCGCAGTATACTCCGGGCGCGCGGCGCCTCCGGGCGGTGGCAAGAAGTGAGGAGCCGTTTCTGGTGACGGCAGCACTTTCCGGAGACTAGGTCTCCCCGACCGCTGCGCGCATCTCGCCTTGCCGTCCACCCTGCCCTGCCTGCACGTGCCGCAGGCTCTCGTAGCGGCGCCCGAGCGCCAGCGCCACCAGCCCCCAGATGCCCGACGAGAGGAAACCGAGTCCCACCGTGCCGGCCAGCCCGAAGCCGAATGCGGCCAGCGCCGCCTGCATCCAGGCCGCCGAGACGTCGCCGAAGCGGTAGACCACGGTATCGATGACGTTCTTGGTCCGGTAGCGGCTCTCCTGCGGCATCACCGTGAAGCAGACCTCGCGGCTCGGCCGCGCGATGGCGTACTGCGCCACGCGCCGCGCCACCTGGATGCCCTGGATGGCGAGGACCGTCGGCGACAGCGCCACCGCCAGGAACGAGGCGAGCATGATGAGCGGGTTGAGCACCAGGCCTGCGGTGACGCCGAGCCGCGTGAGCACGCGGCCGGTGCCGAAGACCAGCACCAGCGCCGAGCAGACATTGACCACGAGGTCGATGTCGGCAATCGCCCGGGTACGCTCGGCCAGGCCGGAGTAGGCACGGCCGATCAGGTCCGTCTGCAGGAAGTAGGCGACCGTCGCCACCCAGGTCATGAGCATGATGAAGAGCGCCTGGTTGACGACATAGCCGGAACGGAACAGACCGCTGAAGCCATCGAAGGGATTGCCGCCGAGCGGGTGATCGAGGGTGGATGGCTGCGTCTCCGCGTGCCCGGCCCACAGGCGTGCCTTCTCGCGCACCAGCAGGTGCACCAGCACGGTGACGACGGCGAAGGCGCAGGCCGCACCGAGCAGCAGGCCTTCCACGCCCACCGATGCCGCCAGGAAGCGGGTCACCAGCGGTCCGACGATGGCGCCGAGGCTGCCGCCGGCGGCGATCGCCGCAAACAGCCTGGCCGCCTGCAGCGGCGTGAACAGGTCCGCCATCAGGCTCCAGAACATCGACACCATGAACAGGTTGACGACGCTGAACCACCAGAAATAGGCCATCGCCACCCGGTGGCTGGCCGGATCGGCGGCGAACAGGGCGGCGAACAGCAGGATGTTCAGCACCCAGAACCAGAACATGCCCGGCACCACCCGTGACAGGCGAAAGCGCGTGGTCGCCCAGCCGAACAGCGGCGCACAACCCAGGGTCAGGATCAGCGTACCGGTATAGAGGTTGGGCAGCTGGCCGATGCCCAGCACGGTGGCCATGGTGTCGCGCACCGGGCGCAAGATGTAGTAGCCGCCGAGCAGGATGAAATTGCAGCTGAACGCCAGCACCAGCGCCCGCAACTCGTGGGCCGCAGCGCTGACGAACAGGCGGATGAAGGAAGCGGGACCGGATGGCAAGGTGGGCTCAGGTTAGCACGCCCGCCCGGCCGGCGGCCGCCCGCGGCGATGCCGTCTTGACAGGCCCCCGCGCAAGGCGGACTGTCAGGCCAGGCAGGGAGGTGACTCACATGACTCGACGAACCGGGCAATGCCTCTGCGGTGCGGTGACCTTCACGGTGGCGGAAGATCCCGTCGCCGTGCGCGTGTGCTGGTGCCGCGACTGCCAGCACCTGGCGGCGAACGGCACCGTGAACATGCTGGTGTCCGCCGCATCCCTCAGCCACTCCGGGCCACTGGCCGAATACACCCGCAGCGCCAGCAGCGGCAACGAAGTCGTCCGGCAGTTCTGCCCGTCCTGCGGCGCCCACCTGTTCGCGCGGTCCAGTGCCCGGCCGCAACTGCGGGTGGTGCGCGTCGGCAACCTCGCCGACCCGTCGTCGGTCCGGCCCGACACCAATATCTGGGTCTCCAGCGCGCCCGCCTGGGCATGCATGGACCAGGCGCTGCTGCGTGTCGAGCAACAGGCCGCGCCGGGCGGGAAGCGCTGAACTGCGGATGGCAGCAGGCGGGGATACTGCGGATGCAAACGGGTGATTAGCACATTTTGATGCTATCATCTGCCTCGTTATAGGCATCCTGGCTACCCCATGACCCACGCCCGCAAGGCCACCGGCTCCCGACGCCGGATCGCCCCGCATCCCGTCCGGGAGGCGCGTATTGCATATGGTCCGAAGACCGGGCTCGAGTCCTTTGTCCAGCAGGTCAACGAGGCGGCGCCGATGGCGATTCTCCTCACCGAGCGGGCCGGCGTGCATGCGCAGCTCCTCAAGGATCTCGCGAAGCACATGGCGATTCCCGCTTCGCGGCTCTTCAGCATCCTGGGCATTCCCAAGGCCACTGCCGAGAAGAAGATCGCCGCCGGGGAAGCCATCGCCGGCCAGGGCGGGCAGGCCGCGATCGGCCTGGTGAAGCTGCTCGGCCAGGCCGAGGCCATGGCAGCCGGGAGCACCGCCGCGGATGCCGCGGAATTCGATGCCGCCCGGTGGCTCGGACAGTGGATCGAGACCGCGCAGCCGGCTCTCGGCGGCAAGAAGCCGGCCGATCTCCTGGACACGCCCACGGGACTGGACATGGTGTCGCGGCTGCTCGGCTCCATCCAGAGCGGCGCCTATCAGTGAAGCTCTGGCGGATCGCCGCGGAAACGCGCGCCTTCCCGGCAGACGATCTCGGCGGCATGGGTGCGGCAAGCCACCCGGGGCGGTGGAACGACCACGGCGAGGCCGTCGTCTACTGCGCGACCTCCATCTCGCTGGCCGTGCTCGAAACGGCCGCGCACATCGATGACGGCGGCTTTCCGCAGAACCGTTTCCTCGTGGAGATCGACGTGCCGGGCGGCGTCTGGTCCCGGCGCGAGGAAGTCCAGGCCTCCGCCCTGCCCGCCGCCTGGTCGGCCATTCCCGCCGGCCGCGCCAGCGTGAGATTCGGCTCCGGCTGGCTGCTCTCCCGCCGCTCGCCGATCCTGCTGGTGCCTTCCGTCATCGTTCCCGAGGAAAACTGCGCGCTGATCAACCCCGCGCATCCGCTGGCCAGGCAGGTCAGGGCGAGAGTGGTGCGGGGGTTCGAGTACGCGCGGATGTTTCGCGCGGGAAAGCCTCGATTGTCCACCCGGCACGGCGCCTTGTAGCGGTGACGGCGAATCTCGCCTGACCTGCGCCACGGCGAACTGGAGCGCCGAATTGTCACGCGCTGCCGGGCGGCTCCAGGCAGCGGCCCTGGGCGATCAGCTCGGCATAGCCTTCCGCCAGCGCGTCCAGCAGGTACCTCACGGCCGGACGCAGGCCCTTGCGGCTGGCGTAGACGGCCTGAACCAGGCCAGGCGGTGGCGCCCAATCGCGCAGAACCTCCTGCAGCGTGCCGGCCAGCAACGCATCATGAACCAGAATGCGTGGCAGCACGGCGCAGCCCACACCGGCCAGGGCGGCATCGCGCAAGGTCGCAACATCATCCACCACGAAGCGCGGCTGGTGCGTGTATTCGACCAGCGCGCCTCCGGGGCCACGCAGGCGCCAGCACTGTTGCTCCGGTGAATTGCCCAGACCCAGTGTCGGCCATCGCACCAGATCGGCGGGCTCGACCGGAGGCGCTGAATTGATCAACAGTTGCGGCGAGGCGACCAGCAGGTGCGGGCTCAGCGCCAGCGGACGCACCACCTCCTCCTGCGGCAGCGAAGCATCGGGCGCGCGTACACGCAATGCCAGGTCCACGCCGTCATGCCACACATCAATGTTTCGATTGCTCGCCTGTACCTGCACCTGCACGTGTGGCCACGCGTTCAGAAAGCGCGCCAGTATTGCCCCAACCGTGGTTTGCAGCAGTGCGGGCGGACAGGCCAATCGAACCGTACCGCGTGGAGCAGTGGTTTGCTCGTCCACCAGCGCCCTGGCTGCCTCGGCCTCGGCGAGCATTGCGCGCGCGTGCAGCAGTACCTGCTCACCTATTGGCGTGACGGCAAAACGCCGGGTGCTGCGCTGAATCAGTCGTGTGCCCAGGGACGCCTCCAGCGACGCAAGGCGCCGACTCAGGCGCGACTTGGGTACGCCGGTGGCACGCTCAGCGGCGACAAAGCCGCCGTGCTCAGCCACCAGGGCAAATGCGGCAAGGTCACCGAGCTCTTCCATGGTCCCTCCAGGCGCTCCATTGTTCTGATTTCGGGACAGTGAAGCCAGAATTCCACCATTTTTCTCGCTTTGAATACAACTTACCATCCAATCCAGCACCGCATTCTTCACTTCCGCAAGGAGACCGAACCATGAGTACGCCCGCAAACTTCAACGGCAAGGCGCCCCGGATCGATCCGAAGAACGTGGCGAGCTGGCTGGCGTGGTTTCGTTCCTTGCCGGCCCGGATTCCGAGTACATCACCGGGCAGTCGATCCTCGTGGACGGCGGCATGGTGTTCAATTGATCCACAGGAATGACCTCGTGAACGCAGAGCCAGTATCCAACAACCGCAAGCGTGTGCTCTCCACGCGTCGCCCACCCGGCCATCATTGGGTGGGCGACGGGTTCCCGGTGCACAGCCTGTTCGGCTACAGCGGTGAAGGAGTAGCCGAGCGCAGTCCCTTCCTGCTGCTCGATTACGCCGCACCGACCCTATTCCCGGCAACGACGCATCGGCGCGGCGTGGGCAGTCACCCGCACCGTGGATTCGAAACCGTTTCCATCGTGTTCGAAGGCGAAGTTGAACACCGCGACTCCACCGGCGCTGGCGGCGTCATTCGCAGCGGAGACGTGCAGTGGATGACCGCCGGCAGCGGTATCCTCCATGAGGAGTTCCACTCGGCAGACTATGCCGCGCGTGGCGGCCCATTCGAGGTCATGCAGCTGTGGGTGAACCTGCCCGCAGTTCACAAGATGACACCTGCGCGTTACCAGTCGATCAGTGCCCCACAGATCCCCGTTGTGAACCTGCCGGAGGGCGGTGGCACCATACGCGTGATCGCCGGCGAGCATGCCGGAACACCCGGCGCAGCCCGCACATTCAGCCCGATGAACGTGCTGGACGTACGTCTTGCGAAGGGTCATACGCTCGAGATACCCCAACCCGAAGGCTGGAGTACGCTGGTGGCGCAGCGCACTGGCAGCGTGCGCGTCAATGGCGACGCCGGGCTTCAAGCCACCGACCTCGCCACTCTGTCCAGGAACGGTACGGGTTTGATCGTGGAAGCAATCAGTGATGCCGCCTTGCTGCTGCTCGCCGGCGAGCCCATCGAAGAGCCGGTGGTCGGTTACGGGCCCTTCGTGATGAACACCGAACAGCAGATCAGGGAGGCAATAGCGGACTTCAACCGCGGACAATTCGGGAGACTTTCATGACCAGACCAGTTTGTGTTGTTGTCGGCGTTGGCGAGGGAAATGGCGCTGCTCTGGCCCGTGCTTTCACCGGGGCCGGATACTCCGTTGCCTTGCTGGCAAGGCGCACAGCGTTCACCACTGAACTGGCAAGGGCATTGCCGGGCGCACACGCATACGCCTGCGATGTATCAGATCCTTCTTCGGTGGCGAGCGCATTTGCGGCCATTCGCGGCGAAATGGGACATCCGGCGACACTCGTCTACAACGCCGGATCCGGCTCCTGGGGAGATGTGGAGAGCACCAGTCTCGACGCCTTCGAGTCATCCTGGCGCGTCAATGCGCTCGGCGCCCTGGCTGCGAGCCAGGAGGTCATCCCGGCAATGAAGGCAGCGGGATCCGGCAACATCATATTCATCGGAGCAACGGCCTCGCTGCGGGGTGGGCCACAGACAGCGGCCTTCGCCCCCGCCAAGGCCGCCCAACGCAGCCTCGCCGAGTCCATGGCGCGCAGCCTCTGGCCGCGCGGGGTTCACGTCTCGCTGCTCATGATCGACGCCGTCGTTGACTTGCCCTCAACCCGCAGGAACATGCCCGACAAGCCGGACAGCTACTTCCTGAGGCCGGACGACATGGCGCAGACCGCCGTGTTTCTCGCCTCACAGCCTCCATCGGCCTGGACCTTCGAAGTCACGGTGCGACCCTTCGGCGAGAAGTGGTGAAGCCGGACGCGTCTCGCGTCTGGCCCGCCCCCCGTGCGTCATCGACAGGTGCAGCAGCGCACAATCCCGGACATTGCCGTATGGTCGCATTCGGTCATGCCGATGCATCAGGGTGACTGCCATGCCCCGCACCACCAATGCGCGCGCCATCAAGAAGGCAATCTCCCTGCCGCCGGACCTGGCTCGCTTCGCAATGGCCACGGCCCGCGAGGAAGGCAAGACCGTGAGCGCTGTCGTACAGGACGCGATGCGCGCCTATCGCTTGTCCCGGCTGAGGGGTGAGTATCGGCACTTGCAGACTTTCTGGTCGCAACGTGCCCGGGACAAGGGCATCCTGACGAAGCGCGATCTTGAACGCTATCTCGATGGCAAGAGCCGCAAGTAGCCGATATCGCCGCGGGTCGTTTTCGACTCCAGCGTACTGGTTTCCGCCCTCACACTTCCGGGCGGCAGTGCAGATCGGGCAGTGGAGGCTGTTACGGAAGTTCTCGCGCGATACCGAGGAACTGTCGCGATTGGCCGTGTTTCTGGCGGATCTAGCCGAACTGGTCACTCCGACAGGACAGCTTCGGGTCTTCGCGGATGATCCGGACAGCCGGGTCCTGGAATGTGCTCTCTCCGGCGGCGCCCGGCTGATTGTCACGGGTGACTGCGCCATGCTGGATCAAAAGGAATTCGAAGACGTGGAGATCGTCACGCTTCGGGAGTTCCTCAGGCGGGTGCAACCGGCCGGCTGACCCTCCCATTGCCCAGGAGTCATGCCCGAGACAATCTGGGGAATGTGTGGTCCCTCATGCGGCGCAACCTGGCCTTGGCAACGCATGCCGAGAGCACAGGAGCGCCGTGAGGATCAGAAACTGGCGGAGGAGGTAGTCAGCAGCGAACCCGTCTCGGCCGGCAGTTCCTTGCTGAACAATAACCAGCCGTCATCGAACACTTAAGCCTAGGGGTGGTAGGCTCACCTGATGAGCCACCGGCTATGTTCCAATCTGCAGGGAGTTCGCACGCCAGTGCTACCCAGCCGAGTTCGAAAACATAGCTCACTTTCAAACCGATTTAACCCACTTGACCAGTACGCCATTTTGCCGTCGCACCCCGCACCTGACGTGAGGCACGCGGCTGCTCCTGCTAACAGCGTATGACGCACGACTTGAAGCACGGCCAGATTAGCCTGTTCGATGCGCCCGATGCGTCCAGCGAAATGCGCCTGGAGGTACTTGACTGGCCCTCACCGGAACGGTTCCCACTTAATGTTGCCGGTCAGAAGGTGCGCGATCAGGTTATCTCGGATCTTAAGACCGCAAGTAACCCGCTGATCATCGCAGGCTACGCCTCCATCGACTACCTGATCGACTTCGCCGCGGGACTGAGCGCGCGCGACGGTAAGCTGCGCCTGTTGCTTGGCACGGAGCCTTTCCCCGGCAATCGGGTGTCGTACTCGGCATCCCGGGAGAGCTTTCCTCGGGAGGTTGAGGCGTATTGGCTCGATCGGGGCGTCTCGTTGCGCCTCAGCGCCAAGATTGTGCAGACGATGGAATTAATTCGATCAGGTCGACTGTCCGCGCGCTTTCTCGGGGGACGGCACACCAGACTACACGCGAAAATGTATGCGGGCGAAACCGCTATCACCATGGGGTCCAGTAATTTCACCCAAGCAGGACTGACCCGCCAGATTGAAGCCAACCTCCGCCTTACGCCGAAGGACCACAAACGATTCGTGGAGGCCATAAAGGTTGCCGAAAACTACTGGAATGCTGGCAAGCCCTATGAGCAAGACCTACTGGCCCTACTCGATAAACTGCTGCGGGTCGTGGGCTGGCAGGAGGCTCTCGCGCGCGCCAGCGCCGAACTGCTGGAAGGCGAATGGGTTCGTGAGTACATCAAAGCGCAGATGTATGTGGGTGATCTGCCGTTGTGGCCTTCCCAGGAGCAAGGCATTGCGGAGGCCATGTGGGTACTGGAGAATGTCGGTAGCGTCCTCGTTGCCGACGCCACTGGCTCTGGGAAAACCCGTCTTGGAGCTCACCTGATCCGGGCGGTGGTGGATCGTATTTGGCGGCACGGGCGTGCTCGCAAGGCACCGGCCATCGTGATCGCTCCTCCGGCTGTTAAGGACAACTGGCATCAAGCCACCCGCGAAGCTGGCGTCCCGATTGATATTCAGTCCCATGGCCACCTCAGCCAATCAAAGAGTACGGCACATATCGGAGTGATCGATGCAGTGCGACGCGCGCAGGTTCTGGCGGTTGATGAGGCACACAACTTCCTCAATCAGGCGTCGCAACGAACCCGCGCCATCTTAGGCAACATGGCCGATCACACCATCCTGTTCACGGCTACGCCAATTAATCGCAGCGCAGTCGACTTGCTTCGCCTCGCCGACATGCTGGGCGCTGACAACCTGGCCGACTCCACCGTTGAAGCGTTTTCCTCCTTACTACGACGCCGCACACTCGATCGGAGTCTCAGCGAAAACGAGATGGCGGTGCTACGACGTGAACTACAGCGATTCACGGTTCGTCGCACCAAGACAATGCTCAACGCCATGGTAGATGCTGCTCCTGCCGCCTACCGCGACGCCGCTGGTCGCAGTTGTCGATACCCTGAGCATCGGGCGCGCACTTACGAGCTTCACGAAAGCAGTAATGACCGACGCCTGGCCGGAGAAATCCGCGAAGCCGCCGCCACTCTACATGGGGTAGCAATGATCGTCGGCGAACTGGAAATGCCCGAGGTTTTGCGACGCGAGGGCTGGACGGAGACTGAGTACCTCGAAAGTCGCCTGCACGGTGCCTCGCAACTCAGTCGCTACCTCATCATGGCCACTCTTCGCTCATCGGCCGCCGCCTTGTTCGAGCATGCGGTGGGCACCGAAGCCGCCCTTCAGCACTTCGAACTTGCCGCAGACGCAAAACGGCATGCCACCGGCAACGTCATCGAAAAACTGCGCCAGGCGAGCGGCCACCCTCCCGTCAGTCACCTTAACGTTCCCCTGCCCGACTGGCTCACCGATCCACACGCGCACGGACTGGCCTGTGCCCACGACATTTCGGTCTACGAGGCGATCCTCGATAAGGCTAGGCGTATGTCCGATCGTCGGGAGATTGCCAAGGCCACGCTCCTGCGGGATCTCGCACGCCGCCATAGCATGGTAGTGGCCTTCGACTCGCGACCTGTCACGCTGGCACTCATGCGCAAGCATCTGGAGACACTCGATCCCGCTACCGAGGTCATCTTGGCTACGGGCGAACAGCGGTCGGGGCGTCGTATCGTTGAGAGCCGACTACGTCCGGGCGCAGCGCGCACGACATTGATCGCGCTGTGTTCAGACTCAATGTCCGAGGGCGTCAACCTCCAGGCCGCGGCCGCAGTTGTTCACCTTGACCGCCCGAGTGTGGTTCGTATCGCCGAACAACGTGTCGGGCGGGTTGACCGCATGGACAGTCCCAACGAGGTCATCGAAGCCTGGTGGCCGCAAGATGCCGCAGAGTTTGCCCTGCGCTCGGACGAGCGCTTTATTGAGCGCTATGAAACGGTCGAGAACCTGCTCGGCTCCAATCTTCCTCTACCGAAGGGCTTGGGCGGCAGCGCAGCTACGGACTCCCGCCCTGTCGCAGTCGACCAGGACATCGAGGAGTTCGAGCACGCGCAACGACGCGGGCCGTGGGACGGACTGCGCGACGCCTTTTCCCCGGTACGGGAACTTGTAAGCGGCGCCGATCCTCTAGTGCCACCGAACGTTTACGAGCACTACCGCAACGTCTCGGCCCAGGTGCTTTGCCGAGTGAGCCTGGTGAACGCCGACAGACGCTGGGCACTGGTTTGTTTCACCGGCTCGAGCATTGGCGCTCCGCGCTGGGTGCTGGTCGAGGAGCCCCCGCAACCGCTATTGACGGACTTGATGGAAATCACCGCCTTGCTTCGCGAGCGACTCGGCACCAGCACGCGAGATCTCTCCCTTACGCCGGCGGCGATGGGCTGGCTTGATCGGGTGCTGATACTCCTGCAGGAGCAGGAGCTTTCGCTGTTGCCACGACGAAAGCGCCGTGCACTCGAGGAAATGACCATTGTGATGCGAAGCTACAGCAAGGAGACGCCGAGCACGACCGAGTTGGGATCCGCTCTTGCACACCTGCTTCAGGTGCTCCAGCGCGAGGATCAGCGGGACTGTTACGACTGGGATGCGATGGCAGAGACCTGGCTCGACCTGATTCGACCTGTGTGGTACGAACGGTTGACGACCGGCAAACGGATACGGCCGCTACTTCTGAAAGACATTCGCAAGGATCTGCTCGGTACGCGGCGCCTACCTCTCGCCGAGATACTGAGGCACTTTCATACACTCCCGACGTTACCGCCGATCGACGAGCGCGTGGCCGCCTGCATTCTGGGCATCCCCGAGGGATCTTAAGCACCATTGCGCACACTGCAAATCGAGTCTCCAGAAGTAATTCACCCGGGCCCCGACTTGGCTTTCCATATGGCTGAGGTTCTCCAGTCAGCCGGAAACCCCATCGCAGAGAAGTCCACAGCAAGATGTTCTTCAAACAGGGAGAACAGGTGCTGACGCCATTGCGAACGCGGGCTGATGCTGTCCAGGAGATGCGCAAGCATCAACAAGGTGTTGTAGATGCGCTTGGGTTTCGCTTCGTTGAAGGCCGATCCAAGCCAGTCTGGATGGTTCGGAATCTTCATGCCGATAGTCATTTCTCGGTTCCACAGGCGCATGTGATGCGCACACACGTTGCGAACATACGCGAGGTGATGAGCAAACGAACCGATGATCTGTTCGTCAACCCCATAAGGTTTGGAGATCTCCCTGCGATCCGCGCCTGTAGCCAGGTTGCTAAACCACTGTGACAGCTGGCCGAATGTCAGCAATTCGCACACGCTCCAAAGCGGGGGAAGTTCGGGGTCCGTATAGGTCGCGCGATAGTGAAGGACAAAAGTTTCGCGGCTGCGCTCCAGCTCCTCTTGGAGCTTCGTCAGGCACCTGGCGTGCTGGGTGGGCCTGCGAAACAGTCGCGCATCGAGATAAGCGTGGGGACCATATCGAAGCGCCAGAATGTTGGCCCAACGTGTTCTGAGAGAGACTTCTATCCGCTCGATAGCGTCCATGACCAGCAGACGCAATTTCCGGTCGAAACTATAGAGGTCGATGATGGTCTCAAACCGCGTGCCGAGTTTGAACGCGTGGTCGTCGTTTGCGGCGGCTGGGGTTTCAGACGGCAGCCAGTAGGCGCGCAGGCGGTAGTAGTTGATGTGGTCGAGATACTGCAAAGCGGCCTGACGATCGGCCACGGTCATGCCTCGGCGGACCAGCAAATCGAGTTGCTGCTCGGTTGACAGCGCTGGCTTGCTGAATTTCATGCCCTGCCTCCGGGCAATAAAAAACCCGCCCTGGTGCGCTTCCGAGGAGAGGCGTGGCGGGTGTTGTTATCGGCCATTTTAGGCTCGTCCAGGAAAAAGCCAAGGGCGCGCGCACGACATTCTAATAGATTGTTATTGTTAAGATTGTTGAGCCCGTAATGCCATCGCGCGATGCCACCCCTTTTTGCACCCGAGCTCTGGGTGCGGGTGTCGGCGAGCGACCCTTTAGTTACGTGGAGGCCGCAATAGTCCTAATCGCGCTTATACGCACTAAGGTTCGAATCCCCTCAAAGTACAGCCTCGCTGCCTGCCCGTCTGCCCACCGATTCGACAACCTCGACTGGGAGAAGCAGCGCGAACAACTCGGCGTTGCCGACGGCTGATGCCCCAACTGGGGCCTGTCAAGCGCATCGAATGTGGTACCGCCTGGAACCCCCGACTGAGACTGGCGGGGAAATTCGGCGTTGATTGCCTGGAATGGCGGGATTCGCGACCACATTTGCCCGGCACAGCAGGTGCAAGTCGCGGAAATAACGAGGGGTTCGCCAGTCTCTGTACAGAGACTCGGCGAACCCCAGACTAGCTGGCGGAGAGGGAGGGATTCGAACCCTCGATACGCCTTTTGAGCGTATAACGGTTTAGCAAACCGCCGCCTTCGGCCACTCGGCCACCTCTCCGGAGTCGGCTGACGCCGGGCATTGGCGCCGGCGCGGGCTGCACAGGATACCCGGATCGCGCGCCCGAGTCTCGGGCGGCGTGCGGGTGCTCAGTCGGCCGCGGCCGGCAGCGGGGCGGGGTCGGCGCCGTTGGCGTTGTCGGCCTGCTGTTCCTGGCGGATGCGCTGGTGGATCTCCTCGCGGTGGACGGTGACGTCGCGCGGGGCCTTGACGCCGAGCCGTACCTGGTTGCCCTTGACGCCCAGCACCGTGACGTCCACGTCATTGCCGATGATGACCGTCTCGCCGATGCGCCTCGTCAGGATCAGCATGGACTCCCTCCCGTCTTTCGCGTTTTTCTTGTCGCCGGGATGCCGCGGGTGCCTGATCGAGGCTGCCCCGCCACGCCGGCAGCGCGTCGCCCGCTCCTCCTGAGCCGGGCGTTTGCAGCGCAGCGATCATAACCGAACTGTCGGCGGCAGCGTCAACCCAGCCGGCTGGCCACCCAGTCACGGGCGCCGGCGAGGGCGGCGTCCAGCGCCGCGGCGTTGCTGCCACCGGCCTGGGCGAAATCCGGGCGGCCGCCACCCTTGCCGCCGACCTGCCCGGCGACGGCGTTGACGAGATCGCCGGCCTTGATGCGGCCGACGAGGTCGCGGGTGACACCGACGGCGAGCGAGACGCGCTGGCCTTCGGCGTCGGCGGCACCGAGGACGACGACGCCCGAGCCGAGCTTGTCCTTCATGCGATCGACGACGTCGCGGAGTGTCTTTGCATCGGTGCCGTCGTCGAGGCGCTGCGCCAGCAGCCGCACGCCGGCCACGGTGACGGCCTGCGAGGCGAGGTCGCCACCGGAGCCCGCGCCGCCGGCCAGCCGTGCCTTGAGCTGCTGGACTTCCTTCTCCAGGACGCGATTGCGGTCGAGAAGCTGGCGCAGCCGCGGCTCGAGGTCGGCGCGGTTGCCCTTCACGAGGTCGGCGAGGCGGGCGAGCGTCGCCTCTTCCTCGACAACCCGCGCCAGCGCCCGCTCGCCGGTGACGGCCTCGATGCGGCGGATGCCGGCGGCGATGCCCGATTCGGCGACGATCTTGAACAGGCCGATGTCGCCGGTGCGGCGCACGTGGGTGCCGCCGCAGAGTTCGGTGGAGAGGTCACCGAAACGCAGCACCCGCACGCGGTCGCCGTACTTCTCGCCGAACAGCGCCATGGCGCCGCTGGCGACGGCATCGTCGTAGGACATGATGCGGGTCTCGCCCTCGGCATTGGCGCGGATGCCGGCGTTGACCAGCGCCTCGATCTCGCGCAGCTGCGCGGGGGAAACCGCCTCGTAGTGCGAGAAATCGAAGCGCGTGCGATCCGGGGCGACCAGCGAGCCCTTCTGGCTGACATGCCTGCCGAGCACCTGGCGCAGGGCGGCGTGCAGCAGGTGGGTCGCGGAATGATTCAGGCGCGTGGCCTCGCGTGCGGCGGCATCGACCTCGGCGGTGACCTCGGCGCCGGAAGCGATGCTGCCGGCCTCGACGGTGCCGATGTGCACATGCGCCTCGCCGTTCTTCTGCGTGTCCTCGACGCGGAAGCGGAAGCCGGGCGCGGTGATGATCCCCTGGTCGCCCACCTGGCCGCCGCTCTCGGCGTAGAACGGCGTGCGGTCGAGGACCAGGCCAGCGGATTCGCCGGCGGCGAGGGCCATCACCCTGCCGTCGTTGCGCAGGATGGCCGTGACCCGGCCCTGGTCGCGCAGCGTGTCGTAGCCGGTGAACCGGCTCTTCTCGGCGAGGCGCAGGCTGCCACCCGCCCCCATCTCGAACTTGCTGGCCGCGCGGGCCCGCTCGCGCTGCTGCGCCATCGCCTGCTCGAAACCATCACGGTCCACGCCGATGCCGCGGGCGCGGGCCACGTCCGCGGTGAGATCCACCGGGAAGCCGTAGGTGTCGTAGAGCTTGAACACCAGCTCGCCGGCGAGTTCGCCGCCCTTCACGCCGGCGAGCGCGTCCTCGAGGATGCGCATGCCCTGGGAGAGCGTCTCGGCGAAGCGCTCTTCCTCGGTCCTGAGCACGCGCTCGACATGGCCCACGGCCGCGGTGAGTTCGGGGAAGGCGCGGCCCATCTCCCGCTCCAGCGGCCCGACCAGCCGGTGGAAGAACGGCTGGCGCACGCCGAGGTCATGGCCGTGGCGCAGGGCGCGGCGGATGATGCGGCGGAGCACGTAGCCGCGGCCCTCGTTGCCGGGGAGCACGCCGTCGGTGATGAGGAAGGCGGCGGCGCGGATATGGTCGGCGATGACGCGCAGCGACGGCGAGGCCGGGTCCTTCGCGCCGGTGATCTCGATGGCGGCGCGGATGAGGTTGCGGAACAGGTCGATGTCGTAGTTGCTGTGCACGCCCTGCATGACCGCGGCGATGCGCTCGAGGCCCATGCCGGTGTCCACCGAGGGCCTGGGCAGCGGCGTCAGCTGGCCGTCGGCGGCGCGGTCGAACTGCATGAACACCAGGTTCCAGATCTCGACGTAGCGGTCGCCATCCTCGTCGGGCGATCCCGGCGGGCCGCCGGGGATCCCCGGGCCGTGGTCGTAGAAGATCTCGGTGCAGGGGCCACAGGGGCCGGTGTCGCCCATGGACCAGAAGTTGCTCTTCTCGTCGCAGCGGGTCAGCCGCGCGGGATCGACGCCGATGTGCCTGACCCAGAGGTCGGCGGCTTCGTCATCCTCGCGGAACACCGTCACCCACAGCTTCTCCGGCGGGATCTTCAGCTCGCGGGTGATGAACTCCCAGGCGAACTCGATGGCCTCGCGCTTGAAATAGTCGCCGAAGCTGAAGTTGCCCAGCATCTCGAAGAAAGTGTGGTGGCGGGCGGTGTAGCCCACGTTCTCGAGGTCGTTGTGCTTGCCGCCGGCGCGCACGCAGCGCTGGGAACTGGCGGCACGCTGGTAGTCGCGCGGGTCCCTGCCGAGGAACACGTCCTTGAACTGCACCATGCCGGCATTGGTGAAGAGCAGCGTCGGGTCGTTGCCGGGCACCAGCGGCGAGCTCGGCACGATGCGGTGGCCCTTCGCAGCGAAGTAGTCGAGGAAGGCTTTGCGGATCTGCTCGGTTTTCACGATGTTCCTGCTGTCGTTCTGGCGTGGTGCGCGCCCTTGCGGCGGGTATCCCCGAAGTCGGGCCCTAACTTTAGGCGTACCGCCCTCGGACGGACACTCTCTCTAGAAAGCCCCCGATACTCGCTTGGTTCGGGGATACCCGCCTCCGGGCGCCTCAGCCAAGGACACTACCCCCGCAGCTCGGGTTCAGTCCTCGCTGTTGCCGAAGCTGGCGCGGATCTGCCCGGAGGTAAAGCCGCGGTATTCGAGGAAGCGGGACTGGCGGGCGCGCTCGCGCACGTCCACCGGGCTCGTTCCGCCGAAGCGGCCGGCGCGCACCGCCCGCGCCAGCGCGCACCAGTCGTGGGCCGCATCGAGGGCAGCATCGATGGTGGCAGCGTCGATGCCGCGCTGGCGCAGCTCGGCGCGGATTCTAATGGGTCCCTGCCCCTTGCGGATACGGGAGGCGACAAAGGCATCGAGGAAACGGCTGTCGCTGGCCAGGCCCTCCCGTGCGAGGGCCACCACCGCGGCTTCGGCCTCTTCCGGGGAGAAATCCCGCTCCGCCAGCTTCGCCCGCAGCTCCGCCAGCGAGTGCTCGCGGCGGGCCAGCAGGTCCATCGCCACGGCCCGGGCCGACCGACCCGGTGCCGGTGTTGACTTATTGACTTTTCGCACCGGTCGCGTCCCTGGCGGGAATTACCCGGCCGAAAGGTCAATAAGTGAACACCGGCACCCCCCTGCTCGTCAGGCTTCGCTGGCGGCAGCCTCGGGCTCGGCCTCGGTGTCGCGGGCAGAGGCGGCTTCGCGGGGCTCCGCGGATTTCGGCATGGCCAGGGCGCGGATCTTGCCCTCGATCTCCCGGGCCACCTCCGGATGCTGGAGCAGGTACTCGCGGGCATTCTCCTTGCCCTGCCCGATGCGCTCGCGGCCGTAGTTGAACCAGGCGCCGGACTTGGCCACCAGCCCGTGCTTGACGCCGAGCTCGATGAGCTCGCCCTCGCGCGAAACACCGTGGTTGTAGAGGATCTCGAACTCCGCCGACTTGAAGGGCGGCGCGACCTTGTTCTTCACCACCTTGACCCGTGTCTCCGCGCCGATGACTTCCTCGCCCTTCTTGATGGAGCCGATGCGGCGGATGTCCAGGCGCACGGAGGCATAGAACTTCAGCGCATTGCCGCCGGTGGTGGTCTCCGGGTTGCCGAACATGACGCCGATCTTCATGCGGATCTGGTTGATGAAGATGACGATGGTGTTGGAGCGCTTGATGTTGCCGGTGAGCTTGCGCAGCGCCTGCGACATCAGCCGCGCCTGCAGGCCGACGTGGGAATCGCCCATCTCGCCCTCGATCTCCGCCTTCGGCGTCAGCGCGGCGACGGAGTCGACGACGATGATGTCCACCGCGCCCGAGCGCACCAGCAGGTCGGTGATCTCCAGCGCCTGCTCGCCGGTGTCGGGCTGCGACACCAGCAGGTCGTTGACGTTGACGCCGAGCTTCTCGGCATAGACCGGGTCGAGCGCATGCTCGGCGTCGACGAAGGCAGCCGTGCCGCCGGCCTTCTGGCACTCGGCGATGACCTCCAGCGTCAGCGTGGTCTTGCCCGAGGATTCCGGCCCGAAGATCTCCACCACGCGGCCGCGCGGCAGGCCGCCGATGCCCAGCGCGATGTCCAGGCCGAGGGATCCGGTGGAAATCGCCTCGATGTCGCGGCTCGCGCCGCCGTCGCCGAGGCGCATGACCGAACCCTTGCCGAATTGCCGTTCGATCTGCCCGAGGGCGGCCGCGAGGGCCTTCTTGCGATTGTCGTCCATGAATTTTCCGTGGCGACCGGGTGTCGCCGCCTGTCGTGGGGAATGGCAAGGATTATTCCACAGATGTGGCTCAGCCGGTGACCCAGCGAAAGCCGCCTGTTCATCGGGAATCGGCGAACCGGGCCCGCAGTTCGTAGTGCGGGCCGGCGGGACCGGCCAGCGATTCGGCCAGCACGAAGCCGCTGGCGCGCCAGGTCACCGGCCGCGGTGGCGCAAGATCGGCTGGATTCCGCAACTTGCGCGCAAGAGTTACATGCGGCTGGAATGGACGCGGATCGGCTCGCAGGCCCGCTGCGGTGGCCAGTCCGGCGAGATCGCGGGCGAGCGACCCGAGTGCGGCCGGCACCTCGCCGCAGCCGAGCCACAGCACGCGCGCGGCCGCGAACCAGCCATAGCGGTCCATCACGAGTTCGACCCGGGGTGCCGCCAGCTGGCGCACCGCGGCCACCAGCGTCGCCTGCCGTGCTTCGGCAACCTGGCCGAGAAACAGCAGGGTCAGGTGCAGGTTGTCCGGCGGCACCGGCTGACCCCCGCAACGACGCACCGCCTCCCGGGTTTCCCGCCACAGCGCCTCACGGACCGGCGGATCGGGCCAGAGTGCGAAGAACAGGCGTCGGGCCGGCGCAGCTGCGCCCTTCACGGCGCGGTCAGCTGGACCAGCACGCCCTCCAGCGCGGCGATCACGCCCTGGCGGCGCACGGCATCGCGGTCGCCGCTGAAACGCTGCACCTGGCTGATGAGCTGCACGCCCGGCCCGGCCCAGGCAAAGCACACCGTTCCCACCGGCTTGTCCGCGGTGCCGCCGCCGGGGCCGGCGATGCCGGTCACCGCCACCGCGATCTCGGCGGCGCTGGCGAGCCGGGCACCGGTGGCCATCTGTTCGGCGACATCGGTGCTCACCGCCCCGCGCACCGCCAGCGTCTCGGCGCTGACGCCGAGCAGCGCCTGCTTGGCCTCGTCGCTGTAGGTGACGAAGCCGTAGCCGAACCAGGCGGAGCTGCCCGGCTGGTCGGTCAGTGCCTTGGCGATCCAGCCGCCGGTGCAGGACTCCGCCACGGCGAGGCGCGCACTCTTGGCAGCGAGCGCCGCGGCGATGCGCTGCACGAGCTCGGTGGACCGGGCGTCGAAGTCGGTCATGGGCGGTCTGCCTGCCTTGCTGCCGGCATGATCGGTCAACGCGACGGAGTCTCGACCAGATCGCGGTACAAGGTCAAATAGGCCTCGACCATGTCGGCCACGCGGAACTCGCGCGCCACCCAGTCCCAGGCGGCGGCGCCGAGAGACCGGCGCAGCGACTCGTTCTGCAGCAGGCCGCCGAGCGCGATGGCAAGGGCCTGCACGTCGCCCGCCCGGACCAGGTAACCGGTGCGCCCGTCCGCCACGATCTCCGGCACGCCGCCGGCGCGAAACGCCACCACCGGCACGCCGGCGGCCTCGGCCTCCAGCACCGCCAGGCCGAGGCCCTCCTCGCGCGCGGCGTGGACCAGCACGTCCAGCCGCCCGAGGAAGCAGGCGAGATCAGGGCGAAAGCCGGCGAACAGCACCGAGCGCTCCAGGCCCAGCCTGCGCACCCGCCGGCGCAGGGACGCCTCCAGCGGCCCCTGGCCGAACAGCAGCAGCCGCGCCTGCGGACAGGCGGCCGCGATCTCGCACCAGGCCTGCAGCAGCTCGGCATGACCCTTGCGGGGAATGAGCTGCGCGACGCAGCCGACCAGCTGGCAGCGCGGATCGAGGGAGAGTTCCCGGGCCAGCCGCTCGCGCGACCACGCCGGTTCCTGCAGCGCCGGTTCCACGGCGCTGCGGATCAGGGCCAGGCGTGGCGCGCGCAGGCCCGCTGCCTCCAGCTGCCGGCGGATCGCCGTGGAGATCGCCACCACCCGCCCGTAGGGCCGGTACTTCAGCCGCGACAGCGGCCCATCGTCGCGGTCCACGCGGCGTGTGAGCAGGGCCGGGATGCCGGCGCGCCGCGCGGCGAGGCCGCCGAACCAGTCGGCGCCACGACGGCTGTGCACATGCACGAGGTCGGGCTGCAGCTCGCGCAGCAGCGCGGTGAAGCGGCCGATGAAGCCGAGGTCGTGGTCACCGCGCATCGGCAGCTCGCGCAGGGCCAGGCCCAGGCGGCGCGCCTCGGCGGCCAGCTGCCCGCCGGCAGTGCAGGCCAGCGTGCCCTCCATGCCCCGGGCCTCGAGACCGCGCATGAGGACGAGGGCCTGGCGGGCGCCACCATAGGGATGACGGCCGGTTTCCAGGTGCACGACATGCATCGGCGCACTCTGCCGCCGGCACCCGGGCCGGTCAATCCGTCGCGGGGCTTGCACGCCGTGCGCAAATAGCCTCCCATAGCGTCCCCGATGAGCAGCCCCGACCCGAAGCCCGCCAGCGACAGCGCCGCGCACACGCCGGTGATGCAGCAGTACCTGCGCATCAAGGCGGAATTCCCCGACATGCTGCTGTTCTACCGCATGGGTGACTTCTACGAGCTGTTCTTCGAGGATGCGCGCCGCGCCGCCCGGCTGCTCGACATCACGCTGACCACGCGCGGCCAGTCCGCCGGCGCACCGATTCCCATGGCGGGCGTGCCCTGTCACGCCGCGGAGAGCTACCTGGCGCGCCTCGTCCGCCAGGGCGAATCGGTGGCCCTCTGCGAGCAGATCGGCGACCCGCGCACCGCGAAGGGTCCGGTGGAGCGCCGCGTGGTGCGCGTGGTGACACCCGGCACGCTGACCGACGAGGCGCTGCTGGAGACGCGGCGCGACAACCTCATCGCCGCGGTCTGCCGCGGCCGCGATGCCATCGGCCTGGCCTGGCTGGAACTCTCCGCCGGGCGCTTCTGCGTCACCCAGCTGGCGCGCGAGGACGAGCTGGCCAACGAACTCGAGCGGCTCAAGCCCGCGGAGGTGCTGGTCGAGGAAGGCACGACGGCCACCGCCGGCCTGCAGGGCGTGAAGGAGCGTCCACCCTGGCACTTCGAGGCCGATGCCGCGCGGCGCACGCTGTGCGCGCAGCTGGGCACGCGCGATCTCGCCGGCTTCGGCTGCGAGGAGCTGGTCGAGGCGGTGCGCGCCGCCGGCTGCCTGCTCCAGTACGTCAAGGACACCCAGCGCAGCGCGCTGCCCCATGTCGAACGCATCAGCACCGAGCATCGCGACGAGGCGCTGCTGATGGATGCCGCCACCCGGCGCAACCTCGAGCTGGACTCGAGCCTGGCCGGGCGTGCCGGGCACACGCTGGCCGGCGTGCTCGACCACTGCGCCACTCCCATGGGCAGCCGGCTGCTGCGCCGCTGGATCAACCGGCCGCTGCGCGACCAGGCGCTGCTCAACCGGCGCTATCAGGCGCTCGAGGTGCTGCAGGCACAGCCCCCCGCCGGGCTGGCCGATACGCTCGGGGCCATCGGCGACCTCGAGCGCATCCTCGCGCGCGTCGCCATGCGTTCGGCGCGCCCGCGCGACCTGGCGCAGCTGCGCCTCGCGCTGCAGCTCCTGCCGCAGGTCCGCGCCGCACTGGCCGCCTGCGATTCCCCGCTGCTGGCCATGCTGGCGGGGCGCATGGGCGAGCATGTCGGCGAACGCGCGCTGCTCGAGCGCGCGCTGGTCGACAATCCGCCGATGCTGGTCCGCGACGGCGGTGTCATCGCCGCCGGCTTCGATGCCGCGCTCGACGAGCTGCGCGACATCGCCGGCAATGCCGACAAGTACCTCCTCGACCTCGAGCGGCGCGAGCGCGAGCGCACCGGCCTGCCCTCGCTGAAGGTGGGCTACAACCGGATCCACGGCTTCTACATCGAGCTGACGCGGGCCCAGGCCGCCAGCGCCCCGGCCGACTACATCCGCCGCCAGACGCTCAAGGGGACCGAGCGCTACGTGACGGCGGAACTCCAGGAATTCGAGGGCAAGGTGCTCTCCGCGCGCGAGCGCGCGCTCGCCCGCGAGAAGGATCTCTACGAGCAGCTTCTCGATGCCCTGCTGGCGGTGCTGCCCGCGCTGCGCAGCCTGGCCGAGGCGCTCGCCGAGGCCGATGTGCTCGACACCCTCGCGCGCCGCGCGGCGGAGCTCGGCTACTGCCGGCCCGAGCTGACCGCCGAGCCGGTGTTCTCGCTGCGCGCCGGCCGCCATCCGGTCGTCGAGCAGGTCCTCGAGGGCCCCTTCATCGCCAACGACCTCGAGCTCGGCCCCGGCCGCCGGCTGCTGGTGATCACCGGGCCGAACATGGGCGGCAAGTCCACCTACATGCGCCAGACCGCGCTGATCGCCATCCTCGCCCACATCGGCAGCTTCGTGCCGGCGGATGCCGCGCGCATCGGCCCTCTGGACCGCATCTTCACCCGCATCGGCGCCGCCGACGATCTCGCGGGAGGCCGCTCGACCTTCATGGTGGAGATGACCGAGACCGCCAACATCCTCAACAACGCCACCGCGCAGAGCCTGGTGCTGATGGACGAGGTGGGCCGCGGCACCAGCACCTTCGACGGCCTGTCGCTGGCCTGGGCGGCGGCGCACTTCATTGGCGAGCGCATCGGCGCCCTCACGCTGTTCGCCACCCATTACTTCGAGCTGACCGCGCTGGCCGCGGAAGTCCCCGGCTGCGCCAACGTGCACCTCGACGCCACCAGCCATGGCGAGCAGCTGATCTTCATGCACACGGTCAGGGACGGCCCGGCCAACCAGAGCTACGGGCTGCAGGTCGCCTCGCTCGCCGGCGTGCCCGGCACCGTGATTGGCCGTGCGCGCAGCTATCTCGCCGAACTCGAACGCCAGACCCGCGAGCATCGCCAGCCGCGCCCGCAGGCCGAGCTCGACCTGCGCCCAGCGCCGGTCGCCGACCCGCTGCGCGAGGCGCTCGGCCGGATGGACCCGGACCGCATGTCGCCGCGCGAGGCGCTGGATGCGATCTATCAGCTGAAGAAGCTGTAGTCCCGCCGGGACCGGTCCATGCCGGACTGTGGTGTAATCAGCGGGCCGTGTCCGGAGAACAGGGCCCGTATGGAGCTGACCCCGCGCCACCCTCCCCCCGCTGCCAGGCAGGACCGTCGACTGCAACGAAGTGTGATCGCCCTGCTGGCCTGTGCCGTGCTGGCGACCGCGGCGCATGCACAGGCTCCCGATGCCACACCGCAGGCCGCCCCGCCCGCGGTCGAGGCGGCCGCGGCACCCGCGACCAGACCCGCCGAGGTGCGCGTGGGTGATACCGTCGTCTTCAGCCTGCGTGCGGAGTACGCGGGGCGCAGCGCCGCGCTGCGGGCACGCGCCGCCAACGATGCGCTGCACGACGTGCTCGGCACCCGGGATGAGGAGGTGCGCATCGAGCATGTCGGCGGGGCCGCGGCGATCTATGTCGGCACGCATCCTGTCGTGCAGCTGGTGCCCGCGGATGCGGCACTGGCGGGGGACGCCAGCCTCGCCGTGCACGCCGATCGCATCGCCGCCGAAATCCGCGCCGCCCTCAAGGCGGAGCGCACCCGCAGTGCGGTGGCCGGCGGCATTTTCGGCGTCTCGCTCGCAGTGCTGTTCGCCGTGCTGGCTGTCTTCCTGCTGCGGCGGGCCTGGCAGCTGTGCGATCGTGCCGCGGACTGGCTGGAAACCCGGCCCGAGGAGGTGCCGGCGCTGCGGCTGCGGGCCATCGAGCTGCTCGGGCGTGCCACGGTGCGCACGGCGCTGTCGCTGGGGGTCGCGGTCGGGCGCTGGATCGCCCTGCTGGGGCTGGTCTATGCCTGGCTCATCGCCACCTTCTCGCTGTTCGAGGGCACGCGCAGCCTCACCGGGCAGCTGACCGGCGCCCTGCTCAGCCCCCTCGCCACGCTCGCCTCGCGCGTGGCGGCGGCGGTGCCGCTGCTGGTGATCCTGATCTTCGCGCTGCTCACCCTGGCGCTGCTGCTGCGCGCGGTGCGGCTGTTCTTCCGCGAGGTGGCCCGCGGCACCACGCCCGTCAGCTGGCTGCCGCGGGACCTCGCGGCGCCCACCGGCACGCTGGTCGAGATCGCACTGGTCGTGCTGGCGCTGCTGCTGGTCGCCCCGGTCATCACCGGCAACACCGAGGGTGCGGCACCGCGGATGGGCCTGCTGGTGCTGGCGGCGCTGGCCCTGGCCACCGTGCCGCTGGCCGCCACGGCCATGGTGGGCATCGCCACGCTCTTTGGCCGCTGGCTGTCCGTGGGCGACTGCATCGAGATCGGCAGCTGCAGCGGACAGGTGGTGCGTCTCGGCCTGCTGGAGATGACGCTGCGCGATGCCGCCGGCAGCGAACTGCGGGTACCGCACCTGGCGCGGCTGCTGCATCCGCTCCGCAGGCACGGGCACATGCCGCTCATCGTCATCTCGCTGCCGGTCGAACGCGAGCTGGCCACGCCCGGGCTGGCTGCACGCCTGGCGCGTGCCCTCGCACCGCTCGGCAGCGGCGAGGCGGTGCGCCTGGTGGAAATCGGCGAGACCCAGGCCACGCTCGAACTGGCCATCAGCAGCCCTGCCGACGATGCGCGCTCGGCCTGCCTGTGGGCCGCACTGGCCGAGCTCGAAGCCGCCCGGCGCGGTCGCGCTGCATCTTGAGTCCCTACGCCATCCTCGCCGGGTTGCTGGCGCTCGCCTGGGCGGGCGGCGCGCTCGCCCGCCCGGCAGGGCAGCGCGCGTCGGGCCTGCCCTCGGGTACCGAGTTCCTGCTGGCGGGCATGCTCGTCGGTCCGCTCGGCCTCGGTGCCGTGACCCGTCCGACACTCGATGCCCTGGCGCCGCTGACCCTGGTGGCCGCCTCCTGGCTGGCACTGCTGGCGGGCAGTGAACTCGGCCATGTCCACCGGCGACGCGTCCCCGCAACGCGCCTGCTGCTGGGCCTGGCGCTGAGCCTCGCCGGTTTCGCGGCCATCGCCCTGGTTGCCTGGTGGCTGGGACCGATGCTCCTGGCACTCGATGACAATGAGCGGCTGCTGCTCGCGATCGGGCTGGGTTGCGCCGGCGGCGAGACCGCCCGCACGGCGTTGTTCTGGGGTGTGCACCGGCTGGCGGCCGGCGGGCCGCTGCACGATGCGCTGGGCGATCTCGCCAGCGCCGACGACATGGTGCCGCTGGCCGGCCTGGCACTGCTGTTCGCCCTGGACGCCCAGCCGGGGAGTGCCGCGATACACGCCATGCCGCTGCTGGCGCTGGCGGTCACTCTGGGGCTGGGGATCGCTGCCGGTGCCATGGCCGGCGCGCTCACCCGGGTGGAGACCCGCCTGACCGAGCGCTGGGGCATCCTGCTCGGCACTGCGCTGATTGCCATCGGCCTGGCCGCGCTGCTCGGCCTGGCCGCGCCGGCGGCGCTCGCGGTGATGGGTGTGACGCTGAACCTGCTGGCCCGCGACGGCGCCTCGCTGCGGGCGATGCTGGCTTCCACCGCGCGGCCCGTGCTGTTGCCGGTGGTGGCCCTGGCCGGCGCGCAGCTCGACCTTCGTGATGGCCAGGCCCTGTGGATCGTGGTCGCACTGGTGCCGGCCCTGCGCCTGGCCATCAAGCTCCCGGCCCTGGCGGTGCTGCGCCGGCACCTGCAGCTTGCCGTGGCGCCCACTGCCTGGACAGGCCTGGCACTGATGGGCTGCGGACCCGTCACCCTCTGCGTGGGCGTGGTGGTGGCGATTCAGTTCCCGGGACCGGTCGGGCGACTGGTGCTGGCGGGCTGCCTCGCTGCCATCCTCGTCGGCGAGCTGCTCGGGCCGCCCGCGCTGCGCCGCGAGCTGCAGCGTGCGGGCGAATGGCCGGCCACGGGCCGGCGGGAGCCCCTGCGCACGACGGCGCGGCCTTCATGAGCGCCGCGGACAAGCCCTGGTCGGTGCGCCTCCTGCAGCTGCTGATGCTGCTCGCCACGCTGGCCCTGGCCTGGGGCGTGCAACAGGCGAACGACACCTTGGAATCCGGCGTCCCCGCGGCCGTGGCCGGACTCGGCCTGCTCCTGCTGGCCGGCACGCTGGTCAGCGAACTGGCCGAAGTCGTCGGCCTGCCGCACCTCACCGGCTATCTGCTGGCGGGCATCCTCGTCGGCCCGCATGTGCTCGCCTTCGTCGACCATGACACGGTGGAACGGCTCGGCGTGCTCAACGAGCTGGCGCTGGCGCTCATCGCGCTCGCCGGCGGCGCGGAGCTGCGCATCGACAGCCTGCGCCGCGCCGCGCGCAGCCTCGTCTGGGCCCATCTGTTGCAGATCGTGGCGATCATCGTCGTCGTGGGCGGCACCTTCGTGGCCTTGCGCGGCCACCTGCCCTTCCTCGACGGCATGGGCCTGGTGCCGACGCTGATGGTGGCCCTGCTCTGGGGCGTGCTGGCGACCACCCGCAGCCCGTCGGCCGTGCTCGGCGTGTTCGCGCAGCTTCGGCCCCGGGGCCCGTTGAGCGAAATGACCCTGGCCTTCGTCATGTCGTCGGACATCGTGGTGATCCTGCTGCTGGCCGTCGCCCTGGCGGTGGCCCGTCTCGGCATCGACCCTTCTGCCGGCCTCGATCCCGCCATCTTTTCCGAAATGGGGCACGAACTACTGGGCAGCACGGCGCTGGGCACCACGCTGGGCGTCCTCATCGCGACCTACCTGTGGTTCAGCCGGCGGCGCAACGGCGGCAATGTCGCCGCCAGCACCTCCGGCGCCCCGGCAGCGGCATCCGCCATTCCCGCGGCGGAGGATGAAAGCGGGCGCGGCCTGCTGCTGATCCTGCTGGTGCTGGGCCTGCCGATGTCGGCCCTGCTCAAGTATGTCCACCTCGACCCGCTGCTCGCCTTCATGGTGGCCGGGTTCGCGGTGCAGAACTTCTCGCGGGGCGGCGAGCGGCTGCTGCACGCCGTGGAGCACACCGGCGCCATCGTCTTCGTGATCTTCTTCGCCACCGCCGGCGCGCACCTCGACCTGCCGGGCTTCGCCGCCATCTGGCCGGTGGCGCTGGTCCTGGCCGGCGTGCGTATCGTCGTGACGCTGGTGGCCGCGCGGGCTGCCAGCCGCATCGCCGGCGATGCGCCGCTCATCCGCCGCTGGGGCTGGTCGGGCATGGTGTCGCAGGCCGGGCTGGCGCTGGGCGTGGCACTGGTGATCGTGCGCGAGTTCCCCGAATTTGGCGCGGGCTTTGCCACCCTGGCCGTCGGTGTCGTCGGCATCAACGAGATGCTGGGGCCGGTGCTGCTGAAGCTGGCCCTCGATCGCGCCGGTGAATCCGCTGGCACGCTCCACGACACCGCGGCGGCGCCGGCCGCCTCAGACCCCCAGCTCCACCCCGCCCCGCTCCGGCTTCAGCGGCCCGGGCGCCTTCCAGCGCACCCAGAGGCCGAAGAGCACGACTAGCACGGTGATGGTGCCGACCATCTCGAACACGGCGTGCGGGCCGATGGCGTCGAACAGGCGGCCGCCGATGCGGCGAATAACAACTACGCGTTGTCGGCCATCACCTCCGTAAGGCTGCCGCAATCACTCAGCGGAAAGAAATGGGATGGGCGGGCTGACAATGCGTTGTCATTCCCGGCTCCGGTTAGGCCGCGGAGATGCGCCAAGCAGAGCGAGCGGCCGCCCGTTGGTGCGTTGCTTCAATGAGGCCGCGGCAATTAAGCCGCGGAAATGCTAGGGGTCGACTGGCGGTTCCACGACCTCCGGGCGCTTCAATGAGGCCGCGGCAATTAAGCCGCGGAAATGCAGCCCGAATCGCCAACATTGCCGTCTGGAAATCGCTTCAATGAGGCCGCGGCAATTAAGCCGCGGAAATCCAGTCGCCGGCCCAGCGGTCGCGGCCGTCCTGATGCTTCAATGAGGCCGCGGCAATTAAGCCGCGGAAATCTCCACATCCGTTCCAGGGGCTGGCTCGCTCGTTGCGCTTCAATGAGGCCGCGGCAATTAAGCCGCGGAAATGCGGCCGCGACCGATCGGTCGATCTCAGCCTCGCTGGCTTCAATGAGGCCGCGGCAATTAAGCCGCGGAAATTTTCGAGGGCGCGACCTTCGACGGAATGATCGACCTGCTTCAATGAGGCCGCGGCAATTAAGCCGCGGAAATGACAGACTTTTTGCCTGTTTCCCGCCAGACAGACAGAGCTTCAATGAGGCCGCGGCAATTAAGCCGCGGAAATGGCGGAATCGCTGCACCAGCCGGCGTCCTGAACGCTGCTTCAATGAGGCCGCGGCAATTAAGCCGCGGAAATGCAGCGCAGGTGAGCGCCTATGCGGCGTATTGCCGGGGCTTCAATGAGGCCGCGGCAATTAAGCCGCGGAAATCATCCGAGAGCAGCGCGAGCTGTTCGAGGCCCGTGCTTCAATGAGGCCGCGGCAATTAAGCCGCGGAAATGGAGCCCGCACCGCCAGCGCCCGAGACCCTCGACATGGGCTTCAATGAGGCCGCGGCAATTAAGCCGCGGAAATGATGGCGAGCGCGCTGCGCAGGCAGTTGTACGCGGCCGCTTCAATGAGGCCGCGGCAATTAAGCCGCGGAAATGGCCCGCCCGCCAATTCCAATGCCGGCATGGGCTTGTGAGTCCGCATGCGAGCGCTCGGATCTCGCCACTGCACAAAGGTTGCACGGCCAACACGCAGATACGTCGTGTGAGCGTCAACATGCTGTTTATTAAAGAACTCCGCCTACGCGAGCGCTTCCCGAGGTTTCCGACACCACTACAGCGCTCGCGCATGCAGGCAGCGTCAAATCACACAATAACCGGGGCTCGTACCACCGGTTCGAATGACTTGCCCAAGCTTATCACCCGCGGTGTCACCTGGTCTGCCGGCCCAAGATCCATGAACAATACGTGGTCCTTCGTGTGGTTGATGACGCCATCCAGAAGGGCAACGAGTTCAGCATGGCGCTGGCGACTCATCCGGCACTGGAACACAGAGAACTGCAGCCACTCGCCATAACCATTCATGAGCCCGAATACCCGCCGCCAGCGCTTCGCGTCACCGATGTCATAGGTCACGATAAACAGGTGCTCCTCACGCATCGCCTCACCTTGTGGTGAATTCCGGATAGTCGTCCAGTTCTCCCAGCAGGTGCCGCGCCAGCAGCCGTGCCTGCAGTTCCAGCAACCGACGATAGCTCAGCTTGTATCCGAAAACCGGATGGGTAATCTCATGTGACAGGCGACGCTCGAATGCGGCGATGAAGCGCTTGCGTCCATCCGCGGTAAGGGCCACGCTGCCCGCCGCACTGATGAAATCCGTCGGACGCACCTCGCCGTTGTTGATCGCCTGCAGAACACTCGAATCGGCGATCAGTGGCCGGAACGACTCCATCATGTCCAGCGCCAGTGCCGGTCGACCGTAACGTGGCTGATGATAGAAGCCCCGATAGGCATCGAATCCGACTGCCGTCAGCACGACGGTCCAGCTCCGCGTGAGCAGCGTGTACGCATACGATAGCAAGGCATTGACGGGATCGGTGGGCGGGCGTCGATTACGCGTCGTGAAATCAAATGCAAGCGACTGGTCTGGCCCCCTGCTCAACATCCCGGCGAAAGCGGAGAAGTAGCGGGCTGCCGCCTGGCCTTCGGCACCGAGCAGCTCACCAAGGTCTCCTGCCCGCTGTGCACGTCGCAGATCCTGCTGAAAGCCATCGACCAGATCCGCGGGTGCCGCATCCTCTTTCCAGTTTCGCCGCAGCATGGTTCGCTGGTTGCGGATCTTGGCGATGACGAATGCTTTCGCCAGCCGCAGGCACCACGAGGAATCGAAGCTCGCGCGATACTGTGCCGTGCGGATTTCCACATTCTTGTGGCCGGTGCCAACGCTGTGGCCGAGAAACCAGCCACCGAAGGAATGCCAGGATATCGGTACCTCCCGGGCCATCAGCTCGTGCAAGGTGGGCGTGGTCACATAGACCTGCCCCATGAGGACAAGCTGCGAGACATCCAGAAGCCGCACGGTCTGCACCTTCTGGTCTTCAACGGAAATTTCCAGGGTCTCGCCCTTCTTGGCAATCTTGGCGCCACGTGCCTGCACATAGAGAGGCAGCGCCTCGTCCCTAGCTATGGCCAGTGGACGCGGCGATGACTCCCGGGTGCGCAGGAACGCGAGCTCATCGGGCAGGCAGATCGTCACCAGGGAACAGCGGGGGCACTTCGGGCTGTCGTCCAGTGGCGGGGGGAGCTGACCGCCGACGGCTACCAGACGCAGGCCGTCGATGGCGTTGCGGGTGAGTGCCTTCAGTTCATCATCGAAGATGACACGAACACGCTCGCGACTTTCGGTGAAGCAGAGAATTCCCTCCTCGCAGACATACCCGTGCTCGGCCAGGATCAGTCCCTGCACGCAAAGCTGTACCCGCTCCGGATCGTACGCACCGCGTGGCACATGCGGTCGCCGGCCTCGCTTGTAGTCGACAGGCGTGACGTGATCGCCCTCACCTTCGACCAGGTCCATACGGGCAATCAGGCCCAAACGGTTGGAGGACAGGGTGATCGAGCGTGCGTGGACACGCTCCCCTTCGTCGATCTCCCCGGCCGGGGGCAACTTTCCCCGTGCCTGGTCCACCCGGCGGTGTGCATGCCGGCCATCCACCGTGTCTGACGAATCTGCCCACTCACCCTGCACCCACTCGAGATAGGCCAGACGCGGGCAATACTGGAACTCGTTGACCATGCGTGCCGGCAGCAACGGGAGGTCACCAGCCAGCTCCGGGAATGGCATTGGCAGATCGGGCTGGGCTGCGCCAGGAGCAACGGCGTCGTCCTTCACTACCCCACCTCCGCTGACCAGCGCCTTTTCCTGCAGTGTGCCGGCGCCCCCAGACGGGCCCGCCTTTGCGGCAGCTCCAGCGAATGGTCAGACCATGGGCCTGAACAATCCAAGCCCGTAGTGACAGCCAAAGCCCAGCGCCAGCGGGCCTGCGACGGGTTGCGCAAACACCATGCGCCGGAAGCTGCCCAGACGATCAGGCTGGCTGAGGCCGTGGCGGCTGCGGAAACGCTGGAAATGAATGGGACGACGCCTGCGACCCCGGCCGACGTCCACGTCATCAAGGGTCTCGATGGTGACGGGCTCCGGCAAGCCCCGCTCCCGACATTCGCGGCGGATCTGATCTTCGACGCCGAACCGCTTCTTGACGTGCCAGGGATGCAGATACGGCGTCACGGATACCCAGGTTGTACTGGCTCCGGTAAGGGTACTCGCGACCTCCGCGGTTCCGCTGCCTTCCAGAACCAGGCGCCATTCCGTCCCTCCCCGTTGCCACAGCCTCTGTACCTTGACGAGCGCACGCTGCTCGACATCACCCAGGCCATCAGGCGCATAAACGAGCAGGCGGTCGAGCTTGCCATCGCCGTTGCTGTCCCACGGCAAGTAGAAGGCATGCCGATGACGGTTGCCGTCCGGCAGATCGTGGCCGGAGAAGACAGGCGGGATGCTGGCTTCGCCAAAAGTGCGCTTGCATTGGCCCATGACGGCGACGCGCATGAGCTCGCCGATGCGCAGACTGTCTTCCACGCGCGGCATCGGCTTGCCACTCAGGATGAAGTTGACAGCTGCCACCGCAGGCCTCTGTGCCCGATGAATGGCCGGCCTTGGGCGCAGGGCATCGAGCGGCCGCAGGTAGCTCACCTTTCGTGCGGCAGGTGGCTGGCTCCAGCCAACCTTGCGCAGGCTGCTCGTATCGATGCCGAGCGCATCGAGCAGCGTTGCCGGCAAGGTACTGCCAAGCTTCTTCTGTGCCTTCTTGTCGACGAGAAAGCGCTCGCGCAGGGCCTGGTATTCAGCAGGTGGCAACGGCGCATGAAGCGTCACAAGCTCACCGCGGATTTCACCAGTCTCTACGTCGATCACACTACCACCGGGCCGGCAGTTCACGTCCGCAATCGTGGCGATGCGCCTGGCTTCAACCCAGGACTCGGCGCGGCCGAGATAACCCATGACTGCAAGGAGATCATCCAGCAGCAAGCGCTGGTCATCTGGCAACTCGATATCCGGCCAGATCACGCAAAGCGGCTCTTCACGGTCAACGGCAGCGAAGGCATCGAAAATCAACGATGTCTTTCCAGCAGCAAACTGCGGCATGTAATGCCGTGCGTGGCTGTGACTGGCAGAAGGCAAACTGTATTGAGGAAGTTCTGCCGCCAAAGTCTCGATCAGTGCCTCCAGCGTGGCCTCACTGTGCCGGCCCTTGTACTTGATCTTGTGATGCCAAGTGGCAATCAGCCCGCGCAGAATGCGCCAGGGCTCAGGCGGCCAGGCTACCGCGCCTTCATTGACGTGACGATCCCACGGGGTGGCGTGATAGCGCCCGGCAGGAAACGTGAATGCGAGCGCAAGCATGGCTATTCCCCATCATCTCCGCCGGCATCGTCAACCTCCGCCGCGCCCCTGGTCTTGTCCTTCTTCTGCTTGCCCCCACCGCTGTAGATCACCGAGACGGTCTGGAAGCGCGCCTCGGACGCAGCCGCGTTGATCAGATTCGGCATGCACTGCGCAAGGGTATCGAGGCTGGGCATCTGAAACCCGACCGGCCGTTGCACATCGACCGCTTCACATTCCAGATCGCAGGCGGTACGCAGACGCAGACCGGTTTCGAGGAAGGCAAGAACCTTGTAGAGTGCCAAGGCGACCAGCAGATCGTAAGTCGGTTGCTTGAAGCCATATCCCCGCAACTGGGCAAGATCCAGATTGAAGTAAGCGGCGATATCAGGCGAGACAAACTCGTCCCTGGAGAATGGCACGTTACCAAAGCCCTTGGAAGTATCGCCTGACGGATTGACGGAATCGTTCTTGACACCACCACTGGCTGCCACTTTGGCACCCGTTGCCTCGATGAATCCGGACAGCGCGCGCGGCAGACGCAGGCGCCCTCCCGCCAGCTCCTTCTTCGCCAGGAACACGCCATGCAGGAGCGCATTGATATCTAGGGAAAGCAGGACATGCGCCAGCTTGCGCAGGTCCACAAGACCTTCCTCCATCTCCGCCAGCTCGGTTTTCAACTGAGTGAATACAGTCTTATCGCCGCCCTCGAGAATGTAGGGTGAGTTGATGCGGTGGGCCTCCAATACCGAATTGGTCAGCGGTTGCCCGGACTTGTCCTTGACCTTGATGACCGATAGCCCCTTGAGCGGCGCCACCCAATCATCCGCCACCTTGTCCCAGCACACCGCCTCCATGCGGTTCGCCATGCTCTGCGCAGACTCCACCAGCAGCGTTGGCGCACCATCCGGCCCCTCATACTGTGCTGCCCCGATCTCGGGAAAGCCGGTAGGCTGAAACCGCGTGCCCTGCAGGGGCTTCAGCCTGGCCCGCAGCAGCAGGCGGGGAGCATGTGCGAGGGCGGACAGATCAAGACTCATCGTTGTTCTCCTTGACGGGCAGTGTCAGACAGATCCGGTATCGGGTTGATTCAACACCGACCGCGCCAGTGCGGCGGTGGCACCAAAGCGCAGCGGAATCAGCAGGGCTGCTGCGGCACGCCTGGGATCGATGCCCGTGAGTGCCGGCAGGGCATCAGGCGAAAATAGAGGCGACAAGCCAGATGCCCGCAGACGACGCCATGCGGACACCACAGCACGATTGTCATGATTCCCTGCTTCAAGCTGTGCCAGCATCCTGGGAGGAACAGGCAGCTGCTGGCCATCCGCCAGCAATCCCAGGGAGCGCAACCTGCGCTCCGGCGTCAACACGAGCTTCATCAGCGAGAATGCCGAAGGCAGGACGTCTTCACCCGCACCGCGATCGAAATCCCCGGGAATCTCGCAGAGCGAGAGACCTGGCAGCAGGTCACTGATGCGCGTGTCCATACCATCATGGCGAAGAAAGCCGGCTACGTCTTCAAGCGTCGCTCCCGCCGCACTGTCCAGCGGCTTGTCCGAGAGCGCCAGGCGCTCTGCCAACCAGAGGCGGCGATCGAGCAATGACGGCAAGACATCCACAAGCCGGCCCTTGGCACCATCACAGATGCGACTCTTCTCGCCTGCCTCCGGGGTCAACCATTGGTCGAATCGGCGCTGGACCGGAAACAGCTGCGCACGCAAGGGCAGCGGTTCATGATCCATACCGTGCAGCCCGGCAAGCGCCATGGCTATGCGGAAGGCCGGCGTATCGTCAGCCGCAGCAATCACCCAGCGTCCGGAGAGGCGCGGTATCGGGTTTATCGTCTCGCGCGCCTTGCCGCTCACCGCAAGCGTCATCTGGATCTTGCCAAGCAGGACCAGCAATGCCTGTGCTTCCGCCTTGCGCGGCAGCCTTCCGACCAGCGAGAACAGCCGATCCTCGAGGCGCTTGCACAGCATCCTGAAGCGCACGGCTGTGTTGGCCTCCCCGCTGAAACGACGAAATCGGTCAAGCCAGCCGTGGGCATCCAGCTCATCGAGCCACGATGGACCCTGCCTCTCGTTCACCTCAACACGTGCAAGTGGTGTCGCCAGGTATGCCTTGCCTGAGCGCATCAACAAACCGTACCGCTGGAAGCTGCGCACGCCGCGGTAGGCACCCAGATGCTGTACGGCACGAACGAAATCCAGCGCATCCCTTGCCGGCTTCCGTCCCAATGCCACCCGGCCTTCGCTCATCAATGCCTGTACTTCCGCGTACGTCGCCGACTGCGTCCAAAGAGGCATCCACAGTTCCCCGCGTGCGCTGGAAAAGTCCCCTTCTCCAAGACTGCCCGCCCCGGACCCAACCGCACGCACGGTAAAGGGATAGCTCAGCACGCCGAAATGATCGTCCGCATTGCGTCGTACTGCTGCCGCAGCGAACAACAGCGCGCCTTCTATCATCAACACGAAATCCCAGGGATTGATCGCAGCATCGGCCTCAAACCCCGTACCAGCGTTTGGTCCTCCTGCCTGCCCTGGCGAGAACTGCCCGATGGCACTCTTGGCCAATCCGGGCGACACCATGTTGAACAAGGCTGTTCGAATTCTTTCGAGTGATACTTTCCTTTCCGCGTTGTCGGCGAAAAGGATGACGTCAAGAACACGCTGCATGAAATTGTTGGTGAAATCGAGCCGGCCGTCGTTGCCGCCGGTACCCAGCAGCGGTGGATATCGGGCCGCCTCACTGGCAAGAAGAACGGAGGCATCAAACCAGGCAAGCGCACCATCGGGCAGCTGCCCACGCATTGTGCTGAGAAGACGTGCCTTGTCATCTTCCTTGGGGCTGCTCGAACGGTCGTACCCCGAAAGCGCAGACTCAGCAATTGCAAGACAGTTCCGGTAGTCATGCAGTCGCGCATCGCCGCTTTGCATTATGCGCAGCAATGCATCCTTGTTGTCCTTCTCGTAAAAGCCACTGCCGCCATTCCACGGCGCCATCACCGGTGTCGGCGCATACTCCTCAAGAAAAAACTTCTCGATTCCGCCGCGGTCAAGCGGCGTCGTCAGCACGAAGCAGTCCCCACGCCATGCGCCGCGCGTGTCCGGATACCAGGCCGAAAGCAGGCGTAACACACCCAATGCCTTGAGATAGCTGGCGAGCGGGGTTGCCGTACATCCATCCAGCACATGCTCATTCATGACCCGGCCCCCTGCTGCAGGCGTTCACGCCAGATCGCCATCAGCGGCGTCCAGTGGTGGCGGTCGGCGGCGCGCAGTGCGGCGAGGTAAAGAGCGGTTGCCTCGCCCTCATCCGGTGTCGGATCGACATCCGGGAGGTCGAGACGGCGTGTCAGCCAGTCGATGAACACGCGTGTGGTGCGGCCATTGAAATCGGTGAACGGGTGAATGCTGAGCAGCCGGCCCTCGGCAAAGGCCAGCAGCTCCAGCAGGGAATCACCGGCCTCGGATGGCAAGGCATCGATACGGGCCTGGAGATCGCGCACGTACTCACGCATCCCCTGGGCGACGAGATGCGGCAAGGGCGGTTGATGCTCGCCGACAATGACCTCCTGGCTTCGCCAGCGGCCGGAGAAGTCTGGCGTCAGGTCGCCACAGATACGTTTGTGCAGTTCGAGGAAGAGACTCTCATCAACCAGCCGGCGATCAAGTTCGCCCTGGCGGATGGCGTACTGGGCCTGCTCGACGCGGCGCGCCAGATGCGGTGCGAGCTCGGCGTAGCTCAGGATGCCGAGTGTGGTGTCGACGTAGCGGGTTGCTGCTTGAGGCGGCCGAGTTCGGCTTCCAGCATCGCCTGATCCACCGGCTCGCCCTCGAAGGCCATGCTGCGCGCCACCTTGCGTGGCAGATTCGCCAGTGCGCGCCGCTGCTGCTCCGCCCGTGGCAACCTGCGCCAGTGATGGATGGCTTCGATCCAGTTCATGTGTCGCATTGTGCGGCTGCCCGTCGACCGGTTCAAGCTGTTCGGCTGCCGAGGCACGCCAGTCGGCCAGCCGCACCAGGGTTTCCAGCCAGGCCAGTCGAATCGGGCCAAGCCGATCCCGGAGCCGCAACGCACGTTCGCTCCACGATGGCCCCTGCTCGCCAAGCCCGATTTCCATCAGCGCAAGCTTGAGCGTGATTGCCCCGCTGTGTTCACCGTCAAAATCCAGCGCGGGCAGCAAATCACCCTCATGAATACCACGAGCAAAGCGCCTGACATCGGCGCCCGCCTGTTCCGTAGGCATGGCGCGCAGGCTCATGCGCACCTTGCCATGATGGGCGAGGATCAGGTACGCGACGAGATCGGCATCCGGCTCCGCGTCGTACTGGGCCAGCCAGCCCAGCATGGAGGCCAGCTCGTGGCGGAAATATGGACGGTCGTGGCGCATCGGCCCCGCGCAATCGGACTTGGCCAGCGGCCGCGCCGGATCGGCTGGCGGGCGACAGCGGTACATCGAGCCCTGAAAGACCGCGTGGAGTTTGCCCAGGTCGTGCCAACGGCCAGCGCGCACCACCGCACCGAGATGCTCCGTCTCGCCGACCGCAGTGCACAATCGCCCGGCATGCTGGGCGACGTGTGTGAGGTGCTCGGCGAGCAACACCGGCCTGTTCTGTCTCGAGAGTCCGTCATCGGTGTAGTCAGGCATGCTGTCGCGGCCCGTCGCTGCCGGCGGCAACGGCTGCACCGGCTTCCGGCTGTCGGCATCAAAGCCGATGGTCGGGTCGTAGCCGCCATGGGTACTGCTTGCCATCAGTACCATGCCGGGGCGCGGCTTGCGGTCACGCTGTAACCTCGACCACCGGCCGTCCAGTGCGTCCCAGTTCCAGAGCGTGACGTCCTTGCGCCTGACCAAGGCCGTGACCTGCCCGATGGACGCCGGGCACAGCTCATCGCGGACGGGTCGTGCCTGCGGTTCCGGCTGGTTGGGGTCGCCCTCGAATTCGCGCCAGAACACCTGCACGCCGGGTGTACCGCTGTCACGGATGTAGTCGGATACATCGACGTCGAAGCCCGACAGGTCAGGGTCGGTATTGAAGAGATCCAGGAAGTCCTTGCGACGCAGAACCGCCGTGAGCGGGTGAGCTTCATCCGCTGGTGGCAAATCCTGCGGGCTCGCACTCGCCAACCCCGCAAGCCTGGTGCGCGCAACATCCAGTACTTCGTCCGTATAGGGCAATACCATGGTCTTGTCTGGCTCGATATCGATCCAGAATATGTGTGCGCCGTCCTTGTTGTGCTCCCCGTAGCGATTGCAGCGGCCGAAGCGCTGCACCATCGACGTCCACGGAGCCAGCTCGGTAAACATCACCCTGGAGGAAATATCGACACCGGCCTCGATGGCCTGTGTGGCAACGATGATGCGGTCGACGTCAGGCTCATCACGCAGCCGTCGCGCCTGCGCGGCCCGCTCGGCCGGACGGAAGCGGGCATGAATCAGCAGATCCCCCTTGCCTGCCCGCTCCCTGCACAGGAGCTGGAAGAGTCCCTGTGCCCGGCTGACATTGTTGAGGATGACGAGGGTCTGCGCTTTCACGTCATGGTGCGCGAGCACTTCCGCGCATAGCGCACCGAGATACGCCCTGCCATTCTGCTTGCCGTTGTCATTGCCGAGACGCAACGTTGCAGACCGCAATGACTTGACGGCACGCAGCCGCTCACCAGCCTGCTGCCTGTCCACATCGCCGATGGTATGGCGTTGCAGCGAGTCCATATGCGGCCGCAGATCGACCGTCGCCAGCCACTCCTGGCGCAGCGTTGCCGAGACCCACAGCGAATGGCTCGCCACGGCCGGCACGAAACGACGACGAAAAGCTTCGATCTGTGCGGAAGTCGCCAGCCCTGCACCCATCAGCTGCACCTCGTCGTATGCCCAAAGGCAGTCGTTGTGCAGCAAGGCAAAGTGGATGGGCCACTGGTAGCGGCTCATGCCGTAACCACGCATCAGGGCGCGTGAAAGCAGCATGTCCTGGGTGCCGATGAGGATCATGTCCTCTTCCGGATGCTCGGCCCAGGAGCCGAGGTCCTCCTCGCCACCCATCAGCACATGGACGGATACCTTGTTGTCGCCCTGCTTTCCGTGAATGTCCAGGTTGCAGAGCCAGCCGGCGACGTTGTCGCGCGTCTGCTCAACCAGTACGCGCATCGGAAGGCACCACACCAGGCGGCGTGGAGTGGAGGTATCGACGGGGCCGGTGCGGCCACCTTTGCGCCAGCCCCGCTTCCACAGCCACGCCAGCGTGATGGCTGCCGTCTTGCCCATGCCGGTTGGCACATCGAGAAGGTCCGGCCAGGGATCGGTGGCCAGTCGATACTGATAGGCATAAGGGGAGTCCAGTGTTGTCGCCGCGCTGAACACCTGCGCAAACGTGGCATCCGATATGCCTTTCGTGCTGGTACCGAATGGCTCCATGTCTTCCCCTGCGCCAGCACCCGTGAGGGTGGTGATGACGAACTGCCGGTGCGGTCAACCCAGGAATCGGCATCCGCCGCTACTCGGTCGCGGCATCATGATTCGCTGCGATTGCCACAGCCGATAACGGGTATCAGCCGTATTTCTTCTTGATTCGAAGCTTATATCAGGGGTGGCTCACAGCGTGAGCCACCGGGGCTTCCCGTGGCACCCCGCCTGGCGAAGCCCGCCGGCCGCCTCAGACCCCCAGCTCCACCCCGCCCCGCTCCGGCTTCAGCGGCCCGGGCGCCTTCCAGCGCACCCAGAGGCCGAAGAGCACGACTAGCACGGTGATGGTGCCGACCATCTCGAACACGGCGTGCGGGCCGATGGCGTCGAACAGGCGGCCGCCGACGGCGGTGCAGAACAGGATGCCGATGGCGCCGGACATGTTGAACAGCCCGATGACCGCACCGCGCGATTCCTTCGGTGCTTCCTGACCGATGAGCGTGGCGGCGGCGGCGAAGGCGCTGATCTGGCCGATGCCGAGGAGCAGGAAGAACCCCAGGTTCCGGCTGTCCAGCGGATCGTCGACCATGTCGGTGAACAGGAACCCCGCTGCGGCCAGCGCCATGCAGACCACCGCGCCGGTGACGCGGTTCAGCTTGTCGAGCATGTAGCCCATGATCGGCAGCCAGAACAGGCCGGCGGTGGTGGAAGCGGCGAACAGCATCCGGCCCTTGGCGGAGGCCTCGGCCGGGTCGTAGCCCGCAGCCATGGCGGCGCTGGTGCCCCAGAGGTTGACGAAGGTGCCGACCACCACCAGGTCGCCACGGGCGATGAAGGCGCAGGCATAGGCGAGCGCGACCCGCGGGTTGCGTGCCGCGGCGAAGCCGCTCGCCACCAGCTCGCCGATGGGCAGGCGCGCCGCGCGGCTGACGCCGGCGCCCGGCTTGAGGCCACGGGCGACGACGACCGCCGAGAAAAAGCACAGGCCGGCGACGATGCCGTGGGTGAGGTAGCCGGCCATCTGTGGATCCCAGCCGCGGCCGACGAAGGCCTTCATCATGCCGCCCAGCCCGACCGAGAGGATGATGACACCGAGGCCGTTGAGGGTGCCGATCAGCGCGGTGGCCTTGCCGCGCGAGGCATTGGCCGGGTAATCGGCGAGCGTGGTCTGCAGCATCGCGGTCGTCAGCCCGACGCCCAGGGCGTAGACGATGCGGTAGCCGGTCAGCTCGGTGACCGACCCGGCGAAGGGATACAGGGCATAGGCAATGCCCATGAACAGGTAGCCCACCGCATAGACCTGCCTCCGGCCGATGCGGTCGGCCAGCACGCCGGCCGGGCCGAACACCAGCAGCAGCACGATCTCGGTCCACGCGGCAAGGTCGCCGGATATCTGGCCCTGCTCGTTCGCCGGTACCTGCAGGTAGACGTTGAGGACGTAGGGCGTGCCGATGGCGACGAAGGCCAGCAGGCCGATGGTGGTGAAGGCGCCGTAGAGCAAGGTGCCGAAGTGGCTGCGGGCGACATCCTCGGCAAGCTCGACGAACCAGAATTTCCTGACAGGGGCGGTACCCGCGGCCGGCGGGGTCTCGGGTGCGCTGATCGACAAGTCGGTCCTCCTGCTCGGCTTGGGTCGGGTGCGGCAGGCGGCCATGATTCCTGCATGCACGGCAGAACGCAATGCTGCCCGAGCCCGGCGCGACGACGGCCGCCTCGCGAAGCCCGGACGCGGCAGCCTCAGCCTGTCTCGCTGCCCGTGCGGGCGAACTGCCCGTGCCGCAGGAAGAAGGCGGTCTGGGAGGCCACCAGCGGCGACACCAGCAGGCCGGTGTGGCTCACCTCGATCTCGAGGTGGTCCCTGATGCCCGGCAGCCGGGTTTCCTCGACCGCGACCGTGCCGTCGTTCGGGATCGGCAGGTTTTCGATGACCACGCCGAGGCCCAGGCCCATGGTCCCGGCGATCACGCCGACCTCGCGCGCACCGCGGTATTCGTCCAGGCCGCCTTCGAGCACGGCCTCGCGCATGGTCTGGCCGAGGATCTCCTGGCCGAAGGGCAGGCCGGCCAGGGCGCGTGCGGCGACACTCCCGCGCAGCGGCGAGCCGAGGCAGACCACGCGGCCCGGACGCGGATCCGGGTAACGCAGCAGCGTGTGCAGCGCCAGCAGGCCGCCGAGGCTGTGGCCGACCACGTGGAGGGTGTCGCCGGGCACGGCGGCCAGGTACTCATGGAGCTGGCGCACGTTGGCGTCGAGCCCGGCCTGCACGGTGCGGTAGCTGTACTGGCGCGGGTCGAAGCCGTAGTCCTCGCGCAGCCGGCTGCGCAGCAGGCCGGTCTCCATGCCGGTCATCCACAGTCCGTGGACCACGACGACGTTGTCGGCGGGAAGCTGGGCTTCGGCTGGCATGATCGCGGCGACGGTGCCGGCAAGCAGGAAGCTGCGGCGGTTCATCGTCTTCGGGCGCCGCCGCCGGCTAGCTGCGCAGGCGGATGCCGGTTTCCTTGAGCTGCTGCGGCGACACGTCCCCGGGCGCCTCGGTCATCAGGCAGCTTGCCGTCTGGGTCTTCGGGAAGGCGATGACGTCGCGGATGCTCTGCGCACCGGCCATCAGCATCACCAGGCGGTCCAGGCCGAAGGCGATGCCGCCGTGGGGCGGGCAACCGTAGCGCATGGCGCGCAGCAGGAAGCCGAACTTGCCCTCGGCCTCCTCCGCCGGCATGCCGAGCACGCGGAACACCGCGGCCTGCATCGCCTCGGTGTGGATGCGGATGGAGCCGCCGCCGATCTCCGTGCCGTTGAGCACCATGTCATAGGCGCGCGACAGCGCCTTGCCCGGCGCCGCCTCGAGTTCCCCGGGGCTCGCCACCTTCGGCGCCGTGAACGGGTGGTGCAGCGCCGCCCAGCGCTTCTCCTGCGCATCCCACTCGAAGCCGGGGAAATCCACCACCCACAGCGGGCGCCAGCCCTCGGCCACCAGCCCGCGGTCGTGCCCGAGCTTGACGCGCAGCGCGGCCAGCGAGTCGTTGACCACCTTGCGCTTGTCGGCGCCGAAGAACACCAGGTCCCCGGCCTGCAGCTGCAGGCGCGAGACCAGCCCCGCCACCGTGGCATCGGGCATGAACTTGAGGATCGGCGACTGCAGGCCTTCGCGGCCCTTCGCCGGGTCGTTGACCTTGATGTAGGCGAGGCCCCTGGCGCCGTAGCGGGCGACGTAGGCGGTGTAGTCGTCGATTTCCTTGCGCGAGAGCGTGCCGCCGCCCGGGAGCCTGAGCGCGGCCACGCGGCCGTCCGGATCGGCCGCCGGATCGGCGAACACCTTGAACTCGATGCCCTGCATCAGGTCGCCGACTTCCACCAGCTCCAGCGGGATGCGCAGGTCGGGCCGGTCGATGCCGAAGCGTTCCACGGCCTCGTGGTAGGTCATCCGCGGCAGCGGGTTGGGCAGGTCCACATCGAGGATGGTCTTGAAGAGGTCGCGGACCAGCGCCTCCATGACCTTCATGATGTCGTCCTCCGTCATGAAGGACGTCTCGATGTCGAGCTGCGTGAACTCCGGCTGGCGATCCGCGCGCAGGTCCTCGTCGCGGAAGCAGCGGGCGATCTGGTAGTAGCGGTCGAACCCCGACATCATCAGCAGCTGCTTGAACAGCTGCGGCGACTGCGGCAGGGCGAAGAACTTGCCCGGGTGGGTGCGGCTGGGGACGATGTAGTCGCGCGCGCCTTCCGGCGTGGTGCGCGTCAGCATCGGCGTCTCGATGTCGATGAAGCCGGCGGCATCGAGGAAATTGCGCATCGCCCGGGTGACGCGGTGGCGCAGGCGCAGGCGCGCCGTCATCTCCTCGCGGCGCAGGTCGAGGAAGCGGTAGCGCAGGCGCAGGTCCTCGCTGGCGGCTTCGTCGTGGTGGAACGGCGGGGTTTCCGCCGCGTTGAGCACCTGCAGCGACTCGGCCACCAGCTCCACTTCCCCGCTCGGCAGCTTCGGGTTCACCGTGCCTTCGGGGCGACGGCGCACGCTGCCGCGGACCACCAGCACGTACTCGCTGCGCACCCGCTCGGCCTCGGCGAACACCGCGGTGGCGTCCGGGTTGGCCACCACCTGCAGCAGCCCCTCGCGGTCACGCAGGTCGATGAAGATGACGCCGCCATGGTCGCGCCGGCGGTGGACCCAGCCCGCCACGGTGACGGCCTGGCCGACATGGGCGGCATTGACCTCGCCGCAGTAGTGGGTGCGCATGCCTTGGGGTGTCACTGTCTGGGCCTTGTCCGGATGCTGCCGCAAAGGCGGCGGATGTTAAGGAGAGGGTCTGGAGCGCGCAAGCATGGCCATTTTCTCGGCATCCCAGGCCGGCACCACGACCCCCAGGGAGACCACCATCTTGACGGCGGATTCCACGTCCATGTCGAGGAACACCACGTCGCGGCGGGGCACCAGCAGGATGAAGCCCGAGGTCGGGTTGGGCGTGGTCGGCACGAACACGCAGACCACCTCCTCGTGGGTGCGCGCCTGCACCTCGGCCAGTTCGGTGGCCGTCAGGAAACCGATGCTGTAGAGGCCCTTGCGCGGGTATTCGATCAGCACCACCTGCTTGAAGGACTGGCCGCTGTCGCCGAGGATCACCTCGGTGAAGCTCTTGGCCCCGCCGTAGATGGAGCGCACCAGCGGGATGCGTTGCAGGACGGCATCCCAGCCGCGCAGCAGTCGCCGGCCGACCAGGTTGGCGGCCAGCATGCCGGTGAGGTACACCACCAGCCCGGACAGCACGATACCCAGGCCCGGGATGCGGAAGCCGATCAGGTACTCGGGGCGGAAATGCTCCGGCAGCAGGACCAGCGTCTCGTCCATGAGGTCGACGATGAGCTTGAGGATCAGGAAGGTGACGCCGACCGGGATCCAGACGAGGAGCCCCGCCACCAGGTAACGTTGCGCGGGTTTCATGAGGGGCTGCGGAACCGGGGAAAGCGGCTGCTATGGTCGCGCATGCGGCGGCGGCCGGCAACCCGGGTTCAGTCGGCTGCCGCAGCCTTGCCGCCCGGGGACTTCTTCGCCCTGGCCGGCGTCGCCTTTGCCGGCTTGTCGGCCTTGCCGGCCCCGGCTTCGCCGGCCTTGGGCGCCGGCGCGGCCTTGGCGCTGTCGCCATCCTTGCCGGCGTCGGTGGCGGCGGTGTCCGCGGCAGGGCTGGCTTCGGCGCCATCCGCCAGCCGCTTCTTCCTGTCCTTGTCGGTCTTGAAGTCGGTCTCGTACCAGCCGGTGCCCTTGAGGCGGAACTGCGGCGCCGAGACCAGGCGCTTCAGGCGCATCGCGCCGCACTCCGGACATTTGCGCAGCGGGCCGTCACTGACCTTCTGCAGCGCATCGAATGCATGCCCGCACTTCTGGCAGGCGTATTCGTAGATCGGCACGGGTCGTTCCTCAGCCAGGGGCCGCCAGCGCGGCTCAGTGCTTGTGGCCGCAGCCCGGGCCGTGGCTGTGCGTATGCCCGCCGTGGGAATGGGAATGGCCATGGTCGTGGGAAGGGGCCGATGCCTGCTTCCTGGCCCCTTCCTTGTGCTTGCCCTTGACCTGGAAGGCCGGCGTCGACACCAGCTTCTCCAGCGCGGCCTTGCCGCATTCCGGGCATTTCCTCAGCGGCGCCTCACCGAGCTTCTGGAGGGCGTCGAAGCTGTGGCCGCACTGCGTGCAGCGGTAATCGAATATCGGCATGTCCCATCCTTGCTGTGTCGTGTCCTGCGCGCGGGCGCCTAGGCGGCCGCGCTCTTGCTGCTGCGGAATACCAGATTGCCGTCGGCGACGTCCACCGCCACGGTGTCTCCCGGCCCGAAGCGCCCCTTCAGTATCTCCTGAGCGAGGGGGTTTTCGATACGGGTCTGGATGGCCCGCTTCAGCGGTCGGGCACCGTAGACGGGGTCGAAGCCGGCCTCGGCCAGCTGGTCGAGGGCCTGGTCGGACAGCGTCAGGGTCATGTCGCGCTCGGCCAGCCGCTGGCGCAGGTAGCCGAGCTGGATGCCGGCGATCTGGCGCAGCTGCTTCGCCGACAGCGGGTGGAACACCACGATGTCGTCCACGCGGTTGATGAACTCGGGGCGGAAGTGGCCGGTCACCTCCTCCATGACATCTGCCTTGATGCGCTCGTAATTGCCCTCGGCCGCCAGGCGCTGGATGCGCTGCGTGCCGAGGTTGGAGGTCATGACGACCACGGTGTTGCGGAAATCCACGGTGCGGCCCTGCCCGTCGGTGAGCCGGCCGTCGTCGAGCACCTGGAGCAGCACGTTGAAGACGTCCGGGTGCGCCTTCTCGACCTCGTCGAGCAGGATCACCGAATAGGGCTTGCGGCGCACGGCCTCGGTGAGGAAACCGCCCTCCTCGTAGCCGACGTAGCCCGGCGGCGCGCCGATCATGCGCGCCACCGAGTGCTTCTCCATGAATTCCGACATGTCCAGGCGCACCAGCGCCTCCTCGGTGTCGAAGAGGAAGGTGGCCAGCGCCTTGCAGAGCTCGGTCTTGCCCACGCCCGTGGGGCCGAGGAACAGGAACGAGCCGTTGGGGCGGTGGGGATCGGCAAGCCCCGCCCGGGAACGGCGGATGGCATCGGACACCGCCTTCACGGCCTCGTCCTGCCCGACCACGCGCTCGCGCAGTGCCTCCTCCATGCGCAGCAGCTTCTCGCGCTCGCCCTCGAGCATCTTCGCCACCGGGATGCCGGTCCACTTCGAGACCACCTCGGCGACCTCCTCCTCGGTGACCTTGTTGCGCAGCAGGCGGCTCTCCTTCTTCTCGGCGGCCAGGGCCTCGGTGAGGCGCTTCTCCAGCTCGGGGATGCGCCCGTACTGGATCTGCGACATGCGCCCGAGGTCCTGTGCACGGCGCGCGGTCTCGAGGTCGCGCCGCGCCTGCTCGAGTTCCTCCTTGATGCTGGCCTCGCCCTGCACCGAGGCCTTCTCGGCCTTCCACACTTCCTCGAGGTCGGCGTACTCCTTCTCCAGCTCGGCGAGCTGGCTCTGGAGATCGGCGAGGCGCTTGCGCGAGGCCTCGTCGGATTCCTTCTTCAGCGCCTCGCGTTCGATCTTCAGCTGGATGATGCGCCGGTCGAGGCGGTCCATCTCCTCGGGCCTGGAATCGATCTCCATGCGGATGCGCGAGGCGGCCTCGTCCACCAGGTCGATGGCCTTGTCGGGCAGCTGGCGGTCGGCGATGTAGCGGTGCGAGAGCATCGCCGCGGCGACGATGGCGGGGTCGGTGATCTGCACCTTGTGGTGCACCTCGTAGCGCTCCTTCAGGCCGCGCAGGATGGCGATGGTGTCCTCCACCGTCGGCTCGTTGATCATCACCTTCTGGAAACGGCGCTCCAGCGCGGCGTCCTTCTCGACGTACTGGCGGTACTCGTCGAGCGTGGTGGCGCCCACGCAGTGCAGCTCGCCGCGGGCGAGCGCGGGCTTGAGCATGTTGCCGGCATCCATCGAGCCCTCGGCCTTGCCGGCACCGACCATGGTGTGCAGCTCGTCGATGAACAGGATCACCTGGCCTTCCTGCTTCGCCAGATCGTTGAGCACCGCCTTGAGGCGCTCCTCGAACTCGCCGCGGAACTTGGCACCGGCGATCAGCGCACCGAGGTCGAGCGTCAGCACGCGCTTGTCCTTCAGGCCCTCGGGCACCTCGCCGTTGACGATGCGCTGTGCCAGGCCCTCGACGATCGCCGTCTTGCCCACGCCGGGCTCGCCGATCAGCACCGGGTTGTTCTTGGTGCGCCGCTGCAGGATCTGGATGGTGCGGCGGATCTCGTCGTCGCGGCCGATGATGGGATCGAGCTTGCCCTGCGCGGCCCGCTCGGTCAGGTCGATGGTGTACTTCTCCAGCGCCTGGCGGGCTTCCTCGGCATTGGGATCGTCCACCTTCGCGCCGCCGCGCAGTTCGCCGATGGCCTTGTCCACCGCGCCCTTGACCGCACCGGCCTCGGCGAGGATGCGGCCGAGCGTGCCCTTGTCGCCGCAGGCGGCGAGCAGGAACAGCTCCGAGGAGATGTACTGGTCGTCACGGTCCTGCGCCAGCTTGTCGGCCAGGTTGAGCAGCTTGCCGAGTTCATTGGAAACCAGCACCTCGCCGCCGGTGCCCTCCACGCGGGGCAGGCGGTCCAGGGCCTCGCCGAGCCGCGAGCGCAGCAGGCTCAGGTTGGCGCCGGCCTTGGCGAGCAGCGGCCGCACCGTGCCGCCCTGCTGGTCGATGAGCGCCAGCATGACGTGCAGCGGATCGATGAACTGGTGGTCGCGCCCGACCGCGAGCGACTGCGCGTCCGACAGGGCGAGCTGGAACTTGCTGGTCAGTTTGTCCATCCGCATGGGGCGGGCTCCGGGTAACGCATCGTGCCCAGAACATGGGGCCCCGCCGGCGGATTTTCAACGGCTGGCGCGCGGGCGGCCAGGACGGCGCACCGCGACTATTCCGGCAGCATCTGACCCGAGCCACCCAGCTCCGCCGGGAAGTCCCTGAGTTTCGGCAGCCCGTCGCGGATCCGCAGCACGGCTTCCGCGTAGTTGACGTGGACGCCGGGCCTGAACGGCACGGCGGGGATCGTCGCCGCGAAGACGTCGGTCAGGCCTAGCGCCGGATGCTCGGTGAGCAGGTGGCCGCCACAGCGCGTGCAGTACTGGCGGTCGCTGCTCCCCGACTTGTTGTAGCGGCCGACGAACCCGGCGCCCCGGGTGATCCTGACGTTGGCCGGCTTCCACAGCGTGAAGGCATTGACCGGGCCGGCCGACCAGGACCGGCAGGATTCGCAATGGCAATAGCCCATCGCCTCCGGGGTGCCGGTGACTTCCACCGACACGGCACCGCAGAAGCAACCACCGGTGTGCTTTTCAGACATGTCATGCTCCTCATTCAGGCTTGTCAGGGGGATTCCCGGGAGCACCTGCGCCAGAGCCGCCGGTGCCCCCGGGGCTGCTCAGGCCGCCCTGCCGGCGGCGAGTGCGTGGACGTCCGATGCCGCGAGGGCCTTGCCGCCGATGGCCCAGTCCCCGCCCTCGAACTCCTTGATGCGGACCCAGGTGACCGGGCGCATGTTCTCGCCCTCGACCTCGATCATCGCCTTGGTGACCTTGTCGATGAGCTCGCGCTTCTGCTTCGGCGTGAAGGCGTCCTTGATGACGTCGATGGTGACCAGTGGCATGTCGCTTCTCCTTCCAGGCTGGTTGCCGGCGCCGGAACCATTCCGTCGCCCGTGATGCCAGCGTGGCGGTTCGCGGCCGCGGATGCTTGGACATCCCATGGAGAAGTCATGGAGATTTCTGGGACTTTGCCCGGGTGCGGGCTATGCTGCATCCCCATGATCTACCGCTTCGCCGGCTTCGAGCTGGACATCGCCAGGGCGGAGCTGCGCGCCAATGGCGGGGTCCGGCCGCTGGAACCGCAGGTCTTCGCCCTGCTCGCGCTGCTGGTCGAGAACCGCGAACGCCTGCTGTCCCGCGACGAGATCATCGAGAAGGTATGGGATGGGCGCGTGGTGTCCGATGCGGCCGTCGCCAGCCGCATCAAGTCGGTGCGCCAGGCACTGGGTGACGACGGCAAGGCGCAGCGCTTCATCCGCACGGTGCAGAGGAAGGGTTTCCGCTTCGTCGCCGAGGCCAGCGTCTTGCGCGGTACCGCCATGGCGCCGGGCAACGGCCCGGCTGCGACGGCGGGCCACGGCGACGTGCTGCCTGCGACGGAGATGGCCAGGCCGTCGATCGCCGTGCTGCCGTTTCGTCTCGCCGGCAGCCCGGGGCCGTACGCGGCCATCGGCGACGCGCTGGCGGACGAGCTGATCATCGACCTGGCGCGCCTGCGCTGGCTGTTCGTCACCGCCCGTGGTTCCGCCTTCCGCCTGCGCGAGCCGGATGCGGACATCGGCGCCATCGGCCGTGTGCTCGGCGTGCGCTACTGCCTGCACGGAACGGTCGAAGTCGCCGGCACCCGCTTGGGCGTCGCGGCCAGCCTCGTCGATACCCGCAACGACGGCATCGTCTGGGCCGAACGCTTCTCCCGGGCGATCGATGACGTGGACCAGCTGCTGGCCGACATCGGCGCACAGATCCTCGCCTCGCTGGAGGTGCAGATCCCGCTGCACGAGGCCGCGCTGGCGCGATCCACGGCGATCGGCAATCTCGACGCCTGGTCGGCCTATCACCTTGGCCTGCAGCACATGTACCGCTTCAACCGCGAGGACAACGCGGCCGCGACCGCGCTGTTCCAGCAGGCGGTAGCGCTGGATCCGCGCTTCGCGCGCGCGCATGCCGGCCTGTCGTTCGTGCATTTCCAGACGGCGTTCATGCGCCACTCGAACGACGTCGCGGGCGAGACCCGCCTCGCGCGGCGTTTCGCCGAGCGTGGCCACGAGCTCGATCCGCTGGATCCCTTCGTCAGTTTCACCATGGGGCGCAGCTTCTGGCTCGATGGCGACCTCGCGAGCGCGCTCGCCTGGCTCGAGCGGGCGACGGCGATCAGTCCCAACTATGCGCAGGGCATCTACGCACGGGCCTGGACCGAGACGCTGGCGGGGCAGGGAATCGACGGCCGCCGCCATGTGGACCTGGCGATGCGCCTGAGTCCTCTCGATCCGCTGTACTACGCGATGCTGGGCACCCGCGCCTTCACGCACACGGTGCTGGGCGAGGATGCCGAGGCCGCGGCCTGGGCCGAGCGGGCGGCGCGATCGCCGGGCGCGCATGTGCTGATCGCCATGATCGCCGCCGCCGCCCACAGCCTCGCCGGGGACCACGCCCGCGCCGTCGCCTGGGCAGCCAATGTGCGCGAGCGCAACCCGGCGCTGACCCGGCAGGACTTCTTCCGTGCGTTCCCGATACGGGTCGAAACAGCCAGGCAGCGGGTTGCGGATGCGCTGCTGCGCCTGGGGCTGCCCTGACCGGGAGATGGCAGCCACGGAACTGCATTACCGGCCTCCGCCGGGCCCGCGGCGGTACCCGGCGATGGCCTGGCGCAACCGAAACCGTAACACCGGCACCGCTACGCGCGGATGATGGCTCGCGCGGTTTCGGTGTCCGGGCGGGAGGTGGTCGCGGCATCGAGGAACACGGCGTGAGCCTTCAGCGCCAGCACGGCGATGCCGGTGGGTGCTGTGGGCGCGCAGTGGCCGGGGAAGGCCTGCCAGCGGTCGCGGATGAAGGCAGCGGCGGCGCGCACGGCAGCGTGGGCCCGCCGCGCATCGTCATCCCGGTAGCTGAAGCGCCAGGCACGGACACGCTGGTTGATGACGCGCCGTTCCGGCCCTCCGGCCTCGATGCCAGCGGCGGCGAAGATCCGGCAATCGTAGTCGCGGCAGGTCTGCGGCCGGTCGGCGTAGATGCTGCAGCGTCCGGCGTCGAGCATCGGGCATTCGCCCGTAGGCCCGTAGCCGAGCATGAGGTGGCCGGCTTCCTGCCCCGGGGCATCGACGAGCGCGGCGGGCGGCACCCTCGCGCGGGCCGCATGGTCCCCGGGGCGCAGCGGAATGAAATAGGACGACACGCAGCAACCGACGCAGTCGCCACAGGGAACCTCGGCCCCGCCGTCGCCACGCAGGCAGGCCAGCGTGGCCAGCAGCCATGCGCCGAACTCGCCCGCATCGATCGTCTCATCCTCGGCCTGTGGCGTCGTCATGACCAGGGCGGAACCGGGAAAAATATGTCAGGCACCAATTACTGGCACCAATTATTCTTCGAGCCAGACCAGCGTGGCCTGGCGGCCGCAGTTCCCGTCGCGGCGATGGGAGAAGAAGCGCTGCGGGTCGGCGTGGGTGCACAGACTGCCACCGTAGACGCGGCGGACGCCCGCCGCCGCGAGCCGCTGCCGGGCGAGACCCGGCAGGTCGAGCTGCCAGCGGCCGCCTGCATTGGCCGTGAAGCCGCTGGCGGCCCGCGGATCGCCGGCGAGGAATGCGGTGCGGACCTCGTCGCCGACTTCATAGGCCGCCTTGCCGATGGCCGGGCCGATCCAGGCCAGCAGGTCGCCGGCCTGCACGCCGCTCGCCACCAGTGCCGCCACCGTGGCTTCCAGCACCCCGGCAGCCAGCCCGCGCCAGCCCGCGTGGGCCGCGGCGACCCGGCTGCCGGCCGCGTCGCAGAACAGCACGGGCAGGCAATCGGCGGTCAGGACCACGCAGGCTGCAGAGGGCATCGATGCGACCATGGCATCGGCCTGCGGCAGCAGCCCCGCGCCGCCAGCATCGGCCACCGCGGTGCCGTGCACCTGGCGCAACCAGCACGGCGCGGTGGCCAGGCCCAGCGCATGCGCCAGGCGGCGGCGATTCTCCGCCACCGCAGCCGGGTCATCCCCGACGTGGTCGCCGAGGTTGAGGCTGGCATGCACACCCCTGCTGACGCCACCGCGGCGCGTGGTCGCCACCGCCCGCACCCGCCGGGGCGCGGGCCAGTCCGGCTCGACCAGCTCGATACCGGTCACAGCGCCCTGGGCCATGCCAGCGCTTCCAGCTTCGCGGCCGCCGTGGTGGAGCCGGCCAGTGCCGCGAGCACCGAGCGCATATCCGCCGGCAGGGGCGCGGCGAACTCCAGCCACTCGCCGCTGGCCGGGTGGCAGAAGCGGATGGCGCAGGCATGCAGCGCCTGGCGCCGGAAGCCGCGCAGGGCCTCGATCAATCCGGGCGCCGCGCCGGCCGGAATGCGCGGCCGGCCACCATAGGTCGGGTCGCCGAGGATCGGGTAGCCGATATGGGCCATGTGCACGCGGATCTGGTGGGTGCGCCCGGTCTCCAGCCTCACCGCGATGAAACTGTGCGCGACGAAGCGGGCCAGTACCCGGTAGTGCGTGACGGCAGGCCGTCCGCCGCCGGTGACAGCCATGCGGATGCGCTGCGTCGGATGCCGGCCGATGGGCGCATCCACGGTGCCGCCGGCGGTCATGACGCCGTTGACCACGGCCCGGTATTCGCGCGTGATCTCCCGCTCCTGCAGGTCGCGGGTCAGCCGCGTGTGGGCCGCCAGCGTCTTCGCCACGAGCACCAGGCCGCTGGTGTCCTTGTCGAGGCGATGAAGCAGGCCGCTGCGCGGCAGGGCCGCCAGTGCCGGGGCGTGCCGTCGCAGGCCGTTTTCCAGCGTCGCGTCCGGGTTCCCGGCGCCCGGGTGGACCACCAGGCCGGCGGGCTTGAGCACCACCAGGACATCGTCGTCCTCGTGCACCACTTCGAAGGGCACGTCCTGCGCCGCCACGGCCGTCCGGGCCTGCACGCTGGCCCGCAGGTCGACCTGCTGGCCGGTAGCGACCCGGGTGCGCGGCTCCGCAGCAGCGCCGTCGAGCAGCACGCAGCCGCCGAGGATCCACTCCTTGATCCGCGAGCGCGAATAATCCGGCAGGAGTTCCGCCAGGGCCTGGTCCAGGCGCCGGCCGGCCTGCTCCTCCGGGATGCTGACGTTGTGGTGGATGACGTCCATGGTGTGCAGATTGTATGCGGACCGCCGGCCGTCAGCGCCCGGCGGCCGTGGGCTATACTGCGCAGCCTCGAACCCAGGCCATCCCCGCAAAGGTACCCGCGCCTTGTCCCTGTCAGCCGTCATGCCCCGCCTGCGCCTGCCGGCCTTGCTGCTGCTGGCCCTGCTGGCCCTGGCCGGCTGCGCCAGCGACAACGAGCGCGACATGAAGTCCGGCGCCGACCAGCTCTACGACAGGGCGCAGTCGGCCATGGACAGCGGCAACTTCCGCAATGCCATCACCTATTACGAGACGCTGGCCGCGCGCTTTCCGTTCAGCAACCAGGCCAAGCAGGGCCAGCTCGACCTGATCTATTGCTACTACATGAACGGCGAACCGGAATCCGCCATCGATTCCGCGAGCCAGTTCGAGCGCGAGAATCCGACGCATCCGCGCGTGGACTACGCGCTGTACATGCGCGGTCTCGCCAACTTCACGGGGCAGTCGAACGCCATCTACCGGTTCTTCGACGTGGACCTGGCGCGCCGGCCGCCGGACAAGGTGCGCGAGTCCTTCTCGGCGTTCGCGCAGCTGGTGCAGCGCTACCCGAAGAGCCGGTATGCGCCCGACGCGCGCCAGCGCATGGTGTTCCTGCGCGAGCGGCTGGCCGAATACGAGAACGACGTGGCCCGCTATTACTACAAGCGCGGCGCCTATCTCGCCTCGCTCGACCGCGCCAGGTTCACCATGGAAAGCTACGACGGCGCACCCGCGGTCGCCGAATCGCTGCGCATCATCATCGATTCCTACCGGGCGCTGGGCATGACCGACCTCGCCGACAGCAGCCGCGAGGTGCTGGCCGCCAATTTCCCCGAGGCCGCCAGCAAGCAGGCGAAGGAAGAAGAGAAGCCCTGGTACCGCTTCTGGTAGTGCGGCAGCGGCAGCCGGTCAGCGGTATCCCGAGGTGATCGGATAGCGCCAGTCACGGCCGAAGGCGCGGCTGCTGATGCGCACACCCGGGGCGGCCTGGCGACGCTTGTACTCGGCGCGCCGCACCATCTCCACGACGCGCGCCACCACCGCCGGGTCGAAACCCGCGGCGGAGATGTCGGCCACCGAGCGGTTCTCCAGCATCAGCGCATCGAGTATCGGGTCCAGCACCGCATAGGGTGGCAGCGAGTCGCTGTCCTTCTGGCCGGGACGCAGCTCCGCGGAAGGCTCCCGGGTGATGACGCGCTCCGGAATCACTGCCCCGATGCCGTTGCGGTACCTGGCCAGGCGGTAGACACGCGACTTGGTGCAGTCCTTGATGGGCGCGAAGCCGCCGGCCATGTCGCCGTAGAGCGTGGCATAGCCCACGGCCATCTCGCTCTTGTTGCCGGTGGCGAGCACCATGCGGCCGGTCTTGTTGGAAATGGCCATGAGCAGCATGCCGCGGCAGCGCGACTGCAGGTTCTCCTCGGTGGTGTCCTCGGGCCTGCCGGCAAACAGTTCCGCCAGCGCCGCACGCGCCGTGCCCACCATGGCCTCGATGGGGATCACCTCGTAGTCCACCGCCATGGCACGGGCCTGGGCCTGCGCATCCTCGAGACTGATGGCGGCGGTGTAGCGGTAGGGCATCATCACCGCCTGCAGTGCCGGCGCACCCAGCGCATCGACGGCGATGGCCAGGGTGAGGGCGGAGTCGACGCCGCCGGAAAGGCCGAGGACGGCGCCTCGGAAACCGTTCTTGCCGACGTAGTCGCGCACACCGAGCACCAGCGCGCCGTAGACGCTGGCATCGTCGGCGAGCAGCGGCTCGACCTGCCCTGGCAGTGCCTGCAGGCGCCCGTCGCTGCGTGCCAATGCACAGGAGTAAAGGCCGGCCTCGAAGGCCGGCGCGCGCATGCGCACGCTGCCGCCGGCATCCACCAGGCAGGAGCCGCCGTCGAATACCAGCTCGTCCTGCCCGCCCACGAGGTTGGCGTAGGCGATGGGCAGGCCGGTCTCGCGCGCGCGCCCGGCCAGCACGGCTTCGCGCTGCGCCTGCTTGCCCACCTCGAAGGGCGAGCCGTTGGGCACGACGATGAGCTCGGCACCGGCGTCCCGCAGGGCGAGGCAGGGGCCGGCCGTCCACAGGTCCTCGCAGATGCCGATGCCGATGCGCACGCCGGACAGCGTGGCGACCACCGGGCCGTCGCCCGGCTGGAAGTAGCGCTTCTCGTCGAAGACGCTGTAGTTGGGCAGCAACTGCTTGCGATAGTTGGCGAGGAGCCGGCCGTCGGCGAGAAGCGCGGCGGCGTTGTAGACCGCGCCCCCGGCATACTCGGGGTAGCCCACCAGAACCGCAATGCCGGTGGCCGCTGCGCGCACTTCCGCGAGGGCGTTGGCCACCTGGCGACGCAGGCCGCCGTGGAGCAGCAGGTCCTCGGGCGGATAGCCGCAGAGCGCCAGCTCGGGAAACACCACGAGGTCGGCACCCGCTTCGCGCGCCGCGGCGATGGCGGCGGTGATCCGCCGGACATTGCCGGGCACGTCGCCAACCAGCAGGTTGACCTGCGCGAAGCTGACATTGAAGGTGCCGGTCATACGGTTTCGGTCTGCCGCTGCCCTTGCATGCCTCGCCCCGCTTGCACCGTGGTCCGGAGAGGGAGTTACCGAAACCGTAACACCGGCACCTTGTCCGTCAGCCGAGGAGCTCCTTCATGGCCTGGCCGAGTTCGGCCGGCGAGCGCACGGCGCGCACATGGGCCTCCTCGAGCGCGGCGTACTTGGCTTCCGCGGTGCCGGCGCCTCCGGAGATGATGGCGCCCGCGTGGCCCATGCGCTTGCCCGCGGGCGCGGTCACCCCGGCGATGTAGGCCACCACCGGCTTGGTGACGTGGTCACGGATGTAGCGGGCGGCGGCCTCCTCGTCGCTGCCACCGATCTCGCCCACCATGATGATGCCCTCGGTCTGCGGGTCGTCCTGGAACAGCGCCAGGCAGTCGATGAAGTTCATGCCGCGGATCGGGTCGCCGCCGATGCCGACGCAGGTGCTCTGGCCGAGGCCGATGCTGGTGGTCTGGTAGACCGCCTCGTAGGTCAGCGTGCCCGAGCGCGAGACGATGCCGATGCGGCCGGGCTTGTGGATGAAGCCGGGCATGATGCCGATCTTGCACTCGCCCGGGGTGATGATGCCCGGGCAGTTCGGGCCGATGAGGCGGCAGCGGTAGTCGCCGAGCACGGCCTTGACCTTCACCATGTCCTGGACCGGGATGCCCTCGGTGATGCACACCACGAGCTCGATGCCGGCATCGGCCGCGGCGAGGATGGCATCGGCGGCGGCCGGGGCCGGCACGAAGATCACGCTGACGGTGGCGCCGGTGGCCCTGACCGCCTCCGGCATGGTGTCGAATACCGGCAGGCCGAGGTGGCTCTCGCCGCCACGTCCGGGCGTGACGCCGGCAACGACCTGCGTGCCGTACTCCAGGCACTGCTGCGCATGGAACTGGCCCTGCCGGCCGGTGAGGCCCTGGCAGATGACGCGGGTATTGCGGTTGACGAGGATGCTCATGACTGGATCCCGGCTGCGGCCACGACCTTGCGCGCGGCATCGGTGAGATCGGCGGCGGCGGTGATGTCCAGGCCGCTCTGCGCCAGCAGCTTGCGTCCCTGCTCGACGTTGGTGCCCTCGAGGCGCACCACCACCGGCACCTTGACGCTCACCTCGCGCACCGCCTGGATGATGCCCTCGGCGATGAGGTCGCAGCGCACGATGCCGCCGAAGATGTTGACGAGGATGGCGCGCACGGCCTGGTTGCTGAGGATCAGCTTGAACGCCGCCGCCACCCGTTCGGGCGTGGCGCCGCCACCGACGTCGAGGAAGTTCGCCGGCTCCCCGCCGTGGAGCTTGATGAGGTCCATGGTGGCCATGGCGAGCCCGGCGCCATTGACCATGCAGGCGATGTTGCCGTCGAGCGAGACGTAGTTGAGGTCATGCTCGGCGGCCCGCCGTTCCATCTCGTCTTCCTGCGAGGGATCGCGCATGGCCTGCAGTTCGGCGCGCCTGAACAGCGCGTTGTCCTCGATGTTGATCTTGGCATCCAGAGCCAGCAGGTTGCCCTCGGCGGTGACGATCAGCGGATTGACCTCGATCAGGCTGGCGTCGCAGTCGCAGAACAGGCGGTAGAGCTTCTGGCAGATGTCGATGAACTGCTTGATCTGGTCGTTGTCGAGGCCCAGCGCGTAGCCCATCTGGCGCACCTGGTAGGCCTGCAGGCCCGCAGCCGGATGCACGGCGGTGCTGAGGATCTTCTCCGGGGTCTTCGCCGCGACCTCCTCGATGTCCATGCCGCCGGCCGCCGAGGCCAGGAAGGACACCCGCTGGCGGTTGCGGTCCACCAGCAGCGAGAGGTAGAGCTCGCGCTGGATGCTGCTGCCCACCTCGACGAACACGAGGTTGACCGGCAGGCCCGCCGCGCCGGTCTGCTTGGTCTTCAGGCGGGAGCCGATCATGCCGGCGGCGGCGGCCCGCACCTCCTCGGCGCTGCGGGCGAGCTTCACGCCACCCGCCTTGCCGCGACCACCCGCGTGCACCTGGGCCTTGACCACCCAGAGGCCACCGCCGAGCCGGTCGGCTGCGGCGCTGGCCTGGGCGGGAGTGGCGGCCACCTCGCCCCGGGTGACCGGGATGCGGTAGCGTGAGAACAGCTGCTTGGCCTGGTATTCGTGCAGGTTCATGGGTGGAGCGCGCGCCTTGGCTGCAAGTGCGCGTATTGTGGGGGAATCCGGGGTTTAGTCAAACGCGCCGCGGCGAACCGGCCCGACGACCCGCAGTGTGAAGCCGGTCACGACTGCACCCTGCCGATCCGACATAATCCCCTTTCTTCGCGGAAGACCCGATGGCCATTTCCGAGCAAACCATACCGGCCCCGTTCCGGGCGGCGGGCGAGGCTACCCGGTCACTCGCCCCCGACGCCTCGCGTCGCGTCGTGCGCCTGGTCGCGGTGTTCCGCGTGCTCGTCGGCCTGGCCCTGCTGGCCGTGTCGCTGGTTTCCGGTGATGCGCCGCTGCTCAACGAGCGGCTGCCCGGGGAATTCCGCGGCACCGCCGCGCTCTATTCGCTGGCCGCCATCGCCATCCTCGTCTACCAGCGCCGCCAGCCGATCGCCGGCCCGCTGCGCGTTCCCGCGCTGCTCTTCCTCGACATCGTGGCCATCGTCGTGCTGATCCACACCGGCGCCGGCATCCGCAGCGGCATAGGCGGCCTGCTGGTGGTATTCGTCGGCGCCGCCGCCCTGACCCTGTCCGGGCGCCATGCCTTCCTGGCAGCTGCCATCGCCACGCTGGCGGTGCTGCTGGAGCAGACGCTGGCCTTCTCCCAGCGGCTGGCGCCGGTCAACGACTTCATCGCCGCCGGCATGCTCGGCGCGGTGATCTTCGCCATCGCCGCCGCCGCCTTTCCGCTGGCCAGGCGCCTGGAGGAAAGCGAGGCACTGGCGCACCAGCGGGGCATCGACCTCGCCAACATGGCCCAGCTCAACGAGTACATCATCCGCAACCTGCGCGAGAGCATCGTCGTGGTGGACGCCGCCGACCACGTGCGCCTGATGAACCAGCCGGCAGCCGAGCAGCTGGGTGTGCGGACCCAGGCCACCGGCCAGCCGCTGCGGCGCATCTCGCCCGAACTCGCGCGCCTGCTGGAAGGCTGGCGCCGCGGCGAGGACTCGCGCCGCCAGCTGCCGACCTTCGTCTCGGCGGATGGCAGCACCCAGGTCAACAGCTACCTGGCGCCGCTGGAGGGCCGAGAGGACGGCCCGGTGCTGATCTTCCTCGAGGACGCGGGGCTGCTGGCGGAGAAGGTGCAGCAGTCGAAGCTCGCGGCCCTGGGGCGCCTCACCGCCAGCATCGCCCACGAGGTGCGCAACCCGGTCGGCGCCATGAGCCATGCGGGCCAGCTCCTCGAGGAATCACCGGCCATCGGCCCGGAGGAGCGCCGCCTGCTGCAGATCATCCGCACCAATTCCCGCCGCGTCAGCGACATCGTCGACAACATCCTGCAGCTGTCGCGCCGCGAGGAAAGCAAGCCGCAACTGCTGTCGCTGCGCAGCTGGACCAGCGCCTTCGTCACCGAATTCACCACCACCCTCGAGCTGTTCGAGGGCCAGGTGGCGGCCGTCACCAGCGAGGATGTCGAGGTGCGCATGGATCCCGGCCATCTGCACCAGGTGGTGTGGAACCTGTGCGAGAACGCGGTGAAGTACGCCAGCGAGGCCGCGGGCGGCATCGCCGTGGAGCTGTCCTGGGGCCGCATGCCCGGCAGCCGCCGGCCGTACCTGGAGGTCGCCGACCGCGGCCCCGGCATCCACGAATCGCTCATCGACCGCGTGTTCGAGCCGTTCGCCACCGGCCCCGCCGGTGGCACCGGCCTCGGGCTGTTCATCTCCCGGGAGCTCTGCGAGTGCAACCGCGCGGCGCTCATCCTCGAATCGCGCAAGGGTGGCGGCAGCCTCTTCCGCATCGTCTTCGCCGACCCGGCACGCTGGGGGAGTGACGCATGAGCAGGCCCCTGGCGCTGGTGGTGGACGACGAGCCCGACATCCGCGAGCTGCTGACCATCACCCTGCAACGCATGGACATCGACAGCCGCGCCTGCGGCGACATTGCCACCGCCAAGGCCCAGCTCCGCGGCGGCGATTTCCAGCTCTGCCTCACCGACATGCGCCTGCCCGATGGCGACGGCCTCGACCTCGTCGCCTGGATGCAGGCCTCGGGGCTGCGCACCCCGGTGGCGGTGATCACCGCGCATGGCAACGTGGAGACGGCGGTGCGGGCACTCAAGTCCGGCGCCTTCGACTTCATCTCCAAGCCGCTGGACCTCGCCAACCTGCGCAAGCTGGTCGCCAACGCGCTGAAGCTCTCCAGCGTCGAGCCGGCGGCGCCCGCCGGCCGCGCACGACTGCTGGGGGAATCGGCACCCATGCAGAAGCTGCGCGAGATGATCACCCGCGTGGCGCGCAGCCAGGCCCCGGTGCACATCACCGGCGAATCGGGCACCGGCAAGGAACTGGTGGCGCGCATGATCCACGACCTGGGCGCGCGCGCCGCGGGACCCTTCATGCCGGTGAACTGCGGCGCCATTCCCGGCGAGCTCATGGAGAGCGAGTTCTTCGGGCATCGCAAGGGCTCCTTCACCGGAGCGGTAGCCGACAAGCCGGGCCTGTTCCAGGGCGCCGACGGCGGCACGCTGTTCCTCGACGAGATCGCCGAGCTGCCGCTGCCCATGCAGGTGAAGCTGCTGCGGGTCATCCAGGAGAAGACCATCCGGCCGATCGGCCAGCCGCAGGAAGTGGCGGTCGACGTGCGTATCCTCTCGGCCACGCACAAGGACCTGCGCGCGCTGGTGGCTGCCGGCCAGTTCCGCGAGGACCTGTTCTACCGCATCAACGTCATCGAGCTGCGGGTTCCTCCCCTGCGGGAACGGGGCAGCGACGTGCTGCTGCTGACCCACCACCTCCTGGAGCGCCAGGCGCGCGACCTGGGCGTCCCGGTGCCGAAGCTGAGGGCGGAAGCCGCCGCGAAACTTGCCGCTTATGCCTTCCCGGGCAATGTCCGCGAGCTGGAAAACATCGTCGAGCGCGCGGTGGCACTCTCTGCCGAAGGCGACATCGCGGCCGAGGACATCCAGATCCATGCCAGCACGGCTGACCTGGCCGCCAGCAACGCCAGCGGCCTCGGCGAGCGCATCGACTCGGTGCAGCGCGAAGCCATCCAGAAGGCGCTGGAGGCCAATCGCTTCAACAAGACCGCCGCCGCGAGGCAGCTGGGCCTGACGCTCCGGGCCCTGCGCTACCGGATGGGCAAGCTCGGCATGGAGTGAGCGGCCGCAGCCCGGCTGACCAGGATGGTCACATCCTGACGCAGTACGTCACCCGCCAGCGGCGCCAGCCCATTCATTATGTCGAGGGGACTTGGCAGCCTGTCTTAATGCAGGCGGCAAATCCTTGTGGTACCGGCACTTGCGCCATCGACCGTGCGGGTGGCACAGCCCTTGCACTCACTCCACCCGAAATGGTCTTTTGCCATTCGCATTGCCACCACTTGAAACAGGAGCATCACACCATGAAGACGATCCAGAAGGGCTTCACGCTCATCGAGCTGATGATCGTGGTCGCCATCATCGGCATCCTGGCCGCCATCGCCATCCCGGCGTACCAGGACTACACCATTCGCTCGCAGGTGACCGAAGGGCTCACGCTGGCTGCCTCCGCCAAGGCGGCGGTGGCCGAGTCCTTCGCCAACAGGGGCCAGGCCCCGGCCGACCGCGCTGCCGCGGGCATGACGGCGACGGCGACGGACACCAGCGGCAATTACGTCACGCAGGTCGACGTTGCCAACGGCACCATCACCATCACCTATGGCAACAGCGCCAACTCGGTGATCGGTGGCGAGACCCTCAGCCTGACCCCGTATGAGTCTGCCGACCTGAGCGTCGTCTGGCGCTGCGGGAATGCGGCTGCTCCCGCCAATACGGCCCTCCTGGGTACGGCTGGCGGTGGCGCCACCGCGGCCTACGCGGCGCCGTCGGCCGGCATGCTGAACAAGTACCTGCCTGCCGCCTGCCGTCCGTAATCGCCGGTTTCTCGAGACCCGGGAGAGGGGGCTTCGGCCCCCTCTCCTTTTTGTGCGTGTTGTGCGCACCACGACCGGTTGCGCTGGCGGCGTCCACGGGATAAGACGGTATACTGTCGCGATTCGAGCCCCAGGGAACGCCCGCCGCCAGGACACATGGCCGTCAGCCCTACCTCATCGCCCCTCTCCGGCCTGTCGCGGCGCCTGGTCCAGGACGGCATCGTCGCCGAGGAAACCATCGTGCAGGCCATTCAGGCCAGCAAGGCCGACCCGGGCGGCCTGGTGCCCTACCTCGTGTCCCGCAACCTGGCCGATCCGCGCCAGATAGCCATCGCCGCAGCCAGCGAGTTCGGCATCCCCCTGCTCGATCTCGATGCCATGGAAACCGACCTCGACGCCTTCAAGTCGGTGGACCGCCAGCTGCTGGCCAAGCACCGGGTGCTGCCGCTCCTGCTGCGGAGCAAGCGGCTGTTCCTCGGCATGGCGGACCCGACCAACCTGCAGGCGATAGACGAGATCAAGTTCCAGACCAGCTTCCGGGTGGACCCGGTCGTGGTGGAACAGAACAAGCTCGAGCAGATCGTCTCCAGGACCCTGGATGCCGTCGACACCTCCATGAGCAACATGGCGGACGACGACTTCGACCTGGAAAGCCTCGAGGTCACCGGCGGCGACGAGGACGCTGTCGACGAACCAGGCCGCGACGACACGGTGGACGCACCCGTGGTGCGCTTCGTGAACAAGGTGCTGCTCGATGCCATCAAGCGCGGCGCCTCGGATATCCATTTCGAGCCTTACGAAAAGATCTATCGCGTCCGCACCCGCCTCGACGGCGTGCTCAAGCAGGTGGCGGCCCCGCCGCTGGCGCTGTCATCGAAGGTCGTGGCGCGCCTGAAGGTCATGGCGCGCCTGGACATCGCCGAGCGCCGACTGCCGCAGGACGGGCGCATCAAGATGAAGCTGTCGAAGAACCGCGCCATCGACTTCCGCGTCAACACCTGCCCGACGCTGTTCGGCGAGAAGGTGGTACTGCGCATCCTCGACCCCAGCAGCGCCAAGCTCGGTATCGATGCGCTGGGCTACGAGGAGCAGCAGAAGAAGGCGTATCTGGATGCGCTGGCCAAGCCCTACGGCATGATCCTGGTCACCGGCCCCACCGGCAGCGGCAAGACCGTCTCGCTCTACACGGGCCTCAACATCCTCAACACCGAGGACCGCAACATCTCGACCGCGGAGGATCCGGCGGAAATCAACATGCCGGGCGTCAACCAGGTCAACGTCAACCCCAAGGTGGGGCTGACCTTCGCGGCCGCCCTGCGGGCCTTCCTGCGCCAGGACCCGGACGTGATCATGGTCGGCGAGATCCGCGACCTGGAAACCGCCGAGATCGCCATCAAGGCGGCCCAGACCGGTCACCTGGTGCTCTCCACGGTGCACACCAACGATGCGCCGAAAACGCTCTCCAGGCTGGTGGACATGGGCGTGAAGCCCTACGCCATCGCCAGTTCCGTGCACCTGATCATCGCCCAGCGCCTGGCCCGGCGCCTGTGTGAAAGCTGCAAGGAAATCAAGGATATTCCGGAGGAGGCCCTGCTCCAGGAGGGCTTCACGACGCACGATGTGCACGGCGGGCTGCGCATCTATGGCCCGGTGGGCTGCAAGGCCTGCACGGACGGCTACAAGGGCCGGGTCGGCATCTATCAGGTGATGCCCATCACCGAATCCATCTCGCGCATCATCCTCGAAGGCGGCAGCGCCCAGGAGATCGCCGAGCAGGCCAGCAAGGATGGAATCTGGGACCTGCGTCGCTCCGCGCTGCAGAAAGTCAAGGACGGGGTTACCAGCCTGGAAGAGATCAACCGGGTTACGATTGATTGATTTTCTGCGGGACAGGTCCCGGCGGGCGCGCGACGGGACCGTAAGATTGGGTGAACGGGCCGATGTTTCCCGAGATCGGCCAGAAACGGTCATGGTGCGGTCATGGCACAGAGCATAGCCACCAAGCAGGCCGCCTTCCTGTGGGAAGGCACCGACAGCCGGGGCAACCGGGTACGCGGCAAGAGCGTGGCGGCCACCGAGGTGGCGGTGCGCGCCGAATTGCGCAAGCAGGGCGTCGTCCCGGTCAAGATCAGGAAGCAGTCCACCCTGTTCAAGGGCAAGGGCAAGGTGACCGCGGGCGACATCGCCCTCTTCAGCCGCCAGCTCGCCACCATGCTGCAGGCGGGCATCCCGCTGGTGCAGGCCTTCGAGATCGTCGGCGCGGGCCATGACAACCCTGCGATGCAGAAGCTGATCCTCTCCGTCAAGCAGGACCTCGAGGGCGGTACCTCGCTGGCGGAGTGCCTGGCCAAGCATCCGCTGTACTTCGACGACCTCTATCGCAACCTGGTCGAGGTCGGCGAACATTCCGGTTCGCTGGACAACCTGCTCGACAAGGTGGCCACCTACAAGGAAAAGACGGAGATCATCAAGAAGAAGATCAAAAAGGCGCTGTTCTATCCAACGGCGGTCATCGTCGTGGCCATTATCGTCACCACCATCCTGCTGATCTTCGTGATCCCGCAGTTCGAGGCCCTCTTCAAGGGCTTCGGTGCCGACCTTCCGGCTTTCACGCGCATGGTCATCAACCTCTCCAATTTCATGCAGGAGAAGGGCATCTACCTGCTGCTGCTGCTCGCAGGCGCCGTGGTCGGCTACATCCAGATGAACAAGCGCTCGCGCAGGCTGCGCGAGATCCAGGACAAGCTGGCGCTGAAGCTGCCCATCGTCGGTGATATCCTCACCAAGGCGGCCATTGCCCGCTTCGCACGCACGCTGTCGACCATGTTCAGCGCTGGTGTGCCGCTGGTGGAAGCCCTGCAGTCGGTGGCAGGTGCCACCGGCAACGTGATCTTCGAGCGGGCCGTCCTGGACATGAAGGACGAGGTGGCAACCGGCCAGCGGCTGCAACGAGCCATGGAGAACACCGGCATGTTCCCCAACATGGTGATCCAGATGATCGCCGTGGGCGAGGAATCGGGCTCGCTCGACTCCATGTCGGCCAAGGTTGCCGATTTCTACGAGGCGGACGTCGACAACGCCGTCGACGCCATGAGCAGCCTCCTCGAGCCACTCATCATGGCCATCCTCGGCGTGCTGGTGGGCGGCCTGGTGGTGGCCATGTACCTGCCGATCTTCAAGATGGGTGCCGTGGTCTGACGGACCCGGCAGCGGCGCGGACGATGGGGCCTTGTTGATCAACGCCGTCGCCGCGCTGCTAGGCCTCGTCGTCGGCAGTTTCCTCAACGTCGTCATCTACCGCCTGCCGGTGATGCTGGAGCGTGGCTGGCGGCGCGACGCGCGTCTCGTGCTTGCGCCCGACGAGCCGCTGCCTCCCGAAGAGCCGCCATTCAACCTGGCCAGTCCCCGCTCCTGCTGCCCGTCCTGCAAGACGCCGATCAAGGCGCGGCACAACGTGCCGGTGCTGGGCTGGCTGTGGCTGCGCGGCCGTTGCGCGTCCTGCAGGGTGCCCATCCCGCTGCGCTACCCGGCGGTCGAGGCCCTCACGGGCCTGGTCTCCGCCCTGGTGGCCATGCGCTTCGGCCTGTCGCTGGAAGGCATGGGGGCGCTGCTGCTGTGCTGGTCGCTCATTGTCCTGGCATTCATCGACCTCGACCACCAGATCCTGCCCGACATCATCACCCTGCCGCTGACCTGGGCCGGCCTGCTGTTCGCCCTTGCCGGCGGTGATGCCGCCGGGCATCTGGTCCTGGCAGACCTGCGCAGCGCTGTCATCGGCGCCATGGCCGGCTATCTCAGCCTGTGGCTGGTCTATCATGGCTTTCGCCTGCTCACGGGCAAGGAAGGCATGGGCCATGGCGACTTCAAGCTGCTGGCGGCACTCGGCGCCTGGCTCGGCTGGCAGATGCTGCCGCTGATCATCATGCTGTCGGCCCTGGTGGGTGCCAGCATCGGCATCGCGCTCGTGGTCCTGCGTGGTCGCAATAGCCAGCAGCCCCTGCCCTTCGGGCCCTTCCTGGCGGCCGCCGGCTTCGTCGCCCTGCTCTGGGGCCAGCCGATCATCGACGCCTACCGCCACTTCAGCGGGCTCTGAGCGCGGCCAGCTCGCCGCGGCAGCCCATGGAGCGGATCCTGCGCATAGGGCTCACCGGCGGCATCGCCAGCGGCAAGACCACCGTGGCCAGGCTGTTCGCCGGGCTGGGTATCCCGGTAATCGATACCGACGAGCTGGCCCGCGAAGTCGTGCGGCCGGGCTCCCCCGGCCTGGCGGAGATCGTCGCCACCTTCGGCAGGGAGGTGCTGGACGGCTCCGGTGCGCTGGACCGGCGGCGCATGCGGGCGCTGGCCTTCGCCGATGCCGGAAATCTTCACCGGCTGGAGGCCATCACCCACCCGCGCATCGAGGCGGCCGCCCTGGCCGCATGCCAGCGTGCAGGCGGACCCTACCAGCTGCTGGTGGTGCCGCTGCTTCTCGAATCGGGCTTCGATCGCCACGTCGATCGCATACTGGTGGTCGACTGCCCGGCGGAGACCCAGCGTCGCCGCCTGCTGGAGCGCGACCAGGAGGATCCGGCACAGGCCGCACGCATCCTGGATGCACAACTCGATCCCGCGACGCGGCGCGCGCGGGCCGACGACATCATCGACAATGACGGTGACATCGCCCGGCTGCACGAACAGGTGATGCAGCTGCACGAGCGCTACCTGGCGCTCGCGGCCCGGTCCGGGTCCGCAGACGGGGGTGGCTGAGTCGCGGCAGTCCGGTGCCCGCTGTCCGTTGCCCTGCCCGGTTCGCTGGCGCAGAATACCGGCAGATTCCGAGTCTTCCTCGTCGAACCGGGAACGAAGCCCACGACATGACGCCCTCCGCCGAGGTGCTGGTCGCACCGTCAGCAGCAGCCGCCGCCGTGCTCTACGAGCAGCCGCTGGCCGAGCGCATGCGCACCTTGCTGCGGCTCGAGGCCCTGTACCAGCAGTTCCTGTACCACGTTGGCGAGCCCGCGCCCTGGAGCACCCGGGCGGTGATGTTGAGCCTGCTCGACATGATCACCATCCTCAACCGCGGTGACGTGCGCAACGACGTGCTGAAGGAGCTGGACCGGCAGCTCTATGTCTTCGACCGCTACCAGAACATGCCGGCGGTGGACGACAGCCGGCTGAAAAGCGTGCTGCGCAACCTGCGCCAGCTGCGCGAGGAGCTGGTGGCAGTGGGCTCGCAGTACCTGCAGCCGTTGCGGGAAAGCGAGTTCCTCAATGCCATCAAGCACCGCAGCGCGATCCCCGGCGGTGCCTGCGAATTCGACCTGCCGGAGTACAGCCACTGGCTGCGGCGGCCCTACGCCGACCGCATTGCCGACGTCGAGCGCTGGATGTCCACCATCAAGCCCCTGTGCAACAGCATTGCCGAGCTGCTGTGGCTGGTGCGGGAGAGCACGCCGCCGACCATGCAGGTCGCTGTCAATGGCGCCTACCACCATGTGCTGGCCCGCGAGAGCACCGCGAGCCTGCTGCGGGTCGGCCTGCCGGCCGGAACCGCCATGTATCCGGAGATCAGCGGCAGCCATCACCGCTTCACGATGCGCTTCATGGAGTGGCCGGACTCGATGGGCCGGCCGGTACAGGTGGCGCGCGACGTCCGCTTCCAGCTATCGGTCTGCTGAGCGGGCGCGGCGGGCGAGCAGCGCATCCACCACCGGCTCGTCGGCGGGCAGCAGCCCGACACCGGGCAGTCGTTCCACGGCTTCCCAGCGCAGAGGCTGGCCTTCCAGGGCGCGGGGCTCCCCCGCGTAGCTGAGCACGTCCCAGACATCGAGCAGCACCCTGCGATCAGGGTACTCGTGGCGGCAGCGCACCAGCGGTTCGGCCAGCAGGACCTCGACGCCGATTTCCTCGCGCAGCTCGCGGATCAGGCCGGCCAGCGGCGCTTCGCCAGACGCGAGCTTTCCACCCGGGAATTCCCAGCCACCCGCCATGTGCGATCCGCGAGGCCGCCGGGCGATGAGGACCAGGCCTTCCTGGCTGCGCAGCACGCCGGCGACGACATGGATCTCCTCGCCTAGTCCACGCGCCCGTGGCATTGCTTGTATTTCTTGCCCGAGCCACAGGGACAGGGCTCGTTGCGGCCGATCTTGCGGCCACCGCGCACGAACGGGGTATCGGCCGCGGCGGGAGCCGGCAGGGGCGGGCGAGGTCCCGGCCCGCCGGGGCCGCGCAGCGAGCCGGCCGCAGCCGCCGGCGGCGGCTGCGGCGCCATCGGCGAGGCGGCCTCGGCATGGGTGAACTGCATGCGTCGCTCGTCAGGTTCCCTGGTGGCAGCAACCGCTGCGACGTCCTGCTCGCTCTGCAGGCGCACGCGCGCCAGGATCGATACGGTTTCGCGCTTCACCAGCTCGAGCATCTGGCCGAACATCTCGAACGCTTCCCGCTTGTATTCCTGCTTCGGGTTGCGCTGGGCGTAACCGCGCAGATGGATGCCCTGGCGCAGGTAGTCCATGGCCGCCAGGTGCTCCTTCCAGTGGTGATCGAGCTGCTGGAGCATCACCGTCTTCTCGAGGTGACGCATGATGGCCGGGCCGATCTCCTCGCATTTGCGCTGGTAGGCCGCCGCGACCTCGGCGACGACGCGCTGCCGCACCGCCTCGTCGTCGACCTTGCTGTCCTGACCCAGCCACTCGCCGATGGGCAACTGCACCGCGAACTCACGTTCCAGTGCCTGCTGCAGGGCGGGGATGTTCCACTGCTCCTCCATGCTGCCGCGGGGCATGTGCTCCTCGACGATGGTGCCGACGACCTCGTCGCGGATGCCGTTGACGGCATCCAGCACGTCCTCCGCCCCCATCAGCTCGTTGCGCTGCTGATAGATGACCTTGCGCTGGTCGTTGGCGACGTCGTCGTATTCCAGCAGGTTCTTGCGGGCGTCGAAGTTGTGTGCTTCCACCTTGCGCTGCGCGCGCTCGATCTGCTTGGTGAGCATGCGGCTCTCGATCGCCTCGCCCGGCTGCATGCCCACCCGGGCCAGGAGCGCCTTGGTGCGCTCCGGGTCACCGAAGATGCGCATCAAGTTGTCCTCCATCGCCAGGTAGAACCGGCTCGAACCCGGGTCTCCCTGGCGGCCGGAGCGGCCCCTCAACTGGTTGTCGATGCGGCGTGATTCGTGGCGCTCGGTGCCGATGATGTGCAGCCCGCCGGAGGCCAGCACGGCCTCGTGACGCTGCTGCCACTCCTGGCGACGGGTCTCGCGCTCGGCATCGGTGATGTCTTCGCCGAGTGCCGCCAGCTCGGACTGCAGGTTGCCGCCGAGCACGATGTCGGTACCGCGACCGGCCATGTTGGTGGCGATGGTGACCGCCCCCGGCCGCCCGGCGTCGGCGACGATCAGCGCCTCGCGCTCATGCTGCTTGGCGTTGAGGACCTGGTGCGGGATCGAGTCCTTTGCCAGCAGGCCGGAGAGGTGTTCCGAGGTCTCGATGGACGTGGTGCCGACGAGTACCGGCTGCTGCCGGCTGCGGCAGTCGCGGATGTCCTCGATGATGGCGGCAAACTTGTCCTTCGCGGTCAGGTAGACCAGGTCGGCATGGTCCGCGCGCACCATGGGCCGGTGCGTGGGAATCACCGCCACCTCCAGGCCGTAGATCTGCTGGAATTCGAAGGCCTCGGTGTCGGCGGTGCCGGTCATGCCCGCCAGCTTCTGGTACATGCGGAAATAGTTCTGGAAGGTGATCGAGGCGACCGTCTGGTTCTCCTCCTTGACCACCACGCCTTCCTTGGCCTCGACCGCCTGGTGCAGGCCGTCGGACCAGCGGCGGCCCGCCAGCGTGCGGCCGGTAAACTCGTCGACGATCACCACCTCGCCGTCGCGCACGATATAGTCGACGTCACGCTTGTACAGGGCGTGGGCACGCAGGCCGGCCGTCAGGTGATGCATGAGCCGGATGTTGGCCGCATCGTAGAGGCTGGCACCTTCGCTCAGCAGGCCCTCGCGTGACAGCAGGTCCTCCACCTTCTGGTGCCCCGCCTCGGTGAGGAACACCTGCTTCAGTTTCTCGTCGACGCTGAAATCCCCCGGGCCGTCCTCGACTTCCTGACGGACAAGGAACGGAATCAGCCGGTTGATCCGCACATACAGCTCGCTGTTCTCGTCGGATGGCCCGGAGATGATCAGCGGTGTGCGCGCTTCGTCGATGAGGATGGAATCCACCTCGTCGACAACGGCGTAGGCGAGCTCGCGCTGCATCTGGTCCTCGCGCCGAAAGGCGAGGTTGTCCCGCAGGTAGTCGAATCCGTACTCGTTGTTGGTGCCGTAGGTGATGTCCGCGCCATAGGCGTCGCGCTTCTCCGTGCGGCTCTGGTTGCTGCGGATGACGCCGACGCTCATGCCAAGGGCGCGGTACACGGGACCCATCCACGTCGAGTCACGCTGCGCCAGGTACTCGTTGACCGTTACCAGGTGCACGCCCTTGCCGGGCAGCGCATTGAGGTAGGCCGGCAGCGTCGCCACCAGGGTCTTGCCCTCGCCGGTGCGCATCTCGGCGATCTTGCCCTCGTGCAACGCCAGGCCGCCCACGAGCTGCACGTCGAAATGCCGCATTCCCAGGGTACGGCGCCCGGCTTCCCGTACCGCCGCGAAGGCTTCAGGCACCAGGTCATCGAGGCTGGTGCCGTTGCGCAAACGCTCGCGGAACTCGTCGGTCTTGGCGCGCAGCTGCTCGTCGCTGAGCTTCCGGAAATCGTCTTCCAGGGCATTCGCCCGGGCGACCACGGTGCCGTATTGCCGCAGCAGGCGCTGGTTGCGGCTGCCGAACAGGCGGGTGAGGACATTGGCAAACAAAGGTCAGGTTCTCCCGGCTGCACTACCTCACGGCTGCCAGCTCGCCGCCTTGCGGGCCTCGCGGATTGCAGCGGTCTGCGGTGCAGCGCGCACACGGCACCCCCGGACATTCGGGGGCGCCCATTCTAAGGCCCTTTGGGGGAATTCGGCACAACTCCGCGCGGCCCGCGGAGCCTCGATGCGAGGGAATGCCGCCGCAGCAATCCGGGGTTCAGGTGGCCTGGCGGATGAAGCGCTGCGGATCCACCGGCCGGCCGCGATGCCAGACCTCGAAATGGAGGTTGGGCCCGGTGGCGCGGCCCGTGGCACCCATGAGCGCGATGGTCTCGCCCTGCTGCACATGGTCGCCCACGCGGACCAGGTTGCGGGCATTGTGGGCGTAGCGGGTCACGTAGCCATTGCCGTGGGTCACTTCCACCATGCTGCCGTAGCCCTGGCGCGGACCCGACCAGGTGACGACGCCGGTGGCAACCGCCACGATCTCGGTGCCGACCTTGGCCGCGAAATCGATGCCCCGATGCTCGCGAAGTTCGCCGGTGAACGGATCGGTGCGGCGACCGAAATAGCTGGAGATGAAGCCGGCCTTGACCGGGCGGCCACGCGGCCGGATCTCCTCGTTCAGCTTGCGGTCGACCAGCAGCGTCGCCAGGATCGACAGCTGGCGCTGCTGGTGGCCCAGACGGGCGTCCAGGTCATCGAGCTCGGCACCAAGGCCGGCCACCGCTCCCGGGCTCACCGCGGGCTCCTCAGGTCCGCCGATTCCTGGCGGGGCGGAAAAATCGAATTCGCCATCATCCAGCTTGGCCATCTCGGTGAGCCTGCCACCGAGCGCATTGAGACGGATCACCTGGGCATTGAGGCTGGCGACACGGATGGCCAGCGCGTTGACCCGGTCCCGGGCCGCATCGCGGGCCTGCTCGACGGCCGCCTGCTGCCCGGCGATGGTCTGCTGCAGCTCCAGGATGCGCTCATCGGCTGGAACGTGGCCGACGCTGCGCGCCAGGCCGAAGCCGAGTCCAAAACAGCCCGCCAGCAGCGCCATGGCCGACAAGGCCATGCCGGCCGCCAGCGGTGGCGTCAGGGTCACGTGCCGGGTACCGCGCATGCTGCGGCACAGGATGATGAAATTCATGCGCCGGATCCCCTTGGGCGCTGCGTCCCGTATGTTGCTGTTCTTGTCACGGCGGACGCTGCCGGCATCCCCGGCTTGCGCCCTTGCGCCCAAGCTGTCGTCGCCGCAGGCGCGCGCACGCGCCCGCGAGTTCGGCAACCCCGCTATCATAGGATTCGCTCCTGTAGACCGGTGGCTTTGCGTCCCCGCCTTTCGACGGGTTTGCCCTTATCGCCGACGCGACTATGCCGGGCGATTTGATATAAGACAAGAATGCGGCTTCACATTGCGCGGGCCGCGGACCGTGACGGATGTCCCGGAAAACCCCCAAGTCCCTATCAGAGCTTGTGTTCCGCCCGGGTGGCCCGCTTCAGGAGCTGGCGGATCGGGCCGCGGCGGCAACCAGGCTCACCGATGGCCTGCGCGCGGCGCTGCCCCCGGCGCTGGGGGACCAGCTGCGGGCTGCGCAGCTGCACGACGACGGCACCCTCGTGGTACTCGCCGCCAGCTCGGCCTGGGCGGCGCGCCTGCGCTTCGAGGCCGATGCCCTGCTTGCCTGCGCACGACGGCAGGCGCCGGGCGCCTCGCGCGTGGAAGTGAGGGTAGCAGGCCCGGGGAACCCCGAGGCCGGCTGAGCGCACCCGCCCGGCTCAGACGGCGGCGGCAGGCGCCAGGAACGAGATGGGAGCGCGGCCCTCGTTCTCGAAGGTCACGAGTTCCCAGGCATCCCGCTCGGCCAGCAGGGCACGGCACAGCTGGTTGTTCAGCGAGTGGCCGGACTTGAAGCCGGAGTACTCGCCGATGAGCGCATGGCCCAGCAGGTAGATGTCACCGATGGCATCGAGGATCTTGTGCTTCACGAACTCGTCCTCGAACCGCAACCCGTCCTCGTTGAGGATGCGGAAATCATCCAGCACGATGGCGTTGCCCATGCTGCCGCCGAGAGTCAGGTTGCGGGCCCGAAGTGCCTCGATTTCCCTGGCGAAACCGAATGTGCGGGCGCGGCTCACTTCCTTCAGGAACGAGGTCGAGGAGAAATCGACCGACGCCTCCTGCGAGTGCCGCTTGAAGACGGCATGATCGAAATCGATGCGGAAGTTCACGCGCAACCCGGCATACGGGCGGAATTCCGCCCACTTGTCACCGTCCTCGACACGGACCGGCCTGCGGATGCGTATGAAGCGCTTCGGCGCCCCCTGCTCGGCAATGCCGGCCGATTGCAGCAGGAACACGAATGGCGCCGCGCTGCCGTCCATGATCGGCACCTCGGGCGCAGTGAGGTCGACATAGGCATTGTCGATGCCGAGGCCCGCCATCGCGGCCAGCAGGTGCTCGACGGTGGCAACCTTGACCGAGTCCTTCACCAGCGTGGTGCCAAGCATCGTCTCGCCGACGTTGAGCGCATGGGCTGCCACATCGGCGGGTGGCTCCAGGTCGACGCGACGGAACACGACGCCGGTGTTCTCGGCCGCCGGCCGCAGGGTCATGTAGACCTTGCGGCCGGTATGCAGGCCAATACCGGTGGCGCGGATCGCGGTCTTGAGGGTTCGCTGCTTCAGCATCGCATTACTCCCCGGGACTGGCTGCAAGTGACCGGCCGGCGGCTGGCGCCAGGTCCTGTCGCATCAGTGCCACACCGATGCCCGCTCGCGACCTCTCACGAAGCCCGGAATGTCCTCGAATGGCGCACTGTGGTACTCCGTAAGTCGTTGATTTGCCAGACGGCAACTGCTGACTTAGCGGATATCGCAGACACAACGCGCGCACGTTAGCACAGGACGTGATGCCGTCGCAACGAACCCCTCCCTCGAGCCTCAGTCCGCCTGGCGCCGCAGGAAGGCCGGGATATCCAGCATTTCGAAGTTCGCCTCGGTCACCGGACCCGCCATGACCGGCGACTCGTTCACCGCCCTGCGCCGGTGGGCAGGCCGCTCGTAGGCCTCGTAGCTCGGCTGCGTCGCTTCCACGGGAGCGGCGGCAGCCGCCGCACGGGGCACCACCCGCATCGGCGTGACTTCGGGCTGGCGCATGGCCTCCGGCCGACCGAGACCCGTGGCGACCACGGTGACGCGGATGCCGTCGGACATCTCCGGGTCGATGACCGTGCCGATCACCACGGTGGCGTCGTCCGAGGCGCACTGCTTGACCGTCTCGCCCACCTGATGGAATTCGCCGATCGACAGGTCCATGCCCGCCGTGACGTTGACGAGAATGCCACGCGCGCCCTGCAGGTTCACTTCCTCGAGCAGCGGGCTGGAGATGGCGGCTTCCGCTGCCTCGCGCGCCCGGTCCTGGCCGGTGGCGGTTCCGGAGCCCATCATCGCCATGCCCATCTCGCCCATCACGGTACGCACGTCGGCAAAGTCGACGTTGATCAGGCCCGGCCGGGTGATCAGCTCGGCGATACCCTGCACGGCACCCTGAAGCACCTCGTTGGCGGCACGGAATGCATCGAGCAGCGTGGTCTGCGAGCCGAGCACCGACAGCAGTTTCTCGTTGGGGATGGTGATCAGCGAATCGACATACTTGCCGAGGTCATGGATGCCCTGGTCGGCCGCGGCGAGGCGCTTGCGCCCCTCCATCTTGAAGGGCCTGGTGACGACGGCAACGGTCAGGATGCCGAGTTCCTTGGCCACCTGGGCCACCACCGGCGCCGCACCGGTTCCGGTACCGCCACCGAGGCCGGCGGTGATGAACAGCATGTCGGCACCGCTGATCACCTCGATGATCCGGTCGCGGTCCTCCATGGCGGCCTGGCGGCCGACATCCGGATCGGCGCCTGCGCCCAGGCCCTTGGTGATGTTGCAGCCGATCTGCAGCGCCGTGCGGACATTGGAGCCGCGCAGCGCCTGGGCATCGGTGTTGGCGCAGATGAACTCCACGCCCTCGATACCGCAGCTGGCCATGTGCTTGACGGCGTTGCCGCCGCCACCCCCGACGCCGATGACCTTGATCACGGCGTTCTGGCTCATCGCATCCATCAGTTCAAACATTGCCGCTTCTCCTCCACAAACAACAACAACGCACCTTCGGGGCCTCTATGAGTCAGGGGCCCCTTAAAAGCTTCCCTGGAACCAGGCCTTCATGCGGGCCCAGACGTCCTGCATCCCGGAACCGACGGGTGTCTCGCCGCCGGGCCTGGCGGCACGATCCCGCGCGTACAGGAGCAGGCCGACACCGGTGGCATGGATCGGGTTGCGCACCACGTCGCCAAGCCCGCGCACATGCTGCGGCAGGCCGAGGCGCACCGGCATGTGGAACACCTCCTCGGCCAGTTCCACCGCCCCCTCCATCTTGGCGCTGCCACCGGTGAGCACCACGCCGGCCGCCACCATCTCCTCGAAGCCGCTGCGGCGCAGTTCGTCACGGACGAAGCCGAACAGCTCCTCGTAGCGGGGCTCGACCACCTCCGCCAGCGTCTGCCGCGCCAGGCGCCGGGACGGACGATCGCCCACGCTGGGCACCTCGATGGTCTCCTCGGCCGTGGCCAGCTGCGACAGCGCACAGGCGTACTTGATCTTGATCTCCTCCGCGTACTGCGTCGGCGTACGCAGGGAGATGGCGATGTCGTTGGTCACCTGGTCGCCGGCGATGGGGATCACCGCGGTGTGGCGGATGGCGCCGGAATTGAACACCGCGATGTCGGTGGTGCCGCCGCCGACGTCGACCAGGCAGACGCCGAGCTCCTTCTCGTCGTCGGTAAGCACCGCGTGGCTGGATGCGAGCTGCTCCAGCACGATGTCCTCCACTTCCAGGCCGCAGCGCTGCACGCACTTGACGATGTTCTGGGCGGCGCTCGCCGCGCCAGTCACCATGTGTACGCGGGCCTCGAGGCGCACGCCCGACATGCCGATCGGCTCGCGGATGCCCTCCTGCCCGTCGATGATGAATTCCTGGGGCAGTACGTGCAGGATCTTCTGGTCGGCCGGAATGGCCACGGCGCGCGCCGCGTCGATGACGCGGTCGACGTCGCTGCGGGTCACCTCGCGGTCGCGGATGGCGACGATGCCGTGGGAGTTGAGGCTGCGCACGTGGCTGCCGGCGATGCCGGTGTAGACCGCGTGGATCTCGCAGCCGGCCATCAGCTCGGCCTCCTCCACCGCGCGCTGGATCGAATTCACCGTGGACTCGATGTTGACCACCACGCCCTTCTTGAGGCCGCGGGAGGCGTGCATGCCGAAGCCGATGACTTCCAGCGAGTTGTCCTCCTGCAATTCGCCGACGATCGCCACCACCTTCGAGGTGCCGATGTCGAGCCCTACCAGCAGGCGCTGCTCGGATTTCCTAGGCATGCGGGCGGCGCTCCTCCTCGGGTGCGGTGCGTACCGCGGCTGGGCTCTTCCAGCCAATGGCAAAGCCGTTCGGATAGCGCATGTCCACGTAGTCCACTTCACCCGCCATGTGGGTCAGGGTCCGGTCGAGCACCTGGAAGAAGCGCTCGATGCGTTCGTCGACGCCGTTGGCCCCGAGGCGCACCTGCAGGCCGTTGCTGGTCTGGAATGCCCAGGCCCCGCGCTCGTCGAGCGTGACGCTGGCGGCGGACATGCCGCGATGCTCGAGCTGTTCCTGCACGGCAAAGTAGCGCTGCGTCACCTGCGCCTCGGTCCCCGGCGGTCCCTTCAGGCGCGGCAGCTCGGCGGGCACGTGCTCCGCATCGGGCAGGAACAGTTCGCCGGCCGCGTTGAGCAGGCCACGCTCGCCCCAGCAGGCAACGGGCCGCTCCTCGCGCACGCCGATCTCCAGCGTGCCCGGATAGCGGCGTCGCACCTCCACGTTCGCCACCCAGGGCAGCGCCGTGAGGCCCGCCTGCAGGGCCTCGATGTCGACGTCGAGGAATCCCGCCCTCGCGTAGGGCTCCACCAGGGCCTCGATCTGGATGGCCGAGACACGCTGGAACGGCCCGGTGAGCCTGAGCGTGACGATCGGCCGGTTGAGCAGCCAGGCGCCGGACTGGTAGCCGCCCGCGGCGAGGACAAGCACCGCAGCGGCCAGGCCGATGCCGCGCCAGGGGATCGCCGGCATGGCCATGGCCGGCCGCTCGCTGCGACGCCGGTTGCGCCTACGCAGCATGGCTCGGGCCCTCCACCGGAAAACTCGTCTCGAGGATGCGCCAGACGAGTTCATCGAAGCCGATGCCGGCCGCGGCTGCCGCCATCGGCACCAGGCTGTGGCTGGTCATGCCGGGAACGGTGTTGACCTCGAGCACCCTGGCAACGCCATCCGCGCCGACCATCAGGTCCACCCGGCCCCAGCCCGATGCCGCCACGGTGTCGAAGGCCGCGGCGGCCACCGCCGCGAAGCGCCGCTCGGTTTCCGGCGCCAGGCCGCAGGGGCAGATGTAGCGGGTCTCGTCGCTGAAGTACTTGGCCTGGTAGTCGTAGAAGATCGCCCTGGCCTCGATGCGGATCAGCGGCAGCACGCGGCCATGGAGGATGGCAGCGGTGTATTCGGCGCCCTGGATCCACTCCTCGCAGAACACCTCGTCGCCGAAGCGCGCGGCCGCCGCATACGCGTGCGGCAGGTCCTCCGCGCGCTGCACCTTGCTCATGCCGATGCTGGAGCCCTCGCAGGCCGGCTTGACGATCAACGGCAACCCGAGGTCGGCCAGTGCGGGCGCGAAATCGCGCTCGCTGCCGAGCACGTGGAAGCGCGGGGTCGGCACGCCAACGGCCGCCAGCAGGCGCTTGGTGCGCAGCTTGTCCATGGCGATGGCCGAGCCGAGCACGCCGCTGCCGGTGAAGGGAATGCCAAGGCAGCTGAGCAGCCCCTGCATGCTGCCGTCCTCGCCACCGCGGCCATGCAGGGCGATCCAGACGCGGTCGAAGCCGCCCCGCTGGAGCGCGGCCGGGAAATCAGCCGTCGGATCGAGGCGCTCCGCCTGCACGCCCTGGCGCATCAGCGCCTGGTGCACGGCCTCGCCGGTCAGCAGCGAGATCTCGCGTTCCGACGACTTGCCGCCGAGGAGCACGGCGACCTTGCCGAAACGCGCCGGATCGCTGATGCGCGGATACCTGCCGGAAATCATCCCCTGCTCTCCCTGCCCGCGGCCTCGCCCAGCACATGCACTTCGGGTACGAGGCTGATGCCATGGACCTCCGCGACCCGTGCCTGGACATGACCGATCAGCGCCTCGATGTCGGCGGCAGTGGCCTTGCCGGTGTTGATGATGAAGTTGGCGTGCTTCTCCGAGACCTGGGCGCCGCCGATGCGCGCGCCCTTCAGCCCCGCCGCTTCGATGAGCCGCCCGGCGAAATCGCCCGGCGGGTTGCGGAACACGGAGCCGCAGCTCGGCATGCCCAGCGGCTGCTTCGCCTGGCGCTCCTGGATCAGCGCGCGCACCGCATCGAGGCTGGTGGGCCGCGATGGATCGAAGCGGAAGCGGGCCGCGAGGAACCACTCGCCCGCGGGTCCCCGGACCTCGCGATAGGCGACCCGGTAGTCCTCCGGGCTGCGGCGCGCCACCTCGCCACGGCGATTGACCGTTTCCACCTCGACCACGTGCTGCCAGGTCTCGCCGCCGAAGGCGCCGGCGTTCATCGCCAGCGCCCCGCCGACGGTCCCGGGAATGCCGGCGAAGAAACTGGCCGGACCGACTCCCCAGCGCGCGCAGTGCCGCGCCAGCACCGTGCAGGGCACGCCGGCCTCGGCCTCCACCAGCCCGTCGCCGATGTGGCGCAGGTGCTCGAGGCAGCCGGCCGTGGCGATGACCACGCCGCGAATGCCGCCGTCGCGCACCAGCAGGTTGCTGCCGAGTCCGACCCAGTGGACGGCGGTGGCAGGATCCAGGCGCTGCAGGTAGTCGACCAGTTCGTCGCGTGATCGCGGCTTGAAGTACACGTCTGCCGGGCCGCCGACGCGCCAGGACGTGTGCCGGGCCATCGGTTCGGCGTAGGAGATCCTGGCTTTTTCCGGTGCTGCCATGACCACGGCCCTCACGGGTTGCGCCCCGGGGCCGGGCGGCGCGCCAGCGCGGCCGGCAGCTTCTGCGCCACGGCGCCGATATCACCCGCGCCCAGGGTCAGCACCACATCGCCCTCCTGGATGACGCTCGCCAGCTGTCGCGGCAGCCGGTCCAGCCTGGAGACGAACACCGGCTCCACGGTGCCGCGGCTGCGCACCGCGCGGCAGATGGCGCGCCCGTCGGCCCCGGCGATCGGGTCCTCGCCGGCGGCATACACCTCGCAGACCAGCAGCGTGTCGGCCGCCGAGAGCACCTCGGCGAAGTCGTCGAGCAGGTCCCGCGTGCGGGTGTAGCGATGCGGCTGGAAGGCGACGACCAGGCGCCGGCCAGGCCAGGCATCGCGGGCAGCGCGCATGGTGGCGGCGATCTCCGTGGGATGGTGGCCGTAGTCATCCACCAGCACGATCCGGCCGCTGGCGGTCTGCACCTCGCCGAGTACCTGCAGGCGGCGATCGATGCCCTGAAATTCCGCGAGCGCGCGCTGCACCGCCTGGTCGTCGAGCGCCAGTTCGTCGGCCAGCGCCACGGCCGCCAGGGCATTGCGCACGTTGTGCCGCCCGGGCAGGTTCAGCGTGACCTCCAGCGGCGGCCGTCCGCCCGGGCGCAGCACGCGGAAATGCGAGCGCAGGCCCTCGGCACGGATGTCCACGCCCCGCACGTCGGCACCCTCGCCCAGTCCGTAGGTGACCGTCGGGCGCTGCACCTCGGCGGCGATGGCCGCGACGCCGGGATCATCCACGCAGAGGATCGCCAGTCCGTAGAACGGCAGGTTGTGCAGGAACTCGACGAAGGTCTGGCGCAGCCGGCCGATGTCGCCGCCGTAGGTGCCGAGGTGATCGCTGTCGATGTTGGTCACCACCGCGATCATCGGCTGCAGGTGGATGAACGATGCGTCGCTCTCGTCCGCCTCGGCCACCAGGTACCTGCCGGCACCGAGCCGGCCGTTGGTGTCCGCGCTCTTCAGGCGCCCGCCGATGACGAAGGTGGGATCCTCGCCGGCCTCCGCCAGCACGCTGGCCACCAGGCTCGTGGTCGTGGTCTTGCCGTGGCTGCCGGAAACCGCGATGGCGTAGCGGAACCGCATCAGCTCGGCCAGCATCTCCGCGCGGCGCACCACCGGCTTGCGCTGGGCGCGGGCCGCGCCCAGCTCGGGGTTGGCCGCATCCACCGCCGTGGACACCACGACCACGTCGGCGCCATCGACATTGGCGGCATGGTGGCCGACGAAGATGCGGGCACCGAGCCGTGCCAGGCGCGCCGTCATCGCCGATTCCCTGAGATCCGAGCCCTGCACCTCGTAGCCGAGGTTCAGCAATACCTCGGCGATGCCGCCCATGCCGACGCCACCGATGCCGACCAGGTGGATGCGCTGGATCTTGCGCATGCGCTGGTTCATGCGGCCTCCGCCATTCGCAGGCACAGCTCGGCGATCGCTTCCGCCGCGCCGGGCCGCGCCTGGGCGCGGGCCTTGCGGGCGCGCTCCAGCACCAGCCTGCGGGCACCGTCGTAGGCATGGATCTCGGCGGCGAGGCGCGCCGGCGTCAGCTCCGCCTGCGGCAGCAGCACCGCGGCCCCCGCATCGACGAGGAAGGCGGCGTTGCGCGTCTGGTGATCGTCCACCGCACCCGGGAGCGGCACCAGCACCGCCGGCAGCCCGGCGGCCGCCAGCTCGGCGATGGTCAGCGCACCGGCGCGGCAGACCACGAGGTCCGCCCAGGCATAGGCGGCCGCCATGTCGGTGATGAAGGCATCGGTGCGCGCCTCGATGCCGGCCTGACGATAGGCGGAGCGGGCCACATCCAGCGTTGCCTCGCCAGCCTGGTGCCAGACCTCGGGGCGTGTCGCGGCGGGCAGCAATGCCAGTGCCGGCGCCAGGTTCTCGTTGAGCACCCGCGCGCCCTGGCTGCCGCCGAGCACCAGCAGGCGCAGCGGACCGCTGCGTCCGGCCAGCCGCTCCGCCGGCTCGGGCAGCTGCGCGATGTCGGCGCGCACGGGATTGCCCGTCACGCGCCGGTTTCTTCCGGCGGAAAAACTGCCCGGGAAGGCTTCCAGCACTTCCCGGGCCAATCCAGCCAGAAGGCGATTGGTGAGACCGGCCACGGCGTTCTGCTCGTGGATGACCAGCGGCCGGCCGAGCAGCCAGGCAGCGACGCCACCCGGCCCGGAGGCAAAGCCCCCCATGCCGAGCACGGCCTTCGGCCGCCGCCGGCGCATCACGCGCAGCGCGTCCGCCAGGGCCAACGCCAGTTGCCAGGGCGCGCCGAGCCAGGCGAGCAGGCCCTTGCGGCGCAGGCCGCTGACGCGGATGGTCTCGATCTCGAAGCCGTCCTGCGGGACCAGCCGCGTCTCCATGCCGTTGCGGCTGCCGAGCCACACGACCTGCTCGTCGCGCCCGCGCAGGATGCGCGCCACCGCCAGCGCCGGGAACACGTGTCCGCCGGTGCCGCCGGCCATGATGAGGACCGGTGCGCGCTTCATGCCGTGGTCCTCCGCTCGGCCGCCGCGCGCCGGCGACCGACCGCCCCGCGGTTCTCCATGTCGATGCGCAGGAGCAGGCCGAAGCCGATCAGCGTCACCAGCAGGCTGCTCCGGCCATAGCTCACCAGCGGCAGCGTCAGGCCCTTGGTGGGCAGGATGCCCATGTTCACGCCGATGTTGATGAACACCTGCGCGCCCTGCCAGACGGCGAAGCCGAAGGCCACGCAGGCCTGGTACCAGCGCTCGCGCAGCGCCGCGTGGCGCGCCACCAGCAGCGCCCGCCAGATCACCACGCCGAAGAGCGCCACCAGCGTCACGCTGCCCACCAGCCCGAACTCCTCGGCAATGACGGCGAAGACGAAATCGGTGTGCGCCTCGGGCAGGTAAAAGAGCTTCTGCACGCTGCCGCCGAGGCCGAGCCCGGACCACTCGCCGGTGCCGATGGCGATCAGCGAGTTGGTGAGCTGGAAGCCGGTCTTGTACGGGTCCAGCCAGGGATTGAGGAAGGAGGTCAGGCGCACCACGCGGTAGGGCGCGGCCACTGCCGCCAGTGCTCCCAGCACCAGTACCGCGGCGGCGCAGATCATGAAGTCGCGGATGCGGCCGCCGGCCGCGAACAGCACCGCCAGCGTCACCACCATGAGCATCAGCGCCGCGCCGAAATCCGGCTGCAGGAGCAACATCCCGCAGGCGAGGATGCTCAGGCCGATCGGCCGCGCGAAACCGGCGAAGCTGCCACGCAATTCCTGGTTGCGACGCACGGCGTAGCCGGCGAAGTACAGCAGCATCAGCAGGCGCGCCGGCTCCGACACCTGGATGAGGTTGATTCCGGCCACGCTGAGCCAGCGCGTGCTGCCGTTGACGGTGCGACCGAAGCCCGGCAGCAGGACTGCCAGCAGCAGCCCGAGGGCCAGCACCAGCAGCATCGGCCCGAGCCGCTCCCAGATCGCGGTGGGCGTGCGCAGCATCGCCCAGCCACCAAGCAGGCCGGCGCCCACGGCGCCGAGCTGGCGCCAGAAGAAGTACAGCGGGCCACCGTAGTTGCGTTCGGCGAGCGACATCGAGGCGGAAGCCACCATCACCAGGCCGACGCCCAGCAGCGCCGCCACGGCCAGCACCAGCACCAGGTCGAAACGCTGCTCCGCCTGCACGCTGAACATCCGTCCGGCTTCCAGGCGCGCGCTCACGATGCCTGCCCGCGCACTGCGGCGGCGAAGACCTGGCCGCGGTGCTCGTAGTTGCGGAACATGTCGAGGCTGCTGCAGGCCGGAGCCAGCAGCACGGTGGCGCCGGCCGGCGCCAGTTCACGGGCGCGGTCCACGGCCCCGGGCAGCGTGTCGGCCAGTTCCACGGCAGCGCTGCCCTGCAGTTCACGCTGCATCCGCCCGCGGTCCTGCCCGATGAGGATCACCGCCGCCTGTCGCCCGCGCAGCGCCGCGGCCAGTTCGTCGAATGCCTGTCCCTTGGCGTCGCCGCCGGCGATGAGCACCAGCGGACCGCTGGTGCCGCGGATGGCGGTCACCGCAGCCGCGACGTTGGTGGCCTTGGAGTCATCGATCCAGGTGATGCCCTGCGCCCTGGCCACCAGCTGCATCCGGTGCGGCAGGCCGTGGAAGCCGCGCAGCACGGCCGCGGTGTCCGGCGGTCCGCCGGCAGCCGCGACCATCGCCAGTGCCGCCAGCGCATTGGCGACATTGTGGCGGCCGGTGGTGCCGAGGTCGGCGACCGGCAGCAGCAGGCGCTCGCCCTGCGCCAGCCACTCGCTCCCCTGGCTGGTGATGAGCCCGAAGTCCTCGCCCTGCGGACGGCCGAGGCCGAAGCCGATCACCCGCGTGCCGGCCGGCACCATGGCAGCGAGCGCCGGTTCGTCGCGGTTCAGCACGGCGACGGCGCAGCGCGAGTAGATGCGCGCCTTCGCCGCCGCGTAGGCCGCCATGTCGCCGTGCTTGTCGAGGTGATCCGGGGCGACGTTGAGGACCACGGCCGCCGCGAGCGCCAGCGGCGCGCTGCGCTCGAGCTGGAAGCTGGAGAGTTCCAGCACGTAGGCCTGCACCCCGGCGCCGAGCAGGTCGAGCGCCGGCGTGCCGAGGTTGGCACCGACGGCCACCGGCCAGCCGCCAGCCGTGAGCAGCGCGCCGACCATCGTCGTCACCGTGCTCTTGCCGTTGGAACCGGTGATGCCGAGCATCGGCGCCCGGCAGTCGGCGGCGAACAGGTCGAGGTCGCTCAGCACCGGCAGGCCGCGGCGGCGGGCGTCGAGCAGCACCGGCAGGTCGAGGTCGACGCCTGGCGAGACCACCAGCCTGCCGACTCCCTCGGGTACCGTGGCCGGCACCGCGCCCGCCAGCAGCCCGGCTTCCGGCATCGCCGCGCGGATTGCCGCCAGCCCGGGCGGTCCGGACCGCGTGTCGGCGAACCAGGCCGTGAGGCCGCGCGCCGCCAGGTGTCGCGCGCAGGACGCGCCGGTGATGCCCATGCCGAGCACCAGCACCTCGCGGGATGTGGCGGCGCCCGGTTCCACGATGCCGTTGCTGCGCGCGGCCATCATCGGATCTTCAGGCTCGAGAGCCCGACCAGAACCAGGATCACGGTGATGATCCAGAAGCGCACGATGACCTTGGGCTCGGCCCAGCCCTTGAGCTCGAAGTGGTGGTGCAGCGGCGCCATGCGGAACACGCGCTTGCCGGTCAGCTTGAACGACGCCACCTGGATCATCACCGAGACGGTCTCGGCGACGAAGATGCCGCCCATGATCACCAGCACCAGCTCCTGGCGCACCACCACCGCCACGGCGCCGAGCGCGCCACCGAGCGCGAGCGCGCCGACGTCTCCCATGAACACCTGGGCCGGATAGGCGTTGAACCAGAGGAAGCCGAGGCCGGCACCCGCCAGCGCCGAGCAGAACACCAGCATCTCGCCCGCGCCGGCCACGTAGGGAATGCCGAGGTAGCGGGAATAGATGACATTGCCCGCGGCATAGGCAAAGACGCCGAGCGCTCCAGCCACCAGCACCGCCGGCATGGTGGCCAGGCCGTCGAGCCCGTCGGTGAGGTTCACCGCATTGCTGGTGCCGACGATCACCAGCGTCACGAAGGCGATGTAGAAGCCGCCCAGCGGGATGGCCAGGTTCTTCAGGTACGGGACCAGCAGCGCCGTCTCCTGGGGCCGGTCCGCCAGCGCGTACAGGTAACCCGCCGCCGCCAGGGCCACCAGCAGCTGGCCGGTGAACTTGGCGCGGGCCGAGAGGCCCTTCGGGTCGCGGCGGGTCAGCTTGCGGTAGTCGTCCACGAAACCGATCAGGCCGTAGGCCAGCGTCACGCCGAGCACCACCCAGACGTAATGGCTGCGCAGGTCGGCCCAGAGCAGCGTGCCCGCGGCGATCGCCAGCAGGATCAGCGTACCGCCCATGGTCGGCGTACCGGCCTTGGGCAGGTGGCTGCCCGGGCCGTCGTTGCGCACCGTCTGGCCGATCTTCTTTTCCGTGAGGCGGCGGATCAGGCCCGGCCCGAGCACCAGCGAGAGGATCAGCGCCGTCAGCGCGCTCATGATCGCCCGCATGGTGATGTACGTGAACAGGTTGAAGCCCGAGACGAAGCGCGTGAGGAATTCCGCAGCGAGGTACAGCATCGCCGGCCTCAGTGCCCTGCCGGGCCGCTGTCCGCGGCCAGCGCCTGCACCACCCGTTCCATGCCCATGGAGCGGGAACCCTTGACGAGCACGGTGATGCCGGGATGTACCTCCGCCGCCAACGCTGCGGCGAGGGCCGGCACCTCCACGTAGTGGCGTGCGTTGCTGCCGAAGGCCTCGGCTGCTGCCGCGCTGTTGACGCCGGCGCAATAGAGCCGGGAGATGCCGGCCAGGCGTGCGCATTCGCCCATCTCGCGGTGCATCTTCAGGCTGTCGGGCCCGAGCTCGGCCATGTCGCCCAGCACCAGCCAGCGCTCGCCGGCCTGGCTGCCGAGAAAGGCGATCGCGGCGCGCACCGAGCCGGGATTGGCGTTGTAGCTGTCGTCGTAGAGCGCCAGCCGCAGCTGGGCCGGTACCCGGCGCAGGCGGCCGGCGACATTGCGCACCGCGGCCAGGCCGGCCGCGATGGCAGCCGGCTGCGCCCCGGCGGCGTGGGCGGCGGCGGCGGCGGCCAGCGCATTGAGCACGTTGTGCGCTCCGGCCATGGCCAGGCGCACCGGCAAGGCGGTGCCGGCCCCGTGCAGCGTGAAACCGATGGTTCCGGAGACGACGATGTCGGTGGCGCGGAAATCGGCATCCGGGTGCAGGCCGAAACTCAGGCGCTGGCGGCCCGCGCTGCGTTCCCACCAGGCGTGGAAGAAGCGGTCGTCGCGGTTGACCACCGCGGTGCCGGTCTGCGGCAGGGAATCGTAGATCTCGCCCTTCGTGGCAGCCACGTCGTCGACGCTGCCGAAGCCCTGCAGGTGGGCGCGCGCGGCATTGGTCACCACCGCCACGGTGGGGCAGGCGATGCGCGCCAGGTAGGCGATGTCGCCGCGCCTCGCGGCGCCCATCTCGATCACCGCCGCGCGGTGGCTCTCGTTCAGGTACAGCAGCGTGCGCGGCAGGCCGATCTCGTTGTTGAGGTTGCCCCAGGTCACCAGCAGCGGATCCACGCTGCCGCCGAGGGCGACGCGCATGATCGCCGCCGTCATCTCCTTGACCGTGGTCTTGCCGTTGGAGCCGGTGATGCCGATCAGCGGGATGTCGAAGCGCGCGCGCCAGGCGCGGGCCAGTTCGCCCAGGGCGAGACGGGTGTCGGCCACCTCCACCTGCGGCAAGGCGCCCGGCTGGCGCGCGGTCACCACGGCGCCGGCCGCACCGAGCCGGGCCGCCTCGGCGACGAAGGCGCCGCCATCGTTGCTGGCGCCGCGCAGCGCGAAGAACAGCTCGCCGGGCTGCAGGCTGCGGGTATCGGTGCTCACCGCGGCGAATTCGGCGTCGGCGCCGAAGAGCGTGCCGCCCACCGCCTCCGCTACCATGGACAGGCGACCCATGCTCATGTGCGTCCGGCGAGCGCCGCGCCCGCCACCGCCTGGTCGGAGAAGGCACGGGCCTCGTGACCGACGATCTGCACCGCCTCGTGGCCCTTGCCGGCGATCAGCACCACGTCGTCGCGGGCGGCCATGCCCACCGCATGACGGATCGCGGCGGCACGATCACGGATGACCTCGACCTGCGGGCCGCTGCCGGCGCCCTCGAGGATGGCCGCGACGATGGCATCCGGATCCTCGCTGCGCGGATTGTCGTCGGTGACGACCAGGCGGTCGGCCAGCTCGCGCGCCACCGCACCCATCAGCGGGCGCTTGCCGGCGTCACGATCGCCACCGCAGCCGAACACGCACCACAGGCGGGCCGGAGCCTCCTCGCGCAGCGCTTCCAGCACGCGCCGCAGGGCATCCGGCGTATGGGCGAAATCCACCACCACGCGCGGCCCGGCGCCGGAGGACAGCACCTGCATGCGTCCGGGCGGCGCCTGGCAGGTGGCGAGCGCGGTGGCAATCGCCGCCGGCGCGAAGCCCTGCGCGTGGAGGATGCCGGCGGCCAGCGCCAGGTTCTCCAGGTTGAAGGTGCCCAGCAGCAGGGAGTCGAACTCCACGCCGCTGCCCTCCACCTCCAGTCGCAGGCGCCGGCCTGGCCGGCCACCGGCCAGCGGTGAGATCTCCACGGCCGCACCCTGGCCCGGCGTGGCGGCAACGCCAACCAGCCGCATGCCCGCCGGCAAGCGGCCGGCCAGCTCGCGGCCGAACGCATCGCCGAGGTTGATGACGGCGGTGGCGGCACCGCTCTCGAGGAACAGCCGCTGCTTGGCGCGGCCATAGCTCGCGAGGTCGCCGTGATAGTCGAGGTGATCGCGGCTGAGGTTGGTGAAGGCGGTGATGCGGAAGGCCACGCCATCCACGCGCCCCTGGTCGAGGGCATGGGACGACACCTCCATGGCCACGTCGTCCAGGCCGGCGTCGGCCAGCTCGCGCAGGTGCCGGTGCACGGTCACGCAACCCGGCGTGGTCAGCGGTTCCGGCCGCAGCGCGGTGACGCTGCCATAGCCGAGCGTACCCATGTAACCGGCGCGGTGGCCGAGATGGCCGAGTGCCTGCGCCAGCAGCCAGGCCACGGTGGTCTTGCCATTGGTGCCGGTGATGCCGGTGACCGAGATGCCGGCCGATGGCCTGGCGAAGAAGCGGTTGGCGATGCCGCCGAGTTCGCGGCGCAGGCCGGGAACCGGCAGGCCCACCACGCCTGCCGGCAGGCCCGGAGGCGGGAGAGCCGGCTGCGGCTCCCAGGCCACGGCGCCGGCGCCATGGTCCAGCGCATCGCCGAGGAAGCGCAGGCCGTGGTCGCGGCTGCCGGCGCAGGCCAGGAACAGCCCGCCTGGCACCACCTCGGCGCTGTGGGTGGCGATGTCGGGCACATCCAGCGACGGTGGCGCGGGGACGAGGCCCGGAAACAGCTGGCTCAGCTCCATGTCGGTTTCCGCTGCGGCCATCATGGGTTGTTCGCGGCCGTGACCGCCGTCGCCGGTTGCCTGCCCGCCGGCGCCACGGGCTTGTCGGGGGCGATGGCCAGGATGCGCATGGCGCCCGCGACGATCTTCGAGAACACGGGCGCGGCCACCGCGCCGCCGTAGTACTCGCCAGCCCGCGGCTCGTCCACCACGACGACCACCGCCAGCCGCGGCCGGCTCACCGGCGCGACACCGGCGAAGACGGCGGTGTAGCGCTCGGAGGAATAGCCACCGACCTCGAACTTCCGGGCCGTGCCCGTCTTGCCGGCGACGCGATATCCGGCGACCGCGGCGCGCAGGCCGGTACCGTCCGGAGCCACCACGTGCTCGAGCAGCTCCACCATGGCACGCGCATTGTCCGTCGACAGCACCTTGCGGCCGATTGGCGGGTGATCCACGCGGACCAGCGACACCGGGCGCATCACGCCATCGGCCGCGAACACTGCGTAGCTCTGCGCCAGCTGCAATGGCGTCACCGACAGGCCATAGCCGTAGGCCATGGTGGCCTTGGCGATCGGCCGCCAGTTCTCGTACGGGCTCAGCAGCCCCGCGGATTCGCCGGGAAAGCCGCTGGACGTCGGCCGCCCGATGCCGAAGCGGTTGAGCACGCTCCACAGCTGCTCGGAGGGCAGCGACAGCGCCACCTTGGTGACGCCGACGTTGCTGGAGCGGGCCAGCACCGTGGCCAGGTCGATGACGCCGAGGTTGTGCTCGTCCTCGATGACCTTGTTGGCCACCTGCAGCATGCCCGGCGAGGTGTCCACGCGGCTGTCACGCTGCCACTGCCCGCTCTCCAGCGCCGCGGCGATGATCAGCGGCTTGAAGCTCGAACCCGGCTCGAACAGGTCGGTGATGGCGCGGTTGCGGAAGCGGCCCGGCGCGTACTGCGAGCGGTCGTTGGGGTTGTAGGAAGGCTGGTTGACCATGGCCAGCACCTCGCCGGTTTCCGCATCGAGCACCACGGCGGAACCCGACAGCGCCCGGTTCTCCTGCACCGCTGCCTTGAGCTCCCGGTAGGCCAGGTACTGGATGCGAAGATCGATGGAGGCGGCCACCTCCCGCCCGGGACGGGGCGGCTCCAGCCGCTCGACGTCCTCCACCACGCGGCCCAGCCGGTCGCGGAGCACCAGCTTCTTGCCCGGATGGCCGCGCAGCCAGCCGTCGAATTCCAGCTCCATGCCCTCCTGGCCATCGTCGTCGACGTTGGTGAAGCCCACCAGGTGCCCGGCCACCTCGCCGGCCGGGTAATAGCGGCGGTACTCGCGCAGCACGTGCACGCCGGGAATGCCCTTGTCGAGGATGGCCTGCGCATCGGCCGGGTTCATGTGCCGCTGCAGGTACATGAAGTCCTTGTCGACATTGCGCGTGATCTGCCGCGCAAAGCCGCCGGGTTCGATGCCCAGCGCCTTGGCGAGCCGGGGGATGAACTCCGGGGCACGTGCCAGTTCCTGCGGGCTCACCCAGAGGCTGTCCACCGGCATGGAGGCGGCGAGTGGCTGGCCGTTGCGGTCGGTGATGACGCCGCGGTTGGCCGAGATCTTGGCGGTCCTCAGGTGGCGCGCCTCGGCCTGGCTGATGAGGAAGCCCTTGTTGAAGACCTGCAGGTGCACCGCGCGCCCGACCAGCACCAGGGCCATCAGCACCAGCATCGCGCAGGCAACGGCCCAGCGGATCCGGAAGCTCTGCTGGGGCGACCGCCCCTCTTCTCCGCGCGTACTCATGGCAGCGACCGGATCTCGTCCGGGCCGGGGCTGCGCATGTGCATCTCGCCGCGGCCGAGCTGCTCCACCCTGGCGTGCGTGGACCAGGTGCTCTGCTCGACCTGCAGGCGGCTCCAGTCCACCTCGAGCTGGTCGCGCTGCTGCGTGAGCACCTGCAGCTCGGCAAACAGCTTGCGGTTTTCGTGTTTGGCGTAGACCACCGCGACGGCGGAGGCCAGCACCGCGGCCACCAGGGCCGCAAACAGGCAGCGATTGCGCAGCGCCGTGTTCATGCCAGCTTCTCCGCCACGCGCAACACCGCGCTGCGCGCCCGCGGATTGGCCGCCAGCTCGGCGTCACCCGCGTGGATGGCGCCGCCGACGAGCTGCAGGCGCGGCCGCGCCGAGGCAGGCACCACGGGCAGGCTGGCCAGCGCCGGGCTGACACGTGAATGGTCGCGCAGGAAGCGCTTGGCGATGCGGTCCTCGAGCGAGTGGAAGCTGATGACGCACAGGCGCCCGCCCATGCGCAGCAGGTCCAGCGCCTGCGCCAGGCCGGCCTCGAGCTCCTCGAGTTCGCGGTTGATGTAGATGCGGATGGCCTGGAACACCCGCGTCGCCGGATGGCGCGGCCCCCGCCGCGGCATCACCGACAGCACCAGCGCGGCGAGATCGCTGGTGGTGCGCAGCGGCTGCTGCAGGCGCCGCTCGCAGATGGCGCGGGCGATGCGCCCGGCTGCGGGCTCCTCTCCCAGCCGGCGCAGCACGCTGGCGATCTCGCGCTCCTCGGCGGCATTGAGCCAGTCGGCCGCGCTCGGGCCGGATGCCGGATCCATGCGCATGTCCAGCGGGCCTTCATGCTGGAAGCTGAAACCACGCGCCGGCGTGTCGACCTGGGGCGACGACACGCCCAGGTCGAACAGGATTCCGTCCACCCCGCTTGCCAGACCTTGTGCTTCCACGACCCGCCGCAATTGACCGAAGCCTTGTTGTTCTATCGCGAACCGGGAGTCCGCCTGTGCCAGCTCCCGGCCCACCCGTACCGCATCGGGATCCCGGTCCAGCGCGACCAGGCGGCCGCGCGGTCCCAGCGCCCCGAGGATCACCCGGCTATGCCCGCCCCGACCGAAGGTCGCATCCACGTAGGCGCCATCCGGCTGGACGGCAAGGCCGTGGAGCACCTCGTCGAGGAGAACCGGAACATGGCCTTGCACCTCCAACCCCCAGCACGACCCGCGACGCCCGACGCGGCCCCGTTCGGCGAGGAGGCTGGCTGCTTCAGAGGGAGAGCTGACCCAGCTCTGCCGGCAGGTCCATGCCGTCGTCGGCACCGCTTGCCAGCCACTTGTCCCGCCGCTCGTTCCAGCGCGCCTCGTCCCACAACTCGAACTTGTTCCCCTGGCCGAACAGGATCGCCTGCCGGTCCAGGGACGCGAATTCACGCAGCTCGCGGGGAACGAGGATTCGCCCGTGGCTGTCGAGGTCCAGTTCCGATGCGTAACCGACCATCAGGCGCTGCAGTCTCCGCGCCTTCTGGTTCAACGACGGCAGTCGCATCAGCTTGCGCTCGATCTCCTCCCAGTCCGGGAGCGGATAGATGAGCAGGCAGTAGTCGGGATCCACCGTGCAGACCAGGCGCCCCTCGCAGCGCGTGGCCAGCCGCTCGCGGTAGCGGGCCGGGAATGCCAGCCGCCCTTTCGCATCCAGGGTGATTTTGGTTGCCCCACGAAACACGGCGGACTGGGCACTGAAGCCCATTTCCTCCCACTCTGTACCACCTTCGGCCACTATAGGTTTGCAACCGCGGAGCGTCAACAGAAAACTGCGACTAAATTCTTTGAGGACAGCGACTTAGGCGTGACGCCGCAAGCCAGCCCTGCGACACGTCATCGAGACAAATAGGAAATCAGAGGCTTATGGCAAATTGCTGTGTTGCGCCTGAGCACCAGCGTTGCCGTGCAGGCGCAAGCGATCGCCCGCGCTCGCCCATCCAGTCGCGCCGATTCCGCGCAAAGGATCAGATAGGTGCCAGGTCGGGCTTTTCGGGCTTACCGAAAGAAAAGGAGCCGGCCGATAAGCCGGGTTCTGTCGTGGGCGACCATCCCTCTGGGACCGCTGTCACCAGCAGCCTCGAGCGACCTACCCGGAAGCCCGCGGGGCGACGGTGCCCGGCCCGTTGCCGGACCCGGCTGCTTCCCTATTTGGTCTTGCTCCAGGTGGGGTTTTCCGTGCCGCGGCGTGTTACCACCCGCGCGGTGCGCTCTTACCGCACCTTTTCACCCTTACCGCAGGCCGTGAAGCCCGAGGCGGTATATTTTCTGTGGCACTTTCCGTGGGCTCGCGCCCCCCAGGCGTTACCTGGCACCCTGCCCGCCGGAGCCCGGACTTTCCTCCCGGGGTTGCCCCCGAGCGATCGCCTGGCCGGCTCCAGCGGCCACCATAGGTCATTGGTCATTCGGCGGCAATCAGGACTCCGCCCGCGGGGGCTCACCCAGCGCCAGCGCATAGGCCTCCCGACGCGAGCCACCCGTGATGCGCGCGGCCAGACGCGCGGCCTGTGCCGCCGGCAGCTCTTCCATCAGCAGGCGCACGATACGCCGCAGTTCCGCATCGTCCGCCGTCGCCGCCGGTGCACCGGCCACCACGATGGTGAACTCACCCCGCCCGCCCCCCGGGTCCGCGGCCAGCCGGGCGCGGATCTCACCCAGACCCCCCCAGTAGAACGTCTCGTGCAGCTTGGTCAGCTCGCGGGCCACACAGGCCTGGCGCTCGTCACCAAAAGCCAGAGCGAGATCGGCGAGCATCTCCCCCACCCGGTGCACCGCCTCGTAGAACACCAGCGTATCGGGGCAGGCCTGCAGATCGGCCAGCCGGGCACAGCGTGCACCGGCACGTGCGGGCAGGAAGCCCTCGAAGCGGAAGCGGTTGGTGGGCAATCCGGATGCCGACAGCGCGGCGATGGCGGCACAGGCGCCGGGAATGGGCGTCACGGTGCAACCCCGCTCCCGTGCCGCCGCCACCAACCGGAACCCCGGATCACTGATGAGCGGGGTACCCGCATCGCTCACCAGCGCGACCGACTCCCCGGCAGCGAGATGCGCCAGCACCTCGTCGACCCGCGCGGCCTCGTTGTGCTCATGCAGGGCCAGCTGGCGCACCTGCAGCCCGAGGTGCGCGAGGAGCTGCCCCGTATGGCGGGTATCCTCGGCGGCCACCAGCGCCACCCGGCCGAGGACGGCCACGGCACGCATGCTGATATCATCGAGGTTCCCGATGGGGGTCGCGACCACGTAGAGCACTCCGGGATCGTTCACGGTTACTGACCTTGGTGTTGCGATGACGTTGTCGATGCGAGAAGCCGCAGCCCCGTGCCCGCACTCCGCCCCGTGGCGGCTCCGGCTCCGCACTGCGTGGCTGCGCAGCGCGTTGCCCGCCTGCGTTTCTGCCATTGTGGGCACGGCCTGCGGGCCGCTACAACAGCCGACGCAACCCGCGGCACCGGTCCCGCCGCTCACCGGTCCTGTGCGTCCCGGCAAGCCGCCAGCCACTGCGGCACCCGCAGCGGTCACGCCAGCCGCCGCGCAGCCACGCAAGCTGGCGCTGATGCTGCCGCTCTCCGGTGCGCAGCGCGCCGCGGGCGAAGCCATCCGCGACGGCTTCCTCGCCGCCTACCTCGCCGACTCCGCCGACGGCACGCGGCCCGAGGTCCTGATCCTCGACGAGACCGCCCCTGGCCCGGCGGCAAGCTATCAGGCTGCGCTCGACGCGGGCGTGGGTATCGTCGTCGGTCCGCTGCTCAAGGAATCGGCCGCCGAGGTGGCCCGCATCGCCGGGCCGCTGCCCTGGCTGGCGCTGAATTACCTGGATATCGCGACCCCCGCCGGCAGCCCCTACCAGTTCGCCCTTGCCCCCGAGGACGAGGCACGGTCGGTCGCCGAGCGCGCCGCCACGCAGGGCCAGCTGCGGGCGCTGGCGCTGGCACCCGACAGCGAGTGGGGACGACGCCTGCTCGGTGCCTTCACCGCGGCGCTGGAGGAACGCGGCGGCACCGTGGTCGCCTACCGCCTGTATGACCCGGCGGCGCGCGACTACACGGCACAGCTCCAGCGCCTGCTGCTGCTGGACGAGAGCCGGGCGCGGCATCGGCAGCTGGAGGCCAATCTCGGTATTTCCCTCGCATTCGAACCGCGCCGCCGCGATGACCTCGACTGTATATTCCTCGCCGCCAGCCCGGTATCGGGGCGTCTGCTCTGGCCCCAGCTGCGCTTCCTCTATGCGGGTGACCTGCCCATCTATGCGACATCGGCCATCTACCAGCCCGGCGACGCGGGGGGCGTGGACCGCGAAGGCATCCTGTTCACCGACGCCCCCGCGGTCATCGGCAGCGACCCGCACGCCAGCGCACTGCGTTCGGCACTCGACGCCCGCTGGCCGCCGGGCGCCATCGGCCAGCTGCGCTTCTACGCCATGGGTTACGACAGCTACACGCTGGCGCGGGCCATGATGGCCGGCAACAGCCCGGCGCTGATGCCCGTCGCCGGCCTCTCGGGCATCCTCTCGCAGGATGCCAGCCGCCGCATCCACCGCCGCATGTCCTGGGCTGCCTTCCGCGATGGCCAGGTGGTGCCCGCCGGGGAAGCGTCCACCCCTGTGCCTGCCGGCGGGCCGAATCCGGAATGAGCCGTGGTGACCCGGGACCGGCGGCCGGCTGAGGGCACGGCGGCCACTGGGGCCCGGGCGGAAGAAGCCGCATTGCGCTACCTCCGCGACCGCGGCCTGCGTCCCGTGGCGCGGAATTTCCGCTGCCGGGCCGGTGAGCTCGACCTCGTGATGCTCGACGGCGACTCGCTCGTCGTCATCGAAGTGCGCTACCGGCGCAGCAACGCCTGGGTGGACCCCGCGGTCACCATCACGGCGACCAAGCGCCGGCGCCTGCTGCAGGCAGCGAGCCGGTTCCTGCAGGCACGGCCCGCGTTTGCCGAACATCCCCTGCGGTTCGACGTGCTGGCCCTGTCCGGGGACCTGGCCGGACCCGCCTGCGACTGGATCCGCGATGCCTTCGATTCCGGGGACGCCTGGTAGGTCCGCCGCACGGCTGCCGCAGAAGCTATCATGTCGCCCATGGACACACAGGACGCTATCCGCCGCCAGTTCAACGAGAGCATCGCCGTCAAGCAGGCGGCGATGGCCACGCTCGCGGAACCGCTGTCCCGCGCCATCGGCACCATGGTGGAAACCCTGCGGAGCGGCGGCAAGATCCTCGCCTGCGGCAACGGCGGCTCGGCAGCCGATGCCCAGCACTTCTCGGCCGAGCTGCTCAACCGCTTCGAGCGCGAGCGTCCCGGTCTCGCGGCAATCGCGCTGACCACCGATTCCTCGACGCTGACTTCCATCGCCAACGACTACGCCTACGAGCAGGTGTTCTCCAAGCAGGTGCTGGCGCTGGGGCAGCCCGGCGACTGCCTGCTCGCCATCTCCACATCCGGCGGTTCGCCCAATGTCGTCGCGGCCATCGAGGCGGCGCACCGGAAGGGCATGCGGGTGGTGGCGCTGACCGGCCGCAATGGCGGACGCATGGCCGCGATGCTGCGCCCGGGGGATATCGAGGTCAGGGCGCCCGCCGAACGCACCGCCCGCATCCAGGAGGTCCACCTGCTGGCGATCCACTGCCTCTGCGACGGCATCGACGGCGCGCTCTACCCCTGACGGCCGCGCGCCGCGACTACTTGACCAGCTTGAGCCTGGCCTTGCGCGCCTCGCCGGACGGCGCGCCCCCGGCGGCGCCGGGCGGCGGCTCCTCCGGCGCGGCCGGGCCCTCCTCCTCGGAGAAGATCATGCCGCGGCCGGTCTCGTGGGCATAGATGCCGAGCACGGCGCGCAGCGGCACGAAGATGGCGTAGGGCGTGCCGGAGAAGCGGGCCTCGAACCTCAGCATCTCGTTGCCGATGTCGAGGTTGGCCACGGCATTGTGGCTGACGTTGAGGACGATCCTGCCATCGCGCACATACTGGCCCGGCACCTCGACACCCTCCACGGTGGCATCGACCACCATGTGCGGGGTCTGGCCGTTGTCGGTGATCCAGGCGTGCATGGCCCGGAGCAGGTAGGGCCGCTGGGGAATGGAGCCGGGCGGCGGCATGCGCGGGCCGCCTACTGGCGCATCTCCTGCTCGGCGTCGGACAGGCTGTCCTGGAAGGAGCGACGCGCGAACACCAGGTCCATGTAGCGGCGGATGGGCTGTACGCTGCCCTTGAGCTCGATGCCGAAGGCCGGCAGGCGCCAGAGGATCGGCGCGATGGTGCAATCGACCAGCGAGAACTCGTCGCTGAGGAAATAGCGCTTGGCGCCGAACACCTCGGAGCTGCCGACAATGCTCTCCTCGAGCTGCCTGCGGATGCGCGTTGCCTGCTTGCGGTCCGCCGCCTTCTGCAGCTCATCGGCCAGCGCGTACCAGTCACGCTCGATGCGGAACAGCGCCAGGCGGAACTGCGCGCGGGTCACCGGGTCGACGGGCATCAGCGGCGGGTGCGGGAAGCGTTCGTCGAGATACTCGATGATGACGCGGGAGTCGTACAGCACCAGATCGCGATCCACGAGCGTCGGCACGCTGTGGTAGGGATTGAGGTCGAGCAGGTCCTCGGGCAGGTTCCCACCCTCCACGTCGACGACATCGATGGCAATGTTCTTCTCGGCCAGCACCATGCGGGTGCGATGGCTGTGGAAGCAGGTGGGGCTGGAGTAGAGCGTCATGAGTCCGGGCTGGTCCCCCCCGACGGCAGCGCTGTCACCCTGTCGCAGTGCGTTCGCGTTATCCATGCAACCGGTTCGGGCATGCGGTTACTTGACGTCTTTCCAGATCTCCTGCTTGAGCAGGTAGGCCAGGATGCCGAAGAGGAGCAGGAAGGCCAGCACCCAGACGCCGAGGCGCTGCCGCTCCAGCTGCATGGGCTCGCCTATGTAGGCGAGGAAGTTGACGGTGTCACGCACGAAGCGGTCGAACTCCGCCGGCGACATCCGGCCAGGGCTGACCTGGCGGAACTCCTTGAAGACCTTCTGCGCCGCGTCGCCCTTGCCCGCTTCCTCGAACACCGCTTCCTGGGTGCCCTGCAACTCCCAGAGGACGTGGGGCATGGCGGCGTTGGGCAGCATCAGGTTGTTGACCCCCGTCGGCCGCGACGGGTCGAGGTAGAACCCGCGCAGGAAGCCGTACAGGTAATTCGCCCCCTTGTTGCGCGCGATCAGCGAGAGATCCGGCGGCTCGATGCCAAACCAGCGCTTGGCGTCGTCGGGGCGCATGGCGATGGTCATGGTTTCCTGCGGCTTCTGCGCCGCGAACATCAGGTTCCTGACCAGCTGGTCCTCGGAGATCTGCAGGTCCTGGCCCAGGCGGTTGTAGCGCACGTACTGGGCGGAGTGGCAGCCCATGCAGTAGTTGACGAAGTTGCGCGCCCCACGCTGCAGCGACGCCACGTTGTCGACATCGACCGCGACATGCTCCGTCTTGGGGCCTTCCGACGCCGATGCCGCCGACGCGGCCAGCGCCATCATCGCCAGCATGGCTGCCTGCAGCAGGTGACGGCAGCAGGCAATCGACCTCATCATGACCGTGATCCTCACCATGGGCGGCCGCATCCTAGTGGCTGGCTTCATAGACGACCCGCTCCGGCACCGGCCGGGTCTTCTCGGCGCGGGTGTAGAGGGGCATCAGCAGGAAGAAAAGGAAATACAGCGCGGCGAAGAAGCGCGCGGCATAGACGTACACCAGTTCGGTGGCGGGCTGCAGGCCGAGGTAGCCCAGCGCCACGAAACTCACCACGAACACCCCGAGCGCCAGCCTGTAGGTCCAGCCGCGGTAGCGGATGGACTTCACCCGGCAGCGATCGAGCCAGGGCAGGAAGAACAGCAGCACGATGGCCATCATCATCAGGAAGGCGCCCCAGCCCTTGCTCGGCACCGAACGCAGGATCGCGTAGAAGGGGGTGAAGTACCAGACCGGGGCGATGTGCTCCGGCGTCTTCAGCATGTTGGCCGGCTCGAAGTTGGCGTGCTCGAGGAAGTAGCCGCCCATCTCCGGCGCGAAGAACACCACCGCGGCGAACAGCGCGAAGAAGATGACGATGGCGACCAGATCCTTGGCCGTGTAGTACGGGTGGAAGGCCACGCCGTCCAGCGGAATGCCCCGGGCATCCTTGCGCTCCTTGATCTCGATGCCGTCGGGATTCAGCGAGCCGGTCTCGTGCAGCGCCAGGATGTGCATCACCACCAGCAGCACCAGGGCCAGCGGCACCGCCGCCACATGCAGCGCGAAGAAGCGGTTCAGGGTGATGTCGGAGATGAAGTAGTCACCGCGGATCCACTCCACCAGGTCGGCGCCGACGCCGGGGATGGCGCCGAACAGCGAGACGATCACCTGGGCGCCCCAGTAGGACATCTGCCCCCATGGCAGCAGGTAACCCATGAAGGCCTCGGCCATCAGCGCCAGGTAGATCACCATGCCGATGAGCCACAGCAGCTCGCGCGGGTTCTTGTAGGACCCGTAGAGCAGCGCCCGGAACATGTGCAGGTAGACCACGATGAAGAAGGCCGAGGCGCCGGTCGAATGCATGTAGCGGATCAGCCAGCCCCACTGCACGTCACGCATGATGTACTCCACCGAGGCGAAGGCCTCGGTGGCGGACGGCTTGTAGTTCATGGTGAGGAAGATGCCGGTAACCAGCTGGATCACCAGCACGACGATGGCGAGGACGCCGAACACGTACCAGGCGTTGAAGTTCTTCGCCGCGTAGTACTCGGTGGCGTGCTCCTTGATCATCGCGGTGAGCGGGAAGCGCTCGTCCACCCAATCGATGAGCCGTGCGCAGCGGCCCTGTCCGGCTGCCCCGGATTGCGCGGCACTCATGCCTTGGCTCCCGTGTCGTCACCGATGATGATCATGTTGTCTCCGACGAAGCGGTAGGGCGGAATCGGCAGGTTGGTGGGCGCCGGGGAGCCGACCATGACCCGCCCGGCCATGTCGAAGCGCGAGCCGTGGCAGGGGCAGTAGAACCCGCCCTTCCAGTCCGGGCCGAGGTCCGGTGGCGCCACGTCGAAGCGTTCGATCGGCGCGCAGCCTAGATGGGTGCAGACACCGACCACGACGAGGATGTCCGGCTTGATGGCACGCAGGGGATTCTGCGCGTAAGCGGGCTGCTCGGATTCCTCGGAGCCCGGATCCTTGAGCAACGAGGCCGGTTCGGCCTCGACGCGGCTGATCATGTCCGCCGTGCGGCGCAGGATCCAGACGGGCCGGCCACGCCAGACGACGCGCACCATGGCGCCGTCCTCCAGCTTGCTGATATCCACTTCCACCGGGCCACCCATGGCCTGCGCACGTGCGCTGGGGCGGAAGGACGCCACGAAGGGCACGGCGGTGAGCACCACGCCCACACCGCCGACGACGCTGGTCGCTACGGTCAGGAAATGGCGTCGGCTGAGGTCGGCCTCATCGCTCATCGAGCTAATCCTCCCAGGCTCTGGTCCCGGCTCTTGTGGTCGTCATGCGGCCGTGGGCCCGGATCCGGGAGCGGAATCGATCTCGGCGGGGTGACGGCGGGCGCGTTTAAACCGGCAAATTATACACATGGCAAATTCGCGTTGCCTATGGCGACGCATGGCCGGCGATCAGCCCCGGCGGCGGATGGCAGCGCCCAGCTGGTTGAGCTTTTCCTCGATGCACTCGTAGCCGCGGTCGATGTGGTAGATCCGGTCCACCACCGTCTCGCCCTCGGCCACCAGGCCGGCCAGGACCAGGCCGGCGGAGGCGCGCAGGTCGGTGGCCATCACCGGTGCCGCGGTCAGGCGCTCGACCCCCTGGATCACGGCTGTATGCCCCTGCAGGCGGATGTTGGCACCCATGCGCTGCAGTTCCGGCATGTGCATGAACCGGTTCTCGAAGACGTTCTCGCTGATGGTGGCGACACCGCTGGCGACGCAGTTCAGGGCCGCGAACTGGGCCTGCATGTCCGTGGGGAAACCCGGGTGGGGGCTGGTGCTGATATCGACCGCGGTCGCCCGCCCGGGCATCCACAGTTCGATCCAGTCCGGCCCGGTGGCGACCCGGGCTCCGGCGTCGCGCAGCTTGGCCAGCACCGCTTCCAGGTGCCCCGGGCAGGTGTTGCGCAGGCGGACGTGGCCTCCGGTGATGGCGCCGGCGACGAGGAAGGTGCCGGTCTCGATGCGGTCGGGAAGCACCTCGTATTCCGCCCCGTGCAGGCGGCGCACGCCCTGGATGACGATGCGGTTGCTGCCGGCACCGCTGATCCTCGCGCCCATGCGGTTGAGGAACCCGGCGAGGTCCTCGATCTCGGGCTCGCGGGCGGCGTTCTCCAGCACGGTCTCCCCCTCGGCGAGTACCGCCGCCATCATGAGGTTCTCGGTGCCGGTGACGGTGACCTTGTCGAGCACCAGGTGGGCGCCACGCAAACGGCCGGCCCGCGCGCGGATGTAGCCATCCTCGATGTCCACCCTGGCGCCGAGGGCGCGCAGCCCCGCGACGTGGATATCCACCGGCCGCGCGCCGATGGCGCAACCGCCGGGCAGCGAGACATCGGCGGCACCGAAGCGGCCCACCAGCGGCCCGAGCACCAGGATCGACGCCCGCATGGTCTTCACCAGGTCATAGGGCGCGTGGTACTCGCGGATGCCGGCCGGGTCGACCTCGATGCGCTGGCCCTCGTGCAGGGTCACCGCCACCCCCATGCGGCCGAGCAGTTCGATGGTGGTGGTGATGTCGCGCAGGTGCGGAATGTTGCCGATGGTTACCTGCTCGTCGGTGAGCAGCGAAGCCGCGAGAATCGGCAGCGCGGCGTTCTTCGCGCCGGAAATGCGGGTTTCGCCTTCCAGGCGCCGGCCGCCGGTGATCGCGAGCTTGTCCATTCCCGTGGCGGCCGCGCTCAGCCCTTGCGGCCGGCCTGCTCCTCGGGCGTCAGCGTCTGGATGGACAGCGCGTGGATGTCGCCGCCCATGCGCGGCCCGAGGGCGGCGTACACCATCTGGTGCCGCTGCAGCGCGCGCTTGCCGGCGAATGCCGGACAGACGATCACGGCCTCGTAATGGATGTTGTCCGGGCTTTGCACGCTGGCCGTGCAACCGGGCAGCTGTGCCTCGATCAGGGCCTGGATTTCTGCTGGGTTCATCGGCAACACGGCGCCTTGGCGGGTAGGGCGCACATTATAGGGGCCGTTCGCGGCGAGCGAGGGCGCGCTGGCGGCTCCGCGCGGCGGATGGTTCCCGTACAATTGCCTGGCCTCCGTTTCTGGACCAGCCCGCCCATGACCCAGCCCCGATCCGCCGTGGATGTCCGCAGCCTGGCCCGCCGGGTGCTGGAGATCGAGGCCAGGGCGGTTTCCGGGCTGGCCGGACGCATCGACGAGTCCTTCGTCCGCGCATGCGAGCTGATGCTCGCCTGCGACGGCCGGGTGGTCGTCACCGGCATGGGCAAGTCCGGCCACATCGGCGGCAAGATCGCCGCCACGCTGGCGAGCACCGGCACCCCGGCATTCTTCGTGCACCCGGGCGAAGCCAGCCACGGGGATCTCGGCATGATCACCCGGTCGGACCTGGTGGTGGCGGTGTCCAACTCCGGCGAAACCGGGGAAATCATCACCATCCTGCCGCTGCTCAAGCGGCTCGGCGTGCCGCTGGTCACGCTCACGGGCGCGCCCCGCTCCACGCTGGGGCAGGCGGCCACCGTGGTGCTCGACGTCGGCGTCGCCGAGGAAGCCTGCCCCCTGAACCTGGCCCCCACGGCCAGCACCACCGCGACCCTGGCCATGGGCGATGCCCTGGCGGTGGCGCTTCTCGAGAGCCGCGGCTTCACCCGCGAGGACTTCGCGCTGGCGCACCCCGGGGGCACGCTCGGCCGGCGGCTGCTGCTGCGGGTCGCCGATGTCATGAACTCCGGCACGGCGGTGCCCCGCATCGGTCCCGATGCGCCGCTGTCCGAGGGGCTGCTGGAGATGACGCGCAAGAGCCTCGGCATGACCGCCGTGGTGGACCCGGCCGGCCGCCTGCTCGGCGTGTTCACCGACGGAGACCTGCGCCGGGCGGTGGACCGCGCGGTCGACATCCACCGCACGCCGATGCGCGCGGTCATGACCACGGGCTGCAAGACCATCGGCCCCGCCGCGCTGGCTGCCGAGGCGGTGCACCTGATGGAGCAGTTCAAGATCACGGCGCTGCTGGTGGTGGACGAACACGAGGTGGTGGTGGGTGCCCTCAACGTCCACAACCTGTTCCGCGCGGGAGTGATGTAGCCGTGGCACCACCCGACGCTGCCCTGCTGCGGCGAGCCGCGGGCATCCGCCTGCTGATCCTCGACGTGGACGGTGTCCTGACCGACGGACGCCTGCATTACGATGCCGAGGGCCGCGAGTTCAAGAGCTTCAACGTCCGCGACGGCTATGGCATCAAGCAGCTGATGGCGGCCGGCTTCACCGTCGCGGTGATCTCCGGCCGGCCCTCGACATCCGCCGCCGGCCGCATGGCGGACCTCGACATCCGGCATGTGATGCTGGGCGAGGCCGACAAGGGCAGGGCGCTGGCGACGCTGCTCGAGGCCACCGGCATTCCGGCCAGCGCGGCCGCCTGTGTCGGTGACGACGAACCCGATCTGCCGGTCATGCGGCAGGTGGCACTGCCGATAGCGGTCGCCGATTGCCATCCCTCGGTGGCCGGCACCGCCGCCTGGCGCACCACCCTCGCGGGCGGGGCCGGCGCGGTGCGCGAGGTCTGCGACCTGCTGCTGGCGGCCCGCGCCGCGCGCCGCGACTGAGCCCGGCATGATCCCGCGGCGTGCGCTGGCCGTGCTGGGCCTGCTGATCGTGACGGTGGGCAGCAGCCTGCTGCTGCGCCAGCTCGACAGCGAACAGCCACCGGCACCGGCCGCACCGTCGCTGGGCGTGGGCTACTACATCAATGACGCGACCCTGACCGGCACCGGGGACGACGGTCAGGTCCTCTACCGCCTCTCGGCAGCGCGCGTCGTGCAGCAGCCGGCCGACGGCACGGTCACGCTCGAGGATGTCAGCGTGAACTACGACCCGGCCCGGCAGGTTCCCTGGCGCCTGACGGCCGAGACAGGGCAGATACTCGCGGATGGTAAGATGATCGCACTCTCCGGTAACGTCGTTGCCGCCACGCGCGGAACCGACAACCCTTCCGCCATCGTCCGCACCGACTACCTGGAGTTCGACCCGGGCACGGACATCGCGTCCACGGACAGGAAGGTTGACATCGACTATGCGGGAAGCACGGTCCACGCCGTGGGCCTGCGGGCGCTGCTGCGGGAGGATCGTCTGCAGCTGCTCGCCGACGTCACGGGCCACTATGTGCGCTGACGGCGCCCGGCGGGCGCTGCGGATCGTGGCGGCGTGCGCGGTGCTGGCCGGTACCCTGGCCTGGACCGGGCAGGCCGGCTCCCAGGCTCCGATCCAGGCTCCCGCTCCCGCTGCCGCTCCTGCTGCGGGCGCTGCCCAGCAGGCTCCGGCCCCGGTGCCGCCGCAGGCCCAGCCTGCTGCCCGGAACCGGGTCAAGGCGGCCCTCCCTGATTTCGACAACCAGCGCAACCTGCCGATCGACCTCGATGCACAGTCGTCGGAGTTTGACCGGCGCAACAACAAGCTGGTGTTCCGTGGCATGCACATCACGCAGGGCACGCTCAGCATCCGCGCCGACGTCGCCGAGGCCACGCGCCTGGACTTCGAGAACAGCCGCTGGCTGTTCCGGGGCAACGTGGAAATCATCAACCAGGGGGCCAGGGCCTGGTGCGACGAGGCCGAGCTGACATTCCTCGGACACGAGCTGCGCAGCGCGCTGCTGCACGGTGCCCCGGCGCGCTTCGAGCAGCAGGTAGCCGGTGGCCAGCGGACCGAAGGCCGCGCCGGGATCATGGACTACGACGTCGCCGGCGGCATGATGCGCATGTCCGTCAACGCCTGGGTCAGCGATGGCGCCAACGAGATCGCCGGCGAGCGCATCAGCTACGACCTGCGCCGCCAGTATGTCACCGCCGAGGCCGGCAGCGGCGGTCCGGTGCGCATGAAGATCAACCCGTCGCAGGGCGGGCGGAAAGGCGGTGCGGCGCCGTGAGCACCCTGCTCGCCCGGGACCTGAGCAAGCGCTTCAAGGCACGGCAGGTGGTGCGGCAGATCTCGCTGGAGATCAGCAGCGGCGAGGTCGTGGGTCTGCTGGGCCCCAACGGCGCGGGCAAGACCACGGCGTTCTACATGATCGTCGGCCTGATTCCCTGCGACGCGGGCAGCATCACCCTCGACGGCGAGGACCTGACGCACCTGCCGATGCACCGGCGCGCACGACTGGGCCTGGGCTACCTGCCGCAGGAGGCGTCGGTCTTCCGCAAGCTGTCGGTCGAGGACAACATCATGGCCATCCTCGAGACGCGCGACGACCTCTCGCGCAGCGACCGCGAGGCGCGGCTCGAGGCGCTGCTCGACGAACTGCATATCAGCCATGTGCGCACCGGGCTCGGCATGAGCCTCTCCGGTGGCGAGCGCCGCCGCGTGGAAATCGCGCGGGCCCTGGCCGCGGAGCCGCGCTTCGTGCTGCTCGACGAGCCCTTCGCCGGCGTCGATCCGATCTCGGTACTCGACATCCAGCGCATCATCCGCCACCTGGCCGAGCGCCAGATCGGCGTGCTGATCACCGACCATAATGTGCGCGAGACCCTTGGAATCTGCGGCCGCGCCTATATCCTCAGCGATGGGGCGATGATTGCCCAGGGCGCCCCCGCCGAGATCCTCGCGAACCAGCAGGTCCGCGAGGTTTACCTCGGCGACAGCTTCAGGCTATGAACCGGGCGCAGATGAAGGACCGATGCTGAAACCCTCGTTGCAGCTGCGTGTTGGTCAGCAGTTGACCATGACGCCACAGCTCCAGCAGGCAATCCGCCTGCTGCAGCTGCCCGTCCTGGAGCTGAATGCACAGCTCCAGCAGCTGCTCGACAGCAACGTCATGCTGGAGGTCGAGGAGCCGGCCGAGCGGGATGCGGATGCCCCCGGGATCGCCGAAGCGGCCGAGTTCGAGCGTTTCGACGGCGACCGCGAGCCCGTGGTGGCCGACACCGCCGACACGGCCGGCGATTTCGACTACGACCCCGACGAGAGCGGCGTGCTCCCCGACGGGCCGCTCGACTCCCCGCTGTGGAACGAGGCATCGGCGACCAGCCGCAGCGATCCCTGGTCGGACGACGACCGGCAGGCGGAGATTGCCGACGAAACCGGGCAGTCGCTGCGCGAGCACCTGCTCTGGCAGCTGGAGATGGACCACTTCAGCCCGCGCGAGGCGCTCATCGGCGAGGCGCTGATCGACTACGTCAACGATGACGGCTACCTGACCGAATCGACACAGGCCATCCTCGCCATGCTGCCGGCCACCGCCGGCTTCGCGCTCGCCGAGGTCGAACAGGTGCTCGCGCGGGTACAGATGCTCGACCCGCCGGGCGTGGCGGCCCGTGACCTGCGCGAGTGCATCGCACTGCAGCTGCAGCAGCTGGACCCGGCCACACCCGGGCTGGCACTGGCGCAGGCGGTCGCGGCCTCGCACCTCGATCTCGTGGCGGAGCAGCAGTTCGCCATGCTGCGGCGCAAGCTCGGCGTGTCCGACACCGAGCTCGAGTCGGCGCTCGCGCTGGTGCGGGCCTGCAATCCCCGGCCGGGTGCCGGCATCGAGGCGGCGCGGCCCGAGTACGTGGTGCCCGACGTGTTCGTGCGCAAGCACGACGGCAAGTGGCTGGTCGAGGTCAACCGCTCCCTGGCACCGCGCCTGCGGGTCAACCAGGCCTACGCGCAGATGCTGCGCGGGAATCCCGAGCACGCGGTACTGCGCACCCAGCTGCAGGAGGCGCGCTGGCTGGTGCGCAGCCTGGAGATCCGCAACGACACGCTGTTCAAGGTCGCCAGCTGCATCGTCGACCGCCAGGCCGATTTCTTCGAGCATGGCGAGGAGCGCATGAAGCCGATGATCCTCAGGGACGTGGCCGAGGCGGTGGAAATGCACGAATCCACCATCTCGCGCGTCACCTCCGGCAAGTACATGCATACTCCCCGCGGCGTGTTCGAACTGCGCTACTTCTTCTCCAGCCAGGTCGCGGGCGAGGATGGCACGGAGCAGTCCTCGACCGCGGTCCGGGCGCGGATCCGCAAGCTCGTGGGCCAGGAAAGCCCCGGGGCGCCGCTGAGCGACAGCCGCATCGCCGAACTGCTGCAGGCCGACGGCATCAACGTCGCGCGGCGCACCGTGGCCAAGTACCGCGAGGCCATGAAGATCCCGCCATCCAGCGAGCGCCGACGCCGGGGCGTGCGCCGGCCGGCACCGCCATGCGCCTGATCATCGTCAGCGGCCTGTCCGGTTCGGGAAAGAGCGTGGCGCTGCACCTGCTCGAGGACGTGGGCTTCTATTGCATCGACAACGTCCCGGCGGCCCTGCTCGACTCGGTGATTTCGCAGATCGCCGCCACCGGCGACCCTTTCTACGAGAACCTCGCCGTGGGCGTGGACGTGCGCAGCCGCGCCGCCGACCTGGAGTCGCTGCCGGAGCTGATCCGCCGCTTCCGCGGGCTCGGCATCCGCTGCGAGATCGTCTTCCTTCACGCCAGCGAGGACAGCCTGCTGAAGCGCTACGCGGAGAGCCGCCGCCCCCACCCGCTGTCGGCCCAGGGCATGAGCCTGCGGGAGGCGATCACCCGCGAGCGCGAATTGCTGGGGCCGGTCATGGCCGCTGCCGAGCTCATCATCGATACCAGCCAGACCAGCATCTACCAGCTGCGCGATGCGGTGCGCGGCCGGGTGGGGCTGCGCACGGAACCCGGGCTGTCGATCCTCATCGAGTCCTTCGGCTACAAGCACGGCATTCCGCTGGACGCCGACTTCGTCTTCGACCTGCGCTGCCTGCCGAACCCGTACTGGGAGCTCAGCCTGCGCCCGCTGACGGGCCGCGACGCCCAGGTGATCGCCTACCTGGATGCCCAGCCACCGGTGCAGGAGATGTACCGCGACATCCTCGGCTTCCTGCAGCGCTGGATCCCGCGCTACGCGGATTTCAATCGCAACTACCTCACCGTGGCGCTCGGTTGCACGGGTGGCCAGCACCGCTCGGTCTACATGGCGGACAAGCTGGCCACGGAACTGGCGCGCCAGCACCAGCAGGTGCTCATCCGGCACACCGAGTTGCGCGGCATCGACCGCCCTCCGGAAGAAGCCGGCGCGCGGCCGCCAGACTGAACGCCGCGGCTCAGCCGGTCCCGGGCATCTTCAGGGCCCGCATCCGCTGCGAGTACTGCTCCGACAGGTCACGCCAGCCGGCAATTCCGCAGGGCGCCGTGACGGGCGCGCCTTCCATGAAGGCCTGGATCTCGTCGCGGCGGGCCAGCGCATCCTCGTAGCCGAGCCGGATGAGCTCGCGGGTGTAGCCCTGCTCGAACAGCAGGTAGCTGGCCAGCTGGCGCCCGCCGTAGTTGAGCGCCCCCAGCCCGTTCATCAGCAGCTGCACCGGCCTGGGCATCTCGTGGACATGGCGCACGGCAATCTCGCGGATGTCCCGGCTCGGCAGCATGATCAGCGCATCGATGTAGCGCAGCGGCGCCGTGCCGACATCGCATTGCCGGTTCGGCTGGCATTCGAGCATCTGGTTGATGCGCGTCAGGCGCTCGAGGTCCTGCGACAGGCCATCCATGAACAGCGCATCGAGCACGTAGCCGGCGATGCGGCCGAGGCTGGGGTACGGGATGTCCTCGTCGGGCCCCGGGACCGGGTCGAACTCCTCGTCGCGCACGCCGATGACCAGCAGCCGGTCGGCACCGAGGTGCACCGCCGGCGACAGCGGCGTGGCCTGGCGCATGGCGCCGTCGCCGTAGTATTCCTTGTTGATCAGCACCGGCGGGAACATCATCGGCACGGCGATGCTCGCCATGAGGTGGTTGAGCGTGATGGTGTCGGGCCGCCCGACCCGCCGTACCCTGTCCCAGGGCCGGTGCCCGCTGGCGCCCTGGAAAAACGACACCGAGCGCGCCGAGCCATAGCCGGCGGCGGTGATGGCCACGGCATCGAGGTAGCCGCGATCGATGGACTCCTGGATGGCGCCCAGGTTGATGGCCCGGGTCAGCAGTTCGCGCAACGGCGAGTTGTCGAGCAGCGAGCGTGGGTTGGCCACGCCGAGGCCGCCGAAGATGATCGCAGCCGTCCAGTGCGCGCTGCTCTTGAGCATGGTCCAGGAATCGGCACGGAACACGTGCTGGGACCGGAAGTGTCCCCACACCCGCTCGAGGTCCGATACGGCATGGCGGAACACCCGCGCCTGGCTGGCGATGACGGCCGCGCTGATGGCGCCGGCCGACGTGCCGCTGATGATCGGGAACGGATTGGGTGCGCGCCGCGGCAGGATCTCCGCGATCGCCTTGAGGACGCCGACCTGGTAGGCGCCGCGTGCGCCGCCGCCGGGCAGGATCAGCGCGATGCGCAGGTCCCGGGGCGACCCCGCCGTACCCGTTGGCTTGTCCGGCATTGGTGCCCGAATCTCCCGAAGCGACCTGCGACCGCAGTGCGCCCAAGACTATACGCGGCAGCTCCCGCGCCACAAGGGACTGCGTCAAGCCGCCCGCGGCCGGCAGGCATCATCCGGCAGGCAGACCCTCGACCTGGTTGGCCGGCACACCGGACTTTTCCAGGCTCGTGAGGTTGGACAGCGTCGTCTGCGCGATCTGCCGGAGCGCTTCGGTCGTCAGGAATGCCTGGTGGCTGGTGATGAGCACGTTCGGGAAAGTCAGCAGCCTGGCCAGCTGGTCATCGGAGATGCCCGCCTCGGAAAGATCCTCGAAGAAGATGCCCTCTTCTTCCTCGTAGACATCCAGGCAGGCGCCGCCAATCTCCTTCCTCTTCAGCGCGCGGATCAATGCCGGGGTGTCGATCAGCGCGCCCCGGCCGGTGTTGACCAGCATCACTCCTGGCTTCATTTTCGCCAGCGACCCGGCATTGATCATGTGGTGGGTGCCCTTGTTCAGCGGCACATGCAGCGAAACGATGTCGGACGCGGCCAGCAGCTCTTCCAGGGAGACATAGCGGATGCCCGCCTCCTCGCCGAAGCGGCTGTCGGGATACAGGTCATGGGCCAGCACCTGGCAGCCCAGGCCGCGGAATATCCGGCACATCACCCGGCCGATGTTGCCGGTGCCGACGATGCCCGCGGTCTTGCCGAACAGGTCGAAGCCCACCAGCCCCTCGAGCGAGAAATTCAGCTCGCGCACCCGTGCATGGGCCCGGTGGATCTTCCGGTTCAGGGTCAGCAGCAGCGCCAGGGCATGCTCGGCCACCGCATGGGGCGAATAGGCCGGGACCCGCAGCACGGGAATCCCCGCTGCCGCCGCAGCCCGCAGGTCCACATGGTTGAACCCCGCGCAGCGCAGGGCGATGGCCCTGACGCCGCCATCCTTCAGCCTGCGGATCGCCGCTTCGCTGACACGGTCGTTGACGAAGCTGCAGACCGCATCGAAGCCGGCGGCGAGCCCCGCGGTTTCCGGCCCGAGCCTCACCTCGACGAACTCGATCTCGTGGCCATGCCCGGCGTTGGCGGCGAGGAACACGTCCCGCTCGTACCTGTGGGTATCGAAAAACAGGATCTTCATGTCAGGCAGCTCCCTCAGGGGCACAGCACATTTGGCGGCGAAATTCACCCAATTGGGGCAGGTGCCCCATCGCGCATGAATGCTAGCATCCCGGGGACGCCATCCCTGAACCGGCTTGAAGGAGTCCTCCATGCACGATTCAATGCTGAAGACAGCGGTGATGACCAGCTTGCTCATGGCCTGTGGGTCGCCGGCAGGGGCAGCCGGCTTCTTCCTGACCGGCGGCCTGACCGGTACGAACATCGAGACGGATGGCCTGCCCGAGGCAATTGCCGCAGAGGGACTGTGGGCATCCGGTGAAGTCAAGGATACCGCGGTCGGCTACCAGATCGGCATCGGCTACGACTTCAACGAAGCCTTCGCGGTCGAATTCAAGTATGGCGACTCAGGTGATGGCGAAGAAACCATCATCATCAGCGATGGTATCGACTCGGTACCCGTGAATATCAAGTCGAGCATCGACGGCTTCACGCTCTATGGTGTGGCGCAGGGCTCCTTCGCACCGGACTGGTTCGTCTACGGGAAGGCCGGCTATACCTTCCAGGATGGCGAGGTGGACATTTCCGCATTCGGCGCTTCGGAGTCCGTGTCCGACGACGATGACGGCCTTGCCCTGGCCGCTGGCGTGCGCCACCAGGTCAATGCCAACTGGTCCATCAGCGGTGAGCTCGAATACTTCTCTGTCGACTTCGACAGCTCCTTCAAGGAGCCACTGCGGGGATCGATCAACCTGATATACCACTTCAGCAGGTAGCGCTCCGGGGTGCGGCCGCAGCACCCGGCCGGTGGTAAGATCGAAGCCACCAACGGACGCGGAGCAGGATCATGCAGGGATCCCGGTGGCATCGATGGCTGGCGGCGGCGGTTGCCCTGATGGGGCTGACCGCGGTTGCCGCGGCGCAGGCGGATGTGGCGGTCGGCCAGCCGGCACCGGACTTCCGCCTGCAGGACCAGAACGGCAAGTGGCACACACTGGCGGATCATCGCGGCCAGTGGATCGTGCTGTACTTCTATCCCAAGGACCAGACGCCGGGCTGCACCAAGGAGGCCTGCTCGTTCCGCGACAACATCTTCGCCTTCGAGGCCCTGGGTGCGGTGGTGCTCGGCGTCAGCCTCGACGACGTCGCCTCCCACGACGAGTTCGCCAGGAAGTACAGCCTGCCCTTCCCGCTGCTGGCCGACAGCAACGGCACGGTCACCAACCTGTACGGCGTGATGGGCGGCTTCGGCCCGATCAAGCTCGCCAAGCGGCAGTCGTTCCTGATTGCGCCCGACGGCAAGATCGCCAGGCACTACGAGAGCGTGGAGCCCGAGAAGCACTCCGCCGAGGTGCTGGCGGACCTCAAGGCGCTCGGCGCGAAGAAGTCATCCTGAGGCCGGTGGCGCCTGGCGCTCGGCGCGGCGCCCCAGCCACCAGCCGTTGAGGGCCCAGGCGCCGGCGAGCCCGGCGCCAAGCAGCGCCACACCCGCGGCGGACAGCCCGCCGCCCTCCAGCGCGCCCTTGACCTGCGCGGACAGGGCATCCCCGCCACGGTAGACGGGGACGTCGATCAGGTTCTTGGCCTTGTACTTGCTCTCGGTATCCACGCGGCTGAAGAGCATCTCGCGCGCCGGGCGGATGAAGGCGTATTCGCCGGCGCGCCGCGCCACGAATACCACCGCCAGCACCGCGAAGCTGTTGAACAGCGCCAGCGCGGTGAAACCGGCCACCATCGCCACCGGAATCACCGTCAGCAGGACCATCACGCCGAGGCGCGAGGCCACCCGGCCGGTGATGAAGAGCTGCGAGACCACGGCCAGCGACTGCACGATGTAGTCGAGGCGGCTGAAGACCCGGGTACGCTCCTCGATGTCGGGGAAGGTCTCGGTCACCAGCCGCAGCTGCTCGAAGTACAGGAAGGTGTTCACCGAGGCCAGCAGCACCACGAACAGCGCGATACCCAGCAGGTAGGGCGACTTCAGCACCAGCGTGAACCCGGCGAAGGGATTGCCGCCCATGGCGCGCTCGTCGCGCGCTGGTGCGCCGTGCTGCACCGGGGCACCCGCCCAGATGCGCAGCAGGCGGCGCTGGCAGAAGATGGCCACGGCGAAGAATGCCGCGCCCATGTAGAGCACGCCCGAGTTGCCGATGTGCGCAACCGTCAGGTCCGTCATCAGCGGCCCCAGCAGCGCGCCGGTGGTGCCGCCGGCGGCAATCACGCCGAACAGGCGATGGGTCTGGCCGGTGTCGAACAGCTCAAGCAGGAAGCTCCAGAACACCGAGACGATGAACAGGTTCAGCACGCTGATCCACACATAGAAGAATTCGCCGAAGGCCAGGTAGCCGGCCTGCGTGGAGAACGCCAGGCCGACCGCCGCCAGCGACAGCATGACGAAGCCGTAGATCCAGGGCAGGAACGCCGAGCGCCGGAATCGCGTGCAAAGCCAGCCATAGGCCGGCACGATGAGGATGGACGCGACCCATGTCACCAGGTACAGGTCCGCAACCCGTTCCTTGCCGAGGATCGTCCCCACGGTCTCGCGCACCGGGCGCACCGCGAAATAGCCGCCGAGCACGCAGAAGAACAGCAGGAACGCCGCCACCACCGCCGGCGCTTCCGCGGGTTCCACCTGCGCGACCCGGCCCAGCAGGCCGCCGCGGCCGCCGGCACGGCTCACCGGGCGCCGACCCGCAGGATCTTCATGCCGTTGGTGCCGCCGGAAACGCCGGTGAAATCACCCTTGGTGATGATCACCAGGTCACCCTCCTCCACATGGCCCATGGCGCGCAGCGTCGAGATCACTTCCTCGTTGACCAGCGCCGGATCGGAGTGGGTGATGTCGAAAGCGACCGGGTAGACACCGCGGTACAGCTGCACCCGCCGCCGCGTGGTCTCGTGGCGCGTGAAGGCGAAGATCGGGATGTCGGTGCGTACTCGCGACATCCATAGCGGTGTGCTGCCCGACTCGGTCAGGGCCATGATGGCCTGGGGCCGCAGGTGGTTGGCGGAGTACATGACGGCCATGGCAATGGCCTCGTCCACGGCCTCGAACTGGTCGTCGGCGCGGTCGCGCGGGCGCCCGCCGGAGAACTGGTAGGTCTCGGCGCCGACGCAGACCTCCGCCATCGCCGCTACCGCGCGCACCGGGAACTCGCCCACCGCGCTCTCCGCCGAGAGCATGACCGCGTCGGTACCGTCGATGACCGCGTTGGCCACATCCGACACCTCGGCGCGGGTCGGCATGCGCTGGTGCACCATGGATTCCATCATCTGGGTCGCCGTGATCGCCACCTTGTGGCGGCCGCGGGTCATGCGCAGGATCTTCTTCTGCAGGCCCGTGAGCCCGGCGTAGCCCATCTCCACCCCGAGGTCGCCGCGGGCGACCATCACCGCGTCCGAGGCGTCGATGATGCTCTCGAGGTTGGCCACCGCCTCCGCGCGCTCGATCTTCGCGATCAGGTGGCCGCTGCCACCTGCCCGGCGCAGCAGTTCGCGCGCCTCGTGCATGTCGTCGGCACCCCGCACGAAGGACACCGCGAGCCAGTCGATGCCGGCGGCGGCGGCCTGGCGGATGTCCTCCTTGTCCTTCGGCGTCAGCGCCGGCGCCGAGAGGCCGCCTCCCTGGCGATTGATGCCCTTGTTGTCGGACAGCACGCCGCCGGCGGTGACGGTGCAGCACACGCGGCTGCCATCGACCTTGTCGACGCCGAGGACGATCTGGCCGTCATCGAGCAGCAGCACGTCACCGCGCACCACATCCTGCGGCAGGCGGTCGTAGGCCACGCCGACGCCGCCGGCATCCCCCGCCTGCGGATCCATGGCGGTGTCGAGCACGAAGCCCTGGCCCTCCTTGAGGGTCACCGGGCCATCACGGAAGCGGTGGATGCGGATCTTCGGGCCCTGCAGGTCACCGAGGATCGCCACGTGCTTCCCCGCCGCAGCCGACAGCTCGCGGACCTGGCCGATCTGCCGCGTGCGGTCCTCCCAGCTGCCGTGGGAGCAATTGATGCGCACGACATCGGCGCCGGCGGCAATGAGCTCGGCAAGAACACCCGGCTTGTCGGTGGCCGGGCCGAGCGTGGCGATGATCTTGGTTCTGCGCATGGGAATGTCCCGTGCCGGCGGCTCAGCCGCGGGCGCGCTCTTCGAGGATGGCCACGGCGGGCAGCGTCTTGCCCTCGAGGAACTCGAGGAAGGCGCCACCGCCGGTGGATACGTAGGAAATGCGGCTGGTGAGGCCATATTTGTCGAGCGCGGCAAGCGTGTCGCCGCCGCCGGCGATGCTGAAGGCCGGGCTGGCCGCCACGGCCGCGGCAAGCTGGCGCGTGCCGGCGCCGAACTGCTCGATCTCGAACACGCCCACCGGCCCGTTCCAGACGATGGTGCCGGCATCCCCGACGATGGCCGCATAGGCGGCTGCCGTGGCCGGGCCGATGTCGAGGATCATCTCGCCGGGCTGCACGCCGGACACCGGGCGGCTGACGGCCTGCGCCGACTCGCTGAATTCGCTCGCCACCACCACGTCGGTGGGCAGCGGGATGCGCGCCCGGCCGGGGCCCGGCAGCGCGAGCCGGCGCGCCTCGGCGACGAGCTCGGCCTCGTGCAGCGACTTGCCGACGGCATGGCCGGCGGCGGCGATGAAGGTGTTGGCGATGCCACCGCCGACGATCAGCGTGTCGACGCGGGTGACGAGATTCTCCAGCACGGAGAGCTTGGTGGAGACCTTCGAGCCGCCGACGATGGCAACCACCGGCCGCTTCGGCTCCCGCAGCGCCTTGCCCAGCGCCTCCAGCTCGGCCACCAGCAGCGGGCCGGCGCAGGCGATGCGGGCGAAGCGCGCGACACCGTGGGTGCTGGCCTCGGCGCGGTGCGCCGTGCCGAAGGCATCCATGACGAAGACATCGCAGAGCGCGGCCATGCGGCGCGCCAGATCCTCGTTGTCCTTTTTCTCGCCCTTGTTGAAGCGCACGTTCTCGCAAAGCACGACTTCACCGGGCTTCACGTCCACGCCATCGAGCCAGTCGCGCAGCAGCCGCACCTCGCGCCCCAGCAGCCCGCCGAGATGGTCCGCCACCGGCTTCAGCGAGAACTCCTCGGCGTACTGGCCCTCGGTGGGCCGCCCGAGGTGCGAGAGCAGGATGATCGCGGCGCCCTTCTGCAGCGCCTGCTTCACGGTGGGAAGCGTGGCGACGATGCGCGCATCGCTGGTGACACGACCGTCCCTGACGGGCACGTTCAGGTCGGCGCGGATCAGGACCCGCTTGCCCGCCAGGTCCTGTTCCGACATCTTCAGCACGTGCATCTCGGCGCTCCCTCCCCGGCCTGCCTCCGTGTTCAGCGTGCGTTGACCAGCGCCAGCGTGGTGTCGAGCATGCGGTTGGAGAAGCCCCACTCGTTGTCGTACCAGGCCAGCACCTTCACCAGCGTGCCGCCGATGACGCGGGTCTGGGTGGCATCGAAGATGGAGCTGCGGGGGTCGTGGTTGAAATCGATGGAGACCAGCGGCTCGGTGTTGTAGCCGAGGATGCCCTTGAGCCCGCCCTCCGAGGCGGCCCTGAGGATGCCGTTGACCTCGTCGACGCTGGTCGGCCTGGCGGCGGTGAAGGTCAGGTCGACCACCGAGACATTGATGGTCGGCACGCGCATGGCGAAGCCGTCGAGCTTGCCGTTGAGCTCCGGCAGCACCAGACCCACCGCCGCGGCGGCGCCGGTCTTGGTGGGGATCATCGACTGGGTGGCCGAACGGGCACGGCGCAGGTCCTCGTGGTAGACATCGGTGAGGACCTGGTCGTTGGTGTAGGCGTGGATGGTGGTCATCAGGCCATGGAGCACGCCCAGCTTGTCGTGCAGCGGCTGGACCAGCGGCGCCAGGCAGTTGGTGGTGCAGGAAGCGTTGGAGATGACCGTATCGGAGGCCTTGAGCTTCTGGTGGTTCACGCCGTAGACGATGGTGGCGTCCACGTCCTTGCCGCCCGGCGCGGAGATGATCACCTTCTTCGCCCCGCCCTTGAGGTGGGCCGAGGCCTTTTCCTTGCTGGTGAACAGCCCCGTACACTCGAGCACCACGTCGACGCCGAGATCCTTCCAGGGAAGCTCGGCCGGGTTGCGCATGGCCAGCACGCGGATGCGGTCGCCGTTGACGACCATGTGGTCGCCATCCACGGCAACCGTGCCCGGGAAGCGGCCATGGGCGGTGTCGTGGCGGGTCAGGTGGGCATTGGTCTTCGAGTCGCCGAGATCGTTGACGGCGACGATGCTGATCTCGCGGTTGCGACCCGACTCGTACAGGGCCCGGAGGACGTTGCGGCCAATGCGGCCATATCCGTTGATCGCGACTTTGACTGCCATGGTTACCTCACTTGCCAGATGCTGCCGTGACGGCGCCCAGTTCCCGGGCCAGCCGCACGATGTGGTCGGCCGTCAGGCCGAAATGTTCGAACAGCGCCTTCGCCGGCGCCGACTCGCCGAAGCCATGCATGCCGATCACCCGCCCGGCGGGCCCGACGAAGCGGTACCAGAGGTCGGTGACGCCGGCCTCGATGGCGATCCGTCGCGTCACCGCGGCCGGCAGCACGGCCTCCTGCCAGGCGGCGTCCTGGGCCGCGAACAGCGGCGCACAGGGCATCGACACCACCCGCGCCCGGCAGCCGGAGGCCGCGAGCTGCGCGGCCGCCGCCATTGCCAGCGCCACCTCGGAACCCGAGGCCATGAGGATGATGTCAGGGTTTGCCGCATCCATTAATACGTAGCCACCACGCCGGATGGCATCCAGCTGCCCGGCGCTTCGCGCCTGCGCCGGCAGGTTCTGCCGGCTGAGCACCAGGCTGCTCGGCCCGTCGCGCCGCTCCACCGCATCGCGCCAGGCCACCGCCGTCTCGGCGGTATCGCAGGGACGCCATACGCGCATGTTCGGTATCAGCTGCAGGCTGGCGACATGTTCCACCGGCTGGTGGGTCGGGCCGTCCTCGCCGAGGCCGATGGAGTCATGCGTCAGCACGAAGATGCTGCCGACCTTCATCAGCGCCGCCATGCGCAGCGCGTTGCGCGCATAGTCGGAGAACACGAGGAAGGTGCCGCCGTAGGCGATGAAGCCGCCGTGCAGGTTCAGCCCGTTGAGCATGGCGCTCATGCCGAACTCGCGCACGCCGTAGTGGATGTAGTTGCCCGCCGCGCTTTGCGCCGTGATGGGCACCGAGGCGACGTGCAGCGTCAGGTTCGAGCCGGTGAGGTCCGCCGAGCCGCCGATGAGCTCGGGCAATGCGGGGCCGAGCACGTTGAGCACCTCGAGAGAGGCCTTGCGGGTGGCCTTGGCGGCCGTGTCGGCTGCGGCGCGCGCCAGGGCATCGGCGGCGGTTGCCGCCCAGCCGTCGGGTAGTTCCCCGCGCATGCGCCGCTCGAACTCGCGGGCCAGCTCCGGGTGCTCGGCCGCATAGCGGCCGAACAGCGCGCGCCACCCCGCCTCCTGGCGTTCGCCGCGGCCACGGGCATCCCAGCCGGCGCGGATGGCGTCCGGGATGACGAAGGGCGGTGAGGTCCAGCCCAGGCGCTCGCGCGCGGCGGCCACCTCGGCCGCACCCAGCGGGCTGCCGTGGGTGGCCTCGGTGCCCTGCAGGTTGGGTGCGCCGAAGCCGATGATCGTGCGACAGCAGATCAGGGTCGGTGCCTCGGTGTTCTGCCGTGCGGCGATGACTGCGGCGCGGATGGCCTGCGGGTCATGACCGTCGACATCGGGGATGACCTGCCAGCCGTAGGCGCGGAAACGCGCCGCGGTGTCGTCGGCGAACCAGCCATCGACGTGGCCGTCGATGGATATGCCGTTGTGGTCGTAGAAGCAGATCAGCTTGCCGAGCTTGAGCGTGCCGGCGAGCGAGCAGGCCTCGTGCGAGATGCCTTCCATCAGGCAACCATCGCCGAGGAACACGTAGGTATGGTGGTCGACCACCGGAAAGCCGGGCTGGTTGAAGTGCGCGGCGAGCACCTTCTCGGCCAGCGCCATGCCCACCGCGTTGGCCAGGCCCTGTCCCAGCGGGCCGGTGGTGGTCTCGATGCCATGCGCAGGACTGCGCTCGGGGTGCCCGGCGGTCGGCGAACCCAGCTGGCGGAAGTGGCGCAAGTCGTCCATCGACAGCGGATAGCCCGTCAGGTGCAGGACGGCGTACAGCAGCATCGAGCCGTGCCCGTTGGAGAGCACGAAGCGGTCGCGGTTGGCCCAGCCGGGGTTGCCGGGGTTGTGGCGCAGGAAGTCGTTCCACAGCACCTCGGCGATGTCCGCCATGCCCATGGGCATGCCCGGATGGCCCGAATTGGCCTGCTGCACGGCATCCATGGCCAGCGCGCGGATGGCGTTGGCGAGGTCACGGCGCCCGGAGGCGCCGGTCTTGTCGTTCGTGGTGCTCATCGGCTTCCCGGACCGGGCTGCGAGCCGCGGATTGTAGCGTGCCGGGTCGGAGTTTCGAAGCGCCGGGCCGCTATCGGTGGATCCCGCGGCCGGCCCGGACGGCAAACGGCAGGGCGCCCGGCCGCCTTGGCAGGTCCGCGGGGCATCGCTAAGCTAGCGCGCCCTTCCTGAACAGCCGCCCATGCCGACGCACAAGCTCAAGCCCCTGCCCAGCCTCATCTTCTTCTCGCGATGGCTGCAGCTTCCGCTTTATCTGGGCCTGATCCTCGCCCAGGGGGTGTACGTCTACCTGTTCCTCAAGGAACTGTGGCACCTGATCCACGATGCCGAGTCGCTCAGCGAGCAGGGCATCATGCTGATCGTGCTCGGCCTGATCGACGTGGTAATGATCTCCAACCTGCTGGTCATGGTCATCGTCGGCGGCTACGAGACCTTCGTTTCCCGGCTGCGCCTCCAGGGCCATCCGGACCAGCCCGAGTGGCTGAGCCACGTGAACGCCAGCGTGCTCAAGGTGAAGCTGGCCATGGCGATCATCGGCATCTCCTCCATCCACCTGCTGAAGACCTTCATCGAGGCGGGCCAGCTCGGGCTGCCGCCATGCCAGCCGGGTGTGCCGGCCACCACGACCTCTTGCAGCCGGGCCAGCCACCTGGGCGTGATGTGGCAGACCATCATCCACTGCACCTTCATCCTCTCGGCGCTGGGGGTGGCCTGGACGGACCGGGTGATGACAGGCAATACCGAGAAGCGCCAGCACGCCGCCTGAGGCCGGCAGCGGGCGCAGCACCCCGGGGGCCAGGGCGCCCCGTGGCAGCGAAAAACTTCGAACCTTCCAGCCGGCACCCTATAATGCTCGGCCTTCGGCAGCCATAGCGGACCTTTCCATGCCCAGCAGCAGCCTGTTCACCTCGGAGTCGGTATCCGAGGGCCACCCGGACAAGATGGCGGACCAGATCTCGGACGCCGTGCTCGACGCCATCATCAAGCAGGATCCGGCGGCCCGCGTCGCCTGCGAAACGCTGGTGAAGACGGGCTTCGTGCTGGTGGCCGGCGAGATCACCACCTCGGCCTGGGTGGACCTCGAGCCGCTGGTGCGCGAGGTGGTCTGCGACATCGGCTACGACCACTCCGATCTCGGCTTCGACGGCAATGCCTGCGCGGTGCTCAATGCCATCGGCAAGCAGTCGGGCGACATCGCCCAGGGCGTGGACCGCAAGGACCCCCGCAAGCAGGGCGCCGGTGACCAGGGCATGATGTTCGGCTACGCCACCAACGAGACCGAGGTGCTGATGCCGGCACCCATCACCCTGGCCCACCGCCTGGTGAAGAAGCAGTCCGAGGTGCGCAGGAAGGGCAAGCCCGGCTGGCTGCGGCCCGATGCCAAGAGCCAGGTGACCATGCGCTACGAGGACGGCAGGCCCGTGGCCATCGACGCCGTGGTGCTCTCGACCCAGCATTCGCCGGAAGTCAGCCAGAAGACGCTGCGCGAGGCGGTGATGGACCTCATCATCAAGCCGGTGCTGCCGAAGAAGCTCGTCCACAAGGGCACGAAGTTCCACATCAACCCGACCGGCCGCTTCGTCATCGGCGGGCCCACGGGTGACTGCGGGCTCACCGGCCGCAAGATCATCGTCGACACCTACGGTGGCATGGCCCGCCATGGCGGCGGCGCCTTTTCCGGCAAGGACCCCACCAAGGTCGACCGTTCCGCGGCCTACGCGGCGCGCTACGTCGCCAAGAACATCGTCGCCGCCGGCATCGCCGCGCGCTGCGAGGTGCAGCTGTCGTATGCCATCGGCGTGGCCGAGCCCACCTCGGTGGCGGTGGAGACCTTCGGCACCAGCGCGATCCCCGCCGAGCGCGTCACCGCACTGGTACGCCGGCACTTCGACCTGACGCCATACGGCATCCGCGAGATGCTCGATCTGCACCGGCCGATCTACCGGGCCACCGCAGCCTACGGCCACTTCGGCCGCGACGACGCGAAGTTCCCCTGGGAGCGCACCGACAAGGCCGCCGCGCTGCACGAGGCGGCCGGCATCCGCCGCTGAGGACCGCCGGGCGGGCCGTCCGCGAGGACGGTGCCCCAAGAACGCATCGAGAGGACCAGACATGAGCAGCAAGCCCGCAGTAGCCCTCCAGGCCGACCACAAGGTCGCCGACATCGGACTCGCCGAATGGGGCCGCAAGGAAATCCGCATCGCCGAGACGGAGATGCCGGGCCTGATGGCGGTGCGCGAGGAGTACCGGGCCGCGAAGCCGCTGAAGGGTGCGCGCATCGCCGGCTGCCTGCACATGACCATCCAGACGGCGGTGCTGATCGAGACACTGGTGGAGCTCGGCGCGCAGATCCGCTGGTCCTCGTGCAACATCTTTTCCACGCAGGACCACGCCGCCTCCGCCATCGCAGCCGCCGGCATCCCCGTGTTTGCCTGGAAGGGCGAGACCGAGGAGGAGTACTGGTGGTGCGTGGAACAGACCATCCTCGGGCCAGACGGCTGGCGCCCCAACATGATCCTCGACGATGGCGGCGACCTCACCGCCATCATGCACGACAAGTATCCCGAGCTCATGAAGCAGGTGCGCGGCATCTCCGAGGAAACCACCACCGGCGTGAAGCGCCTCTACGACATGGCGAAGGCCGGCACGCTGGCCTGCCCCGCCATCAACGTCAACGACTCGGTGACCAAGAGCAAGTTCGACAACCTCTACGGCTGCCGCGAGTCGCTGGTGGACGGCATCAAGCGTGCCACCGACGTGATGATCGCCGGCAAGATCGCCGTGATCGCCGGCTATGGCGATGTCGGCAAGGGTTGCGCGCAGTCGCTGCGCGGGCTGGGCGCCACGGTGTGGGTCACCGAGATCGACCCGATCAATGCCCTGCAGGCGGCGATGGAAGGCTACCGCGTGGTCACCATGGACCAGGCCGCCGGCAAGGCGGACATCTTCGTCACCGCCACCGGCAACTTCCATGTCATCACGCACGAACACCTGAAGCAGATGAAGGACCAGGCGATCGTCTGCAACATCGGCCACTTCGACAGCGAGATCGACGTCGCCTCTCTGCGCAAGTACAAGTGGGAGAACATCAAGCCGCAGGTCGACCACATCATCTTCCCGGACGGGCGTCGCCTCATCCTGCTGGCCGAGGGTCGCCTGGTGAACCTCGGCTGTGCCACCGGCCACCCTTCGTTCGTGATGTCGAACTCCTTCACCAACCAGGTGCTGGCGCAGATCGACCTGTGGAACAGCGCCTCGAAGTACGAGCGCAAGGTCTACGTGCTGCCCAAGCACCTGGACGAGAAGGTGGCGCGGCTGCACCTGAAGAAGATCGGCGCCGCGCTCACCACGCTGACCCAGGCCCAGGCCGACTACATCGGCGTGCCGCTGGAAGGTCCGTACAAGCCCGAGCATTACCGCTACTGAGTCGCCCGTCGCCGGGCGTGCGACTTAATGCGGCGCCCGGTCGTCCGGGCTGAGAACTGCGGCCGGACGCGGCGGTCGCGACTGGCTATAGTCGCTCCCGGCATCCGACAAGAACGGCCAGCCCGCAGGCGGCCAGACAAACATACCGTGGCCCACCCGGCGCTCAGAATCCTGCACATCACCGACACCCACCTGTTCGCCGAGGCGGACGGGCGGTTGCGCGGCGTGGACACCTGCAGCAGCCTGCAGGCCGTGCTGGAGGCCGCCACCTCCGGCCCCTGGCCCGCGGACGCCATCCTCGCCAGCGGTGACCTGAGCCAGGACGAGAGCGCCGGCGCCTACCAGCGGTTCCGCGGGATGCTGGCGCCGCTCGGCGTTCCCGTCTGGTGCCTGCCCGGCAACCACGATGCACCGGCACGTCTGGCCGACGCACTCGCCGGCCCGCCCTTCCAGGTCGGCGGCGCCGTGGTCGCGGGCAGCTGGGCCATCCTGCTGCTCGACAGCTGCATCCCGGGCGAGCACGGCGGCCGGCTCTCACGCGCACAACTCGCCTGGCTCGCCGACGCGCTCGAAGAGCACCGCCAGCGCCACGTCCTGATCGCCCTGCACCACCACGTGTTGCCGCTGCAGAGCCGCTGGCTGGACGAGCTGGGGCTGGCCAACGCCGCCGAGCTGCTGGCGATCATCGACCGCGCGCCGCAGCTGCGGGCCGTGGTGGCCGGCCATGTGCACCAGGCCTCCGACATCGATCGCGCCGGCGTGCATTTCCTCACCACGCCCTCGACCTGCTTCCAGTTCCTGCCGGAGGCCGCCACCTTCGCCGTGGACAGGCGCCCTCCCGGCTACCGATGGCTGGAGCTGCATGCGGACGGACGCCTCGACACCACGGTGGCCTGGATCGAGCCACCGCAGTAGCGCCGGCACGGGCGCAGCGTCGCGCGGCCGTCGCGGCAGCGACCGGCTGGTGTACCCTGCGCCCATTGCGCCATGGACGCGAAGGGCCCCGCGATGAGCCACCCGCTGCGATACCCGGCCGCCCTGCTGGCGGCGGCGATCCTGCTGTTCCAGGTCCCTGCTGCGCGCGCGGATGCCCTGCCGATGTGGGAAGTCCAGGGCGCGGCGAACCGCGTGGCCATCCTCGGCTCGATCCACTTCCTCAAGCCGGGCCGCGATCCGCTGCCGCCGGCGGTGGTCGAGGCCTACCGCAACGCGGATGTCGTGGTCATGGAGATCGACCTCGACGACCTCGATCCGGCCGCCGCCCAGGCCAGCCTGCAGCGCCTCGGCATCGACCCGCGGGGCCGCACGCTAGAGGAACTGCTAGGACCGCGCGCCTACGGGGCCGCGCAGGCCAGCGCCCGGGCGGCGGGCATCGAGCTCACCCTGCTCCAGGGCTTCGAGCCCTGGCTCGCCGCGATCACCGTGACCCAGCTGCAGCTCGAGCGGCTCGGCTATGACGCGGACTCGGGCGTCGAGCGCCAGCTGCTGGAGATGGCGCAGCGGGACCGCAAGGAGATCCGCGGCCTGGAAACCGTGGAGCAGCAGTTCGCCGCCATGGACTCGCTGCCACCGGCCGCGCAAAGCGCCTTCCTGCTCGAGACCCTGGATGATGCCGCCACGATGGCCGACCAGGTCGATGCCATCGTCGCCGCCTGGAAGAAGGGCGACACCCGTGCGCTGGAATCCGAGTTCCTCCACGGACTGAAGGAGCAGCCCGACCTCTACCGGCGCATCGTCGTGGATCGCAACCGCAGCTGGGCCACCCGGCTCAAGGTGCTGCTGAGCGACCGCCACGACTACCTGGTGGTGGTCGGCACCCTGCACCTGGTCGGACCCGACAGCCTCATCGGCATGCTGGAGCGCGCGGGTTACGCACCGCGGCAGGTGGTGGTGCCGGCCGCCGGACCGGCGGACTGAGCAGCGCGCCGCTCAGTCCACCACCAGGTCGAAGTCTTCCTTGCCGGCGCCGCAGTCCGGGCAGCGCCAGGACAGGGGCAGGTCCTCGAAGCGCGTACCCGGGGGATGGCCACGGGCGGGATCGCCGACTGCCTCGTCGTAGACATACCCGCAGGTGAGACACATCCAGTTGCGCTTGCCCGGTGGTCCGGCGTTGCTCATAGGCTTGTCTCCCGGCGTACCAGCGGCCGTCAATCCGCAACGAAACGCGCCGCCAGCGCGGCAGCCAGCGCGGCGCGGATGCCCTGGAAGCCGCCGTTGCTCATGATCACGATGGCGTCACCCGCCCGCGCCTCGGCGGTGACGGCGGCGACGATGCCGGCCGTATCGCGGCACAGGCGCGCCGTGGGCGTCGGCGCCAGGGCCTCGGCCAGGTCCCAGGAGAGGCCCTCCGGCTCCAGCACCCAGCTCTGGTCGGCCAGCGCCAGGGCCGGCGCCAGCTCGGCACGCTGCGCGCCGAGCTTCATGGTGTTCGATCGCGGTTCGGTCACCACCAGCACGCGCTGCGGTCGCAGCGACCGGCGCACCGCGGACAGCGTGCGGGTGATGGCCGTCGGGTGGTGGGCGAAGTCGTCGTACAGGCTTACCCCACCCCAGCGGCCGAGCAGTTCCAGGCGCCGCTTGACGCCGCGGAAGCGGCCGACGGCCGCCAGCGCGGTGGCGACATCGACGCCGGCCGCACGGGCGGCCAGTATCGCCGCGGTGGCGTTCTCGGCATTGTGGTCGCCCGCGAGGCTCCAGGCCGTGGCGCCCTGCGGTGCCCCGCGGCGCTGCAGCCGGAAGCCCGTGTCGTCGGCGATGCCGGTCCAGCCGGCGTCGACCCCGGCCTGGCTCGAGAAGGTCTCGAGCGGCGTCCAGCAGCCGCGGGCCAGCACCTCGGCCACGTTGGCATCCTGCGCACGGTGAATGATGGTGCCGCTGCCCGGTACGGTGCGCACCAGCTGGTGGAACTGCCGCTGGATGGCGGCGAGGTCCGGGTAGATGTCGGCGTGGTCGTATTCGAGGTTGTTGATCACCAGGGTGCGCGGCCGGTAGTGCAGGAACTTGGCGCCCTTGTCGAAGAACGCGGTGTCGTATTCGTCGGCCTCGATGACGAAGGCCGGCCCCCGGCCGAGCCGCGCCGAGACACCGAGATCGGGCGTCACGCCGCCGATGAGGAAGCCCGGCTCCTGGCCGGCCTCGCTGAGGATCCAGGCGGCGAGGCTGGTGGTGGTGGTCTTGCCATGCGTGCCGGAGATGGCGATCACGTGGCGCGTGCGCAGCACCTCGCGGGCCAGCCATTCCGGACCCGAGCTGTAGGGAATGCCGCTGTCGAGCAGTTCCTCCACCACGGGCATCCCGCGCGTCATCACGTTGCCGACGACGACCATGTCCGGCCGCGGCGTCAGTTGCCCCGCGGCGCAGCCCTCGGTCACCGCGATGCCCAGGGCGGCCAGCTGGTCGCTCATCGGCGGATAGACGCCACGATCCGAGCCGGTGACGCGATGGCCCGCCTCGCGGGCGATGGCCGCCACTCCTGCCATGAACGTGCCGCAGATGCCGAGGATGTGGACGTGCATCAGCCGGACGGGGGCGCGAACATCCCCGATACCTCGTAGCTCAGGATGAAATACACCAGCGCGACGGCGAGCCCGACCCCGTAGCCGCCCGACAGGGCACGCGCAGCGATGTGCGCCTGCACGATGATGGACCAGAGCAGCAGCGCCAGCAGGCCCAGGCTGGGACCCGCCGCGGTCTGCCCTGCGGCTCCGGCCAGCTTGGTCAGGTACACGAGTGGCGCCTGGGCCAGCGCCAGCAGGGCGCCGGTGCCGGCCAGCGCCGTCAGCGTCTGGCGATAGCGCGGCGCATGGCCCGTGAAGCGCAGCAGCGCCCAGAAGACTCCGGACAGCAGCGCACAGTCCACGGCGATGGCGGCGGCGGCCGTGGCCGTCGGGCCGAAGATGATCCCGGCGACCGGCAGCTGGGCGAGCACGTAGGCCGCGAGCGTGAGGCCCAGCAGGAATCGGGAGTCCGGGAGGTCTTCCGGGCCACGCCGGCGCAAGACGATCTGGAGGAATGCCTCGAGCAGCGCAAGCATGGATCACGGACGGCAAAGTGTTGAGTGGCGGACATGATCCTCTACACTTCCGCCCATGCCAACCCCTGACATCGCCGTCCGCTTCGTGGCCAGCCAGGCCGGCCTCGACGAGGCCTGCGTCGCCATCTCGCAGTCCGCCAGCCTGCCGATCGACACCGAGTTCGCCCGCACCGACACCTTCCGGGCACGGCTTTGCCTGATCCAGGTCGGCACGCCCGCCGGCGCCTTCTGCATCGACACGCTGGCCGGTCTCGACCTCGCGGCACTCTGGCAGGCCATCGCGGCATCCGGGCGCGAGAAGGTGATGCACGCGGCCAAGCAGGACATCGAAGTGCTCCTGCAGTGCTTCGGCGCACCGCCGGGCCCGCTGTTCGATACGCAGGTCGCCGCCGGCCTGCTCGGCCACCCGCCCCAGGCCGGATACGCCAGCCTGGTGGAGGCGGAACTCGGCCTGCGGCTCGACAAGTCGCAGACACGCACCGACTGGACGCGCCGGCCGCTGACGCCGGCGCAGGTCGACTACGCCGCCAACGACGTCGCCTGGCTGCCCGAGCTGGCCGGGCGCCTGCGCCAGCGGCTGGTGGCGGCCGGCCGCGAAAGCTGGGCGCTGGAGGACAGCGCGGCGCTGCTCGATCCCGGCCTCTACAGCCTGCGCCCGGAGCGGGCCTGGGAGCGGCTCGGCGGCCTGGAATACCTGCCCGCGTCGGTGCAGGCTCGCGCCCGGCGACTGGCCGCCTGGCGCGAGCAGCGCGCCGACGACAGCGACCGCCCGCGGCAGTGGATCCTGGCCGACGCCGCGCTGATGGCGCTGGCCGCGGCCAGCGTGCGTGATGCGGCCGGCCTGGAAGCGCTGGGCCTGCCGCCGGGGCTGGTGCGGAATTCCGGTGCGGCGATCCTCGCCGAGCTCGATCGCGCCGACGCCGGGCTGGCCGATGGCCTGCTGCCGGCTCCCGTGCAGCAGGCGCGGCCGGCGCCGGCGGACAACGGCCAGGTGAAGCGGCTGGCGGCGGTGGTGCAGAAGGTCGCGGGAGAACTCGGCATCGCGCCGGAGATCCTCGCCACGCGCGGCGACCTGGCGGCGCTGCTTCGCGGCTCGCGCGAGCTGCGGCCGTTGCGCGGCTGGCGCCGCGCCATCATCGGCGACGCGCTGCTGGCGGCGCTGCCCTGATTCAGGCGGCGAGGCCGAGGGCGCGCGTCAGGCGTGCGTACACCTCGTCCATGCCACCTTCGCCGGCCACCCGGCGCAGCAGGCCCTGCTTCTCGTAGTAGGGCACCAGCTGCTCGGTCTGCTCGCGATAGACCCTGAGGCGGTTGTCGATGGTGGCCTCGTTGTCATCGGCGCGCTGCACCAGCGTGCCACCGGCGCCGGTGCAGGCATCGAGCTCGGCCTGCGGCGAGAAGTGGATGTTGAGCAGCTTGCCGGTCAGCGAACAGGTGCGCCGCCCGGTGATGCGCTTCCTGAGGATGTCGAGGTCGACGTCGAGCAGCACCACGGCATCGAGCGACTGGCCGATACCGGCGAGTTCCGGACCCAGCGCCTCGGCCTGCGCCAGGTTGCGCGGAAAACCGTCGAGGATGAAGCCGCGGCGTGTATCGGGCGCAGCCAGCCGCTCGCGAATGAGTTCCAGCACGATGTCGTCGGACACCAGGGCGCCGGCGTCCATCTTCGCCTTGGCCCTGAGGCCCGCCGGCGTGCCGCGCCTGACCGCATCGCGCAGCAGGTCGCCGGTGGACACCTGCACCATGCCGTGCTCGGCCATGAGGCGCTGGGCCTGCGTGCCCTTGCCGGCACCGGGAGGACCGAGGAAGACGATGCGCATGACTCTCCGCCTGGACAAAGCTGACGTGGAAACGGCGTCACCGTAGCGCCCCGCCCCGGCCGGGTCAAACGCGCCGGGCACTGTGCTAAGGTGCTGACCGACCCCAGCGGCAGCCCGGGCACCAGCACCATGCCGAAGAAGAATGCCTTCTACGCCCAGTCCGGCGGAGTCACCGCCGTCATCAACGCCAGCGCCTGCGGGGTGATCGAGACGGCGCGCCGCCACCGCTCGCGCATCGGCCGGGTCTATGCGGGGCGCAACGGCATCCTGGGCGCGCTCGACGAGGAGCTGATCGACACCGGCAGGGAGAGCGCGCGGGCGATCGCCGCCCTCAGGCACACCCCCGGGGGCGCCTTCGGCTCGGCCCGCTACAAGCTCAAGGGCCTCGAGCAGAACCGCGCCGAGTACGAACGGCTGATCGCGGTGTTCCGCGCCCACGACATCGGCTACTTCTTCTACAACGGCGGCGGCGACTCGGCCGACACATGCCTGAAGATCTCGCAGCTCGGCGCGAAGCTGGGATTTCCCATCACCGCCATCCATGTGCCGAAGACGGTGGACAACGACCTGCCCCTCACCGACACCTGCCCCGGCTTCGGCTCGGTGGCGAAGTACGTGGCGGTATCCACCCGCGAGGCAGCGCTGGACGTCGCCTCCATGGCGAAGACCTCCACCCGGGTCTTCATCCTCGAGGTCATGGGCCGGCATGCCGGCTGGATCGCCGCGGCTGCCGGGCTCGCCGGCAGCGGTGCCGGCGAGCCACCGCACATCATCCTGTTCCCGGAGATCCCCTTCGACAGGGCGGCATTCCTCGCCCGGGTCCGCGAATGCGTGTCGCGCCACGAGTATTGCGTGATCGTCGTCAGCGAAGGCGCACGCAACCCGGACGGCCAGTTCCTTGCCGATGCGGGCACCACCGACGCCTTCGGCCACAAGCAGCTCGGCGGCGTGGCCGCGGTGGTCGCGGAGCTGGTACGCAGCGAGCTCAAGCTCAAGTACCACTACGCCATCGCCGACTACCTGCAGCGCTCGGCACGGCACATCGCCTCGAAGGTGGACGTGGAGCAGGCCTACGCCGTGGGCAAGGCCGCGGTCGAGCTGGCGCTCGGCGGCCACAATGCCGTCATGCCCACCATCGTCCGCAAATCCGACAGGCCCTACCGCTGGACCATCGGCACCGCTCCGCTGGCCCGCGTCGCCAACCGCGAGAAGATGATGCCGAGGCACTTCATCACGGCGGACGGCTTCGGCATCACGGCTGCGGCCCGCCGCTACCTCGCCCCCCTGGTGCGGGGCGAGGACTACCCGCCCTATCGCGACGGCCTGCCCGATTACGTCAGGCTGCGCAACATCCCGGTACCGAAGAAGCTGCCGCCCCGGGGCTGAGCGCAGCCCCGGGAAGGACCGGGGCAGGGTCCGGGAAGGCCGGCCGGTTTTTTGCGTCAGGGGGCACTGATGCTATGATGCCGCGCCTTTTTCGCGGCCGCGCCGCAACCGCTCGCAGAAGCGGAAACCCGCATTTTTGGGGAGTGATACCGAATGTCCACTGAACTGGCTCTCTGGCTGGCCATCGGCGCCGGCATCCTGGCGATCCTCTACGGGATCTTCTCGGTCCGCTGGATCCTGGCGCAGTCCGCCGGCTCCGAGCGCATGCAGGAGATCGCCAGCGCCATCCAGGCGGGCGCTGCGGCCTACCTCAACCGGCAGTACATGACCATCGCGGTGGTCGGCGTGGTGCTGGCCATCCTGCTCGGCATCGCCCTGGATGCGCCGACGGCGGTCGGCTTCGTGGTGGGCGCGGTGCTCTCCGGCGCCGCCGGCTACATCGGCATGAACATCTCGGTGCGCGCCAACGTACGCACCGCGCAGGCGGCGAGCGTGGGGCTCAACCCGGCGCTGCAGATCGCCTTCCGCGGCGGCGCCATCACCGGCATGCTGGTGGTGGGCCTGGGCCTGCTGGGCGTCGCCGGCTACTTTGCCGTGTTGCGCGGCATGGTCGGCGACGAGCATGCGCTGCATGCGCTGGTGGGCCTGGCCTTCGGCGGCTCGCTGATCTCGATCTTCGCCCGGCTCGGCGGCGGCATCTTCACCAAGGGCGCCGACGTCGGCGCCGACCTGGTGGGCAAGGTCGAGGCCGGCATTCCCGAGGACGACCCGCGCAACCCGGCGGTCATCGCCGACAACGTGGGCGACAACGTGGGCGACTGCGCCGGCATGGCGGCCGACCTCTTCGAGACCTACGCCGTGACGCTGGTTGCCACCATGGTGCTGGGCGGCCTGCTGTTCAAGACCGCCGACGGCTCGCTGGACCTGGCCTACATCGCCTACCCGCTGGTGCTGGGCGCGGTATCGATCGTCGCCTCGATCATCGGCACCTTCTTCGTCAAGGCCGCCGAGGGCGGCAAGATCATGAACGCGCTCTACCGCGGCGTGATCGTCTCCGGCGTCATCGCCCTCATCGCCTTCTACCCGGTGACCACCGCCATGATGGGTGCCAAGGCCGGTGCCCTGTTCGGCTGCGCGGTCATCGGCCTGGTGCTGACGGGCGTGCTGATCTGGATCACCGAGTACTACACCGCCACCGAGTACGCCCCGGTGCGCTACGTCGCATCGGCTTCGCAGACGGGCCACGCCACCAACATCATCGCGGGGCTGGCTGTCTCCATGAAGTCCACCGCGCTGCCCGTGCTCGCAGTCTGTGCCGCCATCTGGGGCGCCTACACCCTGGGCGGCCTCTACGGCATCGCCACTGCCGCCACCGCCATGCTGTCGATGACGGGCATGATCGTCGCGCTCGACGCCTACGGCCCGATCACCGACAACGGCGGCGGCATCGCCGAGATGTCCGGCCTGCCGAAGAGCGTGCGCACCATCACCGACGCGCTCGACGCCGTCGGCAACACCACCAAGGCGGTGACCAAGGGCTACGCCATCGGCTCGGCCGGCCTCGCCGCGCTGGTGCTGTTCGCCGACTACACGCACAAGCTGGAGATCGAGGGCAAGCTGCAGGCCTTCAGCCTGTCCGACCCGGCGGTGATCATCGGCCTGTTCATCGGCGGCCTGGTGCCCTACCTGTTCGGCGCCATGGCCATGGAGGCCGTAGGCCGTGCCGCAGGCTCGGTGGTGACCGAGGTCCGCCGCCAGTTCCGCGAGATCAAGGGCATCATGGAGGGCAAGGCCAAACCCGACTACTCCAAGGCGGTGGACCTGCTCACCCGCGCGGCGATCAAGGAAATGGTGGTGCCCTCGGTGCTGCCGATCCTGGTGCCGGTGGCCCTGGCGATGCTGGTCAACCTGGCGATGGGTCCGGGCGCCGGCATCCGCGCACTCGGCGGCATGCTGATCGGCACCATCGTCACGGGCCTGTTCGTCGCCATCTCCATGTGCACCGGCGGCGGTGCCTGGGACAATGCCAAGAAGTACATCGAGGAAGGCAACTTCGGCGGCAAGGGCTCGGACACCCACAAGGCCGCGGTCACCGGCGACACCGTCGGCGATCCCTACAAGGACACCGCCGGCCCGGCCATCAACCCGCTGATCAAGATCATCAACATCGTGGCGCTGCTGCTGGTGCCGTTGCTGTGAGGCCCCCGCGCGGGCTGCGGGGCCTGGTGTGGCCGGCAGGTGCAGGGGCCCCGCGCCGCGGGGCTTCTCGCTGAGCGGTACGGCAGCGGGGACCGCCCGATTCAGCCAGCGCCGGCAACTCCGCTCCTGCAGCGCCTGACGGGCGCCTTGCGCGAGTTCGGCCTGTTCGAGGGCTGCCTGTACCTCGCCTCCGGCCTGCTCGACCGGATCAGCCGCGGCCGCTGCCGCCTGGTCCGCTACCACATCGTCGCCCAGCCGGTTCCACGGCCCGCGCCACCGCCGCCGAATGCCTCGCTGGCAGTGCGGCTCGTCGCTGCCGGTGATCCGGTGACCGGGCAGTTTCCACGCGAACGGGCGGTCATCGCGCGCCGCTTCGCCGACGGCGCCGAATGCCTCGTCGCCGAGAGCCGGGGACGCTTCGCCGGATTCCTGTGGATCGCCCGGCGGCACTACGAGGAAGACGAGGTGCGTTGCCGCTACGAGCTGCGTGATCCCGGGCAATGCGCGTGGGACTTCGACGTCCACGTCGAACCCGCGTTCCGCCTCAGCCGCGCCTTCGCCCGGCTCTGGGAAGGCGCCAATATCCACCTCGCCGCCGGCGGCGTGCGCTGGAGCCTGTCGCGGATCTCGGCGTTCAACCCGGGCTCGCTCGCGGCGCACCGGCGCCTCGGTATCCGCAGGCTGGCGAGCGCCACCTTCCTCGTCGCCGGTGGACTGCAGCTCTCGCTGTTCAGCACCGCGCCCTTCGTCCACTTCGGCTGGAGCCCGCACACGCGGCCCATCCTGCGCTTGCACCCTCCGGCAGCGTCGTGACCCGCGCCGCTTCGCCCATGGTGCCCTCAGGACGGCTTCGCTAAGCTATCGGCCGGCATCGTCCCGCTGACCATTGCCCCGGGCACAGGAACCGATGGACGCCAGCGCCGATACGCTGCAGGCTTTTTTCGACCGATGGACCGAGCCACTGGCGCTCACGCAGCTGGTGACGCTGGTGGTGGCCGTGATCGCCGCGCTGGTTGCCTCCCGCGCCGCGCATCGCTGGCAGCAGCGCCGCGCGCGCAGGCCTGACGCGGTCCGCTGGCGTGCACGGCTGGTCGAGGGCCTGGCGATGCAGGCCGGCTTCCTGGCCGCGCTGCTGCTGATGCTCACCGCGCGCGCCGCGCTGGCCGCGGGCGGCCTCGGCACGCGCCTGATCGACACCGCGCTGCAGCTGCTGGCGGCGCTGATGCTGGTGCGCCTCGGTGTCTACCTGCTGCGCCTGCTGTTCGGCGATCGTGGCTGGGTGCGGGCCTGGGAGCTGCGCGTCACCGCGGTGCTGTGGCTGGTGGTCGCCTCGCAGCTGGTCGGCTGGTTCGGCATGCTGGAGAGCGTCCTCGACGCCATCGACCTCCTGCCCGGCAAGGCGCAGTTCACGCTATGGGCGCTGCTCAAGGGGCTGGTGGTCATCGGCGGCTTCGCGCTGATCGCCTCGGTGGTGGCGCGGGCCATCGAGCAGCGTGTCATGCGCATCGAGAGCCTCGCCATCTCCACCCGCATCGGCATCACCAAGTCCACGTATTTCTCGCTGGTCGGACTCGGCGTCATGCTGGGCATCAACGCCGCGGGCGTCGACCTCACGGCGCTCACCGTGCTGACCGGCGCCATCGGCCTCGGCCTGGGCTTCGGTCTGCAGGCCATCGCCAGCAACTTCGTCAGCGGCTTCGTGCTGCTGATGGACAAGTCCATCAAGCCGGGCGACGTCATCAGCTTCACCGGGCATACCGGCACCAGCACCGAGAACTTCGGCTGGGTGGAGGCGCTGCGCGGCCGCTATGTCGTGGTGCGGGACCGCGATGGCGTCGAGACGCTGGTGCCGAACCAGCAGCTGATCATGAATCCGGTGATCAACTGGAGTTACTCGGACCGTCGCATCCGGCTCAAGCTGCCGGTGCGCATCAGCTACCGCGACGATCCGGAGCTGGCGCTGGAGATCCTGCTGCGCGCCACGGCGGGCCACCGGCGCGTGCTGCACGAGCCGGCACCGGTATCGCGGCTGATGCAGTTCAACGAGATCGGCATGGACCTGGAGCTGCGCTTCTGGATCTCCGACCCGCAGAACGGCGTCAACAACGTGCGCTCGGACGTCAACCGGGCGATCTGGCGCCTGTTCCGCGAGGCCGGCATCACCATGCCGGTCGCGCAGCGCGAGGTCCTCGTCTACTCCGCCGACCAGGGCCTGCCCCGCGGCACGGCCCCCGCGCTGGACGCGCCCGCCGGCAAGCCGCGCTGAAGCAGATCCGCGCGCGGGAAATTTACGCTGCCGCGGATTTGGCGCAGACTATGCAGCCACGGGTGGTTCGATTCCCGATTCACCCGCACCCCGTCCCGTAATCGAGGAGCAAGCCATGACTTTCCGTACCCACGGCATGATGCTGCCGTTTGCGCTGGCCGCACTGGTCGTTGCACCGGGCTGCGCACCGAAGAAACCCGCCGACGCGCCCCCTGCCGCCAGTGCCCCGGCCGCAGCGCCGGCTCCGGCCCAGACGCCGGCTGCAACCGACACCGCCAGTTCGCCGGCACCCGCCGCGACCACGGCTACGTCGACCGCCGAGGGCGAGAAGGTCTTCCAGACCTATTGCGTCAGCTGCCACGGCACCACCGGCAAGGGCGATGGCCCGGCGTCGGCGGGCCTCAATCCCAAGCCGGCGGACTTCGCCGATGCCATGTTCAAGTACGACGTCGACGGCAATGGCAGCAAGGGTGACATCGCCGACATCAAGGCCATCGTCCACGACGGCGCCGCCAAGCACGGCGGCTCGCCGCTGATGGCCCCCTGGCCGATGATCTCCCCGGACCAGCTGCAGTCGCTCGCCGAGTACGTCAAGTCGCTGCACCGCTCCTGAGGGAGCGCCTGCACCCCGCGCCGCCGGCCGGCCGGGTCAGTGGACAGCCATGCTCACTGCCCCGGCCTCGCCGATGCGCTGCGGCCGCTCGATGTAGTACCCCTGGATGAAGTCCACGCCCATCTCGCGCAGGGCGTCGAAGTCGGCCTGTGTCTCCACCTGCTCGGCGACCACCTTGAAGCCGATGGTGCGCGCCAGCCGGGTGATCGCCGCCACCACCTGGCCGTTGACGGTATCGCCGCGCAATTCGCGCGTGTAGGCACCGTCGATCTTCAGGTAGTCGATGTCCAGCCCGCGCAGGCTGGCCAGCGCGCCGACGCCGCTGCCGAAGTCGTCGAGGCCGAACTGGCAGCCCATGCCGTGCAGCACGCTGGCGAAGCGCGCGGCCCGCTCCGGATCGGCCATGAGCGCGGTTTCCGTCACCTCGAAGCACAGCTGTGACGGCGGCACCTGGCTGTGGTCCAGGCACTCGACCACGAACTCGAGGAAATCATCCTCGCCCAGGCTCTGCCCCGACAGGTTGATGGAACAGCTGCGGTTCTCGGGCACGCGGATCGTCCCCTGGCCCATCGCTGCCAGCGTGGTGCGCACCACCCAGCGGTCGAGGCTGCCCATGAGGTGGTAGCGCTCGGCAGCCTGCAGGAACTCGCGCGGCTGCACCAGCTTGCCCGTCTCGTCGGTGAGGCGCAGGAACACCTCCATGGCCGGCCCCTGCGCCGGCTTGCCGGCCACTGACAGGACCGGCTGCACATGCAGTTCCAGGCGATTCTCCTTGAGGGCCGCCTGCAGCTGCCGCAGCCAGTAGATCTCGCCCCGCTGCCGCGCGGATACCTCGTCACGGGCGGAATAGACGTGCACCTGGCCGCGACCCTCCTGCTTGGCGACATAGCAGGCGGAATCCGCCGCGCCGAGGATGTCCTCGATGGAGGCGCTGTCGCGGCCGATCTCCACCAGGCCGATGCTGACGCCGATCTGGAAGACCTTGTCCTGCCAGGTGAAGCGGTAGTCGCGCACCGCGGTGCAGACGTCGTCGGCGATCTGGCGGGCCTTCTCCAGCGGGCAGCCGAGCAGCAGCACGCCGAATTCGTCACCACCCAGCCGCGCCACGGCGTCGGATTCGCGCACCTTGTCGCGGATCAGCGCGGCGATGGCCCGCAGCAGGGCGTCGCCGGCGACATGGCCGCAGCTGTCGTTGACCGGCTTGAAGCGGTCGAGGTCGAGATAGCAGAGCACGTGGGTCACATCCTGCTCGCGCACCGACTGCAGCGCCTCCTCCAGGCGCCGCTCGAACTCGCGGCGGTTCATCAGGCCGGTCAATGCGTCATGCGTGGCCTGGTAGCTCATGCGCTTGGTGAGGCCGCGCATCTCGGACACGTCGTGCATGATCACCACCGCGCCGGCGATGACCTCCCCGGGCCCCTTGATGGGCGAGGCGGTCAGCTCGATGGACAGCTCCTTGCCGCCGGCGGTCGAGAGCATCATGGCGCGCCGGCCCATGTTCACGCGGCGGCGGTCGCTGAGGCAGCGCTGGATGGGGTCGCCGAGATCGCGCCGGTCGGCCTCGTCGACCAGCTTGACGATGTCCGGCATGCGCCGGCCGATGGCGAGCTCGCGGGCGATGCCGGTGAGCTTCTCCGCCGCCGTGTTCATGTAGTCGATGAGGCCGCTGGCATCCGCGGTGATGACGCCCTCGCCGATGGACTCCAGGGTGACCTGCGCCTGCTGCTTGCCGCGCCCCAGGCTGGTCTCGAGGTTCTTCCGGTAGCTGATGTCGCGGGCAATGGTGAGGATGGCGCGCTGGCCGCGGTAGTCGATGACGCCACCGCTGACTTCGGCCCACATCCCGGCCTCCTCGCCATTGATCAGCTGCACCTCCATGTTCTCCGGGAGGATCTCCCCGGCCAGGCGCCGGGTGACGGCGCTGCGGGTCATCGCACGGTAGGCCGGGCGCACCAGATCGGTCACCGGGCGGCCCACCAGCTGTTCGGGCGTGACGCCGAGCAATCCCGCCGCGACGCGATTGGCGAAGATGATGCGCTCGCGGTGCACGACCACGGCCTCGGGCATGGTATTGGCGAGGTCCGCGAACAGCACCTCGCGCTCCCTCACCTGCCGGTCGCGCGTCTGCAGCGCGTCGAACAGGCGGTTGATGGTCTCGCCGAGGCCGGCGAGGCCGGGGATGTTGCGCGGGTAGTCCACCCGCTTGCCGAAGGATGCCGTCTCGGCGACATCCATGACGTCCTTCTGCAGGGCCGCGAGGTGGCTGGCCTGGCGGCGCAGCGCCAGCCAGAGCACGCCGGCGATGCCGGCGAGGCCGACGCAGCCGAGTGCCAGCGAGCCGACCAGCCAGAAATCGGTCATTGCAGCCACCACTGCCGCCTGTCGCCGTGTTCCGGCCTTGTCATGGGGTTCGTGACGCCGAACATCCTGTCCGGCCTTGGTTTTCCGACAGCATAGCCCATGGCCGCCGGCGGGCACCGGCGGTTTTCACCATAATCGATGGTGGCCTACGCCTTGTCTGCAACGACCAAACTCCTTACCCTTGCGGCCTCCCGGCGACCCAGCGCGACTCCCGGCGCCATCGACGATGAATGACGCAGCCCGCCAGCAGATGATCAGCCAGCAGGTCCGTGCCGGATCGGTGCTCGATGCGCAGGTCCTGCAGGTCATGAGCGAGGTGCCGCGCGAACGCTTCGTGCCCGCCGCCTACCGCCGCGTGGCCTTTGCCGATACGGCCATACCGCTGCCGGGCGGCCAGGAGATGCTCACGCCACAGGTCGCCGGCCGCATCCTGCAGGCACTGGCCATCACCCCGGCGGACCGCATCCTCGAGATCGGCACCGGCAGTGGCTTCCTCAGCGCCTGCCTGGCCCGCCTCGGGGCGCAGGTAACCAGCCTGGAAATCCGCCACGAGCTGGCCGATGCGGCGCGCCGGGCCCTGCACGGCGCAGGTGCCACCAACTGCGAAGTCCTGACGCAGGATGCCTTTGCCTGGCAACCACCGGGCCCGTTCGACTGCATCGCCGTCACCGGCTCGCTGCCCCTTCCCGATACACGCTTCCAGGAGTGGCTGGCGCCGGGCGGGCGCATGTTCGTCGTCGTCGGCGAGCCGCCGGCCATGGAAGCCTGGCTGCTGAAGCGCGAGGAACACGGCACCGTGCTCGGCGAATCGCTCTTCGAGACCAGCCTGCCGCCGCTGGACCACGCGCCGCGCCCCGACCGTTTCGCCTTCTGACCTCCCGGGTGCCGCCGGGCAGGCCGGAGACTTGCGGCGGATCGGTTGCCCGCCCGCCGTTACAAAACGTTACAGTATGGGACTCGGAGCCCGGCGGGGATTCCTTTAGTCTGTGTCGCTCGCAGGGCGCATCCCGCCAGGCCCGGCACGCGGAATGGTGAACATGGCATCCAGAATCAGCGGTCTCGGGCTTTGCGCCCTCCTCCTCATCGCACCCTTCGCCCGGGGCGACACCCTCTGGGAGGTCTACCAGCTCGCCCGCCAGAACGACCCGCAGCTGAGGGAGGCCGAAGCCACCCGGATGGCCACCCGCGAGGGCAAGCCCCAGGCGCTGGGCGCCCTGCTGCCGCAGATCTCGGCCACGGGCGACTTCGGGCAGACCCAGACCAACGGCGACCGCAGCGGCGTGTCCTTCGGCTCGATCTTCGGCACCACGATCTCCAACACCCGCACGGACCAGACCGACTGGGGCCTGCAGCTGCGCCAGACCGTGTTCCGCTGGGACCAGTGGGTGCGCTACCGCCAGGCCGACAAGCAGTCGCTGCAGGCCGACATGGACTACCGGGTGGCCGAGCTCGCCCTGTACACCCGGGTGGCCGATGCCTACTTCAACGTGCTGGCCGCGGAAGACACCCTGGCGGCCAATGTCGCCGCCCGCGAAGCCATTGGCCGCCAGCTGGAGCAGGCCCAGAAGCGCTTCGAGGTCGGGTTGATCGCCATCACCGACGTGCAGGAAGCGCAGGCGGGATACGACCAGGCGGTGGCCGCCGAGATCGTCGCCAAGCGCCAGCTTGCCAACAGCAAGGAAGCGCTGCGCGAGATCGTCGGTGATTCTCCCGGCGTACTCGCCAAGCCGAAGGACGACCTGCCGCTGATCCCGCCCGATCCGGCCGACGAGAACCAGTGGGTCGAGGTTGCCCTGCAGCAGAACCTGGGCCTGCAGTCGGCACAGCTCGGCGCCGACATCGCGCGCGACAACATCAGCATCGCCCGCTCCGGGCACCTGCCGACGGTGGATCTGGTGATGAGTCGCAGCGACAGCAGCCAGGACGGCAAGACCAACGGCAGCTTCACCAGCAACAACAACACCAGCCTGAGCATTGGCTCGACATCCTTCGACCAGACCTCCGACCTCATCAGCCTGCAGGCCACCCTGCCGATCTTCAGCGGCGGCGCCACCAGCTCGAAGGTGCAGCAGGCGGTGTATCAGCACCGCGCCTCCAAGGAACGGCTGGAGCGCACGGCACGCGAGACCGAGCGCTCGACGCGCGATGCCTACCAGGCGGTGATCACCGACATCTCCGGAGTAAAGGCGCTGCAGCAGGCATTGAAATCAGCCCAGACGGCGCTGCAGGCCACGGAAGCCGGCTTCGAGGTCGGCACCCGCACGACCGTCGATGTCCTCGATGCGCGCCGCCTGCTCTACCAGGCCGAGACGAATTACGCCCGCAGCCGCTACGACTACATCGTCGACGTCCTGAAGCTGAAGCAGGCAGCGGGTACGCTCGGCGACGAAGACGTGCAGCGGGCCAACGCCTGGCTGTCGTCGGCACCCGCGCCGGCGGAGGCGACCCCGGCGCCCGCCGCGGCCCCTGCCCAGCAGCAATAGCGCCCTTCAGCCGTCGGCCGGCGGTACCGCCAGCGGCTCCACCAGGGCCAGCAGGCGGTTGACCGCGCCCCGGTTGCTGGCCAGGGCATCCAGGCCCGCCTGCCCGCGCCGGCTGCGCTCGGCCGGGTCCGCCAGCAATGCGAGGACCTCCCTGGCAATCCCGCCGGCATCCCGTGCCACCGTCGTCGCACCGCGTTCCATCAGCAGGTCGGCGATGTCCGGCGCGTTGAAGTTGTAGGGCCCGGTGATGGAAGGCAGGCCCAGCGCTGCCGGCTCCAGCAGGTTGTGGCCGCCGACCTGCACCAGGCTGCCGCCGACGAAGGCCACGTCCGAGGCGGCATAGAGCAGGGTCAGCTCGCCCATGCTGTCGCCGAGGAAGACCTGGGTCTCCGGGGCGCAGGTCAGCCCGCTGCTGCGCGTAACGGTCGCCAGCCCCGCGCGCTCCAGCAACGCCGCGACCGCAACGAAGCGCTCCGGGTGGCGCGGCACCAGGATCAGCAGCGCGGACGGATCCTGGCGCAGCACTTCACGATGTGCCTCGATCAGCACCTGCTCCTCGTCCTGGTGCGTGCTGGCGCCGATCCACACCGCCCGGCCCGGCGCATGCAGTGCGCGGAATTCGCGACCGCGCCCGGCCACGGCCGGGCCCAGTTCGAAATCGAACTTGATGTTGCCGGTCACGTGGGTGCGGTCGCGGTTGGCGCCCAGCGCACGGAAGCGCTCGGCGTCTGCCACGCTCTGCGCGCCGATGACGATGCCATGGGCCAGGGTGTCGCGGATCAGGCCGAACAGGATGCGGTAGCGGCGCAGCGACTTCACCGAGACCCGCGCGCTGGCCAGCACCAGCGGCACCGAGCGCCGGCCGCACTCGGAGTAGAGGTTCGGCCAGATCTCGGTTTCCAGCACCACCGCCAGCTCGGGCCGCGCCCAGTCGAAGAAGCGGCGTACCGACCCGGGGGCATCGTAGGGAACGTAGCAGTGGGTGACCGTGCTGCCGAACAGGTCGCGGGCCCGCTGCGAGCCGGTGGGCGTCATGGTCGTGACGACGATGGGCGTGGCCGGGAAGCGCTGCCGCAGCGTCCGCAGCAGCGGTGCGGCCGCCGTGACCTCGCCCACGGACACCGCATGGATCCAGATGCTCGGCGCAGGGAGCCGCTCGAAGCCGAAGCCGAAACGCTCGCCGATGCGCCGCCGGTAGCCGGGCTGGCTCAGGCTGCGCCACAACAGGTGCCCGACGAACACCGGCGCCAGCAGCCAGGACAGCAGGATGTAGGCCAGGCGCACGGTGCGGGGTTCAGCGCCGCTTGCGGATGGCTTCCAGGATGCGCGTCGTCGAGCGGCCCTCCCGGAACGGCAACACCTCGACCCGCCCGCCATGGGCGATGACCGCCGGCCCGCCGGCGATGTCCTCAGGCCGGTAGTCGCCACCCTTGACCAGGACGTCGGGCAACACCTCGCCGATGAGGGCGGCCGGTGTGTCCTCGCTGAACGGCACCACCCAGTCCACAGCGGCCAGGGCCGCCAGCACCGCCATGCGGTCCGCCAGCGGATTGACGGGCCGTTCCGGGCCCTTGAGGCGGCGCACGGACTCATCGTCGTTGACCGCGACCAGCAGCCGATCGCCGCGGGCCTTGGCCTCCTCGAGGTAACCCACATGGCCGGCATGCAGGATGTCGAAGACGCCGTTGGTCATCACCAGGCGCTCGCCCCGGGCACGGGCTTCGCCGATGGTGCGGGCGATGTCCTCGCGAGCGACGATGCCGCGGCCACCCAGCCCGTGCTCGTGCAGTTCCTGGCGCAGTTCCATCGGCGTCGCCGAGGCAACGCCGATCTTGCGCACGACGATGCCGGCGGCGACGTTGGCGAGCGCCGCCGCGTCCGTCAGCGTCATGCCGGCGCCGAGGCCGGCCGCCAGCGCGGCGATCACGGTATCGCCGGCGCCCGTGACATCGAACACCTCGCGGGCGCGGGCCGGCATGAACACGGCCTCGGCCGCGCCGGTGACCACCATCATGCCGCGCTCGCCCAGGGTGACCACCAGCGCCTCCAGCCCCAGATCGTCACGCATGCGCCGCGCGCGCGCCGCCAGGTTCGCATCCGAGCTGGCCGTCCCGGCCACAGCCTCGAACTCCGCCAGGTTGGGGGTCAGCAGCGTGGCGCCACGGTAGCGCGCGAAATCGGTGCCCTTCGGGTCCACCAGCACCGGCAGCCGTGCCGCTCGCGCCACGTCAACCAGCGCGGTCATCTCGAGCAGGCTGCCCTTGCCGTAATCGGAAAGGATGCACACGGAGGCCGCGGCGGCTCCCCTGCGCACGCGCTCCAGCAGCAGGCGGGACTCCTCCGGGCCGAAAGCGTCTTCCGTATCGAGGCGGATCAGCTGCTGATTGCGGCTCAGCACGCGCAGCTTGGTGATGGTGGGACGGGCGCCCGACTCGACGAAGTCCAGAGCGATGCCACGTTCACCGAGTGCCTGGCGCAACAGGCCGCCGCCCGCATCCTGGCCGACGACGCCCGCGAGCGTGGTGCGCACGCCGAGGCTGGCGAGGTTGACGGCGACGTTGGCCGCGCCGCCGGGCCGCGCCTGGGATTGCGTGACCTTGACCACCGGCACGGGGGCTTCGGGGGAGATCCTCGAGGTGGGCCCGAACCAGTACTGGTCGAGCATGACGTCGCCGGCGACCAGTGCCCGGACGGTGGAGAAGTCGGGGATGGCGAGGCTCATGGTGTGCGGGTCGGAGCGGGCATGGGCCTAGTCTACAGGGGCCGTGGGATCGTGGCGCCCTTGCGGCGGGGCCCTCCGAAGTCGCTCCTCGTTATTCGCTTTGTTCGGAGGACCCTGCCTCCGGGCGATCCGCGACGGCGTGAAGCACGGCCATGAAGGCGCTGAAGCGGGGCCGGGCGGTTCAGCAATGGCGATGACCGCTTCCGGGCCGCACGGCGGCTTTCACCCGCACTTCGAGTCGCCGCAGGCGAGGCAGGTGAGGCAGCCGTCCATCATCACCACGGCGGTGGTGTTGCAGACCTTGCAGAGCTGGGCGCCGTCGGGATGGTGCCCCTTGGAAAAGGCATCCTGCTGGCGATTGCGCTCCTCGTACTCCTTGCGCTTCATCTCCACCAGGCGCTTCTGCTGCTCGTCGAGCGAGTCCGCGGGCAACAGGCCGATCGACCTGAGGTGCCGCTCGACGATATGGCCCAGCTCGGCAATGATCGACGGCATGAACTTGCCACCAGGCTGCCAGTAGCCACCGCGCGGGTCGAAAACCGCCTTGAGCTCGTCCACCATGAACGTCACGTCGCCGCCCTTGCGGAACACCGCGGACATGAGCCGGGTGAGCGCGACGATCCACTGGTAGTGGTCGAGGTTTTTCGAGTTGATGAAGATCTCGAACGGCCGGCGCTGCTCGTACTCCGTGCCCTGGTTGAGGATGATGTCGTTGATGGTCACGTACATGGCGTGGTCGGAGACCGGCGTCTTCACCTTGTAGGTGGAGCCGAGCAGCATCTCCGGGCGCTCCAGCTTCTCGTGCATGCGCACGACCTTGCCGTCGGCGCTGACCTCGCGGACGGCCGGCTTCGCGGCCTTCGCCTCCGCGGCCCTGGCATCGGCACCCTCCACCCGGTAACCGACGATCTTCTTGTCGATGCTGATCTTCGACATGATTTGCTCTCCGTTGCGCTGTGCGGCAGTTGCTCAGAACTTGCCGTAGTAGCCCTCCTTGAGGGCATCGAACAGGTTGGCGGCGGTGTGCACCTCGCCGTCGTACTCCACTTCCTGGTCACCCCGCAGGGTAACCTCGCTGCCGTCGTCCAGCACGAAGGTGTACTGGGTGTTCTGCAGGTCCTTCTCCTTGACCAGCACGCCCTGGAACGCCTCGGGATTGAAGCGGAAGGTGGTGCAGCCCTTCAGGCCCTTCTCGTAGGCATACAGATAGATGTCCTTGAACTTCTCGTAGGGAAAGTCCGTGGGCACGTTGGCCGTCTTGGAAATGGAGGAATCCACCCACTTCTGCGCCGCGGCCTGGATGTCCACATGCTCCACCGGGGTGACCTCCTCGGCGGCGACGAAATAGTCGGGCAGCCGCTCGTCGGTCCTGGTCGAACCCGGCATGGCGTCGGGATTGACGAGCTGGCGGTAGGCCAGCAGCTCGAAAGAGAACACGTCCACCTTCTCCTTGGTCTTGCGCCCCTCGCGGATGACATTGCGGAAATAGTGGTGGGCGAAGCTCGGCTCGATGCCGTTGCTGGCATTGTTGGCCAGCGACAGGGAAATGGTGCCGGTGGGCGCGATCGAGCTGTGGTGGGTAAAGCGCGCCCCGGTCTCCTCCAGCTCCCGCACCAGCTCGGGCGCCACCTGGGCGAGACGCTGCATGTAGCGGCTGTAGCGTGCATGGAGGATGCGGCCCGGTATGCGGTCGCCGACCTTCCAGCCATCGGCGGCCATCTCCGGGCGCTTGCGCAGCATCTCGCGGCTGACGGTGAACTCCTCCAGCATGATCGGCGCCGGCCCCTTCTCGCGGGCGAGTTCCAGCGCGGTCTCCCAGCCCGCGAGCGCCATCTCGCGCGAAACATCCTCGGTGAACTGCACGGACTGCGGCGAGCCGTAGCGCAGGCGAAGCATGGCCATGGCCGAGCCCAGGCCGAGGAAGCCCATGCCGTGGCGGCGCTTGCGATGGATCTCCTCGCGCTGCTGCGGAAGCGGCAGACCATTGATCTCCACGACGTTGTCCAGCATGCGGGTGAACACGCAGACGACGCGACGGAACTCGTCCCAGTCGAAACGGGCCGTCTCGGTGAAGGGATCGAGCACGAACTTGGTGAGGTTGACCGAGCCCAGCAGGCAGGAGCCGTAGGGCGGCAGGGGTTGCTCGCCGCAGGGGTTGGTGGCGCGGATGGTCTCTTCGAACCAGTTGTTGTTCATCTCGTTGACGCGGTCGACGAGCACGAATCCTGGTTCGGCGAAATCGTAGGTCGAGGCCATGATCAGGTCCCAGACACGCTGCGCCGGCAGGCGCTTGTAGACGCGGCAGGCCACCTCGCCCCGGTCATTGGTGACATAGCCCTCGGTGATCGGCCAGTCACGCCAGACGACCTGCTCCGGGTCGTTGAGGTCCAGGTCCTCCTGGCCGAGCTGCCGGGCGTCCAGCGGGAACACCAGCGGCCAGGGCTGGTTGGCCTTGACGGCACGGATGAAATCATCGGTAACCAGCAGCGAGAGGTTGAACTGCCGCAGCCGCCCGTTCTCGCGCTTGGCGCGGACGAAATCGAGGACATCGGGATGACCGACGTCGAAGGTACCCATCTGGGCGCCGCGCCGCCCGCCGGCCGAGGACACCGTGAAGCACATCTTGTCGTAGATATCCATGAAGGACATCGGGCCCGAGGTGTAGGCCCCGGCGCCGCTGACATAGGCCCCGCGCGGGCGCAGCGTGGAGAACTCGTAACCGATGCCACAGCCCGCCTTGAGCGTCAGGCCCGCCTCGTGGACCTTCTCCAGGATGGTGTGCATGGAGTCGCCGATGCTGCCGGACACCGTGCAGTTGATGGTGGACGTGGCCGGCTTGTGCTCGCGGGCACCGGCGTTGGAAACGATGCGCCCGGCCGGGATGGCTCCCCGACGCAGGGCCCAGAGGAAGGCCTCGAACCAGCGCTCCCGCCCGGCCTCGGGCTCCACCCCGGCCAGCGCCAGGGCGATGCGCTTGTAGGTATCGTCCATGGTTTCGTCGATGACCTCGTCGGTCTTCGACTTGAGCCGGTACTTCTTGTCCCAGATGTCGACCGAGGCCTCCTGGAAGGAGATGCCCGGTGCCTTGGCACGATCGATTTGGACAGCCGTTTTCATTGCGACTTCTTACCCCCGAGAGCACAAGCGGCACGCGCCGCACCATCCCCGCCAGCATCCACCCCCGGCCGGTCCCGCCACCGCCTTTCAGCGACTTTCCGGCTGCCAGCGCAGGGCGCCGGCCACGGAAGGGATCACTGAAGCGGCGGCACAAGATGTTGTGCCGGCCGAAAGCTAGGGTATGTCCGGTCCACAAGCCTGTCAAGGATTCGAGCTCATCGTACAGGCCATCTTTTCTTCTTTAAATACAGCTACTTGAACAATCGGTCTCAAGTTGATCAAAAAATCATCAGCAGGGTGCGCCTAACTGCCTGCGGCGACTGGAAAACACAATATCTTGTGGTTCCTGTACCCAGGACATCCCCCCACTTTCCACAGGTTTTTCACCGTCTGGCACCCCCCGGCGACCGCACCACAAAGGCAGCGCCCGTGCCACGCCCGCCCTCGTTGCCCGCCCGGCGAAAGCGCTTATGATGCGCGGGCTCTCCGACAGACAGCCGCACGCATTTCCGAAGGAACCACGATGACCATGAAGTGGATGAAGGCGATAGTCCTGGCCAGCGGCCTCGCCCTGCCCCAGCTCCTCCCGGCGGCGATGCCGGCGGTGGTCGGTGACCAGTCCATGCCGACCCTGGCGCCACTGGTCAAGCAGGTATCCCCCGCCGTGGTCAGCATCGCCACCCGCGGCACGGTCAACGCGCCGCCGAACCCGCTGATGGACGACCCCTTCTTCCGCCGCTTCTTCGGCGTGCCGCCCCAGCAGCAGGAACGCAAGCGCGAGGTTCGCAGCGCCGGCTCGGGAGTCATCGTCGATGCCCGCAACGGCTACGTCCTCACCAATCACCACGTCATCGAGAATGCCAACGAGATCGAGGTGGTGCTCGAGGACAACCGCAGCCTGAAGGCAACCGTAGTCGGCTCCGACGACGGCACCGACATCGCCGTGCTGAAACTTGCCGAACCCGGCCAGCTGACGCAGATTCCGCTCGGCAATTCCGACCAGGTGCAGGTCGGCGACTTCGTGGTGGCCATCGGCAACCCCTTCGGGCTGCAGCACACCGTCACCTCGGGCATCGTCAGCGCGCTCGGCCGCAGCGGCATCAGCCCCGACGGCTACGAGGATTTCATCCAGACCGACGCCTCCATCAATCCCGGAAACTCCGGCGGCGCCCTCATCAACCTGCGCGGCGAGCTGGTGGGCATCAATTCGGCGATCTTCTCCAACAGCGGCGGCAACATCGGCATCGGCTTCGCCATCCCGGTGAACATCGCCAAATCGATCATGGCGCAGATCCTCCAGTACGGGAAAGTCCGCCGCGGCCTGCTGGGCGTCAGCATCAGCGACTTCAGCGTCGATACCGCCAAGGCTTATGGCGTCGATGCCCACGAGGGAGCGCTGGTGCAGGAAGTGACGCAGGGCTCCGCCGCCGAGAAGGCCGGCGTGCAGGTGGGCGACGTCATCGTCGCGGTGGATGGCGAGCCCATTCGCAGTGCCTCGAACCTGCGCGCGACCATCGGCGTGAAGCGCAGTGGCGAAAAGGTACGGCTCGACCTGCTGCGCGACGGCAAGAAGCGCAGCGTGACCGCGCAGCTCGACGAACGCGAGGCCGCCGAGAAGGTCGGCGCCGCGGATATCCACTCCGGCCTGGAGGGCGCCGAGCTCGCCAACTACGGCGGCGAAGGCGGCGGCTTCAACGGCCCGGCGGTGCAGGTCGTCTCGGTGGAACCGGGTAGCCCGGCCGCCGAACGCGGCCTGCGTCCCAATGACCTCATCGTCGCCGTGAACCGCGTGCGGGTGCGCACGGTGAAGGAGCTGCAGGCCGCAGCCAGCCAGCAGTCACTCCTCATCCTGTCGATCCGCCGCGGCTCGCGGGACCTGCTGCTGCAGGTCCGCTGAGGCCCGTCGCACAGGCCGGATCGGGCCCGCGCAGGCTGGGTCGCCGGATCTCCTGCAGCACCTCGGCGCGGTCGCCTGCCGGCAGCTCGCCGAGCCGGGCCACGCGCCGGTAGAACGTCGGCAGGTCACCGGCCTCGCTCTCGAGGATGACCCGCAGGGTGCCGACATGGCGATCGTAGGCCGCCATGGCACCGAGCCGTGCGTTGTTGAGGGTTCCGGTGAACCAGCCGTCGAAATACGGCGGTGCGCCCCAGCCGGCGCGAAGCGTGGCATAGCGCTGGCGCAATTGCCCGATGACAGCCGCCTTGGCGGCGCGCCGTGATCCATCGTCAGCTCCCGAAGCATAGGCGGCGCGCAGGCCTGCCCGCGCCTCGTCGAGCAGGTGATGGACCTGGCGCTCGCGATCCAGGCCAACGAGGAACCGGCACAGGCCTGCCGCATCGCCCCGCGCGCTGAACCAGCGCACCATGCCCTCCTGCGCCACCAGCGTGGCAAAGCTCTCGTTGAAGGCGGTGTCACCTGCGACGTAGAACTGCTGGTGCGCCAGCTCGTGGAACAGCAGCTCCACCAGCGAATCGTCCGGCAGGGCCAGCACGCTGCTGAGGAGCGGATCGCGGAAGAAGCCGAGCGTCGAGTAGGCGCTGGCGCCGCCGACGAACACATCCTCGCCGCGTGCGGCCAGCCCGGCGGCAAATGCCCGGGCACGCGCCTCGTCGAAGTAGCCGCGATAGGCCGTGCAGCCGGCCACGGGGAAGCACCAGGTCTGCAGCCTGAGATCGAACTCGGGCGCGGCGAACACGTTCCAGACGGGGAACTCGCGGCCAAGGTCCACGTATTGCGTGTAGCTGCCGTTGTCAGGCAGCGCCAGGGCCTGGTGCGCGAAGGCCAGCGCCTCGCCGGCCAGGGCGAGCCGGGCACGCAGCCAGTCGGGCGTGGCAGCATCCGCTGTCACGTCTGCCACGGGCCGTCGCGCCTCCAGGATGGCGACCTGCCCGGCGGCCGCCTGCACCAGGTACAGCGGATGGCAGGCGGCCTGCAGCGCGGCGGCGCCGGCGATGAGCACACGTCCTGGCCAGCCGTGACGGTCCATGGAGCGGCAAAGATACCGCTAGAATGCGCCCATGCAGACATACCTCGTGGGTGGTGCGGTCCGCGACCGGCTGCTCGGGCTGCCCGTGCGCGAACGCGACTGGGTGGTGGTGGGCGCGACGCCAGCCGAACTCGAGGCCCAGGGTTTCCGCCGCGTTGGCGCAAGTTTCCCCGTGTTCCTGCATGCCGTGACGGGCGAGGAGTACGCGCTGGCGCGCACCGAACGCAAGACAGGGCCCGGCTACCGCGGCTTCGCCATCGACGCCGACCCGGGCGTGACGCTGGAGGAAGACCTGCGGCGGCGCGACCTCACCATCAATGCCATGGCCGAGGATCCGGCCGGCGGCATCATCGATCCCTACGGAGGCCAGGCGGACCTCGCCGCCCGGCAGCTGCGCCATGTCTCCGACGCCTTCCGCGAGGATCCGGTGCGCATCCTTCGTGTGGCGCGCTTCGCCGCGCGGTTCGCGCCCCTCGGCTTCCGCGTCGCGCCCGGGACGCTGCAGCTCATGCGGGAAATGGTGGCGGCCGGAGAGGCGGCCGCGCTGGTACCCGAGCGCGTCTGGCAGGAAACCGAGCGCGCCCTTTCCAGTGCACGGCCCGACGTGTTCATCGCCACCCTGAAGGATTGCGGCGCGCTGGCCGTGATCTTCCCCGAAGTGGCGGCACTCTGGGGGGTGCCGCAGGTCGCAGACTGGCATCCGGAAGTGGACACCGGGACCCACCTGCTGCTGGCACTCGAGCAGGCTGCACGCCTCTCGCCGCGGGCCGAAGTGCGCTTCGCGGTGCTGGTACACGACCTCGGCAAGGGCACCACGCCTCCCGCGGAATGGCCGCGGCACATCGGACACGAGGAGCGCGGCGTGGCGCTGGTCGAGGCACTCTGCCGGCGCCTGGGCGCGCCCAACCGCTTCCGCGAACTCGGCTGCGCGATGGCACGCTGGCACGGGCTCTGCCATCGCGCGCTGGAACTGCGGCCGCCGACGATTCTCCGGCTGCTCGAGGGCGTCGACGCCTGGCGCCGCGCCGGGCGTTTCGAGGATTTCCTGCTGGCCTGCGAGGCCGATGCGCGTGGCCGCAGCGGCCGCGCCGATACCCCCTATCCGCAGGCGGCACTGCTGCGACGCTGCCTGCAGGCTGCGCAGGCCGTGGATGCCGCGTCACTGGTCTCCGCCGGCCTCGCTGCGGAAGCGCTGCGCGAGGCCCTGCGGGAGGCCCGGACGCGGGCCATCGCCGCATGCCTGCAGGATTGAACCATCCCCGGGCCAGGGTCCTGCTCAGAGGCTGTGGCGCAGATCGCGGAAACCGAAGCCGCGCATGGGCACCGTGCCGCGCGTCAGCGCCATCACCTTGAAGCGCTCGCCCATCTCGCCGGGGAGCAGCAGGGTCTTGGCCTGCTGCGCGAGCCGCAGCGGCACCGCATCACCGTCGCCGGCCAATTCGAGGTCGAGCCCGGCATCGAGCAGGAAATGGGCCTGCGTGGCGTAGCCGGCCACCTCCAGCCCGCTCGCCTGCGCCGCCTCCGCCACGGCCGTGAAATCCACCCAGGCAGTGATGTCCTGCAGGCCCGGGAGATGAAACGGATCATCGTGAAAACGATGGCGGTAGTGGCAGCCCAGCGTTCCCTGTGACCGCTGCGGGTGGTAGTACTCGCTGCGTGCCATGCCGTAGTCGCAGAGAAGCAGCGCGCCCGCGCCCAAGGCTGCTGCCAGCGCCGCGATCCAGCCCGGAAGCCGCTGGCTGATCTCGCTGGTGTAACCCTCCGCGAAAGCACCGGTCCCACCGGGCAGCAGGCGCGATACGGCGGCAGCCAGCGCGGGCCTGGCCGGGCGCGCGGCCCAGCCGAAGCCGCCAGGCGTCGCGCACACCCCGAGGGCCTGCGCCGCGCCATCGCAGATGGTGAAGCGGCTGACCGGCAGCGCGTCCGCCACCTCGTTGGCGATGACGACGCCATCGAGCGGCGCATCGGGCAGCGCATCCAGCCACTCCACGGCCGGCCAGGCCTGCCCGGCGGCCGGCGACAGCAGGGCCCGCTGGCGTTCACGCAGGTCGGCGCTCACCTCGAGGATGAGGTAGCGTTCCGGCGCCGCCCCCAGGCGCAGCAGCGCCGGAATCAGCTGTGCCGCCAGTGCACCACTGCCGGCGCCGAGTTCCAGCACGCTGGCACCTGCCTGCGCGCGAAGCACCGGCGCGATCGCGCGCGCCAGGCAGCGTGCGAACAATGGCGAAATCTCCGGTGCGGTGACGAAGTCGCCGGAGGGTCCGAGCTTGGCGGTGCCGGCGCTGTAGTAGCCGAGGCCCGGCGCATAGAGCGCCAGGTCCATGTAGTCGGCGAAGTCCATCCAGCCACCGCCCGCGGCAATCCGCGCAGCGACCAGGCGCGCCAGGCGCGCGCTGTGCTCGCGGGCCTCTGCTGACGGCTCGGGCAGTTCGAATCGCATGCGCATGCTGGTGTAATCTTAATGTGCGCAACCGCCGCGCGGCGCCACCCATCACGGAGCAGAGGAGCCCGGTCATCGCAACCCTCGACGGCAAATGGGCGCTGGTCACCGGCGCTGCACGACGCGTTGGCGCCAGCATCGCCCGGGCGCTGCATGGTGCCGGCGCCGGCGTGGCCATCCATTACCGCGGCTCGGCCGCCGCGGCAGAGGCACTCGTGGCCGAACTCGACGGGCGACGCCCGGGTTCGGCCTTCGCGATCCAGGCCGACCTGCTCGACTGCGCTGCGCTCAAGGCCCTGGTGGCCTCCACCGTCGCCCGCACCGGGCGCCTGGACGTGCTGGTCAACAACGCCTCGAGCTTCTACCCGACGCCACTCGCCAGCGTCACCGAGGCCCAGTGGGAGGACCTCATCGGCACCAACCTGCGCGCACCGCTGTTCCTGTCGCAGGCGGCACTGGCGCCACTGCGCGCCAGCGGCGGCGTGATCATCAACCTGATCGACATCCACGCCACCCGGCCACTGCGCGACCACCCGGTCTACGGCGCCGCCAAGGCGGCCCTCGCCATGCTGACCCGCTCGCTGGCGCGTGACCTGGCGCCGGACATCCGCGTCAACGGCGTGGCACCCGGCGCCGTGCTCTGGCCCGATGACGGCCTGGCCGAGTCCACGCGCGAGAGCATCCTGCGGCAGATCCCGCTGCGCCGGGCCGGCGCGCCGGAAGACATTGCCGGCTGTGTCCTGTACCTGGTGCGCGACGCCGGCTACGTGACCGGCCAGGTCATCGCCGTCGACGGCGGACGCAGCGTCGGCTGGTGAACGAGCGCAGCATCCGCGGCCGGCGCCGGTTCAGGCGAGCAGCAGCGGCACGCGGTGTATCGGATGGCTGGCCTGGTCGAAGGATTCCCAGAGCTGCGCCATGGTCTGCCCCGTGACCGGGTGGCGCAGCTGCGGCGCGATCTCCGCCAGCGGACCCAGCACGAAGCTGTACTCGGTGATGTCGCGGCGCGGGATCTGCGGCGATTCGCACACCCGGTCACCGTAGAGCAGCAGGTCGAGGTCCAGCGTCCGCGGCGCGAAACGGGCGGCGCCGCGGATGCGCCCGGCCGCCCTGTGCAGCCGTTCGAGCTCCGCCACGATCGCCCCGGGTGATTCCCGGGTGGCGAAGCCCGCCACCAGGTTGAGGAAATCCTCGCCCGCGAACCCGGCGGAGCGGCTGCGGTACACCGAGGACAGCAGCAGCGGCCCGAAGCGCTCGCGCAACAGCGCGACAGCCATGCGCAGGTGCTGTTCCGGCTCGATGTTGCTGCCGGCGCTGATATAGGCCATGAGCGGCGCCGGCGCATCCCCGGCACCCTGCGCTGTCACCGCCGGCCCCGCTCGATGCTGATGCCCACGTCGCTGGACCCCCGGATGGCAAAGGGCTTGTGCACCGCCACCTTCACCCATGGCACGGCGAACTCTGCCATGACGATCCCGGCGATGCGCTCGGCCAGGGTCTCGACCAGCTGGAAGCTGGACTGCTCGACGAATGCCCGCACGCGGTGGCTCACCGCCTTGTAGTCCAGGGTGGCCTCGATGTCATCGCGGGCCGCGGCCTGGCGGATGTCCGCGGCCATCTCCAGATCGATGCTGACGACCTGCGGCAGGCGCCGCTCCCATTCCCAGATGCCGACGATGGTCCGGACGCGGAGATCCTTGAGGAAGATGCTGTCGCTCATGTGCGTCCCGCCAGAGTGGAATCCAGGGTGGCAGCCGGGTCAGGGTTGCCGGAGATCCTCGAGGTCCCATCGCGCCCGCGCCTCAACCCGGCCGCCCGGCCCGGCGGCGCCGGGCAGGCGCAGGCTGCCGGTCAGGGCCACCATGGCGCCATTGTCGGTGCAGAACTCGTTGCGCGGATAGTAGACATGCGCTCCGCGTGCCGTCAGGTCATCGCGCAGCCGCTGGCGCAGCCGGCGGTTGGCGCCCACGCCCCCGGCCACCACCAATCGCTCCAGACCCGTGGCTTCCAGCGCGCGCGCACACTTGGCGACCAGCGTATCGACCACGGCCTCCTGGAACGAGTTGGCCAGATCCACCCGGTCGGACTCTTCCAGCTGCCCGTCCCGGGAGAGCTCCCGGGCCTTGAGCAGCACCGCGGTCTTCAGGCCGCTGAAGCTGAAATCGAGCCCGGCACGGTTGAGCATCGGCCGGGGGAAGGCATGGCGATCAGGCCGGCCCTCCCCGGCCAGCCGTGCCAGCTGCGGGCCGCCCGGATAGGGCAGGCCGAGCATTTTCGCCGTCTTGTCGAAGGCCTCTCCAGCCGCATCGTCCAGGGTCTGGCCGAGGATGCGATAGCGGCCCAGCCCGGCCACCTCGACCAGCATGGTGTGGCCGCCGGATACCAGCAGGGCGACGAAGGGAAAAGCCGGCCGGTCCGCTTCCAGCAGCGGTGCCAGCAGGTGGGCCTCCATGTGGTGCACCGGGACGGCCGGCACGCCCCAGGCCGCCGCCAGGCCCACGGCCACCGTCGCGCCGACCAGCAGCGCACCGATCAGCCCGGGCCCGGCCGTATAGGCGACCCCGGCCAGCTCGGGCCCCGTCATCCCGGCGGCCTTCAGGCAACCGTCGACCATGGGCAGGAGCTTGCGGATGTGGTCCCGCGAGGCCAGCTCCGGGACCACGCCGCCATAGGGCGCATGGGTGGCGATCTGGCTGTGGATCAGGTGCGCCAGCAGGCCGCGGGCCGGGTCGTAGAGGGCAACGGCGGTCTCGTCGCAGCTGGTCTCGATACCCAGGGTGGTGTTGGTCCGGTTCATCCGGGAGCTTTGCAATCGGGCCGCGAATGGCTATATTGTGCGGCCTCAACCGGCCGCGCGCCGGTTTTTTCGCCTGAGATCACGGCCGAGGGTCACGAACTTGCCGAGCGTACGCGTCCGAGACAACGAGCATTTTGATGCCGCCCTGCGGCGCTTCAAGCGCGCCTGCGAGAAGGCCGGGGTGCTGACCGAACTGCGTCGCCGCGAGTTCTACGAAAAGCCCACGCAGGAGCGCAAGCGCAAGCGTGCGGCCGCCATCAAGCGCCAGCTCAAGCGCAGTTCCCGCGAGAGCAATCGCCGGCGTCGTCTCTACTGACCGCCTCGGGCCCAGGACCGGCCATGTCCCTCAAGGCCCGGATCAACGATGACATGAAGGCCGCCATGCGTGGCGGCGAGAAGCTGCGGCTGGGCACCATCCGCATGCTCATGGCCGCCATCAAGCAGCGCGAGGTCGACGACCGGCGCGAAATGGCCGATACCGACGTCCTGCAGATCGTCGAGAAGCTCATCAAGCAGCGCCGCGAGGCGGCCACGCAGTTCGCCAGCGCCGGACGCGGCGACCTCGAGGCCAGGGAGACCGAGGAAGCGGGCATCCTCTCGGCCTATCTGCCGGCACAGCTGGATGAGGCCGGGATCAGGGCGCTGATCGAGGACGCCCTGGCCAGCACCGGCGCCGCCGGCGTCAGGGACATGGGCAAGGTGATGAATGCCCTGCGCCCGAAGCTGCAGGGCCGCGCGGACATGAGCCAGGTGAGCAACCTCGTCAAGGCCAGGCTCGCCGGCTGACACACCCCTGGCAGGCAACCGCGGCTGCGACCGTGGACCCCTGCCCAGCCCTGGCCGTATCCTTCAGGCGCCTCCCCGGAGCCCGCGATTCCAGCAACCATGGCAGGGCGCATCCCACAGCACTTCATCGACGAGCTGATGCAACGGGCCGATATCGTCGAGATCATCGGCTCGCGCATCCAGCTGAAGAAAGCGGGCCGGGACTTCAAGGCCTGCTGCCCGTTCCATGGCGAGAAGACGCCCTCCTTCACCGTCAGTCCGGCCAAGGGCTTCTATCATTGCTTCGGCTGCGGCGCCCACGGCACCGCGCTCGGCTTCCTCATGGAATACGACCGCCTGGAGTTCGTGCCTGCCGTGGAGGAGCTGGCAGCCCGGCTCGGCCTGGAGGTGCCACGGGAAGACGGCGGCCAGCAGCCGGCGCCACTGGCGCCCCTGTATGCAGTGCTGGACCGCGCCGCCGGGTTCTTCGAGCAGGCCCTGCGTGCGCACCCGGGTGCGATCGACTACCTGCGCGGACGCGGCCTCGATGGCGAGACGGCAAAGGGTTTCCGCATCGGCTATGCGCCACCCGGCTGGGATGGCCTGCTGACGCAGTTCGACGGCGGCGAAGAGACGCACCAGCACCTGCTGGCCGCCGGCCTGATCGTCGCCCGCGAGGGCGCGAGCGGGTATTACGACCGCTTCCGCGACCGGATCATGTTCCCGATCCGCGACAGCCGGGGTCGCGTGATCGGCTTCGGCGGCCGCGTGCTCGGCAGCGGCGAGCCGAAGTACCTGAACTCGCCGGAAACCCCGGTATTCCACAAGGGACAGGAACTCTACGGGCTGTACGAGGCACGCCAGGCCGAGCGCAGGCTCGCGCGCCTGCTGGTGGTCGAGGGGTACATGGATGCCGTGTCGCTGGCCCGCCACGGGATTCGCGATGTGGTCGCCACGCTCGGCACGGCCACCACGGGTGAGCATCTGCGCCGGCTGTTCCGCGTGGTGCCGGAGGTCGTCTTCTGCTTCGATGGCGACCGCGCCGGCCGCGCCGCCGCCTGGCGCGCGCTGCAGGCCACGTTGCCGGAGCTGCGCGATGGCCGCCAGGCGCGCTTCCTGTTCCTGCCCGAGGGCGAGGATCCCGACTCGCTGGTGGGCAAGGAAGGCGCCGCGGCCTTTGGTGCCCGGCTCGGCCAGGCAACGCCGCTGTCGGAGTACCTGCTGGAGGAACTGCGCCGGCAGGCCGGCACCGATTCGCTCGACGGGCGCGCGCGACTGGCGGAGCTCGCCCGGCCACTGGTCGGGCTGCTGCCAGCCGGCGTCTATCGCGAACTCCTGGCCGACCGCCTGGCCCAGGAAGTCGGCCTGCAACGCGAGCGTCTCGCCGCCGCCCTGGGCGAGGCACCGTTGCGGGAAACCCCGGCTCCGCCCCGGCGCCGTGCTGTGGCGAGGCAGGTGGGCGGACGGACCTCGGTGGTCGGCCAGGCCATCGCCCTGGTGCTGAGCTATCCGCAGGTTGCCGCCACCCTGGATTCCCCGCCCGGCCTGGCGGCTGCCCGGATCAAGGGAGCCGGCCTGCTCGCCGAATTGCTGCAGCTGACCCGCGCCCAGCCCGGACTCAACCCGGGTGCCCTCCTGGAACGCTTCCGGGACCGGGCGGAAGGCCCGCACCTGGCGGCCCTGCTGGCAGCGCCGAACCCGGTGGGGGAAGCCGGCGCCCGGGCCGAGCTCGCCGACAGCCTGCAGCGGATCCTCGCGCTCGAGCGCGAGGAGCGGCTGGCCAGCCTGGCGTCCAAGGCCGCCGCGGCCGGCCTGACGGCCGAGGAAAAGGAAGAATTTCGCCAGCTGCAGCGCAGCCAGGCCAGCGGCACCCGGTAAAGACCCCGGGTGGCCTGCCGATAATCCAGCCACGGGTTCCAGGGGCGGGCCGGTTTCCGGGCACAAGCCTCTGTGGCTGGCCGCAATTCGCCCCCATATAATGCGCGGCTTCCCCGCGCGAGCCGAGGTACAACGGTGGACGAACTGACCGAGAACACCACGACTGCAGAACAGCAGTCCCAGCTCAAGCTCCTGATTGCCCGCGGCAAGGAGCAGGGTTACCTCACTTATGCCGAGGTAAACGATCACCTGCCCAACGATATCGTCGATCCAGAGCAGATCGAGGACATCGTCAACATGATCAACGACATGGGGATCACCGTCTACGAGAAGGTCCCCGATGCCGACGCCATCCTGCTCTCCGACGTGCCGGTCACCAGTGACGAGGAGGCTGCCGAGGAAGCCGCCGCGGCGCTGGCCACCGTCGACAGCGAATTCGGCCGCACGACGGACCCGGTGCGCATGTACATGCGCGAGATGGGCACCGTCGAGCTGCTGACGCGCGAGGGCGAGATCCGCATCGCCAAGCGCATCGAGGAAGGGCTCGACCAGGTCAAGCATTCCGTGGCGTTCTTCCCGCCCTCCGCCGACGTCATCGCCATGGCCTACGAGCCGGTCAAGACCGGCGAGGCGCGGCTGCAGGATGTGCTCACCGGCTTCGTCGATCCGAACCAGCCCGAGGAAGTCCTCCCGGCCAGCGCTCGCGAGACCGCGGTCGAGGACGACGACGAAGCAGCGGACGACGAAAGTGGCAGCGAGGAGGAACAGGGGCCGGATCCGGTGGAAGCGGAGAAGCGGCTGAAGTCCATCTTCCGGCACCAGAAGAAGGTGCTGGCGGCCATCGAGGCCAACGGCGCCTCCCACAAGACCTCCATGAAGGCCCGCGAGAAGCTCGCCGGCGAGATCATGGACCTGAAGCTCGCGCCCAAGCTCTTCGACACGCTGTGCGCCAACCTGCGCGACACTGTCGAGGGAATCCGCAGCCAGGAGCGGCGCATCATGCAGCTGGCGGTGCGCGAAGCAGGCATGCCGCGCAAGGACTTCCTCAGCACCTTCCCGCAGAATGAAACGGCCACCAACTGGGTGGACAAGCACATCCGCGCGAAGCGCAAGCACTCCTCCGCGCTCGCCAGGCTCAAGGACGAGATCCTGCGCAGCCAGAAGAAGCTGCAGGCGATCGAGGTCGAGTGCCACCTGACCATCGCCGAGGTCAAGGAGATCAACCGGCAGATGTCCATCGGCGAGGCCAAGGCCCGCCGCGCCAAGAAGGAGATGGTGGAGGCCAACCTGCGGCTGGTGATCTCCATCGCCAAGAAGTACACCAACCGCGGCCTGCAGTTCCTCGACCTCATCCAGGAAGGCAATATCGGCCTGATGAAGGCGGTCGACAAGTTCGAATACCGCCGCGGCTACAAGTTCTCGACCTATGCGACCTGGTGGATCCGCCAGGCCATCACCCGCTCCATCGCCGACCAGGCACGCACCATCCGCATCCCGGTGCACATGATCGAGACCATCAACAAGCTCAACCGCATCTCGCGGCAGATGCTCCAGGAGATGGGCCGCGAGCCGACGCCGGAGGAACTGGCGGTACGCATGGAGATGCCCGAGGACAAGGTGCGCAAGGTGCTGAAGATCGCCAAGGAGCCGATCTCGATGGAGACTCCCATCGGCGACGACGAGGATTCGCACCTGGGGGATTTCATAGAGGACACGACGATTTCCTCGCCGCTGGACTCGGCAACCTCCGAGGGCCTGAAGGAAGCCACGCACAACGTGCTCGCCGGCCTCACCCCGCGCGAGGCCAAGGTGCTGCGCATGCGCTTCGGCATCGACATGAACACCGACCACACCCTGGAGGAGGTCGGCAAGCAGTTCGACGTCACCCGCGAGCGCATCCGGCAGATCGAGGCGAAGGCCCTGCGCAAGCTGCGCCATCCCTCGCGCAGCGATCAGCTGCGCAGCTTCCTGCTGGAAGACTGAGCGCAGAGCCCGCGGCGCAGGCCGCTCAGGCGGCCGCCGGGTCGGGGAACAGTTCGCTCAGCAGCGCCGTCTGGCCGCTGGCCTGGACGATGCGGCAGTGCTGCCGCCGCAGCAGGCGCGGCTCGGCAGCGCCACAGGAGTGGGCGATTACCGAGACTTCCTTCTCCATGCCGAGCGCGTAGCGCGCCACGCGCTCGGCCTTGTCCGCCACCACCAGGCCCCGCTGCAGGTTCCGGTCGTGGGTGGTGATCCCCGTCGGGCAGGTATTCTTGTTGCACTTCATGGCCTGGATGCAGCCGAGCGCGAACATGAAGCCGCGGGCGGAGTTGACGAAATCGGCGCCGGTGCACAACGCCCAGGCGACGCCGACCGGGTTGATCATCTTGCCGCTGGCCACCACCTTGATGCGTTCGCGCAGCCCATGCTCGCGCAGCAGGTCCACCACCCGCGGCAGGCTCTCGCGCACCGGCAGCCCGACGTTGTCCAGCAGGGTCATGGGGGCGGCGCCGGTGCCGCCATCTCCCGAATCGACGGTGATGAAGTCCGGTGCGCTCTCGAGTCCACGCTGGTGGATGACCTCGAAGAGCTCGCCCAGCCATTCGTAGCTGCCGAAGACGGTCTTGAACCCGGTCGGGCGCCCGCTCACGTCGCGCACGCGGTTGATGAAATCGAGCAGGCTGCCCGCATCGTGGATCTCCAGGTGGCGATTCGGGCTGATCGAGTCCTGGCCCCGGGGAATGCCGCGGATGCGCGCCACCTCGTCGGTCACCTTCGCGGCCGGCAGGATGCCGCCCTTGCCGGGCTTGGCGCCCTGGCTCAGCTTCACCTCGATCATCTTCACCTGCCCGTAGCTCGCCAGCTCGGCCAGGCGCAGGTCGCTCAGGCGCGCATCCGCCTCCCGCACGCCGTACTTGGCGGTGCCCATCTGGAAGACGACATCGGCGCCGCCCGCGAGGTGATAGGGCGCCAGCCCGCCCTCCCCCGTGTTCAGCCAGCAACCGGCCTTGTGCGCGCCCTGCGACAGGGCCAGCACCGCAGGCCGCGAAATGGCGCCATAACTCATGGCGGAGACATGGAAGAAGCGGCTGGTGGCATAGGGATGGCGGCTGCCGGGGCCGACGGTCACCGTCGAGGTGGGGCAGGTCTCCTCGTCCAGCAGCGGATAGGGGCAGTTGACGAAAATCGCCGTCCCGGCCGGCCGCAGGTCGCGGGTGGAGCCGAAAGGAACGGTGTTCTCCTCGCCCTTGGCGGCACGGTAGACCCAGGCGCGCTCGGCACGGTTGAACGGCATTTCCTCGCGGTCCATCGCGAAGAAGTACTGGCGGAAGAACTCGCCCACATTCTCGAAGAAGTAGCGGAAGCGGCCGATGACCGGGTAGTTGCGCCGGATCGCATGCCGGGTCTGCGTCTTGTCGATGACGTAGATGACGAGGATGGAGACGGCACCGATGCCGATGGCGGCCACGAACGCGTAGGCGAACAGGCCGAGGATCTCGCTCACGACGTTCATCGCAACTGCCTCCCGCCAGCGGGCCTCTGGTGCGCGCCCGGAGCATGCCCTCGCAGGCCCGGGCCTGCGCTGCGACTATTTACCACGTCTGGCCGCGGCTTGCCTACGCCGCGGCAGTCGCGACCTCAACGCGCATGAAGCAGCGTGACCTCCAGCGGATAGTGGTCGGAGCCGACATCCGGGCCACGTCGAACGCGGGTTGGGGCCAGCGCACGATCCACCAGGCAGTGATCGATGGCGATCTGCATCGGCGGCAGCCAGCTGGGCCAGGTGCCGAGCAGGCCGTCCTGTTGCCGGGCATCGTGCAGCCCCGTCTGCGCGAGCAGCGTGCGGAAGTACGGCGAGAACGGCGTGAGGTTCATGTCGCCCACGAGCAGGCGCGGCGGCGCGCCCGCCGCACGCTCCGGGCCCAGCAGCCTCGCCAGCCCGGCCAGCTGCCGGTTGCGCATGTCCGCGCGCGTCGGGGAGGTGGGCGACGACAGATGCACCGCCATCAGCTCCACTGCCCCGGAAGGCAGCTCGAGGATCGCACGCACGTTGACGCTGCCCGGAACGCCCAGGTTCGTGGCGACCGCCTCGCGCAGCGGATAGCGCGAGAACACACCGAGGCCCCAGGGCCCCCGATGGTCCACCGACATCCAGTATGGATAGCGCGCGGTCACCGGCGCGAGTTCGCGCACCCACTCCGGCGTGAGCTCGGAGAGCACCAGCACGGCGGGATCACGCCCGAGCAGGTAGTCGCGTACCCCGGCGTGGTCCTGGTTGCGGTAATACAGGTTCAGCGACAGCAGCTGCACCGGTTCGCCCACGGGCGCGTCGCGCCCGCCTGCACGCGGCAGCAGGTACGCGGCGCCGTACACGCCATGCAGCAGCAGCAGCGCCAGCGCCAGCAGTGCGGGAAACCGGCGGCGCAGGGCTGCAAAGACCAGCACCAGCAGCAGCGCACCCGCCAGGTACTGCAGGCGGAAATGCGTCGCCAGCTCCGGCAGCCAGCCGTAGCGGCCAAGCTGCGCCAGCACGCTGGCCAGCAACAGGCCGGCCAGCGCCAGCCATGCGGCACGCTCGGCGGCCCGCCGGATCACCGTGCTGCGCACGACGCCGCCCTCAGTCCGCCCGGGGACGACGCAGGCGGCGCAGCGTCAGCCGGCGCCAGGCGCGACGCAGGCGGCGCGCAACAGCCTCGGGCAGCGTCGGCCGGTGGTATTGCTGGTCGGCGGGATCCATCTCGACCCACTGTCGCTGGTACTTGAGCTTCACCCAGGCGTTCAGGTCGGTGCGCCGCGCCTGCCGGAACAGCCAGCGGCGCAGCATCCCCGCGCCAGGTGGCGCCGACACCGCGGTGCCGAAGTCGATGAGGAACGGGTGGCCACCCGGGCCCACCAGGATGTTGTCCTTGCGCTTGAGGTCGCCATGGGCAACACCTGCGCGATGCACGGCCTTGATGAGCTCCAGCAGTTCGGCGAAGAACTGCCCGCGATCGCCGGGCGGCTGGCCGGGTTCGCGCAGCGAGACGCCCGGCACCAGGTCGAGGACCAGTTCATCGCCTTCGCGCAGTCCATGGCAGGCCGGAACACCGGACACGCCGGCGAGCATGCGGTAGATGCCGTATTCGCGGCGGAGCATGGCGCGGCGCAGGGCGCGGGTGATGCCGCGGCCCATCGCCTTCTTGACGATGACCGGGCCGCTGGCTGTGTCGACGCGATACACCGCGCCCTGGTAACCCTGGCCAAGAAGGGTCGCGGTGCCATCCGCCGGCACGACGGCCTCGCCCTGTCCGCCCGCATCGTCGACCTCGCCGCTCGGCATGGCGGGGACCGGTCTCAGAGCTGCCAGTAGATCCAGCCGAGCCAGAATGCCGAATACGCCAGCACCAGCGGCTCCGCATTGCGGCTCATGCTGGTGCGAAACGACCAGCTTCCGCCCCGCTTCGGCACCAGGCCCGCAGGAATCACCGCAGGGGTGGCGCGCTGCCAGTCTTCGCAGGGCTGCCCGAAGATGCGTCGCAGCTTGCGGTCCTCGTACTCGATGGCGGCCGGATAGTAGAACCACCAGAACAGGACAGACAGCACCGCCGCCCACCACAGGCCGCTGGCCAGCGTGAACCCCGCAACCAGCAGCAGGTTGCCGGTGTAGAGCGGATGGCGGACCAGCGAATAGGGCCCGACCGTCGCCAGTTCCTGGTTCTTGGTGATGTAGCCCGAGGCATAGAGGCGCACCAGCGCACCGGCCACGGCCAGCACCGCCCCTGCCAGGAACAGGCCGGGCAGCGGCTGGCTGAGCAGGGCATACACCGGCATCAGCAACAGGCCGATACCCTGCCGCGCGACTTCCTGGTAGCGCAGCTCGCGCAGCACGCCGGCGATGCCCGTCAGGGGAGGCAGATCTCTGGTTCGGGAACCCATCTCTATCCTGTGTGCGGAACCTGGCCGCGGGCGGGACAGTACCAGAACGGCGGCGGCCGGGTCACGCCTGGCGCCGTGTGCCGGCCCGCAAGGCCGGCTGCTAGAATCCGCCCGGTCGCCCCGGCCACTGCGCTGGCGGCTGGCGTGGCCGAGGGCCTGTAGCTCAGTTGGTCAGAGCGGCGGACTCATAATCCGTTGGTCCCTGGTTCAAGTCCAGGCAGGCCCATACCCTCCAGCGGCCCGTTGCGCGCACAGGCCGGGATTTCATGCGTCATCGCGGGAATGGAGCCAGGCCGGATGAAGGACAGCGGACAGCAATCCCTGGGGCCCATTCGTCTTGCCGCCGGCGTCATGCCGCGCCACGTCCTGTGCTACCTGTTTGCCGCCTTCGTCAGCATCGGGCTGTTCACCTACTTCACGGCCCTGACGCCCTACCTGCTCCGCGTCAATCTCGGCCTGCCGCAGGCCGAGCATGGCCGCGTATCCGGTGACCTGCAGTTCTGGCAGGAAATCGTGCTGCTGGTAACCATCGGCCTGTGGGGTGCCGCCTCCGACCGGATCGGCAGGCGCGCGGTCTATGTCGCGGCTTTCCTGGTCATGGCGCTGGGCTACGGCCTGTACGCTTTCGCCGGTACCGTGGGCCAGCTCCTGGCCTGGCGCATCGTCATCGGCGTGGGCATCGCCGGGGCCGCGGCCATGCTCTCGACCATCATCGCGGACTACCCGGACGACGGCTCGCGGGGCAAGCTGACCGGCATCGCCTTCTTCCTCAACGGCATCGGCGCGGTGCTGTTCTTCGTCGGCCTGACCAGGTTGCCGCAGATGTTCGAGGCCAGGGGCAGCAGCGAACTCCTTGCCGGGCGTTATGCCTTCCTGGTCGTCACCGCCATTGCGCTGCTTGCCGGCCTGGTGATGCTGGGGCTGAAGCCGGGACGCCCGGATTCGGCGGCGGCGCGCACCCCGCTGCTGCGTCTGCTGGCCGAAGGCGTCACCGCAGCGGCGCGCGCGCCGCGCATCGCGCTGTGCTATGGCAGCGCCTTCGCCGCCCGTGCGGACATGGCCATCATCACCCTGTTCATCACCCTGTGGGTGACCCAGGCCGTGGCCGATACCAGCCTGAGCGCAACCCAGGCTGCCGCGAAGGCCGGTCAGGTAGTCGGCATCGTCCAGGGTGCATCGCTGCTGTGGTCGCCCGTCTTCGGCTTCATCGCCGACCGCATGAACCGCATCACGGTGCTGATCGTCGGCTTCCTGATGGCAGCCATCGGCTATGGCTGGGTGGCCGTCATCAAGGACCCGACCGCACCCGCCGCCATCCCCGCGCTGCTGGTGCTCGGCATTGGCCAGGGCAGCGCCATCCTCGCCTCCACCCTGCTCCTCAGCCAGGAGGCGCCGGCGCACATCCGCGGCAGTGTCTTCGGGCTGCAGAGCTTCTGCGGCGCGCTCGGCATCATGGCCATCTCCGCTGGTGGCGGGCGGCTGTTCGATTCGGTCGGACCCAGTGCTCCGTTCGTCGCCGTCGCCGTCGCCAACGGGCTGGTCTGCCTGTGGGCGGTGGCGCTGCGGGCAGTGGAGCGGCGGCAGCAGGTCACGGCACCCGCCTGATCCGAAGCGGCGCTGCGGGAAATCCGCCGCAGGTCGCAGTCCGCCCTGACACGGCCCGGCAGAATTGCTGCATGCCGCCTGATCGCCCGCATCCGCCGCTTGCGCTCGCGATGGCCCTGCTCGCCGCGCTGCCAGCATCGATCGTCGCCTGGGCGCTGGCCGCACCCCACGCGCCGTTGCGGGTCATAGGCTGGCTGCTGCTCGCACTCCTCGTCGGGGTGGCTGCGGCGCTGCTCCTCGCCGCACGCATCACCGGCCCGCTGGCGGAGCTGGAACGCAGGCTGCGGGGCTTCGATCCCGAGGCCGGGACACGCTCATCCGAACCGCCGGCCGCTGCACCACGCGAAGTCGCCGTGCTGTTCGATCGCCTGGCCGCGATCGACGAGCAGATGCAGGGCACGCTGCGCAGCCTGCGCGCCTCGGGGCAGCGCGGCGACCAGCTGCGACAGGAGCTGGTGGCAGTCATCGGCGCCCGTGACCGCGAGCTGAAGGGACGAGGCGAGGCGCTGCAACAGGCGCAGATCGCCCTCGAACGCCAGACCCGCATCGACGCGCTGACCGGGGTCGCCAACCGCCGCGGCTTCGAAGAGTCCTTCGACCGCGCCTGGCGCATGGCGCAACGGGAACAGCAGGCACTGTCGATCCTCATGGTCGACGTCGACCACCTCCGTACCTACGAGGCCGCTCGCGGGCAGGAGCAGGCCGATGCCTGCATCCAGGCGATCGCCAACACCACCCGCCACCTGGTTGGGCGTGCCACGGACCTCGTCGCCCACCATGGCGACGGCCGCTTCGTCGTGCTCCTCGGCAACACGCCGCTGGAGGGCGCGCTGCGCCTGGCGGAACAGCTGCGCGGCACGGTCCAGGCGCTGGGCCTGGCACACCCGCGGGCCACGGGGCCCGGCGTGGTCACGGTCAGCATCGGCGTGACCTCGACGTTGCCGCCGCGCGGCTCGAGGTCCAGGGCCGCCCTGTCGGCGGCCGAGCGTGCGCTCCAGCTGGCCATCGAGAAGGGCTGCAACCAGGTGGCATGGAGCAGCGCCGCCCGGACCGGCCTGTTCCAGGCGCTCTGCCTGCCGAACGACACGGCGACGCGCCCCTGCTGATTCCCCGATATTGAATTCAGGGCGGCCGCCCCCATCACTGGCCATGACCAGACCCCTTCCGCCCGTGCCGTCGGGCGGCAATCCATCGACGAAGGACGGGCCGGCATGAGCGACATCGAGCAGAAGACAGGCGAGCGGCCCGAGGGCGCGGCAGCCGCCACGCCCGGCGTTCCCGAGGACGTGCTGATCATCCTGCCGGTGCGCAACACGGTGGTGTTCCCGGGCGCCGTGGTGCCCCTCACCATCGGCCGCAAGGTGTCGCTGGCGGCTGCCGAGGAGGCCAGCCGCAGCGGCAGGCCCATCGGCCTGCTGATGCAGCGCGATCCCACCATCGACGAACCGCAGGGCGGCGACCTGCATGCCGTGGGCACGATCGCCCGCATCGTCCGCTACTTCACCGCGCGCGATGGCACGCAGCACGTCGTCTGCCAGGGCGAACGACGCTTCCGTACGCTCGACTACATCGGCGGCATGCCCTTCCTTGCCGCGCGGTTCGACCTCGTGGCGGAACATGCGCCGGAGAACACCGAGCTCGAGGCGCGCCTGCGCATCCTCAAGGAACGTTCCCTGGAAGCCATCTCGCTGCTGCCGCAGGCGATGCCCGAGCTCGCCGGCGTGGTCAACGGCATCGAGTCACCCGGCCAGCTGGCCGACCTGGTGGCCGGCTTCCTCGACATCAAGCCGGGCGAGAAGCAGAAGATCCTCGAGACCCTCGATCTGCGCAGCCGCCTCGACCGCGTCATCGAGCACCTCAACCACCAGATCGAGGTGATGAAGCTCTCACGCAGGCTCGAGGAACAGACCAAGGAGAAGATCGACGAGCGGCAGCGGGAGTTCTACCTGCGCGAGCAGATGAAGGCGATCCGCAACGAGCTCGGCGAGGGCGAGGAATCCGGCGAGGTCGAGGAGCTGCGCCAGGCCATTGCCGCGGCCGGCATGCCCGAGGAAGCGGCCCAGCAGGCCGCCAAGGAACTCAAGCGTCTGGAGCGGATGCCCGAGGAGTCCACCGAGCACTCCATGGTGCGCACCTACCTAGACTGGCTGATCGCCCTGCCCTGGGCGAAGCTCGATGCCGAGTCCATCGACATCGCCCGCGCGCGGGAGATCCTCGATGAGGACCACTTCGGCCTGCCGAAGGTCAAGCAGCGCATCCTCGAGTACCTGGCGGTACGCAAGCTCAACCCGGAGGGGCGCAGCCCCATCCTCTGCTTCGTCGGCCCACCCGGCGTGGGCAAGACCTCGCTCGGCCAGAGCATCGCCAGGGCGCTGGGCCTGAAGTTCGTGCGCGCGAGCCTCGGCGGCGTGCACGACGAAGCGGAGATCCGCGGCCACCGGCGCACCTACATCGGCTCGCTGCCGGGCAACGTCGTGCAGCAGCTGCGCAAGGCCGGGACGCGCAACCCGGTATTCATGCTCGACGAGATGGACAAGCTCGGCGCCAGCATGCACGGCGACCCCTCCTCGGCGCTGCTGGAGGTACTCGACCCGGAGCAGAACGGCAGCTTCCGCGACAATTACCTTGGCGTGCCGTTCGACCTGAGCAAGGTGTTCTTCCTCGGCACCGCCAACGTGCTCGACGCCATTCCCGGGCCGCTGCGCGACCGCATGGAGATCATCGAGCTGCCCGGCTACACCCAGGAAGAGAAGCTCGAAATCGCGCGCCGCTACCTGGTGAAGCGCCAGCTGTCGGCCAACGGCCTCAGCGACGCGCAGGCGCAGGTCGACGACGCGGCGCTGCAGCTCATCATCGGCCGCTACACGCGCGAGGCGGGGGTACGCAACCTGGAGCGCGAGATTGGCGCCGTGCTGCGCAATGCCGCGGTACGCATCACCGAGGGCAAGGCCGAGGCGGTGCACGTCGGTGCCGGCAACGTGGCCGAGGTGCTGGGTGCCCCGCGCTTCGAGCCGGAAGTGGCCCTGCGCACCGCCACCGCTGGCGTCGCCACCGGCCTGGCCTGGACACCGGTCGGCGGCGACATCCTGTTCGTCGAGGCCACGGCCGTGCGTGGCAAGGGCGGACTGATCCTCACCGGCCAGCTCGGCGATGTCATGAAGGAAAGCGCCCAGGCCGCGGTGACCCTGGTGAAGGCGCGGGCCGACAGCCTCGACCTCGGCGACTACCGCTTCGACGAGCATGACCTGCACATCCATGTGCCAGCGGGTGCGATCCCCAAGGACGGCCCGAGCGCGGGCGTGGCGCTGTTCACCGCCGTGGCCTCGCTGCTGACGGACCGCAAGGTGCGCAGCGACGTCGCCATGACCGGAGAGATCAGCCTCCGCGGGCTGGTGCTGCCGGTGGGCGGCATCAAGGAGAAGTCGCTCGCTGCCCTGCGTGCCGGCATCCACACCGTGCTGCTGCCGGCCCGCAACCGCAAGGACCTCGAGGAGATCCCGGAGAGCGCCCGCGCACAGCTGGACTTCATCTGGCTGGAGACCGTCGACGACGCACTCCGGCACGCGCTCGAATAGCCCGCACCGGCCGTCGGGCGCTGGACCGGCGACGGCCGGCGGTGTTAGCGTCACGGCCGCCGTGCGGCCCGGCGCCGGCACACCAGGGGAGCTCTCATGGCGGCCAGGGGCGCCACACTCGCCGTCGGCATCATCGGCCAGGACCAGGCGGCCCGGCTGCCACCGCTGCTGCGCCACGCCAGCCGGTTCGCCGACGAGATCCTCTACGTCGACGGCGGCTCGACCGATGACTCGAGGCGCGTCGTCGAGGCCTTTCCCAAGGCGCGCTTCATCAGCCGGCGATTCGACGGCAACTTCGCCCGCCAGCGCAATGTCGTCATGGAGAACCTGCGCTCCGACTGGGTGCTGTTCCTCGACACGGACGAACTCGCCGGGCCGCTGCTGCTGCGGCTCCTGCCGCGGCTCCTGGCTTCGGGCTTCGGCAGCATCAGCATGCCCCGCTACTGGCTCGCCAGCGAAAATCCGGCGCTCTACGTGGACTCCCCGCGGCACTATCCGGACCGCCAGACACGCCTGATCCGCAATCGCCCCGGCGCCCGCTACGACGAATCACGCCCCGTGCACGAATGGATCCCGCGCCAGCACCGCGATCCGGTGCTGCGGCTGAAGCATGCACATCTGCTGCACTATTGCCTGCTGTGGGAGGACCGGGCCGCGCGCGAACGCAAGGTGGCCCGCTACGAGAGCGTCCGGCATGACCCGCTGAACCGGGAGCTCTACCTGTTCGAGGATTTCCGGCATCGCTTGCGGCCCTGCCGCGAGGCCTGGCTGGACGGTGGCACGCGTACCAGCAGCGTGGATGCCGCACTGGACCTGTTGAGGTTTGGCGCCTTTGCCCTGCGCCACGGCGCCTTCAGCTCGGGGGCCGCGAAGACCGCTGAGCATGCCGCTGGGGAACCCGGGGGCGGTGGCTGAAGAGGGGGCGCGGCAGCCTCCCTGCCGCCGCGCAGGCCCGGGGCGCAGCCCCGGAACCCGGAACAGAAGATAGTGGGGTCAGCAAGCGCCGGCTGTGATCGCACTCACAGCGATGACGCGCCGAGCGCGGCGCGGGACGCAGTTCGCGCAATCAGCCCTGGGCCGGCGCCGCGGCACGCGTCGTGCGGTAGCCCCAGCGGCCGGCGCGGCGCTCGTTGAGCTGGTTGACGATCTGCTCGGCAGCGTGCTTGACCGCCGTGGAGGTGCCCTGCAGGTAGCCGTTGATGGCGTTGGCGCCCTGGCGGATGGTGTAGCGATGCCAGTTCTTGCCGGCCGCACCGGCAGGCGGCTCGGTCCGCTCGATGGATACCAGCCTGAATGGCTCGGGCTGCGCGGTGGCCTTGCCATCCTGCTTCTCGACGGCCTTGGTGTTGTTCTTTTTTGCTCGTTCACTGGCCATGGACAATGCCTCGGTACGCCGGCCGGCAGGCCTGGCTGCGGTGCCTGGGTGACGGACTGCCTGGAGGGCGGCCACCGGAAGGAAGCGCGTAGCCTAGCACCGGGCGACGGCCCCGGCAATCGAAACCAGGCCAAGTCCTTGTTTAGTAAAGAGCGCTCGACCCGTGCCGGGCCGGGAAGCGTCGTGCCGTCAGTAGATGGCCGCCAGCGTCCGCTGCAGGGCCGCGGGGTCGGCGACGGCGATCGCTTCCACCCGGGGGTCCGCGAGATCCACGGCCTGGCCTGTCGCCACGCTGACCGCCCGGCTGATACCGGCGGCATCGAACTCATCCGGGCGCAGCACGATGGTGGCCGGCGCGGCCCCGTCCGCACGCTTCGCCCCGCCGGGCAGGTAGATGCAGCCGGTCACGAAATCCACGCCGAAAGCGACCAGCCCGGGCACGAGGAAAACGATCAGTCCGGCGGCGTCGAGGATGGCCACGCCCGGATCGATCTGTCCCGACTTCTGGCCCTTGCGTTCCGGGTAGATCAGCAGGCCGCAGGCCGTGCCCTGCAACACCAGCACGACCAGCGTCAGGGTGGCAATGATGCGCTTCATGGAGCCCTCCAGTGGATTCACCCGGGCTTCCCTCCCCCGGGCCGGCCGAACAACGCGGCAAGCTGGTCGCGGGCAGCCGCCTCGGCGGCTGAACCGGCGGCATCCCAGGCGCCCGGGCGCGGCCGGAAATAGTCGCAGAAATTCGCCTGTTCCTTGTTTCGTACCTCTTCGGCGTCCTCCTCGCGGCACTTGCGCTGGATACGCGGGTCCCAGGAACGGCACATGCGGCAGACGTGCAGCTGGGCGTGGCAGGCCGGACATTCCTCGAGGCGGCGCAGCGGCAGCGACAGCGCCGCCAGCGAGGCCCCGCAGTGCCAGCAGACCAGGTCGTGGCTCATGGTGGCGGCATTATAGCCAGCGGGCCGACCCGCCCGGCGGCCGGGGCCGCGGATTTCCCGGGCGGTGGCCGCAGGCGGCCCTTATAATGCCGCGCTTCCTCCGCCCCGGCACCCGTGACATGTCTGCTGCCAGCCGCCTGCGCAACATCGCCATCATCGCCCATGTCGATCATGGCAAGACCACCCTCGTGGACCAGCTGCTCAAGCAGTCGAGCACGCTGGACGAGCGCTTCGTGCTGCCCGAGCGCGCCATGGACTCCAATGACCTGGAGCGCGAGCGCGGCATCACCATCCTCGCCAAGAACACCGCCATCCGCTGGCGCGACTGGCGCATCAACATCGTCGACACCCCGGGCCACGCCGATTTCGGCGGCGAGGTCGAGCGCGTGCTGTCCATGGTGGACAGCGTGCTGCTGCTGGTGGATGCCGTCGACGGGCCCATGCCGCAGACCCGTTTCGTCACCCAGAAGGCCTTCGCCCGCGGCTTCACGCCCATCGTCGTCATCAACAAGGTGGACCGCGACGGCGCCCGGCCCGACTGGGTTCTGGACCAGACCTTCGACCTGTTCGACCGCCTCGGCGCCACGGACCAGCAGCTGGATTTCCCGGTGATCTACGCCTCGGCGCTCAACGGCTACGCCGGCCGCAGGGCCGATGTGCGGACCGGGGACATGACGGCGCTGTTCGAGGCCATCGTCGAGCATGTGCCGCCGCCGGCGGTGGATGTGGACGGGCCGCTGCAGCTGCAGGTCTCCAGTCTCGGCTACGACTCCTACGTCGGCGTGCTGGGCGTCGGCCGCGTGACCCGCGGCACCATCACGCCCAACACCGCCATCAGCGTGGTGGCAGCCGACGGCAGCACGCGCCAGGCGCGCCTCGGCGAGCTCTACGGCTTCATGGGCCTGAAGCGCACGCCGGTGCAGGCCGCCGCCGCGGGCGACATCGTCGCCTTCAGCGGCGTGGAGGAGCTGCGCATCTCCGATACCATCTGCGACCGCAACGTGCCGGAGGGCCTGCCGCCGCTGCAGGTGGACGAACCCACCATCAGCATGACCTTCCAGGTGAACAAGTCGCCGTTCGCCGGCCGCGAGGGCAAGTACCTCACCAGCCGCCAGATCCGCGCGCGCCTCGACCAGGAGCTGCTGCACAACGTGGCGCTGCGGGTGGAGGAAACGGAGGACGCCGACAAGTTCAAGGTCTCCGGCCGCGGCGAGCTGCACCTCTCGGTGCTCATCGAGAACATGCGCCGCGAAGGCTACGAGCTGGCGGTATCGCGGCCCGAGGTCATCGAGCACGTCGTCGACGGGGTGCGCTGCGAGCCCTGGGAACAGCTCACCGTGGATTTCGCCGAGGAGCACCAGGGCGCGGTGATGAGCCGCATCGCCGAACGCAAGGGGGAGCTGCTCGCCTCCCAGCCCGACGGCCGCGGCCGGCTGCGGCTGGACTACCGCATCCCGGCGCGCGGACTCATCGGCTTCCGCACCGAGTACCTGACGGCCACCGCGGGCACCGGGCTGATCTACCATGTCTTCGACCGCTACGCGCCGCGCGTGCCGGTCGCCATCGGCCAGCGCATCAACGGCGTGCTGGTGTCCAACGTGGCGGGCAAGGCGCTCGCCTACTCGCTGTTCAACCTGCAGGAGCGCGGCCGCCTGTTCATCGGCCACGGCGAACCCGTATACGAGGGCATGCTCGTCGGCATCCACAGCCGCGGCAATGACCTGGTGGTGAATCCCACCAAGGGCAAGCAGCTGACCAACATCCGCGCCGCCGGGTCCGACGAGAACATCCTGCTGACGCCGCCGATCCGCTTCTCGCTGGAGCAGGCGCTGGAGTTCATCGACGACGACGAGCTGGTGGAAGTCACCCCCGGCAGCATCCGTCTGCGCAAGAAACTGCTCACGGAGAGCGACCGCAAGCGCGCCTCGCGCCTGCCGGCCTGAGACAGGAGGAAGACCGCATGACCAAGGACACGCTGTTCCTGCTGAAGCCCGACTTCCACAACGATGGCAAGGGGCCCTTCTATTGCCCCGATTGCGCGCTGGTGGAGGGCCTGCTTTCCTACTATCCGAAGCTGCGCCACAAGATCGACGTGCACTACGTGGACTTCGCCCGGCCGCGCACCGCCATCGTCGCCCTGCTGGGCGAAGCCAACCAGGGCTGCCCGGTGCTGGTGCTGGCCGACGGCCGCCGCGTGCTCGATGCCGGCATCGAGGTGCAGGAGGCCCAGGGCCACCGCTTCATCGCCCGCGAAGCCGACATCCGCCGCTACCTGTCGGGCAGCTTCGGCATCGGCCACGCGGCCTGAGGCCCGGGCAGCCGGCTCCAGGCCCGGCCTGATCGCATGCCAGGCCCCGAGGAGGAAGCGCGCAACCGCCCCAGGGGCCGCTCGCTGCGGCCGCTGCTGGCGCTGCTGCCGTACCTGCGGCCCTACCGCGGCACGCTGGTGCTCGCCGTCATCGCCCTGCTCAGCGCCTCCGGCCTGATGCTGGCGCTGCCGGTGGCGGGCAAGTACGTCATCGACCACGGCTTCTCCGCGGGCGGCGGCGAGCGCATCAACCTCTATTTCACGGGGTTTGCGGCGCTGGTGGTGCTGTTCTGCGCATTCGCCTCGCTGCGCTACTACCTGCTCGCCTGGATCGGCGAGCGGGTGGTCGCCGACATCCGCGACCGGATCTACGCCCACGTGATCCGCCTCGACCCGGCCTTCTTCGAGGTGACGCGCACCGGCGAAGTGCTGTCGCGGCTCACCGCGGACACCACCCTGATCCAGTCCATCGCCGGCGTGAACTTCTCCATGGTGCTGCGTTCGCTGGTACAGCTGCCCGGCGCGCTGGTGATGCTGGCCATCACCAACATCCGGCTGATGGGCGTGATCGTGCTGTTCATCCCCGCGGTCATGGCGCCGGTGATCCTCATCGGCCGCAGGGTGCGCGCCCTGTCCCGCGCCTCCCAGGACCGCATTGCCGACACCAGCGCGCTCGCCAGCGAGTCGCTGAATGCCGTGCAGATCGTGCAGGCCTTCACCGCCGAACCGATGCTCACACGCCGCTTCCATGCAGCGGTCGAATCGAGCTTCGCGACGGCCATCGACCGCACCCGGGTACGGGCAGTGATGACCTTCGTCACCTTCGTCGCGGTGTTCGGCGGCATCACCTTCGTCGTCTGGGTCGGCGCGCGCACCGTGCTCGCCGGCGGCATGAGCTACGGCGAGCTGGCGCAGTTCCTGCTCTACGCCATGTTCACCGCCACGTCGGCAGGTACCCTCACGGAAATGTGGGGCGAGGTGCAGCGCGCTTCCGGCGCCACGGAGCGCATGGTGGAGCTCCTCGACGCCAGGCCGGCGGTACACCTGGCCCCGCAGCCGGTCGCCATGCCGGCGCCGGGACGCGGCCACATCCGCTTCGAGGGCGTGGGCTTCAGCTACCCCTCGCGCCGGGAGCAGAGGGCGCTCGACGGCTTCAGCCTGGAGATCCGGCCCGGCGAGCGCGTGGCCTTCGTCGGCCCCTCAGGGGCCGGCAAGAGCACCACCTTCCAGCTGCTGCTGCGTTTCTACGACCCGCAGGCGGGACGCATCGTCGTCGATGGCGTGGACATCGCCAGCGCGGATCCGGCCGAGCTGCGTGCGCGTATCGGCCTGGTGCCCCAGGAGACCATGATCTTCGGCGACACCGCCCGCGAGAACATCCGCTTCGGACGTGCCTCGGCAACCGATGCCGAGGTGGAGGCGGCAGCGCGCTCGGCGGTCGCCGCCGGTTTCCTCCGCGAGCTGCCCCAGGGCTTCGACACCTTCCTCGGGGAACGCGGCATGCGGCTCTCCGGCGGCCAGCGCCAGCGGCTGGCCATCGCCCGGGCGATCCTCAAGAACCCGCCGATCCTGTTGCTCGACGAGGCCACCAGCGCGCTCGACTCGGAGAACGAGCGGCTGGTCCAGCAGGCGCTCGACCAGCTGATGGAGAACCGCACCACCATCATCATCGCCCATCGCCTTGCCACCGTGCTCAAGGCGGACAGGATCGTGGTGATGGATCGCGGGCGCATCGTCGACATCGGCACGCACGATGAGCTGGTGGCACGCGCGCCGCTGTATGCGCGGCTGGCCGAACTGCAGTTCGGCGCGCCCGACGCGCCACCCGCCGCGGCCGCCACGGCCTGACCGCGGCCATGCGGCCGCTGGCGCCCCGGGCCGTCGCCGCCTAGACTCGCCGCATGGGCAGCTGGTCAGTCGCCATCGCCGCCAGCATCTTCCTGATACTGCTCGGCCTCGTCACCCACTGGAGCCTGATACTCCTGGGCGTGCTGCTGCCGCTGTGGCCCGTGCTCAGCGAACTCATCCGCCGGCGACGGCAGCCGCCGCCTGCCTGAGCCCGCCAGCCGCGCTCAGTGCGGAGCCGGCCGGGCCAGGGTATCCGCCACCGCCTGGTCGATCCACCTGAGGAAGTTCGGGTGCTCGGAGATGCCCTTCTCCTGGAAGCGGAAGTCGAGCCCCGCCAGGTCCTTCTGCAGCTTCGGCTGCACGCCTGCGACATTGATCACGTAGGGCACCACGATCACGTCCTCGCCCCGCACGCGCGCCTCGCTCACCTTCGCCCGGAAGGCCCTGGCGTTGGCGGCGCGCACCGGCGGCGGCGCATCGTCCTGGATGTTGAGGGCCTCGACGCTGGCGAACCGGCTCTGCTGCTTCAGCCAGGCGGCGAGCTTGCGCAGCTCGACCAGGTCGCGCTCGTTGTCGGCATTGTCCTCCGGTCCGTGGGCGATGATCACCACCGCCTCCTTCGCTTCGTCCCGGCTCAGCTCGCGGGCATGGTCCAGCAGGATCTGCCCGACCAGCGGGCTGTCATTGACCGAGCCGGTCATGAGCATCGGCGCCTTGCTGGTCACCTGCGGCACCTTCGCATACGCCGCCTGCCCGCGCAGGCCGAGGATGTACTGCCACTGCCGGCGCAACGAGCGGTAATCGCTGGTGCCGTAGTCCACCGCGACGATGGTCTCCACGCCCGCGGCGTTGAGTTCATCGGCGGCCTGCTGCAGCGCCTGGCTGGTCGTCATGGCCATGCCGAAGGCAATCGCCGTCGGCTGCCGCGCCGCCAGCGGTTCCAGCCGCGAGCGGAAGGTCTGGTCCGAAGGCTCGCTGACCCCGTGGTTGAGCACCAGCAGGCCCACCTTGCCCCGGACCTGTGCCGGGCTGATGTACCAGGCGTAGTCGGCCCGCATGCTGTTCATGATCATGTGCAGCACGTTGTCGGGCATGGTCGCGAACACCGGGATGTTGGCACGCAACTCGGCGGTGGCCTCCGGGCCGTGGTCGTGGGGGATCATCGGATGGCGACCCGGCTCGAGCGGATCGGGCTGGAAGTTGACGTCTCCCGCCGCCCGCACGGGACCCGCCATGACGAGGCCGGCCAGCACCAGGGCCAGCGATGGAAATGCCTTGTGATTCCTGATCATGGTCTGCTCCCCCGCGATGCCCGACCGGCGCTGGCGCCCGCCACCGCCCGATGGCGGACTATAGCAAGCCCATGCGCTCAGGACGGCAGGGTCGCGGCCAGGTCCGCCAGCAGCGCGGCCGCCACCGCAGGGGCCTTCAAACGAGCCTGGTTGAGTTCCAGCTCGATGCCGAGGTAGGGCTGCGCGGCGAAATGGCGGCGCAGCGCCACCACCAGGCCGTCGGCGGTACCCCGGTACGGGTAGTTGCGCCGCAGCTTCCAGTCGGGGGCGCACACCGCCATCCGCGACTGCCACTCACGGCAGAACGCCGCCTCCTCCGCACGCGCCGGGTCATAGAGCAGGCCCACGTCGGCATTGCGCCGCTGGCCATCGAGGACCGGCGTGAAGGAGTGCACCGACAGGTGCAGCACCTGCTCGCCGCGGTCGAGGTGGCTGGCGACCCAGGCGCGCAGCAGCCGGCGATACGGATGATAGTGGCGTGCGAGCACCCGCTCGCGCTCCTCCGCGGCCAGGCGCCGGGATGGCCCGGAGAACAGCGCCGGATGGCCGATGGAGCGGTTGAGGTCGACCAGCAGCCGGGTCACGGTCGCCGCGACCAGCGGCGCGTCGAGCCGCCGCTGCAATGCGCGTGCCGCCGCCAGCGCGCCGATGTCCAGGCCGCGGTGCGAGGCGAGCAGCCGCTGCCGGCCTGCAAAGAGCCGACGGTACGGCACCGGCACGCGGTTGCCGCCGTGCTCGCAGCTCAACAGCAGCCGCAGCGCCGTGCGCGGCGCCGGCTCAGCGGCGCGACGGCGCGGCATAGGGCTCGTCCATCGCCAGGCACTGGCAGAGCTGGCGGTACACGCGCTCCAGGTCACTGCGGCCCGGCTCGCGCGGCAGCGCCGCGACGATGCGCGTGGCGAGCGTGCCATGGCGCAGATAGTGTTCCAGCGCTCGCTCAGCATCGCGGTCCAGCGCCCCCGCCTGCGCCGCGCGCTCGGCGAGGACACCCCAGAGCTGGCCGACGCGGATACTGCTGCCGCGGTAGCCCAGCGCGGCGAGATAGCCGCTGTCGTGGATCTCGGTGGCCTCGGCATCGACGATGGTCGCGGCCAGGTAGCGTGCCAGCCCGGCGGTGTCCCGGTCCTGCAGCGACCGCAGGTCGCAGTGCCGTTCCTCGCAGAGCGAGCGCAGCACCGCGACGATGAGCTGCGCGAAGGCGAGGTCCATGCGCGGGCATTCCTGCACGTCGAGCACGCGGATCTCCAGCGCCATGCGCCCGAAGCGCGGGATCGCGCCCCGCGCATTGACCCACTCCTCGGCCAGCAGGCCCTGCGGGTCAAGCGGCGCCAGGTCGGCGTAGATGCGCCCGAGGATGCGCCGCTGGTACTCGGCGATGCCATACACCGGCTCGGGCACCACCTCGCCGGTCACCGAGGGGATGCGCCGGCAGTTGCCGCGGTAGACATCGAGCCGGTTGTCGGCGATGCCGGTGAGCCGCGCATCCATCACCGGCGAGCTGGCCGCAAGACCCGGCATCAGCGGCAGGAGGAAACGCACCGCCGCGTGCAGGGCGGCGAACTCCCGGTCGTCGGCGAAGGGCAGGTTGATGTGCATGCTCTGCAGGTTGGCCCAGCCGTGCCCCTTGCAGGAGAAGATGCGGTCGAAGCAGTCGTAGACCTCGCGGTTGTCGTGGGGCCAGAGCCGCAGTTCCCGCGACGGATCCATCCACGGGTGCATGGCCGAGGGCATCAGCGCCAGGCCGCGGCCCGCCAGCAGCGCGTTGGCCCTGGCGATCTCGCCATGGAAGCGCGCGGCCAGGCCGCCAAGGCCCGGTGCCGGGCCGTTCAGCTTGAATTCGATGACGTGCAGCGCCAGCTCGTTGTTCCAGGCCATGTCGCCATGGCAGTACTCGCCGGTGATGTCGCCGGCGGCCTCCGCCAGCAGCCAGTCCGCCCGCGGCGCGACGTCGAGGCTGTCGGCGGCGACGAGCATGTACTCGAGCTCGATGCCGAAACCCTGGAACAGCCGCAGCATGGCCGGACTCAGCGGCCGTTGCCGCCGCGGGCCGCCTCGAGCCGCGCGCGGAACACCTGCATCACCCGCTCGTACAGCGCATCGCCGAGTGCCTGGTCCTCGACGCCGCGCTCGACGCTGGGGTTGTCGTTGACCTCCATCACCACATGGCGCCCGCCGATCTCCTTGATGTCGACGCCATAGAAGCCGTCGCCGATGGCATTGGCCGCGCGCAGGCCGAGCTCCACCACCCCGGCCGGCGCCTCCTCCACCCGCAGCGTTTCCCAGCGCCCGCCGGTCAGCTTGCCGCCGGCCTGCTGCTTGTAGATCTGCCAGTGGTTGCGCGCCATGAAATAGCGGCAGACGTAGAGTGGCCGGCGATCGAGCACGCCAACGCGCCAGTCGAAGGAGGTGGGCACGAACTCCTGGGCCACCACCAGATCGCTGCGCTCGAGCAGCTGGCGCAGCGCTGCGCGCAGTTCGCCCGCATCCTGCACCTTCACCACGCCCTGGGAGAAGCTGCTGTCCGGCTGCTTGAGCACGCAGGGCAGGCCGAGTTCGCTGGCCACGCGCTCGACGTTGTTGCGATGGGCAATGACGGTCCGCGGCGTCGGGATGCCGAGGCGGGTCATGAGCTCGGCCAGGTACACCTTGTTGGCGCAGCGCACGATGGAGTCCGGGTCATCGATGACGATGAGCCCCTCGGCACGTGCCCGGCTGGCGAAGCGGTAGGTGTGGTGGTTGACCTGGGTGGTCTCGCGGATGAACAGCGCATCGAACTCGGCGAGCCGGCCGAAGTCGTCGGGGCCGATGATCTCGACCTCGAAGCCGTGGGCTTCGGCGGCGCGCTCGAAGCGCCGCAGCGCCGGCGGATCCGAGGGTGGCGACCGGTCGGCAGGGTTGACGAGGATGGCCAGCTCATGGCGCACCGCCGGCGCCTTCGGCGCCGGCATGCGCCGCGCGAAGTGCTGCTCGATGGCGCCGCGGAGGAACTCGCGCTGCCCGGCCGGGATGTCGCCCACCGGAATCGGCCGCAGGCCCTGCAGGCGCCATTTCGGGCGCCTGAGGAAGCTCGCCTTGAGCAGCGGCACCGGGAACAGGTTGAACAGCGCCTGGGCGAGGCGCTGGAACCTCGACTCCGGATGGTGGCCGAAGTAGACGCTGAGCTCGAAGCGCTCCTCGGCCATGTCCTGGAGCGAGCGCTGCATCAGCTCCTCGAGTTCCTCGGTGGGCCGGATCAGCGCCGGGGACTTGATGTCCTGCATGGTCAGCACGTCGGGCAGCGGGCGGTGGCCGCGGGCAGCCGCCAGCAGCGAGACGTAGTAGCCGCTCGCCTGGTAGGCGTAGGACTCGCAGAGGTTGTACACGCGCGGGCGCCGCAGGGCGCTGAAACGCGCCTCGGTCAGGTAGCTGCGCGCCGCCACCACCTCGGCCGACGGGATCTGCAGGGGCCAGTCCCGCGGCTCGTCCACCACGATCAGCGTAGCCATCGACGGCGCCTCGGCACCTCGATCACGAGCAGGTTGGCGTCATAGGTCAGGCTGCCGAGGAGCACGGCGTTGATGAGCCGATGGAGGTCTACCGAGTAGTAGCGCTGGCCGCTGATGGGATTCCATTCGTAGGGATCGGCGACATCGACCAGCCGGGTGGCGCGATCATAACCCGACAGCACGACGAAATGCCCGGCGGGCTGGCCACGCACGTCGTCGGCCACGCAAGTCTCCGGAATCTCGCGCCGGGCCTGGTAGAGGTAGGTGGCCGAGAGCCCGGTCATCACCGGCACGCCACGGCCGAGGAAGCGTCGCAGCAGCGCGGGACGCAGGTCCTCGAAACGCAGCTTGCCGCCGAGTTCGAGGAAGCGAATATAGCCGCTGCTGGCGAGCTTCAGCTTGGCGTCATCCTTGGCGGCTGCCTGGGCCTGCAGCCTGGCCATCAGGTCGCCGACCGGCAGCAGGGCCCAGGTGGGATCGAACAGCCGCAGGTTGTAGGTGTACAGCGTGACGCGGTAACCGCGTGCCAGGGCATGGTTGGCCAGGAAGACGTCCAGCGTGCCACCGCCGCTGCCGAGCATGTCGACGCCGCCGATGACGTCCTCGAGGCCGATGTCGTCGCCGAGGTAGCGGTAGATGCCGTGCAGGCAGGTCGGCCCGCAGGTGACTTCATCGGGCTGCGCGGCAATCTGGAATCGCAGCCGCTGGTGCATGGCGCCTCCCCCCGGTCCGCGCGGCCTCAGCCGGGGAACTCGGCGACCCCGGCGAGGCTGCGGAAGGGCTTGGCGAAACCGGTGTCGATCTGGCCGCGGATGCGGCCTTCCTGCAGGTCCACACGCGACATGACGCCGGTGAAGATGTTCGCCACCAGCGCAAAGCGTTCGTCCCGGCAAACGCGGATCATGGCGTAGCCATACTCGTCCAGCTGGATGCTGCGCAGGGTCCTGCCGGCCTCGTCGACGAAATCGATGAAGCTGCCGCGCAGGAGCAGCAGCGTGCCGTCGCCCAGGTAGGCGACGCCGGTGGTCCACTTGCGGGCGTACTCGGCGCCGCCGGGATAAGCCACCAGGTCCGGCAGCTGGCGGCCGGCGACCACGTCGAAGCGCATCACGCGCATGCCGAGGTCGGTGATGTAGCTGAGGATGCGCCCGCCCGGATGCATGGCCGTGTGGGTGACGCCGTGGAAGCCGGTGGGCGACACGGCGGTCTCGTTGTCGAATTCCGCGATCACCGACAGATCCGCGCCACGCTTCTGGATGCGGCCATGGCCCACCACGCCGGTGCCGGGCAGCAGCCGCATGTCGCCACCCTTGTAGGGACGGTTGCCCTTGAGGTACTCGCCGAGGTAGATGCTGCCATCGGGGCCGAACGCCACATTGCCCCAGGCACGACCGCCGGTATCGAAGGCGGGCAGCTGCCGCCCGTCGCGCCCCACGCGTACCACGCAGCGCGCGAACGGATCGAAGGCCCACAGCGTGCCGTCGGGGCCAAAGCCGAGGTTGATCACCAGGTGCGTCGTGCCTTCGGTGTACAGGGTCCCCCTGGGTACCAGGTCGCGATCGAACTGCAGGATGCGCCCTTCGCCGGCATGGTCATCCTGGGGGTCGTTCAGGTAGGTGCATCCCAGGAAGATGTCCCCCGGCGCGAACGGCTTCATGGTCGAGACCTTGGTCACGCTTTCTCCCCTGCCTGCGCTGCCATGCCGAAGGAGCCGTGACGGATTACACATAATCCGGCCGGCTGCCCCGATAGCATCTTACAGGCATAACTTCATCCGGTGCCCGACTCTCCCTGATGCGGAGCCTACGCCTCAAGATCCTCGCGCTCGCCGCGCTGCTCGTGGTCCTGACCCAGGCGGGGACCATCGGCGCGCTGCTGTTCACCGCCAGCCACGAAGTCGAACAGCGCATCCGCACCGATCTCGCGACCTCGGGCGACGTCCTCGATCGCGCCATGAAGCTGCATTCGGAGCGCCTGCGGGAAGCCATGGCCATCCTCGCCGGGGATCCGCAGTTCATGCGGGCCAGTGCCGCGGCCGATCGCCCTGCCCTGGCGCGTGCGCTGGCGCGCTCCATGGCTCAGTCCGACACCGATCTGGCGGTCGTACTCGACGCGGGCGGCCGGGTACTGGCCGGCACCGGGAGTGCGCAGTCCCTGCCGGATGTGCTGCCCGGTCTGCTGCGCATCGCGGCCGGCCAGGAGGCCGCGCGTGGCGTGCTGGAGACCGGAAATGCTGCCTACCATGTGACGACGGTCGCCCTCCACGAACCCGGCGGACAGGCCGTCGGCTGGCTGGTGACGGGCGTGGCGCTGAACGACACGAGAGCGCGACGCATCGCCGCCTTCGGCGGCCAGGACATCGCCTTCGTCACCGGATCCGGGGACAGCCTGCGGGTGGTCGGCTCCTCGCTGCAGGACATCGACCTGGCCGGGATCGGCGGGCGACTCGCGGATATCGATGACACCACCGGCGCGACGCTCGAGGCCCGCATCCGCGGCACCGACTACATCGTGGCCCACAAGGTGCTGGTGCCCGGATACCCCGATGCCCAGGTGCTGCTGTTCCAGTCGGTGGAACAGGCGATGGCCCCTTACCGGCTGTTGCGCTGGTCCGCCCTGGGCGTCGGCCTGTTCGCGCTGCTGGTGGCGCTGGCCGGGGGAGCGATCGTCACCCGCGCCATCACCCACCCGGTGCGGAACCTGGCTGCGGCGGCCGCACGCATCCGCGGCGGCGACTACAGCCGTCCGGTGGAGGTGGCCGCCAGGGATGAACTCGGCATGCTGGCCGGCGCCTTCAACACCATGCAGGGCGGCATCGCCGAACGCGAGGCGCGCATCACCTACCAGGCGCAGTACGACGCCCTCACCGGCCTGCCCAACCGCCTGTTCGCGCTGGAGCGGCTGGAGGAGGCCGTCACCAGGGCACAGGCCGCCTCGACACCGGTAAGCCTGCTGGTCGTCGAGCTCGGCAGCTTCGCCGACATCGCCGCGGCCCTCGGCCACGAGATCGGCGATGCGCTGCTGTCGCAGGCTGCCGAGCGGCTGCGGGCCAGTGCCGACGCCCGGCATACGGTGGCGCGGCTGGAAGGTGACGAGTTCCTGATCATCCTCGACGGCCTCGGCCTCGACGCGGCGCGGGAGCTGGCCGAGGACCTGCTGCGCCTGCTGGGCGTGGGGCTCTCGGTGCGCGACGTCAACATCAGTCTCGACGCCGTGGTGGGTATCGCGCTCTATCCCGAGCATGGCCGCGACGCCAATCAGCTGCTGCTGCGGGCGAGCGTGGCGAGGAACGACGCCCGCAACGCCCACGAACCCGTCCATGTCTACCAGGACGGGCGCGAGGAACGCCGCGTCCGCCAGCTGGCCATCCTCGGCGACCTGCGCCGCGCCGTGCGCCACGATGAACTGAAGCTGTACCTGCAGCCGAAGGTGTCGCTGGCCGATGGACGCGTCTGCGGCGCCGAGGCGCTGGTGCGCTGGGACCACCCGAGCTTCGGCTGGCTGCCGCCGGGCGAGTTCATCGGCATTGCCGAGCAGTTCGGCAACATCTCCCTGGTCACCCACTGGGCGCTGACCGCGGCGGTGCGCGAGTGCCGCCTGTGGGTGGAGGACGGGCTCGACATCTCGGTCTCGGTGAATCTCTCGGGCCGCGACCTGCTCGACCAGCACCTGCCGGTGTTCATCCTGCAGCTGCTTCGCGACCACGACCTCGCGCCGCGCTACCTCACCGTGGAGATCACCGAAGAAGCGCTGGTGCGGGACTTTGCGCGCGCCACCCTGGTGCTCGAATGCCTGCGCGACCTCGGCGTGCGCGTCTCCATCGATGACTTCGGCACCAAGTACTCCTCGCTGGCGCAGCTCAAGCGCCTGCCGGTGGACGAGCTGAAGATCGACCGCACCTTCGTCATGGAGCTGCCGCAGGACCGGGACGACGCCGCCATCGTCCGCTCGACCCTGGACCTGGCCCACAGCCTCGGCCTCGAGGTGGTCGCCGAGGGCGTGGAATCACCGGCCGCCCTGCAATGGCTGGCGGCCCATGGCTGCGAGCGCGCCCAGGGATTCCACATCAGCCGGCCGATGCCTGCCGAGGCATTCGGCAACTGGGTGCGACGCTACGGCAGCAACGCAGAGCACGCCGGGCACATCGCCCGCGCAGAAGCCGTCTGATGGCTACCGGGCCGCCCGGCCCGGACTAGGCCTCGGTGGGGGCCGTCACGCCCGCCGGCAGCGCGGCGAACACCTGGTCGTAGAGTTCCTGCTCCAGGCTCATCTCCGCCTCGGTCACGCCGGCCATGTAGGTCCAGTCGTCAATGGAGAAGAGCTTCTGCGCCAGCTCGGTGATGGCGCCATGGTGTCCCATGTTGGCGGTGATGTAGGCGGTATAGGCGCGGGCAACCCGCTCGAATTCCCCGACCGCGGCGGCGCCCTGTGCCCGCAGCGCATCGCGGGCCACGATCAGCGCGCGGAGATGACGCTGGTTTTCACCGAGGCGCGTGTCGAGGTCGTCGAGCGCCCGCTGGGCATCGGCATCCAGCGGGGTTCCCAGGCGGGAACGGATCATTTCCCCCATGCGCACGTCCTGGATATGCAGGCGGTGCATGGCGGCTTCGATGTAGTCCCCCTCGGCGATATAGAAAGGCAGGTAGGCCGGATTGCCCCGCGCGCCGTTCTCCAGGGCTGCCGACAGTGCCTGGCGTACCGACTTCAGCCGCCGACGCTCGCGGGCGACGCGCTCACGCAGGGGGGGATTGCTCATGCTGTCGTCCATGGCCGCGCTCGCAGCCTGTTGCGGGGAAACCGTCCAAACCTTGGGCGATCATAGCGCCTGGCCGGAGTCGCCGCGAGCCGGTGGCGTGAATCCGGCAGGAGGCACCGGCCCGGCTGGCGGCACGGGCAGGCCGATGCGGCCGCTGGCGGCGATGGGTAGCCGATCCGGGCCGCGCCGTTCCACGTAGACGACGCCCTCCAGCGAGTACTCCAGGCCCTGACCGGTGGCGTCGGCGGTCAGTGCGCGCAGCAGCGCGGGACCATCGCGCAGCAGGTGGGTTGTGACACGGATGTCGGCGTCCACCGCGGCGCCGGGTGGAACCTCCAGCGGGGCCAGGGTGCGTCCGGTGGCCGCCCCCACGCCGCCCAGCTCCAGCCGCAGCTCACCCCGCGAGATCTTCAGCGGCACGGTATTGGGATTGAACAGGCCGAGCCGCGCACGGAACACCTGGCTGTTGATGCCCAGCGCCTCGGGTTCCAGGCTGCGCAGGGTCACCGCCGGAGGATCCAGCGGTTCCGGCTCGACCAGGCTGCAGGCCGGCGCCAGCAGCACCAGCCCCATGGACACCAGCATGGCCCGAATCCGCCTCCGGCCCTCCATTCCGTCGATCTCCGTCCATCCGCTGCGGGCAGCATAGCACCGCCCTGGAACCGGCCGGCTCGGGACGGGGTGTGCGACGCAGCGGCGCCCGTATACTGGGCGCCGGCCGGTCCACGCCCCAGAGGAGAGACCCCATGCCCCGCCTTTCCCGCACCCTGTTCCTGATCGCGGGCGTCAGCCTGATGCTGGCCGCCATGCTCAGTGCCTATGGCTTCCACGGCCTGCCCGGCAAGGTACCGGAGGCGAAGCTGGCATCCTGGGGCTGGGCCACCCAGTTCCAGATCCACCATTCCATCGGCCTCATCATCATCGGCTTCATGCTGGCGAAGGCGCCGGCCTCGAAGCTGCTGCGGCTGGCCGCGGCGCTGATGATGACCGGCCTGGTGCTGTTCCCCGGCAGCATCTACGCCACCACGTTCGGCGCCCCCGAAATGCTGGTCGAAGTGGCTCCGCTCGGCGGCAGCTCCTTCATGGCTGCCTGGCTGCTCACCGGCATTGCCGGCTGGCGCCTGCCCGCCGCCTGAGCCGGCTGCCGAACCGCAGCGGCAATGCGCTATCCTTGCGCCGCAGCTGATACCGAGGGAGTCTCCAGCAGATGTTCCAGCCATTCTCCGCGCTGACGCGCCGCCTGGCGCTGGCGCTCCTCGCCTGCACGGCTGTTGCCTGCACCGGCATGGGCAAGCCATCGAAGACCGTGCTGGTCGCCGGCGCCACCGGCCAGACCGGCATGCAGATCGTCAGGCACCTGCAGCAGCAGGGCTACCGCGTGCGGGCGCTGGTCCGTGACACCGACAAGGCCCGGGAGCAACTCGGCGCGGACGTCGACTACGTGCAGGGCGACGTGAAGGATGCGGCGGCCGTGAAGACCGCCACGGCGGGCGCCTTCGCGGTGATCTCCAGCATCGGAGCCCGCGGCAAGGACGGCCCGGACCGGCCGGAAATGATCGACTACCAGGGCGTGCGCAACCTGGTCGACGCGGCCAGGGCCGCCAGGGTCCGGCAGTTCGTGCTGATCTCCTCGCGCGGCGTGACCCAGGCCGACCATCCGCTCAATCGCATGTTCGGCAACGTGCTGGTCTGGAAGCTCAAGGGCGAGGACTACCTGAGGGCCAGCGGCCTCGCCTACACGGTGATCCGTCCGGGCGGCCTGCTCAACGAGCCCGGTGGCATCAGCGACATCGCCTTCGAGCAGGGGGACACGCCGGTGGGCACGCGCGTGCTGTCCATCCCGCGCGAGGATGTCGCCATCGTCTGCGTCGAGGCCCTGCGCCACCCCGAGGCGAAGTTCCGCACCTTCGAGGTCCATCGCCTCGCCGGCCCGCCGCCTGCCGACTGGCAGGCGCGCTTCGCCGCGCTCAGGCCCGATCCGGCCCGCTAGCCGGTCGCTTCACCGCCGGAGGGCCGGCGCCGCAGCGCGTAGGCCTGCTCGTGCATCGCGGTGATGCCCCGCTCCTGGAAGCGCGGCTCCTGCCCGAGCACGTCGTTGCGCTCCAGGCTGGTCACGGTGAAATCGCGCGCGTGGCGCGCCCGAACCTCGGCTTCGTCCACCGCAAAGGGCGGTCCCTGGGCTGTCGCGGGCGTGTAGTCCAGCGTCACCAGCAGGCCGCGGGCGCCTGGCGCCAGCAGTTTCGCCAGATGGTCCACGTAGGCCCCACGCATCGCTGCGGGCAGGGCGATCAGCGCGGCGCGATCGTACCAGGCATCCACGCGACCCAGGTCCTGCGCACCGATGGCGAAGAAATCACCACAGAGGATCTCGATGCGGCCGGCCTTCAGCCGCGTGGCCGCGGGCAACACCTCCACCGTGGGCTGCAGGCGGTGTTCGGCGAAGAAGGCATCGGCCGCCAGCCGGCTCAGCTCGATGCCCACCACCTCATGTCCCTGCGCCGCCAGCCAGTCCAGGTCGAGGCTCTTGCCGCACAGGGGCACCAGCACGCGCGAGGCGGCACCGAGCACCGCATGGTGGCGCAGCAGCATGCCGTTCACGTCGCTGCGGTGGAAGCCGATCTGGCCCAGCTTCCAGCGCTCCATCCAGAAAGCGTGATCCACGATGCCTCACCTCCTGCCGCAGTCTGCCTGCTGCCGGCTCATTGCAGTGGCCGCGCAAGCCAGTCGGCGCTGCGGGCGCAGGGACTGGCGGCGTTGCTGCCGGCGCCGCAGTCGGGCGCTTGCCAGGCGATCTCGTAGGCCGGCCAGTAGATCTGGTCGAGCTTCAGCGTCAGCACGTCGGTGAAGCCGTTCCAGCTGACCGTGGTCAGCCGCACCGGGGCGCGGTCGGGCCTGCCGCGGACGGCGGCGATGAAGGCGTCGGTATCCGGCACCGGCCGGCCATCGACCGCGGTGATGCGCCGGCCGGCCAGCAGTTCGAAGCGGGAGGCGGGCGAACCGTAGGCGAAGAAGGCCACGTAGACGCCGTAGGGCTCCACGGCGCGCTGCGCCGCCATGTCGCGGTAGGGCGCCTGCAACAGCGCTCCCGCCCACATCATGGCGCGGCGCACGCCGCTGCCACCGAGCGCGACGGTGGCCAGTGGCAGGGCCTGCACACGGCCATCGCGCAACAGCAGCAGCTGCACCTGTTCCTTCTGGGCGGCGCGTTCGGCCTCGCGAAAGCGCGTCACCGGCTCGTCGTCGATGGCGAGCAGCAGGTCGCCCGGCTGCAGCAGTTGCGCGGCGGGCGTGCCCGCCACGGTGCGCAGCACGCTCAGCACCTGCGGCCGCAACGGGTCGTGCTCCTGCAGGCGCCGCACCCATTCCTCCGTCAGGCCGAGGTCACGGGCATTGGCCAGCGGCACCTGGGCCCACTCCACTTCCAGCGAGCGCAGCTCCCGCTGCTCGCGGGCCAGGTCGACGATCTCGCGCACCAGGTCCACCGGGATACCGCGATTCTCCTGCGCCGCCTCGCCGCTGCCCTGGAAGGAGAAGCTCGACCACAGCGCGGCGACATCGCCGCGCCGGTCGAGGATGACGCCATCGAAATCCCCCGGGCCATTGACCAAGTCGAGGGTTTCGAGGTTGCTCTCGCGGAAGCGCATGGTGCGCGACAGCGGATACTGCACGGGATTCACCGAGGCCACCTCGGTGTTGCGGAACACCAGCGAGAAGTCCGGGCGCAGGCCCACCACCTGGATGGCGTCACCAGCCACGGGTGCGCTCTTCGCCAGGCTGGCCGCGCGCACCGGCGTGTCGCCGATCAACGCCGGGTCGTAAGCCACCAGGGCGAGGTTGTGCGTCGGGTGGACATAGGCCACACGCCCGGGCACCTCGAGGTTGCCGCCGAAGGTGATCTGCACGTCACCCATGGCCTCCGGAACGGTATTGCGGTCCACCACCACGAAGCCGCGCGCGGCGTCCACCACCAGGCCGGTGCCGTAGTAGTGGCGCTCGGCCACGCCCGAGATGGTGTAGGGCATGTCGAACTTCACCATGACCAGCGAGGCGGCCATGCGATCGAGGCGCTGGTCACGCTGCGCGGCGAAGCGCGTCGAGCGCGGTTCCGGCGGCTTCGCGGCCGGCCCGGCCGCCAGTGCGCGGCAGGGCCACAGGCCGCTCTGGTCGTCGCGATGGCAGCGCTGCGCGGGAAACCAGCGCCGGTCCATGCGGATCACGCGCAGCTTGCTGGTGGTCGGATCCTCGAGGGCATAGTAGCGGACCGCGGCGCGCTGGCGGTCCGCCAGCGTGGCGAGCACCGCTTCCAGCTCATCGAGGTCGTTCACCGGCCGGTCGTCCACGCTGACGATGACCGCTGCCCGGGGTATGGCCGCGGTGCCGAACACGTAGCCCGGATTGGCGACGTAAATTCCGGAGACCGGGCGGTTGTAGTGCCGCGCCAGCTGCAGCGACAGCGGGTGGACCACCGCTTCGCCGAACTCCAGGTATTCCGCCGGCGATACGGCATCGAGGTCCTGCACGTCGATCGACAGGTCCAGCGGTATGCCGCTGCGCTCCACGGTGACAGCCACCGGCCGGCCCACCGCATCGTCGAGGATGGCCTCCAGCGGCACGAACTCCGCGACATCCCGGCCCTGCACCGCCACCAGCACGTCGCCCACCTGCAGCTTGCCGTCCGCGCTGCCGCCGGGAATCACCTGGCCGACCACCAGCATGCCGGTCTGGCTGGGGAAGCGCTGGCGGAAACGGGCCTCGGTCGCCTCGCGCAGCCCGAGCCGGCGCAGTTCGTCGTAGGGCTGCTGGGTGAAGACCGCCGCGAGGTAGCCGCGGGTGACCGGCCGGCCGGCGCGCAACAGCTCCAGCGCGCGGGTGACGCGGTCCAGGGGCAGGAAGAAGCTGGTGGCGGCGGCGCTGCTGCCGCCCGCATTGAGCGCCACGGCACGGCCGTCGATATCGATGACCGGCGAGCCCGAGGAACCGCCCGAGGTGCCGGAAGCGGCCTGCAGGTAGAAGGTGTTGAAATCATTGTAGTTGCCGCGCCCGTAATCGGGAGCGGGCCGGCGCAGGCGGGCGATGGTGCCGGAGAGGATGGAGAGCTGCTCGCCGGCATCGTTGCCGACCACGCGGATCTCGCGGCCCAGCCGTGCCCGCTCCGGCGCCAGCGGGATCTCCGCGGGCTTGATGTAGCGCAGCTTCGCCGGGTCGTAGCGGAAGAAGCCGAAGTCATGCACCGGATCGCGGTACACCGGCGTCAACTCCACCTCTTCCTGGTTGACGAACAGCGCCTCGGCACGCACCGGACCGGCCGAGACCACGTGCCGGTTGGTGAGGATCAGCCCGTTGCGGGCATCGACGACGAAGCCGGTGGCCTGCGCCGACTCGTTCCAGCTGGTGTCGAAGGCGCGGGTCGCATCGACCTTGATCGCCACCACGCCCGAGGCGATGCGCTCCAGCGTCTGGCGCCAGGCGACGGATTCCCCATTCTCGGCCCCGGCGGCTGCCGCGCCCGCCGGCAATGCCAGCCATGCCAGCACGGTCCAGGCCAGGCACTGCAGGACGCGCGCGCTGGTGCCCCTGTCGCCGGCGGCCATCACAGCGCGATGGCCTGGCCGAAGGCCGCCCGGTAGCCCGCCATCAGCGAAGCCGGCGTGAAGTGGTGGTTCTGCGTGCCCTTCTCGGCGATCTTCAGCGAACCGATCAGCGAGGCCAGGCGGCCGGTCTCCTCCCAGGCGAGGTTGCGCCCGATGCCGTACAGCAGCCCGGCGCGATAGGCATCGCCGCAGCCGGTCGGATCGGCGATGCGCACGGGCGACACCGGGGGGATGTCGATGCGCCGGCCGCCAGTGAAGATGGTCGAGCCCTGACCACCGCGGGTAACGACCAGCGCGCGTACCTGGCCGGCAATTTCCGCTTCGCTCCAGCCGCTGCGCTCGGTGAGCAGGCGCCCCTCGTAGTCGTTGACGGTCACCCAGGCAGCCTGGCTGATGAAGCGGCGCAGGTCCTCGCCGTCGAACATCGGCAGTCCCTGGCCGGGATCGAACAGGTAGGGGATGCCGGCGGCGGCAAACTGCGCGGCGTGCTCGATCATGCCCTGGCGTCCGTCCGGCGACACCACGCCGATGTCGATGCCGGCAGCCACCGGCACGCGGTTGACGTGGGCATGCTCCATGGCACCAGGATGGAAGGCCGTGATCTGGTTGTCGTCGAGATCGGTGGTGATATAGGCCTGCGCGGTGAGCGCCTCGGGGATCTCGGTGATGTAGCGCGGATCGAGCCCGTTGGCGGCGAGGCGCGCGCGGTAGCGGTCGAAATCGCGGCCGACGGTGGCCATGATCAGCGGCTCGCCGCCGATCAGCTTGAGGTTGTAGGCGATGTTGCCGGCGCAGCCACCGAGTTCCTGACGCATGTCCGGCACCAGGAAGGCGACGTTCAGGATGTGGATCTGGTCGGGCAGGATGTGGTCCCGGAAGCGGCCACGGAAGACCATGATGTTGTCGTAGGCGATCGAGCCGCAGATCAGTACCGACACGGTGTTTCCTCCGGAGTGGATCAGGCGCCGGCCGGCGGGCGCGGCTTGCTCTGCCAGGTGAGGTCGAGATCCCTGGCGGCGCGCACGTCGTCCAGACGGCGCACCGGCGTGCGGCGCGGCGCAGCCTTGACCTCGGCCGCATCGCGTCGTGCCAGGTCGCGGATCTCCAGCATGGCGGCGACGAAGCCGTCGAGCTCCTCGCGGCACTCGGTCTCGGTGGGTTCGATCAGCAGGCACTCGGGCACCAGCAGCGGGAAGTAGGTGGTCGGGGCATGGAAGCCGCGGTCGAGCAGCGCCTTGGCGAAATCCATGGCGGTGACGCCGGTATCGCGTGCAATGGCCTTCAGCGAGATGATGAATTCGTGGCTGGCGCGCCGCTCCGGGTAGGCGACGTCGAAGCCCGCGGCGCGCAGCCGCACCATCAGGTAGTTGGCGTTGAGCGTGGCATGGCCGGACACCCGGCGCATGCCCTCGGCGCCCAGCATGCGCATGTAGACATAGGCGCGCAGCAGGATGCCGGCGTTGCCCATGAAGGCCGAGAGGCGGCCGATGGAGGCAGGCCGCTCGCGCTCCGTCAGCCAGATGAAACGCCCGTCCTGCCGGCCGACGATGGGGGCCGGCAGGTACGGCTCCAGCTTCGCGTTCACGGCGACGATGCCGGCGCCCGGCCCGCCACCGCCGTGGGGCGTGGAGAAGGTCTTGTGCAGGTTGATGTGCACCACGTCGAAACCCATGGTGGCCGGCAGCGCCCGGCCGAGGATGGCGTTGAGGTTGGCACCGTCGTAGTAGAGCAGGCCACCGGCGCCATGCACGATCGCCGCCAGCTCCTCGATGCGCCGCTCGAACACGCCGAGCGTCGAGGGGTTGGTGAGCATGATGCCGGCGGTGTCGGGCCCGACCGCCGAGCGCAATGCCTCGAGGTCGACGTCGCCCTGCGTGTCGGTGGGGATCTCGCGCACCTCGTAGCCGCACATGGTGGCGGTGGCCGGATTGGTCCCATGGGCGGCATCGGGCACGATGATGACGCGCCGCGCGGTGTCGCCCCGCGCCTGGTGGTAGGCGCGGATCATGGCCACGCCGGCATACTCGCCCTGGGCGCCGGCCATCGGCGTCAGCGACACGCCGCACATGCCGGTGACGCTCTTCAGCATCTCCTGCAACTCGTACAGGCAGGCCAGGACCCCCTGGCCGTGCTCCTCCGGCGCCAGCGGGTGGCGCCCGAGGAAGCCCGGCAGCATGGCCAGCCGGTTCGAGGCCCGCGGGTTGTACTTCATGGTGCAGGAGCCGAGCGGGTAGAAATGCGTGTCGATGGAGAAATTCAGTTGCGACAGCCGCGTGAAGTGACGCACCACCTGCAGCTCGGAGACCTCCGGCAACAGCGGCGGCGTGCTGCGCAGCGCGGCGGCCGGCAGGTCACCGACATCCGCCATGTCGGGCGGTGCATGCGAGGGCGCGCGCCGGCCGGGCCGCGAGTGCTCGAAGATGACGGGTTCGGCTGACATCAGGCGGATCCTTGGGCGGCGGGCCGCGCCAGCAGGCCGGCCAGGGCCTGGGCGTAAGCGTCGATATCCGCTGCGCTGCGCGTCTCGGTGGCGCAGACCAGCAGGGCATGGCCAAGCTCGGGATAGTCCGGCGACAGGTCGTAACCGCCGAGGATGCCGGCTGCGGACAGCCCGGCCAGCAGCGGCGCCACCGGCCGCTCGAAGCGCAGCACCGCCTCGTGGCAGTACGGCCCGAAAGCCAGCGACACGCCGGGCAGCGCGGTGAGCGCCTGCACCAGGCTGCGCGTGTTGGCATGGCACCGGGCGGCCACGCGCCGCAGGCCCTCGGCACCGAGCAGCGACATGTAGATCGTGGCGCCGGTGACCATCAGCCCCTGGTTGGTGCAGATGTTGGAGGTGGCCTTGGAGCGCCGGATGTGCTGCTCCCGCGCCTGCAGCGTCAGCGTGAAGCCGGGGCGGCCATCGATATCCAGGGTACGGCCGACGATGCGCCCAGGCATCTGCCGCACCAGCGCGCTGCGGCAGCTGAGGTAGCCGAAGTACGGCCCGCCGGAGGCGAGCGGGATGCCGAGTGGCTGGCCTTCGCCGCAGGCGATGTCGGCACCGGTGCTGCCCCAGCTGCCCGGCGGCTCGAGCAGGGCTAGCAGCAGCGGGTTGCACACGCCGATGACCAGCATGCCGCGCGCATGGGCCCAGTCGGTGAGTTCATCGACGGCTTCCAGCGTGCCGAGGAAGCCCGGCTGCTGGATGGCGAGCGCGGCGAAATCCTCGTTGCCGAGGCCCGCCAGCGCAGCGGTGTCGGTGCGCCCTGCGGCGAGCGGCAGCTCCACCAGCTTGATCCCCTGCCCGGCCAGCAGGCCGCGTGCCACCGCGCGGTACGCCGGGGCCAGCGAGCGCGTGGTCAGCACCCGCCGCGAGCGCGACTTGCGGTTGGCCCGCACCGCCATCAGGCAGGCCTCGGCGAAGGCGGTGGCACCGTCGTACATCGAGGCGTTGGAGAACTCGAGGCCGGTGAGGCCGGCCATCATCGACTGGTATTCGTAGATGAGCTGCAGCGTGCCCTGGCTGGCCTCGGCCTGGTAGGGCGTGTAGGCGCTGTAGAACTCGCCCCGGGTAGCGATCTCCCAGACGGCGGCGGGGATGTAATGGTCATAGGCGCCGGCACCGATGAAACAGAGCGGGCGGCCATCGCGGCTGGCGCGATCCAGCATCAGCCGCGTCACCTCGGCCTCCGACAGGCCTGGCCCGATCGCCGGCAGGCCGGCGACCGCCAGACCCGCGGGGATTTCGTCGAACAGCGCATCGATGCTGCTGGCGCCGATGACGCCCAGCATCTCGGTCACGTCGCGGGCAGTGTGCGGAATGAAGGGCACGGCGCGGCTCCGGGCTTCAGCCTTCGGCGTCGAGGAGTTGCTGGTAGGCGGCGGCATCGAGCAGGTCGGCCGGCGCCGCGGCGGGCGCCAGGCGGAACAGCCAGCCGTCGCCATAGGGGCTGGTGTTGATCAGGCCCGGCTCCTGCTCCAGCGCGCCATTGACCGCCACCACGGTGCCGGCAAGCGGCGCATAGACGTCGGAGGCGGCCTTCACCGATTCCACCACCGCGCAGCCCTGGCCCGCGCTGAGCGTGGCGCCCGCCTCGGGCAGCTCGACGAAGACCAGCTCGCCGAGCTGGTGCTGGGCGTGGTCGGTGATGCCCACCACCACGGTTCCATCGCTCTCCTGCCGCAACCACTCGTGGTCGCGGGTGTACTTCAGTTCCCCAGGCACGGCGCTCATGGTTTGTCTGCCTCCGCAGCAGTTCCGGTGTTGTCAGGCGACGAGCACGCGACCGCGCCGCACGAAGGGCGGACGCACCAGCCGCGCCGGGCGCAATGCGCCGCGGATCTCGACCTCGCAGGCCCCGGCAGCGGCGGCGGGCACGCGCGCCAGGGCGATGGAGCAGTTCATGGTGGGCGAGAAACCACCGCTGGTGACCAGGCCATCGCCGGCGTCGGTGGCCACCCGCTGGCCGCGCCGCATGACCCCGCGTTCGCCGAGCACCAGGCCGACGAGCCGCTGTGCCGGTCCCGCGGCGCGCTCGCGCTCCAGCGCGGCGCGGCCGGTGAACCCGCGCTCCGCCGGTTCCCAGGCCACGGTCCAGGCGAGGCCCGACACCAGCGGCGAGGTCGACTCGTCCATGTCCTGGCCATAGAGGTTCATGCCGGCTTCCAGGCGCAGCGTATCGCGGGCACCCAGGCCGCAGGGCGCGATGCCCGCGGCCAGCGCCGCATCCCAGAAAGCGAGCCCGGCAGGCACAGGCATCAGCACTTCCCAGCCATCTTCGCCGGTGTAGCCGGTGCGCCCGACGAAGGCATCGCCTGCCTCGGCGGCATGGAAGGGCTTGAGCGCCAGCGCCGCGTCCCGCAACGCTGCCGGCAGCAACGGTGCGGCGCGCTCGCAGGCCCGGGGTCCCTGCACCGCCAGCATCACCATGTCCGGACGCGGCTGCAGGACCAGCTCGAAGCCGGCGGCGGCCGCGCGCATCCAGGCCAGGTCCTTGTCGCGGGTGGCGGCATTGACGACCAGGCGGTAGGGCGTGGCGGCGCCCGCGGCACGCCGGTAGGCAATGAGGTCGTCGATGACGCCCCCTGCCTCGTCGAGCATGCAGCTGTAGAGCGCCTGGCCCGGATCGAGGCGCGCCACGTCGTTGGCCAGCAGCCGGCGCAGCCAGGCGGTGGCTCCCGCCCCGGACACGTCCACCACGGTCATGTGCGAGACGTCGAAGATGCCGGCGTCCCGCCGCACGCGATGGTGCTCCTCGATCTGGGAGCCGTAGTGCAGCGGCATGTCCCAGCCACCGAAAGGCACCATCTGGCCCCTGGCGCCCACATGACGGTCATGCAGCGGCGTGCGCATCGACATGGCGGGTTTCCGAATGAAAAAGGGCGGCAGACTCCAGGCCTGCCGCCCCCCTGTCCTGGGACCTGAGAGATCGGGTCCGGCGCTCCACCGCGATCACGGGTGATCCGGCGCGTGATATTACGCCATGGCGCCGGCGGCCACCACAACGGCGGGCCACTCAGGCCCCTCAGGCCACCGGGCCGCGACGCACCCAGTCCGGCACCTCGCCGGCCAGGCCCATGGCCATGCAGGCAAGACGCGTCTTCACCGGCCCGAGGCGATCGACCAGTGCAAGGCCCCTGCCGGCGGCCTGCGCCAGGCCGGGTACCGTGCTGGTGAACGCGGCATTGAGCAGGCTCATGACACGGATCGTGGCCGCATTCTCGCCGCGGCGCGCCCGCTCGAATCGCCGCAGGGCAAATGGATCACCCGGATCGGCATGCGGCAGCGCCAGATGATCAGCCAGCACCTGCGCCAGCACCGCGGCATCGCGGAAGGCCAGGTTGACACCCTGGCCGGCCAGCGGGTGCACGCGATGCGCGGCGTCGCCGATCAGCGCGTAGCGCAAGCCGCTGTACTGCGCGGCATGAACGGCAGCCAGCCCGAAGGCGGCGCGCGGCGTGGTGAGGCGCAGCTCGCCGAGCACGCCACCCACGGCCGACGTGACCTCGCGCTCGAACGCGGGGCCGGCGAGTTCGAGCAGGCTCGTCGCCCGGGACGACGCACAGGACCACACCAGCGACACCCGGCCATCGGCGAGCGGCAGCAGCGCAACCGGGCCATCGGCCTGGAAGCACTGCCAGGCCGTCTCGTCATGGGCACGCCCGCTCGCGAGGTGGGCGACCACGGCATGCTGGCCATAGGCCTGGTGCCGCGCGGCGATGCCGAGTGCCTTTCGCAGCCACGAAGCGTGCCCGTCGGCGCCGACCACCAGCCGTGCCCGCAGCCGGCCACCGCCGGCGAGCGTGACGCTGACGGCATCCGCGTCGATGGCCACGGCTGCAGCCGATTCGGCCGCCAGCAGCTGCACGGCACCGCCCGGCGCATGCCAGAGCGCGGCGCGCAGCAGCTCGTTCTCGACGATGTAGCCGAGCTCCGCCACGCCCTGCGCGGCGGCGTCGAAGTGGATGGACGCCGCGCCATCGGGCGCACCGGCGTGATGCCAGACGACCATGCGGCGATACGGTCCGACACGCGCGGCCGGCAGCAGCGGCCAGGCGCCGCAACGCCCGAGGATGTTGCACGAGGCCGGCGACAGCGCCACCACCCGCAGCCCGGTTTCCGCGGCGGGCCGGGCCGGCGGGGCCGGCGCGCCATCGATCACCGCGATGACGAGTCCGGGCCGGCGCTCGCCGGCCAGCACCGCGAGCAGCCGCGCGAATGCCAGCCCGGCGTGGCCACCGCCGATGACCAGCACATCGACATCGGTGACGGCGCTCACAATGGCAGCCCGCGGGCGAGGCGTGTCATCGGGCCGGCCATGCCCATGGTGTGGCGCGCCAGCGCGCGCTTCGCGCCCGGAAGCATGTCGAACAGCAGCAGCCCCGCACCGCGCGCGGCACCCATGCCCGGCGCGGCGAGGCCGAACAGGCGGATCAGGCCGTCGGTGAAGGCGATGACATTGCGCCGGTCGCGCCGGCGAAGCTGCGCATGGCGCGCCAGCGTCGCCGCACCGCCCGGGTCCGCGCCGGTGCGCAGCGCTTCGGCCACCACCTCCGCCAGCGTGGCGACATCGCGCAGGCCGAGGTTGTAGCCCTGGCCGGCGACCGGGTGCAGGCCCTGCGCCGCATTGCCGATGACCACGGCACGCGGCGCGCCGAGCTCGCGGGCCTGCAGCAGCGACAGCGGATAGGCAGCGCGCCGGCCCAGCTGCACGAATTCACCGATCCGGCGCCCGAAGGACTCCTGCAGGAGCCGCAGGAACGCCGCCTCGTCCATGGCCAGCGCCGCCTCGGCGGCTGCCGGCGGCCGCGCCAGCACGAATACATGGCGGCCGTCGCGAAAGGGCAGCAGCGCCAGCGGCCCCTCGACGCTGAAACGCTCGTAGGCCGTGCAGCTGCCGGATACGCCGGCGATGGCGACATTGCCCACCACGGCGGTCTGCCCGTAGCTGCGCTCCGTGGCGCCGATGCCGAGCGCCTGGCGCAGGCCGGAGCGCGCGCCGTCGGCGACGACCAGCAGCCGGCCGCGCAGTTGCCCGGCACTCTGGCCACCACCCTGGCCGGCATCCAGCTCGACGGTGATGGCCGCCTGCCCCACCACCGGTGAATGCAACGTTCCCGGACAGAAGACCTCGATGCCCGGCAGCGCGCCGACCCGCCCCCAGAGCGCGGCGCCGAGGTCGCGGCTGGCGACCACATGACCGAGGGCGTCCACGCCCTGCTCTTCCGCGCTGATGACGGCGCTGCCGAAGCGCCCACGCTCGGAGACATGGATGCGCCGGATCGACGTGGCGACCGCGGCCACGGCCTCCCAGGCGCCGATGCCGCCGAGGATCACGCGGCTGGTACGCGAGAGGGCGATGGCGCGGTCGTCGAAGGACGGCTGCGTGGCGCTGCTGAGCGGTACCGCCTCCACCAGCGCCACCCGCAGCGGCAACGACGCCAGCGCGCAGGCCAGGCTGGCGCCGACGAGGCCGCCACCGGAGATGATGACATCGAACTCCGCGGCTGCGCTCATGACGCGCTGCCCACCAGTGCCTCGATCTCGTCGGGCTCGACAGGCAGGTCGCGGGTCAGCACCTCGATGCCGTCGCCGGTGACCAGCACGTCGTCCTCGATGCGCACGCCGATGCCCTGCCAGCGCGCTGCCACACCACGCGTGCCGGGCGCGATGTAGATCCCCGGTTCCACGGTCAGCACCATGCCGGGCTCCAGCACCCGCCACTGGTCGCCGACCTTGTAGTCCCCCACGTCGTGCACATCCATGCCGAGCCAGTGGCCGGTGCGATGCATGAAGAAGCGGCGATAGTCGCCATTGCGGATGATGGCGGCGGGCGTGCCCTCGAGGATGCCGAGGCGGCGCAGGCCGCGGGCGATGACCGCCACCGCGGCGTCGTGCGGCTCGTTCCAGTGGTTGCCGGCGGCGATCGCCCTGAATGCGGCCCGCTGCGCCTCCAGTACCAGCTCGTAGATGGCCCGCTGCGGCGGCGAGAAGCGCCCGCTGACCGGCCAGGTACGGGTGACGTCGGCGGCATAGCAATCATGCTCGCAGCCCGCATCCACCAGCAGCAACTCGCCCTCCTGCATCTGCCGGCGGTTCGCCGAGTAGTGCAGGACGCAGGCATTGGGTCCCGAGCCGACGATGGGAAGGTAGGCCGGGCGCATGCCATGGCGCCGGAACTCGTGGAGGAGATCGGCCTCGATCTCGTACTCGTAGAGACCAGGCCGGCAGCCCGCCATGGCGCGGCGGTGGGCGCCGATGGTGACCGCGGCCGCGCGACGCAGGCAGCCCAGTTCGGCGCGGCTCTTGTACAGGCGCAGGTCGTGGAGCAGGTGATCGAGCGCGACGAACTCGTCGGGCGTGTGCGTGCCGGGGCTGCCGCGGTTGCGCAGTGCCGTCACCCAGCCGATCAGGCGGGCGTCGAACTCGGGGTTGGCGCCCATGGTGTGGTACACGCGCTCGGCCTGCTCGATGATGCCGGGCAGGATCTCGTCGACGTCGCCGATGGGAAAGGCGTCGCTGGCGCCGAACTCCGACACCGCCTGCTCGGGCCCGGCGCGGGCGCCGTCCCAGGTCTCGCGCTGCGGGTCGCGATCCCGGCAGAACAGCACGTACTCCCCCTGGGGGCGGCCCGGCGCCAGCACCGCGATCGCCTCCGGCTCGGGGAAGCCGGTGATGTAGTAGAAGTCGCTGTCCTGGCGGTAGGGGTACTCCACGTCGCGGTTGCGCAGCCGGGCGGGTGCGGCCGGGAGGATGCCGATGCCCCCACGGCCGATCATGCGCATCAGCTGGCGCCGGCGCCGGACAAACTCGCTGGCGTTCACCACGGGGCCGTCAGTGCAGGCTGGTGCTGCCCGCGGCGTCGCGCGCATCGTGCAGCTCCTCGAACATGAGCTGGACGCTGACCCGCACGAACTCGACCAGTTCGGCGTAGGCCGCCTCGCCTTCCGGCTCGGTCTCGGCCTGGCTGACGGTGGCACGGGCGATCTCGGCGAAGTCGCCGATGATCTCCCGCGCCGTGTCGCTGGCGAGCGCGGCACGTGCCCCCGGGCTGGAGGCAGCCTCGCCGAGGCCCTCCATGAAGCCTGTGCACCAGGCGCCGAGCGCCTCGGTACGCTCGGCGAGCGGGCGTTCGTCGGGAGGCAGCAGCGGCATGAATGCCATGGCGCCCTCGGCCAGCGCCGTGCAGCTGGCCTCGGCCAGCTCGCCGAGCAGGTCCGCCGTGCCGGCACCTGCCTCGCCGGCGGCATCCCCGGCCAGCAGCGAGGCGACCCAGGCCGCGCCCGCCCGTCCGCCGAGCACGCAGGCCAGGCCGCAGAGACAGCCGTGCGCCTCGGTCACGCCCGTGCTGGCGCCCAGTTCGCCCAGGGCGTCCTCGACCAGGAAATAGCTCGGCAGTCCTGTGCTGGCCATGGGGTGCAGCCGTGCCGGCATCCTTCGTTTTGCATAACCGGGCGATGGTCCGGCAAGGCACTTATCCTAGCATCGGCCACCGCGCCACGCATTTGACCGTCGCCCGGCGGCAGAACTATATTCATTTGATGACGGAAGAAAGCGAAAGGTCCTTCGGCGACGAGCTCGAGCGACTCGGCAAGCGGCTGGATGACCTCGTCGTGACCTGCAACCAGCTGAAGGAGGAGAACCGCTCCCTCCGGCAGCGCCAGGACGCCCTGACCGCGGAACGTGCCAACCTGCTGCAGAAGAACGAGCAGGTCCGCGCCCGGGTCGAGGCCATGATCGGACGTCTCAAGGGCATGGAGCACGGCGCATGAGCGAGGCGACCCGGGTCAACATCAAGATCCTGGACAAGGACTACCAGGTGTCCTGCCCCCCCGACGAGCGTGCCGCCCTGCTGGACTCCGCGGAGCTGCTCAACGGCAAGATGCGCGAGATCCGCGACAGCGGCCGGGTGGTCGGCCTCGAGCGCATCGCGGTCATGGCGGCCCTGAACATGGCGAACGAATTGCTGCGCTCGCGGGAACGCGGCGAAGTGCTCGAGACCAAGGCAAAGGCGCGCGTACGCGCCATGCGCGAGCGCGTCGAGGGCGCGCTGCGCCCGGGACAGCAGCTCGAACTCTGAGCCCCGCCTGCAAGGCGCGCCGGGTGTCGCATTTTTTGCCGGACGCAGCCCGTATAATCAGTACCGGCGTTTCCTGCGGTGTTCGAGAAGAGCTGACTGCCTTCGACCCTTAAATGCACTGCAGGGACCTGGGCCTGTCGGCAGCTTTGTGCATTGCCGCCACGAGCGGAAAGCCTGCTCTGCCACGGTCTGTCCCACCTTTCGCTCGGGTCCGAGAGCGACGGTTCGAGACGGCACATGCGGGAACGCCACCCTCCACCTCCCCCGGCCAGCATGCGGGGTGCCGCTGAGTGAAGGCGCTGCGCGCCAGCCTGCGCCGCCGCCGTGCACAGCTGCCACCGGCGCTGGTCAGCGCCCGCTCGGCCACCATAGCCCGCAGCCTCTGGCAACTGCCAATGCTGGCCCGCTGCCGCCGCATCGCCTGCTACGAGGCGGTCGATGGCGAGGTGGACTGCTCTTCCTTCATGGCGGCGGCGCTGGCCCGGGGCCGGCGGATCTACCTGCCGGTGGTGCATGGCCGCTCGCTGGTGTTCGCACCCTGGCACCCCGGCCTGCCCATGGCGCGCAACCGCTTCGGCATCCCCGAGCCGGCGACGGACCCCGCCACCTGGCTGCGGGGCACGCAGCTCGACGTTGTGCTGACGCCACTGGTGGCATTCGATGCGGATGGCCGGCGGCTCGGCATGGGCGGCGGCTTCTACGATCGCAGCTTCGCCTTCACGCGACAGCGCGGACGCTGGCGGCGTCCGCTGCTCATCGGCCTGGCCCATGAATTCCAGTGCGTGGCATCGTTGCCCGACCGTTCATGGGACGTCGGCATGCACGCGGTGGTGACGGAGAGCGGTGTCAGGTTGTTCTGAACCGCGTGCCATGCGCGGGCAATGATCGGCGGATGACCGATGCAAGGCGGATGCTCGCCGACAAAAAATCTGCGGACCAGTTCACTGTAATCAGTGGAATTTTGATTTCGGTTGTATATACTCAACCGCGGTTACCCCGACAGGAGACCAATGTCATGGCAAAGAAGAAGGCTGCTTCGAAGAAGAAGGCCAAGAAGAAGGCCAAGAAGAAGCGCTAGCAATAGCTGGCAAATCGCGGGAACCGGCAACGGTTCCCGCGGCTTCCCAAAAGGAAGTGTTTGATGAATGTGCCCGCCTCTGGCGGGCACATTTCTATCCGGGGTCCTTTGCGCACCACCACGCCGACTGCGGAATTCCCCGGGAAAATCGCTATCATCCGCAGCGGGACACAGGCAGGCCTCCACCCGACGGGAGCACGCATGGACCAGGGCCAGAAGAAGCGGCAGGTAGCCAGGGCTGCCATCGACCTCATCGAACCCGGCACCCGCCTCGGGGTGGGCACGGGCACCACGGTCAACCACTTCATCGAAGAACTGGCCCGGGTGCGTGACCGGGTGGCGAGCGTCACCGCCAGTTCGCGTGAGACCGAGCAGCGCCTCAAGGCCGCGGGCTTCGAGGTTGCGGAGCTGGCCGAGACCGGCGACCTCGACCTCTACATCGACGGGGCCGACGAGGCCAACAAGCACTTCCACCTGATCAAGGGCGGCGGCGGCGCATTGACCCGGGAGAAGGTGCTGGCGGCGGCATCGCGCCGCTTCATCTGCATCATCGACGACTCGAAATGGGTGGCGGTCCTCGGCAAGTTCCCGCTGCCGGTGGAAGTGGTGCCGATGGCCCAGTTCTACGTGGCGCGGCAGATGGTGCGGGCCCGCGGCCAGCCGATCCTGCGCAAGGGCTTCGTCACCGACAATGGCAACGTCATCCTCGACGTGCACCAGCTCTCGATCACCAACCCTCCGGACCTGGAAGCACGCTTCAACCAGATTGCCGGCGTGGTGACGGTGGGCATCTTCGCCAGCCGGCCGGCCGACGTGATCCTCATGGCCGAGGATGCCGGCATCAAGCGCTTCGACCGTCGATAGAAAAAAGCCCACCGCTTGGGGTGGGCTTTTTCCGGCCTTGGACTGGCTGGGGGACTAGGATTCGAACCTAGGTTAACGGAGTCAGAGTCCGCTGTCCTACCACTAGACGATCCCCCAACGACCCGGCGCGGATCGCGGGCGGGGGCGAATCCCGCCAGCCCCGATCAGCGCTTCGAGTACTGGGTGGCGCGGCGGGCCTTGCGGACGCCGACCTTCTTGCGCTCGACCTCGCGGGCATCGCGGGTGACGAAGCCGGCCCGGCGCAGGGCGCCGCGCAGGCTGCCGTCGTACTCCATCAGGGCCCGGGTCAGGCCGTGGCGGATGGCGCCGGCCTGGCCGGTCATGCCGCCGCCGCTGACCGTCACATCGACGTCGAAGCGGGTGGTGAGCTCGGTGAGCTCCAGCGGCTGGCGCACGATCATGCGCGCGGTCTTGCGGCCGAAGAACTCGTCCAGCGACCGGTCATTGACGGTGATCGAGCCCTTGCCGGGGCGGATGAAGACCCGCGCAGTGGAACTCTTGCGCCGGCCGGTACCATAAAAAGCCTGGGTAGCCATGAATTGCTCAACCTGCTTCAGGATCAGATTTCGAGGGGCTGGGGCTGCTGGGCGGCGTGGCTGTGCTCGGCGCCCGGGAAGACCTTGAGCTTGCGCAGCATCGCGGCCCCGAGGCGGTTCTTCGGCAGCATGCCCTTGACGGCGATGCGCAGCACGCGGTCGGGGGCCCGGTTCAGCAGGTGCTCCAGGCTCTCGGTCTTCATGTTGCCCACGTACCCCGTGTGGCGGTAGTAGGTCTTGTCCTTCATCTTCTGGCCGGTCACGCGGATCTTCGCGGCGTTCACCACGACGATGTAGTCGCCGGTGTCCACATGGGGCGTGTAGATGGGCTTGTGCTTGCCGCGCAGCCGCCGCGCGAGCTCGGTGGCCAGCCGGCCCAGGGTACGCCCGTCGGCGTCCACCAGGTACCAGCCACGTTTTACTTCTTCCGGCTTGGCAGAAATCGTTCTCATGGGCCTGTCTGCAAGGTGTCGGGACCCGCGTCGACCGCGGGCGCAAGGGCGGCGATTTTAATGGGCCTCCCCCCGCTTTTCAACGACAACCGGGCCCCGGAGTCAGGCCCCCGGAACGGGACCCCCCGTCCGGACCCGCTCAGAACTTGTATTCCAGCGAAATCGAGGTCTGGGTATCGGTCTTGTCGGTGCCGGGGAGCACATCCGTGTTGTGCTTGACCAGGTAGCCCAGCACCAGCGCCACGTTGCCGATGATTCCGGCCTTGAGCTCGGTCAGGGACTCGTAATAGGTGTTGTCGGAGCCGATGCTGCTCGACAGCTTCTCGCTGAACACCGCGTTTTCGCTGAGGTGCCAGTGGTAGTCCATGCCGATCCGGCCGATCATCTCGTTGTTGTCGGTGCCGTCATCGAGCCTGGACTGGGTGGCACCGACACCGGCTTCCAGTGCCAGCTCCTGGGTCTCGCTGCGGAACACCCGCCAGCCAAGGCCGGCCACCTCGAAGATCTGGTAGTCGTAGGAGCTGAAGCGGTCCTTGTTCCACTCGCCGAGGCCGAAGGCGTAGATGGCCTCGCGCAGGTCGTACTTGGTCTTGAGCTGGGCCTTGTAGGCCTCGGAACTGGTGTCGCCGTCGCGGCTGGCCCCCATGGCCGTGGCCAGCGCGCTGTGATGCCAGCGGTCCTGGTCGTACAGCACCTCGCTCTTCAAATTCGCCGTGGTGCTCTCTGAATTGCCTCGCACCGCCACGTAACCGGCGGCCACGTTGCCGGACCAGCCCTGCGGGACTTCCTTGCCCTTCTCGCCATGGGCAAAGGCTGGATGGACGGAAATCAGGCAGCCGAGTGCAGCCAGGATGGCCAGAACCTTGTGCAACTGGAGTCTCCCGAAGAAGGGTCAGGTCGTAGCGCCCGGAAGAACCGCGCCGGGCAGCCCGCATCGCGGCGCACTCTAATGGCGCGGCGCAGTCGCTGCAATACCGTCCGGCAGCCGGCCGCTGCGTATACTTGCCGGGTGGAAGCGCGCCAACCCGGCCTGATGGACCGCTGCATCACCGAGTTCGATGCGGCGCTGCGCACTGTCGCTGCTGCCGGTTCCCCGGACGAGCCTGCGACGCCTGCGGCGGCCCGCACGGGGCCGGAACCGCTGACCGCCAGCGAGCGCGACCTGTCCGCACGCCTGATGCGGGTCAACCACGCCGGGGAGATCGCCGCCCAGGCCCTGTACCGCGGTCAGGCACTGGTGACGCGTGACCAGGCCTTGCGCAGCGCGCTGCTGCGGGCCGCCGACGAGGAACACGAGCATCTCGTCTGGTGCCGCGAGCGGACGACCGCACTGGGCGCCGGCATCAGCCAGCTGACGCCCTTCTGGTATGCGGGTGCCCTGGCCATCGGCATGGCCGCGGGGCTGGCCGGTGACCGCCGCAGCCTCGGCTTCCTCGCGGAGACCGAGCGCCAGGTCACCGGGCACCTCGATGGGCACCTGGCGCGCCTGCCGGGACAGGACCAGACCAGCCGGCGCATCGTCGAGCGCATGCGGGCCGACGAGCAGGCCCATCGCCAGGAGGCACTCGACCGCGGCGGTGTCGAGCCGCCGGCCCCGGTGCGCCTCGCCATGCGGCTGGCCTCCCGGGTCATGACCACCGTGGCCTGGTATTTCTAGGCGGCCCGGGCCATGGGCGGTCCCTTCCGGGCGGTGAAGCCCGTGACGGCGTTCACGTTCCGCGCCCGGCCACCCACCCTGAGCCGCGCATCCTTGTGACCGCCCTCACATTTCAGGAATCCGGCTTGACATACTTCCGGCCTGCAGCCCTTACACTGCCTGCCTATTGAACATATCGCCATGCCTTGCGTCTCGTGGCGTGTGTAGATTGGGTCTTCGTTGTTGTTGTTGTTGTTGTTTGTCTCGAGGGGAGGGTGAGCCCATGGCTGCCAACGGAAGAATGCTAAGCGACATCCCGGCCATCAACCGGTTCCTGACCTATTGCCGTGTGCGCACGGTGCCGGGCAAGACGGTGATGATCCACGCGGGCGACACGCCCGACACGCTCTACTACATCATCGACGGCTCGGTCGAAGTGATGATCGAGGACGAGGATGGCAACGAGATGGTGCTGGCCTACCTCAACAAGGGCCAGTTCTTCGGCGAGATGGGCCTGTTCAACGAGCAGCCGAGCCGCAGCGCCTGGGTGCGCACCCGCGTCTCCTCCGAGATCGCCGAGATGACCTACCCGCGCTTCCGGCAGATCGCCAGCGAAAGCCCGGGACTGGTGTTCGAGCTGGCCACGCAAATGGCCACGCGACTGACGCGCACCAACCGCAAGCTCTCCGATCTCGCCTTCGTCGATGTCACCGGCCGCGTCGCCCACGCGATCCGCGACCTGTGCAATGAACCCGACGCCATGACGCATCCGCAGGGCATGCAGATCAAGGTGAGCCGCCAGGAGCTCTCGCGCCTGGTGGGCTGCTCACGCGAGATGGCAGGCCGCGTGCTCAAGGTGCTGGAGGACGAGGGGCTGGTCTCGGCCAGCGGCAAGACCATCGTGGTCTACAACGTCCGCCCGCAACCGAAGATCCGCGCCGTGCCGGCCGCCCCGGCCCCGGCCGCCGCCGCGAACGGCCAGTAAGCGTCCCTGACAGCGGCGGTCGTCGCCCTCAGGCGGCGGCCGCCACTTCCTTCCGCAGGCCGCGGATCGTCGCGGCGTAATCCGCGCTGCCGAAGATCGCCGAGCCGGCCACGAAGGTGTCGGCGCCCGCCTCCGCCGCCGCGCGGATGTTGTCCACCTTGATGCCGCCGTCCACCTCCAGGCGGATGTCGCGCCCCAGCGCCTCGATGCGCTTGCGCACCTGGCGCAGCTTGGGCAGCGCGGAATGGATGAACGACTGGCCACCGAAGCCGGGATTCACCGACATCACCAGCACGAAGTCGAGCTTCTCCAGCGTGTAGTCCAGCCAGCCGAGCGGGCTGGCCGGGTTCAGCACCAGGCCCGCCTTGCAGCCAAGCTTGCGGATCAGTTCGATGCTGCGGTCGACGTGGTCGCTGGCCTCGGGGTGGAAGCTGATCCAGCTGGCCCCGGCCGCGGCGAAATCCTCCACCAGCCGGTCCACGGGCCGTGTCATCAGGTGCACGTCGATGGGCGCGGTGATGCCATGCTTGCGCAGCGCGGCGCACACCAGCGGGCCGATGGTCAGGTTCGGCACGTAGTGGTTGTCCATGACGTCGAAGTGGATCTGGTCGGCGCCGGCATCGAGGACGGCACGGACCTCGTCCCCGAGACGGGCGAAGTCCGCCGAGAGGATGGATGGGGCGATCAGCGCGGGGTTGCGGGCCACGGCGGCCTCCTGCGGGGGAACCCGGCGCGATGGTAGCACGGGCCTAGCGGAAGCCCCGGTGCTCGCGCACCGCGTCATACGCCGCGCGGATCTCGCGCGTGCGCTCCTCGGCGATCTCGCGCATGGAATCGGGCAGCCCGCGCGCCGCCTGCTTGTCGGGATGGTGCTGGTTCATCAGGCGCCGGTAGGCGGTCTTGACCTCGCGGTCGCTGGCGCTGGGCTGCACGCCGAGCACCTGGTAGGCCTTGGCCAGGGCGTCGGCCCGCGGCGGTTCGCGGCCGGCATGGCCCGGGCCACCGTACTGGCCACGCCGCATGTGCAACAGGGTCTCGATCTGCGCGAGCGCCAGCGCGCCGAAGCCGAGCGCCGCGGCGATGCGCCCGAGGAGCACGCGCTCGGCCGCGCTGATCTCGCCGGTGGCGAGTGCGACATCGACCTGGATCTCCAGGAACAGCTGCAGCAGCTGTGGCTCGCTGCCGCAATACTCGCGCAGGCGCGCCACCTGGGCGTCCACCGGGTAGCCCTGCTCCTTGCCGGTGTTGAACAGGCGGATGGCCAGCTGGCGCTGGCGCTCGTCGAGCCGCATGCGCTGCATGACGCCGCGGGCCGCACCGATCTCCGCCTCCGAGACCCGGCCGTCGACCTTGGCGAGATGGCCCATGACGATGAAGGTGGTCTCGAAGAACACCCGTTGCCGGTCGGCCGCCGTGCCCGCGGCGCGCGGCTGCACCCGCAGCCCGCGGTCGAACTGATGGCCGAGGATGACGCCGATGACGGCACCGGGCAGCCGCGCCACCGCGTAGCCGAGCACGCCGCCAGCGAGTTTTCCGATCCAGGCCATCCGCCTCCATCCGCATTGACCAGGCATGCCCCTGCGGCGGGTTACCCGGCCTGCGGCACCGGCATACAATAGCGGGCCTGCTGCATCACTGGACGGAAATTGCACATGAGCGCGACGGCCGGGGAACCCGCGTTGTTCGAATCACGGCTGAGCGGACTGAAGCGCATCAGCCAGGGCAAGGTGCGCGACATCTACGAAGTCGACGCCGATCACCTGCTGATCGTCACCACCGACCGGCTCTCGGCCTTCGACGTGGTGCTGCCCACGCCCATCCCGGGCAAGGGCGAGGTGCTCACGCAGCTGTCCAATTTCTGGTTCGCGCGCATGCAGTCCCTGGTGCCGAACCATCTCACCGACCGCAGGCCGGAGGACGTCGTCAGGGATCCCGCCGAGCGCGCGCTGGTGGCGCGCCGCGCCAACGTCGTGCGCCGCCTGAAGCCGCTGCCGGTGGAGGCCGTGGTGCGCGGCTACCTGATCGGCTCCGGCTGGAAGGATTACCAGGCCAGCGGCGCCGTCTGCGGCATCGGGCTGCCGAAGGGCCTGCCGCTGGCGGCGCAGCTGCCCGAGCCCATCTTCACACCGGCGACCAAGGCGGAGATCGGCCAGCACGACGAGAACATCAGCTTCGCGGACATGGAGAAGCTGGTGGGCGGCGCTCTGGCGCGCAAGGTCCGCGACCTCGCCATCGGCATCTATACCCGCGGTGCCGAGTACGCGCGCAGCCGCGGCATCATCATCGCCGACACCAAGTTCGAGTTCGGGCTGGACGCTGCCGGCGAGCTTTACCTGATCGACGAGGTACTGACTCCCGATTCCTCGCGCTTCTGGCCGGCGGGCGAGTACCGCACCGGCATCAGCCCGCCGAGCTTCGACAAGCAGTACGTGCGCGATTACCTCGAGACGCTCGACTGGGGCAAGAAGGCGCCCGGCCCGGCGCTGCCCGCCGAGGTCATCCGCCACACCACCGCCAAGTACCGCCAGGCGCTGGAACTCCTGACGCGGCCGGCCTGAAGCCGGGCGACGGCGGAGCAGCCTCCCGGGGTCACCTGCCATCACAGGAACGACGCAGGCTTGAGCTTCAGCGGACGCATCGAGGGCTGGCTCTGGCACCCGCGCTGGAGCGCGCTGCCGGGCCTGCCGCGCCTGGCACTGGTGCTGGTCCGCTATGCCTACGCCCTGCTCCGCGATGTCATCGCCGGCCCGCTGACGCTGCATGCCATGGGGCTGGTGTACGTCACGCTGCTGTCGGTGGTGCCGCTGCTGGCGGTGAGCTTCTCGGTGGTCAAGGCCTTCGGCTTCCACCACCAGCTCGAACCGCTCCTCTTCGGTTTCCTCGAGCCGCTGGGGGCGCGTGGCGCGGAACTCACCGCAAGGGTCATCGGCTTCGTGGACAACGCGCAGGGCAGCGTGCTGGCAGGGGTCGGCCTGCTGTTCCTGTTCATCACCGCGCTCAGCATGGCGGGCCAGATGGAAGTCAGCTTCAACCGCATCTGGCGCGTCGAGCAGCCGCGCAGCCTCGGCCGGCGCGTGACCGAGTACCTGTCGGTGATCCTGGTGGGCCCGGTGGTGATGGTCACCGCCATGGCGATCATCGCCGGCCTGCGCAGCAATGCCCTGCTGCAGGCACTCGGTGGTTCACCCCTCGGCGCGATCCTCGGCATGCCGGCGACGATCCTGCCCTATGCGCTGGTGTGCGTCGGTTTCTCGCTGGTGTACTGGTTCGTGCCGAACACCAGGGTGCGGCCGGGCGCCGCGCTGGCCGGCGGCCTGCTCGGCGGCGTGCTGTGGGTCGGCACCGGGGTGCTGTTCGCCAGCTTCGTGGTCAATGCCGCGGCGACCATCAGCATCTATGCCACCTTCGCCATCGTCATCAGCGCCCTGTTCTGGCTGTACCTGTCCTGGCTGATCCTGCTGGTCGGCGCGCAGTTCGCCTTCTACGTGCAAAGGCCGGATTACCTGCGGGTGGGCTTCCGCCGCGCCGTGACCGGCACCGGGCAGATGGAAGCCGCCGCGCTGGCGGTGATGCTGCTGGTCGCCCGCGCCTTCCGCGCCGGCGCCGCACCCCTGCGGCCCGCCGACATCGCCGCGCAGACCGGGCTGCCCGGGCTGGCACTGGCGCCGGTGATCGCCAGGCTGGAAGCGGCCGGACTGCTCTCGCGCACTGCCGGCGAGGCGTTGCTGCCGCAGCGTGAGCTGGCCGGTATCCTCCTGCACGAGATCATGCAGGCGGTGCGCCATCCGACGGCCGCGGACATCGGCGGGGAGATCCGCTGGCCGGCGGCGGTGGCGGATCTCACCGCCCGCCTGGACAGCACGCTCGCCAATGCGCTGCGCGGTCGCAGCCTGGCGGATCTCGCCGACGAGATTCCGCGATCCAGCTCCTGAGGGCGGCGCGTCGGCTGGCTGGCGCTGTCGTCAGCTGCCTGTCAGGCGCCGCCGGACGAGGGCCAGCAGGCCGATCAGCGGGCCGAACAGCCATCCCGCAGCCGGAAGCGGCACGGCGGCGGCGGCGAAGTTCAGCTGCAGGCCGGCCTTGCCGCCGCTGGATGTCCAGTCGGCCGACTCGAATACCAGCGCCGAGCCGTTGAAGCTGGCCAGCGCCAGGTTGTAGTCGTCGATGCTCTGCTGGGCGCCGGCGATGACGTCATCACCACCGATCACGCGGCTGAAGGCGGTGCCGGGCCCGTAGGTCACGGTGCTGTTGTCAATATCATCGCCACCGAACAGGTAGTTGCCGCACATGCTGGCCCTGATCATGTTGCCAAAGCCGCCGTTGGTGCAGTTGTAGGCGGTGGAACCTGCGGCACTGCCGCCGACGATGTTGAGATCGGTGATGAAGCGGTCGAAATGCAGGCCGTTCCAGGTCGGCGAGGTCTGCACGCGGAACTGCGCCACCCCGGAACTCGACAGCTCGCCGGTGACGTCGTTGAACCAGAAGGTCGGCATCGCGATGCCGGCCACGTCACCGGAGAACGTCGGTGCTGGGTTGATCTTCCACGCGGTTGGCGCCCCGGATGCGCGACCCGTCAGGTGCGACACCGGAGTGACCTGGATGATCGCCGCGTCCACGCTTGCCGAGAGCGCCAGCATGGCAGTGGCCAGGACGAGATTTTTCATAATGCACCCCCGCTGTTCTGGTTTTCACCAAACCTAGCAGCGGCGCAACAGGCCGGTCAACCGCCTAGCTCCCGGCGATGGTCATTTCCCGCACCAGGATCGAGCCGCTGCGGATGCCGCCGCGCAGGTCCACGTCACCACCGACGGCGATGATGTCGCCGTATATGTCGCGCAGGTTGCCGGCGATGGTGACTTCGCTGACGGGGAAGCGGATCACGCCGCCCTCCACCCAGAAGCCGGTGGCGCCGCGCGAGTAGTCGCCGGTCACGGGATTGACGCCGCTGCCCATCAGCTCGGTCACCAGGAAGCCGGTGCCGAGTTCTGCCAGGAGCTCGTCGAATGCCGGTGCGCCCGTGCTGCTCGACACCAGCAGATTGTGCGTGCCGCCGGCATTGCCGGTGCTGGCCATGCCGAGCTTGCGCGCCGAGTAGCTGCCGAGCACATAACCCTGGATCACGCCGGCATCGACCAGGCGACGGTCGGCGGTCGCCACGCCCTCGTCGTCGTAGGGTGCGCTGGCCAGCGCCCTGGGCAGGTGCGGGCGCTCGTCGATGCTGACGTGCCCGGCCAGCACCCGTGTCCCGAGGCTGTCGAGCAGGAAGGAGGCGCGGCGGTAGAGCGCGCCACCGCTCAGCGCACCGACGAGATGGCCGATGAGCCCGCGGGCCAGGCGCGCGGGATAGAGCACGGGTGCGCGGCGGGTGTCGAGCTTGGTGGCGCCCAGGCGCGCCAGCGCACGGACGGCGGCTTCGCGGCCCACGGCGGGCGCAGCCGTGAGTTCCACCGGATCGCGCGCGGCGGTGAATTCGAAATCGCGCTCCATCTGCTGGCCCTGGCTGGCCAGCACGGCGCAGGAGAGGCTGTGGCTGGTTTCGCGGTAGCCGGCGAGGAAGCCGTGGCTGTTGCCGTAGGCCCGCGCGGCATCGTGGCTGCTGACACCGGCACCCTCGGAATTGGTGATGCGCGGATCGTGGTCCAGCGCTGCGGATTCACAGCGCGTGGCCAGTTCGATGGCGGCATCCGCATCCAGTGACCAGGGGTGCCAGAGATCGAGCTCGGGGATGTCGCGGGCCAGCCGGTCGGGCTCGGCAAGGCCTGCGCAGGCGTCCTCGGCGGCATGGCGCGCCAGGCTCGCCGCCTTGCGCACACTCTCCTCGATGGCGGCCGGGCGCAGGTCCGAGGTGCTGGCACTGCCCTTGCGCTGTCCGAAGTACAGCGTGATGGCGATGCCCTGGTCGCGGTGGTACTCGAGCGTCTCCACAGAGCGCATGCGCACCGTCACCGAGAGACCGGTGCCGGAGCTGGCGCTGGCCTCCGCCTGCGTGGCACCGAGGCTTCGGGCCAGGGCGAGCGCCCCGGCCACGCGGGCCTTGAGGTCCTCGACGTCATGTCCTGCGGATGGAGTACTCATGCCTGCCTGCCCTGCCAATCCGGGCGGCATTCTAGCAGGCAGGCGCACCCGCCCCGCTGGGGCTGCGGTATCATCGGCTGCTGCGGAAACGGCTGCAGGGAAAAGGGCGCTGCGGAACATGAAACCACTGGTCGGCATCCTCATGGGCTCGCGCTCGGACTGGGAGATCATGTCCCACGCCGCGGCGACGCTCGACGCGCTCGGCATCGCCCACGAGGTCAACGCCATCTCGGCCCACCGGGCACCGGATGCCATGGGCAGCTACTGCGAGGGTGCCCGCGACCGCGGCCTGAAGGTGCTGATCGCCGGCGCCGGCCTCGCGGCCGCCCTGCCCGGTTGCGCCGCGGCCAAGACGCCGCTGCCGGTGCTCGGCGTGCCGCTGCCCTCGCCCGCCCTCGGCGGCATGGACGCACTGCTGTCCATCGTGCAGATGCCGCCCGGGATCCCGGTCGGCACGCTGGCCATCGGCAAGGCCGGGGCCATCAACGCCGCGCTGCTCGCCGCGGCCATCCTCGCGCTCGGTGACGAGCGCATCCGCGAGGCGCTGGACGCCTACCGCGCGAAGCAGACCGCCACGGTGCTCGCCAACTCCGATCCGCGCTCGGGCTGAAGGCCGCCGGCGCGGTCAGCCCGCGCCGACCGTGCCGCCGACGGTCATGCCATCGATGCGCAGGGTGGGCTGGCCGACGCCCACCGGCACCGACTGCCCGTCCTTGCCGCAGGTGCCCACGCCCTCGTCGAGCCGGAGGTCGTTGCCGACCATCGATACCTGGCGCAGCACCGAGGGGCCATCGCCGACCAGCGTTGCATCGCGGATCGGCGCACCGAGCCGGCCCTTCTCGATCAGGTAGGCCTCGCTGGCGGAGAACACGAACTTGCCCGAGGTGATGTCCACCTGGCCGCCGCCGAAATTGCGCGCGTAGATGCCCTTGTCCACCGAGGCGATGATCTCCTCCGGTGCATGCGGGCCCGGCAGCATGTAGGTGTTGGTCATGCGCGGCATCGGCAGGTGGGCGAAGGACTGGCGCCGGCCGTTGCCGGTGGGCGCCATGCCCATCAGCCGCGCGTTGAGCTTGTCCTGCATGTAGCCGGCGAGCCGCCCGTTCTCGATCAGCGTGGTGCACTGGGTCAGCGTGCCCTCGTCGTCGACGTTCAGCGAGCCACGCCGCCCGGGCAGGGTGCCGTCATCGACGATGGTGCAGAGATCCGAGGCGACCTTCTCGCCGAGTCGCCTGCTGAAGGCGGATGTACCCTTGCGGTTGAAATCGCCTTCCAGCCCGTGGCCGATCGCCTCGTGCAGCAGGATGCCGGGCCAGCCCGGTCCGAGAACCACCACCATCTCGCCCGCCGGTGCCGGCACCGCCTCCAGCGCCACCAGCGCCTGGCGCACCGCCTCGCGGCCGTAGGCGATGGCCCGGTCCTCGTCGAGGAAGTGCTGGAAGCCGACGCGGCCACCGCCACCGGTGTAGCCCTGCTCGCGCCGGCCGTTCTCCTCCACCAGCACCGAGACGTTCATGCGTACCAGCGGACGCAGGTCGGCGGCGAGCACGCCATCGCTGCCGCAGACCATGACCACCTCGTGCACCGCCACCAGGCTCGCCATGACCTGTTTCACCCGCGGGTCGATGGCGCGCGTCGCCTGGTCCACACGCTGCAGCAGCGCCACCTTGTCGTCATCGGCAAGCGATGCGAGCGGATCGAGCGGTGCATACAGCTCGCGGCCCGCCTGAACCGCCCAGGCCTGCAGCGTGCCGTGCTGGCCGGCGCGGGCGATGGCGCTGGCCGCATCCGCCGCCTGCATCAGCGCCGGCACGACGATCTCGTCCGAATAGGCGAAGCCGGTCTTGTCGCCGGACAGGGCACGCACGCCCACGCCCTGCTCGATGCTGTGACTGCCCTCCTTGACGATGCCATCCTCCAGCGACCAGGCCTCGTGACGCGAGGCCTGGAAGTAGAGGTCGGCCGCATCGACGCCGCCGCGGAGCAGGCTGCGCAGGGCGCGGTCGAGGTCGCGGTCATCGAGCCCGGCCGGCGCCAGCAGCGAGTGGCGCGCCAGTTCGACGGCATTGCGCGGTGTCATGTCCTTCACCTTGCTCCTTCCGGCATCAGCCGGCGGCCACGCCCGTCGCCAGGCGGCGATGGCTCAGCGCCGGGAATTGCGCCCGCAGGCGCTGCAGGTAGTCCACGTCCAGCGTGGCCGTGACCACGCCGGGCCCGTTGCCGGCCTCGGCCAGCACCTCGCCCCAGGGTCCGGCGATCAGCGAATGCCCGTAGGTGCGCCGCCCGCCCGGGTGCTCGCCGCCCTGCGCGGCCGCCACCACGTAGGCCAGGTTCTCGATGGCGCGCGCCTTCAGCAGCGTGTGCCAGTGGGCCTGCCCGGTGCGCTGGGTGAATGCCGCCGGCAGCGCGATCACGCTGACCTCGCGTTCCAGCATTGCCCGGAACAGCTCGGGGAAGCGCAGGTCGTAGCAGACGGCGATTCCCAGCGCGCCAAAGGGCGTGGCGAGCGTCAGCGGCGCGTTGCCGGGCATGGTGCGCGCCGACTCGCGGTAGGCCTCGCTGCTGTCGGGCACGCGCACGTCGAACAGGTGCATCTTGTCGTAGCGGCCGACGCGCCGGCCCTGCTCGTCCCAGACGCAGCAGGCCGCGTAGGGCCGCCCCGGTTCCGCGCTGCCGATGGGGATGGTGCCGCCGACGATCCACAGGCCGCACTCGCGCGCGGTGGCGGCGAGGAAGTCCTGGATCCGCCCGCTGCCGTCCGCCTCGGCGATGGCCGCGCGGGCACTCTCGCTGGCCGACATGAAGGCGAAATTCTCCGGCAGCACCGCCAGCCGCACGCCATGGCGCGCCGCGGCCTGCAGCTGCTGCCGGGCCACGGCGAGGTTGGCGGCGACATCGTCGCCCGAGGTCATCTGCACGGCGGCCAGCCGGATGTCGTTCATGGTCCTGCTCAGCGTTCTGGTGGTGGCGCCCGCGCCGGAGCTGGCGCCACGGCGGGCGACGAGCCGGCGAGTGCTGCCTCGATTTCCTTCTCGCAGTCCTTGAAGGCGCCCGCATCCACCTCGTCGCGCTGCACACGAGCGACTTCAGGCTTGTCCCAGCCGCCGGTGACGCGGTAGTAGGACTCGCCCAGGGTGCCGAGGGATTTGCGGAACAGCTGCGAGACCAGCAGCATCGTAACACCGCCCACCGGGCCACCCAAGACGGCGCCACCGGCGGTCAGCACGGTGGTGGCGATCTGCGGGCGCACCACTGCTACCTGGTCATAGCTGTGCCGGTCGAGGTCGGTACGCCCGACGATGGCGATCTCCACCGCGGGCCCGCTGAGGCCGACGTTGCAGGTGTAGGCGCTGCCGCCACCCAGCGTGAAGTCGCCCTCGATGACGTCGTAGCCGAGCCCCTTGTCGAAGACATCGCGGAAATCCAGCGACAACCGGCGCGGCAGCGCGGCGATGCTGAGCAGGCCCACCAGCCGGCCGCTGCCCGGATCGAGCTCGGTCACCTGGCCGGACTTCATCTCGAGGCCGATGTGACCGGTGGAGCGCTCGAGGAAATCGCCGGCCGGCGCGCCCGGCCAGCTGAGCTCGGCCCTGACCCGCCCGCTCTTGCCACTGATCGCCGAGCCGAAGCCGAGCTGCACCAGCGTCTCGCGCACGTTGCTGGACTCCAGGGTCGCCTTGAGCTGCGTCTGCTGTTTCGACACGTCGTTGCCGAGCACACGCCAGCTGCCGTCCCCCGTCACCGTGAAGCTCGGTGCCCGGCTGCTGAATCGCTGCAGCTGCAGTCCGTCGGGTACCCGCGCCGCGACCAGCTCGACCTGCCCGAGCCGCCAGTGGCCGAGCGCCGCGTCCGCCACCCTCGCCTCCATCGCCATGAGGCTGCGCGGGTCCGTGTGGCCGCCGTTGCCAGGCTCCTCCTCGCCGAGCCAGAGCTTCTTCATGTCCAGGCGCATGGGCCGCGCCGTGGCGTCGAAGGGCACGACGATATCGCCCTCCGCAGCGGGGCCGTGCACGCTCACCTGCCAGGCCTCGGCGCCGCGCGTGGCCGTGACCTGGAGGTCCCTGAACCGCTGGCCCGCCACGCTGAGCTGCGCAGCCTCGAGGGCGAAGTCGCGGAAGAGCACATCGGGGCCACGCATGGTGCTGGCCCCTGCCTGGGCAGCAGCGGGAACCGGTGGACCGGGCTGACCGACGGACAACCAGGCACCGACGTCCAGGCTCGCCACCTGCCCGGTCACCTCCAGGCCGCGGCGGGCCGGCAGCCGCACGTTACCCGGACCGGCATGCAGGGCACCGCGTTCGACATGCCACCGGTCGGCGGTGGACACCAGCCGCAGGGCCGCCGCGAAGTGCGGATCGAGCTGGGCGCTGACATCGAGGGTATCGGGCGCCGGAAAGGCCAGCAGTACCTCCGCGGGCCAGGCCAGCGCGGCATCCTTTGCCAGCGGCGCGGGCAGCGTGCTGGCGACTCCGCGCAGATCCGAGCGCAGCGCCACGGTGAGCGGCGCGGCAGCGGCGCCATCCTGCTGCACCGGGATGCGCAGCGTGGCACTCCAGCCCAGACGCCCGTCCAGGTATTCGCGCAGCGGCAGGCTGAAGGTGGACATCAGCCGCTGCACCGGCAGTGCCCCCGCCAGGGCCACCAGCTGCGCCCGCATCGCGCCGCCGGCAGCGGTCTCCGGTGCCAGGCCGATGCGCACCGGCTCGCCGAGCATGACGGCCTGGACGCCGTCGGCATAGAAGCGGGTGTTCTGCAGGCGCACGCGGCCACGCAGGTTCTTCAGGTCCAGCGGCAGCCGCGCCAGGCCGAGCTGGCACCCCCGCGCGTCGAGCAGCAGCTGCAGGTCCCAGGCGGCCGGGTTCGTCAGCGGCAGGGCCAGGCGCAGCGCGGCGTCCACCGGCCCGGCGGCGCTGGCACGCTCCAGCGTCGGGCCGACGTGGCCGGCGACCGGCGTGGCCCGCACGAAGCCGAGCAGCTCGCCGAGGTCCGCCCGCTGCTTGCCGGCGACGGTGAGCACGCCCTTGCGCATGTCCGGGATGGCCACCGCGAAGTCCCGGACCGGCAGGTTGCCGACCATTGCCTGGTTGCGGGCCGAGGACATGCCGGCACCGTCGAATACCACCTGCGCGTCCAGGTGCTCGATCCGCGGCCAGTCCGGAGCGTAGTCCAGGGTGCCATCCTGCAACTCGAGGCTGACACGGAACTGGCCTTCGCCGTGGTCGAAGGGAAACCCGCTCAAGGGTCCGCGGAAGACGCCTTCCGCCGACGGCACACGTCCGGCCACCACCGCCCGCTCGAGCCAGTCCACCACCTGTGGCGGGAAGTGCCGCAGCGGCAGGTAGCGCAGCACCTGCGGGGCCTCGGTGGCGCTGGCGCGCGCCTTGAGATCGAGCACGGGGGAGCTGCCGTCGACGGGGAACACCAGCTCGAGCCGGGAACTGATGTCCATGGCGCCGGTCTTCAGCCGGACGTCGTCACTGAGGAAGCGCATGCCCTCCGGGGCCCGGCGCCACACCAGCAGGCCCTGCAGCGAGCGCGCCGGCAGGGGATTGCGGAACCACCGGGCGAGCGTCAGCACCACTTCGCTGCTGTCGAGTTCCAGGCGGCCGCCATCGCCGTCCGCGGCGAAGCGCCCGGTCAGCCCGGACACGCCCACCTCGCCGGTGCTGCTGGCGGCCACCAGCCGCGCGAAGCCGAGGCGCACCGAGTAGCGGGTGGCCTGCCCCGCACTGACGTCGAATTCCGCCGCCAGGTTGCTCAGGTCGCCGCCCAGTTCACGGGGCAGGCGCTGCGCCAGCTCGCTGCCGGCCAGTGCCGCACGCGCCAGCGGGAACAGGTCATCGAGGCGCAGGAAGCTGGCGCTGGCGATCCAGCGCGCGGGTGCTTCCCCGCTGGCAGCACGCCACTGCAGTTCGCCGGTAGTGGGTGGCGCTTCCCGCCCTGCCCGGCGAAGCCGCAGCCCGGTGACCGCGGCATCCCAGCCACCGGCGTCGCGTTGCCAGCGGCCGCTGCCCGAAACCCGCTCGTAGGCCGTGGCTGACACCGCGGAGCCGACCGCCAGGTCCTTCAGGTCCGCCTCTGCCGTCACCTGCTCGGCCCGCCCGCCGCGCACCGTGACGCGCAGGACAACGTCACCGCCGCCAGCGCGCAGCGCGCCGGCATCCCCGGTGCCCCAGGCCAGCAGGCCCGGCAGGTCCAGCCCGCGGCCCTGGATCCTCGCGTCCCAGTCCGGCGGCAGGGCCAGCGGCTCGGGCAGGGGCAGTGGCAGGCTCAGCTCCACGTCGAGTTCGCGACCGAGCGGCGCCGGCAGGGTGATGCTGAGGGTGGCGGCGATGTTCTCCTGGCGCACATCGGCGGTGAGGCGGCGCAGACCCAGCCGGATCTCCTGCGGACGGCGACGGCCGTCGACATAGGTGATCGCGATGTCGCCGAGGGACAGGTCCAGTTCCGGCCGCTCCGGGCTCGATGGCGGCAGCAGTTCGGCCAGCCGGCGACCCTGGACCAGCAGGCTGCCGTCGGCGGCGCGTTCCACCCGCAGCGTCGAGCCGCGCACGGCCACGCGCCCGGGACGGGGCGCGCCGGCGCGCAGCGAGCGCCAGAAGCTCAGGCCGATGGAGAACTCGCGCGCGGTCACCACCGGGCGCGGTTCGCCCGGGCGGGTAAGGCTGACGTCGACGAAAGTCAGCTCCGGACCCGACAGCGGCCAGCTGGCGCTGATGCCACCGAAGGCGATGCCGTAGCCGGTGGCGGCACTGGCCCAGGCGCGGATGTCGTCCTGGTAGCTGGGCACCATCGGCAGCAGCAGCCTTGCCGCCCCCACCAGCAGCGCCAGAGTGGTGACCACGCCGGCCGCCGTCCAGGCGAACATGCGCAACCAGCGTTGCGGCCCGGCGTCCATATGGCTAGATCAGCACCACGTCGAACTGGTCGGGCGCATAGCCGGCTTCGGCCTGCAGACGGATGGGCCTGCCCGTCAGGTCGGAGACTTCGGCCAGGCCCGAGGCTTCCTCGTCGAGCAGCATCTCGATCACGTCGGAATGCGCCAGCACCACCATTTCACGGATGGCGAACTGCCGGTGCTGGCGCAGGATCTCGCGCAGGATCTCGTGGCACACCGTCTCCGGGCTCTTGACGAAACCGCGGCCGGCACAGGTGGGGCAGGCCTGGCACATGATGTGCTCCAGGCTTTCCCGCGTGCGCTTGCGCGTCATCTCGACCAGGCCCAGCGGCGAGGCCTGGGTGATCTGGGTGTGCGCGTGGTCCTCGTCGAGCGCGCTGCGCAGCGCGGCAAGCACCTGCTCGCGGTGCTGGGCCTCGATCATGTCGATGAAGTCGATGATGATGATGCCGCCGAGGTTGCGCAGCCGCAGTTGCCGCGCGATCGCCACCGCCGCCTCGAGGTTGGTGCGGAAGATGGTCTCCTCCAGGTTGCGGTGGCCGACGTAGGCACCGGTGTTGACGTCCACCGTGGTCATGGCCTCGGTCTGGTCGATGACCACGTAGCCGCCGGACTTCAGCGGCACGCGCCGCTCCAGCGCCTTCTGGATCTCGTCCTCCACGCCGTAGAGGTCGAGGATCGGCCTGCCGTCGGCATAGTGCTCGATCAGCGGCGCCAGCCCGGGCATGAAGGTGTCGGCAAAGGCGCGCAGCCGGGCGTAGGACGCGGCGCAATCGACGCGCACGCGCTCGATGTCGGTGGTGACGATGTCGCGTGCCACCCGCACCGCCAGCGGCAGGTCCTCGTGCACGAGGTGCCCGGCAGGCAGGTCGCGGGCATTGGCGCAGATCATGTCCCAGACCTTGAGCAGGAACAGCATGTCCGCCTGCAGCGCCTCGGCGCTGGCCCCCGCGGCGGCAGTGCGCACGATGAAGCCGCAGGCGCGTGCCGGATCGATGATGCCGCCCAGCACGGCCTTCAGGCGCTCGCGCTCCGCCTCGGCGGCGATCCGCGAGGAGATGCCGATGCCCGAGCCCCGCGGCAGCAGCACCAGGTAGCGCGAGGGCACGGTGATGAAGGTGGTCAGGCGCGCGCCCTTGGTACCGATGGGATCCTTCAGCACCTGCACCAGGATGTCGTCGCCCTCGCGCAGCAGGTCGCGGATGTCGGTCTCGCGTCCCTCGGCCGCGGCCGGCCGCCCCGGCGGCGGCGCAATATCCGAGGTATGCAGGAAGGCGGTGCGCTCCAGGCCGACCTCGATGAAGGCCGCCTGCATGCCGGGCAGCACCCGCGACACCCGGCCCTTGTAGATGTTGCCGAGCAGGCCGCGGCGGGAAGCGCGCTCGATCAGCACTTCCTGCAGCACGCCGTTGGCCACCACCGCGGCCCGGGCCTCGCGGGCCGTGACGTTGATGAGGATCTCCGCCTTCATGCGAGCACCTGCACGCCATGCCCGGCCAGCAGCCGCGCGGTCTCGAACAGCGGCAGGCCCATGACCCCGGAGTAGCTGCCGCGCAGCTCCTCGATGAAGATCGCGGCGCGGCCCTGGATGGCGTAGCCGCCGGCCTTGTCGGCGGGTTCACCGCTGCGCCAGTAGGCGTCGATCTCCGCGGGCGCCAGCGGCCGGAAAGCGACCTGGCTGCGGCTGAGGGCGCTGCTCTCGCCAGCCGCCGAGACGACCGTCACCGCCGTCAGCACCTCGTGCACGGTCCCCGAGAGGCGCGCCAGCATGCGCCGGCAATCGGCCTGATCGGCAGGCTTGCCGAGCACCTCGGCGCCGGCGACCACCACGGTATCGGCCGCCACCACCGGCCGCGGCGCCACCGCGCGCACCTGCTCCCACACACGCCGCGCCTTGGCCGCTGCGAGACGCCCGACGTAGGCCTCGACACACTCCCCCGGATGCAGGCTCTCGTCGAGATCCGCCGCCATGGCGACGCAGTCGATGCCGATCTGTGCCAGCAGCTGGCGCCGGCGTGGCGAGGCCGAGGCAAGGTAGACCGCGGGTTCACCGGTGTGCGTCATGCTCAGGCCCGGTGGTAGGGATGGCCCTGGAGGATGGTCCAGGCCCGGTAGAGCTGCTCGGCAAGCAGGACCCGCACCATGCCGTGGGGAAAGGTCAGCCGCGACAGCGACCAGATGCGGTCGGCCCGCTCACGGCAGGCGGTGGACAGGCCATCCGGGCCGCCGACGAGGATGGCCACGCGCGGCTGGCGCTCGAGCCAGAGCCGCAGCTGCCCGGCCAGTTCCAGGGAACTCCACTGGCGGCCGTGCTCGTCGAGGGCCAGCGTCAGCGCGCCGGGGCGCACGTGGCGCAGCAGGCGTTCGCCCTCCGCCTCCACAGCGGCGGCAGTCCCCGCCGCACGCCTCGCCAGCGGCACCTCCTCGAGTTCCAGCCCGAGGTGCCGCGGCAGCCGGGCCTTGTAGGCGTCAAAGGCGTCGTAGACCCAGGGCTCCAGCCGCGTGCCGACGGCTGCGACGGTGATGTGCATGGAAAAGACCCGGAAGCTTCATATGGCCGCCAGCATACCGGGGGACGGGCGCGACGGCATCAGGCGGCGCCGCGCGCCACCGGTGACTGCCGGGCCGCGGCAGGAATCAGACGGCGGCTTCGGCCGGCGGGGCCTGCATCTCCCAGAGATTCTCGAGCTTGTAGAGGTCGCGCACCTTGCCGAGCATCACGTGCACGATGACATCCTGGAGGTCCACCAGGACCCACTCGCCGGCTTCCTCGCCCTCCAGGCCCAGGGGTTTGCAGCCAGCCTGCGTGGCCCGCTCGGCAACGCGGTCGGCGATGGAACGCACATGGCGGTCCGAGGTGCCCGTGGCAATGATCATGTAGTCCGCCACGGTGGTCAGCTTGCGCACGTCGATGACACGCACGTCGCGTGCCTTGACGTCATCCAGGGCCGCCTTGGCCAGTGATGCGAGTTTCTTGCTTTGCACTCCGTTGCGCCTCCTTGGAACCGGCCGGGGGACCGGTATTCGATGGGTAACACCGGCTGGCCATGATCAGCTCGCGCACGGCCTCCGGCACCAGGAATCGGGGATCGCCACCACTGGCCAGCAGCGCGCGGATCGCCGACGCGGAGATGGCGAGCGGTGTCACCGGCTGCATCCGCAGCAGCCCCGCGCTGCTGGCAGCCAGCGCCGCCGCATCCTCGCTGCGGCGGCCGGCAAGCCATGCAGCCAGCTCCGCGTCCGGCTCGAGCCGCGTGCCGGGACGCTCGACCACCACCAGGTGCGCCAGGGCGAACAGCTCGCGCCAGCGGTGCCAGCCGGGCAGGCCGAGGAAGGCATCGGCGCCGAGCACCAGGCACAGCGGTCGTGTGCCGACCGCGGCGCGCAGTTCGGCGAGCGTGTCGACGGTGTAGGACGGCCCGCCGCGACGCAGTTCGCGATCATCGACCACCAGCCGCGGTTCGCCCGCCACGGCCCGTCGCAGCATCTCCAGGCGCAGGGGCGCCGGGGCGCGGGGCTGCGGGCGGTGGGGCGGGACCAGCGCGGGCACCAGCCGCAGCTGCTCGAGGCCACAGCCCTCGAGAACCTCGAGTGCCGTGCGCAGGTGGCCATGGTGCACCGGGTCGAAGGTGCCGCCGAAGACGCCGACCGGACCGCCTCCCTGGCCGAGCTGATCGCTCACGCCGTCTCCGCCAGCGGCAGCGCGGCGCCACAGAGTTCCATGGTGACCTCCAGCAGCGCATTCCAGGCGTTGCCGGGGCGCGCCCCCTTGAGCACCTGGTCGGCGCGCGCGGCGCTGCCTAGCAGACGGCCGACATCGGCGCCGCGGCGCCGGCGTGCCGCCCGGCCGAAGGCCTCGGCGCGGCTGCGCCAGACCCCGGCATCCTGCAGCGCCTGCTCGACGCTGCGCCCCTGCGCGGTCCTCGCCAGCACGTCGGCCAGCTGCAGGATGTCGCGGACCAGCGCCCAGAGCACCAGCACCTCGGCCTCGCCCTCGCGTCGCAGGCCAGCGAGCACGCGCGCCGCACGGGCCGCGTCCCCGGCCAGCGCCGCATCGCTCAGCTGGAAGACGTCGAAGCGTGCGCCGTCGGCGACGGCATCGCGCACCACCCCGGGCGTGACCGGGCCCGCGCCCGCCAGCAGCACGAGCTGGTCGATCTCCTGCTTCGCGGCCAGCAGATTGCCTTCCACGCGCGATGCCAGCAGGTCCAGCGCGGCGTCATCGGCATCGAGGCCGGCAGCCCGCAGGCGCTGGCGCAGCCAGGCGGGCAGCTGCTCGCGCCGCGGCGGGCGCAGTTCCACCCACACGCCGGCCTCCGCCAGGGCGGTCGCCCACTTCGAACGGCCCGAGGCGGCATCCAGCGCGGGCAGCAGCAGCACGAAAACATTGCCGGTGTCGCCCGCGGCGGCCAGCGCGGTCAGGAAACGGGCACCGGCGTCACCGGGCTTGCCGCCGGGCAGGCGCAGCTCCACGAGCCGGCGGCTGGAGAACAGCGACAGGTTCTTCAGGCTGGCGCCGAGCGCATCCCAGTCGAAACCGCGCTCGGCCACGTGGCTCTCGCGCTCGCCGCAACCCGCGGCACGCGCCTGCTGGCGGATGGCCGCGAGGGCCTCGTCGACCAGCAACGGCTCGTCGCAGGCGAGCACGTAGAGCGGCGCCACGCCCCGGGCGAGTTGCGCGGCGAGCCTGTCGGCGGGGATCTTCACCGTGCGGCGTCGCCGGTCCGGCCTGCGCTCCCGGCCGCCGCCGGCCCCGGCGAGCCTGCCGGCACGGGCGGCCTCACGGGGAGAGCTGCCGGAGATCGATGCACTCGTGGTCCAGCAGGATGGGCATGCCGTCGCGCACCGGGTAGGCGAAGTGGCCATTGCTGGTCACCAGCGCCTCGGCAAGGCTGTCGGACAGGAGCTGCTCGCCCTGGTTGCGGATGGTGCCGCCGGCGATGGCGGCGTTCAGGCGGGACAGACGCTCGGCCGCGAGCAACTCCAGGGGCAGGTGAGTCGCCGGGCAGCAGATGATGTCGAGGAGTCGCTTGTCCATTTCCGCGGGCCCGCCGTCTGCGAAAACCCTTTTCGCGCCGGCTGCACGATGCCCGGGACTATAGCACAGGGCCACCGCGGTGCCGGCGCGCACCGCCCCGCCAGCTGAACTGCTCGGGCAGCGGATCACAGCCGCCGGCGCAGAACGGGTGGCAGCGCAGTATGCGCCGGAGGCCGAGCCAGCCGCCGCGAAGCAGGCCGAAGCGCTCGATGGCTTCGCGGGCATAGGCGGAGCAGCTCGGCAGGAAGCGGCAGCGCGCGCCGAGCAGCGGCGAGAGCCAGCGCTGGTAGGCGTCGATGGCGCCGATGGCGAGGCGCGCGCCGGGCCCAGGGCGTCCTGCGCCGCGCGGCGGCGCCGCGGTCATGCGGCCTCCGCGGCCGCGCCCGTAATGGCCTTGAGCATCGCCCGCAGGCCGTTGCTGCGGGTCGGTGACAGATGGGCGTCGAGGCCGATGGCCTTGACGAAGTCGGGGCGGCTGGCGGCGATCTCGGCGGCGAGGCGGCCGTTGTAGACCCGCATCAGCACGGCGATCAGCCCGGAGACGATGGCCGAATCGCTGATGGCCTGGAACTCCAGCCGATCCCCCCGCCGTGTCGTCGCCAGCCAGACCTGCGACTGGCAGCCATGGATGCGGCGGTCCTCGGTGCGCAGTGCATCAGGAAACGGCGGCAGGCTGCGGCCCATGTCGATCAGGTACTGGTAGCGGTCCATCCAGTTGTCGAAGGCCTGGAATTCGTCGATCAGCTCGCGCTCGGCCTGCTCGATCTCGTTCATGTTGGCATGGTCCGTCGGTGGCGATCAGCCGGAGCGGCGCCAGCGCGTGCCGTCCGGGCCATCCTCGATGCTGATGCCGGCCGCGGTCAGCTCGCCGCGGATGCGGTCCGCGGCGGCGAAGTCGCGGCGGGCACGGGCATCGCGCCGGGCAGCGAGCAGGCGCTCGACATCGGCATTGCTGAGCGCGGCTGCCGTGGCACCGGTGAACCAGGCTTCCGGCTGGGCGCCGAGCAGCCCGAGCAGCTCGCCGCTGGCGCGCAGGCTTGCGGCCAGCCGGCGCCGCTGCGCCTCGTCCCCGCTGCGGTTGGCGTCACGCGACAGGTCGAACAGCGCGGCGAGCGCCCGTGGCGTATTGAGGTCATCCTCCAGCGCGGCGAGGAAGGAGGCGTCGGGTTGCGCCTGCGGCCACTCGTCCTGCCAGCCCGCCACGTCACGCAGCGTGCCGTAGAGCCGGTCGAGGTTGCGCCGTGCCTGGCCCAGCAGCTCGCCGCTCCAGTCGAGCGGCTGGCGGTAATGCGCGGCGAGCAGCGCCAGGCGCACCGCCTCGCCGGGCGCCTGCTCCAGCAGCTCGCGCACCAGCAGCACGTTGCCCAGCGACTTCGACATCTTCTCGTGGTTCACGTTGAGGAAGCCGTTGTGCATCCAGTAGCGGCTGAAGGTGGCGCCCTGGTGCGCGCAGGTGCTCTGCGCCAGCTCGTTCTCGTGGTGCGGGAAAATCAGGTCGTTGCCGCCGCCGTGGATGTCGATGGTCTCGCCGAGGTGACGCGCCGCCATCGCCGAGCATTCGATGTGCCAGCCCGGCCGGCCGCGGCCCCAGGGGCTGTCCCAGCCCGGCTGCCCGGGATCCGAGGGCTTCCACAGCACGAAGTCGCCCGCACCCTCCTTGTAGGGAGCCACCTCGACGCGCGCGCCGGCGAGCAGCTCGCGCTGGCCGCGGCGCGAGAGCTGGCCGTAGCCCGGGAAGGACTTCACGCGGAACAGCACATGGCCCTCGGCGGCGTAGGCGTGGCCGCCGGCGAGCAGCGTGCCGATCATGGCCTGCATGTCGCCGATGTGGGCGGTGGCCGCCGGTTCCACGTCCGGAGGCAGCACGCCGAGCGCGGCCATGTCCTGGTGGTAGGCGGCGGCGAAGCGGCTGCTGATGTCGCCGATGCCGCAGCCGGCGGCGATGGCGGCGGCGTTGATCTTGTCGTCCACGTCGGTGATGTTGCGGGCGTAGACCAGCCGGTAGTGCCGGCGCAGCAGCCGCGCCAGCACGTCGAAGACCACCGCCGGGCGGGCGTTGCCGATATGCGGGTAGTTGTAGACCGTCGGGCCGCAGACGTAGAGGGTGACCCGCTCCGGGTTGCCCGGGACGAAGGTCTCCTTGCTCCGGGTCAGCGTGTTGTAGAAGGTGAGGGCCATGGCTGCGGCGCGGCCTGCGGGACTGCGGAATGGGCCCGCTATAATAGCAGCCGCCCCCCGGGGGCCGCCGGCCCGGCGGTCCCCGCCGGCGCCAGACGCGGGAACACCATGGACACCAGCAGGATTTTCGGGACGCGCCGCACCATCGAGCAGGTGGAGGAAGGCCATGAGCTCGCGCCGCGCTTCGACGCGGACGGGCTGATCCCCGCCGTCACCACCGACCACGCCACGGGCGAGCTGCTGATGGTCGGCTACATGAACCGCGAGGCGCTGGCCCGTACCATCGAGACCGGCGAGGCCCATTACTTCAGCCGCAGCCGCCAGGTGCTGTGGCACAAGGGTGGCACCAGCGGCCTGGTGCAGAAGGTCAGGGCATTGCTGATCGACGACGACCAGGACTGCGTCTGGCTGCGCGTGGAGACCGCCGGCGGCGCCAACTGCCATGTCGGCTACCGTTCCTGTTTCTACCGCGAGATACCGGTCGGTGCCGCTGCCGGCGATGCCAGCGGCCCGCTGCCCCTGACCTTCACCACCACCGAGAAGGTCTTCGATCCGAAGGACGTCTACGGGGACGCGCCCAACCCGACCAAGCTCTGATCAGGCGGGAGGCAGCGTGAAGCGCGGCTTTCCTCCGCCGCTCACTGCAGCAGGCTGAGCCGCCGGGTCACGTTGCCGACCATGTCGGCGGCGAGGCTGTCACGCAGCTGGTCCGCCTCGGCGCGCTTGCCGAGCACCGCGGTCTCGTCGTAGTTGTAGGACCGGCTGAGCGAGAGCTGCTGCGGTGGCAGCGCCTCCCTGCCACCCATGTCGACCGCGTAGCGCAGGATGTAGTAGACCTCGTACTCCACCGGCGTGTTGCGCGCCGAGACCGAGAGCACGCGCTGGCTGGTCTCGTCGTGCAGGATGCGGATCACGCCACCCGCCTCCGCCGGATTCGACGTCACCCGCAGGCCGCCGTCGCGCAGCGCCGCCTTCAGCTTGCGATAGAAGGGCGTGTAGTGATCGTCCGCCTGGATGTAGGTGACCGACAGGGCCGGCGGGTAGCTCAGGTCGCCGCGCAGGTGGAAGCCGCAGCCAGCGTTCAGGACGCTGCCGAGGACCACCAGCATCGACCAGGCGCCGCGGCGCCAGCGTCGTTCAGACCACCACATTGACGAGCTTCCCCGGCACGACGATGACCCGCCGCACCGGCTTGTCGCCGACGTGGCGGATGACATCGGCATGGGCCAGCGCGGCCTCGCGGACGGCCGCCTCGGCCGCCCCGGACGGGATGCCGATGCGGCCCCGCACCTTGCCGTTCACCTGGATCACCATCTCGATCGTGTCGGCGGCGAGCGCGTCCGCGTCGACCGCCGGCCAGCGCTCGTCGACCACCGCCCCGTCATGGCCCAGAACCCGCCACAGGCGGTGGCAGATGTGCGGGACCATGGGCGAGAGCATCAGCACCACGCCTTCCAGGACCTCCTGCACCACGGCGCGGTCGGCCGGCGTGGCGGGCTGGAAGCGGGCGAGCTCGTTGAGCAGCTCCATGTTGGCGGCAATGGCGGTGTTGAAGGTATAGCGGCGGCCGACGTCGTCGCTCACCTTGGCGATGGCCTGGTGCAGGCTGCGCCGCAGGGCCTTCTGCGCATCGCCCAGGGCGGCATGGTCGGCCGCATCCGTGGGCCCGCCGGCGGCGTGCTGGTGCACCGCACGCCACAGGCGCTTGAGGAACCGGAACGCCCCCTGCACGCCCTCGTCGGACCACTCCAGCGACTGCTCAGGCGGCGCGGCGAACATGATGAACAGCCGGGCGGTATCCGCACCGAACTCCTCCACCAGCCGGTTGGGGTCCACGCCGTTGGCCTTGGACTTGGACATGGTGCCGATGCCGCCGGACTCCACCGGCTGGCCGTCCGCCAGCAGCGTCGCGGCAATGCGCCGGCCGCGCTCGTCGTTCTCGACACGGACATCCGCCGGGTTGAAATACTCGATGCGCCCGGAAGCCGGCCGGCGGAAGAAGATCTCGTTGAGCACCATGCCCTGCGTCAGCAGGTTGGTGAAGGGCTCGTCGAGCTTCACCAGGCCGAGGTCGCGCATCACCCGCGTCCAGAAGCGCGAGTACAGCAGGTGCAGGATGGCGTGCTCGATGCCGCCGATGTACTGGTCCACCGGCAGCCAGTACGCCGCGCGCCCGTCGATCATGCGCTGGTGCTGGTCGGCACTGGCGTAGCGCAGGAAATACCAGGACGAGTCCACGAAGGTGTCCATGGTGTCGGTCTCGCGCCGCGCCGGCCCGCCGCACTTCGGGCAGGCGCAGTCGCGGAACGCCGCGAGCTTCGCCAGCGGGTTGCCGCTGCCATCCGGCACCAGGTCCTCGGGCAGGACCACCGGCAGCTGCTCGTCCGGCACCGCCACTTCGCCGCAGGCCGGGCAATGCACCAGCGGGATCGGGCAACCCCAGTAGCGCTGCCGCGAGATGCCCCAGTCGCGCAGGCGCCAGTGGGTGCGGCGCCTGCCGGTGGCCTGACCTTCCAGGTGGCGGGCGATGGCGTCGAAGGCGGCACGGAAGCCGAGGCCGTCGAAGGGTCCGGAATTGATGAGCACGCCGTGCTCGGTGTAGGCGGCACTCTCCAGGTCGGGTAGCGAGCCGTCCGCCGGCCGGATGACCTCGTGGATGGCCAGGCCATAGCGCCGGGCGAACTCCCAGTCGCGCTGGTCGTGGGCCGGCACCGACATGACCGCGCCGGTGCCGTAGGTCATGAGCACGAAATTGGCGACCCAGACCGGCAGGCGCTGCCCGGTCAATGGATGGATGGCGTGGAAACCGGTGGGCATGCCGCGCTTCTCGGCGGTCTCCATGGCGGCTTCCGTGACGGCCTGATGGCGGCACTCGTCGATGAATACGCGCAGCTCGACATTGTCCTGCGCGGCAGCCAGCGCCAGCGGGTGCTCGGCGGCGATGGCCATGTAGGTGACGCCATGGAGCGTGTCCGGCCGCGTGGTGAAGATGGTGAGACGCTCGTCGCGATCCTCGACGGGGAAGTCGATCTCCAGGCCCTCGGAGCGGCCGATCCAGTTGGCCTGCATGGTGCGCACCCGCTCGGGCCAGCCGGCGAGGCCGCCGAGCGCCTGCAGCAGCTCATCGGCGTAGGCGGTGATGCGCAGGTAGTACATCGGGATCTCGCGCTTCTCCACCAGCGCGCCGGTGCGCCAGCCGCGCCCGTCCACCACCTGCTCGTTGGCGAGCACGGTCTGGTCGACGGGGTCCCAGTTGACGACACCGGTGGTCTTGTAGGCGATGCCCCGCTCGCGCATGCGCAGGAACAGCCACTGGTTCCAGCGGTAATAGTCGGGCCTGCAGGTGGCGAGTTCGCGGTCCCAGTCGATGGCGAGCCCGAGGGACTTCAGCTGCCGGCGCATGTAGTCGATGTTGTCGTAGGTCCATCTGGCCGGCGGCACGCCGTTGGCCATGGCGGCGTTCTCCGCGGGCAGCCCGAAGGCGTCCCAGCCCATGGGCTGCAGCACGTTCCTGCCGCGCATGCGCTGGTAGCGGCTGATGACGTCGCCGATGGTGTAGTTGCGCACATGCCCCATGTGCAGCCGGCCGCTGGGGTACGGGAACATGGAGAGGCAATAGAACTTTTCCTTCGCGGCGTCTTCGGTGGCGCGGAAGGAGTGGTGTGCGTCCCAGTAGGCCTGGGCTTCGGCTTCGACCTCGGCGGGCCGGTAGGGTACTTCAGTCACGGGAGTCGTCGTCGGCATCGGCAGGCGGGACAGGATACACCAGCGGGCTGGGGGGCTGGCTTTGCCCGGGGCGGAGCGCCTGGCGGGCGCGCCTGGCGGGCGCGCCTGGCGTGAGCGCTTGGCGGGCGCCCTTGCGGCGGGGGCCTCCGAAGTCGCTCCCCGATACTCGCCTGGTTCGGAGGCCCCCGCCTCCGGGCGCTTCCAGCGCCGTGGGGAATCGGCGCCGGGTGGATCAGGCGGCTCTGCGGCGGGTGGTCAGCGCGGCGGCGATGCCGGCGAGGGCGAGGAGGATCACGGGGTAGTTGCCGGTGCGGACGTAGGGCGTGGCGCCTTCGTAGGGTTGCGCCTCGCCGTCCAGGACAGCGGGCTCGAACTGCGGTGCCACGGCGCGCAGCCGGCCGCGCTGGTCGATGATGGCGGTGATGCCGGTGTTGGTGCTGCGGACCAGGTAGCGGCCGGTTTCCAGCGCGCGCATGCGCGCGATCTGCAGGTGCTGGTGCGGCGCGATGGTGTCACCGAACCAGGCATCGTTGCTGACGCTGACGAGCAGCCGTGCCTCGGGCAGGAAATCGAGCTGCTCGGCGCCGTAGGCATCCTCGTAACAGATGGTGGGTGCCAGCGGCACGCCTGCGGCGAGCAGCGGACGTTGCTGGCGGCCACCGGCCTCGAGGTCGTCGAAGGGCAGGTTGGCCATGCGCATCCAGCTGCGCACGAACGACGGCACCGGAAAGAACTCGCCGAAGGGAACCAGATGCCGCTTGTGGTAGACGCCGGCCTCCGCACCCAGCGCCAGCAGCGAGTTGCGGTATTCGTCGCGCGCCGCATCGTGGGTCAGGATGCCGACCAGCAGCTGGGTGTGCAGGCCGGCAGCCAGTCCGCGCAGGGCCTGCAGGTATTCCGCGACACGGTCATCCGGCGCGGGGATGGCGGCTTCCGGCCAGATCACCAGGTCTCGGCCGGACAGCGGCGCGGTCATGTCGTAGTAGCGCTCCATGGTGGCCCGGCGTTCGCCCGGCAGCCACTTGAGCAGCTGCGGGACGGCGCCCTGCACCAGGCTCACCCGCAGCGGCGCACCGGCCGGCGTCGTCCAGTGATGGCCCGAGAGCAGCCAGGTGGCGAGCGTCAGCACCAGCAGCACTGCCGAGGCCGCGGTCCGGTCCCGCGTGCCGTCGCGAAACAGCGTCAGCACCGCGCCCGCCATCACGCCCGCCACCAGCGTCACCGCGTAGACGCCGCCGACGGGCGCCCAGGCGGCGAGGCGGCCGTCGACCATGGCGTAGCCGATGCTCAGCCAGGGAAAGCCGGTGAACACCCAGCCACGCAGCCACTCGGCCAGCAGCCACGACGCCGGCATCAGCACGCAGGCATCGAATGCCATCGAGCCCGTCGCCCAGCGTGCCGCCAGGTAACCGCTGGCCGCATACCAGGCGGCCATCAGCGCGACCAGGCCGGCGAGCAGCAGCACCGCCACCGGCAACGGCGTGCCGCCGACCAGCCGCACGCTGACGTAGAGCCACCAGGTCCCCGCGCCGAAGGCGCAGGCGCCGAACAGGAAGCCGCGCCGGGCCGCCTCGGCCGGCGCCGTGTCCCAGGTCGCGAACAAGCCGAGCATGGCCAGCGGCGCCAGCCAGTACCAGCCGAAGGGGGCGAATGCCAGTGGCAGCATCAGGCCGGCGAGCGCGGCGCCGAGGCGGCCGCGCGCCGTGGTGGAGCGGGACGGGCGCAACAGCAAGGCGCGGCGCCCCGTCAGTCCGCTGCGGGCGGTTCGGGCGTGACTTCCAGGGTGTGCAGCCGGCGGCGGTCGGCCTGCAGCACCCTGAAGCGGAAACCCTGGCAGCTCACCACCTCACCGCGGCGGGGAAGGCGGCCGAGTTCGTACATCACCAGGCCGCCGACCGTGTCGTAGTCCTCGTCGCTGATGCTGCAGCCGAAGTAGCGGTTGAAGTCCTCGACGCGGGTCAGGGCCAGCACCTGGAAGCGGTTGCCGTCCTGCTTCTGGATGGGTTCGGCCTCCTGGGCGTCGTACTCGTCGCCGATCTCGCCGACGATCTCCTCGAGCACGTCCTCGATGGTGAGCAGGCCAGCAGTGGCACCGTACTCGTCGACGACGATGGCGAGGTGGTTGCGGTTGATGCGGAACTCCTTGAGCAGCGTGTTCAGCCGCTTGCTCTCCGGGATGACGATGGCCGGGCGGATGAAGCGGCGCAGGTCGAATTCCTGCTCCGGTGTCTCCACGAAGTAATGCAGGATGTCCTTGGCGAGCAGCACGCCAACCACCTCGTCGCGGTCCTCGCCGATGACCGGATAGCGCGAATGGCCGCTGTCGACGATGGCGTGCAGGATCTCCGCCTTGGGGGCATCGCGTTCCAGCACCACCATCTGCGAGCGCGGCACCATGACGTCGCGCACCTGGGTCTCGGCCACCTCCAGGACACCCTGCAGCATCGCCACCTCGTCGGGATCGAGCACCGCGTTCCAGCGCCCCTCCCTGAGGATGTCGACGATGTCCTGGCGCGTCGCGGGCTCGCCCGTCATCAGGCGGCGCAGCCGGCCGTAAAGGGTGGGTTCCTCGTCCTCGGCCTCCGGGGCCGGCTGGTGTTCGTCTGTCATGCTCGTTTGCGTTTCCTGGCGGCGGCCGCGGGCACCGGTGCCTGGCGGTACGGGTCGGGAAACCCGAGCCGGCGCAGGATCCTCACCTCGCGATCCTCCATTTTACGGGCTGCGGCCGGCTTGTCGTGATCATGGCCCAGCAGGTGCAGGGTGCCGTGCACCACCAGGTGCGCCAGGTGGGCCCGCGGCGCCTTGCCCTGCTCGCGCGCTTCCCTCAGCACCAGGGGCAGGCAGATCACCAGGTCACCGAGTTCCGCAGCCGCAGCCTCGGCGGAAGCCGGGAATGCCAGCACGTTGGTGGCCCCGTCCCTGCCGCGGAAGCGCTGGTTCAGCCGCCTGCCCTCTCGCCAGCCGACCAGGCGCAGGGTGACCACGCGCCGCGGGCCGGCCCCGGCCGCCGCCGCCCAGCCCGCCAGGTCCGAGCCGCGCGGCAGTGCCGCCGCGCGGGTGGCCATCTGGAACTCGATGGCCGCCGGGCCCTCAGGCCGGCGGCGTACCGGGCTGCGGGTCATCGCTGCCGTTCCCGGGTCCGTCCCCGGCCTTCTCCGCCGCCTCGTAGGCCTCGACGATGCGCTGCACCAGCGCGTGGCGCACCACGTCGCGCGGGGAGAAAAAGGTGAAGCTCACGCCCTGGACACCCTGCAGCACCTGCATGACGTGGCGCAGGCCGGAGAGCTGGCGGCGCGGCAGGTCCACCTGGGTGACATCGCCGGTCACCACCGCCCGCGAGCCGAAGCCCATGCGCGTCAGGAACATCTTCATCTGCTCGACGCTGGTGTTCTGCGCCTCGTCGAGGAGGATGAAGCTCTCGTTGAGCGAGCGGCCGCGCATGTAGGCGAGCGGCGCCACCTCGATGATGTTGCGCTCCACCAGGCGGGCTACCCGGTCGAAACCCAGCATCTCGTAGAGGGCGTCGTACATCGGCCGCAGATAGGGATCCACCTTCTGCGCCAGGTCGCCGGGCAGGAAGCCCAGCCGCTCGCCCGCCTCCACCGCCGGACGCACCAGCACGATGCGGCGCACCCGCTCCTGCTCCAGCGCCTCGACGGCGCTCGCCACCGCGAGATAAGTCTTGCCGGTCCCCGCGGGGCCGATGCCGAAGCACAGGTCGTTGTCGCGGATGCTGGAAATGTAGGCACGCTGGTTGGGGCCGCGCGGCCGGATGTGGCTGCGGCGGGTGCGCAGCGCCTCGCCCTCCGCCGCGCCTGCCGCCCCGCCACCGGCCTCCTCCAGGTGCTCGTTCACCGCCGACTCCTGCAGGAAGACGTGCAGGCGCTGCGGATCGATGCGTTCGCTGCCCGCCATGACGAACAGTTCACGCAACAGCCTGGCGCCGAGGCGTGCGGCCTCCGCCGGGCCCATCACCCGGAAATGGTTGCCGCGGTTGCTGATCTGCACGCCGAGCCGCTGCTCGAGCTGGCGCAGGTGCTCGTCGCGCTGGCCACAGAGATTGGCGAGCACGCGGTTGTCGGCCGGCTCGAGCAGCAGCTCCTCGGTGGCGATGACGGCGTTCAAGCGGCCGCCACGCCGGCCACCAGCCGGCCGCGCAGGGAATTGGGCAGCGCCTCGGTGACGATCACGTCGACGAAGCGGCCGACCAGGCGTGGGTCGCCGTCGAAGTTGACCCAGCGGTTGTTCTCGCTGCGCCCGGCGAGCTGGCGCGGATCCTTCCGCGACGGGCCCTGCACCAGCACGCGCTGCCGGCCGCCGACCATGCCGGCGCTGATGGCCCGGGCCTGGGCATTGACCAGCGCCTGGAGCGCCTCCAGCCGGCGGTGCTTGATCTCGTCCGGCACCTGCCCGGGCATGTCCGCTGCCGGGGTGCCGGGCCGCGGGCTGTAGATGAAGCTGAAGGACTGGTCGAAGCCGACATCGGCGATGAGCGCCATGGTGGCCTCGAAATCCGCATCGGTCTCGCCGGGGAAGCCGACGATGAAATCGCTGGAGACACTGATGCCCGGGCGCACCGCGCGCAGCGCCGCGATCTTCTGCCGGTACTCCAGGCCGCTGTAGCCGCGGCGCATCAGGGCGAGGATGCGATCCGAGCCGCTCTGCACCGGGAGGTGCAGGAAGGTGGCGAGCTGCGGCACCTCGGCATAGGCCTGGATCAGGCGCTCGCCGAAATTCAGCGGATGGGAGGTGGTGAAGCGGATGCGCCCGATGCCATGGATGGCCGCCACCCGCCCGATGAGCGTCGCCAGGTCCGCCTTGCGCCCCGCGGCATCGATGCCACGGTAGGCGTTGACGTTCTGCCCCAGCAGGTTGACCTCGAGCACGCCCTGCCGGGCGAGGGTGCCGACCTCGCGCACCACGTCCTCCAGGGGCCGGCTGACTTCCCGGCCACGCGTGTAGGGCACCACGCAGAAGCTGCAGCGGCGGCTGCAGCCCTCCATGACGGAGACGAACGCGCTCGGGCCCTCGGCGCGCGGCTCGGGCAGGCAGTCGAATTTCTCGATCTCGGGGAAGCTGACGTCCACCTGCGGCAGGCCGCGGTCACGCAAGCCGTCGATCATCGCCGGCAGGCGGTGCAGCGTCTGCGGACCGAACACGAGGTCGACGAACGGCGCACGCGCCAGCAGCGCTTCGCCTTCCTGGCTGGCGACGCAGCCGCCGACGCCGATGACCACCTCCGGCCGCAGCGCCTTGAGCTCGCGCCAGACGCCCAGGTGGGAGAACACCTTCTCCTGGGCCTTCTCGCGAATGGAACAGGTATTGAGCAGCAGGACATCCGCCTCGGCGGGGTCCGCGGTGGGCAGCAGTCCGTGGCTCTCGCGCAGTACGTCCGCCATGCGGGCGGTGTCGTACTCGTTCATCTGGCAGCCGAAGGTCTTGATGTAGAGCTTGCCTGGCATGGGCGGGGCGCGACCGTCCCTCCGCTCAGAACGGGATGTCGTCATCGAGCTCCGCCGCGGGCTCGGCGGCCCGCGCCCTGGAGGCCGGCCGCTCGCGCGGCTCGGCGCCCGGCTCCATGCCGCCACCCATGCCGCCGCCCTTGCCGCCCAGCATCTGCATCTCGTTGGCGACGATCTCCGTCGAGTAGCGGTCCTGGCCCTGCTTGTCCTGCCACTTGCGCGTGCGCAGGCGGCCCTCGATGTACACCTGCGAGCCCTTGCGCAGGTACTCACCGGCGATTTCCGCCAGCCGACCGAACATGGCCACGCTGTGCCACTCGGTGCGCTCCTGCTGCTGCCCGGTTTCCTTGTCCTTGAACACCTCGCTGGTGGCGATGCGCAGGTTGGTGACCGCCGAACCGCTCGGCATGTACTTGGTTTCCGGATCCTGGCCGAGATTGCCGATCAGGATGACCTTGTTAATGCCTCTCGCCATGGGAGGATCCTCTTTAACGTGTTGATTTATATCAAGGTTGCAAGGGCTGACCACAGGCAAGCCGGAACCTCTCGGCTATTCTAGGGCCCGCCCCCGGAAAACACATCCTCGAATTCGCGGCGATGGCCCGGATTGGTCCGGCCCCCACGCTTGGGACCGCGCTGCCAGCCGCCCTATAGTGAGCGGTTTCCCCCCAGCCGAAGCCGCCATGACCCAGTTCCTCAGCATCCGCGGTGCGCGCACCCACAACCTCAGGAATGTCGACGTCGACATCCCCCGGGACCGCCTTGTCGTCATCACCGGTCTGTCGGGCTCGGGCAAGTCCTCGCTGGCTTTCGACACCATTTACGCCGAAGGCCAGCGGCGCTACGTGGAGTCGCTGTCGGCCTACGCCCGGCAGTTCCTGTCCATGATGGAGAAGCCCGACCTCGACCACATCGAGGGCCTGTCGCCGGCCATATCCATCGAGCAGAAGTCCACCTCCCACAACCCGCGCTCGACGGTGGGCACGGTGACGGAAATCTACGACTACCTGCGCCTGCTCTACGCCCGTGCCGGCGTGCCCCGCTGCCCGGACCATGGCACGGACCTGGCGGCGCAGACCGTGAGCCAGATGGTGGACCAGGTGCTGGCATTGCCCGAGGGCATGCGCCTGATGCTGCTGGCGCCCGTGGTGGATGACCGCAAGGGCGAGCACACGCAGCTGATCGCCGACCTGCGTGCACGCGGCTTCGTGCGCGCACGCATCGATGGCGTGGTGCACGAGCTCGATGCGCTGCCGAAGCTCGACCGGCGGCGCAAGCACAGCATCGAGGTGGTCGTGGACCGCTTGCGCGTCAGGCCGGACATCGCCACCCGGCTGGCGGAGTCCTTCGAGACGGCACTGGGCCTCTCGGGCGGCGTCGCCAGGACCGCGCCCCTGGAAGGCGGCGGGCCCGAGACGGTGTACTCGGCACGCTTCGCCTGCCCGACCTGCAACTACAGCGTGCCCGAGCTGGAGCCGCGCCTGTTCTCCTTCAACAACCCGGCGGGCGCCTGCCCGGCCTGCGACGGCCTAGGCGTGCGGGAATTCTTCGACGCCGAGCGTGTCGTCCACCACCGGCAGCTGTCGGTCGCCGGTGGCGCCATCCGCGGCTGGGACCGCCGCAACACGTACTACTTCCAGATGATGCAATCGCTGGCGGCGCACTATCGCTTCGACCTCGAAGTGCCGTTCGAGGAACTCCCGGAACGCATCCAGCGCCTGCTCCTCCAGGGCAGCAAGGGCGAGGAAATCCAGTTCCGCTACACCACCGGGCGCGGCACCACCGTCACCCGCCGCCACGCCTTCGAGGGCATCCTGCCGAACCTGGAGCGCCGCTACCGCGAGACCGAATCGGCCGTGGTGCGCGACGAGCTGGCCCGCTATCTCAGCTTCCAGCCCTGCCCCGACTGTGGCGGCACCCGGCTCAACGCCGCGGCACGCAACGTGTTCGTCGCCGGGCGTTCGCTGCCGGACGTCGCCGGGCTGTCGGTCAGCCAGGCGCTGGCCTTCTTCGATGGCCTGTCGCTCGGCGGCTGGCGGGGCGAGATCGCCACGCGCATCGTGCGCGAGATCGGCAGCCGGGTGCGTTTCCTGGCCGACGTGGGCCTGGAGTACCTGACGCTCGACCGCAGTGCCGAGACGCTCTCCGGGGGCGAGGCGCAGCGCATCCGCCTGGCCAGCCAGATCGGCTCGGGGCTGGTCGGCGTCCTGTATATCCTCGATGAGCCGTCCATCGGCCTGCACCAGCGGGACAACCAGCGCCTGCTCGGCACCCTCACCCATCTGCGCGACGTGGGCAACACGGTCATCGTGGTCGAGCACGACGAGGAAGCCATCCGCGCCGCCGACCACGTCATCGATCTCGGCCCCGGCGCCGGCACGCATGGCGGCGAGGTCATCGCCCAGGGCACGCCCGACGAGGTCATGCGCTCGCCGCGCTCGCTCACCGGCCAGTACCTCGCCGGCCGGCTGGGCATCCCGCTGCCGCAACAGCGCCAGCCGCCCGACCCGCAACTCGCCCTGACGCTGCGCGGTGCCCGGGGCAACAACCTGCGCGGCGTCACGGTGGCGATCCCGGTCGGCCTGATGACCTGCGTCACCGGCGTGTCGGGATCCGGCAAGTCGACGCTGGTGAACGACACCCTGTACCGGCATGCGGCGGAGCGGCTCAACGGCACCAGCCACGACGCCGCGCCCTGCGATGGCATCGACGGGCTGGAGCACATCGACCGTGTCATCGACATCGACCAGAGCCCGATCGGCCGCACCCCGCGCTCCAACCCGGCCACCTACACCGGCCTGTTCACGCCGATGCGCGAGCTCTATGCGGCAACCCAGGAAGCCCGCTCCCGCGGCTACGACGCCGGCCGCTTCAGCTTCAACGTCAAGGGCGGGCGATGCGAGGCCTGCCAGGGCGACGGCGTGATCCGCGTGGAAATGCATTTCCTGGCCGACGTGTACGTGCCCTGCGATGTCTGCCAGGGACGGCGCTACAACCGCGAGACACTGGAGATCCGCTACAAGGGACGCAGCATCAGCGAGGCGCTGGACATGACCGTCGAGGAGGCGCTCGGCTTCTTCGCCAACATCCCGGCCATTGCCGCCCGGCTCCAGACCCTTGCGGACGTCGGCCTGGGCTACCTGCGGCTTGGCCAGAATGCCACCACCCTGTCGGGTGGCGAGGCCCAGCGGGTGAAACTCGCCAGGGAACTGGCCAAGCGCGCCACCGGCAGGACGCTCTACATCCTCGACGAGCCGACCACCGGCCTGCACTTCCAGGATGTCGCGCAGCTGCTGGCCGTGCTGCTGCGCCTGCGCGAGCAGGGCAATACGGTGGTGGTGATCGAACACAACCTGGACGTGGTCAAGACCGCCGACTGGATCATCGACCTCGGCCCGGAGGGTGGCGATGGTGGCGGCGAGGTGGTGGCCATCGGCACACCGGAGTCGGTGGCCGCCAACCCGGGGTCGCACACCGGTCACTTCCTGGCGCCGGTGCTGGCACGCAGCCGCAGCGCCTGAACCGGCAGCGCCAGCGGGGCGGCAACAGAAAGGGCCGGGATCCTGCGATCCCGGCCCTTCCGGTGAACGTCCCGGGCAGAGGAGCGCAACGGCGCGCGCCAACCTGTCCCGGATTGTCCCTCTTCGCTTACTGCTGGGGCTTGGCAGCCTCGGCAGCGCTGTCTGCAGCCTGGCCGGCCGCATCGGCGGCAGCGCCGGCAGCCTCGCCCGCGGCATCAGCGGCAGCGCCGGCAGCCTGGCCGGCCGCATCAGCGGCAGCGCCGGCAGCCTCGCCCGCGGCCTGCGCGGCATCACCAGCGGCCTGCGCCGCCTCGCCCGCCTTGTCCGCAGCGTTCTGCATGGACTCGGCAGCCTTGTCCATCTGGGTTTCACCCGCCGGCTTGCCGCCACCGCAGCCCGCCAGCAGGAACACGGCGGCACCCAGCGCCGCCAGCAATTTCAGCATCCGCATATCAGCCCCCTGTTGGGTAAGTAAACCCGCTTAATATAGCGTCTGGCCGCCCGCAAGGAAATGCATGCAGCGCTGCGGCGTGCGCGAAAAACCCCTACGGCACCGGTACGCCGAGAGGCCGGATTCCCACCGCCCGGCGCACCGCGGACAGCAGGGGCGCCGCCATGGCCCGGGCTCGGCCGGCACCGGCACGCAGGATGGCCTCGACATCGCCCGGCGCCGCGACCAGCCGCTCGTACTCGGCCCGCGGGCCGGCGAGGTGGGCGTCCAGGTAGGCGAAAAGCTCCTCCTTGAGCTGGCCCCAGCCGGTGCCCTCGGCAAAGCGGCGCTTCATCGCCTCCGTCTCCGCCGGCGTGGCGAAGGCCCGGTAGATGTCGAACAGCGTCGAGCCTTCCGTGTCCTTGGGCTGGCCCGGCTCCAGCGAATTCGTCCTGATGCGCATGACGAGCTTGCGCAATTGCTTCTGCGGGGCGAACAGCGGGATGGTGTTGTCGTAGCTCTTGCTCATCTTGCGTCCGTCGAGGCCCTGCAGGATGGCCGTGCCCGCACCGATGTCGGCCTCGGGCAGCACGAAGTGCTCGCCGTAGTGGTGATTGAAGCGCTGGGCGATGTCCCGTGCCATCTCCACGTGCTGTTTCTGGTCCTGGCCGACCGGCACCCGGCTGGCACGGAACAGCAGGATGTCCGCCGCCATCAGCACCGGATAACAGAACAGCGCCATGGTGATGCCGCGATCCGGATCCGGCGAACCGGCCTCCTCGTTGGCCTGCACCGCGGCCTTGTAGGCGTGGGCGCGGTTCATGAGACCCTTGGCGGTGACCGACATCAGGATCCAGTTGAGCTCGGCGATCTCCGGCACGTCGGATTGCCGGTAGAACAGCGCCCTGTCTGCATCGAGACCCAGCGCCAGCCAGGTCGCGGCCACCTCCAGGCTCGAGCGGTGCACGGCATCGGGCTGCTGGGCCTTCACCAGCGCGTGGAGGTCGGCGAGGAAATAGACGGACTGCACGTCGTCACGCCTGCTGGCCGCCACGGCGGGCCGGATGGCGCCGACGTAGTTGCCCAGGTGCGGCGTGCCGGTGGTGGTGATGCCGGTGAGGACGATCTCTTTCTGCATGGTTCACGCGCGGCCGGGTCAGGCATCCGGCCGCATCCTGCGCGGTATCATGCCCGACCATGAGCCGTGATTTAAGCACTCAGCCCAGCTCACCGGCCTATGCCGCCCACGTCGCCGGCCTGTGTGCCCGCTACGAGGCGGCGGCGGCGCGTGGCGGCTTCGATGCCATCGCCGTGGGCAGCGGCCAGCTGGAATACCGTTTCCAGGACGACCAGGCCCACCCCTTCGTGGCCAGCGCGCATTTCCTGCAATGGGTGCCCCTCGGGGCGCATCCCGGTTCCGCGGTGCTGTTCGAGCCCGGCCGCCGCCCGGTGCTGGTGGTGCTGCAGCCCGAGGACTACTGGCACCAGCCGCCGGCGCTGCCGGCCGAGGAGTTCGCGCGGGAGTTCGAGTTGCGCGTGATCCGCGACCCCGGGGACCTGGCGGCCCTGCTGCCGGGCGCCGGCCAGCGGCTCGCCCTGCTGGGCCCGGAGGCGCAATGGGACGGACTCGGGCCCGTGGTCGAGGCGGCGGCGCGCAACCCGCCGGTGGTCGTCAATCATCTCCACTACCACCGCGCGACGAAGTCGTCGTGGGAGCTGGCCTGCATGCGCGGAGCGGCGGCCATCGCCGCGCCCGGCCACCAGGCCGCGCTGCGCGCCTTCCGCGCCGGCGCGAGCGAGTACGACATCCTCGCCGCCTTCCTCGCCGGCTGCCGGCAGACGGAACCCGAGCTGCCCTATGGCGCCATCGTCGCGCTGAACGGACATGGCGCCACCCTGCACTACCAGCATCGCGACCGGCAACCGCTGGCGGCGCGCGATGTCCACAGCCTGCTGATCGACGCAGGCTGCGCCTTCAACGGCTACGCCTGCGACATCACCCGCAGCCATGCCTTCCGCGACGACGAGTTCGCCGCGATGATCGCCGGCCTGGATGATCTCCAGCAGCAGCTCTGCGCCGCCGTGCGCCCCGGCCTGGCCTTCGCCGACCTGCATCGCTGCGCGCACCAGGGCGTGGCCGACCTGCTGCAAAGCTGGGGCCTGGTGCGGATGGCGCAGGAGGACATGATCCGCGAGCAGGTGACCTTCGCCTTCTTCCCCCACGGCCTGGGGCACCTGCTCGGCCTGCAGGTGCACGACGTCGGTGGCCACATGGCCGACGAGGCGGGCAACGCCCTGCAGGCGCCGCCCGACTTCCCGCGCCTGCGCTTCCTCCGCCGCCTGGAACCTGGCCAGGTGGTCACCATCGAGCCGGGCATCTACTTCATCGGGCCGCTGCTCGAGCGCCTGCGCGCCAGCCCGGCCGGCAGCCGCGTGGACTGGGATCGCATTGCCGGGCTCATGAAATACGGCGGCATCCGCATCGAGGACGATGTGCTGGTGACGGCCGGGGAGCCGGAAAACCTGACGCGGCCGCTGCTGGGCGACTGAGCCGGCGTGGCACCCTGCCGCATGACTGCGGCCCGGTCTCTGGGTTACGCTGCCGGGCTGATCCGCAACCCCCCAGAAGGCCCGCTCTTGTCCCCAGCTCCTGCCATCACCGCATCCGGGACCCGCCTCGCATTCCTCACTGCCGCCTTCCTGGCCCTCGCCGCCTGCGGTGGCAAGCCCGATACGGGATCCGCTCCGACAGGCCGGGCTGGTGCGCCCGCGCAACCCGGGCAGGCAGGACAACCGGGCGGTGCGCCGCGTGGTGGCCCGCCGGGTGCCGGCGCGCCGGGCCGCCCGGCGGCTGTCGCGGTGCTGGCAACCCGGGTGGCGCCGCGCGACTTCTTGGACCGCACCACGGCGCTGGGCACCGCGAAGGCGGCGGAGTCCATCGAGGTCACCTCGCGGATCTCCAGCACGGTGAGCGCGATCCACTTCCGCGAAGGGCAGGATGTGGCTGCCGGCACCCTGCTGGTCCAGCTCGACAACCGCGAGATCGGCGCCGCGCTGGCGCTGGCGGAGGCCTCGCTCCGGCAGAGCCGCAGCCAGTACGAGCGCAGCCTGCCGCTGGCGAAGACCGGCGTGCTGTCCACCTCGCAGATCGAGGAGCTGGAAGCCAAGATGAAGATGGACCAGGCGCAGGCGCAGTCCGCCCGCGCCCGGATGGCCGACACCTCCATCCGCGCCCCCTTCGCCGGCACCGTGGGCCTGCGCCGCGTCAGCATCGGCGACCTGGTGGGCCCCGATACCGTCATCACCACGCTGGACGACACCCGCGAGATCCGCCTCGAGTTCTCGGTGCCGGAGATCTTCCTCGGGGAAATCAGCACCGGCATGGCCATCCGTGCCCGCAGCAGCGTCTATCCCGAGCGCGACTTCACCGGCCGTGTCAGCAGCATCGACTCGCGGGTGGATCCCGCCACCCGGGCCGTTACCGTGGTTGCCGACATTCCCAATGGCGACCGGCGCCTGAAGCCCGGCATGTTCCTCACCGTCGCGCTGGAACGCTCGCGCAAGGACGTGCTGATGGTGCCGGAGGAAGCGCTGAGCCCGCGCCAGGGCAAGCAGTACGTGTATCTGGTGCAGGAGGGCCGCGCCCTCGAACGGCAGGTGGAGATCGGCGCGCGTTCACCCGGCCTCGTGGAGATCCGCGAGGGACTGGCCAGCGGCGACGTGATCGTCACCGAGGGCATCCAGCGGCTGCGTGACGGCCTGCCGGTCGAAGTCCTCCAGGGCGGCTGAGGCCAGGCACCATGTGGCTTTCCGACACCTCGGTCCAGCGCCCGGTCTTCGCCGCAGTCATCAGCCTGCTGCTCATCATCCTCGGACTGCTGGCGCTGGAACGCCTGCCGGTGCGCGAGTACCCCGACGTCAACCCGACCGTGGTCTCGGTGGATACCTTCTACCGCGGCGCCTCGGCCGAGGTCGTCGAGCGCCAGATCACCCAGATCCTCGAGGATGAGGTCGCCGGCATCGCCGGCGTGCAGAAGCTCACCTCCAGCAGCCAGGACGAGCGCGCCACCATCACGCTCGAGTTCGCCCTGGACCGTGATCCGGACGGAGCTGCCAACGATGTGCGCGAGCGGGTCTCCCGGGCCGTCAGCAAACTGCCCGACGAGGCCGACCCGCCGCAGATCACGAAGCAGGACTCCAACATGGACTCCACCATGTACGTCAACGTCTCGAGCAGCAGCCGCTCGATCATGGAGATCACCGACTTCGTGCGCCGCTACCTGGAGGACAAGCTGTCGGTGGTCGACGGCGTGGCCATGGTGCGCATGACTGGCACCCGGCAGTACGCCATGCGCATCTGGCTGGACCGCGAGGCCCTCGCCGCACGCCGCCTCACCGTGCAGGACGTCGAGGCGGCGCTGCGCAACGAGAACGTGGAGATCCCCTCGGGACGCATCGAATCCCAGCAGCGGGAGTTCACCCTGCGCACCGACACCGGCATGAAAACTGCCGCCGATTTTGCCTCGCTGGTGATCGGCCGCAGCCAGGACAACCGCGTGGTGCGCCTCGGCGAGGTGGCCGAGGTACGCCTCGACGCGGAGGACGACCGCTACGTGTCCCGTTCCGACGGCGTCCCCGGCATCAGCCTCGGCATCGTGCCCCAGTCCAAGGCCAACGTGCTGGCGGTGAATCAGGGGGTGATCGACGAGGTCGAGCGCCTCAAGGCCACGCTGCCCGACGACATCCATGTCGACGTCAACGTCGACTTCTCCATCTTCATCCGCGAGCAGCTCAAGGAAGTGCTGGAGACACTGGCCGTCGCCCTCGGCATGGTGCTGGTGGTGATCTTCGCCTTCCTCGGCTCGCTGCGCGCCACGCTCATCCCGGCCGTGACCATCCCGGTGGCGATCATCGCCTCGTTCATCGTCATGGCCATCATGGGTTACTCGGTGAATACGCTGACCCTGCTGGGTACGGTGCTGGCCATCGGCCTGGTGGTGGACGACGCCATCGTGGTGCTGGAGAACATCGTCCGGCGCATGGAACTCGGGCAACCGCCACTGCTGGCAGCCATCGACGGCAGCCGCGAGATCGGCTTCGCGGTGGTGGCGACCACCGCGGTGCTGGTGGCCGTGTTCGTGCCCATCTCCTTCATGCCCGGCAACGTCGGCCGGCTGTTCACCGAGTTCGGCATCACGCTGGCCGCGGCGATCGCCTTTTCCGGGCTGGTCTCCCTCACCCTGGTGCCGATGATGGCGTCGAAGATGTTCGCCGCCGGCATCCGGCGCCGGCGCCTGGCGGATGGCATCGACCGCTTCTTCAAGCAGGTCTCGGCCCGCTACCGCCGGGCACTGGAACCTGTGGTGCGTCGGCCCTGGATCGCCATCGCCGCGCTCGTCGGCACCGCCGTCGTCGGCGCGCTGCTGTTCCTGCGGCTGCCCTCCGAGTACGCCCCCACCGAGGACCGCGGCATGGTGGTGATGATGCTGCGCGGCCCGGAAGGAGCCACACCGAACTACATGGACCGCCAGCTGCGCCTGGTGGAGCGCACGCTGGCACCCTACGTCGAGGCGGGCATCGCCAAGCGGGTCGTGTCCCGCACCGGCATGTGGGGCGCCGGTGGTGACGTCAGCTCGGGTTTCATCTACATGCCGCTCAACGACTGGAGCAAGCGCTCGGTGTCGTCGCCGCAGATCGCGCAGGAACTGCGCCGCAAGTTCGATCGCATCCCCGGGGTCACTGTGCAGGTATTCCTGCCACCGAGCCTCGGCGTGCGCGGTGGCGGCCAGCCGCTGCAGGTGGTGCTGGGCGGCACCAGCTACGAGGAACTGGTGCAGTGGCGCGACAAGGTCATGGACCGGGTGCGGCGCGAGAATCCGCGCATCGTCGGGCTGCGCTCGGATTTCTTCGAGCAGAAGCCGAAGATCCGCGTCTCCGTGGACCGCGAGCGGGCCTCCGATCTCGGAGTCTCCGTCACCGCCGTCGGCCGCACGCTGGAGACCATGCTGGGTTCGCGCATCGTCACCACCTTCGTCGACCGGGGCGAGGAGTACAACGTGGTCCTGCAGGCGCGGCCCGAGGACCGGGCGAGCCCATCGGACCTGGGCGACATCTACGCCCGTTCGGCAGCCTCTGGCCAGCTCATCCCGCTGGCAAGCCTGGTGACGCTGGAGGAGACCGCCGGCCCGCGCGAGTTCAAGCGCTTCAACCGGCTGCGGGCCATCACGCTGATTGGCGGGCTGGCGCCCGGCTATTCGCTCGGCGACGCCCTGAAGTACATGGACAGCATCATCGCCGAGGAGCTGCCGCCCGAGGCCAGGGTGGACTACGATGGCGAATCGCGCGAATTCAAGAGCACGGGCAACGCCATCTACTTCACTTTCCTGCTGGCGCTGGTGATCTGCTTCCTGGTGCTCTCGGCGCAGTTCGAGAGCTTCCGCCACCCGCTGATCATCATGCTCACCGTGCCCATGGCCATTGCCGGCGGCCTGTTCGGCCTGTGGCTGACGGGCTCATCCATCAATGTCTACAGCCAGATCGGCGCGGTGATGCTCATCGGCCTGGCCGCGAAGAATGGCATCCTCATCGTGGAGTTTGCCAACCAGCTGCGTGATCGTGGCGTGGAGTTCACCGAGGCGATCATCTCCTCGGCTGCCATCCGCCTGCGGCCGGTCGTCATGACCAGCCTCTGCACCGCCTTCGGCGCCATGCCACTGCTCCTGGCCCGTGGCGCCGGCGCCGAAGCCCGCCAGACACTGGGTGCCGAGGTGTTCTTCGGCGTGCTGGTCTCGGTGTTCCTCACGCTGTTCCTGATTCCGGCGGTCTATGCGCTGCTGGCCCGCCAGACGCAGTCGCCGGAGCACATCGCACGGCAGGTCGAGGAACTGAAGAAGGCGGCCGGCAACACGGCGTAGGCCGCCACGAGAGCGGCTCAACCGCCCTCAACCATCCTCCTGCCGGTTCCGGAGGTAGGCCAGCACGTAGGCGTCGAGTTCGGCACGATCACGCACCCAGGACCATGGCTCGCCGGGCCTGGCCACGACGTCCTTCTGCAGATCGAGGCCGTAGGGCAGCAGGCCATCGATACGCGAGCGGTACTGACGGTCCGCCAGCTCGCCATGGAACAGGTGCAGGAGGGTCCCGTCACCGCACGCGACCCTGGGCCAGCCATGCCACGGGATCGCCGCGGCCCACTCGCGGTAGCCCGCCCCGCCATAGAAGTCCCAACCCACCGACTGGTGGTTGCCGATGAGCGCCTCGGCCTGCCCGGCGATGCCGTAGGCGAAGAACAGGTCGCCGCCGCCGAGAACGCAGCGGTCGTACCAGCCGATGCGGGCCATGAGTTCGCGGCGTGCGGCCCAGGCATGGCCGTAGGCCGGGCGGGCCATGATCTGGTAGCGACCGGATCCCGGCGCGGGTTCGAAGCGCCGCCCGAGGTCGAGCTCCGCCGTGCGCTCGCCGAGCGCAGAGTGGACGTCGAGGAACGAAGGGCGCCTGTCGAGCGTGGACGGCGACAACTGCTCCTCCGGCCGGCCACCAGCCGTGACCCGGCAGGTCGCAGCCTGGTCGAGGTACGCGACCTGCCGGAACGGCTGCACGATATCGCTGGTCTCGAGCTGGCTGCGGGTACGCTCCTGCCAGCCGGGATCGGCAAACACCACGTCGCAATCCAGCCAGGCCACGTGGCGTACATGGGCCGGCAACGCCGCCAGCGCAATGCCGAGCAGGCGCTCCTTCTGCCACATGTGATCGCCTCCCGGGATCTGCACCAGGACATCCGCGTCCGTGGCGCCGAGCGAGAAACGGCCGGCGGGATCCCACTCCACGGTCAGCAGCGGCGCAGCCAGCTCGCGGCGGAATGCCCGGTAGTTATCGAGGCGCGATGACCAGCGCACCGGGTTGTAGTACGCGGTGATTGCCCAGAAGTCGGAGTCGCGGGCCCTCATGCGCCATCCCGCGACGTCGCTGCGCGCAGTTCGAGCCATTCGAGGCGCGAGCAGGCGTCGCTGCCGTCACCGGCGGCGAGATCGGCAACACCGAAGGCCCTCACGCGGTCGAGGCTGACGGCAGCCACGGGTTCTCCGATGATGACGGCGCCGATATCGAGGTGGTGCCAGGCGACGCTGTGCAGATCGAGCGCGAATTCCCGCCAGCCGTCCGTCGCGCCGTGGGCCTGCCTCGACACCAGCCAGCCCTGCGTCTCGTGCTCCAGCACAAGGCGCAGGCGGTGGCTGCCGGACTGCCGGGCGCGCCAGCACACGGCTGCCCCACCGCCAAGGTCGGGCAGATCCGTGGCAGGCCGGAAGCTCACCGCCCAGGCGCCGCGGCAGGTGCCGGACCACAGGTACCAGGGATCATCGGCCAGCTCGTCGTGGTGGCTCTTCTTGAGGTCCATGCCACCCGGGCCGTGGAGCGCGAGCGCCAGGCCAGCCGTGGCAAGCTGCTCCTGCGTGAGCGGCCGTGCCGCAGGGGTCTTCGCCCAGCTGACGCGATACAGGCAGTCGCTGCCCACCAGCCCGGATGGTTGCGGCTCATCGCCGGCGCTGCGCCCGTTGGCGGTCATGCAGCGCAGCCGGCCCTGTCAGGGCCGCTCCTGCCGACCCTCGATCAGCGGCTCGTCGTCACTGCCTCCGCAGCGGCGCATCAGCGTCAGGCCGGTGCCGAATGGCAGGTCGAGGAGCTGCAGCGAGGGGTCGCGCTTCAGCTCGTCGATGTAGCGCGACACGCTGACTTCGTATGTCGCCTGCTCGCCGTACAGGGTGGACCGCCGGCTCAGCATGCTGTCATGGAACATGACGATGGCCCGCGGAGCCAGGCGCGCCGCGAAGGCCTCGTAGTCGAAGCGTGCCTGCTCGGCCGTGTGGTAACCGTCGATGAACAGCAGTCCCACCCCATGGAGCGCGGCGTAGGCGGGTGTCCGCACGAAGGCCTGCGTGGTCGCGAGATGGTGCTCGATGTTCGCCAGCCCGAAGCCCTGGAACCACTCTGCGCTGCGGGTGCCGTCGCGCCAGAAATCGTCCACCAGCGAGGGATCGATGAAGATGACCCGGCCCGGGCGCCGGTTCTCCTGGCAGGCCCGCGCGATGACCAGCGGCACGAAGCCCCGCCACGAGCCGATGACCACCGCCCGCGCCGGCTGCAGCAGCCGCGCCAGGCCGTAGTAGATCCAGCCGAGCCCGAGGTTGAGGTCTTCCTCGTGCTGGTTGTGACCCATGCGCAGCAGCTCGGGGTGCGCGTAGAGCCGGGCGATCCAGCCGCCGAGATCTTCCTGTTGCTGCGGGCCAATACCCATCGTCGATGAGTATGCCGGAACCGCGGAAGCCGCTATTTGGCCGCTTCAGCCTTCGGCTTCGCCGGCTGGTCCATCAGCATGACGAGCGCCATCGGCGCGGAGTCGCCGGCGCGATAGCCCATCTTGAGGATGCGCAGGTAGCCACCCGGCCGGTTCTTGAACCGGGGGCCCAGCTCATTGAAGAGCTTGGTGACGCCGTCGCGATCACGCAGCCGGTCGAAGGCCAGCCGGCGGCGGGACACGGCATCTTCCTTGGCCAGCGTGATCAGCGGCTCGACCACCCGGCGCAGCTCCTTCGCCTTCGGCACGGTGGTGCGCACCGTCTCGTGGCGGATCAGCGATGCCGCCATGTTGCGGTACATCGCCGTGCGGTGGCTGCTCTTGCGGCCGAGGATGCGGCCAGCCTTCTTGTGTCGCATGCTTGCTCTTTCCTGCCTGCGAAGTGCGCTGCTCAGGCAGCCTTTTCGTCGTGGACCAGGCCCGCGGGCGGCCAGCCCTCGACGCGCATGCCCAGCGAAAGGCCGTGGCTCTCCAGCACTTCCTTGATTTCCGTGAGTGACTTCTTGCCGAGGTTCGGCGTGCGCAGCAGCTCGACTTCGGTGCGCTGCACGAGGTCGCCGATGTAGTTGATGTTCTCGGCCTTGAGGCAGTTGGCCGAGCGCACCGTCAGCTCCAGCTCGTCCACCGGGCGCAGGAGGATCGGGTCGATCTGGGTCTCGGTCGCGGCGGTGCTCGCCTCGTCCTTGCCCCGCAGTTCGACGAAGACCTCCAGCTGGTCGGTGAGGATGTTGCCGGCGCGGCGCACGGCCTCTTCGGCATCGATGGTGCCGTTGGTCTCGACATCCAGGATCAGCTTGTCCAGGTCGGTGCGCTGCTCGACCCGCGCTGCCTCGACGTTGTAGCTGACACGACGGATCGGACTGAAGGAGGCGTCGAGCTGCAGGCGGCCGATGGGACCGGAGGCCTGCCCTTCGAAATTGAGCCGCTGGGTCGCGGGACGATAGCCGCGGCCGCGCTCGATGGTGAGCATCATCCGCAGCTCGCCGGCACTGGTCAGGTTGGCGATGACCAGCTCGGGATTGACGATCTCGACATCGTGGTCCACCGCGATGTCGCCGGCACGGACCGGGCCCGGTCCCTTCTTGGCGAGGGTCAGCTCGGCACGGTCGCGGCTGTGCATGCGGATCGCCAGCAGCTTGAGGTTGAGCAGGATCTCGACCACGTCTTCCTGCACGCCCTCGATGGCCGTGTACTCGTGGAGCACGCCGTCGATTTCCACCTCGGTGACCGCCGCCCCAGGCATGCTGGAGAGCAGGATACGGCGCAGCGCGTTGCCCAGGGTATGCCCGAAGCCGCGCTCGAACGGCTCGATGACGATGCGCGCACGGGTGGCGCTCTCGGGCTTGACCCCGACGCTGCGCGGCTTCAGGAACTCACTGATCTTGTCCGGCATGAACAGATGCCTCCCGCTTACTTGGAATAGAGCTCGACGACGAGGTTCTCGTTGATGTCGGGCAGGATGTCTTCTCGGGCAGGCACCTGCTTGAGGATGCCGACCATCTTCTTCTCATCGACGCTGACCCATTCCGGGAAGCCGACCTGGCTGGCGATGGACAGGGCGCTCTGGATGCGGGTCTGCTTCTTGGCCTTCTCCCTGATCTCCACGGTGTCGCCGGCAGCGACCTGGTAGGAGGGGATGTTGACCACCTTGTTGTTGACCAGCACCGCACAGTGGCTGACCAGCTGGCGTGCCTCGGCGCGCGTCGCGGCAAATCCCATGCGATACACGCAGTTGTCGAGGCGGCCCTCGAGGATCTTCAACAGGTTCTGGCCCGTGGATCCCTTCATCTGCGTGGCCTTCCGGTAGTAGGTGCGGAACTGCCGCTCGAGGATGCCGTACATGCGCCGCAGCTTCTGCTTCTCGCGCAGCTGCAGGCCGTAATCCGACAGCCTGCCCTTGCGGGCACCCTGGGCGGCGCCCGGGGGCGATTCGAGCTTGCACTTCTGCTCGAGCGGCTTGATGCCGCTCTTCAGGAAGAGGTCGGTGCCCTCCCGGCGGGAAAGCTTGCAGGTGGGTCCAAGATATCTGGCCATGCGTAACTACCTTCTAGACGCGCCGCTTCTTGGGCGGGCGGCAGCCGTTGTGCGGGATCGGGGTGACGTCCTCGATGTTCGTGATCTTGAAGCCGACGGAGTTGAGCGAACGCACGGCCGACTCGCGGCCGGGGCCGGGACCCTGCACCCTGACTTCCAGCGACTTCACACCGTGCTCCAGTGCCGCAACGCCCGCCTTCTCCGCCGCCACCTGGGCCGCGAAGGGCGTGCTCTTGCGCGAGCCGCGGAAGCCGCAGCCCCCAGCGGATGCCCAGGACAGTACATTACCCTGGCGATCGCTGATGGTGACGATCGTGTTGTTGAAGGAGGCATGCACGTGGGCGATGCCGTCCACGACGTGCTTCCTGGTCTTCTTGCGCGCCTTCTGCGGCGTGACTGGCTGCTGGTTGCTCATGTTGTGTCGCGACTCCGCCTGCAGGCTTTACTTCTTGATGGCGCGCCGCGGCCCCTTGCGGGTGCGGGCATTGGTACGGGTGCGCTGGCCACGCAAGGGCAGGCCCTTGCGATGGCGCAGCCCGCGGTAGGTGCCGAGATCCATGAGGCGCTTGATGCTCATGGACACCTGCCGGCGCAGGTCACCCTCCACCGGGAATCGGCCGATTTCCACGCGCAGACGCTCGACCTCCGGCTCGGTGAGGTCCTTGACCTTGGCTTCCGGGGGGATGCCCGTGGCCTCGCAAAGCCTGGCGGCGCGGCTGCGGCCGATGCCGTAGATGCTGGTCAGGGCGATGACCACGTGCTTGTTCGCCGGAATATTGATGCCCGCTATACGCGCCATCGATGGGTTCTCCGTTGTCTCCGATAACTGCCGGGATCAGCCCTGGCGCTGCTTGTGCCGCGGATCCGAGCAGATGACCCGGACCCTGCCGTTGCGCCGGATCACCTTGCAGTTCCTGCAGATCCGCTTGATTGACGGCCGAACTTTCATGTCGAACTCCTGCTTCTCTCCATGGTGACAGGCCGCCTCAGCGGACCTGCCCGGCGCGGCCGTAACCGCGCAGATTGGCCTTCTCCAGAAGGCCCTTGTACTGGTGCGACATCATGTGGGCCTGCAATTGCGCCATGAAATCCATGGTTGCCACGACGATGATGAGCAGCGAGGTACCACCGAAATAGAACGGTACCTTCCAGTAGGTGATCATGAACTGGGGCAGCAGGCAGACGGCGGCGATGTACAGCGCACCCCAGAAGGTGAGGCGCGTCAGCACCTTGTCGATGTACTCGGCGGTCTGCTGGCCGGGCCGGATGCCTGGCAGGAAGGCACCGGAGCGCTTGAGGTTGTCGGCGGTCTCGCGCGAATCGAACACCAGCGCCGTGTAGAAGAAGCAGAAGAACAGGATCAGGATGCCGTACAGCAGGTCGTACATCAGCTGTCCGGGCGACAGCTCCGCGGCGATGATCTGCAGCCAGCCCATGTTCTGGCTGGTACCGAACCAGCTGGCGATCGTGGCCGGGAAGAGGATGATGCTGGAGGCGAAAATCGGCGGAATGACGCCGGACATGTTGATCTTGAACGGCAGATGGGTCGCCTGCGCGGCGTACATGCGGCGGCCCTGCTGCCGCTTGGCGTAGTGCACCGGAATGCGGCGCTGGCCGCGCTCCATGAAGACGACCGCCGCGGTGACCGCCAGCACCAGCGCGATCAGCACCAGCACCAGCAGGACGGACAGCTCGCCGGTGTTGACGAGTTCCAGGGTGCTGCCGATGGCGGACGGCACGCCGGCGACGATGCTCGCCAGGATGATCATGGTGATGCCATTGCCCACGCCGCGCTCCGTGATCTGCTCACCGAGCCACATGAGGAACATGGTGCCGGTCACCAGGGTGACGGTCGCCGTGAAGATGAAGTTGAAGCCGGGGCTGATGGCCAGGCCCTGGTTCTGCAGCGCCACGGCAGCACCCACCGACTGCACGAGCGCCAGCACCACGGTGCCGTAGCGCGTCCACTGCATGATCTTGCGCCGCCCCGCCTCGCCTTCCTTCTTGACCAGGTTCAGCGACGGCACCACCGCGCTCGCCATCTGCAGGATGATGGACGCGGAGATGTAAGGCATCACGCCGAGCGCAAACATGCTCATCCGCTCCAGCGCACCGCCGGAGAACATGTTGAACATCGAGAGGATGGTGCCGGCCTGCTGCTGGAAGAACCGGGCCATCGCCTGCGGATCGATCCCGGGCACGGGGATGAAGGTGCCGATTCGATAGACGACCAGCGCTCCGGCCAGAAACAGCAGGCGCTGCCGCAGCTCGGCAAAGCGCGTCGCTTCCGATAGCGCTGCAGCCGGATTGACCAGACCGCCTTTTGCCACGACTTTGCCTCGCCTTGCCCTTGGTGCAGCCCTTGGACCGGGCCGCCCTCAATTCATTCCTGGATGGAGCCGCCGGCGGCCTCGATCGCCTTGCGGGCACCGGCCGTCAGGCCGAGGCCGCGCACGCGCACGGGCTTCGCCAGGGTCCCTGAAAGCACGACCTTTGCACGCAGCGCTTGCTGGTGCACGATTCCGGCACGCTTCAGCGCATCGAGGTCGATCACATCATCGGCCGGAATCGCCAGCTCGTGCAGGCGCACCTCGGCGGTCTCGGCCGCCTTGGCCGAGATGAAGCCGATCTTCGGCAGCCTGCGCTGCAGCGGCATCTGGCCGCCCTCGAAGCCGACCTTGTGGTAGCCGCCCGCCCGCGCACGCTGGCCCTTGTGACCGCGGCCGCAGGTCTTGCCCTGGCCGGCGGAACTGCCGCGGCCCAGGCGCTTGGGCGCCTTGCGGCTGCCCGGCTTCATGTCATTCAGACGCATCAGGCCTCCTCGACCCGCAGGAGATACGACACCCTGCCGATCATGCCCCGGTTCTCCGGCGTATCAGCCACCACCACGGACTGGCGGATCGTGCGCAGCCCCAGGCCGGTGACGCAGGCCCGGTGCGCGGCGATGCGGCCGAACGGGCTCTTCACCAGCGTGACCTTGAGCTTCTTGGCGGCAGCCATGGTTTCAACCCCGGATTTCGCTGAGGGACTTGCCGCGCTTGGCGGCGATCATCTCGGGCGAGCGCGAGTCCTGCAGCGCATTGATGGTAGCCCGCACCACATTGATCGGGTTGCGCGAGCCGTAGATCTTTGCCAGGACGTTGCGCACGCCGGCACATTCCAGTACCGCGCGCATGGCACCACCGGCGATGATGCCGGTACCCTCGAAGGCAGGCTGCATGTAGACGCGGGTCGCTCCATGGGAGCCCGTGAGCGCGCTATGCAGCGTGTCCTTGTGCAGATCCACGCGCCGCATGTTCTTGCGGGCCGCCTGCATGGCCTTCTGGATGGCGTTGGGTACTTCGCGCGCCTTGCCATAGCCGAATGCGACCTGGCCCTTGCCATCGCCGACCACCGTCAGCGCGGTGAAACCGAACTGGCGGCCGCCCTTGACGACCTTGGCGACCCGATTCACCGCCACCAGCTTCTCCATGAAGTCATCGGGAGAAGTGGACGGCCCCTGATCAAATCTTGCCATGCTGCATCACCCTGTTAGAACTCGAGGCCCGCCTCGCGGGCTGCATCGGCCAGCGCCTTGACGCGGCCATGGAAGCGGAAACCCGACCTGTCGAAGGCCACGCGGGTCACACCGGCCGCCTTGGCCTTCTCGGCAATGGCCTTGCCGACCGCAGCCGCGGCCGCGATGTTGCCAGTACCCTTCAGCCCGGCCCTGACCTGCTCCTGCACCGTGGAGGCCGCTGCCACCACCGTGCCGCCATCCGGCCCGATCACCTGGGCATAGATGTGGCGCGGCGTCCGGTGCACGGAAAGGCGTGCCACCGCCAGGCTGCGGATCTGGGCGCGCACCTTGCGGGCGCGGCGCATTCTGGCTTCAGTCTTTCTCATGACATATTCCGTTCAGTACCGATGGGCGTGCGCTACTTCTTCTTCGCTTCCTTGAGCACGACCTTCTCTCCAGCGAAGCGTACGCCCTTGCCCTTGTAAGGCTCAGGGGCGCGGTAACGGCGGATCTCGGCCGCCACCTGGCCAACCTTCTGCCGATCAATCCCCTTGATGACGATTTCCGTCTGGCTCGGCGTTTCCACCGTGATGCCCTCGGGCACCGGATAGGCCACCGGATGCGAGAAGCCCAGCGTCAGGTTCAGCTTCCTGCCCTGTGCCTGGGCGCGATAGCCGACGCCGACCAGCTCCAGCTTGCGCTCGAAGCCCTTGGTGACGCCGGTGACCATGTTGGCGAGCAGCGCCCGAGTGGTACCGGAGACCACGCGAGCGGTGGGTGCCGTCGAGACGGTTCCCACCCGCGCCTTGCCGTCGGCGACGTTGACCTGCACCTGCGGATTCAGCGCCATGGTCAGCTCGCCCTTGGGTCCCTTGACCTTGACTGAACTGGCGGCGGCGGTGACCTCCACTCCCTTGGGCAGTTCGACCGGGTTCTTTCCGACTCTAGACATGGCGTTGATCCGTTTGACGGCTCTGGTTTGCGACCAGGTGGCTTATGAAACGATGCAGATGACTTCGCCGCCGAAGCCCCTGGCGCGGGCGACGCGATCGCTCATGACGCCCGCAGGAGTCGAAACGATCGCCACGCCGAGACCGCCCATCACGCTGGGCAGCTTGTCCTTGCGGCGGTAGTTGCGCAGCCCCGGCCGGCTGATCCGGCGCAGGTGCTCGATCACCGGCTTGCCATCGAAATACTTGAGCTCCACGGTCAGCTCGCGCTTGTTGCCCGGCTTGTCGGTCACCTGGAAGCCAGCGATGTAGCCTTCATCGCGCAGCACGGCGGCGATGGCCTCCTTGCGATGCGACGATGGCATGGTGACGCTCGGCAACCCGGCGGTCTGGCCGTTGCGGATGCGAGTCAGCATGTCGGCAATGGGATCGGTCATGCTCATGGCTTGCTCCTGTCCCCTTACCAGCTGGCCTTGGTGAGGCCGGGAATGTTGCCGGCCATGGCCTGCTCCCGCAGCTTGTTGCGGGCGAGGCCAAACTTGCGGAAGTAACCCTTGGGCCGGCCGGTCACAGCGCAGCGATTGCGCAGGCGGATCGGGTTGGCATCACGCGGCAGCGCCTGCAGCCGGGCCAATGCGTCCTGGCGCTCCTCGTCGCTGCTCGCCGGGCTCTGGATGATGGCCTTGAGCTCGGTGCGCTTCTTCGCGTAGCGCTTCACCGTGCGGAGCCGATGCTCCTCACGCAGAACCATGGATTTCTTTGCCATTTGTAGCCGCTCGCCTTGCCGTACTAGGGGGTCACTTGCGGAAGGGAAAATTGAATGCCTCGAGCAGCGCCCGCGCATGGGCGTCGCTCATGGCCGTGGTCGTGATGGTCACATCCAGCCCGCGTACCGCATCCACCTGGCTGAAGTCGATCTCCGGGAAGATGATCTGCTCCTGGATGCCGAGGCTGTAGTTTCCCTGGCCGTCGAACGAACGCGGGTTCAGCCCGCGGAAATCGCGGATGCGGGGAATCGCCACGTTGATCAGGCGATCCAGGAACTCGTACATGCGGCGCTGGCGCAGGGTTACCTTGCAGCCGATCAGCTGCCCCTGGCGGATCTTGAAAGTGGCGACGGACTTGCGGGCCTTGGTGGCCACCGGCTTCTGGCCGGAGATCATCATCAGGTCCTGCATGGCCTTGTCGACGATCTTCTTGTCGTTGATGGCCTCGCCCACGCCCATGTTGAGGGTGATCTTGGTGATGCGCGGCACTTCCTGCGCATTCGTCAGCCCGAGCTGCTGCTGGAGCTTGCCGATCACTTCCTGCTGGTAATACTGCTGCAACCTGGCCATGACTTGCGCTCTGCTCCGCGGACTAGATGTCCACGACCTCGTTGTTCGACCGGAATACCCGCACGCGGCGGCCGTTCTCCAGGGCCTTCACACCGACGCGGTCGCCCTTCTTGGTGACCGGGTTGAAGAGCATGACGTTGGAGAGGTGCAACGGCGCCTCCCGCTCGACGATGCCACCGGGCACATTCTTCGCCGGATTCGGCTTCTGGTGCTTCTTCACGACGTTGACGTTCTCGACGGCAACACGGTCGCCTTCCACGCGCAGGACGGTGCCGCGGCGGCCCTTGTCCTTGCCGGAAATCACGATGACCTCGTCGCCCTTCCTGATGTTCTTCATGTCCGTCCTGCCTGCCCCGCCCCTACAGCACTTCCGGCGCGAGGGAGATGATCTTCATGAAATTCTCTGTGCGCAGCTCGCGGGTCACGGGCCCGAAGATGCGTGTGCCGACGGGCTCCAGCTTGCTGGTCAACAGCACCGCCGCGTTGTCGTCGAAGCGGATCAGCGAGCCATCCGGCCGCCGCACGCCCTTGGTCGTCCGCACCACGACAGCGCTGTAGACCTCACCCTTCTTGACGCGCCCCTTGGGGATGGCGTCCTTGATGCTGACCTTGATGATGTCACCGACGCCCGCATAACGGCGCTTGGACCCGCCCAGCACCTTGATGCACATCAGGCGCCGTGCGCCGCTGTTGTCGGCGGCGTTGAGCATTGTCCGCATCTGAATCATGGTCGTTTCCCGGCAATCCGTTTGGTTCTACTGGCCCAGACCGTGCCCGTCACTCGGACTCGGCGCGCTGCAGGATCTCCGCCACCCGCCACGACTTGTGCCGCGAGATGGGTCGACACTCGACGATGGACACCAGGTCCCCCTCGCGGCAGGCGCCGGCCTCGTCATGCGCCAGCAGCCTGGTCGTGCGGCGGACGTACTTGCCGAACACGGGATGGCGCACCATGCGCTCGATCGCCACGGCGACCGTCTTCTGCATCTTGTTGCTGACGACACGGCCGGTCATGGCCCGGCCACCTGCGGCTTCCTTCTGCTCGCTCATGCTTTCGTCCCTGCTGCCTGGCCGGCCAGCTCACGTTCACGCAACACCGTCTTCACGCGGGCGATATCGCGCCGCACCCGCGCCACCTGGTCGGCCTTGGCCTGCTGGCCAGTGGCCTGCTGCACCCTCAGGTTGAACTGCTCGCGACGCAGAGCGAGCAGCTGCTCGACGAGTTCTGCGCTGCCCTTCTCGCGGATTTCCCTGGCGCTCATCAGATCACCTGCCGGGTCACGACAACCGTCGCCAGGGGCAGCTTGGCCGCAGCCAGCTTGAATGCCTCCCGGGCGATCTCCTCGGTGACACCGTCCATCTCGTAAAGGATCTTCCCGGGCTGCACCCGGGCAGCCCAGTACTCCACGTTGCCCTTGCCCTTGCCCTGCCGGACTTCGAGCGGCTTCTGGGTGATCGGCTTGTCGGGGAACACCCGGATCCAGACCTTGCCACCACGCTTGATGAAGCGCGTCATGGCGCGCCGCGCGGCCTCGATCTGGCGGGCCGTCAGCAGGCCACGCTCCGTGACCTTCAGGCCAAAGTCGCCGAAGGCGACGCTGCTGCCACGGTGGGCAAGACCGCGGTTGCGTCCCTTGAACTGCTTGCGGAACTTGGTGCGCTTGGGCTGCATCATGGCGTGCTGATCCGCTAGTTGGCCGCAGCCTGCTCGGCGGCAGGCTCGGCGGCGGCGACGGTCTCGGCCTTGTCGAAGACCTCACCGCGGAAAATCCAGACCTTGACACCGATGACCCCGTAGGTGGTACGGGCCTCGGCAAGGCCGTAGTCGATGTCAGCACGGAAGGTATGCAGGGGAACACGCCCCTCCCGGTACCACTCCGAGCGGGCGATCTCCGAGCCATTCAGGCGGCCCGACACGCGGATCTTCACGCCCAGGGCGCCCAGGCGCATGGTATTGGTGACCGCGCGCTTCATGGCACGGCGGAACATGACCCGGCGCTCGAGCTGCTGCGCAATGCCCTCGGCGACGAGGAAGGCGTCGAGCTCGGGCTTGCGGATCTCGGCGATGTTGAGGCGCACGTCTGTGGTGGGCATGCGCAGCATGCGCGCCACGCCTACTCGCAGGCTCTCGATATCCTCGCCCTTCTTGCCGATCACCACGCCCGGCCGTGCGGTATGGATGGTGATGTGGGCCTTGCGGGCCGGGCGCTCGATCTGGATCAGGCTCACCGAGGCCTCGGTCAGGCGCTGGCGCAGATACTTGCGGATGCGGAAGTCGGCATCCAGGTACGCCGGGAAGATCCGCGAATCGGCATACCACTTCGATGCCCAGTCACGGGTGATGCCCAGGCGGATTCCGATCGGGTTGACTTTGTGACCCATTACAAGAATTCCTTACTTGTCGGCGACCTGGACGGTGATGTGGCTGTTGCGCTTGGTGATGCGATTGCCACGGCCCTTGGCGCGTGCGTGAAACCGCTTCAGCGTGGGAGCCTCGTCTACCATGATGCAGGCAACCTTCAATTCGTCGATGTCTGCGCCGTGGTTGTGCTCGGCATTGGCGACAGCGGCCTCCAACACCTTCTTCACCATGCGGGCGCCCTTCTTCGGCATGAATTCCAGCGTCTGCAGCGCCTTGCCAACCGGGGCGCCGCGGACGGCGTCGGCCACCAGCCGGCACTTCTGCGGCGAGATGCGTGCATTGCGCAATGTTGAGGTTACCTGCATGACGACTAGCCTCCGGCAGCCTCGGCGGGCTTGGCCTTGCGGTCGCCGGAGTGGCCCTTGAAGGTCCGCGTCGCGGCGAATTCGCCCAGCTTGTGGCCGACCATGTTCTCGGTCACCAGCACGGGCACGTGGTCGCGCCCGTTGTGCACGGCGAGCGTGAGACCGATCATTTCCGGCAGGATCATCGAACGCCGCGACCAGGTCTTGATCGGGCGACGGCTGTTGGTCTGCACCGCCTGCCGGACCTTGGCAGCGAGGTGAGCGTCCACGAAGGGACCCTTTTTTACGGAACGTGGCACCTGTCAGGCCTCCAAGCGGCGCTGCTGAACGTTTACTTCTTGCGACGATCCCGGACGATCATCCGGTTCGTGCGCTTGTTGTTGCGGGTCTTGTAGCCCTTGGTGGGCTGGCCCCACGGAGACACCGGGTGACGGCCGCCCGAGGTCTTGCCCTCGCCGCCGCCGAGCGGATGGTCCACCGGGTTCATGGCCACGCCACGAACGGTCGGGCGGACACCGCGCCAGCGGCTGGCACCGGCCTTGCCGAGGCTCTCCAGGTTGTGCTCGCCATGGCCAACCTCGCCGATGGTGGCGCGGCACTCCACATGCACCTTGCGCATCTCGCCGGAGCGCATGCGGATGGTGGCGTAGGCGCCCTCGCGGGCGACGATCTGCACGCCACAGCCGGCAGCCCGGGCAAGCTGGGCGCCCTTGCCCGGCTTCAGCTCCAGGCAGTGGATCAGCGTGCCAACCGGGATGTTGCGCAACGGCAGGCTGTTGCCGGTCTTGATGGCGGCATCCCGTCCCGACATGACCACATCGCCAGCAGCCAGACCTTTCGGAGCCACGATGTAGCGACGCTCGCCGTCGGCATACAGCAGCAGCGCCAGGTGGGCGGAGCGGTTCGGATCGTACTCCAGGCGCTCGACGCGTCCCTGGACGCCATCCTTGTCGCGCAGGAAATCGATCATGCGATAGCGTCGCTTGTGACCACCGCCACGGTGGCGCGTGGTGATGCGGCCATGGTTGTTGCGGCCGGTTCCGGTATCCAGCTTCGCGACGAGCCCCGCGAAAGGCTTGCCCTTGTGGAGCTCCGGAGTGGTCACGCGGACTGCGAAGCGGCGTCCGGGCGAGGTGGGCTTGAATTGCTGCAGAGGCATGGCGTTTCCCTACTCGGCCGTCACTCGTTGCCCATGAAACTGATGTCGCTGCCTTCGGCAAGGCTGACGTAAGCCTTCTTCCAGTCCTGGCGGCGCCCCGGGGTGCGGCCAAACCGCTTCACCTTCCCCATGACGTTGACCACCTGGACGCCCTCGACCTTGACCTCGAAGAGCATTTCCACGGCGCGGCGAATCTCCGCCTTCGTGGCATCGCGCCGCACGCGGAAGACGACCTGCTTGTCACGATCCCCGGCAACGGTGGCCTTCTCGGACAGGTGCGGGCCAATGACCACGGACATCAGCCGTTCCTTGGCATGGGCGGCACTCATGAAAGGCGCTCCTCGATGCTGCGCACGGCCGCGGCAGTGGCCAGCACCTTGTCGAAACGGACCAGGCTCAGGGGATCCACCTCGCTGGCAGCGAGGACATCCACACCGGGGATGTTGCGGGCCGCCAGGCACAGCTTCTCGTCGTGCTTGTCCACGAGGATGAGCACCTGCACCAGGCCGAGGCCCTTCAGTCGGGCTGCCAGCTCGCGCGTCTTCGGCTGGTCGAGGCTGAGGCCGTCGATCACCATCAGGCGATCGTCGCGTACCAGCTCGGACAGCACGCTGCGCAGGGCGGCACGGTACATCTTGCGGTTGACCTTCTGCGCGAAATCACGGGGCCGGGCAGCAAAGGCACGCCCGCCACCCACCCAGATGGGCCCACGGGTGGTGCCGGCACGGGCCTGGCCCGTGCCCTTCTGGCGCCAGGGCTTGGCGCCGCCGCCACGCACTTCCGCGCGGGTCTTCTGCGCCTTGGTACCGGCCCTGGCGGCCGCGCGGTACGCCGTCAGCACCTGGTGCACCAGGGCTTCGTTGAAGGGCGCGCCGAAGTTCTGGTCGGAGACCTCGATCCCGGCGGTACCGCCTTGAATTGCAAGCTTCATCGTCTCACCTAAGCCTTGGCCTGTGCATTGGCACTGGCCGCCTTGCGGTTCTTGACGGTGGGAGTCACCACCAGGCGCCCGTCGCGGTGGCCGGGCACCGAGCCGCGGACCAGCACGAGGCCGCGGTCAGCATCGACGCGCACGACTTCCAGGCTCTGGACGGTACGATGGGCGGCACCCAGATGACCTGACATGCGCTTGCCGGGGAAGACACGGCCGGGGAACTGGCGCTGGCCAATGGAGCCCGGTGCACGGTGGGACACCGAGTTGCCGTGGCTGGCGTCCTGCGCCCTGAAGTGATGGCGCTTGATGGTGCCGGCGTAGCCCTTGCCGATCGTGGTGCCCGCGACATCCACGTACTGGCCCGGCTGGAATCGGTCCGCCTTGAGTTCAGCCCCTGGCTGGAGGTTGGCCAGCTCGGCCGCAGTGGCCCGGAATTCCCAGAGGCCCTCGCCCGGCTCGACCCCGGCCTTGGCAAAACTGCCGGCCACGGGCTTGCCCAGCCGGGTGGGGCTGCGCTGCCCGGTGGTCACCTGGACCGCCGAATAGCCGTTGCTCTCCGCCGTCAGCACCCGCGTGACCCGGTTGGGCAACACCTCGATGACGGTCACGGGCACAGCCGCGCCATCCTCGGTGAACACGCGGGTCATCCCGCACTTGCGACCTACAAGACCGATGGTCATGTCGACTATCTCTTGACTGTCTTTCGGCCCGACCCCTACGCAGGGGCGGGCGCAATGGATTCCAACGCTTCGACGGCCTGGGCCACCGAGAGGCTTTTCCCGGGCCACCCTCGGTGGGCAGCCTGACTTGTGAGGTCCTTCCCCCTCGGCTTCCTGGGCGGACCCCGGGCCTGCGGGCTAGCCCCTGTCGGCACGACGCCCGACGCAGGCCATCCTTGATGGAACTGCCCCGGGCGGCGGCGAGCCGGCAATTATAGTGCAGCTTCGGGCATCAGTTCAATTTGATCTGAACATCCACCCCGGCCGGCAGTTCCAGCTTCATCAGGGCATCCACGGTCTTGTCCGTGGGTTCGAGGATGTCCATCAGGCGCTTGTGGGTCCGCAGCTCGTACTGGTCCCGGGCGTCCTTGTCCGCATGGGGCGAGATCAGGATGGTAAAGCGCTCCATCTTGGTCGGCAGCGGCACCGGTCCGCGCACCTGGGCCCCGGTGCGCTTGGCCGTCTCGACGATCTCCCGGGCCGAGTTGTCGATCAGCCGGTGGTCGAAGGCCTTGAGGCGGATACGGATATTCTGGTTCTTGGCCATGTTGGTCACCTTACTCGATGATCTTCGCCACCACGCCGGCGCCCACGGTGCGGCCGCCCTCGCGGATGGCAAACCGCAGCCCGTTCTCCATCGCGATCGGGCTGATCAGCTTGACCTTCATCTTGATGTTGTCCCCGGGCATCACCATCTCGGTGCCCTCAGGCAACTCCACCGCACCGGTCACGTCCGTCGTGCGGAAATAAAACTGCGGGCGGTAGCCCTTGAAGAACGGCGTGTGCCGACCACCCTCTTCCTTCGTCAGGATGTACACCTCCGCCTCGAAGTGCGTGTGCGGCGTGATCGAACCGGGCTTCGCCAGCACCTGGCCACGCTCCACTTCCTCACGCTTCGTGCCGCGCAGCAGGATGCCGACGTTGTCACCCGCCTGACCCTCGTCAAGCAGCTTCCTGAACATCTCCACACCCGTGCAGATCGTCTTCGTCGTCGCCTTGATGCCGACGATCTCGATCTCGTCACCCACCTTGACCTTGCCCCGCTCGGCACGCCCCGTGACCACCGTGCCACGGCCGGAAATCGAGAACACGTCCTCGATCGGCATCAGAAACGGCCCGTCAATGGCACGCACCGGCTCGGGAATGTACTCGTCGAGCGCCGCCACCAGCTTCTCGATCGACGGCACCCCGATGTCGCTCTTGTCGCCTTCCAGCGCCTTGAGTGCCGAACCAATGATGATCGGCGTCTTGTCTCCCGGAAACTCGTAGGTCGACAGCAGGTCGCGTACCTCCATCTCCACCAGCTCCAGCAGCTCCTTGTCATCCACCATGTCCGCCTTGTTCAGGTAGGCCACGATGTAGGGAACACCCACCTGGCGCGCCAGCAAAATGTGCTCGCGCGTCTGCGGCATCGGGCCGTCGGCCGCCGATACCACCAGAATCGCGCCGTCCATCTGCGCCGCGCCCGTGATCATGTTCTTGATGTAGTCCGCGTGCCCGGGGCAGTCCACGTGCGCGTAGTGCCGCTTCGGGCTCTCGTACTCCACGTGCGCCGTCGCAATCGTGATGCCGCGCGCCTTCTCCTCCGGCGCCGCGTCAATCTGGTCGTACGCCCGGTACTCGCCGCCGAACTTCTCACCCATCACCTTCGTCAGCGCAGACGTCAGCGTCGTCTTGCCGTGGTCAACGTGACCAATCGTCCCAACGTTCACGTGCGGCTTCTTGCGTTCAAATTTGGCTTTTGACATCGTCCCTATCTCCAGGCGTTCCGAACATCCCGGCCCGTGTTCGCGGGCTCGGGAACCGAATAATCACTCACGCTTGATCACAGCCTCCGCCACATTCGGCGGCACCTGCATGTACTTGGCGAACTCCATCGAATACGTGGCCCGCCCCTGGCTCATCGACCGCAGGCTCGTGGCGTAGCCGAACATCTCGGCCAGCGGCACTTCCGCGCGAATGATGCGGCCCGCGGGTGACTCGTCCATGCCGCGCAGCACGCCGCGCCGGCGGCTCAGGTCCCCGTTCACATCGCCCATGAACTGCTCGGGCGTCACGACCTCGACATTCATGATCGGCTCGAGGAGCACCGGTCGGGCTTTGGCAAAGCCCTCCCTGAAGGCCATGGAACCGGCAATCTTGAACGCCATTTCGCTGGAGTCGACGTCATGGTACGAGCCATCGAACATCGTGACCTTGACGTCGACAACGGGATAGCCGGCCAGGATGCCGTTCTCCATCTGCTCCCTGACGCCCTTGTCGACGGCAGGGATGAATTCCTTGGGCACGACACCGCCGACGATGGCGTTCTCGAACTCGTAGCCGGTGCCAGGCGGCAGGGGCTCCAGGCGCAGGAACACGTGGCCGAACTGGCCTCGGCCGCCGGACTGGCGCACGAAACGACCCTCCTGCTCGACACTGGCGCGGATGGTTTCCCGATAAGCCACCTGCGGCCGCCCGACGTTGGCCTCGACCTTGAACTCCCGCTTCATCCGGTCGACGATGATCTCGAGGTGCAGCTCGCCCATCCCGGCGATGATGGTCTGCGCGGACTCCTCGTCCGTATGCACGCGAAAGGAAGGGTCCTCCTTGGCAAGCTTCTGCAACGCAAGGCCCATTTTCTCCTGGTCCGCCTTGGTCTTCGGCTCCAGGGCCACCGAAATCACCGGCTCGGGGAACTCCATCTTCTCCAGCGTAATGACCGCCTTCTCGCTGGTCAGCGTGTCGCCGGTGGTCACGTCCTTGAGACCGACCGCCGCGGCAATGTCACCGGCGCGCACTTCCTTTATTTCTGCGCGCTCGTTGGCGTGCATCTGCAGGAGGCGCCCGATTCGCTCGCGCTTGTCCTTGACCGGGTTGTAGACACTGTCACCCGATTGCAGCACTCCCGAGTAGACGCGCACGAAAGTCAGGTTGCCGACAAAAGGATCGGTGGCGATCTTGAATGCCAGGGCCGAGAACGGCTCGCTGTCGTCGGCGTGGCGCTCGCCGGGTTCGCCATTCTCCAGGATGCCCCTGACTGGAGGCTTGTCCACGGGTGACGGCAGGAACTCGACTACGGCATCCAGCATTGCCTGGACACCCTTGTTCTTGAATGCCGATCCGCAGGTGACCAGGACGATCTGGCCCTTCAGGACCCGGGACCGCAGGCCATTCCTGATCTCGGCTTCATCGAGCTCGCCCTTCTCGAGGTACTTGTTGAGCAGAGCCTCGTCACCCTCCGCAGCGGCTTCCAGCATCTTCTCGCGATACTCGCCGGCGACGGCCTCGATTTCCGCCGGAATGTCCTTGAGCTGGAAGCGCACGCCCTGGGTTTCCTCGTCCCAGTAGACGGCCTTCATGCGCACCAGGTCGACGATGCCCTTGAAACCCTCCTCGGCGCCGACCGGCACCTGGATGGGGATCGCGGTGGCGCCGAGCCGCTCGCCGATCTGCCTCACCACACGAAAAAAATCAGCGCCGGTCCGGTCCATCTTGTTGACGAAGCAGATGCGCGGAACGCCGTACTTGTTGGCCTGGCGCCAGACCGTCTCGGACTGCGGCTCCACGCCGCCGACGGCACAGAACACGGTCACGCCGCCATCGAGCACCCGCAGGGAACGCTCCACCTCGATGGTGAAGTCGACGTGCCCCGGGGTATCGATGATATTGATGCGGTGCTCGGGGAACTGCTGGTCCATCCCCTTCCAGAAGCAGGTCGTGGCCGCGGAGGTGATGGTGATGCCACGCTCCTGCTCCTGCTCCATCCAGTCCATGATGGCGGCGCCATCGTGGACTTCGCCGATCTTGTGCGAAACCCCGGTGTAGAAGAGGATCCGCTCAGTAGTCGTAGTCTTGCCGGCATCGATATGCGCGGAAATGCCGATGTTCCGGTAGCGCTCGATGGGGGTGCTGCGTGACACGGCTGCAAGACCTGGGATCCGGCTGGGAAGGCAACGGAACCCGGCCGTCCTACCAGCGGTAGTGGGCGAAGGCCTTGTTGGCGTCCGCCATGCGATGCGTGTCCTCGCGCTTCTTCACCGCCGTACCGCGGTTCTCCGCGGCGTCGAGCAGCTCGTTGGCCAGCCGGTGCGCCATGGACTTCTCGCCTCGCCCCTTGGCGGCATCGATGACCCAGCGCATTGCCAGGGTCTGGCGTCGCTGCGGGCGCACCTCGACAGGCACCTGGTAGGTGGCGCCACCGACCCGGCGCGACTTCACCTCGACCATGGGCTTGACGTTGTCGAGTGCCTTCTGGAGGGTTTCCAGCGCCGCCGTCTCGGGCTGGCCGGTGCGCTCGGAAATGCGCTCGATCGCTCCGTAGACGATGCCCTCGGCTGCCGATTTCTTGCCCTTGCGCATGACCATGTTGATGAACTTGGCCAGCATCTCGCTGTCGTGCTTCGGGTCTGGAAGGATCTCGCGCCGCGGGGCCTGGGCTCGTCTGGACATGATCTGCTCGCCGTACTGGTGATCGGGTTACTGCTTGGGACGCTTGGCGCCGTATTTGGAACGGCTCTTCTTGCGGTCGGACACGCCGGCGCAGTCGAGGGTGCCGCGCACCGTGTGGTAGCGCACGCCCGGCAGGTCCTTGACGCGGCCGCCGCGGATCAGCACCACCGAGTGTTCCTGGAGGTTGTGGCCTTCGCCGCCGATGTAGCTGCTGACCTCGTAGCCGTTGGTCAGGCGCACACGCGCCACCTTGCGCAGGGCGGAGTTCGGCTTCTTGGGGGTGGTGGTGTACACGCGGGTGCAGACTCCGCGCTTCTGCGGGCTGCCCTGGAGCGCCGGTACGTTGGTCTTGTATGCGTTCGGGCGGCGAGACCGGCGGACAAGCTGATTGATGGTGGCCATGCGGCAACTCTCGGGGCTACAACAAAAAAGGCAGATAGGCATCAGCCCGCATGCGGCTCATCGACTCGATGACATCCAGCATCCGGGCTGACCGTGTCTGCGGGCAAGCAGGCCCGCGCTCGATTGGGCTCGCGGCGCTTTGCGCGCTCTGGCGAGGGCCGTGAATTTTATTGGTGCGGCCAAATCGCTGTCAAGCGAGACGGGGCCGGCCCTCCGGCCCCGTCTGTAGCCAGCACCCCACACGGGCTACTCGGCGGCGGCCTCTTCAGCCTCGCCGGCACCCGTCTCGGTCGTTTCCGCGGCGGCGGATACCTGCTCCAGGTTCTGCAATTCCTCGGCGAGTTCCTGCTCCCGGGTACGACGCTTGTCCGCGTGGTACCGGTAGCCGGTACCGGCCGGGATCAGCCTGCCGACGATGACGTTTTCCTTCAGGCCGCGCAGGTCGTCCTGCATGCCCCGAACCGCGGCTTCGGTCAGCACCCGGGTAGTTTCCTGGAAGGAGGCCGCCGAGATGAACGACTCCGTCGCCAGCGATGCCTTGGTGATGCCAAGCAGCAGCGGATCCCATGCAGCGGGCTCCTTGGACTGGCGGATCACGGTCTCATTCAGGTCGATGACCCGCGACCGCTCGACCTGCTCGCCACGCAGCAACGTGGTGGCTCCCGGATTGGCGACCTCCACCTTGCGCAGCATCTGCCGGATGATGACCTCGATGTGCTTGTCGTTGATCTTCACGCCCTGCAGGCGGTAGACGTCCTGGATCTCGCGCACCAGGAACTCGGCCAGCCTGTCGACGCCCTGCAGGCGCAGGATGTCGTGGGGATTGGGCTCGCCATCGGCGATGACCTCGCCGCGCTCGATCTGCTCGCCCTCGAACACGGAGAGGTGACGCCACTTCGGGATCAGTTCCTCGTGCTTGTTGCCCTGCTCGTCGGTGATGACCAGGCGACGCTTGCCCTTGGTCTCCTTGCCGAAGCTGACCGTGCCGCTGTGCTCGGCCAGGATCGCCGGCTCCTTTGGCCGCCGCGCCTCGAAGAGGTCCGCCACCCGCGGCAGGCCGCCGGTGATGTCGCGGGTCTTCGAACTCTCCTGCGGGATACGGGCGATGACGTCGCCTATGGTGATCTTCGCACCGTCCGTCATGTTGACGATGGCACCGGCAGGCAGCGCATAGACCGCAGGAATGTCGGTATTGGCGAAGCAGATTTCCTTGCCCTTGCCGTCCACGAGACGCGCCCGCGGGCGCAGCTCCTTGCCGCTGAAGCCGCGCTGCTTCGGGTCCATGATGACGATGCTGGAGAGGCCCGTCACGTCATCGACCTGCTCCGTGACGCTCACGCCATCGACGAAGTCCTCGAACTTGAGGAAACCGGCAACCTCGGCCACCACCGGGTGGGTATGCGGATCCCAGGTCGCCACGATCTGGCCGGCCTTGACGCCGTCGCCGTCATTGACCGAGATCGTTGCGCCGTACGGCATCTTGTAGCGCTCGCGCTCGCGGCCCTGTGCATCCATGATGCCGATCTCGCCGGAGCGGCTGACCGCCACCAGATAGCCTTTCTCGTGGCTGACGGTCTTGATGTTGTGCAGGCGGATCACGCCGTCGCGCTTGACCTCGACGCTGCTTGCCGCCGCTGCCCGCGAGGCCGCGCCACCGATGTGGAACGTGCGCATGGTGAGCTGGGTACCCGGCTCGCCGATGGACTGGGCGGCAATGACGCCGACGGCCTCGCCGATGTTCACGCGGTGCCCGCGCGCCAGGTCGCGGCCGTAGCACTGGGCACAGACACCGTAGCGCGTCTCGCAGGTGATGGGCGAGCGCACCCGCACCTGGTCGATGCTGAAGTCCTCCAGGTGACGAACCTTGCGCTCGTCGAGGAGCACCCCGGCCTCGAGGATGAGCGTGCCATCGGCGGGATTGCGCACGTCGTCGGCCAGCACCCGGCCGAGCACGCGCTCCCGCAGCGGCTCGACCACGTCACCGCCCTCGACGAGCGGCGTCATGAGCAGGCCACCCTGGGTGCCGCAATCGGACTCGGTGACCACGAGGTCCTGGGCTACGTCAACCAGGCGGCGGGTGAGGTAGCCGGAGTTGGCGGTCTTCAGCGCCGTGTCGGCGAGGCCCTTGCGCGCGCCATGGGTCGAAATGAAGTACTGCAGAACGTCCAGGCCTTCGCGGAAGTTGGCGGTGATGGGGGTTTCGATGATGGAGCCGTCCGGCTTGGCCATCAGCCCGCGCATTCCGGCCAGCTGGCGGATCTGTGCGGCAGAACCACGCGCCCCGGAATCGGCCATCATGAAGATGGAATTGAAGGACGGCTGCTGGACCTTCTGGCCGGCGGCATTGGCCACCTCTTCCTTGCCCAGCTTCTCCATCATCGCCTTCGCCACCAGGTCATTGGTGCGAGACCAGATGTCGACAACACGGTTGTAGCGCTCGCCGTTGGTCACCAGGCCGTTGGCAAACTGGTCCTGGATCTCCTTGACCTCCTTGTCCGCGGCCTGCAGGATCGCGCCCTTCTCCTCGGGCACATACATGTCGTTGACGCCAATGGAGATACCGGCCCGGGTGGCGTAGTTGAAACCCGTGTACATGAGCTGGTCGGCGAACACCACGGTCTTCTTCAGGCCCACCTGCCGGTAGCAGTGGTTGATGCAGGCCGAGATGGACTTCTTGTCCATGTTGCGGTTGATCAGCTCGAAGGGCAGGCCCTCCGGCAGGATGTCGGAGAGCAGGGCGCGGCCAACCGTCGTCGCCAGCAGGCGCGTACGGTAGGTGATGTTGCCGTCCTCGCCCATCTCGCTGTCGGCGATGCGCACCCGGATGCGGGCGTGCAGGTCCACCAGCCTGTTCTCGTAGGCACGGTGCACTTCGCGCACGTCGGAGAAGATCATGCCCTCGCCGCGGGCGTTGATGCGCTCCCGGGTCATGTAATACAGGCCGAGCACGACGTCCTGTGACGGCACGATGATCGGGTCGCCATTGGCCGGCGAGAGGATGTTGTTGGTGGACATCATCAGCGCCCGGGCCTCGAGCTGGGCCTCCAGTGACAGCGGCACGTGCACCGCCATCTGGTCGCCATCGAAGTCCGCGTTGAACGCCGTGCACACCAGCGGGTGCAGCTGGATCGCCTTGCCCTCGATCAGTACCGGCTCGAAGGCCTGGATTCCCAGCCGGTGCAGGGTCGGGGCGCGGTTGAGCATGACGGGATGTTCGCGGATCACGTCCTCGAGAATGTCCCAGACTTCCGGACCCTCACGCTCCACCAGCCGCTTGGCAGCCTTGATGGTGGTGGCCTCGCCCCGCAGCTGCAGCTTGGAGAAGATGAACGGCTTGAAGAGCTCCAGGGCCATCTTCTTCGGCAGGCCGCACTGGTGCAGCTTCAGCGTCGGGCCAACGACGATGACCGAGCGCCCGGAGTAATCCACGCGCTTGCCAAGCAGGTTCTGGCGGAAGCGCCCCTGCTTGCCCTTGATCATGTCGGCCAGCGACTTCAGCGGCCGGCGGTTGGTGCCGGTGATTGCGCGACCGCGGCGGCCGTTGTCCAGCAGGGCGTCGACGGCCTCCTGCAGCATGCGCTTCTCGTTGCGCACGATGATGTCCGGCGCATTGAGCTCCAGCAGGCGCCGCAGGCGGTTGTTGCGGTTGATGACCCGGCGGTAGAGGTCATTGAGGTCCGAGGTGGCGAAGCGGCCGCCATCCAGCGGCACCAGTGGCCGCAGGTCGGGTGGCAGTACCGGCAGGACGGTCATGACCATCCACTCCGGGCGGTTGCCCGACTCGATGAAAGCCTCGATGAGCTTCAGGCGCTTCGACAGGCGCTTGATCTTGGCCTCGGAGGACGTGCCATCGATACCCTCTCGGACCAGCACCACTTCCTTCTGCAGGTCGAGGGTGCGCAGCATCTCGTGGATGGCCTCGGCGCCCATGCGCGCATCGAATTCGTCACCGTAGGACTCGATGGCCTCCAGGTACTGCTCGTCCGTCATGAGCTGCCCGCGCTCCAGCGGGGTCATGCCCGGATCGACGACGACGAATGCCTCGAAATACAGGATGCGCTCGATCTCGCGCAGGGTCATGTCGAGCATCAGGCCGATGCGCGATGGCAGCGACTTCAGGAACCAGATGTGGGCTACGGGGCTGGCCAGCTCGATGTGGCCCATGCGCTCGCGGCGCACCTTGGTCTGGGTAACTTCGACACCGCATTTCTCGCAGACCACGCCACGATGCTTCAGGCGCTTGTACTTGCCGCACAGGCACTCGTAGTCCTTGATGGGACCGAAGATCTTGGCGCAGAACAGCCCATCCCGCTCCGGCTTGAAGGTGCGGTAGTTGATGGTCTCTGGCTTCTTCACCTCGCCAAACGACCAGGACCGGATCATGTCCGGCGAGGCCAGCGCGATGCGAATGGCATCGAAGTCCTCGACCGTGCTCTGCTGCTTGAATAGCTTCAGTAAGTCTTTCATGAGCCACCTGCGCCTGGTTGTCTAGTTCTGCTCGAGTTCGACGTTGATGCCGAGGGAACGCACTTCCTTCACCAGCACGTTGAAGGACTCCGGCATGCCGGCGTCCATCTCGTGGGTGCCATCCACGATGTTCTTGTACATCTTGGTGCGGCCCTGGACGTCGTCCGACTTGACGGTGAGCATCTCCTGCAGCGTATAGGAGGCACCGTATGCCTCCAGCGCCCAGACCTCCATTTCGCCGAACCGCTGTCCGCCGAACTGCGCCTTGCCGCCCAGAGGCTGCTGGGTAACCAGGCTGTAGGGGCCAGTGGAGCGCGCATGCATCTTGTCGTCGACCAGGTGGTTGAGCTTCATCATGTACATGTAGCCCACCGTGGTCTGCCGGTCGAAGGGTTCACCGGTCCGGCCATCGACCAGCGTCGTCTGACCATTGACCGGCAGCTGTGCAAGCTCCAGCAGTTGCTTGATCTCGCCCTCGGTCGCGCCATCGAACACCGGCGTGGCGATGGGTACGCCGGCACTCAGGTTGCGCGCCAGCTCGGTGACCTCGTCATCCGTGAGCGAGCGGATGTCTTCCTTCTGGCCGCCGGTGCGGTTGTAGATCTGGTCGAGGAACTCGCGGACCTTCTCGACCTGCGCATGCGCCTCCAGCAACTCGCCGATTCGCCGGCCAAGCCCCTTGGCGGCCCAGCCGAGGTGGGTCTCCAGGACCTGTCCGACGTTCATGCGCGAAGGCACGCCTAGCGGGTTGAGCACGATGTCCACCGGGGTGCCGTCGGGCAGGTACGGCATGTCCTCCACCGGGACGATGGTGGAGATGACGCCCTTGTTGCCGTGGCGACCGGCCATCTTGTCACCGGGCTGGATGCGGCGCTTCACGGCCAGGTAGACCTTGACCATCTTCAGCACGCCGGGCGGCAGGTCGTCGCCAGCCGTGATCTTGCGCTTCTTTTCCTCGAAGCGACGGTCGAACTGGTCGCGCTGCTCCCGCAGGCGAATGGCGGCCTGCTCGAGCTGGGCGTTGGCCTCATCGTTGTGCAGGCGGATATCGAACCACTTCTCGCGCGGCACGCCATCCAGGTAGGCACGGGTGACCCGGCTGCCCGATTCCAGCTTGTTGGGACCGCCTTCGGCCTGTTTGCCGACCAGCAGGCGCTCCACGCGCTGGAAGATGTCGTTCTCGAGAATGCGCTGCTGGTCGTCGAGATCCTTGCGGACCGACTCCAGCTCGGCCGACTCGATGGCGAGCGCACGGCTGTCCTTGTCGACACCATCGCGAGTGAAGACCCGCACGTCGATCACGGTGCCGTCCATGCCGGGCGGCACCCGCAAGGACGTATCCTTCACGTCGGAGGCCTTCTCGCCGAAGATGGCGCGCAGCAGCTTCTCCTCCGGGGTGAGCTGCGTCTCGCCCTTCGGCGTGACCTTGCCCACGAGGATGTCGCCTGCGCGGACCTCGGCGCCGATGAAGGCGATGCCCGCCTCGTCGAGCTTGGCCAGTGCCACTTCGCCCACATTGGGGATGTCGGCGGTGATCTCCTCGGGCCCGAGCTTGGTATCACGGGCGACGCAGGACAGCTCTTCGATGTGGATGGTGGTGAAGCGGTCTTCCTCCACCAGTCGCTCGGAGAGGAGGATGGAATCCTCGAAGTTGTAGCCGTTCCACGGCATGAAGGCGACCAGCAGGTTCTGGCCCAGGGCCAGCTCGCCGAGGCTGGTGGAGGCACCGTCGGCGAGCACGTCGCCGCGGGAGATGACGTTGCCCGCCTGCACCAGCGGCCGCTGGTTGATGCAGGTGTTCTGGTTGGAGCGCGTGTACTTGGTCAGGTTGTAGATGTCCACGCCCGGCTCGCCGGCGCGGGTTTCCTCATCGTTGACGCGGACCACGATGCGTGAGGCATCGACTGAATCGACGGTGCCTCCGCGCTTGGCCACCACGGTGACGCCGGAATCGATGGCCACCGGCCGTTCCATGCCGGTTCCAACCAGGGGCACATCGGACTTCAGGGTAGGCACCGCCTGGCGCTGCATGTTCGAGCCCATGAGCGCGCGGTTGGCATCGTCGTGCTCCAGGAACGGGATCAGGGCGGCAGCCACCGAAACGATCTGCCTCGGCGAGATGTCCATGTACTGGATCTGCTCGCGAGGCATGATGGTGAACTCGTTCTGGTGACGTACAGACACCAGCTCATCCTCGAACTCGCCCTTCGGGCTCAGTGAAGCGTTTGCCTGGGCGATGACGTACTGGCCCTCCTCGATGGCCGAGAGGTACGCGATCTCGTCGCTCACCCGACCGTTCTTGATGCGGCGGTAGGGTGTCTCCAGGAAGCCATACTCGTTGGTGCGGGCGTAGACTGACAGCGAGTTGATCAGGCCGATGTTCGGGCCTTCCGGGGTCTCGATCGGGCACACGCGGCCGTAGTGCGTGGGGTGCACGTCGCGGACCTCGAATCCTGCCCGCTCCCTGGTCAGGCCGCCAGGGCCAAGGGCCGAGACACGGCGCTTGTGGGTGACCTCCGACAGCGGATTGTTCTGGTCCATGAACTGGGAAAGCTGGCTGGATCCGAAGAACTCCTTGACGGCTGCCGCCACCGGCTTGGCGTTGATCAGTTCCTGCGGCATCAGCCCTTCGGACTCGGCCAGCGTCAGCCGCTCCTTCACGGCACGCTCGACGCGCACCAGGCCAACGCGGAACGCATTCTCGGCCATCTCCCCGACGCAACGCACCCGGCGGTTGCCGAGGTGGTCGATGTCGTCCACCTCGCCGCGGCCGTTGCGGATCTCCATCAGCACCTTGAGGACATCGATGATGTCCACCTTGTCCAGGACGCCGGAGCCGGTGATCTCGCTGCGGCCGACACGGCGGTTGAACTTCATGCGGCCGACTGGCGAGAGGTCGTAGCGCTCGGTGTTGAAGAAGAGGTTGGCGAACAGGTTCTCCGCCGCGTCCTTCGTCGGCGGTTCGCCCGGGCGCATCATGCGGTAGATCTCCACCAGTGCTTCCAGGCGCGTGGTGGTGGCATCGATCTTCAGGGTATTGGAAATGTACGGGCCCTGGTCGAGATCATTCACGTACAGGGCGCGCACATGGTCGATTCCCTTGTCGACAAGGCGCTGCAGCAGATCGCTGGTCAATTCATCGTTGGACTTCGCCAGCAGCTCGCCGGTCGATGTGTCGATCACATCGTGCGCGAGGATCTTGCCGTGGAGGTAGGCAACCGGCACGACCAGGCTCTTGACCCCGGCCTTCTCCAGTTCCATGACGTGGCGCGCCGTGACGCGCTTGCCTTCCTCGACAATGACCCGCGTGCCCACCTTGATGTCGAAGGCCGCAGTCTCGCCCTTGAGACGCTGGGCCACCAGGCCCATCTTGATTTCCTTCTTCGAGAGGAAGAGGTCCACCTTGTCGAAGAAGATATCGAGCATCTCCTGGTTGCTGTAGCCCAGGGCGCGCAGGATCACGCTCACCGGCAGCTTGCGCCGCCGGTCGATGCGCGCGAAGACGCAGTCCTTCGGGTCGAACTCGAAATCCAGCCAGGAACCCCGATACGGGATCACGCGGGCGGAGAACAGCAGCTTGCCGGAGGAGTGGGTCTTGCCTTTGTCGTGGTCGTAGAAGACACCCGGCGAGCGGTGCAGCTGCGAGACGATGACCCGTTCCGTGCCGTTGATCACGAAGGTGCCGTGATCGGTCATCAGCGGCATCTCGCCGAGATAGACCTCCTGCTCACGGACCTCCTTGACGGCTTTCTTGGGGCCGGTGACCTCGCGATCGAAAATCACCAGGCGGACCTTCACCCGCAGCGGGGCGGCGTAGGTCAGTCCACGGAGCTGACATTCCTTGACGTCGAAGACCGGTTCACCGAGCCGGTAATTCAGGTACTCGAGCGCGGCATTCCCCGAGTAGCTGATGATCGGGAACACGCTCTTGAAGGCGGCATGCAGCCCGAGGTCCTGCCGGTTGTCCAGGTCGGCGCCTTCCTGCAGGAATTGCCGGTAGGAGTCCAGCTGGATCGACAGGAGGTAGGGCACCTCCAGGATGCTGGGCCGCTTGCCGAAATCCTTGCGGATCCGCTTCTTCTCGGTGAAGGAGTACGCCATGTAGTTGTACCTCTACGAAAGCTGCATCCGGGCCGGGGTCACCGCCCGGGAATAGGTCGATGCGGGCCGGCAGCAACACGCCACCGGCCCCTGCATCGGCGCGAACAGGCGAAAGCCGCCTGCGCCTGCTCTCCTCGCGCTGGGCGAGAGGTCCACGACAGCCTTGCGGCTACTTGACCTCTACCTTGGCGCCGGCGTCCTCGAGTTCCTTCTTGATCTTGGCGGCGTCATCCTTGGAAACGCCTTCCTTGACCGTCGAGGGCACGCCCTCCACCAGGTCCTTGGCCTCCTTGAGGCCCAGGCCGGTGATGGTGCGGATCGCCTTGATCACGCCCACCTTGTTCTCGCCGAACGCGGTCATGATCACGTTGAACTCGGTCTTCTCCTCAGCGGCCGGAGCGGCAGCGCCACCGGCAGCCACGGCTGCCACGGCAACCGGAGCGGCGGCGGATACGCCCCATTCCTCTTCGAGCTCCTTGATGAGGCCGACCAGCTCCATGACGGGCATCTTGCCCAGCGCTTCCTTGATTTCCTGACGTGAAACTGACATTTCGTGTTCTCCTGAAAAGCTATAACCGAATCATGTTGGGAATGCGGCTTCAGGCTTCGCCGCCCTGCCTGTCGCGGTAGGCCGCGAGCAGGCGGGCAAACTTCGCCTGAGGCTCGGCGATGGTGCGCACGAACTGCGACATCGGTGCCTGCAACAGCCCCAGCAGTTGTGCCCGCGCCTCGTTCAGCGTCGGCAGGCTGGCAACGCGGCCGAGCTCGCTACCCGGATAGACCTGGCCGCCAATGGCAACAGCCACCGGCACCAGCTTCTCGTTATCCTTGGCAAACTCCTTGATGACACGCGCTGCGGCGCCGGGCTCCTCGCGGGAAAACGCGAGGACCGTCGGCCCCTTGAGCGAGTCATGCAGGCACGCGAAGTCCGTGCCTTCCACCGCCTTGCGGGCCAGCGTGTTCTTGACGACCCGCATGTAGACACCCTGCTTGCGCGCCCTGGCGCGCAGGCTGGTGATCTGCGTGACGCTAAGTCCGCGATAATGCGCGGCCACGGCCGACTGTGCCGACGCGGCAACAGCGTTGACTTCCGCCACCACCGTCTTCTTGTCGTCCAGCTTTAAGCCCATTTCTCCTCCTGGCAGTCATCCAATCCGCAGCTGCCCGGCACTCCTGCGCCCGGCAGCCACGCCACCCCTGGCGGGATGGAACCTCGACGGGCGACCGCACCAGAAAGATCTGACTCGGCATGCACCGTCTGCGCTGGCAGGCTGCGGGTGCAGCCCATTAAGTCCCGGCCTGCATGGCTGGCAGGGACACCGGCGGTCTTCGACGCCGGCCGCTCACGCGGCCGTCTCCTGTGTTACCGGTGCCGCATCCTGCGGCACCGGCAGCATTCGTCCTGGCTACTACTGCACCTCGCCCTCGATGGATGCCTGGTCGACACCGACCCCGGGCCCCATCGTGGATGAAAGCGTGAGCCGCTTGATGTACTGGCCCTTCGCCTGAGCCGGGCGCGCCCTGCGGATGTCCGTGAGCAGCGCCATGAGGTTCTCGCGCAATGCGCCAACCTCGAAATCGGCCTTGCCGATCGTGCAGTGCACGATCCCGGCCTTGTCCGTGCGATAGCGTACCTGGCCGGACTTGGCGTTCTTCACCGCCGCCTCCACGTCCGTGGTCACGGTGCCGACCTTCGGGTTCGGCATCAGACCGCGCGGCCCGAGCACGCGGCCGAGCTGGCCAACGATGCGCATGGCATCGGGGGTGGCGATGACGGTGTCGTAGTTGGTTTCGCCACCTTTCATACGCTCGGCGAGGTCATCGAAACCCACGGTGTCCGCGCCGGCTGCCTTGGCCTTGGCGGCATTGTCACCCTGCGCGAAGACGGCGACCCGCACCTGCTTGCCGATGCCGTTCGGCAACACGGTCGAACCGCGTACCGCCTGATCGGACTTGGATGCGTCGATGCCAAGGTTGATGGCGACATCAACCGATTCGCGGAATTTGGCGCTGGCCATCTGCTTGACCATGCCGATCGCATCGTCCAGCGGCCGCAGGTTGGTTCGCGTCACGCTCTCGCGGTGGCGCTTGATGCGCTTGGATTCGGTAGCCATGCTCTAGAGTCCTTCCACGTCCACGCCCATGCTGCGGGCGCTACCGGCAATGGTGCGCACCGCGGCGTCCATGTCCGCAGCCGTCAGGTCCGGCATCTTCGTCCTGGCGATGTCCTCGACCTGCTGGCGGGTCACCTTGCCGACCTTGTTCTTGTTCGGCACGCCACTGCCCTTGTCGATGCGCGCGGCCTTGCGCAGCAGCACCGACGCCGGTGGTGTCTTGGTGACGAAAGTGAAACTGCGGTCGTTGTAGACGGTGATTACCACCGGAATCGGCGTGCCGGCCTCCAGACCCTGGGTCTGGGCGTTGAACGCCTTGCAGAATTCCATGATGTTGACGCCAGCCTGCCCCAGCGCCGGACCCACCGGGGGCGCCGGATTCGCCTGGCCTGCCGAAACCTGCAGCTTGATGTATTTGTCGACTTTCTTGGCCATTTCAGTTTCCCGTAGGCCGCACCACCGCCGGGCGGTGGTGCGCCGTTAAACCCTCAGCTCTTCTCGACCTGGCTGAAATCCAGCTCCACCGGCGTGGACCGGCCCAGGATCTGCACGGCAACCCGCAACTTGTTCTTCTCGTAGTTGACGTTCTCGACCACGCCGCTGAAGTCGTTGAACGGCCCGTCGACCACCCGCACCACTTCACCGGGCTCGAACAGCACCTTGGGCCGCGGCTTGTCGGCGCCTTCCTCGACCCTTTGCAGGATGAACTCCGCCTCCTGATCCGTGATGGGCGCCGGGCGGTCACTGGAGCCGCCGATGAACCCAAGCACCTTTGGCACTTCCTTGACCAGGTGCCAGGTCTCCTCGTCGAGTTCCATCTGCACCAGGACATAGCCGGGGAAGAACTTGCGCTCGCTACGGCGCTTCTGCCCTTCCTTCATCTCCACGACTTCTTCGGTCGGCACCATGATCTTGCCGAACTTGTCCTGCAGGCCCTTGAGCTTGATCCGCTCCTCGAGCGAGGTCTTCACCTTGTTCTCGAAATTCGAGTAGGCATGAACCACGTACCATCTCAGCGCCATGGCTCAGCCTCCCTGCCCGGTGACGAACTGGGTGAGCTTCAGCAGGATGGCGTCCACCGCGAGGAAGAAAATCGCCACCACCGCCGTCAGCCCCAGCACGATCAGTGTCGTATTCAGTGTTTCCCTGCTGTCCGGCCAGACGACCTTGCGAAGCTCGACCTGCGAGCCCTGGATGAACTCCCAGACCTGGCGTCCCTGCACGGTCATGAACGCGATGCCCAGGCCCGCGAACAGACACACCAGCAGTCCAAGGATGCGCAACAGCAGGGACACATCCTCGAAAAGATAGTAGCCAACGATGCCGCCGACGAAGACCGCAACGGCGGCAACGAGCTTGACCGTGTCCAGGATGCCCGGACTCGCCTCTGCCTTGGTGTTCATCCCGCCTGTAACCGTCTAGTCCGATGCTCTGGCAGGCCAGGAGGGTCTCGAACCCCCAACCTTCGGTTTTGGAGACCGACGCTCTGCCAATTGAGCTACTGGCCTGTGCTGCTGTTGCACCTCATCCGTGCCGCAACCACGGCACAGGCGAAGCGCAACCCAACGTGAAACTGCTTACCGCTAGCCTTACTCGATGATCTTCGCCACCACGCCGGCGCCCACGGTGCGGCCGCCCTCGCGGATGGCAAACCT